>NZ_CP126994.1:0-1235000 GCF_030252425.1 Acidisoma sp. PAMC 29798 | reverse complement strand
CGGCCCTGGTCATCATCTCGCTCACGTCGATCGGTCTCATCGCTTCCGAGCGCTCCCTGGGTGTGGATATGCTATCTCACGACCCAGGCTTAGGCGGTTGCCGCGTCAAGGACCTTGATATGGATCAAGCCCTTACATGGGCGCGACCGGCGCCGGTGACGAGTCATAGGCGCCCCATACGGCCTGGTCGTATTCGATCACTGAACCCGTCATGAGGCCGGACTCGGGACTGGCGAGGAAAGCAACCGCACGCGCGACTTCGGCGGGATCGATCAACCGCCCCTGGGGTTGGCCGCGTGCCGCTGCCTCCAACCAATCCGCCGGGGCGCCGTGGAACTCGCGCTGAATGCGATCTTCGCCGTCCGACGCCATCCAGCCGATGTTCAGCCCGTTGACGCGAATGCGGTTGCGCAGCAGCGCATAGGCGGTGTTGCGCGTGAGGGTGGCGAGGGCACCCTTGGAGGCGCAATAGGCGGCGATGAAAGGCTGGCCGGCCATGGCGGACATCGAGCCGATATTGACAATGGTGCCTTCGATCCCGTCGCGCCGCATCAGCAGGATGGCGTCCTGCATTAGAAAGAACGGCGCGCGCACATTGACGGCGAAGATTTGATCGAACAATTCCGGCGAGGTGTCGAGGATCGTACCGCGATCGGTACTACCCGCCGCATTCACCAGCGTATCGACGCGGCCGAAAACGCGATCGGCTTCCGCCATAATGGCCCGGCAGGACTCCACATCCCCGAGATCGACTTGCACGAAGACGGTGCGGGTGTGTGTTTCTGCCTCAATTGAGGCGGCAACGGCATGGCCGCGTTCAACATTGCGCCCGCAAATGACCAAACCCGCCGCATGACGCCGCGCGAATTCGCGCGCGATGGCAGCACCAAGCCCCTGCGTGCCGCCGGTCACGACCGCAACCTTGCCGGACATATCGTTCATTGATCATACAACGCAGGACGCGCCTCCAGGTGAATAGCTGTTCTCTGACGTGATTTCAGAGCGTCGAGAGCGGTATAGGCTGTGACCGAAGCTGCATAGCCGTCCCAGGCGCTGGACCCCGTGGGTCGCCCGGTTTGGATTGCCTCGATCCATGCGCAGGCTTGCAGGCGATAGGCGTCCGCGAAGCGCGTGCGCCAATCCTCCTCCACGACAAAACCGCTATGTCCAGCTTTGCGGAGTGTCACGTTCGGCACGGGTGCGAGAGACATGGACCCGTCCTCACAGACAAGCTCGCCCTGCACGTCATAGCCATATTGGGCATCGGGCGAGATTTCGACAGTGACGACGACGCCCGCCACCGTCTCCAGCACCACGAATTGCGGCTGACGTTGCGAGGACAGCCGGCTCGCACGCGCGCTGATCACCGTCACGGCGGCGAATTCCTCATCGAGCAGAAAACGCGCCACATCCATCTCATGTACCGCAGAATTGGCGATGACGAGATCCGAGGTGATGTAGTCCGGCGCAATCTTGTTGCGATGGACGCAATGCAGGAAGATCGGCTTGCCAAGACTGCCGCTGCGCAGCGTATCGCGCATCGTGACATAGCCGGGGTCGAAGCGCCGCATGAATCCGACCTGAACGAGACGCTTGCCATACGCCAATTCGGCGGCAACGATCTCCCGGCAAGCGTCATTGGACGCTGCGAGTGGCTTCTCGCACAAGACGGGCTTACCGGCACGGATGCAGGCCAGGACATAGCCCGCATGGCTGTCGTCGGCGGAGGCCACCACCACGGCATGAACATTGGGATCGGCGATCAAGGCTTCCGGCGTTGCATGCACATGCAAACCGGTGAAGCGCGCGGCGAGACTTTCCGCGCGCTGCGCAAAGGCATCTTGCACGGCGACCAACCGCGCGCCGGCCACCATGCGACGCAGGATGATGGCGTGATCGGTTCCCATGATGCCGCAACCGATCAGCCCGACATTCACGGTCATTCCGATTTATCCCTGAGGCGCATCGACAGTGGAGATTCAATGAGCCGCAGCGGCCGGCGGTTCCCCGCGATGCAGCTCATGCTGGAGCGCGTTCAAGCCTGCGCCGCCGGCCATGTGGAACATGAGGGCGTCGAGGCTGAGCTCCGAGCGCGGTGCATCCAGCTCCACCTCGCCACGCGCCAAGACCATGAAATGGTCGCCAACCATATAGGCATGATGCGGATTATGCGTAATGAAGATCACGCCGATGCCCTGCTCGCGCGCTGCTTGCGCGATGTAGCGCAAAACGATGCCGGATTGCGTCACGCCGAGCGCTGCCGTCGGCTCATCGAGGATGAGCACGCGGGCGCCGAAATGGATTGCGCGCGCAATCGCCACGACCTGGCGCTGGCCACCCGACAGCGTGCCGACGGGCTGCTCCAGATCGGTCACGTTAATGCCCATGCGCCGCAATTCCGCATCGGTCGTGTCACACATGGTCGCGACATCAAGCCGGCGAAATGGCCCCGCGCCCTTCATGAGTTCAGAACCGAGAAAGAAATTCCGCCAGATCGAGAGGAGCGGCACCATGGCGAGCGTCTGATAGACGGCGGAAATTCCGAGATCGAGCGCCTCTCGCGGCGACCGGAAGTGCATCGGCTTGCCATCGACCGAATAGGTGCCTTCATCATGAGCATGCAGTCCGGCGATGATGCTGATGAGCGTCGATTTTCCAGCGCCATTATCGCCTAGGATACAGGTGACTTCGCCTTGGCGTACGGCGAGGTTGACATCCTTGAGAGCGGTGAAGCTGCCGTAGCTTTTGCCGACGTTTTTGAGTTCGATGATGGGTGCGGCATGACTGGCCATTGTCGATTACCTCGAACTTGCGCGGGCACGCAGCCAGCCATTGAACACGGTCGCCAGTAGCAGCATGGCGCCGACGAAATACATGAACCAATCGGGGTCCCAATCGGCATAGATCACGCCTTCGGTCGTCATGCCGAAGATGAAGGCGCCCAGTGCGGAACCGGCCGCCGAGCCATAGCCGCCGGTGAGTAGGCAACCGCCGACCACGGCCGAGGCGATATACAGCAGTTCATTGCCGATACCAGCACCAGATTGCACGGTGTCATAGGCAAACAGCATATGCATGCCGGTGAACCAGACCGCGAAACCCACGAGCATGAACAGGCCGATCTTCACCTTCTTCACGGGAATGCCCACGGCGCGGGCACTGTCACCCTGCCCGCCCACGGCGAAGATCCAGTTGCCGACGCGCGTGCGCAGCAGCACCCAAGTTCCGATCAGCGCGAAGATCACCCAGTAGAGAATGGCAATGCTCAGATTGACTTTGCCGATGGTGATGCTGGAGGCGAAGACGGCATGCGCGGAATTGAAGCCCGCCATGGTGCTGATGTCGTCGGTCGCCACACTGCCTGTCACGAGTTTCGTGATGGCGATGTTGAGGCCTTGGAGCATCAGAAACGTCGAGAGCGTGACAAGGAAGCTGTGCAGCTTCGTCTTGACGAGAAGATAGCCGTTCAAAGCACCGATCGCGAGGGACACCACGAGGGCCACGGCGACACCGGCCCAGACATTGCCGAAAACTTGCGTCGCGAAGATGGCAGCGGCGAGCGACGAGGTGGTGACGGCCACCCCGGCGCTCAAATCGAATTCACCGCCGATCATCAGGAGGGCGACGGCGACCGCAGGAATCCCCAAAGTCGCCGACTGGTACAGAATGGTGGTAAAGGCAGCCAATTGCCGGAATGGCGGCGCAATGCAGTAGAAGAAGACGAAAACAAGGATCACACCACCCAAGGCCCCGACCTCAGGCCGCTTCAGCACCTTCTTCCATAAGGCCTGAGGCGCAACCTGACGGCGCGCGAGCGGCGGTGCGACACCCTGTGTGACTGTTGTCACGCTTCCTCCATCGCGGCTTGTACCGACTGACATTATCCGGCCCATACCACTCGCTGCTTAGCGCGTGCCCGTCTTCGCGAACCGCGCGACATCATCGACATTCGTGCTGTCGACGAAGGTCGGTCCGGTCAGCACGGGGCCGCCGCCGCCAACGACATCGCCATTGGTCTTGTAGAGCCACAGCAGATCAACGGCCTCATAGCCCTCCACATAAGGCTGCTGATCGACAGCCCATTGCAACTGGCCGGCCTTGATGAGCGAGGTGGCGCGCGGTGTCAGATCGAAAGTGCCGACCTTTGCCTTGCTGCCGGACATCGCGACAGCCTGCAGGGCCGTTGGTGCGAAAGGCGCGCCCAGCGTCACGACATAACCGATGGTCGAGTCTTGCTGCAATTTCGCGACGATGCGGGATTGCGCGCTCGCCATGTCATAACCCGGCACATAGAGCACGAAGAGATTGCCCTTGAAGCTCTTCTTGATGCCGTCGCAACGGGCCTCAAGCTGCACCGCGCCCTGTTGCTGATCGACGCAGATCGCGCTTTTGACACCTTCGGTGTTCAGCTTCTCACCGACAGCCTCACCGGCCACCGTTTCGTCCTGGCCGACATAGGACATCAGGCCAGCCTGCTTCCAATTGTCACCGCCAGCGTTGAACCCGACGACGGGCACCTTCGCGTCGATCGCCTTCTTGACCATCGGCTCAAGCGAATCCGGAAACGCAAGTGTCAGGGCGATGCCATCGACATTTTGCTGCAAGACATTGACGATGAGCTGCGCCTCACCCGATGCGGTCGGGTTGGCAAGATAGATCAGCTTCACATTGTCCTTGATGGCGGCCGCATTGGCACCCTTGCGAATGATGTCCCAGAAGGTATCTCCGGGCTGGCCATGCGTGATCATCGCGAAGGTGTAATGTGCCGGGGCGGCGGCGGACGCGACACCCGGGGCCATGAACGCGGCGCCGAGTGCGGCGGCGCTCACCATAGCCAGCAGAGCTTTCTTCTGGATGGAAATCATTGTGGTGTCCTTCTCCCGGATTGCGCCGCGCTTGATGCCCGGTCACAGCAGCTTTGGATGGGTCTAACGATGGCACGTAAGCGGGCATGTCCGCTGGATCGATGGTTGCCCTTGACGCCCCATCAAACCATAGCCACCCCATTCTGTAAATCGCAATGATGCGGAATGCACCGCTGCACTGCATCATAAGATGCGTTATTGCGCCAAACGTTCGGATTATCACGTGTCGGGGCTGTTTCACGTCCGAAAACCACCTTTGACATGATGTGAAAGCCATCATAGACATTGGCCGTGGCAGATCACCCTCATACGGACGTTTCGGTCCCGCTCGCCAAGTCCTGGCGTGGACCCACGATCAGAACGATCGCGGAAGCGACGGGCCTCGGCACTGCGACAGTGGATCGTGTCATCAACAATCGTGCCGGCGTTCGGGAAGCGACGCGCATCAAGGTGATGGAAGCCTTGGCCGCTTTGGGAGAAACGCCCAATACCAGCCGCCTCCGTGCGCCGAAGATCACGTTTTTCAGTGATTCCGGCGCCAGCTTCAATCGATCGCTTGAAGAGGCGATGATGACCTATGCCTCGGCGCATCCCGAGGTTTCCTGCACCTTCCAAGGCATCGAGACCGACGCCGTCGATCCGCTGGAATTGGCACGCTCGATAGAGGCGGCGGGGGAAACGGCGGATGGATTGGTGATCGTGGCCCGTGAGGCGCTTGCCATCAATCGCGCGGTGCGAAGCGTCATCGCGCGCGGCGTACCCGTTGTTTGCGCAACAACGGATCTCCCGACCTCCGATCGGATGGCGTATGTCGGCAGTGATCAGACCAGTGCTGGCGCGACGGCGGCCTATTTAATGGGTCGCTTCCTGGGCGGCACGACGGGTAAGATTCTGCTCGTCATCAGCGCATCCTATCGTTCGCAGGAGGAGCGCGAGCTTGGCTTTCGCCGTGTCCTACGCGCTGAATTTCCGAACCTAGAAGTGCAGGAAAGGGTCAATTCGAACGATAGTCAGGAGTATTCCTATCGCAACGTGCGCGACTATGTTCGCAAAAACGGTGCGCCCGTCGGTATCTATAATGTCGCGGGCGGCAATCTCGGCGTCGCGCGGGCGCTTCGCGATACCGGGTTGCAGGGTAGCATCGTGTTCATCGGCCACGAACTGAATACCAATTCGCGCATGCTGCTGGAATCGAGCGAAATGGATGTGGTGGTCGGGCACGATCTCGATCAGGAAGTCGCCCTCAGCATCGACGCGATCACCAGTTATTTAAGGCAGGGCAGCGTTCCGATCATCAATCCGACGAAGATCCGGCTTTATACGAAATACAACTGCAACTAGGCTGCGTGGCCATCCCCCGGCAGCCGGTCAGTGATGAGCGGCGACGGGCGAAACGCCACCCGCCTTCAACAGGTGCTGCTGCCCTTCGACCTTTGGACGGCGGAGAACGTCTAACGGGGATCGCGTGTGACCGAGTTGCGAGATCAGCGCAGCGGCTTCGTGACTAAGCGATGATCGCCGCCGTCGCAGCACCCAGAATAACCACCGCCCAGGCCGGTATGCGCCAGATGACGAGAAGCAGAAAAGCCACGAAGGCGATCGCGACATCCGCCGGCCTGCGCACGGCGCTGGTCCAGACCGGCGTGTAGAGCGCCGCGAGCAGGACACCGACGACCGCGGCGTTCACACCGCGCAACACCGCCTGCACCCCCGCGCGGCGCCGCAGCCCATCCCAGAATGGCAAGACGCCAATGAGCAGCAGCAGGGACGGCACATAGATCGCGATCAGGCAGAGCACGCCACCCAAAACGCCGTTCGGTCGCGGTCCCATGGCGGCGCCGAGATAGGCCGCGAAGGTGAACAACGGACCGGGCACGGCCTGGGCCGCGCCGTACCCCGCGAGGAAGCGGCCATCGTCAATCCAGCCAGGCGGCACCACGGCTTGCTGAAGCAATGGGAGCACGACATGACCGCCCCCGAACACAAGGGCGCCGGCGCGGTAGAACCGCGCTACAAGATCGAGCACGTGGTTTTGCGTGGCCGCCAGCGGCAGCAGAAACAGCAACGCGACGAAGCTCACGAGAGACATCGCGGCAAGCATACGGCTCAGCCCGAAGGTCAAGCAGCCAGGAACCGCCACCACGGGCTGCCGCATCGCGATGGCCCCGATGACGGCGCCGAGGAGCAAGACGCCGATCTGAGTCCAGGCGCCCGGCATCAGCAGCATGATGGCCGCCGCCGCGACCATGAGGGTTGCGCGTGACCGATCGGGGCAGAGCGTCCGCGCCATGCCGTAGACCGCCTGAGCGACCACCGCGACCGCGACGATCATCAGGCCGTGCAGCCAGGCCGGGACACCTGCCCCTGCGGCACCCCCATGGCCGATCCCGTAGGCAAAGAAGATCAGTGCAATGGCCGAGGGCAAGGTGAAGCCGAGCCAGGCCGCGAGGCCCCCGGGCAGACCGGCACGGAGAATGCCGAGGCTGACCGCGACCTGGCTGCTCGCGGGACCAGGCAGGAACTGGCACAGAGCGACGATGTCAGCATAGGTCGGCTCGTCCAACCACTGTCTGCGCTCCACGAAGGCGGCGCGGAAATAACCGAGATGCGCAATCGGCCCGCCGAAGCTGGTGCAGCCGAGCCTCAGGAAGACCCTGAAGACCTCCCAAGCCGGCGAGGTTCTCGGCGCCCCGACCTCGGGCGGTTCACTCCGCAGTGTCGATGTCATCCCGCTCATCCCTGGCCGAGCTGTGATGAGCAATCGGTAACGCACCGTCGCGTTGTCTGGAATGGCCCCGCGCAGTAGCGTGCCGCCACTGAATGAAGGAGCCTTCCATGTCGCTATCGTCCCCCCGCCTCCGCGCCACCTTGGCCGGCGCCGCCGTCTTGCTGCTCGGCTTTGCAGGCGCCGCCTCCGCGCAAAGCGCCTGCGGCACGCCGCCCTCGGGCCTCGTTCGCCTTTGGGCCGGTATCGGCTGCATAGGCGCCTCGGAAGACGTGACGACGAGTGGGCCGGTCGCGCCCTTCCCTGCCTTCTCGATCTCCAACGGCACGGGGCAGTGGATCGCCCTGACCGATCAGGCCGACCCAACCCAAGCCGACCACACGCTGCTGATCGAAAACGGCTGCTATTATGGCGATCTTAGCCAATTCCACCTGACGGCCGCCAAGACCTGGGTCGGCCATATCCGCTCCATCCAAATCCTGCCGCCGGGCACAGACCCCAATGCCTATCCGGCCGCGAACAAAGTCATCGGCCAGTGCAGCTAAGGCGGGGCAGTTAAGGTTGGGCCGCTAACGGATCACAGCCGCTGCTGTTTCTCATCTCGAAGCTGATTTGGCTGCTGTTGCGGCCAAGCACGCTTCTCCTCATCCTGGCATTGATCGGTCTGGTGCTGGTCTTTCGGCATCGTCGACGGAGCGGGCTGACTTGCCTGACCCTTGCCCTGGGCGCCTTCGCGGTCATCGCGGTGTTGCCGATCGGCGATCTGATGATGGCGCCGCTGGAAGATCGGTTTCCGCAAGTCACCACGCCGCCCGCCCATGTCGATGGCATCATCGTCCTGGGGGGTGCGGTCGATACCGAGCTTTCGGCGGCGCGCAACGAAGCCTCCCTCAACGCCGATGCCGGCCGGATGACGCAGTTTCTGGTGCTGGCGCGCCGCTACCCCGCCGCGAAACTCGCCTTTACCGGCGGCAACGGTCGGCTGGTTCATGGCCAGACTTCGGAAGCCGAGGTCGCGGCGCGGTTCTTCACCGAACTGGGCCTGGACCCGAGCCGCATCACCTATGAGGGCCGCTCCCGCACGACTTATGAGAACGCCGTTTTCCTGAAGGCGATGCTGAACCCCACGCCCGACCAACGCTGGCTGCTGGTCACCTCGGCCTGGCATATGCCGCGCTCGGTCGGCCTGTTTCGCCGCGCCGGCTGGTCGGTCATTCCCTATCCGGTCGGCTACAAAACGGCGCCCGAACTCACGACAGCAATTGAAGGCAGCCTGCCCGAGCGGCTCGCCTTGGTCGATCTCGCGGCCCATGAATGGGTCGGGCTGACGGCCTATTGGCTGCTCGGCCGCACCGATGCGTTGTTCCCTTCACCGCAGGGGGCCACGCCCAAATAGGGTGCGGGATCGACCCGGCGGCCCGCGACGATGATCTCGAAGTAAAGATGCGTGCCGAAGGTGAGGCCCGACCGGCCGATGACACCGAGCCATTGGCCGGCGCGCAAGCGGGTTCCACCCTCCGCCAAAGCCGGGGCCACCAGCCCAAGGTGGGAATAGAGGGCCTGGAACCCAGGATGCTGAACCAAAACCTCCAGCCCGCCCATGCCTTTGCGGTCGATGCGCAGAACCCGGCCGGCCGCCACGGCGCGCACCCGCGCCCCCGCTGCCGCGCGCAAATCCGCGCCCCAATGGTAGCGACCGGCAATCGGCTGACCGGCAATGACACGCGGCCCGAAGGGCGAGGTAACGCAACCGGGCAGAACCGGTTGGACCAAAGCGGCTTGCGCCATCGGCGTCGCTGCGCCGAGCACGACCGCAACCAGCAACGGCACGAGTTTCAAGGTGGATCCTCTCTCATTTCGACAACCGAGTTGAACAGGCCTCGCTTTTGCCTATCCGACACCGGATTTTACTCCTAGGTTGCGCCCCGTGCTCGAATCGGTTCGACACGATGTTCTCTGGAGGCCTGATGCGGGCGCTTTTGACACGACTTGCCGCTCTAAGCACGGTCGTCTGTCTGATGACGGCGTCTCCGTTCATCGCCCAGGCCGCCGATGATGATGGCCTGATAGCCGGCAGCATCCTTCTGCGCGGTCGGGTCATCGGCATTATACCCGAGGACAGCAGTTCCAGCATCAGACCCATCGGCGGTCGCATTCATGTCGATCCGACTGTGTCACCGGAAGTCGATCTGTCCTATTTCTTGACTGATCATATCGCGATCGAGGGAGAGGCGGGCGTTCTGCAGTCCAGCCTTTCGGCCAAGAATACGGCCTTTGGCGATGTTATGATCGGCAAGGTTTGGAGCGCGCCCATCGACCTCACCTTACAATATCACCTGCTCCCCCATAGCCGGTTCAATCCCTATGTCGGCGCGGGTCTGAACGTGACGAGCTATTTTGGCGAGCAAGCGGCCGGCGGGCTGGTGCAGAACTTCTCGGTCGATACCGCCGTGGGTGCCGTACTGGAAATCGGCGCGGATTACCGGATATCGGGTCCCTGGCACGCCAATGTCGATGTCAAGCAACTGCTGCTCGGGGCGCAGGCCCATATCGACAATGGTACGGTCGATGCCAAGGACCGGCTCAATCCCATGATCCTGGCTGCCGGCATTGGTTACCAGTTCTAGCCTGGCTGTTCCCCCGCTCCGGCTACTGATCCTCGGTTACGGCGCTTTCGGCCAGGCGCTTGCCATGGCTTTGCATCGCCGCGCCGATATCGCGATCGAAGTGTTCAGCCGGCGTGTGCCGGACAGCGGGTCCCCCGGTATCGAGTCCATCGACCGCTTCATCCAAGACGTGAGGGCGATCGACCTCAATCGCTACGGTGTCGTCATCCTCGCGCTGCCGAGTGGCGCGCTGGCGACGACGCTCGACCGCATTCCGCGCGTCGCTGTGCCGGCGGCGACCCTGTTGTCCTGCGTCAAGGGGATGGACGCCGAGACGCACGCCTTCCCCACCGATCTGATCGGTCAGCACATGCCGGGCCATCCGGTCGGCATGCTGTCCGGCCCAACCTTCGCCGCTGAGATGCAAGCCGGCCACCGCGTGTGGATGTCCCTCGGCTGCGCCGATCTGGCGCATGGCACGGCCCTCGCGGCGCGGCTCAGCGGCCCGCTCCTGGCGCTGACTGCGACCGCTGATCTGCGCGGCCTCGAAATCATTGGCGTCGCCAAGAACATCGTCGCGATCGGCGCAGGTCTGACCGAGGGCCTGGATTTGGGAGAGAATACCCGCGCGAGTTACGTGGCACGCGGCATGCGCGAGGTGGGGCGGCTGCTGCCCCACCTCGGCGGTTCTGCGGAAACCATCATGGCGCCGGGCGCGATGGGCGACCTGATCCTGACCTGCACCTCCGCCCAATCGCGCAACTATCGCTTCGGGCGGGATTTGGGTCTTGGCCTGCGCGCGGTCGTGCCTGGGCCGCCGCCTTTGGCCGAGGGCAGCCGGTCGATCCTGGCCTTCCTCGCCTTCCTGAAGCGGAACGGCGTGAAGTCGGCCTATTTCGAGGGGCTCGCCGCTGCCATGGCCGATCCGGCCACGGTCACCGCGCGGCTGCTGGCGACGATCGATCCATGAACCTTGGTCACCCGCGCACTTGATGCGCGGATGACGTGGTAGTTTCTAAATCGGCACGCCGGCGAGGTTCTTGCTGGTGCGGATGGTCTGAAGCGTCTGCACGCGGCTCACTTCGGTGATGCCCGTCAGCCGCTGCGTCAGCCCGTTCTCATGCGCGGCATCCCGCGCCACCAGACGCAGCAGGAAATCCCCGCCACCCCGGATCATGTGGCATTCCCGCACCTCTTCCCAACCAGCCACGGTCTTCTCGAACCCCGACAGCACCGACTCCTTCTGGCTGTCGAGGCCGACGATGACGAAAAATGTGATGCTCCAGCCGAGTTTGCTGGGCTCCGTCTCGGCATGATAGCCGCGAATAAGCCCCGCCTCCTCCAGCCGGCGCACCCGCCGCAGACAGGGCGGCGCCGAAATGCCGGCGCGCCGCGCCAGTTCGACATTCGTGATCCGGCCGTCCGCCTGCAGTTCATTGAGGATGCGGCGGTCGATGGCATCCAAGTCGACGGCGTCATTTGGCTCAGTCTTCATAGGCGGTCAGACGACTCCATTGCGCCGGGAACCCTGCCGCGGACGCAACATTATTTCATCGGCCGGCGATGGCGGCAATAAGCCTCGCCACCGCCGCAGTCTTTTCCTTGCCTCGGCTTCGGTGACACCGATATTCTAGTGTTGCGCGAATCGGTGGAATTTTCGGACATGGCTAAGGCTCATCGTATCCCGGTGCTGATCATCGGCGCCGGGCCAGCTGGCTATTCAGCGGCGATCTATGCGGCGCGTGCGGGCTTGGCACCGGTCCTGGTCGCGGGTCTGCAACCGGGCGGCCAGCTCACCATTACCACCGATGTCGAAAATTACCCCGGCTTCGCCGACGTGATCCAGGGCCCGTGGCTGATGGACCAGATGGCCGCTCAGGCCGAGGCCATGGGCACCAAGATCATCAATGACATCATTACGGATGTGGATTTCACGCGCCGCCCGATGGTGTGCCTGTCCGATTCCGGGGATCGCTTCGAGGCCGACACGGTGATTGTCGCGACCGGCGCGTCCGCGCGCTGGCTCGAAATTCCCTCCGAGCGCGCCCTGCGCGGCGCCGGCGTTTCGGCCTGCGCGACCTGCGACGGCTTCTTCTACCGCGGCAAGGATGTCGCCGTCATCGGTGGCGGGAATACCGCAGTGGAGGAGGCGCTATACCTCACCCGCCACGCGCGCCATGTCACTTTGGTGCATCGGCGAGACAGTCTGCGGGCCGAGCGCATCTTGCAGGACCGGCTTTTTGCAAATCCCAAGATTTCCGTGATCTGGGATCATTCCGTAGACGAAATTTTAGGCACGGGCACGCCCGCCGTGGTCACTGGCCTTCGGCTGAAGCATGTGCGCAGCGGCACGACCCAGACTCTCGATTTGGATGGCGTCTTCGTCGCAATCGGTCATACACCGAATACAGCGGTGTTTGATGGCGCGATTGCGCTAGACAAGGATGGCTATATCCGCACAGAACCCGGCAACACGCATACCTCTGTGCCCGGCGTCTTCGCGGCCGGGGATGTGCAGGACCGAATCTACCGACAAGCCGTCACGGCCGCCTCCTCGGGCTGCATGGCGGCGCTCGACGCGGAACGGTGGCTATCGCATCACGCCGCAACGGAAGCCTCCGTCGCGGCGTATTAACGACCAGACGTGCCTTATCGCTTCGCCACCAGCGCCGCTTCCGGCGTGAACCTTCGGCTTGGATCGGAATAGAACAGCATGGATTGGGACAAATTAAGGGTTTTCCACTCGGTGGCGGAGGCAGGCAGCTTCACGCATGCGGGCGATACCTTGAACCTCAGCCAGTCGGCCGTCTCACGCCAGATTTCGGCGTTGGAGGAGGCTTTGCAGGTACCGCTGTTTCACCGCCACGCGCGCGGCCTCATCCTCACCGAACAGGGCGAGGCGCTGAACCGTACGGTGCGGGAAGTCTTCGCCAAGCTCGCGATGACCGAAGCGCTGCTGACGGAAAGCAAGGAAAAGCCGGCCGGCCGCCTGAAGGTGACGACGACGGTGGGCTTCGGCTCGACCTGGCTCGCCTCCCGCGCCCAGGCCTTCCTGGAGCAATATCCGGAAGTCACGATGTCGCTGTTGCTCGATGACGGGGATCTCGATCTGGCGATGCGCGAAGCCGATGTCGCGATCCGTATGCATCCGCCCAAGCAGCCCGATCTGGTGCAGCGTCATTTGATGGACATTCACTGGAATGTCTTCGCGGCGCCCGACTACATCAAGAAGCACGGCACGCCGCAGACGCCGGAAGACCTCGACAACCACAAGATCATCCTCTTCGGCGCCTATCGCCCGCCGGTCGAGGATATCAACTGGCTGGCGGATGCCGGGCGCCGCCCCGGCAACCCGCGCCGCGCGGCGCTGGAGATCAACAACCTGCACGGCATGGCGCTGGCCATCCGCTCGGGTCTCGGCATCGGCGTGCTGCCCGATTACCTCGCCGCCGATACCGAAGGGCTGGTGCAGGTGCTGCACGACGTGAAGGCGCCGAAGGTGGATGTGTATTTCGTCTATCCGGAGGAGCTGCGGAACTCCAAGCGCGTCGCGGTGTTCCGGGACTTCCTGCTCGCCCATATCGCCGAGAAGTCTTAGCGTTTTGGTGGAATGCGCTGCGCTTTTCCACCCTACGTTACGGTATAGGGCGGAGGAGCGAAGCGTTATCCGCCCTAACCCTCCCGCAATTGCGGGTTGTCGAAGGTCGGGTGGCGCTGGCGGTGCAGCGCCGCCTTCAAGGCAACCGCGAGGTCGCGCTTCTCCTCCTCACCCAGGTCCTTGGCGATCTCGATCCTCCGTCGCCGGCTGACGAGCAGAAGGCTCGGGACACGGCCTGGCGGTTCTTCCAAGACGGCATTCAGCCAGGCGGATGACACTGTTAGGCGGTGGCGCCGGCCACGGGCATCGGCGCGATCGATACTGAGTGTCGTCTCGGTCAATTCCAGCGTTTCCATGCTGCGCGCGCCGCGTGCGTTCCATCGCAACAGCATCAGCACGGCAAAAATCTCGAGGCCCGAGAAGCCGGCCACCGGCCAGGCGCCGATGGTCCAGGCGACCGTCGTCACCCCCAGGCTGAGCACGCCGAGGGTGCAGACGACGATGGTGATGCCGCGCCCGGACAGGCTGCGGTAGGGGGGAATTTCCGCCGTGAACAGGATGGTCGCGGGGTCGGACATCGGTCTTCTGTGATCCTTTTCGGCGTTTTTCTCCAGGCACGATCACAGGGTCCGGGCTAATTGTGATCCATGACCGTCACTCCCCCGCCCGCCAAACCCATTCGCGCCGCCCATATGCCGACCCGCAATGTGCGGCCCTTCATGCAAGCGCTCCACGACACGTGGCCGGAGGCCAAGACCGAACTGGTCTATACCGACCCCTATACTCTGCTGGTCTCGGTGGTGCTGTCGGCCCAGGCGACGGATGCCTCAGTCAATCGCGCCACCGGGCCCCTCTTCGCCAAGGCCCGCACGCCCGCCGCCATGGTGGCGTTGGGGGAAGCCGGGCTCGGTGATTTCATCAAGACCATCGGCCTGTGGAAGGCCAAGGCGCGCGCCGTCATCGGCCTGTCGCAGCTGCTGATCGACCAGCATGGCGGCGAAGTGCCCCATGACCGGGACGCGCTGGAGGCGCTGCCGGGCGTCGGGCGCAAAACCGCGAATGTGGTGCTGAACGTGGTTTTCGGAGAAGCGACGATCGCCGTGGACACGCATCTGTTCCGGCTGGGCAACCGGACGGGCCTGGCCCCCGGCAAGACGCCGCGCGCGGTCGAGGATGGGCTTCTCAAGCGTATCCCGAAGGACATGCTGATGCACGCCCATCATTGGCTCATCCTGCACGGCCGCTATATCTGCAAGGCGCGCCTGCCGGAATGCTGGCGCTGCAATGCCGCGCCCTGGTGCGCCTACCAGCCCAAGTCCCTGCCGCCCGCCGCGACGCGGCCATCTCCAAAACCCCGTGGCCGGACGACGGCGGTCACGATAGAAGACGCGTGATCGAGAAGGTTTCCCGCATGCGGATCGTTGTTGCCATGTCGGGCGGGGTGGATAGCTCCGTCGTTGCCGGTCTCCTGGCCGAACAGGGACATGAGGTCATCGGCGTGACCTTGCAGCTCTATGACCATGGCGCTGCGGCCAAGCGTCGGGGCGCCTGCTGCGCGGGTGAGGACATCCATGACGCCAAGCGCGTCGCGGACCGGCTTGGCATCGCCCATTACGTCATCGATGCCGAGGCGCGGTTTCGCGCCACGGTGATGGAGGATTTCGCCGCCCAATATGCGGCGGGCGAGACCCCGGTGCCCTGCGTGCGCTGCAACCAGAGCCTGAAGTTCGGCGATCTCATTGCCATGGCCCGCGATCTGGGCGCAGAGGCTATGGCGACCGGCCATTACGTGCGCCGGGTCGAGGGCGCGGACGGCCCGGAACTGCACCGCGCTGTGGACCCCGCCCGCGACCAGAGCTGGTTCCTGTTCGCCACCACCCGCGCGCAGCTCGCCTATAGCCGCTTTCCCCTGGGGGACATGCCCGACAAGGCCGCCGTGCGCGCGCAGGCGGCGCGGCTGGGCTTGCAGGTCGCAGTCAAGCCCGACAGCCAGGACATCTGCTTCGTACCCGACGGCCGTTACACCGATATCGTGGAGCGGCTGCGGCCAGATGCGATGGCCCCCGGCGACATCGTGGACGGTGATGGCCGCGTGCTCGGCCAGCATGCGGGCGTCGCGCGCTTCACCGTGGGCCAGGCCAAGCGCCTGGGTCTGCCGCGTGTCGAGGGCGAGGCCGCTCCAGTGGTGACGCGGCTGGACCCTGCGCGCCGGCGCGTCATCATCGGCCCCCGCAGCACCGGCGTGCGCGAGGTCCGGCTGCGGGAAGTCAACTGGCTGGTCGATCCCGCGGCTGATGGTCTGCGCGCGACGGTCAAGCTGCGCGCCCGCGCCGAGCCGCAGGGCGCCGTATTGCGGCCCATTGCCGGTGGCTTCGCCGAGGTTCTGCTCGATGAGGCCGCCCTGCCCGCGCCCGGCCAGGCCTGCGTCTTCTACCAGGGTGAGCGCGTCATCGGCGGCGGTTTCATCGAACGGTCGGTAGACCTCGCGGCCGTCGGAACCTAGAGACCGCCTCAGCGACCCCGGCTTAGCGACCAAGGAACCAACCGCATGCTGATCGCCCAATTGTCGGACCTCCATGTACGGCCGCTCGGTGTGCCGGCCGCGCGCGTCGTGGAAACGAACATGCTGGTCGAGCGGGCGCTGGCGGCCGTCGCGGCGCTGCGGCCGGCGCCGGACATCGTCATCATCTCCGGCGATGTCACCGAATGCGGCCGGCCCGAGGAATATGCGATGGCCGCCGCCATGCTGCGCCGCCATCTGACGATGCCGGTCTTCGTCGTGCCCGGTAACCATGACCGGCGGGACAATTTCCGCGCCGGCCTCGGTCATATGCCGGGCGTGCTGAGTGACCCCGATTTCGTGCAATATGCAGTCGAGGATTATCCGGTCAGGCTGGTGATGCTCGATTCCGTGGTGCCAGAGGCGGGTTACGGCCTGCTCTGCCCCGAGCGACTCGCCTTCCTGGACCACACGCTTTCCGCCCAGCCGCACAAGCCCACGATGCTCGTTCTGCATCATCCGCCGATGCTGACGGGCGCCGCCAGCATGGACGGCATCTTCCTACGCAATACGGCAGACCTGGCGGCACTGCTCGATCGCCATCCGCAGGTGGAGCGGATTCTGACGGGGCACCATCACCGTTCCATCGTCGGGCGGCTGGGTTCGGCCATCGTGATCGTGGCGCCCTCTGTGGTGCATCAGACGGCGCTGACGCTGACACCGGGCGTGCCGGATGCCCTGGTGCTGGAGCCGCCGGCCTATCAACTCCATCTGCATCTGCCGGACGGCGGCATCGCCAGCCACGTGGTCTATGTGGAGCAGTTCCCCGGGCCATTCCCGTTTCTGGTGGATGACGATTATCCGGGCTACCCGGCCCGGCCGGCGACGACCTGAGCGTCATCACGGGTTGACGCGACGCGGGGTGGGCGGTATCCGCTCCAACCGCGCGAGGGTCCGCTCTCGCTGCGATGACTGGTTTGGCGGCGTAGCTCAGCGGTAGAGCAGGAGAATCATAATCTCTTGGTCGGCGGTTCAAATCCGTCCGCCGCTACCAGTTCAACACATTGAAATTGATGCGTTTTTTCATAAACAGATCAAACCGATTTTATGCGGTTTGGCAGTCGTCGCTGTCCCGGTTTGGCAATCCGGGCTCACGCGATCTTCCTTTGGAGACGCCTAAACAGCCCGCATCCGCCGCGGAGCGCCGCGAGTGGCTTCACCCCAACAGATGTTCCATCGGCACGCGCAATACTTTCGCGATGGCCGCCAGCGCCGTGACGCTTCCCGGCTTCTTCCCGGCTTCAATTTCTGACAGATAGCCGGCACTGACTCCCGCTTCTGTGGCCAAGGCACGCTGGGTCACCCCAGCTCGCTCCCGCCAGATCGTGATGCGCGACACCCCGTCGTCGATGATCCGGTTCGTCTCCGCCATGGTGTAGGACAGGCGCGCGAACTCGGCTTCGCCGAGCCGCTCGCGCTCCGCCATCGAACGAGCCACTGCAGCGCGATCAGACTGCTCCTCCAACCGGTCCAGGTGGGCCTCCCAATCGCTGCGGCTGAAAGTGACAGTCGCCTCGGTCATCTCGATTGGCTTCGGCGCCATAACGTTCATCGATAAACGTCTCCCCTCTTTTGAACGGTCGTGACGGTCATCTTGCCATCGGTCATGTAATAAATGGCGCGCCAGCCGCCCTTCCGAAGCCGCCAGTAGGTCGGCATTCCGACCATCTCGGTTACAAACGGCATCCGCTGCGGGTGATCGTCGGCAACCTGCTGCAGAGCGGCGCGCACGCGCTTAGAATCGGCCTTGGGCATCGCTGCGAGGTCGGCCAGTGCCCACTCGCCCTCCCGTTCTTCGCCCAAATACGGCACGGCGACCCCAGGATGCGGGGGGTTAGAAGCCCACGAATTTCCAAGTAAAGATCGTGTAGAACAAGAAGAACGAAAACAAGACGATCTCGCATCCTACGACCTGGTAGAAGGTCGCCTTCTTTCGGGCATCGAAGAAGATGAAGGCCCCCAGCGCGAGGAAAAAGACGATCCCCAGAAGTTCTCTCACTAGACCCGACACTCGAAGGCTCCTTTTCGGCCGCGCACCGCCGCCCAGCGCCGCGCTCTCATGCCGTCTTTCTGAGGGCTATCGCCCCATAGCACAAGGCCAGGACCACGGCACGCAACCGCCAGCGGAGATGACATTGCGCTTCTCCCCGCACTCCTCGATAGCAGGGGCGACCAACCCATAAGGACGCCTGATGCATAACGCCCTCGGAGGCCTCGTCGGCTGGATTGTCGGCATCATCTCGCAGGGCGGCTATGGCGGCGTGGCCCTGCTGATGGCGATCGAATCCGCCTGCCTGCCCTTGCCGTCCGAGGTCATCATGCCCTTCGCGGGCTACCTCGTCTCGATCGGGCGCTTCAACCTCGCCCTCGTCGCGACGGCCGGCGCAATCGGCTGCAACATCGGCTCCGCCGTCGCGTATGAGGTCGGCGCCCGGGGTGGGCGGCCCTTCGTAGAGCGCTGGGGCCGCTATATCCTATTAGACCACCATGAGCTGGACATGGTGGATCGGCTGTTCCAACGCCATGGCGCCATCACGGTGCTCATTGGCCGGCTGCTGCCGGTGATCCGCACCTTCATCGCCCTGCCCGCCGGCATCGCGCGGATGAACCGGCTGCGCTTTCATATCTATACCTTCATCGGCTCCTGGCCCTGGTGCTTCGCCCTCGCCTGGGTGGGAGAAAAGCTCGGCGCCCACTGGGACAACAGTCCGGCGCTGCGGTCCACGATGCACGGGTTTGACGGCATCGTGCTGCTTTTTCTGCTCGCGGGCCTGGGCTATTTTATCGTCGCTCGGATACGGCGCAGCCGCCGCACCTGAGGCTCAGACCGTCGATCGGAGCGATTATGACAAAGGTTGATGTCGCGATCTGCGTCTATGGCAAACCTTACAATACGGCCGTCACCCTCGCGTCACTGATCGAACACAGCGGCCGACATATCGGACGTATCTTCATGCAGCAAGAAAAAGAACAGCCGCATGACGAGAGTGTTCAGTATTTGCCGAGATGTTTTCCAGACGTTGACATCGTTCACTATGTCCCAAAGATCCACCTCGGAAACGCGCGGTTGGATGTGCGGCGATATGCGAATGATGCAGATTATAGATTGTCGATACGCTATCAATACGCATTCGAGTCGTCGCGAGAAAACTTCCTGTTCGTGACGCACAATGATTGCCTGTTCCACTCAGATGTCATCGGCGACATGGTGACGGCCGTTGGAACGGCATTCTCAGGCGCTGGAATCATCGGTCAGTGTTGGAACTGCCCAGCGTATTTTGCCGGCGTCTGTGATGGCACTCGGCATGAGGATTATCAGCCGACCTATGAGGAAGCGATCGACGTCATCAGAAGATTTCCTAGCCCCCGAACCTCCATCGAGTCCATCGATCGACAGTTTCCGACATCCTTCCCGGAGTGCCGATTGGGTGAGTTCGCCTGCCTGATCAACCTTGCGGCCACCAGGACCCATGTCGTGCCGCAGGGCGCGATCTTGCCCTTCGGGGCGATGACTGCAGATATCGGCACGACCTGGTTTACGGATTTGCGACGGATAGGCCATCGGTTCAAAGACTACCGCGTCGGTTTCAAGCATGCGCCCTTTTCCGATGGAGGCGCCGGCGACCCTGCTAATACCCAAAGGCTGCTCTATGACGCGCAGGAGGATGGTGCCCGCACCTACTTGCGGCAGCACTACCCGGCAACCTTCGACCGCGTGGAGGTTTTGAGGACGCTGACGACGCTCCTCAAAGGATTCGACATTGGAAATACCGGACAGTCCGTCACGCAGGTTACGCCCTGACGGCGACGGACGCAGGCTACACGGCCGCAACAGGCAAGTTTGTAAGCTGACGATCGAAGCGACGTCATAACAGGTCCATCGTTACAACGTTTGTGCCCAAGCGCAATCTCAGACTATTGAGACCGCATCGCCCAAGTCGCGCCCAAGCGCGCAGACGGCCGATCCTCAGCACAGACCGAAGGAACGAACCGACCCATGGAGATCCCTGTCACCCTGTTGGACCTTGCAGGCGCTGTCGCGTTGCTGCTCTGGGGTGTCCATATGGTGCAAACCGGCGTCCAAAGGGCGTTCGGGGCGAAGTTGCGCGGTTTTCTCGCCACTGCGCTGAGCAACCGGTTCAAGGCCTTCTTCGCGGGCATCGGCGTCACCGCCATCCTGCAAAGCAGCACCGCAACGGGCCTCATGGTCACGGGCTTCGCGGCCGGCGGGCTGGTCGATCTGGTGCCCGCTCTCGCCGTCATGCTCGGCGCCAATGTCGGCACCACGCTCATCGTGCAACTGCTGTCCTTCAATGTCGCCGAGGTCGCACCGGCATTGATCCTGTTCGGCGTGCTCATGTTCCGCCGCACCACGGCCGGCCCGCGCGATTTCGGCCGCGTGCTGATCGGCCTCGGCCTCATCCTGATGGCCCTCAACCAATTCGTGGGTCTTGTGACGCCCTATGAGGACGTGCCAAGCCTGAAGATGTTCCTGGGCGCCATCTCCACCCAGCCGTTCCTGGATGTTGTCCTGGCCGCCGGGCTAACATGGGCCGCACATTCCAGCGTCGCGATCGTGCTGCTGGTGATGTCCTTCGCCGCCAATGGCGTGGTACCGCCCGATACCGCCTTCGCCCTGGTGCTCGGCGCGAATCTGGGCACCGCCATCAACCCGGTGCTGGAAGGTGCCACTGGCGGCGACCCGGCCGGCAAGCGCCTGCCGCTGGGCAATCTGCTCAACCGGTTGGTGGGTGTCACGGTCGCGCTCATCGCCCTGCCCTATATCGGCGACTGGTTCGTGGTGCATGACCCCAATGATGGGCGCGCGGTGGCCGACTTCCACACCGCCTTCAACCTGATTCTAGCGTTGGTTTTCTTTCCGCTGCTCACCCCTTTTGCGGCCTTGCTGCGGAAAGTGCTGCCGACACGCGTCGATCCGGGTGACCCGTCGCTGCCGATGTATCTCGACCCGCTGGCGGCAGAAACGCCCGTGATTGCCCTGGGCGGTGCGGCGCGCGAAGCGCTGCGCATGGCGGACGTTCTGGAGAGCATGATCCTGGGCGCGCGTGACGCGTTCGAGCGTGGGGATCGCCGACAGATCAGTGAGACCAAGCGGATGGACTCTGTGCTCGACCGGCTGAACACCGCCATCAAGGCCTATCTCAGCACGCTCGACACCGATGCGATGAATGAGGCCGATCATGCCCGCGTCACGGTCGTTCTCGCCTTTGCCACGCATATGGAGCAGGCCGGTGATATCGCGGACAAGAACCTCCTGGCGCTGGCTGCAAGGAAGCAGAAGCACGGGCTCATCTTGTCGAAGGAGGGCGAGGCTGAGTTGCTGGCGATGATCGATCGCCTGGCCACCAATATCCACACCGCCGCGTCCTTGTTCGTGACGGAGGATGAGCGCGTGGCGCGGCTGTTGGCGGCGGAGAAGGAGGTTTTCCGTGCCATGGAAGCGAGCGCCACAGCCGCGCATTTTGAGCGTCTGCGCGCCAATACAGCGATTTCGCCCGAGGCGAGTTCCTTGCATTTGGACGCGTTGCGCGACCTCAAGCGCATCAACGCCCACCTGGTCGCGGCGGCGGCTTATCCCGTGTTGGAGAGCAAGGGCGAGCTTCTACCCAGCCGGCTACGCCAGGACGAGTAGTGCATCGTCATCCCCGGGCATGGCCCGGGGATGACGATGGAGGGTTAATGGTCGGTCTTCACACTCTGCCACGTGCGGTCGATGGCGCGGGCGGCGCGTGTCGCGAGTTCGGAAAGCTCGTCATCCGAAATCACCAGCGGCGGCGCGAAGACCATCGTGTCGCGGCAGGCGCGCATGACCAGCCCCTCCTCCATCGCGAAATTGCGGCAGGTCGCGCCGACCTTGCGGTCGCTCGCGAAGGGCTTGTGTGCGGCACGGTCTTCCACCAGTTCGATCGCGCCGATCAGCCCCCGGCCACGGATTTCGCCGACCAGCGGATGATCGACCAGTGCCGCGTTCAACAATGCCCGCAGCTTCACGCCCTGGCGTTCGGCGGCTTCGGGCAGATCGTGGTCCACAATAATGTCGAGATTGGCGAGCGCCACGGCGCAAGCCACCGGATGACCCGAATAGGTGAAGCCGTGATAGAATTCGCCGCCTTCCTCGATAAAGGTTTCGGCCACACGATCGCCCACAAAGAGCGCCGAGAGCGGAATATAGCCCGAGGTGATGCCCTTGGCCGTCGTCATCAGATCGGGCTGGATGCCATAGCTGACGGAGCCGAACATCGTGCCGAGCCGGCCAAAGCCGCAGATGACCTCATCGGCGATCAGTAGAATGTCATGCGCGCGACAGATTCGCTGAACTTCAGGCCAGTAGCTGTCGGGCGGGATGATGACGCCGCCGGCGCCCTGGATCGGCTCGCCGATGAAGGCCGCAATCTTTTCGGCACCGACTTCCTCGATCAGCCGTTCCAGGCTGCGCGCCGCGTGAAGACCGAAGTCATGCGCGCTCATCGCGCCGGCATCGCGATAGATGTAGGGCGTCATCACCTGGCGGAAATCGGGCAGGTCGCCGCCCTGGCGATGCATGTCCGTCATCCCGCCGGCCGAGGCGCCCGCCATGGTCGAGCCGTGATAGCCGTATTCGCGACTGACGATGATGCGCTTCTCGGGCTTGCCCTGAAGCTGCCAGAAGACCCGCGCCATGCGCAGCGCGCTGTCCACCGCTTCCGAGCCCGAGCACGCGTAGAAGACGCGGCTGAAGCCCGGCGGGGCGAGGCTGGCCAAACGCTCCGACAAGATCGCGGCCGGCGTCGTCGTGCTGCTGAAGAAGGTGTTGTAATAGGGCAGCAGGCTCATTTGCTTCGCCGCCGCTGCCACCAAACTCGGTTGACTATAGCCGACATTGACGCACCACAGGCCGGACATGCCGTCCAGGATGCGGTGGCCATCCCCATCCCACAGCCATACGCCTTCGGCGCGCGTCACCACGCGCACGCGGCCGGCATGCAAAGCCTTGTGATCCGTAAAGGGATGAAAGTGATGCGCATCATCAAGAGCGCGCACATGGTCCATATCGTTCAGCATCATCAAACCCCGAGGCGATCGCGTAAGCCGTAATACCAGGAACCCAACACCGTGAGTGGCACGCGCAGCGCGCGACCGCCGGGAAACGGCAAATACGGCAGTCGTTCGAAGACATCAAAGCGCGCGGTGCGGCCGATCACTGCCTCGCCGAGAAGCCGCCCAAGCAGATGCGTGGTGGTCACCCCATGACCGCTATCGCCATGGCTGAATAAGACATTCGCGGATAGCCGCCCGACATGGGGCACGCGCGTCATCGTCAGGGCGAAATTGCCGCTCCAGGCAAAGTCGAGTTTGGTGCCGCGCAGTGCCGGAAAGGTGCGTTCCAGGTGCGGGCGGATCTTGCCCTCGATGCTCGCGGGGTCGGTGCCGCCGTACACCACGCCGCCGCCGAACAGCAGCCGGTCATCGGCCGTGCGGCGATAGTAGTCGAGGATATAGTTGCAGTCCTCGACACACTGGTTGCGCGGCAACAAGCGATCGAGCAGCGCGGGGTCGAGCTTCGCGGTTGTCACCACCTGGCTCGACACCGGCATGATCTTGTTGGTGAGATCGGGTACGGCGTCACCGAGATAGGCATTGCCGCACACGATGACGGTCTTGGCGCGCACCATGCCCTGCGCGGTGTGAACGAGGACTTCATGGCCCTTATCCTCGACGCGCGTGACCGCGCTGCCCTCATGGATGATCGTGCCGAGATTTTCGGCGGCAGCGGCTTGGCCCAGAACGAGGTTGAGGGGATGGATATGGCCACCGCGATGGTCGATCTGGCCGCCGATATAGATGTCGGTCTCCACGATGCCGGGCAGACGGTTGCGATCGACCATCTCCAGCTCGGTATGGCCGTAGCTCTCCCAGACCCGCTTGGTATGCTCCAACTCCCGCATCTGGCGCGGCGTAAAGGCGGCGAAGAATCCGCCATCGACGAGGTCGCAGGCGATGTTGTACCGCGCCACACGGTCGCGGATGATGTCGCCGCCTTCGAGGGACATATCGGCCAGCGCCTTGGCGGGACCTTTACCGTAGCGACCTTCGATGGTGGAGAGATCGCGGCTATAGCCATTGACGATCTGGCCGCCATTGCGCCCTGACGCGCCCCAGCCGACGCGCTTGCCTTCCAGCACGACCGCAGCGATGCCGCCCTCGGCGAGCGTGAGTGCCGCCGAAATGCCTGAGAAGCCGGCGCCGATGATGCAGACCTCCGCCCGCACCTCGCCCATGAGCGGGGGACGATAGGGCGAGGGATTGGCCGTCGCCGCGTAATAGGAGCCCGTATGCGCTTCGGGCGTCGTCGCTGCGCTGCTCATCACGCGGTCTTCAAATAGGCGTCGTATTCGATTTCCGTGACATGAGCCCTAAACTCCTCAATCTCCTGCCGCTTCACGGCAGCGAAGATATGCCGATACGGCGCACCCAGGGCCTCGGCGATGAAGTCGGACGCCTCGAAACGGGCTAAAGCCTCATCCCAGGTGGTCGGCAGGCTTTCGCAGCCGGATTCGCTGTGCTCGCCGACCGTGGGTTCAGGCGGCACGGCGCCCGTCTGCAAGCCGTGCAGCGCGGCGGAGAGGATCACCGCCATGGTCAGATAGGGATTGGTATCCGACCCCGCAACGCGATGCTCGATCCGCGTGGCGGGGCCAGCTTCAATGACGCGAATGGCGGCGGTCCGATTGTCGATGCCCCAGCTCAGGCGGGTCGGCGCATGGGCGGCGGGCGTCAGACGGCGATAGGAATTGGCATGAGGCGCCAGCACCAGCATGCTGTCCTTCATCGTATTCAGCATCCCGCCGATGGCTTGGCGCAGCTTTCCGCCCTCCGCATGGCCTTCGGCCACGAAGATATTGGCGCCGGCGCGATCAAGCAGGCTGAGATGGGTATGCATGCCATTGCCAGCGAAACCGCCATAGGGCTTGGCCATAAAGGTGGCGTCCATGCCATGGCGCCGCGCGGCGCCTTTGACGATGCGCTTGAGCATGATCGTCCAATCCGCCGCGCGCACGACATCATCGGTATGGGTGAAGTTCAACTCGTACTGGTCCGGCCCATTTTCCCGCACCGCACCGTCCAGCGGAATGCCCTGCTCGGCGGCGAAGCGCGCGATATCGGCGAAGATCACGTCATAGGCGTGCAACTCATCGAGGCTGAGCACATTCTGCTGCCAGCCCTTCCAGCGCTGGGCGTCGGCGCCGCTGGGGCGTGGGGTTTCGCCCGCTGTCTCGGTCGGCTCGATGAAATAGAATTCGAGTTCGGTCGCGACCACCGGCGTCAGTCCCGCGTCCTTGAAGCGGGCCAGCACGCCTTCCAGCACGGTGCGGGGATCGGCGAAATAGGGCGCGCCGGCGGCATCGACCATACGCAGCATCACCTGCGTGGCGCGGCGCGACAGCCAGGAAATGGGCAGGACCGACCCTTCGACCGGGCGACACAGCCCGTCCGGATCGCCGGTGCCATGGGCGAGGCCGGCCTCATCGGCGTCCCGGCCCCAGATGTCTTGCGCGAATACGGAGCGCGGGATCAGCAGACCCTTGTCGCTGACGTCGGACAGCTTCTCGGCGGGCAGCCATTTGCCGCGTGGCACGCCGTTACCGTCGATGACGAAGGCTTCGACGATTCCTCCTTGGGACTTCTTCGATTTGCCGGCGGCCGCGATTCTGGGGAGGATCGTCATGAGACTCTCGCTATTGCGACAGTATCATTACCGCATAAAGGGTGTCCGGCCCAAGTCGGGGGTCCAGTCGCGCCAAAGTTCCGCTATTACGATGTATGGTAGGCATGGCGGTGTCCCGCTTTCCCGTGGTCCTTGAATGTTCCGCGCATGGCTATGTATTGGCGAGATTGAGTGTGAAGGATTGCGATTGATGCGAAGGCCGGTGATTGGATTTGTCTGCGATGTGACCGGGATGTCCGGGCACATCGCGCATCTCGTGGTCGAGAAGTACCTTTATGCCGTCACGGTCGGCTCTGATGCTGTGCCAATCCTGATCCCCGGACGCATCTGCGACACGGATGGTACGCCAGCGACCCAGAGCATCGACTACGCGGAAATCCTCGATCTGGTGGACGGCATCTTCCTGCCCGGCAGCCCGTCCAATGTCGCGCCCGCCCTCTATGGCCGGGCGCCGGAGGATCAGGTGCTGCCCGCCGACCCCAACCGCGATGCTATGTCCCTCGGCCTCATCCACGCCGCACTGGCCGCCGGCGTGCCGATGCTGGGCGTCTGCCGGGGTTGCCAGGAAATGAACGTCGCCTTCGGCGGCACGCTGCACCCCAAACTGCATGATGTGGGGGACGCGCTGGACCATCGCTTCGACAAGAGCCTGCCGATCCCCGAGCAATATGCCCCAGCGCATGAGGTGTCCTTGGAGCCCGGCGGCCAGTTTGCCCGCTGGACCGGCGAGGCGGCGCGCTGGCGCGTGAACTCCCTGCATGAGCAGGGCGTGGATCGCCTGGCGCCTGGAATGGTCGTGGAAGCCCGTGCGCCAGACGGTCTGGTGGAGGCATTCCATCATCCGGGTGCGAAACGATTCACGACGGCCATCCAGTGGCACCCGGAATTCCGGTTCGACCACGATGTTCTTTCCAGCGCCATCTTCAAAGCCTTTGGAGATGCCGCACGGGAACGTGCGACCGATCGGCCGATAGCGCGGTAACCGCGAAAGCCTTCGCGCGTATGATGCGGTGAGGCGGCAGGCACCCGCCTGCCTATCGTCATGCAAAGGAATAACATGCGCCAGACACCCTTCGCCGCGGCCGCCATGGGCCTCGCCCTTCTCGGTACCGTCGTCGTCGCCCAAGCGGCCTCCGCCCGCACACGCGGCACAGTCTCCACCATCAGCGCCACCCAAATCGACCTGAAGACCCGCGACGGCGGCTCGGCCAGCTTCGCGATCACCCCAGACACGAAATATGTGGGTGAGACGACCGGCGCAATGTCCGACATCAAGGCCGGCAGCTATATCGGCACCGCCGCCGTGCCGGCCGGCAACGGCATGCTGCGCGCACTTGAAGTGACGGTGTTTCCCCCGGCGATGGCCGGCGCCGGCGAAGGCCATTACCCCTGGGATCTCGGTAAAACGAGTTCCATGACCAATGGCACCGTCGGCCACCTCGTGGTGTCCAATGGCAATATCATGACCGTGACCTACAAGGGCGGCGAGCAAAAGATCATGGTGCCGACAAATGTGCCGATCGTCATGATCGCACCTGGCACCGCGGCGCGCGTGACGCCCGGCGTCAAAGTGATCGTCAATCCGCCCAAGACCGATCCGAAGACGGCCGAATTTATCCTCTATGGTGAAAACGGCATTACGCCGCCCCAGTAAGCGTTCGCGCAGTAACTTTGCGCGTAACATACGGCGGCCAACCGCCGTATGTTATAGCACTGGCTTTGGGGGATGAACGCGTCGATGGCACAGACTGGCAGAAGCAAGGGCCGCGTTGTTACGGTTCATCCCCTGGTCGTTCGCATCACCCATTGGATCAGTGCGGTTGCGATTGTCTGCATGGTGATGAGTGGCTGGCAGATTTTCAATGCCGCACCGTTTCTGCCCCTCGTCTTCCCGCCCTGGATGACCTTGGGCGGCTGGTTGGGTGGCGCCATCGCCTGGCATCTCGCGGCCATGTGGCTGCTGGTCGCCAATGGCATCGTCTATGTCGGGTACGGCCTCGCTGCACGACACTTTTCGCGATCGTTCTTTCCGCTCAGCGCCCGCAGCGTCTGGGGCGATTTCCGCTCGGCACTGACCTTCAAGCTGGGACATACGCCGGGCGTCTATAACGCCGTGCAGAAGCTGCTCTACATCATGGTGCTGCTGTTCGGCATCCTCGCCGTGCTGTCCGGCCTCGCGATGTGGAAGCCGGTGCAACTTCAGTTTCTAGCGGCCATCCTCGGCAGCTATCCCAGCGTCCGTTGGGTTCATTTCGTGGCCATGACGGGCATTGTTGGCTTCGTGGTCATCCATCTGGCCTTGGTCATTCTGGTGCCGCGCACTTTGCCGACCATGATCACCGGCCGCGCGCGCCTCGACCCAGAGCCGGAGATTTCTCATGAAGCGTGAACCCGGCCTTCTCAGCGCCCGCGACCTCGCCCCGGAATTGAAGCGTGTCGAGCGGCGGCTGATGCTCAAGACAGGGCTATCGCTCGGCGCCCTGACGATGCTGACCGGCTGCAATCTTGCCGATGGGGATATGACGGATCGCGCGCTGTTCGCCATGTTGCGGTTCAATGACCGCGTGCAGGCCTTGCTGTTCAGCAAGACGCGCCTGGCCGCGACGTTTCCCGCCAGCCGCATCACCAATCCCTTCAAGTTCAACGCCTTCTATGATGAAGACGATGTGCCGGATATCGATGGTGCGACCTGGAAGATGGAGGTTTCGGGCCTGGTGCAGGACAAGACGCCCTGGACCCTCGCCCGCTTGCGCGCCATGCCGCAGGAGAACCAGATCACGCGGCATATCTGCGTCGAGGGGTGGAGCCAGATCGGCGAATGGAGCGGCGTGCCGCTGCGGCTGTTCCTGCAAAAGATTGGCGCCGATACGCGCGCCAAATACGTCGGCTTCAAATGCGCCGATCGCTACTACTCCAGCATCGACATGGAAAGCGCGCTCCATCCGCAGACGATTTTGGCGTTGGATTTCATCGGCAAGCCTTTGCCGGCCGAGTTCGGATTTCCGATGCGGTTGCGCATTCCGACGAAGCTTGGTTTCAAGAATCCCAAGCATATCGCGGCGCTTTACGTGACCAACGATAACCCCGGCGGATATTGGGAAGACCAGGGGTATAATTGGTTCAGCGGGAGTTAGCAGATCAGCTCAAGGACCGCATTTAGCAGTTCCCTGGCGTCTTCAAGTTGAATATTTTTGGGTGGTGACTTCGTCCCGTGGGCGATTCGATTGCGCTCATTTTTAAGGTCTCGAAGCTGAGCCCCGACTTCTGGACGAAGACGGCTCTCCACAGCTTTGAAAAGCGCGTCTAGAGATCCAAAATCCTCTGCTTGTCGCACAAGCTGATTGGTGATCTGCGACATCACGGGCACGTTATAATGCTCCGTGAGGACGCGTTTGGCTTCGCCAACAGCCGTCGGAATCCGTCTCAAACACTCGCTCTCGAACGCTGAGCACATATCAATCAGCGCGAG
The DNA here is from genome assembly GCF_030252425.1 of Acidisoma sp. PAMC 29798. Lineage (GTDB taxonomy): Bacteria > Pseudomonadota > Alphaproteobacteria > Acetobacterales > Acetobacteraceae > Acidisoma > Acidisoma cladoniae. The sequence goes on along the minus strand of NZ_CP126994.1, from coordinate 1,205,450 downwards.
TTCGGCCAGTCGGGCTTGAGTGGTGTCTAGGCGCTGAGTAATTTTTGTTTTCGCCTGCACTAACGTGTCGCCAGTCCGTGTGAGGCCAAGCCGAATGTTTTCTTCGGATATCGGTTTAGAGATCGAAGCGCGATATAGGCGGCCTAGGGCGTCAGTGAGGTAAAAATATCTTTGATACGCCTCATCAACCGAGGTCACAGCGTCACTCGAACAAGGATTCGAGTGCTTGTTCGAATGCCGACTTACTTAACGGCTCAAAGAAGACAATTTTGCCGGCGTCCAGAGGACCACCCTTAGTGCGAATGAACGGGTTGGATTCCCTATGAGTGATCTGCCATTCAGGCGGTTCAAACCGTTGACGCAGCAGCATGTACCCATGACCAGGCCAACCTGCATTGGACATATCGACTCGACCAACCGCGCCAGCAACGATACGGCCAACAGGCGTAACGTTAACAAGCGAACTCCCACTCCGAAGTTTCAGTCTCAAACCTTCATAGGCTCCCAGCCGCTCTTCAAAGACCGGTATTCGTTCCTCCTCAACGGTTAAAAGGTTGTCCTTGATGTAATCCACTAGATACGATTTCAGTTCATCGAATAGGCAAACGACAGCGGACTGCCACTCAGCGACCACTTCTTCGGCGCTGTACCCCTCGACGCCCTGGCTCAAGACAAGCAGCCGGTCCCGCAAGCTCATTTTCGTCTCCTACTCAGCCTCGTCATCCCATCAACCCGCGCACAACCTCCCAACTCGGGCGGTCGGGCGCAAGGATGAGGCCGCCGGTGGTTTCCGTCGGCGTATAGGCCGAGCCGTCCATGCGGGCGGAATAGCCGCCGGCCTCCTGATGGATCAGCCAGCCCGGCGCATGATCCCAAGGCATCATGCGGGCGAACACCGCCGCATGGGCAAAACCCTGCGCCAGCAACCGGTATTCATGCGCCGCATTGCGATAATCCCAAGTCGCCGCGAAACGCGGCAGCGCATTCAGCATGTTGTGCCGCTCGGGCTCGGGCAGATGGCGCCAGTTGATCGCGCCGGTCATCCGCTCCAGCGGTGCCGCCGCGGCAACACGAAGATCGCGCCGGCTGCCATCCGCCTGCTCCATCCAGGCGCCACCACCGCGCAACGCGAGCGCTGCGTCATCGCCAATCGGGTCGTGGATCACCGCACCCACGATCTGACCACGGACGATTGCCGCCGCCATGACACCGAACAGCGGCAGGCCGGCGGCGAAATTCGCCGTGCCGTCCACCGGATCGACCACGAAGGCCAGATCGGCGTCACCCAACTTGCGAAGAAGCGACGGATCGGCGGCCGTCGCTTCCTCCCCCACCACCAGCGCGCCAGGAAACATGCGGCCGATACCGGCGGTGATGAATCGCTCGGCGGCCTCATCCGCATCCGTCACCAGATCGAGCGCGCTGGTCTTTTCGCGCACCGCGCAGGTGTCGGGTTGGCGGAAGCGCGGCATGATTTCGCTCTGCGTCGCCTGACGCATCAGCATCCAGAGGTCATGCAGATGGGCTTTGGTGAAGGACGTCATGCCAGACTCTCGAACCGGGCCCGGTCGGCGGGCAGCATACGCACCGTCACGCGAATCGCTTCCTCTTCATCCTCACGGGAGATGACCTCCCCGTGCCGATACAGCCAGGCGAGCCGCGCCCCGTCGGATGGCACGAGGTTAAAGGAGGTGACCTCCTTCGCACTCTGCAGCCGATGGTCGATCGCGTCGCGCAGCCGGTCCAGCCCCGCGCCGTTCAGGGCGGAGATCGGGAGAGCGTCTGTGCCGCCGTCATGATGCGCCACGACGCCCGGAACCATCTCGACGCCGCCGAGCAGATCGGCCTTGTTCAGCACGTCGATGGTGCGGTTCGGCCAATCCGCATCGAGATTGCCCTCCTTCACCATCGCATCCAAGACGCGCAGCACATCGGCTTTCTGCGCCGCCGTATCCGGATGCGCGATGTCACGCACGTGAAGAATGACATCGGCCTCGGACACTTCCTCCAAGGTCGCGCGGAAGGCCGCCACGAGTTCGGTCGGCAGGTCGCTGATGAAGCCGACGGTATCAGACAGGATGGCCGGTGCGCCCGAAGGCAGCGCGATGCTGCGCATGGTGGGGTCCAGCGTCGCGAAAAGCTGGTCCTCAGCATGGACCGCAGCGCCCGTCATGGCATTGAACAGCGTCGATTTACCGGCGTTTGTGTAGCCGATCAGGGCGATCACGGGGTAAGGCGTGCGCTGGCGGGCGCTGCGATGCAGCCCACGGGTGCGCCGCACCTCCTCGATCTCTTTCTTCAGCCGCGCCATGCGCGTGGAAATCAGCCGCCGATCCGCCTCGATCTGAGTCTCACCGGGGCCGCCCAAGAAGCCGAAGCCGCCGCGCTGACGCTCAAGATGGGTCCAGGACCGGACGAGGCGGGATTTCTGGTAATCCAGATGCGCGAGTTCGACCTGGAGTGCCCCTTCCCGGGTCCGCGCACGCTCCCCGAAGATATCCAGGATGAGACCGGTGCGGTCGATGACCTTGCAGTCCCAGGCGCGTTCCAGGTTGCGCTGCTGGACCGGCGTCAGCGCCGTGTCCATCACCACCAGATCGACCTCATGGGATTTGAGGTCCTGATGCACCATCTCGACCTGGCCCGACCCCAACAGGGCGGAGGGTCGGCGGCCACGCAGTGGCACGATGGCGGAATGGACCAGCACGAGGCCGATGGAGGCCGCGAGACCCATGGCTTCCGCCAGTCTCGCCTCGCTGGAGCGGCGGCTGTCACTCGCCTCCACCCGCTCCCACGGCAGAATGACGGCAGCCCGCGTCAGGGCGCCGTCCATCGAGGTTTCCGTCATGCGGGGTCGGCCGATAAGATCTCGCGCCCAGGCGCCGCCTCCACTTTCAGTGGGTCGAACAGCTGGATGGGCGCGCCCGGCATGACCGTGCTGATAGCGTGCTTATAAACCAGTTGCGTATGTCCATCCCGCCGCAGCAGGACAGAGAAGTTGTCGAACCAGGTGATGATTCCCTGAAGTTTGACGCCGTTGACGAGAAACACCGTAACCGGCGTCTTGTTTTTCCGCACATGGTTCAGGAACACGTCCTGAACATTCTGCGTCTTCTCAGTGGCCACGAGTAAATCCTTTTTGTTTGAGCGTTCGTCGCACAATGCCCCTCACGCCCGAGCGTGGCAGCGTGGGGATGCAAGTCTTGTACTACACGCGGCGGGTCCAGGACCAGCGCACCGCATGCGACCCTGGGCTTGCTCGGCCCGCCTGCGCTCTATCTGAGCCGGGCGGCCAGAAGCAGCGCGATGATCGCCCAATCCCGGAGGAGATAGCGGCGCCACAAACGCCGTGGTTCGCGCCAGAGGCGATACAGCCATTCCAAGCCCAGACGCCGCAGAGCGGGCGGCGCGCGGGGCGTGAGCCCCGCCCAGAACTCCACCGCCGCGCCAATACACAGCCCCGTGCCGCAGGCGGCGCCCGTGGCCTGGATCGCCGCCGCCAGCCGTTCCTGCACCGGGGAGCCGACCGCCAGCAGGGTGAACCGCGCCGGGTGGGCGACGGCGAAGGCGACCGCCGCCGCGAAGCCGGCCGCGTCCCCCACCAGACCGAACGGCGGCCGGTGATGGGACAGAACGACCGTCGGATGATCTCGGCGGAGGGCTTCGGCACCGGCGTTTTCGAGGCCGATGACGGTCAAGCGGTCGTCCCGGCGCAGGTAATTGCTCAAAACGAGGGCGTTGACATCGGCGCCCGTCGCCACCCTTGGCGGCCGCAGACCGAGCAACCGGGCGGCATGCGCGATCGCGACCGAATCGAGAAACCGCCACTCGGCCTGATCATAGCGGTCACGCAGGCCGGGCGTGCGGCGCAGGCGGACGAAATGGTCCGCATTGGGCGTGACGACATAGGCGAAGGGCGCGCCATCTGGCCGCCCGGCGATCAGCGCCGCCGCCACCGCCGCGTCACCGTCCACAAACCACAGGCCGAGGAACAGCGTTTCCGCCACAGGGGCGATGCCGCTCATATCCCGGCCGTGAGACTGAGGAGAAAGACATTCTCGCCGTAGGAGGAGGCACCGGTGCTTTGGTGACTCGTCAGGTTGATCGTGCCATTCGCTCGAAAATTCCGGCTGATCAGCCACAACAGACCAAGGCTACCGGTCAGGAAGGTCTCCGACGCGCCGCCGTATTGGGCGCGGTCGAGGTCCAGGCCGGCATGGAGGATGAGATTGCGCTGCACCTCATGATCCATCGCGATGCCGAGGACGGTCGCCACATAGCTGCCGACCCCGATATCCGACGCGTCCTCGATCTTGCGCAGAATTCCCGCGTGGAAGGTAGTGCGTTCGGTCGGCTGCCAGGTGACGGTGCCCTCGGCCACGGGGACGAGTTGGTTGGCGTAGATCGGGTCCCGATAGGTACGGCCGCCGATGCCCGCCACAAGACGCCAGCCCCACAGACCGTCCACGTCATGCTCGACCCCCGCCAGCACCGCGCCCCCGACGAAATCGCGCGGGGGCTGGCTCGGGAGATCATTGGGGTAGCTGCCGCCATTGCCCCGCAGGATGAGCACGGCGCGATCGGGATCGTTAAAGCCCTCAATGCCGTAGAAAACGCTCATCTCGCCCTCGGTCACCAGGCGGTCGCGATAGGATTGCGGCGCCGAAATGCCGTCGATGCTGGCGTTACCGAAGGTAAAATGAGTGATCCCGAGGCTGGGCTGCACGGTCAGCCGCCCGACCGGACTCTCGCCGCGAAAGCGGAGCGTATCGACCGAAAAGGGCAGCGGCGCATCATAGGGCAAGGCGTCGAGTGCGGTGTCCAGCTCATGCAGGGATAAATGCGCTGCCGCCAGGGTCAGCTTGCAATCCGCGACATCCACCGTGCCGCCGATCGCCGCTGTCCAGTCGGTGTCGGATTGATGCGGCGCCGCGAGATAGCGGTTGTCTTGGGCCGCCAGATAGGCGCCGTCGGTGGAACCGCCATCGGTCGAGGTGACGGTGACGGATGGCGCCGTCGACTCGATCCAACTCGGCTTTCGGCCGACCAGGACAGCGCTGTCGTGACTGATGCTCTCGGTCACTTCGGGATGCACCCAGTCTGAGCCCACAAGAATCTGCTGCCATTCGGTATCTTGCTGGATCCGAGACGTGACCGAGACACCGGCCTGGGTATCGAAGCCCGGAACGTCCTTTGGGTATGACGCCTGGATCATTTGGGCGTGCGCCGTGGTCGCCGATGCCCAGGTCGCGATCACCAGGCACAGGATGTGAAGAGCCCGCAGCCTTAACACGGTGGCATCCGTTTGCATGATAGCAGGGTAGGCTTTTTGTTTTGATTCCGATACAATAATCGCGCATGGGGCATTCTTCGGAACGACGGCTGGATCTCGATCGCGGCAAGGATCTGGCGATCCTGCTCGTGGTCTTCGGCCATCTCGTCGCGCGGGCGGATCCGACAGGTCTTTCCTGGTATGAACCGATCCGGGCGCTGATCTACGCCTTCCATATCCCATTCCTGTTCTATCTCAGCGGCTATGCCGCACAGCTGTCAGGCGGTGCGGACGCGACGGGCGCGGCCTATGCGCGGTTGCTGCGACGGCGCGCGCACCGCTTGCTGCTGCCGGCCGCGCTGTTTGGCCTGATCATCCTGATCGGAAAATACCTCGCCCAGCCCATCATGCATGTCGATCACGCCCCGGCCTCCTTACTCGGCGGATTGTCGGATTTGGTCTGGCATACGGACCGCAGCCCAGCACAATCGGTCTGGTATCTGATCGTTCTATTCGTCTTTGCGATCGTGACGCCGCCGTTGCTCACGCTATGGCGTGGCCGCGTCTGTCTGCTGGTTGCCCTCGGCCTGCTGCTGTTCTGGCTGCCGGTTCCTGCCTTGGTCTACGGCGACCGGATTGCGGCGAATGCGCTGTTCTTCGCGATCGGACTTTTCGCCGGGCGGCAAGATACAGACTGGTGCGTCTGGATCGATCGGCACCGTCGTTCCCTAGTCGTCCTGTTTCTTTGCAGCCTGCTGCTGGTCTTTCTTCTGAACACGGAGCTTGCACCAAAATCGCGTATGTTGCTGGTGAGTGCGGTCGCCCTGCCCGCCCTGCATGCGGCGATGCGTCATCCGCCGCGCCACGTCGCCCGGCTACTAGACTGGATGACGCCCTATGCCCTGGCTATCTACCTGCTCAACACCGTTTTCATTGGCCTGGCCAAGGGGCTGCTGATGACAAGCCTGCCGTGGAACGCGCCATGGTTTCCGCTCTATGCCGTTGTTCTGATGGCGGCGGGCATCGGCGGACCGACTGCGATGACCCTGCTCATACGCGCGCCCCTGATGCTTTATGCGCGGAAATACGCCGCGTAACGCCGGGTGGAAAACTCCGCCTCGGGGAAGCCACGCAAGGCCCGTGACCTCGCGCCCAGCCGCGTCAGCACCACCGCGAGCGGCGCGCTGCCTGGTTGATCGGTCAACAAACGACGGGCATAGGCCAGCAGCCGGCGCGGCGTATGGTTCCAGCGTACGCACAGCAACACCGCATCCGCGAGTTCGGCGATCGAAAGACTATCGACGCCCGCGAGCAGGGGTGCGCCGTCCAGCACGATCAGATCATAGTCGCGGCGCCAGTCCGCAATCATCGGCCGCAGGGTCGTCGCCGCCAGACGCTGCGTCGGTGCGGTGGTGCCGCCCGCCGGAATGATCGACAGGCCGGATACGGTATCGGCGCGGATGACCTCACGCGTGCTGCGCGATCCGGATAAAAGCTCGGTCAAGCCAGGCGCGTCAGCCGCCATCAGGATGCGGCTGAGATGAGGCCGGACGCGATCACAATCCACCACCAAAACGGACTCCCCGCCGCGCGCCGCACTGCGCGCCAGGGCGAGGGCCAGGCTGGTCTTGCCCTCGCCCGGACGCGTCGAGATCACGGCAAGGATGCGCGGGTCGGCGGCCGCGAAGCGCAACCGCCCGCGCAGGATCTGGACCTGGCGCGCGGCCAGGGAGCCGGGTCGCGCAAGGCGATGCTGCACATCCTCGGCCGACCCCGTGCGGACGCCGGGAATGGTGCCCAGACAGCGCAGGCCCAGCGCGTCATCGACCTCCCGTTCCGTGCGCAGGGTGGTGGTGGTCACCTCGCGCAGCCAGGCGAGCCCGCCGCCGGCCACCAGACCCAGAAGCACAGCCGCCGCGAGCAGCAAGCCGCGTTTAGGGGAGGACGATGTCGTGGGCGGCGCGGCGCTGGACAGGATTCTTGCGTCGGGGGTTTCGATCGCCTCCTGCTGCGCGCTTTGTTCCATGCGCGTGAGCAAAGCCTGGAGCAATTGGCGCGTGGCATCGGCGTCCTGCTGCATCGCCTGCAGCGCAACCGCCGCATCGGCCTCTTTCGCGCCCTGCGCCTGGGCCGCCAGAAGGCTGCCGCGCAACATACTGAGCCGCGTGGCCGCGGCCTGCGCATCGGCATTGACGCCGGCCGAGACATCCGCGCTTTCGGCGCCCGAGGCTGCGCGAAGAACCGCGAGTTGCTGCTGCAAGGCCCGCACCACCGGGTGGTTTGGCCCCAGGCGTGCCCGCGCCGCATCCAGCGCGCCCTGCGCCTGAACCGTGGCGAGGCGCATGGCGACCACGTTTTCCGACAGCCGGCCGCTTCCCGCCGCGTCCCGCCGGGCCTGGGCGCCCGCCAATTCCTCCTCCGCGCGCATCAGATCGGCCGAAAGGCCGCTGATCTCCTCGGTGCCGATCTGCGCCTGAACGCCCTCGATCAACCCGTTCGCCTGGCGGTATCGGGCGATGGCGGCGTTCTGTTCCAGCGCCTTCGCGCGCAGGGCCGCCGCTCGCGCGTCCATCCAGGCGTAGGCCGCGCGCAAGGCGGTGGTCTTGAGGGAAAGCTGATCGGCGATATAGATCGCCATGATCCGGTTCGCCGCCACCGCCGCGAGATCGGGGTCCTGTGCGGTGAAGGACACCGCGAAGACGCGCGAGGCATCCACCGGCACCACCGACATCGCCCGCAGCACCGCCGCGTCGACGGCCGCGCTGTGGTCGTTAGGAAAGAGCCGTTCATCCGCGACCGGGCGGCGGGGGGCGAATTCGGGCACAGACGCGAGGTTCAGGTCGGTCGCGATTCGATGCGCTGCTGACAAATTGCCGAGGATGGCGGCCTGGCTCGCGACGATCGTATCCGTGGTCGGATCAGTCTTGAGAATGCTGCGCAGAACATCCGCCGAATAGCCGGTCGGATCGTAAATGACCGTGCCGGTGGCGGTATAAAGCGTCGGCACCTGGCTCAACGCCAAGGCCACCAGGGCCGGGATGAGGATGGCGGGCAGCAGGATGCTCCATAGCTGCCGGGACAGCACACCCAAAAAGTCCTCGACGTCCGACGGAAGCGGATGAGGACGATCTCCCCGCCCGTCCGCCCAAGGGCGGACGAGATGCGGCGGCCCGCGACCCTCGGTGCTGTCTAACATTCGAACTCTCCTCATCGCGCGAACGATGCGATCAAGCAACATATACGCGTTGCACGAATTTTGTTAATTAATCGTTATGAGAAAAACCCTCTGCGTGATGACGGGATTTTGGCTGACCGGCTGCGCCGCGCCCGGCGCCACCCTGCCGCCCTTGCCGCCCCCCGCGAGCACGGCGTTGTACCGGCTGGGGCCTGGCGACCGGGTGCGTGTCATCGTCTATGGTGACAAGGAACTCAGCGATGTCTTCGCGATCGGGGATGACGGCCAGATCGCGCTCCCGCTCGCCGGGTCACTGCCCGCCAGCGGCATCACCGCCAGCACCCTGGGCGCCGAAATCGCGGACAGCCTGAAGACGCGCGGCATGATGGACGACCCCTCCGTCGCCGTGGAGATCGCGTCCTATCGCCCAATCTTCATTCTGGGGGAGGTGCTGCGGCCAGGACAATATCCCTATGAACCCGGCATGACCGTGGTGGCGGCCGTGTCCCTCGCCGGCGGCTATACCTATCGGGCGATCAAAGCCTATGAGAGCATCGTGCGCACGACCAAGACGACGACCGTCCAAGGTCGTGTGGGCCCCGCCGACCGGGTCGCCCCGGGTGATGTCATCACGGTGTACGACCGCCGCTTCTGAGGGTTCGTCTGCATGCGTCTGCGCTTTCTCATGCTGCTGCCGCTGCTCGCACCGCCCGCTTACGCCGGCACCGTAGGACCGGCGCCGGGCGCGCTGCGCATCATCGGCGCCGGCACGGGCTGCATCGTCGGAGCCCGTGCCCTCCCGCCGCAGGGACCCGGCTACGAGGTCATTCGCGCCAGCCAGAGCAGCTTCTGGGGCGCGCCGGTGACGTTGCGCGGCATCGAAACGCTGGCCGCGGAGGCGCAGCGCGCCGGTCTGCCCGATCTTTACGTGGGCGATCTGTCAGGCCCGCGCGGCGGCCCCCTGTCGGGCGGCCATGTCGCCCATCAACGCGGCCTCGATGTCGATATCTATCTCGATACGCAGCCCAAGCCGGCGCTGACGCTGGCGCAGCGCAACGGGCTGGCGCCCCCGGCGATCGTCCCAGCCGGCAGTACCCAGGTTGATCCCGCGCAATGGTCGCGCGCGACGATGACGCTGATCCATATGGCAACGGCGCTGCCCGGCCTCGATCGCCTTCTGGTCAATCCAGTGATCAAGCGCCAGCTGTGCGAGGCGGCGACGGGCGATACGTCTTGGCTGCGGCGGGTGCGACCCTGGTGGGGACACCGCGCCCATATGCATTTGCATTTCGCCTGTCCACCCGGCCAGCCTGACTGCGTCGATCAAGCCGCCGTTCCGGCCGGCAATGGCTGCGGTGCGGCATTGGATTGGTGGTTCATGCCGGACGGCAGCATCCGGCCGCCCCCTCCATCGAGCGGCGGGCAACCCCCGGCGATCCCCGCGGCCTGCGGGCCGATTTTGGCACCTCTGGCGGGTGGAGCTTTGCCGCAGGGTGCGGAAGCGAATTAGTCGCGCCCGAATTGGTGGAATACGCTGCGCTTTTCCACCCTACGGTTTGCGAGGCAACTTAGCTCGCGTTGCCCTGGGTGATCGCCGTCTTGAGCGTCTGGCCGACCGAGGCATTCGGCGGACCCTCATTTGCTGGGGTCGGGAAGGTCGCCTCCCAACCGCCGCCGAGCGCGAGATAGAGCGAGACGAGATTCGTCGACACGGCCGCCGTGCTGTTCTGGTAGCTGCTCTGGCTCGTCAACACATTCTGCTGGGCCGTCAACACGTCCAGATAAGTCGCGATGCCCTCGGTATAACGCTGCTGCGCGAGACCCAGCGCCTTTTCGTTCGCCGCCACGGACTGGCGCAGCGCGGCGCGCCGCCGCTGTTCCGCATCATAGGCCGTGAGCGCGTTATCGACATCCGAGAAGGCCTGCAACACGGTCTTGTCGTAACTGACCATCGCCTCATGCTGCTGCGCACGGCGTAGATGCAGCGTCTCGACAAGCTGGCCGCCCTCGAAGATCGGCACCGAGACCATGCCGCCGAGAATATAGGTGCGCGCGGCGGTGCTAAACAGATCCTGCGTCGAGCCGGACTGGATATCGAACATGCCGAGCAGGTTGAACTTCGGCAGGAAGGCGCCGATGGCCACGCCGATATTGGCGGTCGCGGCATGCAGTTTGGCCTCGGCCTCCATGACATCCGGACGGCGCCGCAGAAGCTCGGACGGCAGGCCGATCGGAATGGCGGCGGGCGTCGGGGGCACCACCTCCGGCGTCTCAAGCTCCGCCTGAAGGGCGCGCGGCCCCTCCCCCAACAAAAGGCTGAGCGCATTGATCTGCGCCGCAACCTGCTGCTGCGCCTGCGGCACGGTCGCCGCCGTTGTCATGAGCTGCGCCTGTTCCTGCGCGACATCGAGTTCGTTGGTGAGGCCCGCCACGGCGCGCTGCTGCGTCAGGTTCAGCAGGTTCTGCGCCGTCTTCACGTTGGTCTGGGCGATCTGGAGCAGCGCCTGGGCGTTGCGAAGTTGGACATAATCGCGGGCGACTTCCGCAATGATCTGGGTCAGCACGCCACGACGGTCGATCTCCGAGGCCTCAAGCTGGGCATTGCCAGCCTCGACGCTGCGGCGAACTTTGCCCCAAATGTCGAGCGTCCAGCTCGCGTCGAAGCCGTATTGGTAGATCTGGAGCGGGTCGATGTTGCCGCCGCTGCTGCCGCTACCGCTGCTGCTCGAACTCGACGACCCGCCGGTCAGGCTGGAAAGGCCGAGATCATTGCTCGGCTTGACATCGAAGGCATCGGCCTGACCGCTGACGGTCGGGAAGAAGGCGGAGGCCGCGACGCCGGCGTTCGAGCGGGCTTCCGCGACCCGGATGGTCGCTGTGACGACATCGAGGTTCTGGGCAGCCGCCCGCTGTTCCAGGGAATTGAGCTCGGGGTCATTGAAGCTTTCCCACCAAGCGACGTCGATCGGCAGCGCCACCGGCTGGCTGGCCGCGACTGCATGGGGGCGGCCCGCGAACCAGGAGACAGGATTGTAGGGCGAGGCCGGCTGCTTGAAGTCCGGGCCGACCGTGCAGCCCGCCACAAGAAGAAGAATCGCCGAGGATAGGATTGGCCTGGAAACCACCGCCAGTAGCCGGCGATTGTTGCCGCTGCGCTTTAGGACCACCGTGTCCGCTCCTGCCACTGCTTTGACCGAACGGTTCGGTTAGCCGCTTGTATGATAGGTTCGAGGCCGCCATTGTCAAACCTGCGACAGGAAGACGGCAGTTGACACAGAGCGAACCGACCCCGACCGACCCTCTCTCGCCCGAACGGCGCAACGCCATCATCGATGGTGCTGGACGGGTTTTCGCGCGAGATGGCTATGAGGGCGCGAGCATGGCGCAGATCGCGAAGGAAGTGGGCGTCTCCAAGGGCACGCTCTACAATTACTTTCCGAGCAAAGCGGCGCTGTTCAGTGCCTTCATCGCCGGCGGCTGCGACCAGACGCTCAAATCCATCCTCGCCGTGGCCCCACAGACGAACGACCCCGAGGAGACGCTCCATCGGGTCGGGATCGCCGTGCTGGAAATGCTGTTGTCGCCGTTTCGGCAGGCGATTCACCGCATGGTGATGTCCGAAGCCGCACAGTTCCCGGAATTGGCGCGCGCCTTCTTCGAGGCCGGCCCCCAGCGCGCGTTGAACTACCTCGCTGACTGGCTGCGTGACGAGACGATCAGCGGCCGTCTGGCCGTGGCGGACCCCGACTTCGCGGCGGAGCAGTTCTTCGCGCTGTGCCAGACAAAAATCGTCATGCGGTCGCGCCTGCGACTAATCGACCGGCCCGAGAGCGCCGAGATCGAGCGGGTGGTCCAGGGGGCGATTTGCTTGTTCCTGAAGGCCTATGCCGCGTCTTCAGGACCCGCCCATACGCTCAAAGGACAGCGCGCATGATGACCGCCGAAGACCGGATCACCGAGGTGCTGCGCCGCCTCGACACCGGCCAGGATGACGCCCGCGCCCGGCTGTTCGAGTTGCTTCGTATTCCGAGCATCAGCGCGCAGCCGGCCCATGCCCCGGATTGCGCCGCCGCCGCCCGCTGGCTGGTGCATGAATTTGCCGCCATCGGCTTTGAAACGGCGCTGCGGGAAACGCCGGGCCACCCGATCGTAACGGGCTATTACCCCGGCCCCGACCCGGCCACGACGGGCGCAACCGTGCCACATGTGCTGTTCTACGGCCATTACGATGTGCAGCCGGCGGACCCGCTGGAACTGTGGACGAGCCCGCCGTTCGAGCCACAGATGGTCGAGGGGCCTCACGGCCCGCGCATCGTGGCGCGCGGCGCGGTGGACGATAAGGGTGAGGTCGTGGCCTTCCTCTGTGCCTGTCGGGCCTGGTATCTCGCGACCGGCAGCCTGCCCATCCGCATCACGCTGCTGATCGAAGGCGAGGAGGAGATCGGCGGCCCCAACCTCGACCATTTCATGGCCGAGCATCGGGCGGAGCTGAAAGCCGATATCGCGCTGATCAGCGACACCAATATGTGGGACATCGCCACACCCGCGATCACCACGCAGTTGCGCGGCATGGTCTATGTGCAGATCGACCTCGTCGGCCCCTCTCGCGACCTGCATTCCGGCAGCTATGGCGGTGCCGTGCTCAACCCGATCAACGCCCTTACCCGCATCCTGGGCGATCTGCATGACGCCGAGGGGCACGTGAAGATCCCCGGCTTTTATGACGGCGTGGCCGAAGTGCCGCCGGCTCAGGCCGCGCAATGGGAGGCTTTGGGCTTCGACGAAGCCGCCATGCTGGCCGGCATCGGCCTTTCCGTGGGTGCGGGGGAACTCGGCCGCTCGGCGCTGGAGAAGCTATGGGCGCGGCCGACGGCCGACCTCAATGGCATCTGGGGTGGCTATACCGGCATCGGCGCCAAGACGGTCATCGCCTCCGAGGCGCATGCGAAACTGTCGTTCCGACTGGTGCCGGGCCAAAACCCTGAGACGGTCTTGGCGGGACTGCGAGAGTTCATCACGGATCGCACGCCGCCCGGCGCGCGGATCACCCTCCAGGAATTCGGGGGAAACCCCGGTGTCGCGGTGCCGACCGAGGGTCCGTTCATGTCCGCCGCCATCGCGGCGCTGACTGATGAGTTCGGCAAGGCGCCGGTGTTGATGGGCTGTGGCGGTTCGATCCCCGTGGTTGGCTCTCTCAAGAGCCTGCTCGGCCTCGACACCATCCTGATGGGCTTTGGGCTGGAGGACGACCAAATCCACAGTCCGAACGAGAAGTTCGAATGGCGTTGTTTCGAGGGTGCGGCGCGCAGCCACGCCCGGCTGCTCGGCAAGCTCGGCGCGATGACATAGGCGTGGACGGCGGATAACGCTGCGCTCATCCGCCAAACGCCGATCGCCGCCTAAAACAACTCCCGCCGCATCAAACAGACCGTGCGACCACGGTCGGACGTCAGTCGCTCCGTGACCCAGCCGAGACGCGCATAAAAAGCCTCCGATGATCCGGTGTAGAGCCAGAGGCGGCCCACCCCGGCCGTGCGGGCTTCATCTTCCACGCAGCGCACCAGGCGACTGGCATAGCCTCGGCCACGATACTGCGGCTGCACATACACACTCGCGAGCCATGGCGTCAGCGGCCATTCCTCATGAAGGTCGTGATGCGTCAGACTCGCGGTGCCTGCAGGCTCTTCATCGGCGAGCAGCACGAAGGCCTGCTCAGGCCCACGCGCTGCGGTCTGAGATTCAATTGTGACCGTTGCCTCATCCAAGGTCTGCCCATAGCTGCCGAACGCCTCCTGCTGCCACCATGCGACGAGGCGCGCGAGATCCGGGCGCTCCGCGATGGTCACGATCCGCACGTCCGAACCGTCCATCGCCGGACCTCAGGGCCTGAGAGCGACGAGGAAGGTTTCGGTGAACTTCTGCGGCGTTCCCGCCCAGACCTTCTCCCGCAAAGCCTGCCAACGCTCCTTGCGTTCGGGCAATTCCATATTGATCGCCTGATTGATCGCCTCCGCCACCTCATCGGCGTCGAAAGGATTGACGAGCAAAGCCTCCCGCAATTCATCGGCGGCGCCCGCGAAACGCGACAGGATCAGCACGCCCGGATCGGCGCTCGATTGCGCGGCGACATATTCCTTCGCCACCAAGTTCATACCGTCACGCAGCGGTGTGACCAGACCGACACGGGCAACCCTGTAGAAGCCGGCAAGGCTTTTGCGGCTGAGGGCGCGGGTCATGTAGCGGATGGGAATCCAATCGAATTCAGAATAGCGCCCGTTAATATCGCCAACCAGGCGATCAAGCGTGCGGCGAAGCTGCTGATAGCGATCGACATCTTCCCGCGAGCGCGCAGCGACCTGAAGCATCGAGACCTTGCCGCGATGTTCGTCAAAGCGTTCCAAAAGCTGGTCGAAGGCGCGAAACCGGTTGGGCAGGCCTTTGGAATAGTCCAAACGGTCGGCACCGATCACCAGCGCGCGGCTGAACAGACTCTCACGAATGCGCTTGACCTCGGCGCCCCGCACCGAACGCGCCGCCGTGGCCGCAAATTCCTCGGCGTCGATGCCGATGGGATCGCTGATCGCCTTCACGCGCCGGCCCTCATAGACGAAGCTGTCATCTGCGTCCGGCACGATATGCAGCATATCGGTGATGCAGGCGAGAAAGGCGTGCTTGTGATCATCGGTATGAAAGCCCACGACGTCATAGGCACATAGCGCCTTGAGCAGTTCGATGCCGCAAGGCAGCGCATCCAGCAATTCCGGCGGGACGAAGGGAATGTGCAGGAAGAAGCCGATGCGGTGCTTGGCCCCGCGCGCGCGCATCTCCTGCCCCATCGTGAACAGGTGATAGTCATGCACCCAGACTAGATCATCGTCGTTCAAGATCGGGAGCAGCGCATCCGCGAAATAGGCGTTGACGGCGCGATAGCCGGCATATTCGTTGCGGTGATAGTCAAGGAAGTCGAGCCGGTAATGCAACAGCGGCCACAGTGCGCCGTTCGAAAAACCGACATAGAACTCGTGATATTCTTTTTCGGTCAGATCGACGGTGGCATAGGTGACGCCGAGCGCATCATGCAGCGTCGGGGTCCTGCCCTCGACCGAATGACCCTTTTTGCCACTCCAACCGAACCACAAGGTGCCGGGCTGCAATCCACTGCCGAGCGCGACGGCCAAGCCGCCGGCGCGCGGCGCCTTCTCGGTCGGAATTTGTACGCGGTTGGAGACGATGACGAGGCGCGACAAATGCTATCCTTCCGAAGGGGGGACGGCGCGCAAATGCACCGCCTGTGCCGCAAGCCACGCCCGAACCTGGGCAGGCTCACCGCCGAACACGCGCGCGACATGAAGGCCGTAGCCACCAAACTCCTCTGCGGCCTCCATGCCTTCCTCATCTGTCACGTCATCGCCGATGAAGATGGGGATGCGGCCTTGGAATGGTGAGACCCGCATCAGCCGTCGCACCACATGGCCCTTGCCGACGCCCCGGCGCCGGATTTCGAAGGCCATTAGGGCCGGCAGCAACTCGGCCTCGCCCTCGGCTTGCACGATCAACGCCCGCATGAAGGCTTCGATCTCGGCGGCATAGACCGGCGCCTGGCGAAAATGGATGACCAGACCGACGGTCTTCTCCTCCAGGAAGGCGCCCGGCCAGCGCGGCAAGGCGGCCTTGATCCTGGCGATCCAATCGTCCCGCCAGATCAAGCCGCCGGTATCCTCCTCGATCACACCATCGGGCAGAAGGATGCGGGCGCCGTGCTCGGCGGCCGCGCAGAGGCCATCGATCGGCATAAATGACACGATATCGTGAAGCGGCCGGCCGCTGACGATGGCCAGAGCACCCCCGAGGGAGGTGCGCAGGCTGGTCAAAACCTCCGGCAGTTCCGGCGCCACCCAGACGAGGTCATGACGCGGCGCGATATCGAGCAGCGTGCCATCGAGATCGAGGAAGAGCGCGGTGTCAGGCGGAAGGTCAGGAATCGTCATGCCGCTCCCATAGCCCAGATGGTCGCAGGCGCCAAAGCCTCAGCCTTCATCGCGAAAAGCGTCCGGCACATGCCGCACGCCGCCCCGCGCGTCCACGAGCCAGACATCGAACCGCACGCCCGCGAGGCCCCAGCCGGGATTGGCGCCGAGCAGAATTGCGGCGGCTGCGGTCAGTCGGCGGCGTTGCCGCGCCCCCAGGGCATAGGCCGCCGTCTCCAGGTCTCCGCGCGCCTTGACCTCGATCAGGGTCAGCAAGCCAGCGCGCTCGGCGACGATATCGACCTCGCCCGCGAGGGTGCGCAGGCGCTGGCCGAGGATGACCCAACCGGCGGCGGCAAGTGCCGCCACCACCCGTGCCTCGGCCTCGACGCCGCGTCTCTGCGCGCGGCGGCCCCGCACGATCTTTCTCGGGGCGATCTTCTGTGGCGCCTCATTTTCCAAGCGGCGTCCCCCCGTGGGTGCTGGGCTTGGCGCCACTCTGGCAGTAGGTTCGCCGCAACAAAAGAAGGAGCCGCACCATGACCGCCACCGATGGCACGCGATTTGGACAGACGGGAACGGACCAGAACGGCGACACAATCGGCCTCACGCATCGGACCTTCGGCACCCTATCGGACGGGCGGATGGTGACGGAATACAGGATGCGCAACGCCGGCGGCCTGGAAGTGCGATTCCTCGACCTCGGCGGCATCGTGACCACCATGCTGGTCGCGGATCGGCAGGGGCGTTTTGCAAATGTCACACTCGATCAAGCGGATATGGCGGGATACGAGGTCAATCCGGGTCATTTCGGAGCCTTGATCGGCCGCTTTGCCAATCGCATCGGCGGTGCGTCCTTCGTGCTCGGTGGCAAAACCTATCCCTTGGCCGCCAATGACGGCCCGAATACGCTGCATGGCGGGTTGAAGGGCTTCGACCGCGCGATTTGGTCAGTGAAATCTGCACAGAGCGGCCACGCCCTGTCCGCCGTCCTTTCCCATGTCAGCCCGGACGGCGACGAGGGCTTCCCCGGCATGCTGAAGGTCGAGGTCGTCTATAGCCTGAATGACGAGAACGAGTTTCGCATCGACTATCGTGCCGAGACGACGGCGGAGACGGTGATCAACCTCACCAACCATGCCTATTTCAACCTGGCCGGCAACGACCAGGGGTCGGTGCTCGACCAGATCGTC
Source organism: Acidisoma sp. PAMC 29798 (assembly GCF_030252425.1). Taxonomy (GTDB): domain Bacteria; phylum Pseudomonadota; class Alphaproteobacteria; order Acetobacterales; family Acetobacteraceae; genus Acidisoma; species Acidisoma cladoniae. Next base: position 1,187,843 of record NZ_CP126994.1, on the reverse strand, counting down.
AGCATCAACGCGGATCTCTATACGCCGGTGGACAATGGCGGCATTCCGACCGGGGAGATCGCCCCGGTGGATGGCACGCCCCTCGATCTACGGCAGGCGAAGCCGATCGCGGCCGGCATTCGTTCGGCGCATCCGCAAATCCTGAAGCAGCGCGGCTACGACCACAATTGGGTGCTCAACCAGCCTTCGCCGCATACGATGACGCGGGCAGCCACGGCTTATGACCCGATCAGCGGGCGCATCATGGAAGTCGACACGACCGAGCCCGGTGTGCAGTTCTACACTGGCAATTATCTCGGTGGCGGCACCGCCGGCACGGCGGGCGTCGCCTATCGCCAAGCCGATGGCTTCTGTTTCGAGACGCAGCATTTTCCGGACTCGCCGAATCAGCCGCATTTCCCGACCACGGTGCTGCTACCTGGGCATAGTTTTCGGTCGAGCACGGTGTATCGCTTCAAGACGGATGCGTGACTCTTTGTAGAATCGTCACCCGCGCACTTGATGCGCGGGCCTACCCGTTCAGGCGCCCAAACAAGGTGCAGGCGCCACGCGGGGTAGGTCCACGGGTCAAGCCCGTGGATGACGATGGTAGTATGAGGGCGTCTCCCACTTGATCATCGTGCGCGATTAATCCGCAGAGGGCTCGGCGCCGGACCAGCCGGGCAGGTTCTTGGCCTCCATGCTTTTGGCAAGGTCGAGCGCCTTCACCAAAGCGGTGCCAAAATCCTTCTCGACAAGCTCCAGCTTGATGCGGCGGCGTAGGAAATCCGCCCAGGTGAACTCGAAGAAGGGACGTGCATTTTTGGCGAGACCGCCGGCGCGGATCAGTTCGCCAACGAGACTGCGAAACGGATCGTCGGTGAGGTCCGTGAGGCTTTTGGGGATCTCGGACAGGTCGCGGCGCTTGCCCGACGCGTCATAAGCATGACACCAACTGTTGTTATCCAGAAAGCTCCAGAACTCGTCCTTGTCGACGTCTTCGAGGTCGGCAATCACATAGACCGCGACGAGGGGCGCCTTCTCGTCCAGAAGCGCCTTCGCGAAGTGGTGGTGATCGACGATGTAATGCCGGCCCTTGGGTCCGATGACGGCCGGCACGGCATGGCTTCTGAGCATCTTGGTGCGGCCCGCGATGTCGGCATCCCGCCAGGCGCGCCGCTTGATCTCCACTTCGCGAAAACCCAGCGTCATCTGCGTCGGGCGCAGGTCGGTGACGGGAACGCCAATCGGAACGAGATCGGGCATCTTAGGTCTGCCTCTCAATACTCTGTTGTCAGCGCAGCGAGGAAATCACTGGCCTGCGTTTGGATGGCCGCCTGCTTTGCGCCCTCCATCCGGCCGAGCGATGCATATATCATCGCCATCCTATGATTGCCGCGCAATTCAGGTGCCTTCTCGATGATGAAGTTCCAATAGAGAAAGTTGAAGGGACAGGCATCCGGCCCCAAACTCTGCTTCACGTCGTAGCGGCAATGACGGCAGTAGTCCGACATGCGGTCTATATATTTGCCGCTCGCGGCATAGGGTTTCGATGCCAGATAACCGCCGTCGGCATAAAGAATCATGCCGTGGACATTGGGCAATTCCACCCATTCATAGGCGTCGATATAGACGGCGAGATACCAGGCCTCTACCTCAGACGGGAGGGCACCGATCAGCAGAGCAAAGTTTCCCGTCACCATCAGGCGCTGAATGTGATGCGCATGCGCCAGCCGTCGTGTCTGATCGACGCATTGGCTAAGGCAGTTCATGTCGGTCGGCGCGCCCCAATAGAGTCCCGGCAAAGCGCGATCGGCGCCGAGCCGATTGGTTTGGGCGTAATCGGGCATCTTCAGCCAATAGAGACCACGGATATATTCGCGCCAGCCCAGGATCTGGCGAATGAATCCCTCCACGGCGTTGAGCGGTGCCAGCCCGTCTCGCCAAGCCGTTTCCGCCGCATCGCAAACAGTGCGGGGGTCGAGCAGGCCGGCATTGAGGTAGGGCGACAAAACGGAGTGAAACAGCCGGTCCTCGCCCTGCCGCATCGCGTCTTGGTAGTCGCCGAAGGAAGCCAGCGCATGGGTGACGAAATGCGCCAGAGCGCGCCGTGCATCAGACGCCGTCACCGCATAATCGAAACCGTCCAGCGTGCCGAAATTGTCGGGGAAGCGGGCGCCGACCAGGGCCAGAACCTGCTGAGTCATCGCATCTGGGGTCACGAAAAAAGCAGGTGGCATATCAAGCTGCTTCGGCACCGGCTTCCGGTTATCCGCGTCGAAGTTCCAGCGCCCACCGGCAGGCTCACCATCGGCATCCATCAGCAAGCCTGTTGCGCGCCGCATCTCCCGATAGAAGAATTCCATGCGCGGTTGGCGTTTGCCCTCCGCCCATTGGCGAAAGCGCGGCAGCGGACACAGGAACCGGTCATCCTCGCGGATCTCCACCGGAACGCCGGCAGTCTCTTCCCACATTTGCATCGCATCCAGGACGCGCCATTCGCCGGGATGCGTGACCACGACAGAAGCAGCTCTGTGACGCGACACCGCGCGCGCGAGTTCCGTGCCGAAGGCGCCGGTATTGGCGGGGTCGTCCAAGGTCACGTAATCGACGGTGAAGCCCTCGGCGCGCAGTTCCGCCGCGAAATGGCGCATGGCCGAGAAGAGGAAGGCGATCTTCTTGGGGTGATGCGGCACATAGACCGTCTCGTCCGCAACTTCCGCCATCAACACGACGTCACGTGCCGCATCCGCGTCACGCAGGGACGCAATCGCTCGGGACAGCTGATCGCCCAGAATAAACCGCAGCACGGGCTGTCGCGTCATGGGCACTTAAAGCGTCCGGCGCAGCACGGCCCAGGCGGCTGTCGAGACAGCAGAGGAGAGCACCGATCCCCAGAGAATATCGGCGACGGTAATGCCGATGTTCCAGTTCTTGAGAATAGCAAAGTTTGTCAAATCATAGGTCGCGTAAGTGAAAAGACCGAAGAGCGCGCCGTAGGTCAGCACCCAGACGATGCCGTTCGGCACGCCCGGCCGCGCCACAAAGATCATGATGCCGAGCATATCGACGAGGTAGAACAGCACTGCCGGAACGATCCGGATGCTGGGCGCCAGCATATCCCCCAGCACCGCCCGATAGCTTGGGCCAGTGAGGGTGAGCCAAACGGCATCGAGTGCCACGAAGACGATGAGACCGGCGATATAAGCAAGAATGATCATGGGATACCTCCAAGCGGCGGTTAGGGAATTACCGTCATCTCCCGACTTGATCGGGGGATCCATGGGCGCCCATGGATAAGCGGATCAAGTGCGCGGATGACGAGCACTCCACCAATCACCTTTGCGCGGTCTGCCAGTGCGGCGCGACGAAATACGGCGCATTGGACGCCGCCAGCATCGGCCTGCCCATAATGTGATCCGCCGCCTTCTCACCAATCATGATGGTCGGCGCATTGAGATTGCCGGTGGTCAGGCTCGGCATGATGGAACTATCGACCACGCGCAAAGCCTCCATGCCGATTACCCGCGTCTCGGGATCGACGACGGCCATGGGATCGGCGGGGTCGCCCATCTTGCAGGAACAGGACGGATGATAGGCACTCTCGACCTTGGCGGCGATAAAGGCGTCGATCGCCTCATCATCCACCACATCCGCACCCGGCTGGATTTCCCGGCCACGATAGGGCGCGAAGGCCGGTTGCTGAAAGATTTCGCGCGTCAGACGCACGCAGGCCCGCATCTCCTCCCGGTCCTCCGTGTGGCTGAGATAGTTGAAGAACACGCGCGGCTTGTCGGCGGGATTGGCGGAGCGCAGCTTCACCCAGCCACGACTTTTGGATCGCATTGGGCCGACATGCGCCTGCATGCCATGCTCGGTCGCGAGACTATTGCCATCGTAAGAGACGGCAAGAGGCAAAAAATGATATTGAATGTCGGGAAACTGTATCCCCGCCTTGCTGCGAATAAAGCCGCAAGTCTCGAAATGATTGGTCGCACCCAGGCCATCGCGGCGCAGCATCCAGCGCATGCCGATGAGACCCTTGGCCCAGAGGGACTGTGACGAGAACAAAGTGATGGGTTGCGACACCGCCATCTGGAAATAGAATTCCAGATGATCCTGCAAATTCTCCCCCACACCCGGACGGTCGGCGACGACATTGATGCCGTGTTCGCGCAATTCTGCCGCGGGACCGATGCCGGATAGCTTGAGCAATTGCGGCGAGTTGATCGGTCCACCGGACAGAATGACCTCTCGCCGCGCCCGCACCTCATGCGCTGTGCCGCCGCGCTGATACCGCAAGCCTACGGCGCGACGACCGTCCAGAACAACCGATGTCGCCAGAGCAGAACTTCGGACCTCAAGATTCTTTCGGCCGCGTGCCGGGGCGAGATAGGCATTGGCGGCGCTCCAGCGCTGGCCACGACGGACCGTCATGTCCATCCGCCCAAAGCCTTCCTGCTGGAAGCCGTTGATGTCGGTGGTCTCGGGATAGCCCGCTTGCTTTGCAGCATCGATCCAGGCGCGATACAGCGGATTCTTCATCGGTCCGTAGGATGTATGAAGCGGCCCATCGGCACCGCGATAGGCATCGCCGCCCTCTTCGCGCGTTTCTGCGCGACGGAAATAGGGCAGCACATGGCGGTAACCCCAGCCGCGTGCGCCCGCGCTTTCCCAGCCCTCGAAATCCATGGCATTGCCGCGCACATAGACCATGCCGTTGATCGAGGAGGAGCCGCCGAGCACCTTGCCGCGCGGCGTATGCATGCGGCGGTCGTTCAGATGCGGCTCGGGCTCCGTCTCATAGAACCAGTTGTATTTCTTGCGGTTCATGGGAATCGACAAGGCTGCCGGCATCTGTATGAAGATCGACTTATCGGATCCGCCATATTCCAGCAGCAGAACCGTGGTTGTGCCGTCTTCCGTCAAGCGGTTCGCCAGCACGCAACCGGCCGAACCCGCACCGACGATGATATAGTCGAATTCTTCCATTAATAAGGCGCCTCGATATCGGTCAGCGCCACATAGACGCTCTTGATTTGGGTATAGTGGTCGAGCGCGGTGCGGCTATTCTCCCGCCCGAGGCCCGACATTTTATAGCCTCCGAACGGCAACTCGATTGGCGTGATGTTATAGGTGTTGATCCAGCAGGTCCCGGCTTCGAGTTGGGCAATCACCCGATGGCCCCGCGCCAAGTCCTTGGTGAAGATGCCAGCACTAAGGCCGAATTCGGTGTCATTGGCACGGGCGATGACCTCCTCCTCCGTATCGAAGGTCAGCACCGTCATCACCGGGCCGAAGATCTCCTCCCGCACGATGGTATGACCGTCATCGCAACCGTCGAAGATCGCGGGTGAGACGAAGAAGCCGTCCCGCGCCACACGCTGCCCGCCGCAGAGCAGGCGCGCGCCCTCGGACACGCCTTTGGCGATATAGCCGAGGACCTTTTCCATATGCGCTTCGGAAATCAACGCGCCGACCTGCGTGGCGGGGTCGAGCGGATCGCCGACCACCATGGCGCGGGTCCGCGCCACCAGACGTTCGGTGAAGCGTTCCTGCACGGAGCGATGCACGAAGACGCGGGTGCCGTTGGAGCACACTTCGCCGGCCGAGTAGAAATTGCCGAGCATGGCGCCCGACACCGCATTCTCGATATCCGCATCCTCGAACACGATGATCGGCGATTTGCCGCCGAGTTCCAGCGTGACGTGCTTGAGCGTATCGGCGGCATCCGCCATTACGCGTTTGCCGGTCGCGACCGACCCCGTGAGGGAGATCTTGGCAATGCCGGGATGGCGCGTGAGCAGCCTGCCCGTCTCCCCGAAGCCGGGCAGAACATTGAAGACGCCGTCCGGCACGCCCGCTTCCGTCATGATCTCCGCGAGCTTCAGCGCTGTGAGTGGCGTGAGGTCGGCGGGTTTGAAGATCATCGCATTGCCGCAGGCGAGTGCGGGCGCCGATTTCCAGCAAGCGATCTGCAAGGGATAGTTCCAGGCACCGATGCCGGCGACGATGCCGAGCGGTTCGCGCCGCGTATAGCCCATGGCGTTCGGGCCGAGATCCACGCTCTCACCTGTCAGCCCGCCGACGATACCGGCGAAATACTCCAGGCAGTCGGCGCCGGAGATGACGTCCACGACGCTGGTTTCCTGAATGGGCTTGCCGGTATCGCGTGTCTCCAACTCGGCTAGTTCATCGTTGCGCTGACGCAGGATATCCGCGACGCGGCGCAGCACGCGTCCACGCTCCATGCCCGTCATGCGCCGCCAGATCTTTTGGCCAACCTTGGCGGCGGTAACGGCGGCCTCCACTTGCGCGGCCCCCGCGATTTCGATTTCCGCTAGCGCCTCCCCGGTCGCAGGATTGCGCGTGACGAAGATCTCCGCCTCCGCATTCGGGGCAGCACGGCCGTCGATCCAGGCGGCGTAACGGGGCAGCGCCGAAGCGCCAGTGGGGAGCATTTGGGGCATGACGGCGTCTTCCATACTGGCGGCGAGTTGGGTGTCGATGAAACCGGCGGCGATGCGCCGCGCGACCTCGGCATCCTCCGGACTCCAGGAGGCCGCGAGCGTCGTGCGCAACCAGAGACCGTCGATAATGGCGGCGATGATGACGGCGAGGCGCTCGGTTTCCCCCGCCGGGGCGAGGTCTCGCAGGGCGTGGCGCAGGTTGGAGAGGACGCGACGCTGGTAGATGCGCTGGACGCGTTTCAGGCGGTCGGAATGGATGGCCTGGCCCCAGAAGGCGAGCCAGACCGTTCCGGTCTGGAAATCCATCTCCTCGGGCGCGAGATTGGCATCGACCACCGCCTGAAGGCGAGCGCGGGGCGTGGCGGCTTCCCGCAGGCGGACGGCGGCGGCCCGGCTGAGGCGCGCCGCGAGTGTCCGCAGCGTCGCCTCCAGCAGACCGTCCTTATCCCCAAAATAATGCGCGACGAGGCCCGCAGAGACGCCGGCCTGTTTGGCGATCAGCCCGAGCGTCGTCGCCGTGAAGCCGACGCGCGCCATCACCAGGATGGTGGTATCGATGAGTTGCTTACGGCGAACGTCTTCCGAATCCCGGCGCGACACGCGACTCTCCTCCCGTGACTCTTGCGACCTTTGTATGATTGCTTGAACGTGCAATCAAGCTACCCTGACGGCGTTCCGGAAATGGTTCGATATTGTGCAAGCGCCGCCCAATAAGCAGGCAAATTGTCCGATTTCGATGGCAAATTCTAGGGAAATTTGAAATTCGGGGTGTAAAAAGACGTGACCAGATCGGAACATTGAAAGTATGTTCAACTCTCGGCCCGGGCCTGTGGCACGAGCCATTCGATTCCGTTAGGCACAAGGAAACGCACCATGCGTAAACATCTGCTTCAGGCTGCGGCGATGCTGGGTGTGACGGCCCTGATGGGCGCCGGCGTGGCACAGGCGGCGGCCGATCCCGCCTCCTGCAAAACCGTCAGCTTCTCCAATGTCGGCTGGACCGACATCAGTGCGACGACGGGCACGGCCAGCGCCATTCTGACGGCGCTCGGCTATACGCCGACGACGACGATGCTCTCCGTCCCCGTGACATACGAAGAGATGAAGGACAAGAAGATCGACGTCTTCCTGGGAAATTGGATGCCGACGATGTCCGACAACATCAAGCCCTATGTCACCGCCAAGACGGTCGATGTCGTGGTGCCGAACCTGGAAGGTGCAAAATACACCCTCGCCGTTCCGACCTATCTCTATGACAAGGGACTGAAGTCCTTCGCGGACATTCCGAAGTTCTACGACCAACTCGACGGCAAGATTTACGGCATCGAGCCGGGCAATGACGGCAATCGCCTGATCCTCGACATGATCAAGAACAACACCGATGGCGTCGGCAAGTTCACGCTCGTGCAGTCCAGCGAGCAGGGCATGCTTGCCGAAGTCTCGCGCAAGACGAAGCATAACCAGGGCATCGTCTTCCTCGGCTGGGAACCCCATCCGATGAACAGCAAATACGACATGAAGTATCTGTCGGGCGGTGACGCCGTGTTCGGTCCCGACTACGGCGGCGCCACGGTCTATACCAATACCGCCGCCGGCTATACGGCGATGTGCCCGAACGTCGGCAAGCTGCTCACCCAGCTTAAGTTCACGCTCGACATGGAGAACCAGATCATGGGTTCGATCATGTATGACAAGCTCGACCCAATGCCTGCCGCGCAGAAGTGGCTGAAGGCCAATCCGGATGCCATGACGCCGTGGCTTGCCGGTGTGACAACCGCCGACGGCAGCGCCCCGGCCGAGCCCGCCGTGAAGAAGTCGCTGGGGCTGTAGATCTTTGGCGGATAACGCTGCGCTCATCCGCCCTACCGCACGTCGTAGGGTGGAAAAGCGCAGCGTCTTCCGCCACTAACGTGCCACCAAGCAGATAACGGAGCGCCTGATGCTGAACGGCCTTGCCGATACCGTCGCCGGACATAAAATTCCCATCGGCGACTGGATCGCGAGCGTCGTCAATTCGATCAGCGGGTCGGACTTTATCGATGCCGTCTCCAACGGCATCGCCGCCGCCATCAATGGCGTCACTTTCGTGCTGGAAGCGATCCCGACGATCGTTCTGATCCTCGGTGTCGTGGTCATCGCCTATGCCATTCGCAGGTCCTGGAAGCTGTGCCTGTTCGTGCTGCTGGCGCTGCTGTTCATCCTCAACCAGGGCTATTGGACGGCCACCTTGGAGACGCTGTCGCTGATCATCTTCGCGACCGTGATTTCCATGCTCATCGGTGTGCCGATCGGCATCGCCTGCGCCCATCGGCCGTGGCTCTTCGTTATGGTCCGGCCGATGCTGGATCTGATGCAGACCCTGCCCACCTTCGTCTATCTGATCCCGACGCTGGTGCTGTTCGGCCTTGGCGCCGTTCCGGGCCTCATCTCGACCATCATCTTCGCCCTGCCCGCCCCCATCCGCCTGACGCAGCTGGGCATCGCCTCCGTGCCGCCGCCGCTGATCGAAGCGGGCGAAGCCTTCGGCGCGTCCAAGACGCAATTGCTGTGGAAGGTCGAATTGCCCCATGCGCTGCCGACCATCATGGCCGGCCTCACGCAATGCATCATGCTCAGCCTGTCGATGGTGGTGATCGCTGCCCTGGTCGGCGCGGGCGGCTTGGGTGTGCCGGTGGTGGAGGCACTCAACTCCGTCCGCGTCGATATCGGTTTCGAATCTGGTCTGTGCATCGTCGTCTTGGCCGTCATTCTCGATCGGGTTTGCCGCCCCCGTGAAAACCGCGAGGGCTGATCATGAGCGCGCATCAGCCTGTCATCGAATTCGCCAATGTCGATATCCTGTTCGCGCCCGCCGGCCGCAGAGGCAGAAGTGCCAAGGCCGAAGCCATCCAATTGATGGACCAGGGCCGCACGCGGGAGGAGATTCTCGCCAAGACCGGCGTCGTCATGGGCGTGAAGGATGCCTCTCTCACTGTGCGGGAGGGTGAGATTTGCGTGCTCATGGGTCTGTCGGGTTCCGGCAAATCGACGCTGCTGCGCGCCGTCAACGGCCTCAACAAAGTCACGCGCGGCCATGTGTTGGTGCGGAACGAGGGCAAGCAGGTCGATGTCGCGAATTGTGACGCGGCGACGCTCCGCTTCATGCGCACGCGGCGCATCGCCATGGTGTTCCAGCAATTTGCGCTGCTGCCCTGGCGCACGGTGCGGGAGAATGTCGGCCTCGGGCTGGAACTGCGCGGCGTGTCCGCCAGCGAGCTTCGCCGCATCGTGGATGAGAAACTGAAGCTCGTGGCGCTCGACAAATGGGCGGATAAATACGCGCGCGAGCTGTCGGGCGGCATGCAGCAGCGCGTGGGCCTCGCCCGCGCCTTTGCGACGGATGCCGATATCCTGTTGATGGACGAGCCCTTCTCGGCCCTCGATCCGCTCATTCGCACCAAGCTGCAGGATGAGCTTCTGGCCCTCCAGAAAGAAGTGAAGAAGACCATCATCTTCGTCAGCCATGACCTGGACGAGGCGCTGAAGCTGGGCAACCAGATCGCCATTCTCGAAGGCGGCAGCATCATTCAGGCGGGATCGCCTGAGGATATCGTGCTGCGGCCGGCCAATGAATATGTGCGCGAATTCGTGCAGCACATGAATCCGCTGAACGTGCTGCGTGGCCGCACCTTCATGACCCCAGTCGATCGGCTGGTGATGCGCGACGGCTGGGCCGTGCTCGACCATCATCGCCCGATCCTCATGCGCGCGCATGAAATGACGGCAGCCGGTGTCACCGTGCCCATCGCCGCCATGGAGATGGAAGGGGACGCGCCGCCGCGTGGAAGCTGTGCCGCCATCAGCAGCGAGGCGACGATGAAATCGGTCATCCAGCTGCGGCAGGCGACGGGCATGCCGGTGTTGATGACGGAAGGCGGCCGCGTCGTGGGCATGTGCGGGGAGGATGAGATCCTGCACGCCCTAGCCTCCGACGCATGGCAGACGATGCAGACTGCGTAGGTGCCGGAAGGCGGATAACGCTTCGCTCATCCGCCCTACGAATCGCGCGGCGTCGGTGTAGGGTGGAAAAGCGCAGCGTATCCACCGGAGTCCCCCCATGGCCTTGGTCATCACGGTTGCCCAGCAGAAGGGCGGCGCCGGCAAAACCATGCTGGCCGCGAACTTGGCGGCCGTCCTGGCGACGCGCCAGAAAGTCTGCCTGCTCGATATCGATCCGCAACGCAGCCTGATGCGCTGGCACGCCTTGCGGGAGAGTCAGAGCAAGCCCCTGCCCGCCATCACCTTCTCCGACGTGTCGGGCTGGCGCCTGAAGCTTGAAATCGACCGCCTCAAGAAAACCCATGATGTCGTCATTGTGGATAGCCCGCCGCAGATCGATACCGATGCGAAACTCGCCATCCGCAGCGCCGACCTCGTGCTCGTGCCCTTGCAGCCGACGCCGCCCGATCTTTGGGCCGCCGAAGGTACCGTGGCACTCGCGACCTCGGAAAAACGGCCGGTGCGGCTGGTGCTGAACCGCGCACCCACCGCCTCGACACTGCGCAGCATAGTCGAGCGCGATATTGCGACGGCGGGCTTTACGCTGCTGACCGCGACACTGGGCAATCGCGCCGGCTTCGCGAACGCTTTCGCGCAGGGCATGGGCGTGACCGAGGCGAGCCCGAAATCCCAAGCCGCGCAGGAGGTCCGGGCTCTGCTTACCGAGATCGACAGCATCGTCACGGAGGCGGTTCGCTGAGCATGCGCGTCGCTCGACTGCCGATGTATTCCCTGCCGGAAATGGCGGCGGCGCGTGCCGCCTTCTGGGACCGTCTCCGCGCCGGACTGGGGACGAAGGATGTGCCCGACCACATTTCGCCCTCCTCTGGCATCTTGCCGGAGACGATCACGCCGAACACCCTGTTCAGCCAGATGTGCGGCTATCCCCTGCTGCGCTTCTACGCCGGACAATACCGGCACCTGGGAACGCCGCTCTATGATCTGCCGGGTTGCGGCATGGGTGCGGATGGCGTGCCGACCCACTGCTCCTTCATCGTGGTGCGCAAGGACGCAGCCTTCGCGACGATCGGCGATTTGCGCGGCCGCCGCTTCGTCATGAACGGGCGGGATTCCAATTCCGGCATGAACCTGCCGCGCGCGCTGTTTGCCCCGCTGGCCGAGGGCCGCGCCTTCTTTTCGGAGGTCATCGTGTCGGGCGCCCATGTCGCGAGCATGGCGACGGTCGCCGCCGGCCACGCAGATGCCGCCGCGATCGACTGCGTCACCTATGGGTTCTGCGCGCTGTATCGACCTGAGGCGGTGGCGGGGCTACGCATCATCGCGGAGACACCGGTGAGCCCGGCGATTCCCTTCATCACCGCGACGGCAACCCCGCCCGACATAGTCGCGGCGCTGACGCAGGGTCTAGCGGCGATGCCGCCCGATGACGGCTTGCGGGTTACGGAGATCTTGCCGCCGCGACCCGAGGCTTATGAAGCAATTTTGGCCTTGGAAGAGGGTGCAGCCGCCTTGGGATATCCCGACCTCATCTGACGCGACCGGCTGGGCAGCGGGGCGCGCGGCGCATCATGGCCCGGATGGACGCCCTCATGATGCGGCGTCAGGGCGAAGTGGCGAACGACGTCCCAATAGCCATTGTAAACGAGGCCCCCATTGGCCGCGATAATGGCTGCACGATTGGCGCGATAGTGGGCCGGGATGCGATACCAGGGCAGGCCCGGCCGCCCGTGATGCACGGCGTGAAGGTTGTTGTAGAGAAACAGCAACCCGAGGATCGGCGCGTTCTCGACGATCGCCGTGCGCTCCGCATGGGTCTCCGCCGCCCGATGCTCGGCGAAGGAGCGGATCAGGGCAAGCGACCGGCTGGGGAGGACGAAGAATAGGATATAGGCGCCGAGCGACATGCCGCAGACGCCGATGACCCAGGCGAGGATGACAGCGACCCCCAGCAGATGCGGCATCCAGATGCGGAGCGCAACGCGGTCGCCACGCAGGCAACGCTTCCCCTCGCTCCACAGAAACAGGAGGATGCTGCGCACGGCGCCCACGGTGATGCGACCGAGGAAGGTATTGCGGAAGCGCAGGAAGGCGCGCGCCGGCGACCCCATGCGCCCGAAACGCTCGGGTGTCAGATAATAGGTTTCGGGGTCTTCCAGCGGATCGGTGAGATGCTCGTCCCGATGATGGCGCAGATGCATGCGGCGGTAGACCATATAGGGCAGCCACAGCGTTAGCGGCGGAAAGCCGAGGGCGTCATTGATCCCGCGCCACCGCGTCGGGTGGCCGTGCAGCACCTCATGCTGGAAGGACATCTGCCAGGCCACAAACCAGCCGCCACCGATGACGAGGAAGGGCCAAGGAATTGCCGCGTGGAAGAAGGTCAACGCGGCCCAGCCGCCGTAGATGACGATCGCGAGCAGACAGGTCGGCCATTCCACGGCGGGACGGTGCGACCTGAAGGCGATGCGATTCGTAGCCTGTTCCATACCCTTATGGTGATCGCGCAAGAGCCGATCCTCAAGCGGTATACCAGTCCGTGATCGTAGTTAATGCGCATGTTCCGTTGCAAATGTCCCGAAACAAACCCGTTTGATGATAATCCGCCCCATATGCTATTGATACGCACATGAGCTTCACATCCGCCGATCGCGCTGAGCTTGTTCGCGTCTTTCGCGAACGACTTCAGCAAGTGATGAACCGCAGTCCTGGCGGGCACAGCGCTTTTGCGCAAAGCGTCGGCATGGATCGCTCGACGCTGTCCCAAATCCTGTCGCCGGCAAATGACCGCCTCCCCCGCCTCGAATCCGTGGCCGCCATTGCTCGTGTGGGGCAGGTCTCGCTCGACTGGCTGCTCGGCCTGCGGGAGGTCGAGGCGCAGGAGGTCGGTCTTCTCACCGACAGTCTGAGCATCGAGAGGGATGCGATTTCCCCGGTCGATGAGCGGCTGATGCGCTGGCACGAGGAAGCGGCGGGCTACAAGATCCGCCATGTGCCGAGCAGTTTCCCGGATGTGTTGAAGACCGAGGAGGTCATCGCCTTCGAATACCGGAACTTCATCGCCCTCTCCCCGCAGCGGCGGATCGAAATCACGCGCTCCCGCCTCGATTACCTGCGCCGCCCGGAAACGGATATGGAGGCGGCGACGGCCATGCATGTCATCGAAAGCTTCTCACGCGGTGAGGGCCGCTGGCAGGGGCTTTCCGCCGATTCCCGCCGCGCGCAGATCGAGCATCTGGTGGCGCTGTGCGAGGAGCTTTATCCCCGGTTCCGCTGGTTTCTGTATGATGGGTTGGAGCTGTATTCAGCGCCGGTCACCATCTACGGGCCGATCCGCGCGGCGGTCTATATCGGTCAGAACTACCTGGTGATGCAGTCGCGTGACCATATCCGGTCCCTGATCGGGCATTTCGATCAACTCGTGCGATCGGCGAAGCTGGGGCCGACCGATATGCCGATCTATTTGCGCAGCTTGCTTGGGAATTGTCGGTAGCAAAGTTGCGGTGGGTTTGGTGGATTGCGCTTCGCTCATCCACCCTACGAGTCACCGCCGCGTGACCAAGTCGTAGGGTGGATGAGCGCAGCGTCATCCATCAATCCCTCAGCTCATCCAGTTGCCGCCATCGACATTGAGCGTCTGCGCGACGATGTAATCGGCGTCAGCGCTGGCAAGGAAGACCGCCGCGCCGACCATATCATCCACACGGCCCATGCGGCCATAAGGCACTGCCAGACCGACCTGGCGCTTCTTCTCGCCAATCGGCAGATTCTGGTATTTCGCAAATTGCGCGTCCACCACGTCCCACATCGGCGTATCGACGACGCCCGGCGCGATGCCATTGACGTTGATGCCGAACTTGATGAGTTCTAGGCCCATGCTCTGTGTCAGGCTGATGACGGCCGCCTTTGAGGCGCAATAGATCGCCACAAACGCCTCCCCCCGGCGCCCGGCCTGGGAGGCGAAGTTGACGATCTTGCCGCCCTCGCCCTGCGCAACCATCTGCCGGGTGACGGCTTGGCTGGTAAACAGCAGACCCTCGACATTCACGGCGAACTGCTTGGCGTAGCTGTCTCGCGTGATCTCCAGCAGCGGCGCCATTTCGAAGATACCGGCATTGTTGACCAGAATGTCGATCCGCCCGGCCTGGGCGACGACGGCCTGAACCATCGCGTCGATCGACTCTTGCTTCGTGACATTGAGGCCGAGGCCGATGGCGTCGCGCCCGATCTCAGCCGCGACTGTCTTGGCGGTGGCCTCGTTCATATCAGCCACAACCACCCGCGCGCCCTCATCGGCGTACCGCGCCGCGATGGCACGACCGATGCCACCCGTGCCGCCGGTGATGATCGCGACTTTGCCCGCTAGCTTCACTTCACTGCTCCGAAGGTTAGACCACTCACGAGCTGCTTCTGACTGATCCATCCGAAGATGAGAATAGGCGCGATCGCGAGGACTGATGCTGCGGAAAGCTTGGCCCAGAACAGGCCCTGCGGCGCGGAGAAGGACGCGATGAAAGCGGTCAGGGGCGCCGCATTATGCGCCGTGAGGTTAAGGCTCCAGAAAGCCTCGTTCCAGCACAGGATGATGCAGAGCAGGCCGGTGGAGGCGATGCCCGGCAGCACCAGTGGCAGCAGCACATGCACCAGAACCTGCCGCAGATTGGCGCCATCGATGCGGCTCGCCTCGATGATGTCCTTCGGCAGGTCACGGAAGAAGGTGAACAGCATCCACACCGCGATCGGCATATTGCTCATTGTATTGATGATGATGAGGGATGTGCGGCTGTCGAGCAGCCCAGCATCGCGCACCAGCAGATAGATCGGCACCAGCACGCCGACGGCGGGCAGCATCTTGGTCGATAGCATCCACAGTAGCAGGCCGCGGGTGCGCGCCGTCGGGTAGAAGGCCATGGCGAAGGCCGCCGGCACCGAGACCAGCAGCGTCAGAAACGTCGCACCGACCGAGATCGCGACGCTATTACCGGCGAAGAGCAGGTAGTTCGCCTCGGAGAAGATGGCGCGGTAATTCTCCAAGGTCGGCATGAAGAACAGCAGCGGCGGCGTTTGCACCGCCTGCACTTCGGTCTTGAAGCTGGCGAGTGCCATCCAGGCGATGGGAAAGAACATGATGAGGGCGGAGACCCAGGCGATAGTGCCCGCGACCCAATGGCGTTGCTTGGCGACCGAGTGGCTCATACCTCAAGCCTCCTGCCGACGCTCCGCGTGAGGAAGGCGGAGACGATGTTGGCGAGCACGATCGCAATCACGCCGGCAGCGGACGCACCGCCCACGTTGAAGGCGAGCAAGGCGCGCTGATAGATGAGGAAGGTCAGGTTGGTGGTCGCGTAGCCGGGGCCACCCGCCGTGGTCACGTAGATCTCGGCAAAAATTCCGAGCAGGAAGATCATTTCGATCATGATGGTGACCGAGATGGCGCGCGACAGATGCGGAAGCTGGATGTTGAAGAAGATGTCGATGACGCTCGCACCGTCCAGCCGCGCTGCCTCCAACTGCTCCTCATCCATCGATTGCAGGGCGGTGAAGAGAATCAGGAACGCATAGGGCAGCCATTCCCAGCACAGAATGATCATGATCGAGGTGAGCGGGAACTGCCCGAACCAATCGATCGGCTGGAATCCGAAGAAACGCGCGATGGCGGCGAACAGGCCGCTCACCGGATGCATCAGCAGATTCTTCCAGACCAGGGCGCTGACTGTCGGCATTACGAAGAAGGGCGAGATCATCAGCACCCGCGCGATGCCTTCGCCGGGGAAGGATTGGGAGAAGACAGCCGCGAGGACAGAGCCGAGCACGATGGTGATGACGATAACGCCGACCACCAGGATGACGGACACCACCAGCGAATGCAGAAGGGCCGGATCCTCCAACAGGTATTTGAAATTGTTGAAGCCGGCCCAGCCGTGAATCATCGGATTGAGCAGGTTGTAGCGCCGGAAGGCGAAGAACAGCGTCATCGCCAAAGGCACGATCATCCAGATCAGCAGCAGACCGACAGAGGGCGCGAGAAGAGGCAGGGTGTTGACGCCACCACCGACCTTTTTCTTCTTTCTGCCGCTCTTTGCTGCTGGGTCGCTTACCGTCGCGCCCGTGGCCATGCTCATAACGATCCTCCCGCTTAGACCTCTGCCGCCGGCCTTAGGCCTGTTCGGCGTATTTCAACAACACCCACGTGGACGATACTCGCCTGAAAAGTAAACGGCCCGACGGAGAACCGTCGGGCCGTTCGTTACGCACGCCGGCCTGATCGTGCCTTTAATTCGTGTAGCCGGCCTGCTGCATGGTGGAGACCACCGAGGCCTGGGCCTGCTTCAGCGCGCCATCGACCGTGCTCTGCCCGGTGAGGGCGGCGGCGATCAACTGGCCAACCGTCGTGCCGATCGACTCGAACTCAGGGATCGAGACGTATTGCACGCCGGTATAAGGCACCGGGTTCAGGGTCGGGTGGTCGAGGTCGGCCGTTTCGATGGCCTGCTTCACGGCAGGGGCGAAGGGCGCGGCCTTCAGATAGTCGGGGTTCTCATAGGTGGAGATACGCGTGCCGGGGGGCAGCGTGGTCCAGCCATTCTCCTTGCCGACCAGGTTGATATAGTCCTTGGAGGTTGCCCAGCCGATAAAGTCCTTGGCGACCTCAGCCTTGGTCGAGGTCTTGGGGATGGCGAGCGCCCAGGACCAGAACCAATGCGAGCCATGCGGGGTCACGTCGACCGGGGCTGCCGTGAAGGCGGTCTTGTCGGCGACCTGGCTGCTGCTCGGGTCATAGATCATGCCGGCGCCGGAGGTGGCGTCGATCCACATGGCGCAATGGCCGGTGGCGAACAGCGCCTGATTCTCATTGAAGCCGTTGGAGCTGGCGCCCGGCGGGCCGTAATCGGTGAGCAGGTGGATGTAGAAGGTCACCGCATCATGCCAAGGCTGGCTGTTGAGCTGTGCGTTCCACTTCATGTCGAACCACGAACCGCCATAGGTGTTCACGACGGTGTCGAGGAAGGCCATGTTCTCGCCCCAGCCCGGCTTGCCGCGAAGGCAGATGCCGTATTGCTGCTTGCTCTTGTCAGTGAGCTTGGCGGCGAAGCCGTCGATGTCCTTATAGGTCGGCGCGGCCGGCATGGTCAGGCCGGCGGCCGCGAAGAGATCCTTGCGGTAATAGGTGAAGGAGCTTTCGGCATAGAAGGGCAGTGCGTAGAGATTGCCACCCTGGCTCAGCGCCGCGCGGACCGACGGAAAGACGTCGTTGTAATCGTAGTCCTTGATGTCACCGACGGCGGTGAGCCAGCCCTGCTTGCCCCAGATCGGCGTCTCGTACGAGCCGATCGTGATGATGTCGAACTGGCCACCATGGGTCGCGATGTCGGTGGTCACGCGCTGGCGCAGCACGTTCTCTTCCAACACGACCCAGTTGATCTTGTTGCCGGTCTTCTTCTCCCAGGTGGGGGCGAGCTTCTGCATGACGACCATCTGGGAGTTATTGACGGTCGCGATGGTGATTGTTTCGGCCTGGGCTGCCAGGCAGGTGCCGGACAGCAAGACAGCAGCGTAAGCCGCGATATTTCTAAGACGCATTTCCGGTTCCCTTAGCGTTCTAATATTTTGTGAGCTACGTCACGTGTCGGGCGTATGCTCAGGCGGTGGGCAGAACATCAAGTCGCAGGCCAGATGTCAAGTGGCCTTTCCGCTGCATTACACGACGGTTAAGGCGCGAGAAGCGCTTCCGCCGTCGCTTCGTCCGTAATCAGGCCGTTGATCATGCCACCGTCCATGGCAGCACGAATGGCGCCGAGCTTGTTTTCACCGAAGGCGGCGCCGACGCGGAGCGCATTCGTCTGCAAGGCAAGTGGCCATACGCCGGCCACGCGCGCGTTCACGGGACCATCGAGAAGCCGCCCCGAACTGTCATAAGACCATCCGGTAATCTCGCCGACGGCACCGCCTTCAAGCAGTTCGGTCAATTCCAGATCCGACACGCAACCGTCGCTATGCAACGAACCCTGCCAGGCGACAGCGCCAATCCCGACCAGCATGCAGCGCGCCTGGGGCAGCAGGTCTCGCATAGTGGCGTAGGGCTGCTGTTTCTGCAGCACGTCACGCTCCTCGATTGTCGCGGCGATCACCGGGCTGGGCAAAGAAAAACATTGCGCACCGGACCGTTCAGCGATTCGCAAGACCGGGTCGAGCGCAATGGCGCGACCCATGGGCAGAATGCTGCCGCACAGCGAAAACACTTTATGCTGCGGTGCGGTCATCGGTGACAGCTCATTTGCAATCGCGCGCAGTGTGCGGCCCGTGCCAATGCCCAGGATGATGGGCGCCCGCTGAGACAGCCATTTCTCCAGGAACTGAGCGCCGGCGATGGCGATCGATCCCAAGGTGCTTTTCGCACTGCCCATGGTCGGCACGACTTCACACAGAGAGAGGTTGAAGCGCCGGGACAAGGCGTCCCCCGCTTCCATGCACGGGCCGATTTCGTGATCGAATCGGAATTTGATCAGCTTTTCGGTCAAGGCCAGTGAAATCAGACGCTGCGCCGCCTGACGAGAGATGTTGAGTTGACCCGCCACCTCATCCTGCGTGCGCCGGCCGACATAGTAGAGCCAGGCGGCACGCGCGGCCTGCTCCAATCTCATTCCCTGTTGCGACCTTGTTTCCAAGGCCAGTCTTTCGCTCATTCGTTTCCGCCTCGGATGTCCCTGCATCCTTCGGCGCGAAGTATTGTTCGCTTCCTGGGCATATGCCAAGCCCGTCATGAGGTCTCAGGGAGCATTATCCTGATCGGACGGGATCCACGGCCAGGTTCCCCTGGACGGCCGATCCGCAATGATATCGGCATGGTGATTGCGGATGCGGACCATAATGGCGTCGCTGGCCTGGATACGGTCGCGATCGATAATGGGCACGCCCAGGCAATCGCGTCCGTCCGGCGGGCGGAGGTATCCGGCCGTCACGATGACCGTGACACCGTCGCAGCGTGCGGGCGGCATGCCAGCGCGCCACAGCAGCGCGCCGGTGGCGAGGAACAGACAGCCGTCGGTCGTGCAAAGCACGCCGCTTTGCGCTGTTGCGTCGTCACGCGGCAGAGGCACCACGGGCCGGTTGCCGAAGAACCTGCGCCATTCGCCGAGCGTGAAATCATCGTGCCCCTTCTGCTCCAGATAGACGGCATGCCGCGTGCGAAAAGCGATGATCCGCAGATCCGGTGAAATCAGGATGTCCGGTGCGGGCGGGGTCAGGATAGGCATGACGATGACACCGAGTATCAGGGGCACGACGCCCAGAAGGCGCAGCCGCGTCCGCCACAGGCAAAGCCAGATCAGCCCTAAGCTCGCCATGCATAGACCGGAGAGCGGCTCGGGCGGTACGGAGATCGTCGCGGCCGGCAGCCGCGCGACCGTGCGGGCGACGATGAGCAGCAGGTCGCAACCCCAGCCCATGGGCCGCAGCGCCAGAAAGCCGAGATGCAGCGGCATCAGCAGCAGGGCCGCGAGGCCGCAGGGCAACACCCAGAAGGTGGCCAGCGGCACCGCGAGCATATTCGCGAGCACGGAGTAGATCTGCACCTGGCCGAAATGATAGGCGACGAAAGGCGCCGTGGCGGCGGCGGCGAGAAAGCTGGTGACGGCGACCAGCGTCAGATCCCGCCGCAGCCAGCCGAGCAGGCCGTCATGATGCGCGAAGGCGTCGAACTGCGCGGATTGCAGCGCCTCGTACCCCGCCACGAGAACAAGAACGGCTGAGAAACTCATCTGGAAGCTCACTGCCGCGACGGCTTCGGGCTGGAACAGCATGAGCAAGGTCGCGGCAAGGCCGAGGCCGCGCATGGAAATCGCCCGCCTGCCCGCGAGCAGCCCGACCGTCACCAGGCTCGCCATGATGAAGCTGCGGATGATGGGCAGGTGCATGCCCGTCATCGCCATATAGAAGGCGCCGACGAGAATGGCGGCGATGCCCGCCATCTCCTTGATCCGCCACCGCAGCGCCGCCCATTCAGACTGCGCGAGGGCGAAGCGCACGGCGACAAAGACCGTGCTCATGACGATGCCGATATGCAGCCCGGCGACGGCGAGGATATGCGCGAGGCCGGCGGTCGCGAAGGCCGTGCGGTCGGCGGGCGAAATGGCGGTGTTGATGCCGGTGAGCAAGGTCGCGGCGACGGCGCCCGCAGCACCCGGCACCACCGCCATGATGCGGGCGGCGACCCCTTCCCGGAATCGCTGCCAGCGCGCGGCGATGCCGGAGGTGGTTGCTCTCTCCGCAAGCTGAACCGGCCCAAGGGCGAAGCCGCCACCGGCGAGGCCCGCAAAAAACTCGTCCCGCCGCAAATCCCAGCCGCCGGGATAGGTGGGCGCGAAGGGAGGTCGGATCAGGGCACGCACGGTGACATGGTCGCCGGGCATCAGGCTTTGCTGGTCGGTGCCGCGTATCCTGACCCGCAAGCGCCGAAGCATCGGCGCGTCATCCCCCAGACGCACTGCACTCAGCACCATGCGGCGGCCGGTCGGCAGGGGTTCGACGGCCGTCACCGTGCCCGAGGCGATGACCGCATAGCGCGGCAGATCGGGCATCGGCGGCAGGCCGTGCGTGCGCAGGCTGGCGGAGGCAAAGCCGAGCGCGAGCGCCAGCAGCGCGAGGCCGGCGGCGCGGCCGAGCTGGCGGTTCCAGCCGAGCAGGACCGGTGGTAGCGCGATCACGACGATGAGCGGACCAAGCCAAGGTGCCGGTTCGCGTGCGGGCGCGAAGAACAGCAGCACGCCCACGCCGATGAAGACTGGTAGCCAGGGCAGGAAACGGCCGCGCTCGGCCGCGATCCAAAGCTCCAACGGCGCACGGACGAAGAGGCTGAGGCGCGCGAAAGCCGGGAGGCCAAGATGCGTGAGGACGTTTTCACTCACCCGCGAAATGCTCTAAGCAGCCGCCATGATTTCGACCTCTCCCATCCGCACCCGTTTCGCCCCCAGCCCCACCGGCCTGCTGCATATCGGCGGGGCCCGCACGGCGCTGTTCAACTACCTCTTCGCCCGCCATCACGGCGGCCAGTTCCTGCTGCGGATCGAGGATACCGACCGCGCGCGCAGCACGCAGGAAGCGACCGAAGTGATCCTCAAGGGGCTCGACTGGCTCGGCCTCCAGCCCGATGAGGCGCCGGTCTATCAGTCGAGCCGCGAGGCACGGCATGCCGAGGTCGCGCGGGCGCTGCTGGAGAAGGGCCTCGCCTATCGCTGCTACGCCTCGGCGGAGGAGCTGAAGGAGATGCGCGAGACGGCGATGAAGGAAGGCCGGCCGCCGCGCTATGACGGCAGGTGGCGCGACCGCGACCCCGCCGAGGCCCCTGCCGGCGTGAAGCCGGCCATTCGCCTGAAGGCGCCGCGCGAGGGCGTGACCGAAGTCGATGACCTGGTCCAGGGCACGGTCCGCGTCGGCAATGCGGAGATGGACGACCTCATCATCCTGCGCAGCGACGGCACGCCGACCTATCTGCACGCCGTGGTGGTCGATGACCATGACATGGCCATCACCCATGTCATTCGCGGTGACGACCACCTGACCAATACCTTCCGCCAAGTCATGATCTACAACGCCATGGGCTGGGCGCTTCCCCGCTTTGCCCATATTCCGCTGATCCATGGCGCAGATGGCGCGAAGCTGTCCAAGCGGCATGGCGCCGTGAGCGTGCTGGAATTCGAGCGCGAGGGCTATCTGCCCGAGGCGCTGTGCAATTACCTGCTGCGCCTCGGCTGGGGTCATGGCGATGCCGAAATCCTCAGCCGCGACGAAGCGATTGCGCTGTTCGACCTGGGTGGCGTCGGCCGTGCGGCCAGCCGCATGGACTATGCCAAGCTTACCCATCTCAACGGCGTCTGGCTGCGCCAGGCGGAGGATGCCCGGCTCGCCCGTGATGTGATGCGGCGTCTGGCCGAGGAGCCCGGCCTGGTGCTGGACGAGGCGGCCGAGGCGCGCATCGCCGCGCTGATGCCAGCGCTGAAGGAACGCGCCAAGACGCTGGTGGAACTCGCGACCTCGGCGTCCTTCCTTGCGCGCCGCCTGCCCTTCTCCATGGACGGAAAGGCGAGCGTGATCATGACCGATGAGGCCCGCGTGATGCTCGCGTCGCTGGCGCCCCATCTCGCGGAGACCGATTTCTCGGCCGCCGGCGTCGATGCCGCCTTGCGCGCCTTCGCCGAAACCTCGGGCAAGAAACTCGGCCAGGTCGCGCAGCCGCTGCGCGCGGCGCTGACCGGCACCACCACGAGCCCGCCGATCGACGCGACACTCGCGACGCTCGGGCGGGCGGAGAGCCTTGCCCGGATCGCGGCTGCCACCGCCCCGCCATCGGAGAGCTGAATGCGCCACCTCCTTGCCATCGAAGGTCTTGCGCCCACGACGATCGCAGAGCTGCTCGATCTGGCGGAGAGCTACGCGCTGCTCAACCGCTCCGGCAAAACGCAGCGGGATGTGCTGCGTGGGAGGACGCTGATCAACCTGTTCTTCGAGGACAGCACGCGCACACGAACCAGCTTCGAACTTGCCGGCAAGCGGCTGGGTGCCGATGTGCTGAACATGTCGGTCTCCACCAGCAGCGTGAAGAAGGGCGAGACGCTGCTCGACACCGCGTCCACGCTCAACGCCATGCAATGCGATCTGCTGGTGGTGCGGCACGACCAATCGGGCGCGCCCAATCTGCTCGCCCAGAAGGTCGAGGCGGCGGTGATCAATGCCGGGGACGGCACGCATGAGCATCCGACGCAGGCGCTGCTTGATGCGCTGACCATCCGGCGCCATCGCGGCAAGCTGGAAGGGCTGACCATCGCCATTTGCGGCGACATCGGCCATTCGCGCGTCGCCCGCTCCAACATCCATCTGCTGAATGCGATGGGCAGTTCGGTGCGCGTGGTCGGGCCGCCGACCCTCATTCCGGCGGCGATCGAGGAACTGGGTGTCACGGTCTTTCATGACATGCGGTCTGGACTGGCCGGCGCGGACGTGGTCATGATGTTACGATTGCAGAAAGAACGTATGACACGCAACCTCGTCCCCAGTTCGCGTGAATATTTCCGCTTCTATGGGCTGGATGCGGAAAAGCTCGCGGTCGCCAAGCCGGATGCGCTGGTGATGCATCCGGGGCCGATGAATCGCGGCGTGGAGATCGACAGCGCCGTGGCGGATGATCCCGCCCATAGCGTGATCCGCGAACAAGTCGAAATGGGTGTCGCCGTGCGCATGGCCGTGCTCGACCGACTGTCGCGCACCTCCAACTACACAGCGGGAGCACGACGCTGATGGACGCGCTGGTCTCGACCGGGTTGCGGGATACGCTGATCGCCGGCGCACGGGTGATCGACCCCGCCAGCAGCTTCGACGGTGTTGCGGATGTACTGATTCGCGGCGGGCTGATCGCCGACATCGGCACGGGCCTCGCCGCTGAGGATGCAGAGACGATTGCGGCGGATGGCGCCGTGCTGTGTCCCGGCCTCGTGGATATGCGCGTCGAACTGGGTGAGCCAGGCCGCGAATACCGCGAAACCATCGCGTCGGTCGCGCGGGCCGCCGCCGCGGCCGGCATCACCACGCTGGTGGCCCTGCCGGACTCCCTGCCCGCCATCGACGATCCGGCCCTGGTGCGCCTGCTGCTGGCGCGCGGCGAGGAAACCGGCAGCGTCACCATTCTGCCGTACGGCGCCGTCACGCGCGGCTGCGCCGGCGAGCAGCTCGCCGAGCTTGGCCTGCTGCATGAGGCGGGTGCGGTCGGCTTCACCGATGCCGGTCGCACCATCGGCCCGGCGCGGATGATGCGCCTCGCTCTGTCCTATGCGCGGGGCTTCGGCGGCTTGATCATTCAGCACCCCGAGGAGCCAAGCCTGTCCGAAGGCGGCTGCGCGACCGAGGGCGAACTCGCGACGCGCATGGGCCTGCCCGCCATCCCGGCGGCGGCCGAAGCGATCCAGGTGGCGCGGGACGTGGCGCTGGTGCGCCTCACCGGCGGGCGCATCCACTTCGCCCATGTCTCGACCGCCGAGGCGATCGAGCTCATCCGCCGTGCCAAGGCCGAAGGGCTGGCCGTGACCTGTGACACCGCGCCCCCCTATTTCGATCTCAATGAAATCGCCATCGGGGAGTTCCGCACCTATGCGAAGCTCTCTCCGCCGCTGCGCACCGATGCCGATCGCCGCGCCGTGGTCGCGGCTTTGGTGGACGGCACGATCGATGCCGTAGCGTCGGACCATCAGCCGCGTGACGCGGACGACAAGCGGCTGCCCTTTGCCCAGGCCTCGGCCGGCGGCGCCGGGCTGATGACGCTGCTGCCGATCACCCTGGCGCAATTCCATGGCGGCGCCATCACCCTGCCCCGCGCCATAGAGCTGCTGACGGCGGGGCCGGCCCGCGTGCTCGGCCTGACGCAGGGCCGGATGGGCAAGGGCAGCGCTGCGGACCTTTGCCTATTCCACCCCGACCGCGCCTGGAAGATCGAAGCCGGGCGCATGCCGGGCAAGGCCCAGAACACGCCCTTCGATGGTCGCGCCGTCGAGGGCCGTGTTCTGGGCACCTGGAAGGCCGGCAAGCGGGTGTTCGGATGAGCCATTTCCCGATCGCCGCCGTCATTCTCGGCTATCTGCTCGGGAGCATTCCCTTCGGGTTGATCGTCACGCGCCTCGGCGGCGCGGGCGATATCCGCAAGGTCGGCTCGGGCAATATCGGCGCCACCAATGTGTTGCGCACCGGCCGCAAGGGCCTCGCGGCGGCGACCTTGCTGCTGGATGGCGGCAAGGGTGCCGTTGCGGTTCTGCTGGCGGCCAATATCGCCCTCCTGCACACCGTGCCCACCGCCGGCCTATGGGCGGGCGGCTTTGCCGTGATCGGCCATATGTTCCCCGTGTGGCTGCGCTTTCGCGGCGGCAAGGGGGTCGCGACCGGCATCGGCGTGGCGCTCGCCGCCTGCTGGCCGGCGGGCGCGCTGATGTGCGTGATCTGGCTGCTGGGCGCGAAGCTCACCCGCATCTCCTCCGCCTCCGCCCTGCTCGCCTTTATCCTGTCGCCCATCCTCGCCTGGATCTTCGGCGGCCCGGCCCATGCCATCTTGGCGCTGATCGTCGCTATCCTCGTCCTGGCGCGGCACCACGCCAATATCCGCCGCCTGCTCGCTGGCACCGAACCGCGCATCGGCGCGACATGAGTCTCAACCCCTCCGATCTTGCCCGGCTGCGGCTGGCGCGAACGGAGGGGGTCGGCCCGGTCACCTATCGCCGCCTGCTCGCCCGCTTTGGCGATCCCGTCGCGGCGCTGGAGGCGCTGCCGGGCCTCGCGCGTGCCGCCGGCCGCGCGGGCCAGCCGGTGCCGAGCAAAAGCGCGATCGAGGATGAGGTCGCCCGCACCCACCGCCTGGGCGGCACCTTCCTGATGTCGCATATGGCCGCCTATCCGCCTCTGCTGGCCCTGCTGCCGGATGCGCCGCCAGTGCTCAGCCTGCTCGGCGACGCGCGCCACCTGTCGGCGCCGAGCGTCGGCATCGTCGGTGGCCGCAACGCCTCCCTCAACGGACAGCGCATCGCAGCGAGCCTCGCGGCCGCCCTGGTGGGTCATGGCATGACGGTCATCTCAGGCATGGCGCGTGGCGTGGACGGTGCGGCGCATGAGGCGGTGCTGGAGGCCGGCGGCGTGACGGTCGCGGCAGCCGCCGGCGGGCTCGACCGACCCTATCCACCCCAGCATGAGGCGCTTCAGGCGCGGATAGCCGCGACCGGCGCGGTGGTGACGGAAGCCGCGATGGGCACCGAACCGCAGGCGCGGCACTTCCCGCGCCGCAACCGCATCATCGCCGGCCTGTGTCTCGGCGTGGTGGTGGTGGAAGCCGCCCGCCATTCCGGCAGCCTGATCACGGCGCGGCTGGCCCTGGAAGGCGGCCGGGAGGTCTTCGCCGTACCCGGCTCGCCGCTCGATCCGCGCTGCCACGGCTCCAACGATCTCATCCGCCAAGGTGCCCAGCTCACGGAAACCGTGGAGGATATTCTGGCCCATCTGCCCGCCGGACCGGATGACTTCCGCCGCCCCGAAACCCTCGCGGACGCACCCACGCACCTCGCGGAGGCGCCCGCACCCGCGATTGGGGAGGCCGTCGAAATACGCGAGGCCGTGCTGCAACTGCTCAGCCCGGCCCCGACATCGGTTGACGATCTGCTTCGACACTGCCAGTTCAGTTCACAAGCCGCCTTATTGGCCGCCTTGCTGGACCTTGAACTCGGTGGCTTCATCGAGTCGATGCCCGGCAATCGTGTGGCTTTGATTGCGCATCGAGGCGGGTAGCGCATTTTCAGGAAGACCATGTCGGACGTCGTCGTCGTCGAATCCCCTGCCAAAGCGAAGACCATCAACAAGTATCTTGGCGGCGGATATACCGTCCTCGCCAGCTTCGGGCATGTCCGCGACCTGCCGCCCAAGGATGGCAGCGTTCGGCCCGATGACAATTTCGCCATGGACTGGGAGTCAGACGAGCGCGGTAGCCGCCAGGTCTC
Organism: Acidisoma sp. PAMC 29798; assembly: GCF_030252425.1. GTDB lineage: Bacteria > Pseudomonadota > Alphaproteobacteria > Acetobacterales > Acetobacteraceae > Acidisoma > Acidisoma cladoniae. The sequence goes on along the minus strand of NZ_CP126994.1, from coordinate 1,160,881 downwards.
GGCCATCGCCAAGGCCCTGAAGAGCGGCAGCACCCTGTATCTCGCCACCGATCCGGATCGCGAGGGCGAAGCCATCTCCTGGCATGTCCGGGCGATGCTGGAGGATCGCAAGGCACTCAAGGGCGTCACGGTCCATCGCGTGACTTTCAACGAAATCACCCGCAGCGCCGTGACCACGGCGATGAAGAAGCCGCGCATCCTGGATCAGCCGCTGATCGAGGCCTATCTGGCCCGCCGCGCACTGGACTATCTGGTAGGCTTCACCCTTTCTCCCGTGCTGTGGCGCAAGCTGCCCGGCAGCCGCAGCGCCGGGCGCGTGCAATCCGTCGCGCTCCGCCTAGTTTGTGAGCGCGAAGCCGAGATCGAGGCCTTCCGGGCGCGGGAATATTGGTCGATCGAAGCGATGATGGCGACGCCGGCCGGCGCGCCCTTCAACGCCCGCCTGACCCATCTTCAGGGCAAGAAGCTCGAACAATTCGATCTGCCGAACGAAGCCGCCGCCAAGGCCGCCGAGGCGGCCGTCGAGGCCGGTGATTTCTCGGTCAGTGCGATCGAGCGCAAGCGCGTTCGCCGTAACCCGAACCCGCCCTTCACCACCTCGACCTTGCAGCAGGAAGCCAGCCGCAAACTCGGCTTCGGGGCGCAGCAGACCATGCGCGTCGCCCAGCAGCTGTATGAGGGTATGGAGATCGGCGGGGAGACCGTCGGTCTCATTACCTATATGCGCACCGACGGCGTGCAGATGGCGCGGGAAGCCGTGCATGCCATTCGTGACCATGTGAAGGACGCTTTCGGCGGCAATTACCTGCCCGCCGCGCCGCGCGAATACAGCACCAAGGCGAAGAATGCGCAGGAAGCCCATGAGGCGATCCGCCCGACCGATGTCAGCCGCGTGCCCGATTCGGTCATGCGTTTGCTCAGCCCCGATCAGGCGCGGCTGTATGAGTTGATCTGGAAGCGGGCCGTCGCGTCCCAGATGAGCCAGGCCGAGTTCGATCAGGTCAGCGTCGATATGGCCGATCCCACCACGCCTGCGGGCCAAAAGACCACCCTGCGGGCCAATGGCTCCTTGCTCGCCTTCGACGGCTTCCTGAAGCTGTATCGCGAAGATCGCGACGATCAGGCGGATGACGATGATGAGGCGCGCGTGCTGCCGGCTATGTCGGAAGGCGATCCCCTCAGCCGACGTGGCGTCAAGGCCAGCCAGCATTTCACCCAGCCGCCGCCGCGCTTCACCGAGGCATCGCTGGTCAAGCGGATGGAAGAACTCGGCATCGGTCGGCCGTCTACCTATGCCTCCACCCTCTCGGTGCTACGCGACCGCAACTATGTGCGCCTCGATGCCAAGCGCCTGGTGCCGGAGGATCGCGGCCGGTTGGTGACCGCCTTCCTCACCAGCTTCTTCAAGCGCTACGTGGACCCCGGATTCACCGCCTCCCTGGAAGAAAAGCTCGACGAGATTTCGGACGGAAAGGCCGATTGGCGCGCCGTGATGCGTGCCTTCTGGCACGATTTCTCGGAAGCCGTGGACGGCACCAAGGACCTCAAGATCTCGGACGTCATCAACGCCCTTGATGACGATCTCGGGGCCCATTTCTTCCCGCCGAAGGCGGATGGCGCCGATCCGCGCCTTTGCCCGGCCTGCCAAACCGGTCGCCTCGGCCTCAAGCTCGGCCGCCATGGCAGCTTCATCGGCTGCTCCAACTATCCCGCCTGCCAGTACACCCGCCGCCTCGCCGTCACGGGGGAGGACGGTGAGGAGACGCTGAAGGAAGGGATGCGCGCCCTCGGCCGCCATCCCGATACCGGCGAGGAGATCACGGTCCGCCGTGGCCCCTACGGCCTCTACGTCCAGCAGGGCGAACCGCCACCGCCGTCGGACGACAAGAAGGCCAAGAAGGAAAAGCCCAAGCGCATGTCGCTGCCCCGCGGCGTGGACGGCGAGACGATCGAGCTGACCCAGGCCCTCGGCCTGCTGACGCTGCCGCGCCTGATTGCGCGCCACCCGGAAAGCGGCGAGCCGATGGAAGCCGGTATCGGGCGCTTCGGCCCCTATATCCGCATGGGCTCGGTCTATGCCTCGCTCGACAAGGACGACGATGTGCTGAGCGTCGGCGTCAATCGCGCCGTCGATCTGCTGGCCAAGAAGCTGGCCGGCGTGCGCACGCTCGGCACCCATCCCAAGGACGGCGATACCGTCATGGTCAAGAAGGGTCGGTTCGGCCCTTATGTGCAGCACGGCAAGACGGTCGCGAACCTGCCGCGCGGCGTGATGCTGGAAGACATCACGCTGGACGAAGGCGTGACCTTGCTCGCCGAGAAGGGCAAGGAGTTGAAGCCGCGTCCGGGCACCAAGGGTAAGGCCAAGAAAGCGCCAGCGAAGAAAGCGGCCGCGCCGAAGGAGGCTAAGCCCGCCAAGGAAAAGGCGCCCGCTAAAGCCAAAGCTGAGGCTCCCGCTAAGGCCCCAGTGAAGAAGGCTGTCGCAAAAAAGCCGCCCGCGAAGAAGAAAGCGGCTGCCAAGCCGGTGAAGAAGCCCGCAGCCAAGACGCCGCGCCGCGAAGCGGCCGACTAGCAGCGGCGGCGTCTCCGCCCCATGAAAACGGCGCGCAAAAAACCCAAAGCAAAACCTGCTGACCTCACACCGATCGCTGAACGGCCCTTCCCGAGCCGAGAGCAGATCCGTGACTTTCTCGCCGGCGCCGAAGGCCGGGTCGGCAAGCGCGAGGCGATGCGCGCCTTCGGCTTGGGGCCGGAACATCGCATCGCGATGCGCACGACGCTGAAGGAGATGGCGCAGGTCGGCGAAGCCGCGCCCGCCGGCCATAAGCGCTTCACCGCACCTGGCGGCCCGGCGCGCGGCGGCTCCGTCAAGCCTGGTGCCATGCCCGAAGCGGTGATCGTCGAAATCACCGGTATCGATACCGAGGGCGATGCCATCGGCCGGCTGGTGGATTGGCGCGGCCAAGGCCCATCCCCCACCATCTTCATGCAACCCGAGGCGCGCGGCCAGCCCGCGCTGGCGCCCGGGGCGCGGGTGCTGGCGCGGATCAAGCCAATCGGCGATCCCAAGACGGCGCGCAAATTCGAAGGCCGCACCCTCAAACGCATTGAAGGCACCGTCGGCCGCGTCATCGGCATCTTCCGCAGCAAAGGCGGCGTGATGCGGATCGAACCCACGAACAAGAAGATCAAGGCCGAATGGGTCGTGCCGGCCGGCGAGCAAGGCGAGGCCGAAGACGGTGACATCGTCCGGGCCGAGCCCCTGCCCCATAGCGGCCTCGGCCTCAAACCGGCTCGCATCGTCGAGCGCCTTGGCTCCTCCGAAGGTGCAGCCGCTGTCAGCCTGCTGGTGATCGCCTCACTCGATATTCCCGATACCTTCCCCGACGATGTCCTGGCCGAAGCCGCCCAGGCGCGCGGCGTGGGACCCGAGGGACGCGAGGATCTGCGCGACATTCCCCTGGTGACAATCGACGGCGCCGATGCGCGGGACTTCGATGACGCCGTCTTCGCCGTGCCGGAGGGCGATGGCTATCGCCTGATCGTCGCCATCGCAGATGTCGCCCATTATGTGCAGACAGGCAGCCCGCTCGACCGTCAGGCGCGGCTGCGCGGCAATTCCGTCTATTTCCCCGATCGCGTCGTGCCGATGCTGCCCGAGGCGCTATCGAACGGCTGGTGCAGTCTGCGGCCGATGGAAGACCGCGCCTGCCTGTTCACCGAAATGCATATCGGCAGCGATGGCCGCAAAACCTCCCACCGGTTCGGCCGTGGCATCATGCGCAGTGCCGCCCGCCTCACGTATGAGGAGGTGCAGGAGGTGCATGACACGCAGCGCGAGACGCCGGGCCTGCCGTTGGGTGACCTTTTCGGAGCGTACCAGTTGCTGCTGGACGCGCGGCGCCGCCGTGGCACACTCGATCTCGACTTGCCGGAATGGAAAGTGACGCTGGATTCTGCCGGCATCATCACGGGTGTGCATAAGCGCCCGCGCCTCGACAGCCATCGGCTGATCGAGGAATTCATGGTGCTCGCGAACATCGCGGCCGCCGAGGAATTGGAGCGGCTGCGAAAACCTGTGGTTTATCGCGTGCATGCGCCCCCGTCGGACATCAAACTCGAAGGCCTTCGTACCTATCTGCATGGTATGAACATCAGCCTGCCCGCTGGCGACCAGATCCACCCGCGTGACCTTGATGCGGTGCTGACCCAGGTGGCTGGCACCGAGGAAGCGCCTTTGGTCAACGACGCGGTGTTGCGCAGCCAATCCCAGGCCGCCTATAGCCCCGAGAATATCGGCCATTTCGGCCTCGCGCTGACCCGCTACGCCCATTTCACCAGCCCCATTCGCCGCTATGCCGATCTGCTGGTGCATCGCTCGCTGATCCTGGGGCTCGGTCTCGGGCCGGACGGCTTGACCGTTGAGGATGCTGCGCGCCTCGAAGACACCGCCGAGCATATTACGGTCACCGAACGACGCGCCGCGCAGGCGGAGCGTGACTCGACGGACCGTTATCTCGCCGCCTTCATGGCCGACAAGATCGGCTGCATATTTGATGCGCGCATTTCCGGTGTGACGCGCTTCGGAATTTTTGTCACACTGAGTGACACTGGTGCGAGTGGAATGGTTCCGCTCTCCGCTCTGCCTGATGACTTCTGGATGCATGACGAGCCGACGCAGAGTCTGAGCGGAAAACGCACGCGGATCGTCTTTCATCTGGCCCAGCGGGTCGAGGTTCGGCTCGCCGAGGCGCGGCCTTTGACCGGCGGCCTTCTGTTCCAAATCCTCCAAGGGTCAAAGCCTGACGATGACCGGCGCGCGAGCGGCGGCCGACAATCCCGCACGGCCCGACGGTGAGGCGCAGCGCCGTCCTTGTCCTGGTGCTGCTCACCTGCCCGGTGAGTGCTGAAGCGCAGACCACCTGGAACCCGGTCATGGCCGGCAACGTCTATGCCGCCGCCTTCGCCTTCATGGCGCCACGCACTCTGACGGCCATTCCGATGGCGAAGCTGACGTTGTGGGGTTTGCGCGGCCTGACGGCGCTCGACCCCGCCGTCGGACCCACGATGAGCGCGGACGGCATCGCGCTGATCGACCGCAATCAGGTTGCGCTGTCAGCGCCGCTGCCGTTGGCGGAGGATGCCGCCCGCTGGGGCGCTGTCGCGGCGCAGCTCTGCAGTCGCGCGACGCAGGTGTCACCCGCCATCGCCGAGGCTGGAACTACCGGCGTGGTGACGAGTTTCTTCGACGAGTTGTTCAACCACTTCGACCCCTATTCCCGCTACATTCCGCCCGGCACGCGTGCCGATAACGAACAACCCGCGAGCGTCGGTTTCACGCTCGTTGTGCGCAGGCACGGCACAATGATCGCAACGATCGACCCGAACGGCCCCGCCGCTGCTGCGGGGCTTGCTGTGGCCGACCAGATCCTTGCCATCGACGGCCAATCGACCCGTGGCGAAACCGCCGATGATCTCGGCATGGCGCTCGACGGCGCGGCCGGCACCGTCATGACGTTGGAAGTTCTGTCTCACCATCGACGCGCGCAGACGATCTCGGTCATCAGAACCGCCATCGTTCCGGAAACCGTGTTTGCGGCCCGCCAAGGCCCCATGCTGGTCATCCAGATCTCCGCCTTTCAACAGACGACCGCCGCGCATTTCCGGCAAACCGTGATGGATGAGCTGGGTAAGCCACCTGCCCCACGCGGCCTTGTGGTGGATCTACGCGGCAATCGGGGCGGATTGCTCGATCAAGCAGTCTCGGTCGCGGACAGCCTGATCGATCGCGGCACGATCGCGAGCACGATGGGCCGCAATCCGGCGGCCGACCAACTCTGGCGCGCCTCAAACGGCGATCTTGCCGGCGGCCTGCCCTTGGTGGTGCTGGTGGATGGACGCACGGCGAGCGCGGCCGAAGTCTTGGCGGCGGCGCTGGCAGACAACAATCGCGGCGTCGTAGTTGGCAGCGCAACCTTGGGCAAAGGTCTGGTCCAAAGCGCGACCTCCCTCCCCGATGGCGGAGACTTACTCGTTACTTGGGCGCGTCTATTGGCGCCCCTGGGCTGGCCGCTGCAGGGGTTGGGCGTGATGCCGCAGATCTGCACGAGCGGCAGCACGGACAGCGTGGAGACCGCGCTGCAATCCCTGGCCGATGGGCAGCAGCCGATGGGCGACGCAATCCGGCAATCACGGTCCGCGCGACCGGGGATTGCGCTCAACAAGGTGCTCGAAATTCGCGATGCCTGTCCGGCGGCACTGGGGTCGTCACTCGATATGCAGGCAGCTCAGTTTCTGCTGACGACCCCACCGGCCTATTCCGCTGCTTTGGTTGGCACGCCTTAGACGCTGGCTAGCGCGCCAGATCCTTGAGGCCCGCCACGCTCAACGATCGCGACGATTGCGGATCGGCCGGCAAAGAAGCGCCCGGCGTGGTACTGCGCGGCCTGAACATGAGTTGGATCCCTCGCAGAAAGGATTGCGGTGTGGAAACGCAATCCTCACCGCTGCCGGCAACCACGATGTCGTTCGAGCCGGAGAAGGCTGCCGCTACGATGAGATCGTATTTGGCACGAAGATCGCCGACCAGCTCGACGGAGAGGCCCGTGAGATCCGTTTGCACGGCACGTGTACCGACGAAGATGTTTGCGTGAGCCCATGCGGTCCAGGTCCCGTAAGCCAGCCGTGCACGATAGCGGACGAGGTTTTCCAGAGCGGCGGGACCGGAGATCATGAATCCCTGGACGAAGCTCCGGCCTGAATCATCCACGCTGATCGAGCCGGAACCGTTGTCTGTGTAATCCCCGAAATGCCCGACATGCGCCATCAATCTATAAGGTGTCGGCGGCAAGCCGCCTTCCGTGGCAACCAGCGGCAAGCTCGCGAAGGTCGGCGGCTTGGCGGGCGGATCTAGGCTCTTTTCAAGAAGACAGGCGTGCTGCGTGAAGACCATGAATCCCACGGACCTGCCATAAGTGCGCAGGAAAGGATCTTCCACCTTCGCAATATCGGTCTGGCCATGAGACACGCGAAGATCAACGAGCTGCTTGAGGTATTCCATGCAGCTGATCGTTGCATGTCCCTGATAGTCAGCCGCCATGGGGCCGTAATTGGTCTGCAAATCCTCCACCACATAATAGCCGTGGTTCTTCAGAAACGGGAACAGGGTCTTCAGCGTCGTGATCTGATGCTCCCAAAGATGCGAGCCATCTTCAATGATGATGTCGAAGGGGCCATGTTCGACGCCGAGATCGACCAGGTTCTGAATGTTCGACTGATCTAGGATCTTCATTTTGATCCGCGCGTTTTTGAAGCGCGCGGTGCTTGGTTCAATGTCAGCCCCGATAATGGTCGCGTTAGGGAAATAGCGCTCCCATACTTTTAGCGATGCGCCTTGCAAAACACCGACTTCCAGGATTTTGATCGGCTCCAGTCGCAGCGCGCCGAAGAACCTTTCATAGAAAGCCAGGTAGTTGTGACCGGATGACGCCTTGTCGGTACCGGTCTGGCGCCCGATCGCATCAAGAGACAGAGTTGTTTCGCTCATCCGAAGACCTTCCCGACCTTATCCGCCTCGACGAGGGCGGCGCCTATTACAGCCAATGTTAGACGCACCCCATTAAGATGACATGAAGACGCAATAAGGAGCGGACCGAGATTCAGCCGAGGGGAACCACGCGACGGCTGGGTGCCGCGAAGTCCAGCACAGGACCTACCGGAACGACCCCGGTCGGGTTGATGGTCGGATGGCTCTGATAATAATGGCCCTTGATGTGCTGGAAGTTCACAGTCTCGGCCACGCCCGGCGCCTGGAATAGGGCGCGCGTGTAGTCCCACAGATTGGGATAGTCGATCAGCCGACGCAGGTTGCACTTGAAGTGCCCGACATAGACGGGGTCGAAGCGCAGCAGCGTGGTGAACAAGCGCCAATCGGCCTCGGTCACGCGGCTACCACACAAAAAGTCCCGTGTGGCGAGACGCGCCTCCAGCCAATCCAGCGTCTCGAACAGCGGCCTGACCGCTTCCTCATAGGCCGCTTGCGTGGTCGCAAATCCGGCTTTGTAGACGCCGTTATTGACGGTGTCGTAGATCCGCGCGTTGAGCGTGTCGATCTCAGGCCGCAGTGCCGCCGGATAATAATCGCCGGCACGCGCGCCGGCGCCGTCGAAGGCCTTGTTGAAGATGCGGATGATCTCGGCGCTCTCGTTATTGACGATGGTGCCGCCGGCGCGGTCCCACAACACGGGCACCGTCACCCGGCCAGAATACCCAGCTTCGGCGCGCTTATAGATATCGAACATCGTCTCCGCCCCGAGAGGATCGGGCACGACACCGGGCGCGGGATCGAAGGTCCAGCCACGCTCCAGCATGATCCAGTTCACCACCGAAACCGGGATAAGCGCTTCCAGCCCCTTCAGAGCACGGATAATCAGCGTCCGATGCGCCCAAGGGCAGGCAAGCGACACGTAGAGGTGGTAGCGACCGGGTTCGGGCGCGAAGCCACCTATGCCGCTCGGCCCTGGTGCGCCGTCCGGCGTGATCCAGTTGCGAAACTGCGCCTCCGTTCGCATGAAACGACCGCCGGACGCCTTGGTGTCGTACCAGCCGGTGTGCCAGACGCCGTCCTGCGCGTATCCCATGTCCATTCCTTCACGGCTGCCGCCGGTAAGGATAGCGCAAAACCAGGCGCGCGCGAGGCGTGACCTCTATGAAATGGCGGAGCCGCAATCGTCCAGCACGGGCGCCTGCGCAACCCGGCTCAGCATGAAAACGGTGCAGCCGGGGCCGGTGATCGTGCCGGCGAGACGTTCGTCCGCGCCAAAGTCTCCGGTCAGCCCGACCGAGACGTAGTTCGCAGGGTGCTTTCGCCACTCACCCGGCAGGAGCACGAGATGGCGTGCCTGGACGCTGCCGGACATCATGAAACAGCCATCCGGCACGGTCGGGTTCTGCGGAATGCCGTAGAAGTGGAAGAGCGCCTGGACCTGCCCAGAGAGGTCCGTTGTCATCGCCAAGGTCAGGCCTGTCAGGCCCTGACCACAGGTGTACTGGCCTTGCCAGTCCTCGACGCGCGGATGACCAGCCTGGGCGGCGCTGAGCATCAGGCAAGAAAAGGCACCCGCAAGGAGACCGACACGAAAACGATGCGACACCACAGGACCCGAAGGAGTTGTCATGAAGGAGAGAAAATGGTGCCGACAGTGGGAATTGAACCTACGACCTACTGATTACGAATCAGTTGCTCTACCCCTGAGCTATGTCGGCATGCCGAGGGTCGTTTATCGACATCTGTGGTCATACGCAACCCGGGGTGCGAGATCTTGGCTCGCACCCCAAGGGGCTCAGCTCGCGCGGACAGGGGTTTGGCAGAGCCGGTTCCACAGCACGCCGAAGGCCACGTCGCGCGTCTCGCGCACCGTCGCCGCAGGCTGCCCGAAGACGGAGATATACCGCTCCGCGCCGCTCGCACTGTCGCTGCCAGATGTCGTCTGAATGTCACCGCACACCGTCACGACCCGCCCGTCACTAACGCTGAGGAAGCTGTGACCGAAGCCGCCATAGCTGGGATCTTGGAGAAGGCTTCGAACGGCCGTCTGGCCCGACACCCATGCCGACTCCTGGATCGGATCCTGAAAGGCGACTTGGACGGGCTTTGCCGGCGCGATCAGGCTCGCGACCACGGGGAGGTCCGCCGGCTTGACGTTCGCGGCGAAGGCCGCCGACAGCATCAGCGGCACGCCGAGAAGGGCTAGGGCCAGCCTTGTCGCGCGACGCGGCTTGGCGGACGCGACAGCGCCGACCGGATTTTGCAATCCACACTCAGGGCACTGCGCCACGTTCGACCGAACGGGCATCTCGCACCAGAGGCATTTGCACAACGCCATGATAAACCCCCTGCCCTAATGGGTTAATGATTGGCCATAATTACGACGATAACGAAGCCTTCATAGGTGCAGATGCGGGACTTCACAGGTTTTTGAAATCGCCCCTACCGGTTTGTTTTGACTTAAGAATAAACTGCGCGGCCTAGCACCTTTGGGACGGGGAGTGCCTGTTACAGGAGGGTTGGAAGACTGCCCGCCCGACCGCGATCACAACGTCGCGACGCGTCGCTCCTCAGTGAGCCGCCGCCCAGCTTTCACCGATGCCGGTTTCCACGACCAGCGGGACGCTCAGGACGGCGGCGTCCTGCATGACCCGGCGCATGAGGTCGGCCGTGTCCGTCGCCTCCGCCTCAGGCACTTCGAACAGCAGTTCGTCATGCACCTGGAGCAGCATGCGGCCACTCAAGCCCGCCGCCGTCAGCGCCGCCGGCAGCTTGACCATGGCGCGCTTGATGATGTCGGCCGCCCCCCCCTGAAGCGGGGCATTGATCGCCTGCCGCTCCGCATAGCTGCGGCGGGCGCCGTTCTTGTCGGCAATGCCGGGGATCCAGCAGCGCCGGCCGAAGGGCGTGAGCACGAAACCGGCTGCCCGCGCCTCGACCTTGGTGCGCTCCATATAACCCAGGATGCCGGGGTAACGCTCGAAATAGGCGGCGATATAGCGCTTGGCCTGGCCGGCATCGATTTGCAGCTGACGCGCCAGGCCGAAGGCGCTGATGCCGTAGATGATGCCGAAGTTGATCGCCTTGGCCCGCCTGCGGGTCAGCGGGTCCATACCTTCCATGGGCACCCCGAACACCTCGGACGCCGTGCGCGCGTGGATGTCCTCCCCGTTGGAGAAGCTGTCGCGGAGCACGGGAAGGTCAGCGACATGGGCGAGCAGGCGCAGCTCGATCTGGGAATAATCCGCACTGATCAGCACATGGCCGGGCTCGGCCACGAAGGCGCGGCGGATGCGCCCGCCTTCCTCGGTACGGATCGGGATGTTCTGCAGATTGGGATCGGTTGATGACAAGCGGCCGGTACTGGTCGCGGCCATGGCGAAGCGGGTATGGACGCGTTTGGTGACCGGGTCGATTTCCTCGAACAGCGCATCGGTATAGGTCGATTTCAGCTTCGAGAGCTGGCGCCATTGCATGATCCGCTCGGGCAATTCGTGGCCCTGATCGGCGAGGTCCTGCAGCACCGCCGCATCGGTGCCCCAGGCGCCAGTCTTGCTGCGCTTGCCGCCGCCGAGGCCCATTTCGTCGAACAGCACCTCCCCCAATTGCTTGGGGCTGCCGAGATTGAAGCTGCGGCCCGCGAGCCTGTGGATCTCTATCTCACCGGCCGCCATCCGCTCCCCGAAATCGGCGGAGAGGCGCCGCAACTCATCGGCATCGACACGCACGCCGGCCTGCTCCATGCGCAGCAGGATGGGCACCAACCGTCGCTCCATCTGCTCGTAGAGCGCGAGGGACTTCGTCTCTCGTAGCTTCGGCCGCAGGGCGTGCCAAAGCCGCAGAGTGAGATCGACATCCTCCCCGCCATAGGCGGTGGCACGGTCGAGCGGCACAGAGGCGAATGTGACGCGGGCGCGGCCGGTGCCCGTCGCATATTCCAAGCCCATCGGGGTATGCCCAAGATGGAGTTCGGCGAGTTCGGCCACCGAATGGCCGTGGCGTCCGGCATCCATGGCATAGGAAATCAACATGGTGTCATCGATCGGGCCGGTATCGGCCGGCGCCCCAGCCCGCTCCAGCACCGCGAGGTCGAACTTCGCGTTGTGGAAGATTTTCAGCACCGAGCGATCGGCGAATAGCGGCGCCAGCACGCCCATCGCCTCCTCAGGGTCGATCTGCGGCCCGACCAGCAGGTCGTGGCGCAGCGGCACGTAAGCCGCGCGGCCGGGGGCGACGGCCATGCAGATGCCGACAAGCGCCGCGCGGATGGCATCGACGCCATCGGTCTCGACGCCGAAGGCCGCCACACCGGCTGCCGTCGCTTCGCCGACCCAGGCGCGCAGTGCCTCCAGCGTGGTGATGGTCTCGTAGCCGCCGTAACCTTGCGCATCGGGCGTGCTGCCCATCGCGGCGGGAGCCGGCGCAGGCGGCGTGCCGGACGGTTCGGCCGTGGCGCGTGGCGGCGGCGTGCGGCCGGCTTCCAAGCCAAGGCGCGTGGCGATGGACCGGAATCCCTGCTCGGCAAGCCAGGGCTGTAGCTTGGATTGATCGACGTCGCGGGCAACCAGCTCCGCGATCGGCTGGGGCAGCGGCACGCTGTCGCACAGGATCACCAGCTTTCGCGACAGCCGGGCGGCCTCGGCATGCTCGACCAGCATGTCCCGCCGTTTGGAGGGTTTCATCTCGTTCCGCGCGGCGGCGAGAATGGCTTCCAGCGATCCGTATTCGGCCATCAGCAGGGCCGCCGTCTTGGGCCCGATGCCGGGCACGCCGGGCACGTTATCGACCGAATCGCCGATCAGCGCTTGCACGTCGATCACCTGCTCGGGCGCGACACCGAACTTCTCCATCACTTCGGCAGCGCCGATCGGCTTCTGCTTGATGGGATCGAGCATCTCGACCCCACCGCCGATGAGCTGCATGAGGTCCTTGTCCGACGAGACGATGGTGCAGCGCCCGCCCATGCCGCGCACGGCGACGGCATAGGACGCGATGAGGTCGTCCGCTTCCCAATCCGCAAGCTCGATCGCGGGCACGCCGAAGGCGGCCGTCGCGTCCCGCACCAGGGCGAATTGGGGAATGAGGTCATCCGGCGGTGGCGGCCGATGCGCCTTGTATTCGGGATAGAGGCGGTTGCGGAAGGTGGTGCGCCCGGCATCGAAAATGACGGCGAAATGGGTGCCGACATGGTCCTTCAGCAGGCGCGACAGCATATTGGTGAAGCCGTAGACGGCATTCACCTGCGTGCCGTCCGGCCGGTTCATCGGCGGAATGGCATGGTAGGCGCGAAAGATGAAGCCCGACCCGTCGATCAGGATCAGGTGCAGCAGCTCGGCGGCGCTGGCGCCGGCCTCGGGCGCCGGCGCTTCAAGCGTCTCCGTCAATGGCCCTCATCCACAGCATCCTCGTTCAGCACAAAGAGGCGGGAGCAATAGGGGCACGTCACCTCGGTCGCGGGCTCGCCCAGCGTGCCCTGCATATGCAGGAACACCTTCGGATGGCCGAGCCGGCCGCCGCTGCCTTCGCAGGTCACGACGCGCTCATTGACCCGCACGACTTCGATCGGCTTGCTGACAGTTTGAGTCATATTTCCCTCTATGGCCGCCGATCCCCCGATGATAGCCATGGGACGTGCGCACAACCATCCCCCTTGCCGGCGCCCTGGCACTCGCCCTGCTGCTCTGCGGCTGCGCGGCCCCGCCGAGGGTTCATGTTACCCACCCTGTGCCGCCGACCGTGACCGATGGCGTCTTCGTCATGGCGGATGGCGCGCGACTGCCGTATCGGGAATGGCTGCCCGCCGGCGGTCCGCCCGCGATCGTGGTGCTCGCCCTGCATGGGATCGACGACAGCCGCGACGCCTGGGAGAGGCCGGGGCCCTTGCTCGCCGCCCAGGGCATCGCCGTGATTGCGCCGGATGAGCGCGGCTTCGGCGCTGCGACCGGGCGTGGCCGCTGGCCCGGCACTGCGACGATGCTGTCGGACGCCCGCGCCGCCGCACTCGCGGTGCGGAACCGCTTTCCCACCGCGCGCGTGTTTCTCGCAGGCGAGAGCATGGGCGGCGCGGTCTTGATGGCCTTGGCGGCGAGCCCCCTCGCCTCGCCTGTCGATGGCTATGTACTCAGTTCACCTGCCGTCTGGGGCCGGCGCGAGATGAACCTTCTGCTCCGCTCCTCGCTGTGGATCGCCGATGCCACGGTGCCGAACATGACGCTCACGGGTCGGGGCGTGCGCGTGGTGCCCACGGATGACGCGGCCGCCTTGCGGCGCCTGTCCGATGATCCTCTGACCTTGCGGGAGACGCGGGTGTCGGCCGTGAAGGGGCTGGTGGATTTGATGGATGCCGCCCTGGCAGCGGCGGGCCATATTCGCGAGCCGGTGCTGTTCCTGTATGGCGGGCATGATGAGCTGGTGCCGAAACGCGCCATGGCCGCCGCCTGGCGGTCGGAGATGGCGAATGGCTATCCCCGCCAGACCTACGCGTTTTACCCCCACGGCTATCACTTGCTGCTGCGGGACCATGAGGGCGCCGTGGTGACGGCGGATATCGCGCATTGGCTGCGCGATCCCGGGGCGCCTTTGCCGTCGGGCGCCGAGGCCCGGGCTGCGGCCTGGATTGCGCACCAGCCGGCGGACTGACCCCCTTTGCAGATGGCGTGCTTACGGGCTAAGGAGGGCAGCTTCCTTCGGCCCGCTTGTCAGGCCATGGACCCGTAGCTCAGCTGGATAGAGCGTTGCCCTCCGAAGGCAAAGGTCACGCGTTCGAATCGCGTCGGGTCCGCCAACGAAATCAATGGGTTATCCTTTTATTTGGGCTACCACTGAGTAGCCTAGGTAGCAATTAGGTAGCGGCATGTGTCTCGCCTCGCTTTCTCCGATCCGTCCTCCCGTTCTTGTGGAGTAGGTTCTGGCAGTGGCTGCGGGATAAGGGCTGCCTCACCGTCCACGCTAAGTGACCCCAAGTAACACGGCGCTCGAGGCGGCCGGCGTCGAGTTCTCGACGCCGCATTTTAGGCCTGGACGATATCTTTCATCCGTCTTTAGGATAGGTGAACAATGTTTCCTAATCCGATTTGACTATCTATTGAGCTATCCCAGGTATTACCCCGTTCTGCACGATGCAACCACATTGCGTTCCGCGAATAGTAGGCTGCTGCATCCTGCACACCCCATAGACGGTTACACATGCAAAGGCAGCAGTGCCTGCATTTTGTATGGGGAAGGACGAATAAGGCCCTTGTTGATTTTGAACGATTCTCCATTGCGCATAACCATTTTGGACAGCGTATGCTGGATTTTCCACATCGTCTGGATTTCGCGCGTATCTTATTCCAAAGTTTTCTACACCCCAGTCCATGAATTGCTTCACGTGGGTTAACTCATGCGCCCACAGGGCAGGATTTCCATATGCGTCGTTTGGATTTCTAAAAACGATAAGATCGACCAGTGTCACCGCAGTCACGTCATGATTTAGGTATTGGATTACTGCAGCAGCATTAATTGCACCCATATCTCCGACCTTGAAGCGCGCTCGATCCATTACTTCAGGAAGAATATAACCCGTCAGTGCTTGCCTAATTTGCGGCGGCATCGGTTGCGATCCGGACAATGAGTTGTCTCGGGATTGCTGAAGCCAAACCGCGAGCGCGTTGCCTCCTATTTGTCCCTGCAACTCATGTTGGATATGGTTCGCGCCCTGCCCAACTGCTCCGCCGATCTCTGGCAAACACATGCCGAAACTCGAATACTGTCCCGCGGGACACGCCATGGCGAGTGAGGCCTCACTTACTACACACGCGAAAATTGCAATCACACCGAGCAATTTGGGTTTCCACATCCTCGTTCTCCTCAATTCTGGCCGCTTTGTGCCGGCTCCTATCTTACAAATGAAGCACGTTAATCAGTGCTCTATCAACATGATTCTTTCTCCCGATTGATAGGCTCAACATGACATATCAAGTATCTATCAGGATGCTCATCCCATCCTCCAACACCAGTTGCTGCCTCGTCTGCATGATCTTCCAGCATCAACCTTGGTAGGAGCATCACCTAGGCATGCGAAAGAAGGGTTGGCCAACTCGAGGACTCCACCCCTCCCTGACTGCACTCTTCCCGGCACGCCCATCGACTGGCCGATGTGCCAGAAATATGGCTGGAGCAGCGTGGGCTCGGGCGTGAAGGCCTCGGGCGGCATGAGGGTCACCGACACCACGTCTCGAAGCTCCCTGCCACCTCCTCCCACTCGATGACCCACTCCTCCGTCGTCTCGACGATAACGAAGCGGCCGGTCTCCTTCACCTCGGCGACGGCGGGCTCGTAGGCGTCATCAGCACAAGGCTCGTCTCTACCTTGGGGTTGCGATGGACCTAACCAATTTCTCTGAAGAAGCGGCGATGATGCTGATTTGACGCGCTATGCTCATGTTTAGATGCCGAATAAAAGAATCTCTAGAGACGGGATGAAGAGATACGCGGCCGCCACCCTGACCAACACCGACGGCGATGTCTGAAGCGATCGGAAACCACATTTCGACGGAGGAATCGTTCAGGTTGGTACGTCCAGGCAGAGTGAGCTTAACGACTGGACGGCTGCCAATGATAAATTGTTTGTTCCTTTTTTCGATGTGCAATATCGCGATCCCTCGGTGTTCCAGCATCGCGACCAGATGTTGGCGGGGACGCCCTAGCGCGTCGATCCTCACATTTCGAATCATTCTGCTTTTGGCTTCAGGAGTTGATAGCGCATCAAGTTTTCGGTTAGAATCGGGGAAAATGCCGCGAAGTTCTGATAGCATGTTATCTAGCATCAAGTATGCTTCAGCCTCGCTGATCGCTGCTTCCTGAGATTCTGGAACCCGCAACCATTGGGTCAACAGGAATCTATACCAGACATCCCGCTCGCGTGCCGTCAGTGTTGGGCAGCGACCCGATCGAGTTGCAACGATCATATTGCTGACGACAACAGAGGCTTCCGTCTCCAGTTCCGCAAGGGATAATTCCATGGATGCGTCTCTGACACCGTCATCCGATTCAGAGCTGTATAGATGCGACTCCACAAACATATCCCGTGGAGGGGACTGGCCGAATTTTGGATGGCCGCCTTCTAGTCGACGGGCCCAACGGAGATATCCTCGCTGGTCCGCGAAGCCCTTTAAGATGAACTCTGGCACATAATGGTGACGCTTTGGGTGTGCCATGCTTTTACCAGTGGGTCCTTCGCCAAACATCGCAGTAAGCGTTTTTCGAGCAGCTTTAGCAACGCATGCAATCGACGATCGGTAACCGCTGCCCTGAGAAAGGGCGCCCGAAGCGCCCGTAGAGGTCGCGTTCCGGCGGCTGGTCAATGTCCGCCCTCGCTGCTGTGCCGGTCCATAGCCTCGCCGTAGCGCGCCACAACAGTCGGCTCAACACCTGCGGGGTTTCCATTGGACTCTCGCCCATGGTTGCGGCAGCTTGTCACCGCAACAAAAGGAGCGGCGCATGTCCAAGTCTCTTGAACGTCTTCAGGCGGTTCTAGCGGAGGTCGATCTTGTTGGTTTCAAAGCATCGAGCGACATTTCACAGATCAAGATCGGCGATCCAAAGTTGGGGGCCGTCAAGCCACCGCCTGCCGGGAACTAGACGCGTAATTTCTGGTTGCGCCGCTTCGCTCAGCCGACGGTCTTGGCACCGCGCCCTAGCCCGGCGGGTTTTTTTCCACCGAGGCTACCCGTCAGACAGGTATCCCTTCCTCAAATCTGAGGCGACGCTTAGTTTGCGCCTCGCAGGCGCAAACGTGACCAACGATCGGTTTTGAAAACGCATCGCCTGCGGGGAATTTCCCCACATGGGGTTCTGCGCACGGTGCGCAAAACCAAAAAGAATGGTCTAAACCTGTTTATGTGGATCATTCAAACGCTCAGCCTCATCGTGACCGTTTTCATCGCGGTCTGGTTGTGGCGACTCCAGGTCGTGGGAAAACGCAAATTTGAGGTTGCGGAACAAGTGCTTGTTGCCGCTCAGACCGTCGCAGATGTTTTAATGAGTATACGGGCGCCTTTTGCTTCCAGCTCCGAAACCCAAGACGCTCTGGAATGGCATGGTCGCACTGATGAGCTTCAAGGAAACCAAAAGTATGCGCTCGTCGTTCTGCACAGGATCGATAGAGGTAAGGAATATTTTAACGCATTGAAACAAGCAGCTACAATTGCAAAATATCTTATAAGTGAAGCTACCGGCCGGGCAGCTAACGAACTCTTCCATGCTCGTTCTGACATCATAGCCTCCGCAACAGTCTGCGCCCGCGACAGCCAAGTGCCCCTCGATCGAATGCTAATGGCGTCATTCAGCGAGCGGGACGAATTCCACATGAAGGTAGCCAAAACCATGGAGAAGATCGAGCTAGAGTGCGCTCCACTTCTCAACGCATGGATCAACCCATTTCCAATTAGACGTTGGCGAAAGTGGCTACTAGCCCAGTTACCGAAGCGTAGGCCGTGATCCGGGCCCAACGGCCTTCTCCCCCGTTACCCCACAATTTAGAATCACATTATAGCGGGTTGCGGATCACATTCTGAGAGTTGAGCAACACATATCCATAGTTTCTCGTTGCCACATCTTGGCGGCGTTTTACGGTGTTCTGCCGGGCATATACAGGACGCCTTGATGTGCGATCGGCCTCATCATAAGCTGCCGTCAGCCGCCTCTCCAGTAACCCGAGATGCAATCGGCAGGACTTCACGCAGTAGCGTGTCATCGGGTGAGAAGTGGCCGTGGAAACCCCTATTGAGCAAATGACGCCGGACGGGTGGGCAGAGACAGCCCGCCTTGAGGTTAAGGCCGCCAAGCTGATGGCCGGAGCGCGGCTATGGGGTCAAGCCTACCAGCATGCCGGGTTCTCTATTGAGCTCGCCCTGAAATGCCGGATTATGCGGACGCAGCGGCTGAACCGATGGCCGAGCCCTGGAGAGCGCCGCGACCTCTATGTCCATGACCTTGCGGTGTTGGCTAGGGCTGCCCAGATTGAAGGTCTCCTCCAGGAGGAGATCGCCCGAGGGACCGCTTTGGGGATGGCCTGGCTTGTTGCAAAGGATTGGGACAATAATGCCCGCTATAGTCCACGCCAGTTCCCAATCCGGGTCGCGCGGGATATGGTGGATGCCGCTGTGAAATCGGAGCTGATCAAATGGTTGATCAAGCCATAGAGCTTAGCTCCGTCCGCAAAGAGAGCGGGGCGGCTCTGCTCAAGATGACGGATGACCTCGGTTTCGGTGCGGTCGGCGCAGGCTGGATCTACAGCCGCGCGCCTAACCTGTGGTTCTATTTCTTGGTCAGTCCAGCCGTCGATAGCCATGGCCCGGCTTGGGTGTATCAGCGCCTGACGCAGGTCTACCAGAAGCTGACGCTCCCCCCGGCGATTAGCCCCTTGGATATCCGCGTGCTCAGCCCCCAGGAGAGCTTCTTCCGGGAGTTTCCTTTGAAGGCAAACGTTGATATTGCCGGGGTCGACATGACCTTGGAGTTCAACGGCCGCCCGCCCGGTGTAGGTGTTGATTACCTCTTCGCCTATCGGATGAGGCCTAACGCTGCGGTCAAAGACCCCGCTAAGGTGTTCGACCGCAGGGTCCGGGAATTGATGGCCGCCTAGCCGTCAAAACTGGAGAGATTGGATTACCGCAGCCGCGACGGAGGTGACGATCCGGCCCCGCACGCCCTGACAGAAGGATGCGGGCTATCCGGCCGGGCGGGATTCCAAACCAATCGGCCGAATTTGCTTACAGTCGGCGATCAGTGGCCGCCGCTGCCCGGCATAGCTGTCACCGTCTTGAGCATTGATCGGCCAGCACCTGATGACCTTGCGGTAGCCTTGGCGCCAGCCGGTAGGCCGGAGATGTTCAGGTTGACCGTGTGCACGCCGCTATCGCCGCTATCGCCGTCATCACCTCCAGCACGCAGCTGCGCTGCGGCCGCCTGCGCGCCGGCCGTGGTGGACAGACCGCCATCTTCCTGCGCCGCGTCGGCGCTCATATGGCCTCTGCTGTGCGGGCCGGAGTAGAGGGAACCGCTGGAAGCTCCCCCCAGTTCGGCCGCGAATTGTTCCGCATAGGACATGCGGGGCACAACGCTCCCGTTCGGATCGTCTTTGTCGGCGGGCGCGAGGTAGTCGTGCATCAGAAGCCGCGTAGCAGAGGCGGTATCGAGTTTGCCGCTCATCAACGACAGGTAGTCTTTCGGATACCGGTTCTTGATTTCACGCATGAAGAAATCAGTTTGCTGACCCATCGAAGACTGATGGATGTCGACGCCTTCAGCTTGCTTGAACAATGCCTGCCGGGCGGGCTCCCATTGGAATATCCCATAACCAGGCCCGCCGCCGTCCTGCGGCTTTGACGGATTGATGCCGGTGCTCTCCCAAGCCGCGTTGCCCAGCGCCGCCGCGACGAAGGAGGCCGGGGCGCCTTGCGCTCTCATCGTAGCGACTAGGGTAGCCGCGTTGGGCGCCATGCGCTTCATCTGGCCGCGGGAGAGATGGAGACTGTCATTGGCCGGCGTCTCAGGCCAGAGGGCGATAGCTGCACCCGTCAGCGCGCCGAAGGCGAGATCAGTGGCGCCTAGACCGACGGGCAGCAGCTTGGACCAGAGACCTGCGGAACTTCCCGCGGCGGCACCGTCTTCCGCAGCGGCTGGCGCGGAGACCGGCGGCCCTTTTGGCAGCACCATCTTAAGGAGCTTCAGGCTTGTAAGTGACCCAACTAGGCTACCGATACCAAGCTCGAATTCGCCGAAAGCCTTCTGATGGTTGTCGATCCAATCGGACAGGCCATTGAGCGCTGGCGTCAGCACGGGCGAGAGATACGTCGCGGCGGCCACACCCGCTTCTTTAACCGACGACCCCAGATGGCTGAAGCTTGTGGCGAGCCCATCAAGCTTGTTCGCCTGGCCGTCATTCATTGAATGCTTGGATGCGGTGTCGAGTTCCTTCTGCACATAGGCCGGACCACGCGCCAAGACGTCCTGCATGAAGTCGGGAGAGATCTGAAACGCGCCCTCCAACTCGGACATAGCCTTGGCTTTAGCGTCGCCCTGCAAGCCAGAGACAGCTTTCGAGATGGCGAGAAACTTGTCGGTGTCCGTTTTATATCGGGTTGCCCAGCCCGCACCGAGAAACTGGTTGGCGTACCCCATTCCCGGTGCGCCCATCTTCGTCATTTCCGTGACGGCTTTCTCCATGCCGGAGATGCTCGATGTGGCAGAGTCGGCGGATGAGCCTGCCGCAATGGCAGCATTCTGCCAGATGGAAAGAGTCTTGACGTTCATATTGATGCCGCGTGACGCGTTGAGCTGGGCCTGACCGAAGGTCGCGAACTTATCCGACAAACCTACGATTCCGGCGATCGACCCAGCGCCGGTGAGCACGCCCATGGCATCGACAGAGCGGGAGATGTTCTTAAGGAAGTCAAAGCTCGCTAGGCTGGCGCCCTGGAAGCCCTTGGTCAGTCCCGCGATCCCGCGCGTGTCGGTCATCTTGTCCAGAGCTTGGCGCGACCGCTGCGATTGCGCCCGGAACGAGTCTATCTGCTTGCCAGTCCTTGCAAAGACCTTGTCGAGGTCACTCTTCCCGGTAATGAGGACGCCAATTGCGGGAGCGGCCATGGTGGTTGTCCTTTACGCGTCGGTGTTCAGCAGGGGAGGCGTAAGTTTTTGCTTCATGTCGATGCTGACGGGCATCACCCTGCGCCGCCAATTTGCCCGACCCAGCTTGGCGGGTTCCTTGGCGTGTACGGGCGTGCCGGTGGCGGCTCCCGATAATCCTGATGCTGCGCCAGGCGTTGCCGGAGTTCCGCATAGGCTTGCATAGTCTCGACAATCGCGCAGGCTTCGGGGTCATCTCGCCACGCCGAGCTGAGGTCGACTCTTTCAGCCGACGGGCCTCTCACAAAATACCCAGCGATGATGGGTGGCTCATTCGCGATGAGCGAAGGCACGGCGAAAGAATCCAAAAGCTGAACCAGGGCGGCGTGCAAGCCGAATGCGGTTGCTGCAGCATGAACTTTACGAAGGTGTGCCACCAGCGGCTCGGCCGCCTCCCTCAGCCCGAAAGACAATTCGCTGAAGACGACCTGCGCCTGACCCTGCACCTCTCGGGTAAGCGCGGCGCGATCGTGTTTAAGCCGTTCATCGGTTTCCCGGGCCTTGACCCCGAAGGCCTGGCGCATCCGGGCGACGCGCTGGACCTTGATCGTCGCGTCAAGCTGGGCAGCACGCGCGGCGTTTGCCTTGGCCTCCAGGGCCGCCACCTTCGATATGTCGGTCTCCACGGCCAAATCGACCTCCAGAGCGGCAAGGGCCATATCGGCGGCGCGGCTCTGTTCCTCCGCCTGACCAAGTTCGCCCACGTTACGCTCGATCGCCTGATCGATTGCCTTTCTGGCATCCAAATCGGCGGACACAGCGGCCATAGCAGCGATCAACTCAGGATGCATTTCGGGTGCATGCCGGACAGAAACTGTCGGGGCCAGTTCGGCTGGGCGTGCCTTGCTCAAAATTCCCATGGGTCCGCTCCTTGTTTTGGCGGTTACTTGAGGCCGCGCGATTTGCGCATTGCCGCGACCATCTGATCCACGGGGGACAGCGCAGGGCGGCTACCTTCGGGACCCAGGCCACGGGCCTTGCGCATCGAGGCGACCATGCGATTCACGCCGGAACGAGCCCGCGCAGTCTTGTCGGATGCTTCGTCACCGCCCTCGTCTTCGTTATTCCACTCAACATCGATGCCGAGGTCCTTGGCGGCGTCCTCTATCTCCTCTCGGGTCGAAGCACTCGGGGTGAAGGGAGCGAGGCCCGCCAGGTGCCGGAAGGACACTGCCTCGGCTGGGGCGTCATCCCGTTCGCCACGCTCGGCTTTTGGCTGCTTCCGGGAGAGCGACGTGAACCTCAGGGTTCCGGCTTCCGCTCTGGTAGGGCTCATGGTCGACATGCGTTTGATCCTTATAGGGACGGTTTAAGCGGCAATTGGGAGAGGCTTGATGGCCGGGACGCGGACGCCGGCGGGCACAGCCAGGCTGCCGAGGTTCAGGGCCCGGGCGATGGCGGTGCAGGCGGTGTTGGCGACCTTGCGTGCGCCGACGTGGCTAAGTCGGGTCTTCATCCCGACGAGGCGCCAGGTGTGGCCGTCGGCGCGCAAACGGACGATCTGACGGTCTCTGGCCGAAGGCAGGATGTCGGGCCACCGGAGAACCCCATCCATTGCGGACACCTCCGTCGGGTTCAGCGGTCGCCGCTTGGAAATAGACGGAGGCGCATAGAAGCCCGCCGAGGCCGGGGCAAAACCGTTAGGACGGCATCCTGTGGCCGGGAGCTCTGCCAACACCTCTGCGGCCTCACGCAGAGCCTGGGCGACGTCTTCCGCGCCCCAGCTCATAGATGCTTCCTCGGAGGAGTGGTGCGACCCACAACCCAGGCCGTCAGAGAATCTTCGCTGATGAGCACCCGGACCCGTTGCGTGCCCCGACCGAGTGCGGTGACAGCGGGGCCTCTTCCCTCGGCGATTTGCTGGCGGAGAAGCGTTTTCGAGATGCGCGTACGATCAGCGGCTTCCGCCACCGTCAGAAGGTTTTTCATGTGAGGTTCCGAACAAAGAAAAAGCCGCCACCCGGAACGGGCGCGGCTGTCTGAACGTAGGAATTTGTGTAGCAGTTTCCGATGCAATTGGAAACCAAATTTCCTGCCATACTGGGATTATTATCCACTCCACGGTTTATGAGTCGCAAGACCTAATCAGGCGAGAGTTGAAACCTAGAATTGAAACCTAAATTGAAACCTGCGGCAGCCGGATAGGAAACCGTGTCGCTCCGTGTGTCGCGCAGAACTCCCCAGTAAAACGGCGCGGTTACTGGTGTCCGGAATTGAAACCTCAGAAAAACCTTGTGGCTAGGGATGCAATGGGCTCGCGCAATGCCCGTATGCAAAAACGACCTTTACAGGGACCCCCAGAAACGCTGGCACTGATCCAACGTCATGCGAATGCGGAATGCCTTTGGATGAGGGAAGGATGAGTGTCGACCATCAGCCGTGAGTGGGCGAGATGGTCAGGGTTCCGATTTCCACCCTGACCAGCAAAAGCCGTGTCTTTATCTACATCGGTCAAGGTGGTCAGGGTGGACATGGTAGAATTAGAACCATACGAAGAGATTCTGCCGGACGATGTGGGGGGGGGGGGGTAAATCGATGTTTAGCAATTTGTCGAAAACCACCACGACCACGCTGCCCACCCTGACCGAACGTTGATATCGTTGCTTTTTCCCGCCGCGCCGCCCTGACCACCACTCTGACCATGTCATGGTAGATCGGCTGGTCCTAATCACCGTCGACCTTCGCTTCCCATTCGATGGTCAGCCCAGTGGCCTCTTCAAAGCAAAGCCGAGCATCGCTAAGGCTTCCAGTGGAATATGCGGGCGGCCTAGGATGTCCGATCGGCTTGGCGGAACGGGACACCTCTCCGAACCTTCCCACCTCATCGGTGATGTGCTCGCCGACAGGCAGATTGCGCGGCCGGCTAGGCTTGCCGCCCATGCGGCGGATGAACCGACCGAGGTGCTCACGGCTTAGCGGGTGTCGCTCGTGTCGCTTCTCGGCGAAGGTCGAGTAGCTGGCAAACATCAGTTCGGTTGAGATGACGTCATGCCATTCGGCAAAGACCTTCTCCAGGCCTAGTTTGGACTGGAAGACATAGCCGCGCTCGAGGCAGTCTTTCCACCAGCTTTCAGGAATGGGCAGGCTGAGCTTGCGCTGCTGCTGCAGGCCTTCCGTGGCCGGCACTGCGCGGACGTTGAAGTGCGTGAGGTCATAGGCCAGCAGGTCTTGCAGCATCGCGGCATATCCACCAGCATCCATCTGCGCCCATATCTCGCCGAAATACTTGTGGTCATTCTTGGCGGCGTCGACCACCTCCAGAACGAAGAAGCGCCTTGCATCGAGCGATGCCGGAACTACCCATTCTTCGTTCGACGCCATCATGACGTGCAGGAAGTTTGGCATCTGGATCGCGTTCTGGAATTTGGCCTCGACGGTCAAATAGGGCTCGGTGATGATCGATTTCAGCACGCCGACATGCGCCCGATCGCCAGCGAAGAAGGCTTCATCGGCGAAGAGCATAATCGCGTCACGGAGATGGCCATTGAAGTTGCCGATCAGATGCTTAGCGTTGCTGATGGCTAACCCGTGCTGGCCCAGTATCTTCAGCAGCGCTTTGGCGAGCGTGCCCTTGCCTGTCCCCTCGCCGCCCTTCATGACGACCGCAACCTCGCCCTGTTCGGCCGGACGCTGCAGCATGCGTGCCATCCAGCCCATCAAGTAGTTAAAGCGCTCATCGTCGCTGTCGCAGATGATGCTCTTGATGTGCGCCCGCATCAGCGACCAGTCGCCGGGCGCGGGCTCGATTGCAAATCCTTCCCATAGATTGAGAATGCCGGGTTTGGATTTGGTGGTGGTAGGGTCGAAGGTGACGCCCTCGATAAACTGGCGCCGCTCAGGATGGCTAAGCCAGATGTTCGAGACGGTTTTGTAGACGGGACGCTTCTGATCGTCGAACCCGGTCTGGACCTTCTCATTCATGTAGAGCGTCTGCATGTCGCGCGGTGTCAGCCGATCGATGCGCCGCCGCTTCAGGAGCGGATCGTATCCACCCTGGAAGATGACGGCCTTTCCACCTTCGTTGACGACGGTATATTTCTTGTTCAACCGCTTCACGACGGCTGCTATCTCCGCGTCGAAGTCCTTCGGTTCCGCCGCTCCGCTCGCCTGTTTGACGAAAGCCTCGGCTTCCTCAGTCGTCTCGAACAGAGCGTCCATCAGCCGACCCCTTCCGGCAACGGCGCCCTGGAAGGATTCGCCAGTGCCCAGGCGACGACGCGCTCTCCCTCGGTGCGAGGCTTCCCGGACTGGACCAAGGCTTCGATCATCACGCTTTCAACGTCCGACCGCGCAAGCAGCCCCGCCTCTACTAGCCGGCCCAGGCTCCGGGTCTGATACATGCAGGTCGGATGACGCTGGGCGACGGGCGCGGTCGTGACACGGGCGGCAGCGGCCTTAAGGGCAGCCAGGGCGTAGCGTGACCCAGCCAGGCTGTTAACCTCCGGCAGCGGCTTGAACGGCAGCCTGGCCGGCGGTGCTAGGGCTTCAGCGGACGGCACCCGGACTTCCTCAGCACCAGACAGCACCGCCAACCGCGCGGGCAGAGGATCGGGCATGCCCTCGAACAGCGGCGCTGCCGTATAAATAAGTTGGGCTGGGCGGAACACGGCTGGATCGGCCGGGCTGTCTTTGAGCCATACCTTCAGCTCGGCGCCCGTCGTCAGCCTGTCCAGCCAGAACCATAGCCGCAACCGGATGCCGGGCTTGATGCCGTGGCCTGCGGTCGCCTGGGCGATGCAACGAGCACCGCTAAGGTCCTCGGGCAGATACCCGATCGCGATCTTGGCGCAGGCCGTGATGTCGGTCGCGCTGATTTCCGACGGCAGCGGCACGTCTTCCAGATCGAGGGCGAGCCACCGGCGGGAGACGTCCGCAATGGTAGGTTGATCGCCCGTCTCGGGGCAGGCGTCCTTCAGCCGACGGATGCCTTTAGCCTCAAGACCATTGATCAGGGCGCCACGAACGATGGCGCAGCGCGGGGCATCGATGAGATTCTCGATAAGCTCCTGCAGATTGTCCAGGCCGGCGACGGTATAGCTCCAGGCATCGAAGGTCTTGGTCTCATCATAGGGGACGATCTCGCCCGGCCGGATGCGCTTGCACAGGAGCTTGGAACGGGCGCAGCGGAGGACGGTGACGGTGTCGCTCATTTGCACCCCAGATCGCGGAGTTTCGTCGCTATGCCCTCAACTACCTTCACCTGCTTACGGCTAAAAAAGACCTGGCCGACGAGGCTGCGAATAAAATTCTGCTCCCAGGGCGAAAGATAAGTGGCGTTTCGCGCGCAGAATGTGACGACCCACCAATCCTTGCTTTTGGGACCTTCGGTCACGCGGACTACAGGCTGCTCGGGAATGATATCTTCCCAAGTCAGAGCCGCCGATTTCAGAAGCCGCGTCGCCAACAATCCAGCAGCCGCGCGTTCACCGTCGTGGTTTGACGCGAGCAGGCCCAAGACGCCTACCAGCTTCCGGCGGGTATCAGGGTTCATTGCCCATCCTCCCGAAGCTCTGCTGACCCCAGCGCGTGAATTTCGCGCTGAACTGCGTACCAATTGGTGCAGATCATCAGGTCGCAAAATTCAGCTAGCCGGTCGCGCTGATAGGTCGTGATTAGATGGTTCGCAGCCTTCTGCGCGTTCGCCCTGGCCCTGAGATCAAAGGCCGCACTCTCCGCCTCTCGCTGCTTATCCCGTGCCGCCTGCGCCTGCCGGCGTTTCTTCTCGTTTTCCTTCTCCCGCTTGACCTCCTCCGCGCTCTTCACGGCCGCAGCCGCAAGACGTGCCTTGGTCGCACCCGCCAGCCGATCGCGCACGACACTGGCAGAAAGAACTGCGCCAGCTTCAGCCTCGGCGAGCACCTCTGCCACTACGATGGGGTCCGCGTCCTTCGCTGCCAAAGCATAGACGGCAGTCGGCGGCAAAAGCGAAACCGTTTCGGATTTGCCCTCCAAGAACTTTGCGGCGTTCATGTAGTTTTCGGCGGTTCGGGCACCCATCCGAAACTCGGCATCCAGCCAAGCGCCAAACATGCCATGCGTCATACCCGCCTTAACCGCCAACAGCGCCTTTCCAATATCTGCTAGGAAGGATTTCTGCGACTGACGGATATCATCAGCGGCCTTCCTAGCCATGGAAGCCACGCTTGGGTCCAGCGCCGCGTAACTGAACGGGGTTGTTGGGATAGGCGTCCATGGCGCCTGCTGCGCCACCTTAGGTCCGGCAAATAGGTCGATGCCCTCAGTCAGTTTGCCGACGGTCATTTCACTCATCGGCTGCCTTCCCGCAAAGCTGCGGCCCGCGAGTAGAGCCGATCGGCGGCGTCAGACCGTCCCTCACCTTCCGCCTCAATCGCCCAGCGCGTGACGAGACAGGCAAGGCCGGCCAGTTCATCGGCAGTGACGTAAACGCTGCGCATCGGCACCATTCCCAGGGACCGGCGCCCATAAGAGGTGCCAATCGTCGCGCTCACTGAGACGTCTCCCGCATCTGGGCTGCCTGCTGGCTGAGCCTCTCCGCCACGGCGATGTGACCCCAAGCAAGTTCCTGATCCGCGAGCCGATCCAGCTTGGCCGCGAAGTCCGGGACGTAGGTGTGGCGGGAGTAAGGTGTCGGGAGTCTTGAAGGTGCGTGCATCGAAATTCTCCGATGCCAGCCTTTGGTCTTGCGCAGCGAGCAGCGCTGATCTATCTAAGCGGTGCAATCCATCTTCGATATCAGCGACGCATCGCCGGCTCCTCCAGGGGCCGGCTTTGTTGCGTCAGATGGACTCGCTGGTGCTGCGGCGCGGCCCGCTCAGCTTGCCTTCAGCCCATTCGAGCGCATCGGCCCAGCGGTACAAAGGGCGCTTCCCGAAAAGACGATAGACCGGCCCGCCGCCACGAACAGCCTTCGTCGCGAGCGTGCTCTTCTTGGTCTGAAAACCGCAGGCCGTCAGCGCAAGCGCGACCTGTTCACGCGTCAAAAGGGTGTCGGGGCTTTCTGGCATTTTGAAGCTGACCTCACTCATCTCTGCACCTGCGGGGCGCTGTTGATTTCTCGTTGCAGGTCATTGATGACGTATTATCAGCATCATTAGTTGGGAGCTTTTCCTCCGATCGGGAAATTAGCGTAACGTCGCCATCGCGGATTCTAGACCGCCAATAAAAGGTGTCCTTCACCAGAGATCCCACGGCCTCAAGTTGAGGGTAGGGTTTTTCCGGGTGCCTAACCCATCCGCCGGCTACAGGCACGACGAACAGCAAGCGCCCTGTCCAACCATCGGGGGGTTCGAGACGCTTCTCGCGCGCGCCCCAAGCCTTCCTCGCCACCTCGAGCGAGCGCCTGAAATCCCTTGGATGGCTTCCGCCTAGAAAAGTCCCGCGTTGCGCGAGTAACACGATTGCCTCGGCAGCAGCCATTGTGTCGGTAAGGCCGAACCTCTTTTTAGAATGAGCGATTATCGAAACGACACCATCAATTTCGGAACCATAGATGGCATCACGCAAGCGGCGTAGATGCACGGACGGCCGAGGTGCCTTTGTCACCCCCCATATTGATTCAGCCAAGAGTGAGTCTGACCTGACAAGAGGATCACCAACAGCTTCCTCAAGGGACCTGATAGCGACGTTGGGCGGCCGGCGTTTCCGGCACGACCTAGCCTTCTCGTAAAGAACCTCGAGCTCATCTAGCCTGCGAGGTGCCGCCCCTCGCGCCCCTCGCTTAGTTCCAGGCGCGCCTTTCGCCATCAGGCGATCGTCTCCATACAGTTCGGATGATTGAACGGCAGTAGGTGCGGCGGAGCAAGCGACGAGATTCCCCATCTCTCACCACCCCTGCCCGGCCAGCAGCAGGAACCAAGCGATCTTCACCCGCAGCCAGGCCATCTGGCCAGCCAGGCCGAGCAGTTCCCACCGGCGCGGCCAGGACTGCCGCGGTAGGGTTTCGATCACGACGGCGGCAAGCTGGCGCATCGTGGGGCGCATCTCGCGAAGGGTGCGCTGGGTCATTTCAGCCTCCGAGGCGACCTGATGGCGTATCGGAGATCACCCAAGATCGCTTCGCCAAGCTCGATTTCTTCATGCCGATCGCCATCTTCAATCGACTGGAGGAGACCCGCCACGGCCCGTTCAGCTTTAAGCAACAACTCCGCCATCGTGGCAGGTTCGATCGCCGCCAGATTTTGGAGCAGGCGCCCCTCCGTGTCGTTGAGCTGCTCCATTTCGGTGTCCTCAAGTTGCGGAGGGTCCTGGATGGACAGGATGGCGGCCACGATCTCGGTGATTGACGCTTTCCGGTCTGACACGTGAAAGGCATCCCCCTGAACGTTCTGAAAGACCCATTGGCGGGATGAGAGAAGGGTTCTCATGTGAGGCTGCCCTTGACTGGTATGCCTTGCGCCCTGAGGTTGCGGCAGAACCTCCGGTAGGCTTCGGGACCGCTCCATAGGAGGGTGAGCTCCGCAAAGGTATCGACGAATTGCCCATCCACTCCTTTGCGTGTTGCCGTCTCCTTACCAGCCTTGGCTTTGCGGACGGCATCCAGTGAGACGACGTTCCCTTTTGTCGCTCTCAAAGGCCGCCTCCTAACTCTGGGAATAGCCGCTCCTTCACGCCCGCCATCCACTCGCCGCCGATCTCCATAACGGAGACACCTGCCGCCTCCGCAACGATCGGCATGGCGCTGGCCAGAAGGCGGTTCAGTTGCCGCAGCTTCTGATATTTATAGAAATCCTCGTAGTCGTTGTTCTCCAGGTCTTCCGCGAGGCTCTTCGCCATCACGATGTGGACCGCCGCGTCACCCACCGAAACGGCAGGCAAACACATGGCCAAGTCGGTCAAGGCGTCCTCGCGATCGGAAGCCAGTTCCTTGATGCGTGTGAGAACGCTGGACTGAGCGGCGGTTCCTTGGGTGTTATGGAGAGCGGTCTCCTCCTCGTCGGCCCGATGGTGGGCGTCGCAGATGGCACGAATCAGCTTCCCCATCTCAAGGATGGAGGGCATGCGGGGAATTGCGCAGGGGGCCTCAACAGTGTTGAGGGTATCGACGGAGGGCAACCCATTGATTTCATTGGGTCGAAAATTGCGCCGGTTGTCGGTAAATCCGATACCCTCCTTGTCGCTAGGGGTCTTCACAGTATGAAGGCCCTTTTTTGTGCGCGCGGTCATGCTGTGGCTCCTTCGATCTTCTGGGCGACGCGGAAGATGCATTCCCCGAGCCAGCCAACCCAAGTGCAAGGCACTTCATCGCTGTCTCGATGCGTGCCGTTGGAGAGCGCCCCCATAATCTCGGCGAGGACCAAGGCCTCCTGAAGCGCTTCGCGGAGTGCCCGTTCCTTCTCCTTCGCGGTCATGATCTTCGCGGTCATCCGATGTGCCTCCCCAGGAGGTCGCTGCACAGCGACGCGACCATCGGGCTTTCCAGTGCGATGACGTCGGCCAGCACCGCTGCCTTGCCTCGCATGCCTTCAGGAGTGCGGGCCGGGATCTCCGCAATCTGGTCGCAGACCTCGTGCCAACGATTGACCCGCACATACATGGCCTCCTGATGCGCCTGCTCATCACCCCCGTGCTGCTCGAGGAAGTCATCGGCCCGCACGCTCTCGGCATGGTTCTCCACGGCTTCCCTGCACAGTGCCAGCAGCTCACCGTCCAATTCCTCAGCCTTGACGATGCCGGCCTCGGCAGCCACCAGGATGAGCATCGAGGCGCCACCGATCAGGCTACGGCGCCCTACGCCGCGACGGCCACTCAAGACACCACCCGCCCGGCAAGAACGCGGCTGGCGGCAAGCGGAGCAGCCAAGCCGGCCGCGAGATGCGGAGCGATCTCATCGTCAGTCGCATCAGCCGCACCCTCGAACAGCAGCGCGACCCACCCGTTGACCGAAGCGGTGTAGAGCAGCCGGTCGACAAGGCGGGAAAAGGGCTGGTCGGTGGAAAGTGGGCGGGTGGAGTTTCTGATGGGTGGCGGCGGGGTAAGCGGTTGCCGCTCTGGTGTGGTAGGCGTGCTTGCAGCTTTAGGCATGGGGTTGCTCCCAGCTTGAGGTGAGGCCGGGCCTGGTGTGTCCAGCACCTTGCTCGGCCGCCTGTCATAGGGTGACAAGGTAGTCACAACGTGACATAGTCTTGGCGTAAGTCAAGAACTTTGTCACAGGGTAACAGGTTGAACGCAGTTCAGTGCCGAATGGCCCGCGCGGCGCTTCAGATGGGCGTCAGAGATCTAGCTGATGCTGCTGGTGTGTCCCCCACAACTGTCACCCGCCTCGAGCGAGGAGACGCGCTGTATGAGAGAACAGTAGAATCCATCCGCGCCGCCCTTGAGGCCGCCGGCATCGAGTTCGTGGCGGAGAACGGTGGCGGGGCTGGGGTGAGGCTGAGGAGGGCTACAGAATGAGGTTCAGTCTCATCACCAGCGCCGCAGTTCTGCTTACCTGCGCTACCGCAGGCGCGGCCGAGGCGAAGCGAGCCGTCTGCACCATGACCGACGATGGCACCTACCCGTGCGAATTCACGCTGACCGACACGGACGGCAGCTTCCAGGTGACCGCTCCCGGCAAGCCCACCCATATGTTGAACATGGACACGCCGGGCGTTGCTTGGGGCTACGATAGCTTTGGTGGTCGAGATATTGCCCTGCCGGGGAAATTCATCCGAGAGCCGGCTGACCCAGCCTGCTGGAAGAACGACGAAACGCAGGCTGTCGTGTGCGCTAGGTAGGAGCATGCCTGAAGGCGGCCGGCGGCGAGCTCGTATCGGAAAACGGCGGGGGCGCGGGGGGTGAGGATCAGGAAGGTGGGGTGACACGCCGCACTGAAAGAGGCGTCGACTAACAGCAGTTGACCCCATGATATCAGCCGGTCAGATATCGAAGGCTGGCAAATAACGGTAGCGGGACGCCTGCCATGAATGCTGTTAAGGTTGTTGTCGCGAGCGGCATAACGCTCCCTCAGGACGTTCTCGATCACCTGGGCGTCCAGCATGGAGAGGCCATCTCAATCGAGATGTTGCCTGGTGCGCGGATTGTCCTAGCCAAAGCGACCGACGTTATAGCGCCGCAGGACAGAGGCGATGAAGCGTTCCGCGCTTTCGCATTGGCCGGTGGCGATCCGCCCTGGCCGTCCAAGCCGTCTTCACTCAGATCTGATGACGTCTCGTCGGTGAATCCAAAATTGAAGTGGTATTTCTGCTTTAATGAGGCCGCAACAGCGTGGTTCGCCGACATGATCAAAGCGGCGGTCACGTCAGCCCGTCTGAACACAGATCTAGCACCACACTGCATCTATGATGGTGGCCCCAGTCCAATGATCGATTGGCTCAAGGACAACGCCGTTACTATACACTACACAAAGGTTCCGTTTCGGGCGAGGTTGTTTGACCAAGACGTAATCGATCGTAATAAGGGGACGGGATATAGCCCCGTATCAGCGAGCGGCTACTATCTGCCACTTCAGATCGCTGAAGTTGAAACGCATGACCAATATGTCCTGTTCACTGACTGCGACATCATGTTCTTAAAGTCGGTTGATTACTCGAACTTCAAGCCTGAAATCATAGGAGCTGTCGCGGAAGTCGCCAACTTATCGGCCCCGACCCCTTCGCATGTTCAGGACGCTTTCAATTCCGGTGTTTTAGTCATCAACGTGCCCGAACTACGCCGACGAACTCCGGAGTTGCATCAAGCCCTGGAAGAAAGCGGGTATTACAACTTTGGAAATACGGGCGCGACTTACGATCAGGGTCTCCTCAATATGGTCTTCAAGTCAATCTGGACGCCACTTCCGACAGAACTCAATTGGCGTGTTTTCTACGGCCACAATCCAGATGCGAACATTGTTCATTGGCATGGCCCCAAGCCACCGCATATCGACAAATTCATTCGCTACATAGATGGACAGCCGGTCGCTAATAATCCACCTATCCCTCCTTTATTCGATAGTTTGATGAGGTACGATCAGCCATCCTACAGACACTATTATCAATTGCATCTGGGGTTCCTCGACGAGGCGCTGGCTCCGCGTGAGCGGGCGGCAGTCACATAAGGAACGCCCAAGCAGTCACCCAGCCGTGACCACCTCCGGCGGAAATAGCGTGACAATCGGCAAATGGCGCTTTATCGTATCGATGTCGTACGGAATTGGTCATGAAAACACTGATCGCCACCTTCCTGTCGCTCGCGTTCTGCTCGGCGCCCGCTTTGGCGCACAAGCAATATCCCGCCGTGTCGCCCGACATCACGTGCCACCACGATCGCGTCGTGTGGGTGAACACGAACAGCGACGTCTACCACTACCAGGGTGAGCGCTGGTTTGGCCGGACGGAAAGCGGTCAATTCGAGTGCGAGAAAGACGCCAAGGCCGAAGGTGACCGAGCAACTAGGAACGGGCAATGAGCGCGACATCTACCCCGGTTCTCTCCAGATGGGAGCACCGCAGGCTACGCCTCAGGTGGGAGTTGCAACAGCTTCGAGATGGCAAGCTGAGGACCTGGGCAGACTACGGACACGGGCGCTTGGAAAGCACAGTCAGCACGCGCCTGGCATTGGAAGAGCATCTTGCAATGGTGGAGCAGGCCTTAAATGAGCACTTCCAGTGACACGGAGGCCGGCGACGAGTTTATCGAGCAGAATGGTGGCGGCCCTGGCGTTGCGGCCCGCAGGCAGAAATAAGGATCAAAGATGCCGCTTTTCCCAAGTTCAACGGCAATCGCAAGTGCCGATTATAATCTCACAGCACGACGCCTAATTATCCTCTACCGAGATGGCAACAAGTCTTATACCTATTTCAACGTTCCCCCGAGCGTCTATCAAGGTCTTTTGCAAGCAACATCCAAAGGCCGATATGTCGATTTGAGCATTAAGCCTTACTACTCTGTGGGCTGACGCCGCACGCCTCCTCCATCAGCGAGACAGTCTTCTCTGCCACCGCGTCCGCTGCAGCCAGCAAGATGGCATCGGCGGCGTGGACGTACCTCGACGTGATGCTGTGGCGCTTGTGGCCGACGAGCGCGGCGATGGACGCCTCGGAGTAGCCCAGGTCGCTGGCGAGAGACGCAAAAGAATGTCGCAAGACGTTGGGCGTTATCTCGGCACTGATTCCGCCGAGCCCTATTATCCGCTCCCATACGCTTGGAAAACCGGACATCTTTCCCTTGCCTCGCGATGCGGGAAACACAAGGTCGCCCGCCTTCGTCTGTGCGCGCAGAATTGCGCAGGCATCCTCGGATAGGGGCCGAATCGAGAAGCCGCTCTTCGTGTCAGCCAAGCGCGCTGTTCGCCGAGACACATCCACCTCATCCCAACGCAACCCGGTCGCCTCCCCGCTCCGCCAACCCGTGAGCACCAGGAAGCGGGCAGCGGCTATCGCTGGCGGCCAAATCTTCGCTTCGACGGCGAGGTCGAGGGCCGTCCCGAGTGCGGCATATTCTGCCTCACTCAGCCGGCGTTCCCGCCTACCGTCCGCGAAGCGCAGGAGGCCGTGAACCGGGTTGTCCGCCCGCAGTTGGTTTCGAACGGCATAGGTGAAGATCGCACCCAATAGCCCCAGGGTTCGGGTCGCGGCCCCCTTCCCGCCCCTAATATTCGACAGGCCGCGCTTCTTGCCCGTCTTGGCCTTCCCGGCGCCTTTGCCGGCAGCGATGTCGTACATGAACGCCTCGACATCGTCGCGACTGACAGCCGGCACCTTGAGGGCGCCTATAAGCGGCTTGATGTGCCCGCTGATTCGGCTGCGGTCGGTCTCGATGGTGGTGGCCTTCTTCGCGACCCCGCGGCGCGTGAGGATGCGGCCGGAGGCAGCGTCCTCGATATAGGCGTCACAGAGTTCCGCCACCGTCTTGGCTTGCCTGGCAGAACTCTTTGCACCCGCCGGATCCCCGCCTGTCGCTACGGCGCCCAGCAGCCGGCGCGCTTCATCACGGGCTTCGTCAGGCGTCCAGGGAGCGCCATGCCGGCCGATTGTCAGCCGGCGTTGGCGGCCTTCCTTGGTTCGATAAAGCAGGACATAGGCCACTGCGGGACTGCGCTGCCGCCTGGCCCCAAAACCCGTGACAGTGGCGTCCCAGACCTCTTCATTCGGCTGGAGCGCCTTGATTTCCCGGACGCCTATCCGCTTTCGTTCCGCCAAAACCCACCTCGCTACCTAGACTCTAGGTAACACATAGGTAGCAGGTCTAGGCAACTCGGAGCATTCCCTCGCAATGAAGGGCAAGCTGTTTTCGTAGGAATTTCAGTAAATTGACACCTTCCGCAACTCGTTTCAAAGAAGGGCAATCCATCGGTTAAACCCTCCGAAGGCAAAGGTCACGCGTTCGAATCGCGTCGGGTCCGCCAAGGAAATCAATGAGTGAATAAACTTCTAGCCGCGTCCGAAGTGGGCGCCGGAAGCAAGAGAGAAGCAGTCACACCAAGCGTGACGACCCAGCGCAGTGTGTGAGACGACCCACCACGCGGCCCGCACTATTTCCCCTGGTCGAGAATGTCCTACCGAGTGGCTGCGGGATACGGACTATCCGACCGTCCTGGTTGAGTATGGGACATTGCAGCCACCCTCCTCAATCAAGCAGCAAGACGTGGATGGCACGCCTTCGCGTGCCATGACGAGAAACTCGGACAGCGGATCAAACTGATCGAATCCTGCGCTACAGCCCATGCACGCGCAGTTTTCCGTCGAGGAACTTCTTGGCCCGCGGTACATCGGTCTCATCCAGGTGCTCGATGATAATCGGAATGTTCGGATGCTTCTCGGCCAAGCGATTGAGATAATAATCGTAGTTCAGTGCCCCAAGCCCCGGCGCCGGTAGCTCGATCGAACCGACACCCCGAAAGGAATGCGCCTCGGACGCATCGATGTCGGCATGCTTCTCGCTCGTCTCGACAGAACGCTTCACGTCCTTGGCGTGGGAGATGCAGATCTTGTCGGCTAGCGTATCGAAGATCTGCTTCAAAACCTTGTCCATAGCGTCGATGTTGTGGTCCTCAAAATAGTTCGTCGGATCCATCAACAGGCCAAGGCCTGGGTGATTGACTTCTGCGAAGATCCGTACCGTTTCCTCGACCGAGCCGACCACGTTGTTGACATAGGTTTCGAGCAGAAACACCGCACCATGGTCGTAGGCAACCTGTGACAGCTCAGCGATCACCTTGCGGCAATCCTCGAAGCCTTCCTCGGTCTTGTTCTTCGGATGGCTGACCCAGTCGGACTCCGTGTTAAAGGTGCCGGTTTCGGAAATGACATAGGGCGAACCGAAATGGCGCGCGTTGCGAATGATCGCCTTCAGGTAATCCAGCCGGCGCTTCCGCTCATCCGGATCCGGATGCACGATATTGGTATAGCCCGAGATGGTGCTGATCGGCAGATTGTAGTCACGGAAGGTTTCGCGCACCGTCTTGGCTTTTTCGATAGTGATGGACTCGGGCGTCGAAAAGTCGATGTCCTTGAACGCGAGATCAAGCTGAACGGTATTGAAGCCGAGGGCCTTGATCCGCTTCGCTTGTTCGGCCAGATCATACGGAAAGTAACCGGTGAAGATACCGACTTGGAGCATGAGACGTTCCCTTAATTATAACTATTCGGGTGGAAAAGCGCAGCGCATTCCACCATCACCTAGTAACCGAGCTCGGCGAGCTTCACCGCGCGATGCTCGTCCACCGAACGATAAGCGGCCTCCACCAAAGCCATGGTGCGAAGGTTGTCCGCCACGTTAAGAACCGGTGTGGTCCCGGTCTGTACCGCGTATTGCAGCTGCTCCATCACGCCCGCGAAAGCGCCGGGAAACCACCGCGTCTCCCATGTCGGCTGCACCCATTCTCCGCCTGTGGCGATCGTCGATGAATACCGCAGCGTCGATGGCGAACCGTCGGGATAGTCGGGCCAGCCGATGCTGCCCTGGGCGACGCCTTCGGTACCCTCGACGCGCCATTTGATGTAGATGTCGCCCGAATAGCCCGGCGCCTTCGGGCCGCTCCACACATCTTCCATCGACACCGCCATGACGCCGGAGCGGAAGGTGAGGGTGGAGGCGCAGATGCCGTCCTTATGGGCAAAGTCGGTGCGCGGATCGGGGCGCACGGCGGTGTAGATCTCCTCCACCTCGCCGAACAGGAAGCGCAAAACATCGAGGTGATGGATGGACATGTTCAAAAGCGTCAGCCGCCCGTAGTCGCGCAGAAAGGGCTGCCAATGGGGAATGGCCCGCATCTCGATCGTCGCCAGAACCGGCGTGCCCAGCGATCCACGATCCAGAATCTCCTTCAGCACGCGCATGGACTGGTCGAAGCGCATGTTCTGGTTGACGGCGAGCACCTTCCCGGCGGCGCGGGCCTCAGCCTCCAGCGCTTCTGCAGTCGCCAGGTCAAGCGCGAGGGGCTTCTGCGCCAGAATGGCGCGGATATGCGGCTGACGCAGCGCGAGGCGGATCAGCGCCGGCTGCTGGTCCGGCGGATAGGCGATGTCGAGGATATCGACAGACTCGTCCGCGATCAGGTCTTCCGGTCTTGCATGAACGCAGGGAATGCCCCAGCGCGCGGCGACGGCGGCAGCCTTCTCCTGGCTGCGGGAGGCAATGGCCACAACCGGAAAGCCCGCACCGTGGTACGCGGCGAGATGGATATCCGCCATGATGAAGCCCGAGCCGACGCAGCCGATGCGAAAGTCGCGGCAGCGGATGGGGGCGTCGGGCGTGAAGTCCAATGCGTCTGGCAGCTTAGCCTCCTGATCGCAGGTTGGTCATGGTGGATGGGGCGGGCACCGGCGCCGCGCGAGAGCGCGGGCGGAGGCCGCTGAACAGAGCCTTGTGCAACTGGCCCTTCATGCAGCGGTCAAGCATCAGGAAGCCGAGCAGAGTGGCGCCGAAGATGATCTGCCGCCCGGCCTCCCCGATGGCGATTGCCGTCAGCAGACTGACGAGCACGGTCATCATAATTGCGGCGCAGGCGACGCCCAGATAGGGCGCGCGACCACCCGCCAGGGTGACACCACCGACGGCGGCGATCACGATGCTGGTGAGGATGTAGGGGTCGCCCAGGCCGTAGAAGGCTTGGCCGACATAGCCGGTCAGCATGAAGCCCGCGAAGGCCGCGAGGCCGCCGCTCAGGGCGTAGGCGCCGATCCGCACGTCTGTCGTGTCGGTGCCCGACAGCAGGGCCGCCATGGCATTGGCGCCGGTATCGGTCAGGCGCCGGCCCCAGGCCGAGAAGGACAGCAGCCAGATCGCGACAGTCGCCAGCACGACCCAGACCAGCACAATGTTGGGAACGCCCGCCGTCGCCCAGCCGGAAATGGTGACCAATACGGGACTCGCGGCGTTGGACGGCTGGACCAGCGACACGCCGACGATGACGCCGCCATCGACCACGCTGGTGATCGCGAGGGTCGCGACCAGAGGCGGAATACGCAGCAGCGCCACGCCGATGCCATTGACGCTGCCCACGATCAGGCCCGCGCCGATGGCGGCGAGGCCACCCAAGGGCGTCATGCCGTTGCTGCCGTGCATGATGGCGGCGCCGAGAATGCCGCCAAGGGTTGCGGTCGCACCGACGGACAGATCGAGCCCCTGACCGCCGGCCGCCATGACGATGGTCTGGCACAGGCCGAAGATGCCGAGGAAGGCCGCGATCTTGAGCTGGTTCGCCACCTGATTGGCGTTGAGGAAGCCGGGCAGCAGAATCTGGCCGACGATCAGCAGCAGGATGCTGATGCCGATGAGCAGAAGCGGGCGGACAAGGGCGGGGTTCATGCCGTTCTGCGCCCTTCCAGCACCATGAAGCCGAGGGCGATGACGACCACGATGCCTTTGACGAACTCCTGCCAGCTGCTTGGGATGCCCGCGAAATAGATCACGTTCGTGACCATGCCCAGCACCAGGGCGCCGACCAGCGCGCCCCAGGGCGAGCCTCGCCCGCCACCCAGGGAGATGCCGCCGATCACCACGGCGGCGACCGAGGCGAGGGTATAGCTTTGCCCCAAGCGCGGATCGCCCGACATCGTCTGGCAGGAAATTGCGAGGGCGGAGAGGAAGACCAGGCCCCAGCCTGTGACGAAGGCCATCAGCTTGATGCGCGCGACCGGAATGCCGGCTTGGCGGGAGGCCACCGCATTGCTGCCCACGGCGAAGATCCGCCGCCCGGCCCGGTGCCGCGCCAGCACCACCCAGATCGCCATCGCAAGGATCACGAAGACCAGCGGCGTCGGCACGCCCAACACATGGCCGGCATAGAAGTCGCCCAGGCTGTCGGCGATCACACCGCCCGGCTGCGGCATGATCGTCAGCCCCAGGCCGAACCAGATAGCGCCGGTCGCGAAGGTCGCGACCAAGGAAGGCAGGCCGACATAGGCGACCAGTACGCCGTTGACGAAGCCGAGCGCCAGCGACACGGCGAGGCCGATGGCCAGCACGCCGAGCGACCCGCCGACATGCTGGGGCGGCAGGCTGGCCAGCACGCAATTGATGAGGGAGACGCCGGCGCCGACCGACAGATCAAGCTCACCGCTCAGCACGATGATGGCCTGAGCGACGCAGATCAGCACGGTCGGCGCGAAAGTCGCCATATTGCTGTCGAGGGACGCGCCGCCAAAGAAATTGTCTTGCAGCACGGCATTGATGACGACGACGACCAGCAGCATGAGCAGCCCGGGCCCGAGGCTGCTGCGGCGCAGCGCCGCCCAGGCATCCGCAGTCATGCGGCCCTCCCGAAACTCGCCGCAAGCACCCTTTGCTCGGTCATAGCGGTGCCCGCCAATGCCTCCATCACGCGACCTTCATACATGACCAGAATGCGGTCGCAGTGCAGCAGCAGTTCATGAATGTCGGAGGCATAGACAAGGGCGCTGCTGCCGCCCGCCGCCAGCATACCGAGCTGGGCATAGATTTCGGATCGCGCGTGGATATCGACGCCCTTGGTCGGGTCGCTGAGCAGCAGCACATCGATCGGCCTCGCCAGCCATTTGCCAATGACGACTTTCTGCTGATTGCCGCCCGAGAGGGTTGCGACAAGCTGGGCGCCGCCCTGGGTCTTGATCATCAGACGTTTGATCACCGCCGGCACGAAGTCCCGCAAGGCGATTTTCGGCAGCCGCCAGGGGCTGGTGAAGAGCGTGACGAGCACGGTGCCGAGATTCTCGCCCACCGTCTGATCCATGAACAGGCCCTGGCGATGCCGGTCATTCGGCACCAGGCAAATGCCGCGACGGATCATGTCGCGCGGAATGCGGGGCGAAACGGGCTTACCGAGATGCAGGATGGTGCCGCCATCGACATGGCGGAAACCCGCGACGGCATCGAGGAGTTCTTCCTGGCCGTGACCCTGAAGGCCGGCGATGCCGACGATTTCCCCGCGCCGCAATTCCAGGTCCACGCCGCGCACGGCATGGCCCGCGCGCAGACCCGCGAGTTGCAGCACAACCTCGCCCGCCGACCGCGCGGTGCCGCTGTGTGGCGCCGCCTCGGAATCGGCCGTCAGCAGGTCGAGGATGCGCGCCTCGTCCAGCCGGCCCGATGTCTCCCAACTGCCGACACGCTGGCCATTGCGCAGCACCACGAGGGCATCGCAGATCTCTTCGACCTCCCGCAGCCGATGGGAGATGAAGATGATGGCCGTGCCCCGGGCCGCCAGCGCACGGACCTTTTCGAACAGCTTCGCCACAAGGGCGGGGGAAAGGGCGGCGGTCGGCTCGTCCAGGATAAGCACGCGCGGATCGCGGGACAGAGCGCGGCCAATTTCCAGCAATTGTTGCTGCGCTGCGGACAGAAAGCCGGCCGATTGGTCGACGTCAATGTCGAGGCCGAGTTCGGCTAGCATCGCCCGTGCCGCCCGGCGCCCGGCACGGCGATTGATGAAGCCACCACCACCGCAAACTTCCGAGCCCAGGAACATATTCTCCCAAACTGGAAGATCAGGGGCGAGGCTCGGATGCTGATGGGCAATCACGATTCCCTGCTTCGCCGCATCCTGGGGCGAGGCCGGTGCGGCCGGCACACCGTTCAAAGACAGCGAGCCGGCATCGGGCATCACCTCACCGGCGATGACGCGGCAGAGCGTGGATTTGCCAGATCCATTGGCGCCGAGCAGGCCGAGAATCCGGCCCGCAGGCGCTTCCAGATCCACCCCATCCAAGGCCACCACGCCGCCGAAGGCCTTTGTGATGCCTTGCGCCACAAGCAGGGTCATCGCACCCCCTTCGCCGAAAGCCGGCGACTATACGAACAGGCTATCGAGCTGCGCCTCGGTCAGCCACTCACCAAGGAAGTAACCGTCCGGCTTGTCCTTCACGCTCGCCAGTAACTGGTCGAGATTGGCGTTCGTGACTTCGACCTGGACAGGATAGTGGTAGGTATTATTCGGCAGCGGCTTGAGCGTCTTGCCATTGGCGATCCGCACCGCGACGCCCATGGCGGTGCGCCCGATCTCCGGCGGGTTCGAGCGCGCAAACAGATGTACGTCATGCCCGGCGTCGAGTTCCTTCTTCCATGCGAGCAGGAAGGATTTTTGCGCCTCACCGGTCATGATCGGCAGCGGCCGGCCAGCCGCCTGGAAGGCGCGCATGATGCCGAGGCCCATGCCGTCTTCCGTGCAGACCGCATCGATGTGCGGCGTTGCGGCCAGCACCGTCGCCATCACGGCCTGAGCCTTGGCCTGATCCCACATGCCGTAACCGGACCAGACGATCTTGATGCCGGGGTTCTTGTTGAACACATCGAAGAACGCCGTGCGGCGGGCAACGGCGGCGGGATGACCGGGCACACCGTCCATGACGGCGACGAGGCCTTTGCCGTTCAGCTGCTGAACGATCCATTCCGCGTAATGCTTACCCCAGTCATATTCATCGATGCCGACGTTGATGGCGTAGGGCGCCGTCACTGACTGGTCGAAGGCAATGACGGGAATATGCGCGCGCTTGGCTTCGTTGATGACGCCGGTAAGGGAGGCCGCAGAATTGGCATCGAGCATGATGATCGAGACGCGATCGCGGATCATGTTGCGCACGTCCTGGATTTGCGCATTGGTATCGGCGCCGGCCTGCTGGACGACGAGCTTATTGGCGAGGCCCTGGGCCTTATAGCCCTCGAACTGCACCTGCGACGAAGAGACCATCTGGTCGCGCCATTCGGTGCCGAAATAGCCGTTGGACAGGCCGATGGTAATTTTCTTGTCGGCGGCCCGCGCTGTGCCCAGCCCGCCAGCGGCGGCGACGCCCAGAACGGCCAGGCTTGCCGACGAGAAATGACGCCTCGTGAAGTCCATGTGTTTCCCCCTCTTAACCGATGCGTGTTTTGAGGTCCTTGGCGGTCGCATCATCCGCCAGGATTTCTTTTCGTATCGCTGCACCGTAAGGAGGCTTGGCGGGGACATCAAGCGAAATGATGCGTCAAAACCCCTCATTCATGATGGCATTTACCGAGAACTATGATTTGATTTGATTGGAAGCCCTCGGTTTGTGTAGATGATCTCAAACTGGTCGCCCGACGACCGGAGAGGGGGGAGAGCCATGGCCGAAGCATTGCGCATGCGGGATTATAGCCTGACGGGGGAGGATGCCCGGCTGGCGCAGGAAAAGGGCCTCTCCGCCGCGTCTTGGTATGCCACGCCCTTGGCGCGGAAGCAGTTGAAAGAGCTGATGAAGCGCAAGGATGGCCCGGCCATCCGCGACACCGCCATTTGGTTTGCGGCCCTGGCGCTGACGGCCATCGGCGGCATCTGGTTCTGGGGAACATGGGCTGCCGTGCCGTTCTTCATCGCTTATGGCACGCTCTATGGATCCTCGGCCGATTCGCGCTGGCACGAATGCGGTCATGGGACCGCCTTCAAGACACGCTGGACGAACGACGTGCTCTATTACATCGCCAGCTTCATGCTGTTGCGGGAGCCCACGGTCTGGCGCTGGAGTCATGCGCGACACCACACAGACACCATCATCGTCGGCCGCGATCCCGAAATTGCCGTGCCGCGGCCTGCGCAGATCGCCAACATCCTCCTCAACCTCTTTTCATTGAAGGGCGGCATCGGCTCGCTGAAGCAGATCGCCTTTCACGCCACGGGCCGGCTGGGCCCCGCCGAGGCGAGTTACATTCCCGCGACGGAGCAGTTTCGCGTCTTCCGGGCGGCGCGCGTGTACCTCGCCATTCTCGTGGCGACGGTGCTGGCCTCCGTCGCCCTGCACAGCTTTCTGCCGCTGATGCTGGTTGGCCTGCCAACCTTCTACGGCAGCTGGCTGATGGTGATCTTCGGCATCACGCAACATGCCGGGCTGGATGAGGATGTGCTGGATCACCGCCTCAATAGCCGCACCATCTATATGAACGGACTGTGCCGCTTCCTTTATTGGAACATGAATTATCATGTGGAACACCACATGTTCCCGATGGTGCCCTATCACGCCCTGCCACAATTGCATGAGGCGGTGAAGGATGATTGCCCGGTGCCTTACCGCAGCCTGCGGGAGGCGTATCGGGAAATCATCCCGGCACTGATCCGACAGAGCCGCGACCCTCGCTATTTCGTGCGGCGTCCTTTGCCCGCGAAAGCATATCAGCAGCCAATACCCGTCGCCGCCGAGTAACCATCATGGACTATGCAAACTTTGCGGGCGGCCGAACGATCAGCCGCCTGGGTTTCGGCGCGATGGGATTCGCGGGATGGTTCGGCGAACAGCCGGAACGCGCGTCCATCAATGCACTCGTCCTGGCGCTTGAGCGCGGCATCACCTTCATCGACACGGCCCGCGCGTACGGTGCCTCCGAGCGTATCGTCGGTCTCGCGCTCCGCGAATGGACGGGCGCGAAACCCTTCCTCGCGACGAAGATCGAGGCGCTGGGCGGGATCGAACAATGGGGCACACCCGTGCCCGCCGAGGCCGCCTTC
The DNA here is from genome assembly GCF_030252425.1 of Acidisoma sp. PAMC 29798. Lineage (GTDB taxonomy): Bacteria > Pseudomonadota > Alphaproteobacteria > Acetobacterales > Acetobacteraceae > Acidisoma > Acidisoma cladoniae. The sequence goes on along the minus strand of NZ_CP126994.1, from coordinate 1,116,835 downwards.
CCGCCAAGACAGGTCATCGCCTCGTGCGAGGCGTCGCTCCGCGCCCTTGGCGTCGAGCAGATCGACCTCATGCAGTTGCATACCTATTGGCCGACCTGGGGTGTGACCGGCCATTGGATGGAGGAGCTTCAGCGCCTGAAGGACCAAGGCAAGATCGCGCATATCGGCATTTCGGTGCCCGATCATCGTTCCGACATGGTCCTGCCCATCGTGACCAGCGGGCTGATCGACAGCGTGCAGACCATCGTCAATATCTTCGATCCCACGGCCCTGGAAGTTCTGGTGCCGATCTGCGCAGCGCATCGGGTCGCGGTCATCGCGCGCTGCATCCTCGACGAAGGCGGACTAACGGGCTTCCTGACGGCGGACACGACCTTCGGTGAAGGCGATTTCCGTCGCGACTATTTCGACGGCACCGTGCCGCGCCAAGCCTATATCGATAAGGTGGAGGCCTTGAAGCGCTTCGTGCCGGCCCATGCCTCTTCGCTGGCAGCCCTCGCCATCAAGTTCGTACTGAAGGACCCCGCCATCACGACAGCGATTAGCTCCATGCATGTGCCTGCCTTCGCCGAAGCGAATATCGCTGCCGCAGACGAGGCCCCGCTCGATGACGCGACCTTCCAGCGTCTGATGACAACGCATCGGTTCATCAAGAACTTCAACAACGTCAAACATTTCGGCATGCCATGACCGTCGCCTGGGCCGAGTTGCGGCCGGCGGAGTTCCTCGCCCGCCGCGAGACGATGCCCGTCGTCTCCGTGCCCCTCGGACTCGGTGACCTAGGGCTGCTCAACAAGAAGACCGCCATCCGCACCCCTACTCCGGCAGATTCTCCCGAAAAATGGCATGCACCCGCACCGTTGCCCCCCGCACGAAAACCTCCTGCCGGGCGGCGCGGGTGAGCAGGTCGATCGCTTCCCGCGCCTCGACCCGGGGATTTTGATCGATCACCACATCCATCGTGCCAGACATCAAAAAGCGGCGCGTATGCTCGGTCAGTTCATGGCCGACGAAGACCACATCCTGTGCCCGCCCCGTTTCCTCCAGCGCCCGCGCAATGCCTTCGGTTCCGCCACCGATGCTATAGATGCCGGCGATATCGGCATATTTCCCAAGCAGCGCCTTCGCTTCCTCATAGCCGCGCCCGGTATCATCATTCACTTCGCGCAGTTCCACGACGGAGAGATCCGGATAGGCCTCGCTCACGATATGGCGAAAGCCCATCTCCCGCTCTTCATGACCGCGATAGGAGAGCGAACCCGCAAACAGCGCGATCTTCGCCGGAGCTTTCGGCAGGAAGCGGCCGAGCAGATAGCCCGCAAGGCGGCCGGCAGCGCGGTTGTCGATGCCGACATAGGCAATACGCGGCACCTGTGTGATGTCGGAGGCAAGCGTCAGCACCGGGATGCCGCTGCCCGTGAGAGACCGGATCGCCTCACGCACCACGGGATGATCCAGCGCCGTAATACCCACGCCATGCGACCGCCCGACAAGTTCCGCGAGCTTTGCGGCAAGGGCGGCAGGGTTGAACCCCTCGATCATGTGCAGCCGCAGGCGCAGGTCCGGCCGTGCCGCGCCAAGGAGTTCGATCTGTTGGGCCAGGTTGAGGATGAAGCTATTGGTGCCATCCGGCAGTACGAAATCGAGGGAGATGATCGGTGCCGATGCCGATACTTCGGGAAGTTCCGTGACTGTGGCAGTGATATAACCGAGACGACTGGCCACCTCCAACACGCGGTTGCGGGTGCGGCCATGCACGCCGGGACGCGCGTTGATAACGCGGTCTACGGTCGCGACTGACAAGCCCGAATCGCGCGCGATGTCGTCCAGCGTGATCCGCGAACCATTCGGTGACCTGAGGCGCGGGGTCCGGCTACTGCCAGAAGCGTTCATATCCGTTCCTAAGCGATGCGTGGGCCCCATGCGGTCATGACTACAGGTTCGGCCGAAGTCGGAGCAAGCGGCTGCCCAGGACCTACGGCTAACCCATCAGACTGTCGCCGCGCCCGCGCATTAATGATGTGATTTGAGCGATCTGTTGACAATAAAGGCATCGTAACCAATCATTCGCCGAAGCCGAAGTAAAATCGGCGTGGGAGTGTCGTCGCATGGTGATGTTGTTCGGCGAGCCCCTCACCCGCAGGCAAGTCGCGGAACGTGCAGGCATGCTCTCGCAATTTTCCGGCGTGCGTCTGATGACCCTCGCCGATGGCGTCGAGCGCGGGGTGCGTGTGCTCGAATTCCGGACCGGCTCGGGGCTGCGCTTCACGGTGATGCTGGATCGGGGTTTCGATATCGGGGACTGCGAGCATAAGGGCCGGTCGATCGGCTGGCATTCGCCTGCGGGCTTCCGCCATCCCGGTCTCGGCCATCCGGAAGAGGAAGGTGGGCTCGGCTGGTTGCGATCGATGTCCGGCCTGCTCGTCACCTGCGGTCTCGATCACATCCTGGGCGGTGAGACCGCATCCGCCGCAAACTTCAACTATCCTGGGCGCGCCGAAATACGGGCCACACTGCATGGCCGCATTGCCATGATTCCCGGTCGGCTGACGGGCTATGGCGAGATCTGGGAGGGCGACGACTGTACCCTCTGGTGCGAAGGCATTGTGCAACAATCGACCGTATTCGGGGAGGATCTTCACCTCATCCGGCGCATCGAGGCCCGCCTGGGCGGCGATGAGATCCGGCTCACCGATCGTGTCGTCAACCACGGCTTCTACACGACGCCGCATATGTACCTCTATCATATCAACCTGGGCTATCCCTTGCTCGATGCCGGGGCGCGCTATGTGGCACCGATCCGTGATGTGATCTGGGCGGCCCATGCCGGCGAGGCCTATGCGCGGCAGCAGGTCGGTTATCGCCTCATGCCAAGTCCCATCTTGAACTTCCGTGAGCAGGTCTGGCAGCACGATCTGGCCGCTGATGACGCAGGCCGCGTGCGCGTGGCGCTGTTGAACGATCGCCTGGCTTTCGGCCTGGAGGTAGAGACTCTCAACGCGCAATTCCCCGCGCATTACCAATGGCAGAATTTCCAGACGGGGCAATACACCATGGGAATCGAGCCCTCCACCAACCACGTGCTGGGCCGTGCTTTTGCTGAGGGGCGAGACGAGTTGATCTGGCTCGATCATGGGGAGGAGCGCCGCTATGACACGATTCTGCGTGTGCTGGACGGCACCCAGGCTCTGGCGGCGTCTGAGCAGCGTATCCGGGCAATCGCTGCTCAACCCGATGCGGATTATCCCGCGCTCTCCGGCCGGTTTCCGGCGATCGACGCGGGATAGAGACGACCCGCCCTGACGCCTTAAAACCCCGGATTGGCGACGATTGCCAGCGTATCCGCACGCTCTACAGCCAGCTTCCGCATGCCGTGGCTCAGGATATCGCCATAGTCATGCCCGGCCGTTGCCTGGCAGAACCATGCGAAAACCAATGGTTCGGGACCAGTATTGACGGAACGATGGGCCCAGTCAGGCGGGATGAAAGCGCAGACGCCCGGTGCCATCGTCACCTCCCGTGTTTCACCCTCGCGCGTCTGCAACAGCAGAACGCCATGACCGCTCTGGGTGTAATAGACTTCGCCACAGTCGCGACGGACATGGTAATGGCCGCGCGTCATGAAATATTCGTCGCCAATCTTCCCCGGCTGCATCGTTGTGGTGCCGAAGATGATATCGGAATCTGCCTGCCGATATCCCGCGACGGCATAGGCCGGCCCGTCACCGCAATCCCGCAGATAGGTGTCGAAGGCAGTCACGTCCCGATACAGGCCGCGCAACTCGCCAATGGTCTTGATGTAGTGCTCATTGGCGTCTGGCACCTCGCCGGTCACGCCATTGATGAAGATGCCTGCTGGCAGGGACATGGTCGCAGCTTTCTCAGTTGATATTGCGGGCGATTTCTGCCTCGGTCGCACCTACGATATCGTTGACGACGGCGGATGTCGTCGTCGTGCGTGTGACATGCTCGGCCACGACCTCACCCAGGCGCATGACCACGATGCGGTCGGTGATCGCCATGACATGCGCCAGGGTGTGTGAAATCAGGATCACGGCAACGCCTTCATCGCGCACATGGCGGATCAGGCGCAGCAGTTCCTCCACCTCATGCACACCGAGATGATTTGTGGGCTCATCGAGAATAAGCAGCTTGCGCGCCCAGGACATCGACCGCGCGATGGTGATGGCCTGGCGTTGGCCACCCGATAGATGACCGACCGTGGTTTCCAGATGCGGCAGCCGAATGCCGGTCTTGGCGGTATCCTCCTTTGCGACACGCGTCATCGCCACGTTGTCGAGGAACCCCAAGCGGCCAAGCAGGCCTGGCCGCACAATCTCCCGCCCCAGGAAGATATTGGCGGTGATGGACAGCGTTGAGGCCAGCCCCACGTCCTGATACACGGTCTCGATCCCGGCACCCAGGGCCTGTTGCGGAGATGTCCAGCGGTGGGGCGTGCCTTCCAGGATGACCTCACCACTCGTCTGCTGGAACATGCCCGAGATGATCTTGATGATCGTCGATTTTCCGGCGCCGTTATCGCCGACGAGGCCGACCACTTCGCCCGCACGTACGTCGAAGGTCACGTCATGCAGCGCGGTGACGGAGCCGAAGGTGCGCGTGATATGCTGCAGGGATAGCAGAACGTCGCCGGCGGGTTTGAGCGGTGCGTTGGGGGTCATGGCAGTCAGTCCCTCGCCCGGCCGCGTTCCTGCACCATGACGGCGATCGCGATGATCACGCCGATGATGACAGTCTGCCAATAAGGCTGGATGCCGGCGACGATGAGGCCGTTGACGATCGTGCCGATGATCAGCGCGCCGAGCAGCGTGCCGATGATGGTGCCAGTGCCGCCGAACAGGCTTGCGCCGCCGATTACGACAGCGGCGATTGCGTTCAACTCGTCATTGGCGCCTTCAAGCGGTGAGCCCGTGCCGAGGCGCATGAAGACGAGCACGCCCGCGACGGCGGATAGCAGCCCGGAAATGACGTAGATTTTCATCAGATGCCGCTGTACTGGAATGCCGGCGCCGCGTGCTGCCCGCGCATTGGATCCCACGGCGAAGGTCCAGCGCCCGAAGCGCGCGCCGTGCAGGAACGATGCGACGATCACACCCAGGATTGCCGTCACGACGATCGGCAGAGTGAGCACATCGAAGAAAACCGTATTGCCCCAGGTGGCAATCTGCGGCGCCAGGCCCGAAATATCGACGCCGTTCGTCAGAACGAAGGTCAGGCCTGTCGCGATGCCGAGCATGGCGAGCGTCGCGATAAACGGCGTCACCCGTGCGCGGGTAATCATCAAGGCATTGCAGAGTCCGATGATGAAACCGACTGCCAGGGCCGCCACCGTGCCCAGGATCAGACTCGGCAAAGCACCAAAGCCCGCCTGCCCCACGGCCACCAGCACGATGGAACCGACGATGCCGGAAAGCCCCAGTGTGGCCCCCACGGAAATGTCGATGCCGCCGGTAATGATGACCAGGGTCTCGGCGAAGGCGAGCAGAATCGTCTCCGTCGAATCCTGGAGAATGCTGCTGATATTGTCGGTGCCGAGGAAGCCCGGATTGAGCACCTCGAAAATACCGACGATCACGGCGAGGGCCAGGATCAGAAGCACTTGCTGACGCACCAAGGGACGGCGCGACAGCCAGGAGTCCTTGGGCGGCGTGATTGATGGAGGGGTCGCCATATCCGCCGCCCTCACTCTGTCGCCTTACTGGCCGCGATAGAAATATTGCGATTGGTTGTCCATCGTCTCACGCTTGATGAGGATGTCAGGCAGAATGTTGTTCTTCTGTGCGGGCTTGATACCCTTGGTGGCATCGACCGCCATCTTCACTGCCATCTGGCCTTCCAGCACCGGCTGCTGCGCAATCAGGCCAATGAGGTCGCCGGCCTTCAAGGCCGCCACTTCGCCCGGCTCCGCATCATAGGCCACGACCTTCACCTGGCCGAGCTTGCCCGCGTTGCGCAGGCCCTGGATCACGCCGATGGCGGTTTCGTCATCGATGCAGAAGACAGCGCCGAGTTTCGGATAGCGCAGCAGCAGATCGCGCACGACCTGGGCCGCATGGCTCGGTTGGTCGCTACTGAACTGGAAGCCGAGATATTTGAGGCCAGGATAGGTCTTGATCTTGCTCTCGAAACCTTGCTTGCGGAGCTCATCCGTGCTGACGCCGGGCAGCCCGTTCATGAGATAGACCTCGCCTTTGCCACCCAATGCCTCATTGACCAAATCGGCGGCCAAGGCACCGCCGCCAATGTTATCGCCGGTGACGGCGCCGACGATATTCGTCGTGTCGGCAACGCTGGTATCGGCGGTCACGACTGGGATGTGCAAGGCAACGGCACGGTTCACCGAGGGCATCAGCGCGTTGCTATCCGTCGGCACCAACACGAAGCCGGCGGGCTTTTGATTCAGCACGGCGTTCACAAACGGTAGCTGTGCTGTCGGCGAATAGACGCCCATCGCGCCCTGCCATACCAACTTGATGCCAAGCGCCTTGGCTTCCTGCTGCGCGCCATATTCCATCGAAACGAAGAACGGATCGGAGGCGATGCTGGGCACGAAGCCGATGGTCTGCGCGCGCGCCGCATGGCCGCCGAGTGTCACGGCCCCCAAGGCTGTCGCCAGGCAGCAGCCGCGAAGCAAAACGGCTCTCAGATGTTTAGCGTTCATGTTTCTCATCGACGTTTCCCGTGTTCTTTTTTGTTCTTGAATCGCGAACTTGGTCTCTGCGCCTGTTTGACGCAGTTGGCCTACACTAGGCAGGCTTTCAACGCCCGACAAGGGCAGACTTCAGCGCCCGTTCAGGCCAAACCAGATCGCAGAAGAACGGCAAACTCGGCGCGACACCTCCATCGGCGACGTCGATCGGAAAGACGTCGACATGCGCTTCCGGGCGTTTCAGGTCTGCGGCCATCATCATGAAGAGTGTCGATGCTTCTATCGGCCATGGTCAGCCACCTCCGGTTTTGATGTCGAGCGTCTCGAAAAACTCCCCTATCGCGCTCCCCACCTCAGCGAAATGGCGTGCGGGCGCGCGCGCCTTGGCCGCAACCTCGATGAAGGCGCCACGCATCACCGTCGCGAGCGTCTTGGCGTAGGACAGGGGATGGACCTCATCCTCCGCGCAGCCGATGGCGACTGTCCGGACGCCGATGGCGGCCGCGCGCTCTGCGCTCACGCCGGGCCCGTCCGCCGCGATATCGGCAAGAAGATGGGCGGTCAACGCGCGATCCGGATGATCGAAAAAGCCGAGCAAGGAGGCCAGGTTGTCGGGCGCATGCTCGGCCAGATGGCGCGCCGTCGCCGAACACCCGAAGACGGCGCGTGCTTCCTCGGGCGGATGGTCACGCAGCGCGGCGGCGACCTCCGCGTAAGGCCGCATCGTCTGTGGCGCGGGCTCGAACAGCCAAGCCGGCCGCACCAGAGCCAGACCGGCGACGCGGTTGGGATGATGCGCCGCAATGCGCAGGGCGATCGCCGCCCCCATCGAAATGCCGCCGATGACAAAGCGGTCGATCCCCGCCGCATCGACGGCGGCAAGCACATCCTCCGCGAAGACCTTGATGGAGAAGGGTCGCACGTCGCCCGCCGAGGAGCCGCCGTGGCCACGACATTCCACGGTCAGGATGCGCGCCTCCATCTCGGGCGGCAGGTTCCGTGCGACCTGCCCTTGATCACCGCCGAGACCGTGCTGGAAAACGATGGGAAATCCCCTGCCCTTGTCGAAGATCTGCAGGACTGCACCGCCGCGTACCAGCCGCGTCATGTCGTGACAGCCCGCAGGTATCTCGCCACGGCCGGCGCTTCCTCGGCACTCAACCCATGGGCCACCAGCGGTCCATCGAATCCCACACCCCGCAGCCGTGCGACGAAATCGGCGAAGTCGACGATGCCGTGACCGACCGGGACGAGGCGACCAATCGCAGCGCGATCCTTGGCATGGGCCATGGCTATCCGGGCGCCCAGCCTCTCCACCGCGTCGCGCACCAGGGCAGCCGCCGCCTCTGCCGTGGCGGTTTCGAACAGATTGGCGGGATCGAGCACGACGCGCAGGCGTGGCGAGGCCATGTCATCGATCAGCCGCCGTGCATCCAGGGCCGATGTCACCACATTTGACGGCTCCGGCTCAATACCCAGATCGACGCCGAAGCGCTCGGCAAGTGCCAGCGCCTTCGCCATCTCCGTCACCAGATCATGCCAGGCAGACGGGTCCGCGTTGTTTTGGTGATGCCGCCACTGATCCTCCGCGTCACGCGTGCCGGTGCATAGCGTCACGAGCGGAATGCCGAGATGCGACGCCGCGGCGATGACGACGCCGAGTTGCCGGAGGCCACGCGCGCGGACAGCCTCATCCGGATGGATCATGTTGTAGGTACCTGACAGCGCAACGAGGGAAACGCCACTCGCCTTGGTCGCCGCGCGGATTTTCCGCAGCACCTTTTCCGACACGGCATCCGGCATCGACGCCAGCCCCGCGCAGCTCAGATTGAACTGCGACACCGCATAGCCGGCCTCGCGCACAGCCATGAGAATGGCCTCGACGCTCGTGCCCGAAAAGGTCTTTGCGAAAATCCCGATCTGCATCACACGGCGCCAGTTACATCGGCGAGCCGGACGCTATCGCCACTGCGCACGGACTGCGCGATTGCCACCATTGCGCGGATCGAGGCCAACCCATCCTCGACATCGGCACCGCGCATCGGCGCGCCATCCAGCACCGCCTCCGCGAAACCTTCAAGCTGCCGACGGAAGAAATGCCCATCGGCGCCTAACGGTCGGCGATAGGTCGCGTCTTTTTCCGAAAAGATCTCGACGTCGCTGGACCGGTAGAACCAGGGATTGTAGGTCTTGGCGAGAATGCTGCCGTGTTCGCCGTAAAGCTGGAAGCCCTCGTGCCAGTCCATCCGCACAGCGACGGTGAGGTCGAGATGACCCAGCGTGCCATTCGCGAAACTCGTTTCCACAAACCAGCAATACGCACCGAACCGCGTCGAAAGCCGCGCACGCACCTCGGTGATCTCTCCGCACAGGAAACGCGCGGTGTCGACCAAATGGCTGCCATGGGCGAGCATGAAATATTGCGCAAGATCGGCCTTGGGATTGCCACTCGGCTTACGGGCCAGCTTACTCGTCACCGGGAGCGGCTGGACGGCATCGGTATTGGTATAGCGATGCGTGGAATCGCAATACCATGCCTTCAGGGCTAACAACTCACCCATTTCGTCTCGCACGAAATCCCGGGCCGCTTCCAAGCCGGGGTCGAAGCGTTTCATATGACCGACTTGCAGACTGCGGCCAGACCGGTTGACCGCATCACGCAGCGCTTCGCCTTCGGCGACCGACGTGCCGATGGGCTTTTCGCACAGCACGTGCTTCCCCGCCTCCAGCGCGCGCATGGCCATCGGCACATGATAAGCGTCCGACACTGCGATGATCACGGCCTCAACGTCGGGATCCGCCAACATGGCATCGTAATCGGCGAAAGTCCTGGTCGGCTCATAAGTTGCGGCCATGCGGGCGAGCAGATCGGGGGCTGCATCGCAGATCGCATAAAGATCGGCGTTGCGGGCTTTCACGCAGGCGTCCAGATGCGCGAATTGCGCAATCGGACCGCAGCCGAGAATACCGACCCGAAGGCGGCGGGCGTCTTTCGTGATCATCGTTCCTCGCCGCCCATTAACAGCCGTAGCGGCCAATCTGATCGCGATTTTCGCGCACCGCATCCCCCGTTGTAGTGCGATCTTGATCGCCGCGCCTTTTTATGAATGGAACGATCCCGCAAACGACGCGCAAGGTCAAGCATAAGACCGCACATAGTCGCGTGATGCCCCTTGAGCCCCTGCGGGCTTTGGCGCATGAGCGACGCCAGCGCTGGCACACAAGGCGGGAGGATCTGTTCATGTCCACACTCGGCATCGGGGTCATCGGCTGCGGCAATATCGCCATGACCTTTCTTCGCAATGCAGCGCTATTGGAGGGGATATCTCTCATTGGCATAACCGTGAAACACTGACCCAGCCGATTGTCGAATTGCGAGATCCAGGTGCGCAATCTGCAGGGCAAGTTCCCGTGTCCATCCGCAACCGTCGTCTTGGCTGATTGGCATCATAGCGCCCGATTCCTGGCAGGCGCGATTAGAGATATGTTTGGGTAAACGATGTTTAGCCGGGTGAAGACAATGCATGCCAAGGGAAAACTCGGCAACGCGGAAGCCGCTTTTTCTCGGATAGCTTTGGAGGCACTAAGCCACATCTATGCGTGGCTTGGACTGGTGTACTGCACAAGCATGAGAAACGATCGCGGGAGTACTGACCGAGCCTTTCGGATGGCGGTGTCCATAGGTCCTTCCGACGATGATGCAGCAATCGAATGGCTGAAGCTTTAACGCTCATTGGAGAAGAAACAGCGGCTCGCGCTATTCTCTTCGCTAGACCAAGAAGCCTCCGCCAACAGCTTGCGCTAGGGAATCAAGAGGAACGGCTTGGTCATATCCGGCTGACACATCAGATTTGGCTAGCGCGTCTGGCTACGCTCCAGGCTCATCTGGCGCATTTCTCCGGGCTTCGTGCCATAGGCGCGCTTGAACATCCGGTCGAAGGTTGAATGATCGGTGAAACCGCTTCGGAAAGCGATTTCGTTGATCGAGAGATGACGATTCCGGTCTGCGTTCAGCATCTGCCTTGCATGAGCGAGGCGGGCCCGCCAGATGCACGCAGACACACTCTCGCCATGCTTGGCAAACGCCCGATACAGCACGGTGCGCGAACACTTTAGATATTGCACGACAGAGAGTGGATTTGTTGCGAACTTCGTACAGTCCCGGGCGATATGTGTTTTCGCCGCATGGTACAGCCCGCCGTCCAGCACCTCGGCATCCAGAAGGGCGCCGGACTCCTCCGATAATGCGGCAAGCGCCAGCTGCATGGCAACGTCCATGGCCAGAACCTGCTGCTGGGGCAGCATATGCGACGCATTGTCGATGGTCGCCTGCAAATGCGCGCGTAAAACACCGGCAATGCCGTCGGGCCGCATCAACCGCCCGGCGAGACGGCCGGGGTCTGGACATATCGCGCTTACCTTCGCCCTCGGAATGAACAGGGTAATGGCCCGGTGCTTTTGGCGCTTGATCTCCGTCGGCAAGCTGGAATCAATAATCATCATGTCGCCGGCGCGCAGGGTAAGCTTGGCGGCGCCGTGCATCACGCAGGTGCTGGGCGAAAAGGCCATCAGATTAAGACTGATATCGTCGTGCCCGTCGGCGCGGCATCGCGTCGCACCTGCTGGGCACCGCCGCTATGGTCCAGCAACTCTACGCCCAACGCTGCCAGCCGTGTCAGTCTGGCGTTGAACGGCGCGCCCGCATCCAGCCCAGGCGCACTATCCAGGCGGCGCAGCACGCCGCTATGCCAATAGTCGATCCGCTGCGCCGGTGCCACGGAATCGGTGGAAAACGACGTCACCGACACCGTTTTCGTTTCAGGCTCCGCCGTAGGTCCAGCGCGCTCGGCAGTTTTTATCATTGAACCAAAGTTAGCATCAAACCCGGCCCTCTCAAAGCCGCAATGCAACCCGTAATTGCATTGTACAGAGAACCCTTACACCGCGCCCGTCTCTAGGGCTTTTACCTGCGCCGCAGGGCATCGCCTCCAGCCGGCTGGCGAACCGATGACCACCAGAGGGGTTGTTATGCGGCGAGGATCGTTGCCAGCATCACCCGCACGCTCATCGGTACTTGCCGGTGGCTTTGGGCGCGCGGATAATTCATCTGCTCGATGGGCGGCAGACTGCCCAGCGCCTCATGCTCCTCCCAGGCGGTTAGCCCCTGGTCAGGATGGCGCTGGCGATGACATCGACGAGGTGATCGGCGCGTGGTGCGAATGAGGGCTGATCATGCAGCCACGCAACCGCACTCACCAGCGCGAAGAGGTCCGTGCCGTCGATATCGGCGCGCGCCACCCCTTCGGCCTGAGCGCGCACAAGAAGCTGCGTGCCGGCCGCCTTCATGGTGACGCAGGATGCGTGAAGCGCAGAGTCCGGTTCGGCGATGGCCGCCACCATCGACGCGATGGCGCCCCGATAACTGTGTGTCACGACCACGATCTCGCGCAACCAGGACGTCAATGCATCTGCCGGTGACGTCGACTTTTCCAGTGCGCCGGCCCTCACTGTGAGTGCATCGAAACTCGTGCGCAGCAGGGCTTCGAGCAAGACCTCCCGCCTTGGAAAGTGACGGTAGAGCGTGCCGAGGCCAACGCCAGCCCGACGCGCGATATCGCGCAGCGACGCCTCCGCGCCGTCTTCGGTCACCACATCCCGCGCGACCGCCAGCAGGTGGTCATAGTTTTTTTGGGCGTCGGCTCGCATAGACTCCCCTTGACAAACGGAGCAGTGACCCGTTTAAGTGGGTCACTGCTCCGCAACAGATACTCCATTCGTGGTGAAGGTGCTAGCGATGTTGATAGAGACGATGAAGGCAATCCGGTTCCATGCGTTCGGCGGCCCCGAGGTGCTGGTCTATGAGGATGCGCCTAAGCCCGCACTGAAGCCGGGCGAAGTGCTCGTCCGCGTGCATGCGGTCGGCATCAATCCCCCCGATTGGTATCTGCGCGACGGGTATAAGATGCTGCCTCCCGCGTGGCAGCCGCAGGTGTCTTTCCCCGCCATACCGGGCACCGACATTTCGGGCGTGGTCGCAGCGATCGCGGAGGATGTCGAGACCTTTGCCGTCGGCGACGAGGTCTATGCGATGGTGCGTTTTCCGGGCGGCCTCGCCGGGGGCAGCAAGGCCTACGCAGACTATGTCAGCGTGCCGGTGTCGGACCTAGCGCGCAAGCCGACCGGCATCGATCATCGGCATGCGGCCGCAGCACCGATGTCGCTGCTCACCGCATGGCAATTCATGATCGCGTTGGGACATGATGAACCGAACCCGCTTCAGCCGAACGCGCATGAGCCGGTTCCGCTCGAGGGCAAGACGGTCCTCGTGAACGGGGCCGCAGGCGGCGTGGGGCATTTTGCCGTGCAGATCGCGAAACTAAAAGGCGCGCATGTCATTGCCGTGGCATCGGGAAAAAATGAGCAGCTTCTGCGCGAGCTCGGCGCCGATGCGTTCATCGACTACACCACGACCGCTCCCGAAGATGTGGCCCATGACGTCGATCTTGTCATCGATGCCGTCGGCGGTCCGACCACGGATAGTTTCCTGCGCACGCTGAAGCGCGGCGGCGCCTTGTTCCCCATATTCCCCTTGGGCTTTTCCGCTGCTGAAGACGCAGAGAAACGGGGCATCATTGTCTCGGCGACCCAGGTCCGCTCAAACGGTGCGCAATTGACGGACCTCGGACGCTTGCTCGATGACGGCACGATCCGCGTTGTTGTGGACAGCACCTATCCGCTTGCCGACGCCCGCAAGGCGCATGAGCGGGCGGCCCAAGGCCACATTCAAGGCAAGATCGTGCTCGATGTGGCGTGAGGCCACAGCGTCCCATGATGGCCTTGGCCTTTACCTCATGACAGGAGCGGTTTGATGATCGCAGACGCGACACTGCGCCAGGGAACGGCGGCTTGGTTCGAGATGGTGGGGCAGCTGATGAGCGAGGCCGCTGTGCAGTCCGGCCTTTCTCCAGACCTCACTCTATCCCTGGTCGAGCGCTACACCGATGGTATCGAACTGTCTGAGGGCTTCGTGCAAGGCCTACGCTTCGACATTGTCAGCGGCAAGCCATCGTTCAGGGTCGGGGCACGGCCGGACGAGCGGGCGGATGTGACGATCGAGATTACGGCTGCAGCCGCACGGGCGTTGAACAGCTTGCGGAGCGCCGATCCGCAGTATAGCGCCGCATGCGACAGGTTCCTGCGCACGGGCGAGATGCGGGTGGTCGGCGATCCTTCGCGAATTGGTCGCTGGCTGGGCACGGTGCACGACCCGATTGTCGATCGCACGATCTAGCTCCTCGACCACCTCCGCACGTCATAACCATAGAGTCAAAAACTGTTATGCCACTTATCATGCACGCGGAGGATAGAACTCATCAGGGTCCGGATATTCCCAGTCTTCCGGAAAGATGTAAGTCTCGAAGCAGGTCGTTGTCTCCTGTTCCGTTTCAAAAAAGGCAAAGTGATTTTTGCCAAGCCAGCTCCCGGATTGCGTAAGCTTGAAACCACGCTTGGCGAACTCCTCTATCCGTTCCTCAAAAGGAATGTTATTACAATCATAGGCAACGTGGTGGATCCCTTCTCCATGACGCTCCAGGAATTCCGCAAATATGCTAGGGCCAGAGATGGGCTGCATAATCTCCCAAATCATAGTACCCGACTGCGCGAAGCAAACCTTTAATTCAAAGGCACTCGGCACGCCTCGATACGTCTGGTTTTCCGTATTGTGTGGCCCAAACGTATAGACCTGCCATGGACCGATGCCGAGCTTCCATAAGCCTTCCATCGTCCGTTTGTGATCGCGAGTCACAATCGCGATCTCTACGATCTTGCCCATAAATGCATCGGCTTGACCGACGGCGTTAAGTGCCTGCGACACCGAAGTTTGCTCTAGAACTTGTGTCATGGCTTAACCTTTCCAATGAGAATTCGTCAGTTACTTTGCTTGCTTTCGCCAATTCCCATGACAGGTCTGTCATCGATCCGCGGCGCGCCGTGCGAGTGCGGACGTGGCCGCCCCGAGATCAAGAGGCTTAAACGCCTGCCAATACGTCCCGGGCATAGCGCGCCGGCGCCGTCCCCACATGCCGGGTGAAGGCCACGCTGAAGGCACTAGCAGACCGATACCCGACCTTCTCCGCGACCTCGGCGACGCCGCCGCCGTGGCGCCGCAGCAGGCCCTTCGCCAGAGCCATCCGCCAGGTCAGCAGATATTCCATCGGCGCCACGCCAACCTCCCGGCCGAACCGGTCAAAAAACGATGAGCGCGACAAGCCCGCCTCCCGTGCCAGCTCCGCCACGCTCCATCCTCGCCCCGGTGCCTCATGCATGCGCCTAATGGCGACGGCCAGTCTTTCATCCGCCAACCCGCGCAGCAAGCCGGGTGACGCCCCTACCCCGGCTGCCGACCGAAGCGCCTCGATCAGCATCACCTCCAGCAAATGCGCCAGCACCACCTCCTGCCCCGGCTTGGCCCCGCGCGCTTCCTCCCCCACCAGGGCCACAAGCGTCGCCAGGCTCGCCTCGCCCCGCACATGCACAAGGTCTGGCAAAAGCGAGACCAAGAGCGCGGCATCTGGTGACGCAAAGACGCAATGCCCGACGAGATTGCGCACATTGGCCGGCCCCGCGAGATCGCCCAGCCGAAACTCACCCGATGGCAGGCAAACCGGCTCGGACAGGGCCATGCCCTCCGCTCCTGGATGCAGACTGCTCATCGTAAAATCCGCGGCTGCGGGGATCAGTACGAAATCATTGACCCCGAGCATCAGGGCCTCACGCCCCTCCACCTGCAACCGGCAGCGGCCCTCCACCACTGCGCAATAGAAGAGATGTCCGTCTCCCTCTTTGCGCAGCCGCCAAGGCCCGGCGCCGCTGGCCACCTTGGAAAACTTTATCCGCGGCCGGAGGAGCGTGACGATTTCGGTCAGGGGATCGGCCATTTGGACTCATTCGAATGCTTTAAGGACTTCTCATCATATATCGTCTGGTCTGACCGATCTACCCTGGGTGGCCACGCATCAACAGAGGCCATCATGCAATCCATCCTCATCACCGGCTGTTCCTCGGGCTTCGGCCTGGAGATCGCCAAATACTTTCTGGACCGCAGCTGGCGCGTCATCGCCACCATGCGCACCCCGGACGAGACCATCCTTCCTGCCGCCCCCAATCTGACACTGCTGCAGCTGGACGTGGCGGATCCTGCCAGCATCGCCCAGGCCATCGCGAGCGCCGGCGAGATCGATGTCCTGGTCAACAATGCCGGCATCGGGTGGCTGAATGCCCTTGAAGGCACGCCGATCGAGATGGTCCGCCGCATCTTCGAGACCAATACATTTGGCACCATGGCGATGACCCAGGCCGTTCTGCCGCAATTCCGCGCCCGCAACGCCGGGACCATCGTCAACGTAACCTCCACAGTCACGTTGCGCCCTTTGCCGCTGCTCTCGATCTACACGGCCAGCAAGGCAGCGGTGAACGCGTTCTCGGAATCCGTCGCGCTTGAACTTCAACCTTTCAACATCAAGGTCAAACTCGTGCTGCCAGGCCTCGCCCCCGACACCCGGTTTGGGGAGAATGCACGCGCCTTGGCCCAAGGCGTATTCGACTTCCCACCCCCCTATGCTCCGCTTGGCCAGGCCGTCATGGCGGGATTTGCCGCGGAACACGCGGAGGTCACGCGGCCTTTGGATGTCGCGGAGGCCGTTTGGCGAGCCGTCACGGACGATACTGCCCCCGCGCGCCTTCCCGCCGGAGCGGACGCCGTCACCTGGTTCAAGGAGACCTAACGTCCCATTATCATCAGGAAGCTGAACAGAAAGACTTTACAGTTTACCTGATTATATGCGACAGGGCGCGCCATGAACGCTGCGCCAGATACCCCCTCCGACACACGTGCTTCAGACCTAGCGCAGAGCCTTCGCGCCCTGATCGGCAGGCTGAAGCGCCGGATGCGAGACCAGGCGCATATCGGCGACCTGACGCCGTCCCAGCTGTCAGTTCTGCTCCGTTTGGAAAAGGACGGTCCGGCCACAGCGTCGAGCCTTGCCCGGGCGGAAGGAATACGTCCGCAATCGATGGGGCCAGTGATTTCCGCATTGGAAGGCGCCGGCCTTGTGGAAGGTGCGCCGGATGCGGCGGACGGACGGCAGACCATCCTCTCGCTCACGGATGCCTGCCGCATATGGGTCGAGGAAGGGCGGGCGGCGCGCCAGGACTGGCTAACCCGTACGCTTCAGGTGCGTCTGTCGCCCGAAGAGCAGGGCAAGCTTGTGGACGCCGTCGCCCTTCTGCAGCGGATCGTCGACGATTGATGGAGGCTCGCGGCGCTTTCGCCCCCAGTGAACCGTGCTGCCTGTCGACAGGAAATTCCATGGCGCTAACCACAGTCGATCCTCATACGGCCCTCATCATCATCGATCTGCAAAAGGGCGTCATCGGTCTCCGCACCGTCCCCGCGATCGCAGACATCATCGACCGGGCTGGCCTCTTGGCAGATGCCTTCCGCGAGCGAGGGCTGCCGGTGGTGCTCGTCAATGTCGATGGCGGGGCACCAGGCCGCACCGAACAGCCCCGCCCAACAGGGTCCCGTCCCTATGGATGGACCGACCTCATTCCGGCGCTGAACCAGAACCCCAGCGACATCGTGGTGACGAAACGGAGCTGGGGCGCCTTCGCCACCACCGACCTTGACGCCCGGTTGAAAGCACGGGGCGTTACCCAGGTGGTGATCGCAGGCGTGGCGACCGGAACCGGTGTCGAGGCGACGGCACGACAAGCCTATGAGCAAGGGTTCAACGTCACCCTCGCCATCGATGCGATGACCGATCTGCGTCCCGAAGCTCATGCCTACAGCATCACCAACGTCTTCCCGCGCCTCGGTGAGACCGGAACGAGCGAAGAGATCATCAATCTTCTGCCAAAAAGGATCGCCTGACATGCTGTGGCTTCCGCTCCTGTCCTCCTTCTTCGGCGGCGCCTTCCTGGCGAATGCGATCCCCCACCTCGTCAGCGGCATGATGGGCAGGCCGTTTCAAACGCCCTTCGCCAAGCCGCCGGGCCAGGGCCTGTCTTCGTCCTCCGTCAATGTGGTCTGGGGGTTTTTCAACATCGTCGTGGGGTATCTGCTCGTCTGCCGGATCGGCGATTTTGGATGGAGGAACACGGGCGACGTCCTTGCATGCGGCGCTGGTGCGCTTCTGATGGCCCTCTTTGCCGCCCGCCACTTTGGCCGCTTTCACGGCGGCAATCAGCCTGAGCATCTTTGAAGGCCCCGTTCGCGGGCATCTTCCGATCCCTGCGAGGGTTCAACTATCGGGTTTGGGTCGCCGGCGACTTCGTCTCCAACATCGGCACCTGGGTGCAGCGAACGGCCCAGGACTGGCTGGTGTTCACCCAACTGACCCATCACGACGCCTCGGCGGTCGGCGTGGTGATGGCTTTGCAGTTCGGGCCGCAGCTTCTTCTGTTGCCGTGGACGGGCTTCGCGGCTGACCATTTCAATCAACGCAAGCTCCTCATCGCCACGCAGGCGACCATGGCTGGCCTCGCTCTGGCGCTCGGGAGTCTCGTCGTCTCCGGCGTCGTCCAACTGTGGCACGTCTATATCTTCGCCTTCCTGTTCGGCTGCGCGGCGGCGTTCGATGCGCCGGTACGGCAGACCTTCGTTGCGGAATTGGTCGGCGACGACGACCTGCACAACGCCGTGGCGCTTAACGCGACGTCTTTCAACGTCGCACGCATGATTGGCCCCGCCGTATGCGGCGTGGTCATCGCCACAATCGGCACCGGTTGGGCCTTCTTGATCAACGCCGCTTCTTTCATTGCGGTGCTGATGTCCCTCGCGCTTCTGCGCGTGGCCGACCTTCGTCCCAACGCGCGGGCCCAACGGGCCAGGGGAAATTTCACCGAAGGACTCCGCTATGTATGGGGCCGCCCCGACCTCCGGGCGATCCTGGTCATGCTCTTTTTGATCGGAACCTTCGGTCTCAACTTCCCGATTTTCATCTCGACCATGGCAGTCAGCGTCTTTCATTGCGACGCCCGCGGATACGGCGTGTTGTCGTCGATCACGGCGATTGGTACCGTCTCCGGCGCGTTGATTGGCGCCGGTCGGACCAGGCCCAAGTTCGGCACGCTGCTGGTCGGCGCCACAGTGTTTGGGCTTGGCTGCGCATTGGCAGCCATTGCGCCCTGCTACTGGCTGTTCGCCGGCGCTCTCGTTGTTATTGGCGCGGCCGCTTTGACCTTTGCCAACACAACGAACAGCCTGATGCAGCTTTCGACAGAACCCGCCATGCGCGGACGGGTGATGGCGCTGCGTGTCGGCATCGCGCTTGGGGGCACGCCTATCGGAGCGCCGATCGTCGGATGGGTCGCGAACACCTTCGGCCCGCGCTGGGCGCTGGGGGTGGGTGCGGCATCAGGCTTTGCCGCAGCGGTCGTGGCCGTCATTGCCTTCACGCAAATCGGACTTGATTCCGACCCGCCAGCTTCGCCTGGTAAAGAGCGCCATCGGCGCCTTTGATGGCTTCCTGAAGGCTCATGTCCCCGGACCACTTGAAAACGCCCAGGCTTGCCGTGATCGCGCCTGCCACGGGGTGGGGCGAGGCTGCGATGGCCGCCCGGGCTCGGTTCGCGATGACGATTTCGGCGCCCTCTGAAGGGGCGAGGATCGCGACGAGAAATTCCTCTCCGCCCCAACGGCATAAGAGGTCGGATGACCGCAACTCGCTGCGAACGACGCTCGCAACAAGGGTGATGACCTCGTCACCTAAAAAATGACCATGGACGTCATTGACGTGTTTGAAATTATCAAGATCCAGCATGATCAATGCGGCCGTATCGACGCCTGCGTCGACAGCCTCGGAGAAGAGGCCATAGAAGCCGCGGCGATTTAGCGCGCCCGTCAGCGGGTCAAGCCGCGCCTCCGCCGCAAAGGTACTCACCGCTTCCTGAACACGGCTATATTGTCGCGACATGACGACAACAAGAGACAGGGTCAGAATGGTCAAGAGGTGAACAACATAGGCGTTGATAACGAGCGCTATGATCGAACTCGGCCACGCATGAGGTTTGAAGCACAAGACGAAGACGGTTGGAATAAGCGAAAGACAGAAAACGGTTGTGGTGGCTGACACCGCTTGCCATCTTTTCAATAGGATAAAGGTACTCACGTAAAGAATGGGCATCTACTGAATAATGTTGGCGACGTTGTAGATGGTTATTTGGGACGGAAAGAGTGCGAACGCGCCGAGAGAGACGATGAAATATGAGGCGAGCAACGCGAAGGCGAACCACTCGGCGTAACGGCGGTAAACGGGCGCAGTTCTAATAGCGATCGAAGATACAGCCAGGACCACTAACAGCAGTGGGTAGTAGTAACGGGCGGTCTCCGTCAACAATCCCGCCCATGCTTCGTAGAGCCACACCATGACAATACACGGCATTCCAAGCGCAATAAGAACGGTGACTATGCGATTGCGCTGCCTCAACACTTGGTCAGTCAATGAGTACGTCCAGTCCGTCTAATGGCTTTCGGCATCGGGCGCCGAGAGCGCTTTGCCTGCGAGAAATTGACGTGGCGCAGGTAAGTTCAAGGACTTGTCTCTCAACCGGGGCACGCCGCTGAGGGTCTTTTAGCACCCGAAGCGACCCCACGCTGCACGGATCAACCGACGCGCGCCGACACCTGCGGCACGCCACTTTGTGTTGCTGTCACGCGCCGTTGTCAGCCGAGGGAGGTTCAAACAGGAGGCGGTGCCTGATGGGAAAACGTCGCACCGGCTCGCGTCACGCCCAATTGGATATCAATAGACACGCGGCCCGTCTCTATTCTAAGAAATAATAGTTATTGCTATATCGTTAATTATATAATATTGACCAAGAAACTAAAAATATGACGGCTAGTATAATACGGCCTCTCGGGATCGTGATTAAAACGAAGATTTTAGTTTTTCTGCCGGATTGGCGATTGAATTCGCTTGGAAGTCTGTGAGTTGTGGTTGATCTCAGCATCGTTACAGTGAAAAACGCCGGCGGCGGCCTTTCGGGCAAGACTGTCGACGGGGTCAATGTCGGTGCCACAAGCGTGGTGAACAATGACACCACTCTCTCGGGCGCCAGTTCCGGCGTGATCGCGGGCGCGACCAGCACGGTGGAGAACACCGGCACCATTACCGGCACGCTTCTTAACGGCGTCACGCTCGGGGCCACCGGCACGGTGATCAACGCGGCGTCCGGCCTCATCACCGGCGGCACCGCGGGCGTGGTGCTGGCGGCCACGGGCAAGCTGGCCAATGCCGGTGCCATCACGAGCACGCATGGCGATGGCGTGACCCTGGCGGCAACCGGCACCGTCATCAACACGGCCACGGGCACGATCGTCGGCGGCACCACCGGCATCGTCGGCGCCGCCACGGGTGTAATCTCCAATGCCGGCGCCGTTACGGGTTTGAACGGGGATGGTATCGATCTGGCGGCGACGGGTACCGTCATCAACCTGGCCTCCGCCATCATCGCAGGCGCCGGCAACGGCATCGTGGAGGGGGCCACAGGCGTCGTGGTCAACGCCGGCACGATTTTGGGCGGTCTCCTCGACGGCGTCGATCTGACTGCAGGCGGCACCGTGATGAATGCGGGCCTGATCAGCGGCGGCAACGGCACGGCCGTCTATCTTGGTGGCATCGGCGCCAACCGGCTCGTGGTCGAGGCGGGCGCGAGCTTCGCCGGAAAGGCGATCGGCGGGGTCGGCGCGACCAATACCCTAGAGCTTGGTGCCGGCGCCGGCACCCTCACGAATTTCAGCGGCAATTTTGTCAATTTCCAGACCATCGTCGTCGATGCCGGGGCGCATTGGGTTCTGACCGGCGGCAACCCCATCGCGGCAGCGGCCATCACCCTCGGGGCTGGCGCGACTCTGAGCTACAATGGTGTGATCTACGGCACGGCGGTCGTGCAGGCGCCCAGCACCCTCACCCTGGCGGCCGGCAGCAGCTTCGACAACCTTGCCGCCATCGGTGGCGCGACAGGCATTACCGCCGGCGCGAATAGCACCGTGCTCAACATGGGAAGCATCGGCGGATCGACGCTCGACGGCATCGATGCCGGCGCTGGTGCGACGATCAGCAACGACGTGTCGGGCATCATCACCGGGGCCAATGCGGGCCTTGTGCTCGGTGCCAATGCGAGCGTCCATAATGCCAATGTCATCCTTGGCACGCATGGTGACGGCATCGATGCGGGCGCCGGCAGCACGCTCACCAATACGGATGGTGTGACGGGCGGCCAGTCCGGCATCCTCGGCGGCGCCAATGTCGTCGTCACCAATAGCGGCGGCATCACAGGCACGGCCCTTGACGGCGTCACTCTGGGCGCGACGAGCGTAGTGACCAATGCCGGGCTCATCACCGGCGGCAGTTCCGGCGTGATCGAAGGTGCCACCAGCACAGTCGATAATACCGGCACCATCACCGGCACGCTTCTGGATGGCGTTTCGCTCGCGGCGACCGGCACCGTCGTCAATGCCCTGTCGGGCGTGATCATCGGCAACACCGCCGGCGTGGTGGAGGCCGCGACGGGAAAACTGTCTAACGCCGGCATCATCACCGGGCTGCACGGTGACGGCGCCGATCTGGCGGCGACCGGGACGGTCATCAATACCGCGACGGGCACGATCACCGGCGCCCAAAATGGTGTCGTCGAAGCGGCCACCGGTCAGGTGGTCAATGCCGGCAGCATCATCGGGACGCTGCAGGATGGCGTCGATCTCACGGCCGGCGGCATGGTCAACAATGCCGGCCTGATCAGCGGCGGCAATGGCACGGCTGTCTATCTCGGCGGCAGCGGGGCCAATCTCCTCGTCGTCGATCCTGGCGCTGTCTTCGTCGGTCAGGCGATCGGCAGCACAACGGCTGCGAATACGCTGGAGCTCGGCGCAGGCAACGGCAGCCTCACCAATTTCAGCGGTAGCTTCATCAACTTCCAGAGCATCGTGGTCGATGCAGGAGCCCATTGGGTTCTGACCGGCGGCAACCCCATCGCGGCAGGTGCCATCACCGTCGCAGCCGGCGCGAGCCTGACCTATGACGGTGTCACCTACGGCACGCCGATCGTTCAAACCGCCAGCACCGTCACCCTTGCGGCCGGCGCAACCTACGAGAATGCCGGCACGGCCGGTGGTGCGGTCGGCCTCGTTGCGGGCGCCAATACTGCTGTGCTCAACACGGGAAACCTCGGGGGCTCGGTTCTTGACGGCGCGGATCTCGGCGCCGGCGCCACGCTCACCACGACCAGTAGTCTCAGCGGAAACGCATCCGGCATTGTCGGTGGTGCCAACGACCTCATTACGAATACCGTGGGCTACGCGCCCAGCAGCATTTCCGGCACCGTGTTCAACGATGTCAACGGCGATGGCGTTGAGCAGACGACCGAGAGCGGCCTCGCAGGCCAGACCGTCAATCTCCTGTCGGGCACGACGGTTGTGGCGACAGCCACGACCTCCGCGACCGGCACCTACAGCTTCACGGGCGTGGCACCCGGCAGCTACAGCGTGCAGGTCATCAAACCGACCGGCGAGACCTTCTCAACGCCCGGCACAACAGCCATCACCGTCACCTCCGGCAGCGCCAGCATCGTTAATACCGGAGAGTATGCGCCAAGCTCGGTCTCCGGCACGGTCTTCAACGACCTAAACGCCAGCGGCACGCAACAAGCCGGTGACCTTGGCCTCACTGGCCAGACGGTCAACCTGCTGTCCGGCACGACGGTTGTGGCGACAGCCACGACCTCCGCGACCGGCACCTACAGCTTCGGCAACCTCGCGCCGGGTAGCTACAGCGTGCAGGTGATCAAACCAACCGGCGAGACCTTCTCGACCCCCGGCACCACGGCAGTGACTGTCACGTCCGGTAGCTCCACGATCGTCAATGCCGGCGAATATGCGCCGAGCACTGTCTCCGGCACCATCTTCAACGATGTGAACGCCAGCGGCACGCAACAAACTGGTGAGACTGGTCTCGCTGGCCAGACGGTCAACCTGCTGTCGGGCACGACGGTTGTGGCGACAGCCACGACCTCCGCGACCGGCACCTACAGCTTCGGCAACCTCGCGCCGGGCAGCTACAGCGTGCAGGTGATCAAACCAACGGGAGAGACCTTCTCGACGTCCGGCACCACGGCGGTGACTGTCACGTCCGGTAGCTCCACGATCGTCAATGCCGGCGAGTACGCGCCAAGCTCTGTCTCCGGCACGGTCTTCAACGACCTAAACGCCAGCGGCACGCAACAGACGACGGAGAGCGGCCTTTCGGGCCAGACGGTCAATCTGCTGTCGGGCACGACGGTTGTCGCGACCGCGACGACCTCCGCGACCGGCACCTACAGCTTCACCAACCTCGCACCGGGCAGCTACAGCGTGCAGGTCATCAAACCGACCGGCGAGACCTTCTCGACCCCCGGCACCACGGCAGTGACTGTCACATCCGGCAGCTCCACGATCGTCAATGCCGGCGAATATGCGCCGAGCACTGTCTCCGGCACCATCTTCAACGATGTGAACGCCAGCGGCACGCAACAAACTGGTGAGACTGGTCTCGCTGGCCAGACGGTCAACCTGCTGTCGGGCACGACGGTTGTGGCGACAGCCACGACCTCCGCGACCGGCACCTACAGCTTCGGCAACCTCGCGCCGGGTAGCTACAGCGTGCAGGTGATCAAACCAAACGGCGAGACCTTCTCGACGCCCGGCACCACGGCAGTGACTGTCACGTCCGGTAGCTCCACGATCGTCAATGCCGGCGAGTACGCGCCGAGCACTGTGTCCGGCACCGTCTTCAACGATGTAAATGGCGATGGCGTTGAGCAGGCGACGGAGACTGGTCTCACTGGCCAGACGGTCCACCTGCTGTCGGGCACGACGGTTGTCGCGACAGCCACGACCTCCGCGACCGGCACCTACAGCTTCACCAACCTCGCACCCGGCAGCTACAGCGTGCAGGTCATCAAGCCAACGGGAGAGACCTTCTCGACGTCAGGCACGACGGCCGTGACCGTCACATCCGGCAGTTCCACCATCGTCAATGCCGGTGAGTATGCGCCGAGCACTGTGTCCGGCACGGTCTTCAACGACCTCAACGCCAGCGGCACGCAACAAACCGGTGAGGTCGGGCTTGCAGGCCAGACCGTCAATCTGCTGTCCGGCACGACGGTTGTGGCGACCGCCACGACCTCGGCGACCGGCACCTACAGCTTCACGGGCGTAGCGCCGGGCAGCTACAGCGTGCAGGTCATCAAACCGACCGGCGAGACCTTCTCAACGCCCGGCACAACAGCCATCACCGTCACCTCCGGCAGCGCCAGCATCGTCAATGCCGGCGAGTACGCGCCGAGCACTGTCTCCGGCACCATCTTCAACGATGTGAACGCCAGCGGCACGCAACAAACTGGTGAGACTGGTCTCGCTGGCCAGACGGTCAATCTGCTGTCGGGCACGACGGTTGTCGCGACCGCGACGACCTCCGCGACCGGCACCTACAGCTTCACGGGCGTGGCACCCGGCAGCTACAGCGTGCAGGTCATCAAACCGACAGGCGAGACCTTCTCAACGCCCGGCACAACAGCCATCACCGTCACCTCCGGCAGCGCCACCACGGTTGACGTGGGTGAGTTCGTGGCGACCGTCGTACCCGCCGTGGGCACGATTTCGAGCATGGTCTTCCTGGATGGTCTTGCTGACGGAACCTACCATGTCGGCGACCCTGGCGTCGCGGGTGTGACTGTTAAACTGCTTAACGCGCAAGGCGTCTTTACAGGTGCCACGACCACCACGGATAGCCACGGCCGCTATAGCTTTACGAATGTCGCGCCCGGCACCTATCACGTCCAAGTGGTCGCCCCCACCGGCATGTCCTACTCGACCGTCGAACATGCCAGCGGTAACTCGCTGCTGGATAGCGACGTCAATGGCATGACGGGAGTTTCCGACACCTTCACCGTTCAATCGGCGCAAACAACAACGGGTGAGAATGCTGGCCTTGTCTTCAACGGTCACTTCGCCGGCACCACACCGATCACCCTCACCAGCGGTCAGGCCTATGCGGCAAACGCGAGCTCCGGCGTGGTCATAGGCCCGGGTAATGACAATGTTCACACCGGCAGCGGCGGCAACAACATCGTCGTGCTCGGCGGCGGCAATAATATCGTCGAGGCCGGAACGGGCCGCACCGATGACATTGCAACCAGCGTCGGCTCCCTGAACGCACAGACTCAGAATGCCGCGAACGGCTTTTTGTTTGCGGGCACTGGCGACAGCACGCTGCAAGGCGCCGGGGGCAATGCCTATCTCGTTGCCGGCAAAGGCAACAACATGGTGGCGGGCGGCAGCGCGAATAACGTGCTCGTCGGCGGCATCAGTCGTGGAACGGTGACGGCCGCCGGGACCAATGTGACAGGCTATACCACGGGAAGTGAAGTGCGCCTGACCGGCACATCGGCCGAGGTGCTGTATCAAAAAGGCGATGGCGTCCAGGTTTTGGACAATACCTTCGATCCGACAAAGGATAGCCTGAAGATTTTCGGCTATACCGGCGGCACGATGGAGACCCTGCATGGGCAGGAGGTGCTGTATTTGGGCGGCAACGATCTGATCATCTTCAATGGTGGAACGCCGGCCTTTACGAATGGCACCGGATCCACATTCGCCGGTGTCACGTTCAACCCCAATATCGCGGCTGCACCGGAATCTGTCGTGAGCTTTGGCGCGAACGGCCTGCCGATGATTGTGCCGGCCGGCGGTGCCACCACAACCGCGCCGATCACCACACCCACGGCCACGCCGACACCACCAGTGCTGCCGGTTCCGCCACACACTGGTCCAATCACCACCCCCCCGGTGACGACTACACCGACGACACCCATCGCTCCCCCGGTCACGCCGCCAGTCGTACCCGTACCAATCCATGCGGTCACGATGTCGGGCTGGAACCAGTCCCTCACGCTCGATAATCAAAGCTACAGCGTGAGCGGTAGCCAGGGCAACGCCACCATCACGGCCGGAAACGGCAATGATACAGTCTCTGCCTCCGGGTACAACAACACGATCAAGCTGGGGGATGGCAACGACACCATCACCGGGCCGCAGGGCAATTCCACCGTCACTGTCGGCCAAGGCAACGACACCATCACCCTGCAGGGCTACGGCAATGTCATCACAACCGGGAGCGGGACCAATGTGATCCATGCCGGGGATGGCAATGAGATGGTGAACACCGGATCCGGCAACGACACGGTGATGCTGAGTGGTTGGACCAATTTCCTGATCGGCGGTGTCGGCCACGACAGCTTCATCGGCGGCGCCGGCAACACCTATCAGGTGAACGACGTCGGCAGCAGCGGCGGCATGACGATCCAGGATTTCTCGCTCAACAACGGTGATAGCCTCGATCTGTCGAAGGTTCTGGCCCATGCCGGTTGGAACGATGCCGCCTCAACACTCGCGGGCTATCTGAAGGTGTCCCAGAGCGGCGGTGATACCGTCGTCTCCATCGACAAGACCGGCCATGGCGGCAGCTTCTCGGCGGTCGCGACTTTGCACGGTCTGGGATCCACGACTCTCGGCGATTTGCAAAGCCATCACTCCATCGGCCTTTTCTAGCAACCGACGGCGCAACGCCCCCAAAACAAGGATAGTCGGCATGAGTGCATCGAATGACGGCAGAGCGAATAGGGACGGTGTACCGGGCATCGAAGGGCGCAGGGCCGTGCCGCCGCCTGAACCGAGCTATCCCTTGATGGAAAACATGTTCGCCCCGGAAGTCTTCGCGACCTTCGCATCAAGCTTTTCCGTGGGCTCCGGCAGTGTCACGATCAAGCTCGTCTCCTCGCGCTGGGACAATTCATCGGAACCCGGCGTACAGCGCGCGGTCGTCGTCGGGCGGATCACCATGCCGCTGCAGGGCGCCCAAACCCTGGCGGCAGGATTGCACGCCTTCCTCGCCCAGCACGGCCTGGAATATGCGCCCGCAACGCGGCCCAAGACACGCGCCAGTGACGCGACCGCATTCAGCCCGAATAGCGAGTCCTGACGGCACGGGTCTGCCTCAGGTCTGAGGCGCGCCACTGAAAGCGCCGCTGCGGCTTCCCAAAATGGGGTGGCGGGCCACATGATCGGTTGCGCCACCACCGGAAGGCCAGCCGCATGAAGTCTCCTCGTCGCACGCTCGTTCTCGCGGCTGCCGCCATGGCGCTCGCCGCACCCGGCCTGGCCCGGGCTGACGCCCCGCTGTTGCTGAAGCGGGTCATGCTGTCCACAGCGGGTGTTGGCTACTACGAATACGAAGCGGATGTTGACGGGCCGACGGAGCTCGGATTGGACGTCAATCTCGATCAGGTTGACGATGTTCTGACGTCCCTCGTGGTCTTCGACACTGCCGGAGGCATCGGCAGCATCGAACTGCCCGGGCGCGATTCGACGCACGCCGCCTTCGGCGCGGTGCCCTTTGGGCCGGAAGCGCTGCGGTCTCCCCTCGCCTATGTCCAGGGCCTGCAAGGCGTGGACATCACGGTCACCGGCCCGCGGCCCATGAAGGGTCGTATCCTGGCCGCCGAACCGGTCACCGAGCGGTCGGTCACGACGCCTGATGCCACAGTGACCCGGACACGGGTGACGCTGATGGGTGACCAGGGCCTGCAGCAATTCATCCTGGAGGATGAAACGTCGGTTCAGGTATCCGACCCCAAGCTGCGCGACGCGATCAACCAAAGCCTTGAAGCCGTCCGACGGGATGCGGCCCATAACACACGCCACCTGACCCTCCGCGTCTCGGGGCAGGGCCACCGCACCGTGCGTGTCGGCTTTGTGGTCGCGGCCCCGCTGTGGAAAGCCAGCTACCGGCTCGTGATGCCGGGACCGATGGAGACCAAAGCCCGCCTCCAAGGCTGGGCCGTTCTCGAAAACACGACGGGCAATGACTGGAAGGGCGTCGACTTGTCCTTGCAATACGGCAACCCCGTCACCTTCCACCAAGCCATCTACCAGACCTATTTTGTTCAGCGCCCCGAGGTTCCTGTGGAAGTGCTGTCACGGCTGTTGCCCGACGTCGATACGCGCGCCACAGCACCAGCGGAGCCTTTGGATGCGTCAGCCCCGCCTCCGCCTGCGATGATAATGCCTGCCCCCCTCGGCGAGATGGCCAAGGCCAGTGGTGCGGCCGAGGTGCGGATGGCCCGTCCAGCCGAAGCCGCTGAGGCGAGCGAAGGCACCGAGGAGACCGTCTTCCACCTCGCGATGCCGGTGTCCCTGGATGCCGGCCATACCGCGTCGGTGCCAATCCTGGACCGTGAGATCCCGAGCAGCCGGGTAGACGTGGCACCCTCCAGCCAAGCGCATCCTTACTCGGCGATCCGCATCGTCAATGACAGTGCAACCAGCTTGCCGGCGGGCGTGCTGGCCCTCTACGACCCTGCCGGCGCGGCGTTTTTTGCGGGAGACGCCCGGCTCGGCGGTCTTCCCATCGGCGAGACCAGACTGCTTCAATATGCCGAGGACCTGCGTACTACCGTGACGCAGACGACGGACGACGAGCGCCAGCTGGTCTCGCTCACCGCGTCCCAGGGTATCATCCATACCAAGGTCCTTGATCGCCTCGCGCTCCACATCACCGTTCAGGCTCCGGCCCAAGAGGCGCGCCAGGTGCTTCTCAGCATCGACAAGCAGGACGAGCGGAGGCTGACGGTGGAAGGCGGTCCTGTGCCTGGCATGACGGAGACTGTGACGGCGTGGCGCTTGCCGGTGACGCTGAAGGCGGGCGAGGTGCGCCCCATCACCGTCTACCTGGACCTTACAAATGAGGATGAGCTCGACCTCGCGGACACACTGGCCAATGGGACTGACGATTTCGGAGGTCTGTTCCAGATGGACGGCGTCAGCCCGGCCGCCGCCGATGCCATCCACCATCTGGTGGTCCTGAACCAAGCGGTCTCCGCCCGGCGCGCGGATCAGGCGCAGCTTGCATCGCAGCAGCAGGCGCTGGATCAGGAAGAGGTTCGAGTTCGGAGCAACCTGACTGTGGTGCCCGCAGGCGACGCGCTTCATACCAAGCTCATCGACAAACTTGGCGACACGGAAAACCAGATCGGCCGCCTGAACCAGCAGATCGATGCCGCCAAGCAAGCGGTCGTCGAGGCACAACACACTTTGGCGGACGCGATTTCGAACCTCACGCTTTAAGTGGCGTCATCGGCCACCCTCGGCAGCCGGAAAGGTAGACGGCGGCACCCCGAAAGGTGCCGCCTGCACGCCAAGGCTTTAGGCTGTCACGCAGTCGAAGCGATCTGCGTTCATGACCTTGTTCCACGCCGCCACGAAGTCTTTTACGAACTTCGGCTTGGAGGTTGTGGAGGCATAGACCTCGGCCAGGGCGCGCAATTGCGAGTGCGAACCGAAGATCAAGTCGACGCGCGTGGCGGTCCACTTGGGTTCCTTCGTCTTGCGATCGCGGCCCTCATAGGCGTTCTCGGAGGCAGTGGGCTGCCATTCCGTGCTCGCATCAAGCAAATTGACGAAGAAGTCGTTCGTCAGCTTGCCGGGCTGATGCGTGAAGACGCCGTGCTTGGATCCGCCGGAATTGGTGCCCAGAACCCGCAGACCGCCAAGCAGCACGGTCATTTCGGGGCCTGACAAGCGCAGCAATTCCGCCCGATCGACCAAGGCTTCCTCGGGCGCCATGAACTGCGCACCCTCGTAATGGTTGCGGAAACCATCGGCAGTTGGTTCGAGCGGCGCAAACGAATGCGCGTCGGTCTGCTCCTGCGACGCATCCATACGGCCGGGGGTGAACGGGACCTTCACATGGGTCCCGGCATCCTCAGCCGCCTTCTCGATCGCCGCGCAACCGCCAAGAACGATCAGATCGGCCAGCGAAACCTTCTTTCCGTCGGACGCCGTAGCATTGAACGTCGTCTGGATCGATTCGAGATGGTGCAGCACCGTCGTAAGGTCCGCCGGATCGTTGACCGGCCAATCCTTCTGGGGTGACAGACGAATACGGGCGCCGTTCGCACCGCCGCGCTTGTCCGAAAAGCGGAAGGTCGCGGCCGAGGCCCAGGCGGTGGACACGAGTTGTGACACCGACAGGCCCGTGGCGAGGATCTGCGCCTTGAGCCCTTCGATCTCCGGCTCGCCGATCAGCGGGTGATCCACGGCCGGAATGCGGTCCTGCCAGATCAGCGGTTCCTGCGGAACGAGTGGGCCGAGGTAGCGCTGGATGGGTCCCATGTCGCGATGGGTGAGCTTGAACCAGGCGCGGGCAAAGGCATCCGCGAACTGATCGGGATTTTCATAAAACCGACGAGACACCTTCTCGTAGGCCGGGTCCAATCGCAGGGCGAGATCGGAGGTCAACATGGTCGGAACCCGGGTCTTCGACGGATCGAAGGCATCGGGGATATCGGCCGGGGCGTCCTTAGCCTGCCATTGATGGGCGCCGGCCGGGCTCTTCGTCAGTTCCCATTCGAACTTAAACAGATTTTCGAAGTAATGATTGCTCCACTGGGTCGGCGTCTGCGACCAGGTTACTTCGAGGCCGGAGGTGATCGCATCCGCGCCGATGCCAGTACCATGCTTGCTGCGCCAGCCGAGGCCCTGATCCTCGATGACGGAGCCTTCGGGCTCGGTTCCCACGAAGGACGGATCGCCGGCACCATGGGTCTTGCCGAAGGTGTGGCCGCCCGCGATGAGGGCAACGGTCTCTTCGTCGTTCATGGCCATACGCGCAAACGTCTCACGGATGTCGCGCGCGGAACCGAGCGGATCGGGGTTCGAGTTCGGCCCTTCGGGATTGACGTAGATGAGGCCCATCTGCACCGCGCCGAGATTGCTCTCAAGCTGGCGCTCGCCGCTGTAGCGCTCATCGCCCAGCCAGGTACCCTCAGGACCCCAATACAGCTCTTCAGGCTCCCAGGTATCCGCGCGGCCGCCGGCAAAGCCGAAGGTCTTGAAGCCCATGGATTCGAGAGCGACGTTGCCGGTCAGAACAAAGAGGTCAGCCCAGGAAAGATTGTCGCCGTATTTCTGCTTGATCGGCCACAGCAGCCGGCGCGCCTTGTCCAGGCTCGCATTGTCCGGCCAGCTATTGAGCGGGGCGAAACGCTGCTGGCCACCACCGGCACCGCCGCGCCCATCGATCGTGCGATAGGTGCCGGCGCTGTGCCATGCCATGCGGATGAACAGACCACCGTAATGGCCGAAATCGGCCGGCCACCAATCCTGGGAATCGGTCATCAGGGCATGCAGGTCCTGGATGACCGATTCCAGATCGAGGGCCTTGAACGCCTCGGCATAGTCAAAGTCCGGACCCATCGGGTTGGCCCGCGGCGAATGCTGGCTGAGCGTGCTGAGGCTCAGGTTCTGCGGCCACCAATCACGGTTGCCACGCCGTCCGCCCTTGCGAGGTGCTGGGGAGCCTCCGTGTGCCACAGGGCACTGGCCCCCCGTCGTATCGTCCCTCATCCCGTCCATTTTTATCTCCTAAACGCGGCTTCTTCGGTGTGTCGGCAAGCCTCTTGAGGCCTGCGGAGCGCGGCGCGTCGTCCACCTGCTCTCTAGACAGCTAAACCTTGCGCCGACGTGCTTCTTTTGTGAATTCGATTGTCCAGCGTCCGACGATAGGGCAAACCTATCAGTGACCTCGGTCGGCGGCAGCAGAGCGCGTTTTTTGGCAAGCCAGATATGCCTTGCCATATACGCTTATATGCCCATACTCGTCGCCAACATGGCTTCGGTAGCGGTTCTTCGCTCGGCCGACAGTAACGGACAGCACAATGAACATCAGTGAGACGGAGTCGCCCTCGCCCCTGGGCGAGGTGAGCAACCGACTTCAAGACACCCCACCACCCCGCCGCAGGCGCGTGGTGACGGGGCCGCGGGCTGCCGTCGTTGTCATCGCGGCGCTGGCGCTCGGCGGCGCCTGGGCGACGATGCGACCGGGAAGCGCCACGCCGGCCGCGCCGCCGCCGCCGCTCCCGACCGTGACGGTCAGCATACCCCTGCAACGCGCGGTGGGGCAATCCGAAGGGTTCCTGGGTCAGTTCTCCGCCGTCAACCGTGTGGAGTTGCGCCCGCAGGTGGGCGGAACGCTCAGTGAGATCCATTTCAACGACGGAGAGATCGTCCATCAGGGCGATCTTCTGTTCCTGATCGACCCGCGCCCCTATGCCATCAAGGCCGCCGAGCAGAATGCGGCGATTCAAAGCGCGCAGGCGAAGCTTTCCTTCGCCGGCACCGAGCTTTGGCGCGCCCAGACGCTGAAGCAAACGCAGTTCGGAACGGGTGAGAATCTGGACCAGCGCAGCGCCGACCAAAGGGCGGCTGCCGCTGCCCTGGCGCAGGCGCAGTCACAGCTCGCAGATTCCGAACTCGACATCGAATACGCCCATGTCACCGCGCCGTTCACGGGCCGCATCGGTGCGCATCAGGTGTCCATCGGCAGCCTGGTGACCGGTAGCCGGGGTGGCACGAGTGGCACCACGCTGCTGGCGACGCTCGTTTCCCTCGATCCCATCTATCTGAATTTCCATATGAGCGAAGCCGATTACCTCGCCTTCACGCAAAACCGCGCGCGGGCGACCGGCACGGCCGCCAACCGCGTCGATTTCAGCTTCGGCGATGAACACAGCTACGACCACCACGGCACTCTGGATTTCGTCGATAATACGATAGACGCCTCCAGCGGTACGATCCTGGCGCGAGCGACCGTTCCGAACGCCGATATGACCATCGTGCCGGGCGAGTTCGCCCGTGTGCGGCTTGCCATCGCGCCGCCGACGCCCGCGCTTCTTGTGCCGGATGTCGCCATCATTCCCGATCAGTCGCAAAGCCTGGTGATGACCGTCGCGCCTGATGGCACCGTCGTCCCGAAGATCGTGAAGACCGGTGAGATGAGTGGCGGTCTGCGCATTATCCGCGCCGGCTTGGCGCCCACGGATCGCATCATTGTCGATGGGCTCATGCATGCAATGCCGGGCACGAAGGTCGCGGCGCAGACCGGGACCATCCGATACGACTCTGCGGCCGACGCGCAAGAGTAAGGAGCAACATCATGCGCCTCACGCACGTCTTCATCGACAGGCCGATCCTCGCGACCGTCCTCAGTGTCTTCCTCACTCTGATCGGCCTCGGCGCTCTCGCGATTCTGCCGATCGCCCAATACCCTGAAATTGTGCCGCCGACGGTCCAGATCACAACCGCCTATCCCGGCGCGTCTGCCGAGACGGTCGCGAATACGGTCGCGACCCCGATCGAGCAGGAGGTCAACGGCGTCGAGAACATGCTCTATATGAGCAGTCAATCGACCGGTGACGGCAAGCTGACGATCACCGTCACCTTCCGCATCGGAACCGACCTCAACGTCGCGCAGATGTTGACGCAGAACCGCGTGGAAGATGCACTGCCGCGCTTGCCGGACGATGTGCAGCGGTTAGGCGTGCAGGTGCGGAAATCGACGCCCACAATCCTTTTGGCCGTGCATCTGATCTCGCCCGATCAATCGCGGAACGAGCTTTACCTCTCCAACTATGCGACGCTGCATGTGAAGGACACGCTGGCGCGTCTTCCCGGCGTGGGTGACGTGCAGCTGTTCGGCGGGCGCGATTACGCCATGCGCATCTGGCTCGACCCGGACAAGATCGCTGCCCGCAACCTCAATGCCAGTGAAGTGCTGGCCGCAATCCGCGCCCAGAACGTGCAGGTGTCCGCCGGCATCCTCAACCAGCCACCGATCGCCACGCATGAAGCCTTTCAGCTGAATGTGCAGACCTTGGGCCGGCTGTCCACGCCTGCGCAATTCGCCAATATCCTCATCAAATCCGATAGCGACGGGCGCATCACGCGCCTGCGTGACATCGGGCGGGTGCAGGTCGGCGCTGCGGATTACGGTTCGGCCGCCTATATGGATCGCCTGGACGGCTTGCCGCTGCTGATCTTTTCACAGCCCGGCGCCAACTCTCTCCAGGTCGCGCATGAAGTGCTGACGACGATGGAGACGCTCAAGCAAAGCTTCCCGCCTGGGGTCGGCTATCGCGTCATCTACAACCCGACCATTTTCGTCGCCAAATCGGTCGACGAGGTGATCAAGACCATCTTCATCGCCATCGTTCTTGTCGTCTGCGTCGTCATCGTCTTTCTCCAGACCTGGCGCGCCTCCCTCATTCCCGTCATCGCCATTCCAGTCTCCCTCGTCGGCACCTTCGTCATCCTGGAGGCTGTGGGCATATCGCTGAATAACCTGTCGCTCTTCGGTCTTGTCCTCGCGGTCGGCATCGTCGTGGATGACGCCATCGTCGTGGTGGAGAATGTCGAGCGGAATCTGCGCCTGGGCATGACGCCCAAGGAGGCCGCGCATAAGACGATGGATGAGGTCGGCGGCGCGCTGATCGCCATCGCCATCGCACTCTGCGCCGTGTTCGTGCCCTCAGCCTTCCTTTCGGGCATTTCGGGCGAATTCTTCCGCCAG
Organism: Acidisoma sp. PAMC 29798; assembly: GCF_030252425.1. GTDB lineage: Bacteria > Pseudomonadota > Alphaproteobacteria > Acetobacterales > Acetobacteraceae > Acidisoma > Acidisoma cladoniae. The sequence continues at coordinate 1,081,663 of NZ_CP126994.1, read as the reverse complement.
TTCGCAGTGACGATCTCGGCCTCCACCGTCATCTCCTGCCTCGTCTCCCTGACCCTGAGCCCGGCGCTGTGTGCCGTGTTGTTCAAGGCGCATCAGGTGCATGACCGCAAGCGGCAGTCGATCGCCGTGCGGCTTGTGCAAGGCGGCTTCGCGGGTTTCAATCGCGGCTTCGAGGGGCTGTCAAACGCCTATGGCAGACTGACCAGCCGCCTCGTGCGGATGCTCGGTCTGGTTCTGATCGTCTATGTCGGGCTGATCGCCCTGGCGGGTTTCCAATTCTCCCGTGCGCCGACCGGCTTCATTCCCGAGCAGGACCAGGGTTACCTCATCACCGTGCTGCAGCTGCCGCCCGGCGCGACGCTTGACCGTACCGAGGCCGTGGTGAAGCAGGCGACAGACATCATCCTCAAGACACGCGGGATCGAGCATGTCGCGCCCTTCGCGGGCCTCGATGCGACAACCTTCACGGTCTCATCCAATGCCGGAACCATCTTTAGCGGCCTGCCCTCGCTGTATAATCATTCACTGCCGGGCGTGACGGCCTCGACCGTTCTGGCCGATCTGCAAAAGCGCCTGTCCGTGATCCAGGGCGCATTTGTGCTGACGATACCGCCGCCGCCGGTGCCTGGCCTCGGCAGTGCGGGCGGCTTCAAGATGATGTTGCAGGACCGTGCGGGCCTGGGGCCGGATGCGCTGGCAAAGGCCGCCCAGGCGCTGGTGGGCGCGGCCAATGCCGATCCGCATTTCGCCGGCGTCTTCACCTTGTTCAGCACGCGCACACCCTCGGTCTATCTCGATATCGATCGGGAGAAAGCCGAAATGGTGGGGCTGACGCCGACCGATATCTTCAACACCTTGCAGATCTACATGGGGTCGCAATACGTCAACGACTTCAACTATCTCGGCCGCACCTACGAAGTCATCGCCCAGGCTGACGGCAAGTTCCGCAGCAATGTGGGCGATATCAGCCGCCTGGAAGCGCGCAATGCCGCCGGGCAGATGGTGCCCGTCAGCACCGTGGCCCGCTTCTCCGAAGTCACGGGTCCCTATCGCGTGCCGCGTTATGACCTGTTTCCGGCGGCGGAAATCATGGGCACGGCGGCACCGGGCGTGGCTACCGGCACCGCGCTGGCAGAGATGGAGAAACTTGCCCACCAGGTTCTGCCGCCAGGCATCGGTTTCGAATGGACCGATCTCGCCTTCCAGCAGGAGCAGAAGGGCACGCCGACACTTCTGGTCTTCGCCGCCTCCGCGCTGTTTGTCTTTCTGGTTCTCGCCGCGATGTATGAGAGCTGGAAGCTGCCGCTCGCAGTGGTTCTGATCGTGCCGATGTGCCTGCTCGCCTCGGTCACCGGGCTACTATGGCGCGGCATGCCGATCGACATTCTAGCGCAGATCGGCTTCGTGGTGCTCGTCGGCCTCGCCGCCAAGAACGCCATCCTGATCGTGGAGTTCGCGCGGCAGGCGGAGGAGGAAGGCGCGACGCCGGCCAATGCGGCGGTGCATGCGGCCAGAACGCGTCTTCGCCCGATCCTGATGACGTCTTTCGCCTTCATCCTGGGCGTGGCGCCGTTGGTGGTGGCGTCCGGCGCGGGGGCGGAGTTGCGGCAGTCCCTCGGCACGGCTGTGTTCTTCGGAATGCTCGGCGTGACCTGTTTCGGCCTGCTGTTTACGCCCGCTTTCTACACCATCGTCCGCAGTATCGGACGGAAGCGCACGGCGGTCGCGCGGGTGAAAGTACCGGCCTAATACTCGGCGAAATCGGCAGCGGCGACGCGTTGAAGTTCTTCGCGCAGCCGCGCTGATTGGTCCCGGCCGATCGCCGCCTCGAAGGCCTGCTGCGCATGGCGCCAAAGCCGCTCACCTTCCGCGAGGACATCCCGCCCCGCTTGGGTGAGCGTTACTTCCCGGCTGCGGCGGTCCTGCCCCACGGCGAGCGTGACATAGCCACGCGATTCGAGCGGACGAATGTTATGGCCGAGCGTGGCACGGTCCATCACCATCACTTCCGCCAGGGGATTGAGGGAGATCGGCCCGAGGCGATTGATTTCACTGAGGAGCGTATACTGGGTCGAGCGTAGCCCAAGCGGCGCAAGCGCCTTGTCATAGAGCTGCGTGACCCGCCGCGTCGCCTGACGCAGACAATAGCAATCGCATCGCATGTCCAAGATCGTCATCCCAATTCAGCCGACAAGACCATGCCGACTGTTCGCGGCATTTGGCTTACACGCCCCGGATTGCAACCGTCTATGCCAGACTTGGCATGTCGGCAGAGAGGCGCCCGCTTGGGGAGAGGTTTGCGGAAAGGCCCCAGATCGGTCAATCAACGCGCCTGCATTTGAACGAGGAGCCTGATCGATATGGCAACGGGAAAGACCGGGCTGGCGGAGGGTGGCGAGACGGCGCGTGGCCTGGGCCCCGAAGAAATCGACCAGCTCCACAAGCTCCGCATGTTCCGTCGCCGCCGGCGGTTGAGCGACACCCCGAAACCGAGCGGACTGACCCTGGGCGAATCCGTGGCCGACAAGGTCGCGGCGAGCATGGGGTCCTGGCGGTTCATCATCATCCAGTCCACGATCCTGCTCATCTGGGTCGTGCTGAACGTGACCGCCTTCATGCAGCACTGGGACCCATACCCCTTCATCTTGCTGAACCTCGCCCTGTCGTTCCAAGCGGCCTATGCCGCCCCCTTCATCATGATGAGCCAGAACCGGCAGCAGAACATCGACCGGAAGGAAGCCGCGAACGATTATAGCGTGAACGTGAAGGCTGAGCTGGAGATCGAGCTGCTGCACCAGAAGATCGATCAGCTGCGCGAGACGGAAGTGCTTGCCCTGACCCGAGCGGTCGAGACCTTGACCGCCCTGCTACTCAAGTTTGAACAGGATCGGGGCGTCAAGACTTAACCGTCGACGGCGGAATGCGCTGCGCTTTTACGCCCTACGAGTCCGGGCGCTAACCCGCCGCTAAAGCAGGCCGCGCCGCGCCAGGTTCCGCAGCAGATGGCTGGTGCCGAAGGTCCAGGGCGGACAGTCATTCGTGTGGCGCATCAGATTGACGAGTGCGCCGAGTTGCGGCGCCGCGATGGTCACGATGTCACCGACCTTATGGGTAAAGCCTTTGCCCGGCGCATCGCGATCCGCCACCGGCGCGAACAGCGTGCCAAGGAACAGAATCGCGCCATCGGGATATTGGTGATGGACGTTCACCATCTGCCCAACGAGATCGGCGGGATCGCGGCTGATGAGGGAGAGGTTCGAAAACCCCTCCATGTGGAAGCCCTCCGGCCCCTCGACGGTGAGCGTGACTTCCATCCGGCGTACATCATCCAGCGAAAAGCGATCGTCGAAGAAGCGGATGAAAGGCCCGATGGCGCAGCTTGCGTTATTGTCCTTGGCTTTCGATAGCAACAGGGCCGACCGCCCCTCGACATCACGCAGATTGACGTCGTTGCCGAGGGTCGCGCCGACGATGGCACCGGTGGAAGCGACGACCAGCACCACCTCGGGCTCAGGATTGTTCCAGGTCGAGATGGGGTGAAGCCCCGCATCTGCGCCCGTGCCGACGGCGGCCATCGGCTGGGCCTTGGAGAAGATTTCCGCGTCGGGGCCGATGCCGACTTCCAGATATTGGCTCCAGGCCCCCTGCTCGATCAGCACCGCCTTCAGCCGCTGCGCCTCTGGCGAGCCGGGCTTCAGCTTTTGCAGATCATCCCCCACCAGGGCCGTGATCTCGGCGCGGATGGATTTCGCGGCTTCGGGATTGCCGCGCGCCCGTTCCTCAATCACACGCTCGACCATCGAGACCGCGAAGGTGACGCCGGCCGCCTTGAGCGCCTGCAGATCCACCGGGGTCAGGAACCAGGGTTTCGTTATCTCGCGTGTGGCGGCGGAGGTATTGGCGAGCAGCGTGTCGAAGTCACCCAGGGGCTCGCCCGGCGTTGCGCGCAGGGCGGCGGCGGGATCGGGCGTTTCGCACAGATCCCGCATCGTGGGGAAGCGGCTGGTGATGTCGAAGACGCCATCGGGCCGGATGGCGACGACCGAGGGGCCTTCGGCATCGGGTCGCCAGACCCGGCCGGCGAGCGCCGCATGCTGCGCATCTTGCGGCAAGGTCGTAGCGCTGGTGAGCGTCAGTGATGTGGACATCGTATGTTCCATTCCATGCGGCGCGGTTGATCACGCCGGTTCAGTGAGCAATCGCCGCTATCCCAAGACTGGCCGCAGCGTACTGACGATTCTGAGGGAGAGACCTTCATAGGGCCCGAGCTTGAGCAAAAGTGCGCCATCTTCGCCAAGGTCGCCCAGGATGATCTCCTTGATCATATCAACAACCGGGCCGGATGCGGCATTGGGCACGGTGATGGACTCTTCGATCTCGACCGCACTGAAATTCAAGGCGGTGATTTGCGTGCCGCGCGCATCGGCAAGTTCATGAATCATGACAAGCAGTCCAGGACTGGTGACATCCGGCACAGCGACCTGCCGACTCGCGGCCAGATTATAGGCCTGACGGACACTCAACAGATGTTTCATCTCAAGCGCGAAGGAACCGGGCCGTTCCATCTGTTCCGACAAAGATCCATACAGCACACGCGCCTTCGGCAAGCCGCCGCCGGATATCGTGTCATCAGGCGCGACGTTCATCAGATCATAGGCGCCGCGATGGACCCATCGCGTATCGCCACCGGTCACAAAAGACTCGACGCTCTCCAAGGATACGGGCAGCGCGCCCACCATGTCCCAGCCCGACAAGGCGAAGACACCGGGCTGAAAAGCATTGTACATTACGAGTAGAAGATGGATCTTCTGGATGAGCGCCGTGTCCTCATCGGTGATGGCATCCAGGTCGCGAATGCCGAGAGCAGCGGTGATGACGCTCACCGTGGTGCAAGCCACACCATTGGTGACGAAGCGCTGATTGTAGGGCGCATTCTCGCCCGTCAATCGGGAATACATCGTCTCCCGTATATGGGTTCTGAGAAGACGCCCCTGCCAGGTCTGGCCCTGAAACATGAAGATGTCATCGGCATGTAAGGTCCAGAAATGGACCAGCTCCAGGGTCAGTTCATCGTGATTCTGCAAGGCGTGAATGAGGCCAGCGGGATCGATCTTATAGTCGTGCATGATGCGCAGCATCAGGCGCAGAAACTCAGTGTCGCCGGTGAGCAGCGCATGGTGATAGGCGGGTCGGGTGATGAAATCGTACGACAGATCCGCGCCGCCCTGCGTCATCGCGGCGATATCATCGACCGTGAGATTGAGTTCCTGGAAGCTGAAGGCACCGGCTTTGCGAATGGCGCCGGCCAGCAGGCGGTTGCCGACCAGTGACAGCGGATGGCCTTCGGACCAGGCGAGGCCGCCGGTGCGCACTTCGACGCCGAGGAAGCCATTCGCATCGAGACGCAGGCCCACGGCGCCCAATTCATCGATGGAATGCAACGCGTCGCCAATGATCATCTGCTGGGCTGCAAATGTCGGGTCCAGCCAATTCAGAGAAGGTTGGCCTTCCTTGAAGTAATGCAGGTAGACCCAACGCCGCGTCACCCCATCTACGCCGAGGATCGGCGCGGTGACGCTCCAATCGGTTTCCTTGACGCCAGGCTCGAAGAAAATGACGCGTTGGAGTTGGCCGACGATATACTGCTTCTTGCTCAGCAGATCGACCGTCGCCGGAATGAGATTGACGGCGTCCCGACCTTCCGGCACGTCGGGCAGAAACTCCCAATCGGCCGGCTTGATTTCCACCATGTGATAGATGCCGGGGTAGTCCCGATAGCCCATTTCCGCCAATCGGAAGTCGGCGCCCTTTCCCGAATGCGCCGGAATGACGTCATCGATCACGATGGCGTTATGCGCCGAAGCCGTGCGGCTCAGGGCGATAAACTCCTCCTTCGTCCCATATTGCGGGTCGATCTCGAATCCAATGCGGTCGAAATTGCCATCGACGCTGGGCGTGAACGCCTTGCCCGTCAGGCCGCCCGCCTGCTTCATCGGGCCGGTATGGATGCCTTGGACGCCCAAGCTCGCGAGGCTGCGCCACAGGTTAGGATCGCCGAGCGTGGCGAGGACGGACTTGCCCTCCCCCGTCAGCAAGGCCGGCGGATAGGCGGTAAACCAGACCGAGGCGATGGCAGAGGCGGCGCGCGGCCGGGCCTCGGCATAAGGACGCAGCCATTGACGGCTCTGACCCGCATATTTCAGCGCCATGTGCTTGGCGTTGTGGAGCATGGACTGGTCCACGAGCCACTGAATATAGGTCGGGTCGGAGGCATCCATGAGTTCACCGCGCGGAGGTTGGGGACGCTCTCCTATCGCGGGATAAAGATGGTTTTGGCAATGCCTCCGGACAGACGCTCGTGGCTCAGCGGTGCAGACTATGCTGCTTCAGTTTGCGGTAGAATGTCGCCTGGCTGATATTGAGAGTCCGCGACGCGCCGGTAACGTCACCGGCGTGCTTTGCGAGCGCATCCTCTATGGCGGCGCGTTCGGCCGCCAAACGGGCCGCCTGAGCGGTTTGTCGCGGGGCAAGCGAAACCGGCACCGCGCCCACACGGCTGTCTGTCGCGTCATCCTCCAGCATCAGATCCGCAGGCGCAATGACGCCGCCCTCGCACAGCTGCAACGCACGTTGCAGCGTGAACTTCAGCTCGCGCACATTGCCGGGCCAGCGATGGCGGCGCATGGCGGCAAGCGCCTCCGCCGAGAGGTGGATGGACCGCCCGTCACGGAGACGATGCAATGTGGATTGGAAAAGGTCACCGGCGTCATGGCGATCGCGCAAGGGAAGAAGATTGATCACCACGCCGGCCAGCCGATGATAGAGATCGGCTCTGAAGTAACCCTCCGCCACGCGCGCCTTCAGATCATGATTGGTCGCGGCGATGACCTGGATATCAATGACGCGGGTCTTTCCGGATCCGAGCGGGCTGACTTCACCGGATTCGAGCACACGCAGCAGCCGGGTCTGGAGGGCGAGCGGCATATCGCCGACTTCATCGAGAAATAGCGTCCCGCCATCAGCCTCAACCAAGCGACCGACATTGCCCTCCCGCCGTGCGCCTGTGAAAGCGCCCACACCGTAGCCGAACAATTCGCTATCGATCAAAGTTTCGGGCACGGCCGCGCAATTGAAAGCGACGAAAGGCTTGTCCTGGCGCTTGCCTTCGAGATGCAGCGCGCGCGCCAGCGTGTCCTTGCCGCTGCCTGTTTCGCCCAGAACCAGAACGGGTAAACGGCTGCCAGACACCCGCCGCAAAACCCTCAGCTGATTGGACAACCGGGGATCACGACCGAGACAGTCTTCGACCGTCGGTGGAAGATGGATCGCCGGTGACGGCGCATCCGAGACGGGTTTGGCATTGCGTCGAGGGCTGGTGTCGCCCAACGGCGCGGGATTGGACGCGCGTGATTGCGCAGACGATGCGCGGTCAAACGCGAACACTCTCTCATCGCCATGCCGGCGCAGCGCGATGGCACCGTCTTTCCGAAGATTGGTCTTTGCGCGTTCATCGACGTCGAACAGCGTCCCCAATGCAGCAGGCCGCAGAGGACCCTCAGCGAGATCGAGCCAGTGGCGCGCCAAATGATTGGCGCCCCGGACCTCACCCGCATCATCCACCGCAAGCAGAATTTGTCCAGCTTCGCTGCGCGCCTTAAGAATCGCGTGCTTTTCGTATTTGCTATGAAACAAATGGTTGTTCAGCCGCTCCGCGGTCTTGCGGGCGAGGTTCGCCATCATGACGAAGACATCTTCCCGCAGAGCGGGATTGCCGGTGCAGAAATTCAGTACGCCCGCCATTTCGGACTCCGCCGACAGCACCGGCGCGGCAGCACAGGACATGGTGGCGAAATCGCGAAAGAAATGCTGTGTTTGGAAAACCTGTGTCGGCCGACGCTCGACGACGCAGGTACCGACGCCGTTGGTGCCGGCAATTCCTTCGGCCCATAACGTGCCGACGCGCTCATCTTCGACATAATTGCCGGTTTGATGATCCGATCGGTAATAGACGATCGTTCCCGCCATGTTAGAAAAGCTGGCACTGAAATTCACGCTGGAGAGCGGCAGCCAGATGTAGTCCAGTTCTTCGTCAACCGTTCTCAGCAGATCCTCAAACGGTTCCCGATGCTCGCGCACTTCCTGACTGGTGAGACAATCGACACGGGTCTTCATGCCCCTATCGAGATTATGCCGCTTGACGCAGCGTTGCCAGGACGCCTTCAGGTCATCGGCACCGGCGATCGACATTGCGCCGATCGTGGTGACCAACGACGACGTCGGGACAGATCTTAGACCAGGCCTTTCAACCGCCATTGGCAGTTCCAATCGATCGAATTTCTTCACCACGAAGTTGGACATGCACGGCGAGTCAAGTCAAGAAGATGCTACATTTTCGCCAATGCCTTTCTCGCCTCACCAAGCCTCACCGTCATCCGTTCTGGATAACGACCGATTTGGTCTGGAGATAGTCTTCGACATGCTGCAGGCCTGACTCGCGGCCATAGCCACTGGCCTTGTAACCGCCGAAGGGGATCACCGGATCCAGCAGTCCGTAGCAATTGACCCAGACGGTGCCTGACCGGATGGCTTTTGCCATGATATGGGCCTTGGAGATGGTCTGCGTCCAAACGCCCGCACCGAGGCCGAAGGGCGTGGCATTCGCGATCGTCGCCGCCTCCTCCATCGTGTCGAAGGCGATCACCGAAGCGACCGGCCCGAAGATTTCCTCCTGAGCGACGCGCATGTCATTGCGCACGCCCGCCAGGACCGTCGGTCTGATAAAGAAGCCGTCGCGCAGCCCTTCGCTTTCAAGACGCGCGCCGCCGGTTTCGGCGGTCGCACCTTCTTCGACGCCGACAGCGATATAGCCCGCGATCCGATCCAATTGCTTTGCCGAAACAACCGGGCCGATCTGGGTTTGCGGGTCGATACCGTCCCCCACGCGCAGTTTGGAGGCGAAGTCCGACAGGCGGGACACGAAGTCGTCGTAGATGGGTCGCTCGACAAGGATACGGGTGCCGGCGCTGCAAATCTGGCCGGAATTGCCAAAGACGCCCATGCCTGCGCCGGCGACCGCCGCGTCAAGATTGGCGTCGGCAAAGACGACGTCGGGCGACTTGCCGCCGAGTTCCAACATCAGTCGCTTGATGTTGCTTTTCGAGGCTTCGATGATCTTGCGTCCCGTTACGTCCGAGCCGGTGAAGGCGATCTTGTCTACGCCCATGTGGCTGGCCAAAGCCGAACCGGCCGTCGCGCCGAAACCCGGCACGACATTGACGACGCCCGGCGGAAACCCAGCTTCCAGCACCAATTCCCCCAGACGCAGCGCAGTCAGCGGAGCGTCCTCGGCAGGCTTGAGCACCATGGTGCAGCCGGAGGCCAGCACCGGTCCGATCTTCCAGATGGTCGATGTCAGCGGCGCATTCCATGGCGTGATGGCGCCGACAACGCCGATTGGCTCCTTCAAGGTATAGCTGAAGACATTACCGGGCAAAGAATTGGGCAAGGTCTCGCCGTGGGTCGTGGTGCATAGACCGGCATAGAAGCGCAGCATGCCGATCGCGCGCTGGCGCCGCCCGCGCGTGAAGGTGATCGGCGCCCCCATGTCGAGCGTGTCGAGCAGGCTGAACTCCTCAAAATGCTCATCGACCAATTGCGCCAGTTTCAAAAGGCATTCCTGCCGTTGGAAGGGTGTGAAGCGGCTCCACGGCCCCTCAAAGGCCCTGCGTGCAGCGGCCACGGCCAGGTCGATATCCTGGGCATCCCCTTCCGCGACCTGCGCGAGGAGCACACCGGTCGCCGGATTGCGCGTTTCGAAGGTGCGGCCAGAGATCGCCGGCACGATGCGGCCATCGATGATCAGGTTGCGGACGCAGCCCTTGGGCAGGATGTGCTCATACGACATGATAATTCTCTCTAGGATGGCTTAGACGAAAAGGGCGCGCAGGTGGTCGTTGAGGAAGATGCCGTCCGGATCGATCTCTCGACGAAGCGCCTTGAACGTATCGTACCGCGGAAAGAGCTTTTCCATCCGCGCCTGCGACATGAAGTGGTGCTTGCCCCAATGAGGCCGGCCATCATAGCGATCAAAGATCGCATCGACATCGCGCAGCATTGGCCAGGTCGATTCTTCCAAAGGACCGGATACCGACAAAGCGTATCCGTCCCTTTCGCTATAGGCGCTGAGATAAGAATCGTCGGCCTTCACCGGCCGGCACTCGATTGGAAAGAGCGCCTCCGGATACGTGCTGCGAAAGAGCTGCCGCAGAGCATCGAAGGTTTCCTCGAACCGCGCGAAGGGCACGGCATATTCAACCTCCCGGAAATTCGGCATGTAAACATTGGGATAGATGACCGAACTATGATCGAAAACCTCACCGGCATTCAGCGCGGGCGCGGGAGTCGACGCGGGCACGGCATTATAGGCGCGCATATGGCAGATATCGTTGTCACGGGTCGTGCGTGACGGCACGGTGGCGGGCAGTTCAAAGAGATCGGCGGAGTCCTTGTGCGGCAACCAGAAGAACCAAAAGGTCCGATTGTCGCGCAACAGGTCATGCAAGGAGGTGAGACAATCCTCGGTATCGGCGTTCCACGACGTCTTGCGGATATTGTAGGACGGTACGGCTTGAAGGGTGATCGAGACGATCAGGCCGAACATGCCGAGCGAGGTGCGGAAGGCTTTAAAAAGCTCCCCATCCGTCTCCGCTGACAGATCAAGGATGCTGCCATCGGCGATGACCATGCGCGCCGCGATCATTTGCGCGGAGAAGCAGGGCAGCGTGATGCCGGCACCATGGGTCGCCGTCATGATCGCGCCGGCAATGGTTTGCGTGTCGATATCACCCTGATTGTTCAGCGACATGCCACGCGTTCGCAGGAAGCGGCTGAGATCGCCAACGCGAATTCCCGGCCGCACAACGACGCGCAGGAGATCGGGATCAACCGAGATCACATCGCGGAAATCATCGAAATCGACATGGATGCCGGGTGTCGGCACCACCGCCGGATTGGAATGTCCCGCCCCGCTCGCGCGTATCGGCAGATCCATGCGGCGCGCGGCGCGGACGATGTCCTGCACGTCCTCTTCCGTCCTGGGCTTGGCGACATAGCGCGGCACGAAATACTGCTCGCCAAACCAGTTCCACCAAAGCCGCCCGGGCTGGAGAAGATCGTCGCGCATCGGTGTCATCGCCGGGCCCTGTGTGTTCTGATGGATTCGGTAAGATTTGTTGGCCCGTTCTCCAAACCTATCGTCATGGTATGCGAAGGTGTGCCATCCACGGCTTGCCTTCGTGCCGCAAGGAAGGCGTGGATGCCCGGCCTTCGCCGAGCATGACGGAATGGCCAGAAGACGACCCCACCCAGACGCATCGTAATCTACAGTAACTGCTTGCGGACGTTCGGCATGACGTTCAACGCCAGCAGTTCCATCGATTTGCGCATGGCGGCTTTTTCCGCCCAATCATGAGCTGTCATCATGAGCGTTCCAAACGGCCCCACCTCTTCCCGAAACGCCAGCAACTTGCGGGCGACGGTTTCAGGGCTGCCGTAGATCACGAAATTGTCGCGCACCACAGCCGGCGTGATCTGGGATGCGTCCATCCCCTGGACCGGAGCCAGCAAGGCCGCCGCATCCATGCGCTCATAGACCTGGAACATATAGTCGTAATACCAGTCATAGGCGCCGCCGGGCGTTTTGACGAAATCCTCAGCCTCCTGATCCGTCTCTGCAACATGAATGCTGCGGGCGACGCGCCAGTTTCGGCCATCCGGGTCTTTGCCCAGCTTGGTCATCTCATCCGTGTACGTATCCCAATGGGTCTTGACCACCCAGGGTGCCACGAAGTTTGCCGAAATTGGCATGAGATCGTTGCGTGCTGCGACGCGGATCGAGCTTGAATTGGGACTGCTGACGGAGACAGCGAGCGGCGGATGCGGGCGCTGAAACGTCTTGGGCAAGGTGCCGACACCGAGTTCCGGCCAGACCATGGTGCGCAGCTTGATCGTCCAGAACTTGCCCGGCAGATCATAGGGCGGACCGGAGGCCCAGATTTTTCGCATGAGGCCGAGGGACTCGAGCATCATGGCCTGACGATCCGCGCCCTCAAGCCCGAAGAGTTCGAAATCAGAGCCTAGGCCCCCGGTGCCGATACCAAGAATCAGGCGACCCTTGGTCAGATTGTCGAGCAAGGCGACATGGGCCGCGAGCTGCGCCGGATGATAGAGCGGCAGAGAGACCACGCCCGTGCCGAGCTTCATGGTTTTGGTCATGCTGGCGATATAGGCCAGGAACATCATCGGCGAGGAAATCTGTTCGATCTCCGATGAGTAATGCTCTCCGCACCAGCCTTCATCGAAACCCAGTTCATCGGCAAGCTTAAAGGCCTCGATATCTTCTTCGAGGGTTACTGGATAACTGCGGTGCATCGTGTGCAACGGCATCATAAAGAGCGAGAGCTTCACCGTCATCCCCATAGATTGCGCGAAAGAATCAGACGCGTTTGGCAGAGGGGCAAGTGCCGTGCCAAGGCGCGGAGCGCATACAAAACAATGGAGGATCAAGGCTTTGGCGGCCTTGCGATGCAGCCGCCCGTGCCGCGGCGTCTCATCCGCGAGAAGATTCTCATACCCGGTGATCGTCGCCTCACGGTGTCCAAGGTATCGGTACGGCGGCTTCGCCCTGGCATGGTCCTTGCGCCGTTTCACCGTGCATTCGGTGTGGAGTTCTATCGATGAAGGTTGTCGTGATCGGCGGAGGGGCCATCGGCGTATCCGCGGCCAGTTGGCTGCTGCGCGATGGACATGAGGTGACCATCCTCGATCCCGATCCGATCGCCGAGGGTGCATCCTTCGGCAATGCCGGCTGCCTCAACCCCTCCTCCGTCGTTCCCATGTCGATGCCGGGCAATCTGCCCAAGATCCCCGGTTGGCTTCTGGATCCCTTGGGTCCCCTCTCCATCCGGTGGCGGTATCTGCCTCAGATCACGCCCTGGCTTATTCGCTTCCTCCAAGCCGGAACGCCGGCGCGCGTGCGCGATCAGTCTGCCGCTCTCCGTGGTCTGCTACATGATTCGGTGGAGTTGACGATGGAGCTGGCCCGCAACGCGGGCGCCCAGGATCTGATCCGGCGCCAAGGCCATCTGGTCGTCTATCGCTCGCAGCAGGCCTTCGATGGCGATGCCATGGGATGGCAGCTCCGCCGCGATGCCGGAATCGCCTTTACGGTTCTGCACCAGGAAGAACTTCGCCAGCTGGAACCAAGCCTGTCACGCGACTATCGCATCGGCGTGTTCTTTCCCGACAACGGCCACACGACCAATCCGAACCGACTGATCAATGCCATGGCCGAGGCCTTCCAACGCGATGGCGGGACCATCCTACGCGCGAAAGCCACCGGCTTCGCCTTCGATGGCGAGACCTTTTGCGGCGTTCAGTCCAGCCACGGCGTCATCGGCGCGGAGGCGGCGGTTGTCGCCGCCGGCGCCTATTCCAAGGCGCTGGCATCGCAACTGGGCGACACGCTGCCGCTGGATACCGAGCGTGGCTACCATGTCGTTATCCAAGCGCCGGAAGCCACGCCGAGGCTTCCGATCATGGATGCGGAAGGCAAATTCGTCGCGACACCGATGGAGGCCGGCCTACGCCTGGCCGGCACGGTGGAGTTCGCGGGCTTGACCGCCAATCCAGACTGGCGACGGGCCGATAAGTTGCTGACGCTTGGCGGGCGCCTGTTCCCCGCGCTATCACCGCAGTATGGCGACCAACGCCTGACGCGTTGGATGGGGCGGCGGCCAAGCATGCCGGATTCCCTCCCCGTCATCGGCTTGTCCGATCGCAGCAACCGCATCGCCTATGCTTTCGGCCATGGCCATATCGGGCTGGCCGCCAGCGCCCGCACCGGGCTGCTCGTCTCCGAACTTCTTGGCGGCCGTACCCCGTCAGTCCCGATCACGGCCTTCAGTCCGCGCCGGTTCCGGCACGGCGATCGCTGAGAGGCCGTCTCAAAACTTTCTCAACTATGAGAGTCGCGCGACAACGGACACTGAGACGAAGCAAGCCAAGCGGGGCACTTCAGCCGACATTTCAAGTGTTTGCCCCAGCGTGCGTCCTCTTTTTTAGGCAATTTTACCTTCGGCACGGCCTTTGCCTTGTTTCAAGGCGAATATCCGATTTGGAGAGGCACGCATGGTCGATCGCAGCACTGACGAAATCCTGAAGCGGGATACGGAGACGCTTCATAAGTTTGGCTATGCGCAGGAACTCAGCCGCCGAATGTCCGGCTTCGGCAATTTCGCGCTCTCTTTCATGATTATCGGTCTGTTCTGGGCCGTGTGTATCAATATCCAGCAAGGCTATTCGACCGCCGGCATGATCGGCATCACGGGCATTTGGCTGGTCGGTTGCGTCATCGCCGTGGCGACCGCGGCATCCCTCGGCGAAATCAGTTCCGCGATCCCGACGGCTGGCGGTCTTTATCACTGGTCTTCGGCATTGGGCGGCCGTGGCTGGGGTTGGGCGACCGCCTGGATCAATCTCCTCGCCTATACCTTCGCGGTCGCAGGGTCGGATGTCGCAGTCTATCTGCTGTTCAATCAAATGATCCTGGGCTGGGTCTTCCACATTGACACGTCAAGCTGGGGATATTGGCATCAGGTTGTCGGCGTCGCGATCATTCTCGGCACGCAGGCGGCCCTCAATCATGCCGGCGTGCGCATGCTCGCCCGTATCGGAGAGTTCGGGGCCTATGTGACGCTGGCTGGCGCGGCGCTGCTTGTGGGCGTCATGCTGTGCAACATTCATCCTGGCAATATCGCGCATCTTTTCGATTATAAGAATTACACCGGCGATGCGGGCGGGGGCACGGCGCCGGCGACCCATAACGGCATTCTCGTCTTTGGCTATGCGCTGTTGCTGCCGCTGTGGATCATCACCGCCTATGACGCATCGGCCCACACCTCCGAGGAAACGGTCGATGCCGCGCGGTCCGTGCCGAGGGCGATGATCAGTTCCGCCTTGCTGTCCGCGGGCTTGGGCCTGGTGTTGCTCGTCGTTCTGGCCTTGGCCATGGGCGATCCGGCGGCGATCGCCAAGCAGGGCGGCAATGCCTTCGCAACCTTGTTCAACAACGCGCCCGCGCCAACGATCGTGAAGGACTTCATCGCGATCGCGATGGTGCTCGCGGCCTATATCTGTGGCGCGGTGGGGCTCACTGGCTTCTCCCGCGCCGTTTTTGCCTTTGCGCGCGATAAGGGACTGCCGTCCATTCTGCGGCATGTCTCGCCCAGCTTCAGGACGCCCGCTCCAGCGATTTGGACCTGCGCCGTGGTCTGCCTTCTCGCGACTCTCTATTCATCGGCCTTCGCCGCCTTGGCCGCTGGCACGGCATTATTCTACCAACTCTCCTACGGCATGGCCATTTTGGCCGCCATGTTCGCCAAGAACCGAAGCTATGGCCCGTTTCGGCTGGGCGGCTGGTCTAAACCCCTCGGCATCATCGCCATCATAGGTGGCGTCTTTATCATTTGGGTCGGGTTGAACCCGCCGACGTCGATCCTGCTCAGCTATTTCGTCGGGATTCTCGCTTTGCTGGTGGTGGGGTGGTTCGGCTTCGAGCGCCGTCGCTTCCCGGGGCCGCCTAGGAACGAAGCCGCCATTCGCGGTCGCCAGCAGGACATCCTGCGTGAGGAAAACGCCCTCGGCGGCGTCTAAAACCCGGTCCAGGGCGACCGTCTTCCAAAACGGTCGCCCTGGACACAAGGTTTCACGAGACTCCATCTTCCAGTTGCCTGCCGCCACACTGACCTGCGATGCTCCTCTCACCGAACCGCGTGTTTGACCCGAGAGGATAGCCGCATGACCGAAACCCCACTCGAATATCTGGAACTGACGGAAATCACCCGCCGCATGCATGCGGGTGACCTGTCACCGGTCGCGGTCACGCAAGCGATGCTCGACCGCATCGCGAAACTCGACGGCACTCTTCGTAGCTACGTGCTGGTTCTTCCCGAGGAGGCGCTGGCCAAGGCGAAGCAGGCGGAGGAGGAGATCGCGCGCGGTGAGATCCGTGGGCCCCTGCATGGCGCGCCGATCGCCGTGAAGGATCTGTGCTGGATGGATGGCGTGCCCACCGCCGCCGGCATGCCGATCCACGGCGATTATCGCCCCGGTGAGGATGCAACCGTCGTCACCCGCTTGCAGGATGCGGGCGCCATCATCCTGGGCAAGCTTCAGCTCACCGAAAGCGCCTATGCCGATCACCATCCGTCCGTGAAGCCGCCGCTCAATCCTTGGGGGCACGACCTGTGGCCAGGCGCGTCGTCCAGCGGATCGGGCGTCGCGACTGCAGCAGGCCTTTGCTACGGCTCGCTCGGGTCCGATACCGGCGGCTCCATCCGGTTTCCCTCGGCGGCACAGGGTCTCACCGGTCTGAAACCGACCTGGGGACGCGTCAGCCGCTATGGCGTCTTTGAACTCGCGGCCACGCTCGATCATATCGGACCGATGACGCGTAGCGCCCGCGATGCGGCGGCCATGCTGGGCGTCATCGCGGGCGCTGACCCGAAGGACCCGACGGCGCTGCAAGAGCCGGTGCCTGATTATCTCGCGTCCATCGACGGCGGCGTGCGCGCAATGCGGATCGGCATCGACTCCAAATGGACCGGCTCTGACGCCGATGCCGAAACCCAGCGCGTGGTGGCCGAAGCGGCTGAGGTGCTGCGCGGCCTGGGTGCGATCGTGGTGGAGGTCACCTTCCCCGATATCCGCCAGGCAGTGCAGGATTGGTTTCCGCTTTGCGCCATCGAGACGGCGGTCGCGCATACGGCGACCTTCCCGTCACGGCGCGACGAATACGGCCCGGCTCTGTCCGGCTTGCTCGATCTCGGGCGTTCCGTGACGGGCCTGGATGTGCAGAGGATGGTGCTGCGCCGGGAAGATCTGCGCGGCCGGGTCAATGCCTTGATGACCGAGATCGATCTCTTGCTGATCCCGGCGATGGGTTTCGCCGCGCCAAGTCTCGCAAAAATGGCGACGCTCGGTACCGATGAGAGCCTGATGAACAGCCTGCTCGGCTTCACCTCACCCTTCGACATGACAGGCCATCCGACCATCACGCTGCCCGGTGGCTTCACCGATGCCGGAGTACCGGTCGCCTTCCAACTCGTGGGGGCGCATCGCGCCGAAGCGCTGCTGTGCCGTGCCGGCCATGCCTTCCAACAGGTTACCGCCTATCACACGCGCCATCCGCATCTCGGCTGATTAAGGGGTCCACATCAAAGGCTGACTGAGCCGACCGCTCAGCCTTGGGCGTGCATCCAGTGGTCGATCGCGTCGATCACCTGGGTCTCGATGCCATCGTAACCATGCGGTGTGAGGGACTCGCACGACCCCTTGGATTGATAGACGCCCCCGGAGACTGACAGCACGCGCACGGAGCGCGCCTGCGTCAGCGCGGCGGCGATCTTTGGTGCGTCTTCCGGCGGGGCGACCGGGCAGGCATCGTCGCGATTCGCGATGATCAGCACGGGGACGCGCACGGCTTGCGAGTCGGCATCGAAGACGGTTTCATGGCTGCCACCACGGCGGCTGACGGATTCTGTCAAGATGACACCGGCAATCGTGCCGGTTGCCGCTTCGGCGGCGCCGTTCATCGCGGCGATCGCGCCTTGGCTGGTGCCGAGCAGGAACACCGGGCCAGGCGACTGGGCTTGGGCGGAGCGGACGAGATCCGCGACCAAACGGGCGTATTGAGGCGAACTTCGCGTTCCACGCAGGTTCGCCTCATCAATCGCGTCAGGGATCAGCACGGCATAGCCCTTCGCGACCCAGAGAGCGCGGGTGCGGACGACGAAGTTGTCGCCATGGCGCAGAGAACCGTTCCGCTCCAGGCCGATATCGCCACTTCCGCCTGGCAGCATCACGATCGTGGCGCGGGGCCGATCCGGAGCCAGGTAAAGGACGCGCTGCCGGCCGACGTCATAGACTTTGGAGGATTGCGCAAAGCTCGTGGCGGGAAGCGAAAGCGCCAGAACGAGACCGATGACGGTCGATAGGCGTTTCACACCGCGGCGCCTGGCACCGTCACGTGGCAGGCGGCCTCGTGGCCGGGGCTGGCGGCATTCAGTTTCGGCGTGACCCAGGTGCAGAGCGGAATAGCGAGGGGGCAGCGCCCGCGAAACCGACATCCCTCACCGGGATCCACGACGCGGGGCGGCTCACCGATATCGCCTGCGCCGATGGTGATCGGCGCGCGGGGATCGGGCACCGCCGAGAGCAGAAGCCGCGTATAGGGATGCAGCGGACGATGCAGAACATCCTCGGTCAGGCCGCTTTCGACCACCATGCCAGCATACATCACCAGCACGCGGTGGGAGATGTAGCGGGCACTTGCGATGTCGTGCGTGATGTAGAGGAAGGACAAATTGTCTTCCGCGCACAGCCGCGCCATCAGATTGAGCACACCGATGCGAATGGACACATCCAGCATCGACACCGGCTCATCCGCCAGCACGAGCTTGGGATGATAGGATAAGGCCTGCGCGAAGCCGACGCGCTGGCGCTGCCCGCCGCTCAACTCATGGGGGTATTTCGCCAGCGTCTGTGCCGCGGGCGTGAGGCCCACGGATTCCAGCGCCTGCTCCGCTTCCGCCACACGCTCGCCGCGTGACAGCGATGGCTGATGCAAGGCGAGACCGCGATCGAGGGCATAGCCGATGGTATGCACGGGATTGAGGGAGCTGAACGGATCCTGAAAGACCATCGGTACCTGGCCGCGATAGGCGAGCAGATCGCGCCGCGACCGAATCTCGGCGAGTGACCGTCCACGAAACAGAATCTCGCCCTTCGTCGGGTGATGGACCATGGCGAGTAGGCGCGCGACGGTGCTTTTGCCGCTGCCGCTCTCCCCCACCACCGCGACAATCTCGCCTTCATTGACGGTCAGATTGAGGTCATCCACGGCATGCAGCGTTCCGCCGAACAAGCCGCCGATACGAAAATGCCGCGCCAGACCGCGCGATTGCAGAAGCGGCGGTGCCATCTCAGGCATCGTAGAGCAGGCAACGAACGGTGCTGGCACCGACATCATACAAATCAGGCTCCGTCACTGCGCAGCGTGGCATGACATCCGCGCAGCGCGGATGGAAGCGGCAGCCGCTGGGCGGCGCCGCCAGATTAGGGGGCGCGCCGGGAATGCCCTTCAGCAGCACCTTCGGGCCGTAGATCGAGGGGAAGGATTCCAGCAGGCCGCGCGTATAGGGGTGCTTCGGTGCCGCGAAAATCTCCCGCGTCGGGCCGAGTTCCACGATCTTACCCGCATACATCACCGCCAGACGGTCAGAGAAATGGCCGACGAGGGACATGTCATGCGTAACGAAGATGACGGCGAAGCCCAGTTGCCGCTGCAACTCCTTGATCTGCACCATGAGCGAGCGTTGCGCCACGACATCGAGGGCGGATGTCGGCTCATCCATGATGATCAGCTCAGGTGACAGCAGAAGCGCCATGGCGATCATCACGCGCTGGCGCATACCGCCCGAAAGCTGGTGCGGAAAGCTTTTGAGATGAACGGTGTCGATGCCGACCAGCCGCAGCACCTCCTGCGAGCGGTCGCGAATCCGGCGGCGGTCGGATTGACCATGCGCGCGCATCACATCCTCATACTGCGCACTGACGGTCTTGACGGGATTGAGCGCGTTCATCGCACTTTGCATAACGACCGCATAATCCCGCCACCGGCCGGCACGCAGCTGCTGCGCGGTGAGACGCACCATATCCTCCCCTTTAAACAGCACGCGTCCGCCGACAAGTTCCGCCGGCGGGCTGAGCAATTGGGCGATGGCGAAGAGCAAGGTGGATTTGCCGCAGCCGGATTCACCGACGATGCCGAGAAACTCACCGCGCGCGAGAGCAAAATCGACATGATCGACGGCCTTCGCGGCCCCGTTCGCGGTCGCGTAATCGACCTGGATATCGGTGACCTCAAGAACCGCTGCGGACACGCTTCCTCCGTACCGGGCGCAGCACCGGATTGCTGATCTCATCGAAAGCATAGTTGAGAAGCGCGAAGGCGCCACCGAGCGTCGCGATGCCAAGACCCGGCGCGATCGCCCACAGCGGTGACCCGGCCTGCAACGCCTCATTGTTCTGTGCCCAATACAGCATGGTGCCCCAGCTATCGGTGTTGATGTCGCCGAGGCCGATGAACTGCAAGCCGGCGGCCGTCAAAATTGCATAGACCGAAGCGCCGAGGAAATTCGCGACCAGCAAGGACGTCATATTCGGCAGGATTTCGGAGACGACGATCCGCCAGCTCCGCTCGCCCCGCAAACGCGCGGCAACCAGAAATTCCCGGTGTCGCAGCGACAGCACTTGTGCGCGCAATTGGCGGGCGCCGAAGGACCAGCCCGTGATGACCAGAACTGCGATGATGATGGCGTTGCCGCCATTCTTTGAATAGGCGGCGATGACGACCACGAGCGGAAAGGCGGGAATGACGAGAAACACATCCGTCATCAGCGACAAAAAGCCATCCGCGATGCCGCCCAGATAGCCGGCGGTGACGCCGATCAACGCCGAAAGGATCGTCGAAATCAGGCCCGCGACGACGGCGAGCACGAGGGAGGAGCGTGCCCCCCAGACGAATTGAGCAAAGATGTCCTGGCCATAGGATGTCGTGCCGAGCAGGTTCGCCCAGGACGGACCGAGACCCGGTTGGTAGATTTCGGCATTGGGGTCGCCCGGCGCGATCAGGCCGGGCACCAGCGCCATGATGACGCAAAGGCCGAGAAGGCAAGCCCCCGCCAGCGCCTTGCGGCTCGACAGGATGGCGCCGCCGAGCCGACGCAGCGGCTGCAATCGCACCCTCACCGACATCAGGAGCCGGTCCGTGTGCGCGGATCGAGCAGCACGGTGACGCCGTCCACCACCAGCACGGCTACCAGCACAGCCACGGTGATGAACAGGAACAAGGTCTGCATGAGGGGATAATCTTCGTTGAGCACCGCTTGCAACATCATGTAGCCGACGCCGGGATAGGAGAAGACATATTCCACGAGAATGGCGCCGCTGACGACAAAGCCGAGCGACATGCCGAAGCCGCTGAGATTGGGCAGGATGGCATTCCGGCCGGCATAATCGAACATGATGCGGGCGGGCGACAGGCCCTTGGCGCGCGCCATACGCACATAGTCTTCGGCCATGGTCATGATCATGTTGTTACGCATGGTCAAAATCCAGCCGCCGATGGAGGTGATGACGATGGTGATGCCGGGCAGAATCGCATGTTTCAAGACGTCGCCCAGAAAGTGCCAGTTGAACGCGGCCGTGCTGCCATTGGTATAGCCGAAGCCGAGTGGCAACCAGCCGAGCGTGACCGAAAAGACCAGGATCGCCACCATCGCGATCCAGAAATACGGAAAGGCCGATAGCACGATGAAGACCGGCGGCAGAATGCTGTCGAACCAGCCGCCGCGCCCCCAAGCGCCCATCATGCCGATCAGCGTGCCGAGCAGAAAGGCGATGACGGTCGTGACGCCGACCAGACATAGCGTCCAGGGCAGCGCGCCGAAGACGACTGTGCTGACCTGCTCGGGAAAGAACGTCAGCGAGCGGCCGAAATTGCCGGTCAGGCTATTGCCCAGATACGTCACATATTGGTCCAGCAGGCTCGCCTTCGTATTCACCCCGAAGGCAGCCTCCATGGCTTGCAAGGCTTGACCGCTCAACCGGCCGTGAAACCGCGCCATCATGGCGATGGCGGGATCCCCGGGCATGAGGCGCGGAAGGAAGAAATTGACCGTCATCGCCGCCCACAGGGTTACGATGAAGAAACCCACCCTCCGCAAAATATAGCGCATGCCTTTTTATCGATTACTTCTCGTGCAAATGGAGCATGATCACGCCCCAGTCGGGGAAGGTGTAGCCGCCGAGAGGCTGGGCATAGGGATCCTCGGGCGTCGGCCAGCCGGTGAACTGCGCTGTTGAATATTCATCCCAATCGGCCTGCTCGGTCACCGGAATCAACGGCACGTCTTGCAGCATGACATTCTGCAGCTTGCTCATGATGTCGTATTGCGCCTTGGGGTCGGTCGAGGCGGCGTAGCTGTCGATCAGCGCATCGGTCGCCTTGTTGGAATACCGCTCCCAATTAGTCGAGGCAGCCTGGCCGATCGCCGCACTGCCGGCGCTATAGAGCCACTGGCGGAATTCGTAATAGGGCGTCGGGCCACCGGACTCATAGGCATAGGCCAAGTCGAAATTGCCGTTGAACAGCCTGGCGTTATAGTCGCTGCCGGCAAGATTCTGGATCGTCAGCTTGATGCCGACGGCCTTGAGCTGTTGCGCCATCACCTGCAAGGCGGCGACCCAATCGGTATAGGCGCTTTGGTTGATGATGGTGAAGGCGAGCGGCTTGCCGTCGGGCGAGGCGAATGTGCCGTCATCGCCGCGCTTGAAGCCGGCCTTCTCAAGAATGGCGATGGCCTTCTTGGGGTCATAGGCATAGCCCGCCTTGGTGAGCTGCGCCTTGTCCAGCCAGGTCGCGAAGGTTGGCGTCACGATACCGGCCTGATTGGCCGGAAGTTCATAGCCATATTCGCCAATCATCGCGACGCGGGCACGATCGATGCCGAAGGCCATCGCCTGGCGCACGGCCACGTTCTGGAGCAGCGGCACAGTCTGGTTGATGAAGACCGCGACGTTCACGACGGGCGGGAACCAATAGTGATTGTCTTTGCTCTTCGACAGGTATTCGGCTTTGAGGTTCGGAATGAACTGGCCGCCCCATTGAGCCTGACCGGTCGCGAGCAGTTCGTTCGCCGGCGGATTGGAGGTGAAGGCCGGATACTCGATCTTCGCGATCTTCGGCAGACCGGGCTGCCAATACTGCGGATTGCGCGCGTAGCTGACATCCTGCGGCGTGCAATGCGAAATGGTATAGGGGCCAGTGCCGACGGGCGTGCCGTCCAGATAGGTCGTCGGGTCCTTCACTTTGCCCCAGACATGCTCCGCGACGATGCCGACCTGATCGGCGACATAGTAGAAGAAGGGTACGGCTGCGGATTTGAAGGTGAAGACGACCGTGTCATCGCCCGAGGCCGTGACGGTGGACAGTGCCGACCAGACGGTGTTCAGATCGAGCGCCGGAAACTTCTTCAGCATATTGAAGGTGAACACGACATCGGCCGCCGTGAAGGGCTGGCCGTCGGTCCATTTCACACCCTTCTGCAACGTGAAGGTCAAGACCGTATTGCCCGCGCTCCATTGATAGGCGCTGGCGAGCCAGGGACTGACCTTCGCGTCCTGGAGAGTATTGACGAACATCAGCGGCTCATACACGAGGCCGACGGAGAGGAAGTTGGACGAGGGGTTGAAGGGGCTGAAGCCGCAGGTCCACAGGAACTGGGCATCGGAAATCGTCATCGTGCCGCCGTCATCGGCTGCATAGGCTTTCGGTGTCGATGCCGTGCCGAGGCCGGTGAGGACGCTTGCCCCCGCCAGCAATGCCATGAGCCAAGTGCGCTTCGCCATAGTACCCTCCATCGATTGACGCGTTGGTGTCAGGATCGTCTTCGCCAGCGGGCGAAGCTCAGGTCATGTAGACGCCGCCTGTCACATTGACGGACTGGCCAGTCATGAAGCCAGCCGCATCCGACAGCAGGAACGCCACGACTTTCGCGACATCCTCCGCTTCCTCGATACGGCCGAGTGGCGTGAGGGAGATATATTCGTCGAACACCGCTTGCGGCGTCATGCCGCGAAGCTCGGCTTCCCAGACGATTTCGCGCGACTGCATGCCTGTGCGCACGAAGCCGGGGCAGACGGCATTGACGCGAATGCCGTGCTTGGCCATTTCCCGCGCCAGCGATTGCGTCCACCCGATAACCGCGAATTTGCTCGCCGCGTAGTGGGCGAGCAACGGCGCACCGACCTTCCCGGCGAGGGAGGCGGTATTGCAAATCGCGCCCTTGATGCCGCGATCGAGGAAATGGCGGCAGGCAGATTGATTGGTGAGAAAGACGCCGCGTGCATTCACGTCGAAGTTGAAGTTCCAGTCTTCATCCGTGAGATCGAGTGCGGGTTTCATGTTGGACACGCCGGCATTGGCAATCACGCGGTCGATGGTCCCGAACACGGATATGGCCTGGGCAAAGCCCGCCTCCACGCTCGCGCGCTTAGTAACATCCATCTGAATGGCGATGGCATCTGGTGATACGGCCGTGGCAGCCGCGGTTGCGGCCGCAAGATCGATATCGGCAATGGCGATGCGAACGCCCTGCACCTGCAACGCGGTGGCGATGGCACGGCCGATACCGGTCGCACCACCTGTGATGAGTGCCGTCTTGCCTGCGAGATCGTCGCCGAGCCTATTCATCCACTACCCTATCGCTGCACGCTACTATCCGCGAAACCATAACAGCGGGTGCCGCGCAGTCAAACAAAATCAAACATATTTTCGCGCGACTCTGTTTGAATTTCTTGTATGGATCGGATCTGGCGCGTAGAACGACGAGATGCGCAGCCAAAGACAGCAGCAGGCCGCTCCCGCTGACAAAGCTGATCGGACGGTCCCGATTGGCCCCGCGCGGGCGCGTCGGCAGGCTCTGCACGGATTGATCACAGACCGTGGCTTCGTCTCCGTCACCGATGTGGCGCGGGAAATTGGTATTTCGGACATGACCGTCCGCCGCGATCTGGAGTCGCTGGAGCGTGACGGTCTGATCCAGCGTTCCCACGGCGGCGCTATGCCGGCAGCGCCCGCCATCATCATTCCAACAGAACCGTCCTTTGCCGCGCGGCGGGATCTGCATCGTGACGCGAAGGCACGGATCGCCATCAAAGCGGCAGGTCTGGTGCGATCGGGTGATGTGCTCGGTCTGGATGTGGGGTCAACCGTCGCCGGCCTTGCGGCGGAACTCGCATCGCGCGCGGGGATCGAGATCGTCACCAATAGCCTGCAAACCGTGCTTGCCATGCCGCAGCCGGTTCTGCCCGAGGTCTTCCTATTGGGCGGCAGGCTGCGCCCCTTGGAAGGGTCTCTATGCGGCAGCATCACCCGCCAGCAATTGGCGGGGCATTGGATGGACCGTGTGTTCATCGGTGTCGCCGGCGTCGACGAAAACGGACTCTATGACTATTCGCCGGAGGAGGCCGAAGTGAAGGCCGCCTTCATGCAACAGGCTACGGCGGTCACCGTGCTGTGCGACAGCAGCAAGTTCGGTCGCCGTTCCTTCGTGCGTGTCTGTGGCTTCGAGGCCATCGGCAGCATCGTGACCGATGCAGAACCGCCCGCCGCCATATGCAAGATCGCAAGGGCAGCAGGCGTCGAGATCATCATCGCGGCCCCCTTGGATTGAGCCGCGACCCCTGTGGCGTTTCGGATAGAGTGAAGGACTGCTCCATGTTTGATTTCTTCGACGGCAAGAAAAAAGTCGTCATCGGCATGATTCATATCGGCGCCTTGCCGGGCACGCCGCTGTATGACGAGAAGGGTGGCATGAAGGCCCTGATCGAGGGGGCCGCCGCCGATCTGGAGGCGTTGCAGGCGGGCGGTGTCGACGCTGTCATGTTCGGCAACGAAAATGACCGGCCCTATTCGCTGAAGGCACCAACATCCTCCGTCGCCGCGATGAGCGCCGTGGTCTCTCGCCTCAGCCCATCGATCCGCGTGCCCTTCGGCGTGAACTACCTGTGGGATCCCGTGGCGAGCGTCGGCATCGCCGCGGCGACGGGCGCAAAATTCGTGCGCGAAATCTTCACCGGCGTCTATGCCTCCGACATGGGGCTGTGGGTGCCGGACTGTGACGGTGCGCTGCGCGCGCGGCGCGACCTGGGCGTGCGGGACTTGAAGCTGCTGTTCAACATCAATGCCGAATTCGCCGCACCGCTCGATACGCGTCCGCTCGGCCTTCGGGCACGCAGCGCCGTGTTCTCCTCCCTCGCGGATGCCATTCTCGTCTCCGGCCCCATCACCGGTCAGGCGACCGAGCAGTCCGACCTCAATGCCGTCTGCGCGGCCGTGAAGGACGTGCCGATCTTCGCCAATACCGGCGTCAATCTGGACAATGTCACCGATGTTCTCGGCGTCGCGGACGGCTGCGTCGTCGGCACGCATTTCAAAGTCGATGGTCATACCTGGAACGCCGTGGACACCACGCGGGTGAAGCGCTTCATGGATAAGGTTGCGACGCTCCGCTAGGCGCACGTCATGGCCGCTGTCATCGGCATCGATATCGGCACGACATCGACGATCGGTATCCTCATCGATCTGCCAGATCGGATCGTCGCCATCGTGTCACGGCCGGTTGATCTCGTCTCGCTCCATGCCGGCTGGGCGGAGGAAGACCCCGCGCAGTGGTGGCGCAATACCTGCGCCGTCGTGAGGGAGCTTCTGGCCGTCGAGCCGGCTTTGTCCGCCACGCTGGCGGGCATCGGCGTCGCCGGCATGGTGCCGGCCGTGGTTCTGCTCGATGAGGATGGCCAGTTGCTTCGTCGCAGCATCCAGCAGAGCGATGGGCGCTGTGCGCGTGAGGTCGAGGAACTGGCCGCCGAGGTCGATGGCGCGCGTTTTCTCGTCCGCACCGGCAATGGCATCAATCAGCAGATCGTGGCGACGAAGCTGCGCTGGCTCGCGCGGCATGAGCCCGAGGTTTTCGCGCGCATTGGCACCGTGTTCGGCTCTTACGACTACATCAACTGGAAACTGAGCGGCGCCCGCGCGATCGAGCACAATTGGGCGCTCGAAGCGGGCTTCGTCGATCTCGCGGATGGCGCAGTCGCGGCCGATCTGGTGGCACTGGCGGGCATCCCTGCCTCCGCCCTGCCGCCGATCCGCACCAGCGAGACGGTTCTGGGTCATGTCACCGCCGAGGCCGCCGCCGAAACGGGATTGCCCGTGGGCCTGCCGGTGGTCGCGGGGGCCGCCGATCATGTCGCCTCCGCCTATGCGGCCGGTGTGGTCGCGGCAGGCGATGTGCTGCTGAAGTTTGGCGGCGCGGGGGATATTCTGCTCGCGGCCGACGTCGCCCGCCCCGATGCACGCCTGTTCCTGGATCGCCACGTCATTCCCGGCCGCTTCATGCCGAATGGCTGCATGGCCGCGACGGGCGCAATGCTGAACTGGATCGTCACCGGCTTCGCGGCCGGCGCGGTTATGGGCGTCGCCGATCCGCATGCGCATCTCGACCGCATGGCCGAGGGCATTCCCGCCGGCAGCGAGGGCGTGGTCGTGTTGCCCTATCTGCTGGGCGAAAAAAGCCCGATCCATGATCCTGCGGCGCGCGGCACCATCACCGGCCTCAGCCTCAATCACGGCCCGGCTCATCTGTGGCGCGCGGCTCTGGAAGGCGTCGGCTACGCGTTTCTGCATCACATCGAGGTTTTTCGCGAGCTCGGTTACCCCGTGCGGCGCCTTCTGGTGTCAGACGGCGGAGCGCGCAGCCTGATCTGGATGCAGATCGTGTCCGACATCCTCCAGATGCCCATCCAGCGGTTGGAGGGTCATCCCGGGTCCTGCCTCGGCGCCGCCTGGGTGGCCGCCATGGGCACTGGCGCGAGCGATGACTGGGCGGGCGCGGCGGCGCTGGTGCATCGCGGCACGATGCTCATGCCCAATCGGGACCATGCCGAGGCCTATGCGCGCGGTTACCAGCGGTTTCGCGGCCTGTACCGCCAGCTCGCGCCCTGGTTCGCGGAGGGCTAGCGCCCTTTCACCAAGGGACGGTTTGGCCGCGATGCCAGAGGCATTCCAGGCTCGGACGGCGGAATACGCTGCGCTTTTCCGCCAAATCAGGTTAGGATCCGTTGACGCCATAGGCCCGCACCTTCTCGTCGCGCGCCCGGATCAGACGGGTGCGTCGCGGCCGCGCGTCAGAAGCGGCGTGGGTTGTGGCTGGCCCTCGTAATAATCGGTCTCGCGCAAGAATCCGTGGCGATTGAGGGCATCGATAACGAGCGCGCCGCTGTCGGGATAGGTGCAGACGTCCCCAGGCGGTTCGGCGCCAATCGCGAGATAGACCAGGTCGCCCGTGTTGTCCGGCGTCGTGGGGTTGGCAATCTGATGGGCGATCCCCGTGTCGGCCGGACAGGAAATACAGTCCCCAGGGCGGATCTCGTACACGCGATCGCCGTAGCGGAACAGACCTTGCCCTTCGAGCACGACGAAGATCTCGTCAGCCATAATATGCGTGTGCGCCGGGCACGCACTGTGGCCCGGGGGCACCCGCCTGGCGTTCATGCCGAGACGGCCCATCCCGAAACGCCCCGGCCCCGCATCCTTCATCGCAGGCGTCAACGCGCGCCTGAAATGCGTCCAAGCGGCGGGCACGTCGGCCGCGATTTCCGGCGCCGTGTGCATGTTGACGATCGTCGGTGCGTTCTGGGTCATGTCGTCCTCATTGTATCCGTGTCGCCTGCCGCTCACGGCTTGCAGCCGAAGCGGTCGGGCGCTGCCGCCAGCGTCAAATTTAAGGCACGCGGGCCTGTCCGATCAACCACCGCGTGCGTCGCGGCGAACCTCGCTTTCCGCGCCCAGACGGCCTCCATCCTTAACCGTTCCTGCCCATAGCCACGCCTGGCGCCGCAGCACCTGAGGCGGTTGTCCGAAGCCGCGCAAAAACGCACGAGGCAAGTGGTCGCGATCGCTGAACCCGGTTTGCTGCGCAACAACGTCGATGGGGTGGCGGCTCTGCTCCATCAGGGTCTGCGCCGCCTCTACCCGCAGAGTTTCGATCGCTTTGGCCGGGGATCGACCTTCACTTTCGGACATTGCCTCTGCAACTCCCGCGCATGCAGCCAATGGGTGGTGGCATGCCACCACCCAAGAGGCCCGCTTCCGCGAGCACGAAGGCGCCCGTGCAGACCGTGGCGATCCGACGATGACGCTGACCTTCAAGCGCGCCAATCGCGCTCAGTGACGGTCCAGAACCTTGCGGAGTGATACCTCAATCTGACCGCCGCAATAGGCGTCGCCGTAATCGTGCCGCGCTTTGGCGAAGAGCTTCGCCAGCGGCGGCAGAGCGGAGACCCGTCGCGACAGGTCGGCCGTCATGGGTGCGGTGTCTTCCAGAAGCGCCGCGAGTTTCGGGAAGCGGTCGGCCATGGTGGACCACAAGATCGCCGTCACAATATCGGCGATACCCGGCGCCGTGCTGCCAAGCAGGAAGCCGGCATCGGCCGTCAGGCCGTGGCGGCGGCCGGTCTCTTCCCAGAAGGACATCCACTTTTCCAGCCGCGGAATGAAGTTCTGCCAGCGCTTATCCGTCCACATCTGGCGTCCGCCATCCAGGGTGATCTCGTCGATCACGTCATTGGCGTCATGTACCGTTTTCATCGTCATGGCGCGAAGCGCCGGCGTGGCCGGCATCAGGTCGAGCGTCTCACCCAGATACAGCAGAATCGCCGGCATCTGGGCGATGGCGAAATCCGCCTTTTTGTCGATGAGGATGGGGGGACCCATAAACGGGACCGGCATGTTCTTTGCCGGTGCGCTCATCAATTTCGGAATTGCTGTGGCATCGCTCTCGGTCCAGATCTTGCCGGCATAGGCAAGGATCGCCCTTACGAATTGGCCACGAAAGGGAATGGGCCAGTAGTAGAGGTCGTAGTCCGCCATCTCGATGGTCCCGATACTGGGGTGATGGCGCCAGTAACGCCGGTTACCCTTTGGTCGGCAAATGATCCGTCATTTCTCCGACCTGGAGATTTCCGTCATCGACCCGTGGTCAGGATGACAGATCACCCATCATCGTCATAATCGACGAAAGTGAGCGGCTTGCCCGTCACGGCCGCCAGCGTCGCCGCGATGTCGTTCAGATCATCGGCATGCTCACCCTGGGCCACGTGAACGGTTTTGGTCGGAAACGCGGCATAGCCGGTGTCGCACCGGGCCGAGAGCGTGCTACCGCCGCTGAACCTCGCCGGTCGAAGGCGAATGACATCGAAAGCCGCGATCTGCGTCACCGGGATGACGCAGAAGGCATCCTCGAAAACGATCAACCCCTGCCCGTCCTCTGACAGCCCGAAGACGCCACGGAAGCGCGCAAGATCGGACGGTGGTTCGCGCATGAACTCAAGCTGCGCCTCGACAAACACGGTCTCAGCGAGGTTGGCGCGGGGTTTCACCGGCGTCCAGTTTCGGGTTGCCCCCATGGGCGCAAAGCTCTCCAGCCAAACCGTGTCACGCGGCGAAAGCGGCGGCCGCCACCCCGTCCGCACCGTCACCGCACAGGCCGTGATGAGGCGCGGATCCCGGCCATGCGCAGGAATCTCCGCTTTCGGACCGGATTGCCTGCTCGGCGGCCAGACGGTCAGAGTGACGGAGGCCGCGCCCCACTGCCAAGAGACGGCGCGCGTGTTATTCCGGTCAATGATCGGGCGAGGTCCGAAATGCCGCGCAAACTCGGTAGCGGCGACGCGGATATTGGCCTCCGCGTCCCCACCCACGGATATCTGGGTCGACAGCGTCACGGGCGGCATCGCAGGCGCATATCGCGCAAACGCCTGGAAGCCGAAGGGCCACAGCATCCCGCTGAGTGGCGGCGGAGCCACGTCCAGGGTCACGAGAGCCCATCGATACGGGTTGTCTGTACGGACACCGTATTGCGCGGCGAGGTCCGCGCGGGTGG
The DNA here is from genome assembly GCF_030252425.1 of Acidisoma sp. PAMC 29798. Lineage (GTDB taxonomy): Bacteria > Pseudomonadota > Alphaproteobacteria > Acetobacterales > Acetobacteraceae > Acidisoma > Acidisoma cladoniae. Next base: position 1,051,040 of record NZ_CP126994.1, on the reverse strand, counting down.
CACGCCATGGCGGGCACGCGGCATCCAGCCAGTCCGCCAGGGGGTGATCGGCGATCTCCTGTGAAGGCATACCGCGTCTAGACTTCGAAAATGGGGTGGTGCGGGTGGCCTATCCCGGCGGCTACCGCAACTGTAACGATATTGTGCGCTGCACAAAAAACTCTTGCGTGTTTGGAAACGTGCGAATAGATTTGTATCCGACGCAACGGCGGTCCTTGATCGTGTTGCTGTTTTCTTGGACGTTTCCTCCCTAAACTTGGCGGCACTCCGGTGCCGCCTTTTTTTTGTCGCCAAGCCATCAGCATGGGATTGGGATGAGACGGCTGTTCGGGCCGCCTGCGTGGCGCGGCGCGGCTTCGGGTTGGACGTCAGATCGGGCCGCCAGCAACGCCCGTGCCCTCGTGACCTCGGGTCCCGTTACCCGCAGCGGTGCATAGCCAAGGGCGTCCATCAGCAAGCTGATGTCATGCCGTTCCGATCCCCAGGCCGGGTGGAGCGCCTTGACCACGCCGCCCGCGAAGGCGGTGCGGTCGCCGGTATCGAGATAGCTCTCCGACGGTAAACCCTCAGCCAGAACCACGGCATGCTCCGGCAGCTCGACATGGAAATAGGTGATTATGCCCGCAGGCACCTGGCGAATCGTGGTGCCGTTGATGAGGTGCTTGATCGGGATCAACACACCTTCCACGAAAACGGCATGGTCGGGTGACAGGAAGACATCCCGCTTGGGAACGGCCGGAGCGAAAGCATCGGCCTGGATCTGAACCGGATTGACCTTGTCGGGGCTCGCATGGCGGCGACAGTCGATGCTGCGCTGGCCGAGCCATGTAATCGGACGGTCGGCCCTGTCGAGGGTGAGGACACGATCGCCGATTCGCAGTTCTTCCACCGCGACATAGCCCCGGATGGTGAGGATACGTGTGCCTTCGGCGAAGCAGGGCGCCACGACCTCGACGCTGACCGTGCCCGCCGTGCTGTCGAAGTGCAGATCTTGCGCCGTGTAGGACCCGGTGAAACTGAGGCTGCCGAGCGCCGCCGTCCCGCTGGTGAAACTCAGCGTGGATTGGTCCGCGTTGCCGCTGAAGCTCGCGGAAGCCCCGACCAGGTCGGCCGCCGTCACCGCGTCTCCGGCGACGAAGCCGCTGATCGATGCCTGGAAGCCGCCGACATCACCCAGGGTCACAGTGCCCGTGTCGCCGACGAAGGTGACGGTTTCGGTCTGACTGACGCCGCCGCCAAAGATGACGTCGCTGCCGACGCCGACTTCGATGGTGCCAGAGCCGGTGACAGCGCCGTCGAAGGTGAGCGTGGACGGGTCCGTTATGATCAGGCCATCGTTCGTGAACGCACCCTCCGCCGTCAGGGTACCGAGATCGGTCAGGGTGGCGCCGGAGGCGAGCGTATTGGCGCCGGCGAGATCCCAGTCACCACCCGCATCGACTGTGACGGTCGTGAAACCGGTGAATTGCGTGCCGAGGCCGGACAGCGTTCCGGCCGAAGGGACGCTCGGTTGTTGGGCCAGTTCCAGCGTATTGCTGCCGCCGGATGCCGCTGTCACCGCGCCAGCAAAGATCGCGCCGGCATGGACGACGAGTTTGTTGTGTCCCGTGGCGCCGGAGAAATCGACCGCGTCACCGGTTGTCCCGATAATAGTGCCGGCATTGTCGATCGTGCCGCCATTGCCGATGTCGATGCCATCGATGCCGCCAAGGATCGATCCACCGGCAGCATTGTCCACGATGCCGCCGTTGGACATGACGATGCCGGCATCACTCTTGCCCGTGATGCTGCCGGCATTGGCTACGGTGCCGCCGCCATTCTTGTCGAGGATGCCGATCTTGCCGCCGGTGACGGAGCCTGAAGCAGAGGCGCCGCTCGTGTCATCACCGACAGATTGATTGACCTGAATGTCCCAGCCGCCTGAGACCGTGCCGGTATTGGCGATGCCATCGGTGCCGCCATCCAAGGATTGATTGACCTGAATGTCCCACCCACCAGCTACCGTCCCGCTGTTGGCGATGCCGTCCGTATCGCCGGACGAGGCCTCATTGGTCGCAAGGTCCCAGCCGCCCGTGACCATGCCGGTATTGACGATGCCGTCGTCGCCGCCATCCACTTGGTTGGTCGCGAGGTCCCAGCCGCCCGTGACCGTGCCTGCGTTGACGATGCCGTCGCCGCTGCCGCCGTCCAGGGCTTGGTTGGTCTGAACGTCCCAGCCGCCTGTCACGGTGCCGGTGTTGGCGATGCCATCGGTGCCGCCATCCACTTGGTTGGTCGCGAGATCCCAGCCGCCCGTGACCGTGCCGGTGTTGGCGATGCCATCGTCACCACCATCCACTGAAGCATTCGTCTCGAGGTCCCAGCCCACGCCGCCTACACTGCCGGTATTGACGATGCCGTCTGTGCCGCCCGACAGAGGGCCGTTGGTGAGAATGTCCCACCCGCCGGACAGCGTTCCCGCATTGGCGATGCCCGCCATCGTGCCGCTGACCGTGCCGTTCTGCGTGATGGTCCAACTGGTGGCGTCGGTGGTCGTGTTGGAGATCCCATCGGCGCCGCCACTGATGATGGCGCCCTTGGGAATGGTGACATTGCCCGGCGCGGTCGGAGACAGGGTCACGCCGGTCGTGCCGCCGAAGGTGATCGCTTCCAGGCCAGTGGCGCTGTCGTGGCTGACGCTGTAGCTGCCGATGCCGCCCACGTCATAGGTGACGTTGGTAAAGCTGTAGGTGCCGATATCGGTCGTCACGGTCAGGCTGTCGGTGCCGAGCGTGACGGAGGAGACGGTCGTTCCCGGCAGTTCCAGCACATCGCCGGCGCCGACATCGGCCAGCTCGGCGCTGATCGCGGCGCCCGGCGCCGCCAGGGCGAAGGTGCCACCGCCGATATAGGTCAGCTCCGATCCTGCAGCTGGCGCGCCGGCCAGTTCCACCTTGCCGCTATCCTGGGCGATGTAGTCCAACGCCGGCGCTGCCGTCTCCGTGTCATCGATCACCGCACCGGCGCCTGTCGCATACAGCGTCGGCGCGGCACCGGTGCCCGTGACGGCGATGCTGCCGAGGGTCAGGATATCGGCGGCGCCACTGCCGGTGACGGCAATCTCGCTGGAGGCGGCAATCGTCAAGGCGGTAACCGACAGGCCGTCCGTTACCGTGAGGGTGCTCACCTCACCAGCCGTGCCGGTGGGCGGCGACAGGCTCAGCGCCTTCAGGCTCAGCCCGGCGATGTCGTCAGTGCCACTCGCCGCCATCTCGATCGCATCGCCGTTTGTCGGCAGGCCGTTGGTCCAATTGGCCGCATCGCTCCACAGATAGGCGCCGCTGGTTGCTGCCTTGTTAGCTTCGAACACATCCGGGCCGGCCGGCGCCGCGCCGACGCCGACCTGCATATCCGCATAGAAGCCAGAGTCCGGCGCATCCACGATGACCTTCAACTCGATCGCCACAGGCAAGTTCGTCAGCTGAGAGGGCAGATCTTCGAGGTCGCCGACGGTGCCAAGATTGATGACGTTATCGCTGAAAAAGGCTTCAGCCGCCGCGCCGCTGGAAAAGGATTTAACGACCTCTTCCTGTCCGAAGGCCACGAACAGATCGACTTCCGTCACGCCCGTGCCGATCAGCGCCGCCTCGTGAAGGTCGAGCAGCACGTCGGCGTCAGGCGAATAGGCGGAAAAATCGAGATGTCCGGTCACCGTGGTCGTATTCGTGACAGCGGTCGTGAGGTTGCCGTAATTGCCACCGCCCTCTTCGGTGTCGAGCAGCAAAGTATCGCCGGTGCCGAGATCCGTGCCGTTGGTGGCGGAGGTGGGGTCGAGAACATCGGCCGAGACGACCTGATCCGTGGTGTCGAAGGCGCCGAGCGCGTCGCCTTGCGACTGAGCGGCATAGGCCGTCGTGGTGCCCGAAACCACCGCGACCGCCGTGGAATCGAGGCCGTCCTCGGCTCCGACGAGGCCGTTTTCATAGCTCCCGCCGGCATCCGCCGTCGCGGTGCCACTCAGCCCGATGCCGGTTGCCTTTGCGGTGGCGTTGCCGCCGGTGTCCTCGCCGACCCCGCCGCTCGCCAGCGCCGTGACATTGGCCTCGGCACCCGTCCCAGTGGCGCTCGCATCGGCCGCACCGCCGCGTGTGTTCGCACCGCCACCATTGGCGGAGACGTAGACATTGACGAAGGTGGCGGCGGTGCCGATGCCCGTGGCCTGCCCCGTGCCGCCATCGGCACCCCCGTATCCGCCAATGGCGACGATGTCCTCATAGACGGTCTTCGTTCCGGTGATCGCCGCGCTGGACGCCGCATCGCCACCAGGGCCCCCGGTGGTCAGGCCGCCGCCGGATGCGAGAACCTCCCCGCCGTCGCCGCCTGTCGCAGAGGCAGTCACCGACACCTGGGTACTCGATGTGTCATTCAGCGTGAGGTCGGAGGTCGCGGCACCGCCAGAGGCAGTGCCGGGCCCCGCGAAGGGACCGCCGTCGCCGCCGGTTCCGCCATCGGCGGTCTGGCTCAGGATGAGCGTGCCGCCATCGGTGGTGCCGGAGACGGCGTTGGTGAGCGTGCTGGATCCGCCATTGCCGCCGGCCGGTCCTGCACCGCCGGCGCCGCCGACCTGCTTGACGGTGGCGGTCGCCTGTGTGGTGCCGGTGGCGGTGGCCGTGCTACCGCTCAGACTGGCGCCATTGCCGCCGGAATAGAGGTTCCCGGTATAGGAACCTCCGTCATATTGCGGCGTGTCGTATTGCGACGTGCCGCCCGTTCCGCCGTAAGCAGTCGCGGTGGCTGCAGCCGCACCCGCCGTATTGCCGGCCGAGGCGTTTGCCTTCGCATCGCCGCCGACACCGCCCATACCACCCAGCGCCGAGGGCAGGCCGCCGATGCCACCATCGCCCGCAGTGCCGCCCGCGGCGGTCGCGCTTGCCGAATTGCCGCCAGCCGATGCGGTGATCGTGGCGGCATCGGCAGCGGCGTAACCACCGGATCCGCCATCGCCGGCGCGGCCACCGCCCTGGTTGGGGTTATTATTCGCGGCGCCATTGCCGCCACGGCCACCGTCACCGCCCACAGCCTCCGCCGTATTCGTGGTGTCCGTGCCTGAATTCGCCTCTGCCCCGCCGGCGAGGCCGGGTGCGCCACCGGTGCCACTGGCCCCACTGGTTTGACCTGTCATGCCAGGTAGCCCATCGGCACCCGTCGAAGTTACATCCATGGTGGCTTCTCCGGTCTAATCGCGGCCTTTGCCCTTACCGCCACTAAACGCATAGTGCGCCCGCTGGCACATCCCCCGATCGGGGGGGATCATTGGGTGCGTCGGAAAGGACTCGCTGTGCCGGCCACGAGTTTCACGAGATCCGCCTGGCGCGTGGTGCCGGTTTTTCGGTAGATCGACTTGAGATGCGATTTTATCGTCTCGCTCGTCAGACCCATGACAGACGCGATTTGCGGAACACCGCCCAATTCGACAACGCCCGCAACGACTGCCATCTCCCGCTGGGTCAGGCCGTAATGGGAACGCAACACTTGGGCGGAGGCTGGACTGTCGAAGTGCAGTTCCCGAATGACGAGTGCTGCAACGGCGCGATACCGGCCGCCGACGGCTTGGCGTGATCCATTCATCAAGGACATGACGGTTCCGACCAGGACACGTCCATTCGCGCTGCCAAAGATGATGGAAAGCCCGTCTGTTCCAAGCGCGTCATCGCCGGCGCTGGCCAGGACCAATGCCGCGTCCAATTGCGCGCGCGCTTGCAGATCGGCGGGCCAGACTCTGCCGCCGAGAAGCGCGAACGCCTGCGGTTGATCGGCCAAAAGGGCCTGCGCGCCGAGGTTGCTGTGCAGGATGGTGCCCTGTGCATCGAGCAGGAAGATCCCTCCATCGAGCACGTCGAGCGTGTCCGACAGGGTGGAGGCATCAAGCCTCTGCCGATTGAGCACGCGGCTGATTGTCGCGGCCCGCCGGACATGTGGTCCGATCATAGCGAGCTTGCGCCTCACGGATTCGTCAGCGATGCCTTGGTCACTGTTGCGCGCGATAGAGAGCACGGTGATGGTGGTTGCCGTCGCTTCCAGAACCACGACGGCCAGATCAACCATCTGACGCAGTGACAGGAACTCGCTCGCAAACCGGCTCCTGGCATATTCCTCCGGTGTCATCAGGTCGGAGGTCAAGATGACAGTGCCGGCCTCGATTTGTCCGTAGGATGCCAGACGCATCGGATTGAGCAGAAGATAGGTTTCGAGATAACTGCGGACCCAATCAGGGTCCGAAAACGATACGTAGAAGACGCTTTTCGTCGTTTCGATGGCATCTTCGAGAATCAGTATGCCCCGTGCGCCCCCGACGTAGTCGGTAATGTTTGCAAGGACTTCAGGCCAAGCATCAGGATTGATAACCGTATCGTAGATATCGCCAATCAGTCTCGAAAACATTTTCAAAATGAATCGCCCGGCCTGTTGAAGTCCGCACCGCACATCAAGACCCTGCCTGCTTATCCTGTCTTTTGTAACAATGCCAAGCAACGGGCTGTGAACGGGCTGCGAAACGAGGCACTGGCCCCGCCTGCTTGACAGTGCCCTGACGGACGATCACAGGCGATGCGGGGAGAAATTCGATGGCGCGTCTCGAAATCAACGTCAGGGGCTTGTTCGCGACCCCGGTCGCCGCGGTTGAACTGCCGGATGCCGCCGCCCGCAATGCCGAGCTGTCGCGCCTCATTCTGCAACGCCGGGCCGAAACACCCTCGGTCCAGGCCTCGAACGCCGGCGGTTGGCATTCGGACCGCGCCATTACGGAATGGGGCGGCCCACGAATAGCGGAGGTCCTGACCCTGGCTCGTCAGGTCGCCACGCAGATGACCGGGGACCGCCAGGGCCATAAGATCAGCCCGGTCTGGACGACGCAGGCCTGGGCCAATGTCAACGGACCTGGGGACGGCAATATCAGCCACTACCATCCCGGCAGCTTCTGGTCGGGCACCTATTATGTCGATGACGGCGGCTGCGCGAGCGATTCGGCCCTCGGCGGAGAGTTCGAAATGATCGATCCGCGCGGCCCTGGGCCCGGCATGTATGCCCCTGGCCTAAAATTCGCGGGCGAGGACGGCGCCTCGGTCGGCAGCGGAGAGACCATTCGGCCGAAGCCCGGCCTGCTGTTCATCTTCCCGTCCTGGTTATTCCATCAGGTGCGACCCTATCGCGGCACCGGGCTGCGCATTTCCATCGCCTTCAACCTCGGTGTCTCCTCAGGCGAAGGCCGTTAAGTGGCGGAGGTTCTCCGCCCCGTCTCCCGCCGGCAGCAGGATATCGCGGGCCTCATTCGCGAAACTGGTCGCGTGGCGGTGGAGGAGCTGGCCGCCCGCTTCGGCGTGACACCGCAAACCATCCGCCGCGATCTCAATGAACTCAGTGAGGCGCGGATCATCACCCGCACCCATGGCGGCGCCGTCGTCGCCTCCGGTGTCGAGAACCTCGCCTATGACGCGCGCAAGCTGGCGGCACATAGCGCCAAGCGGCTGATCGGGCTGGCGGCGGCCGAGCTTATTCCCGACCATTCCTCGCTCTTCATCAATCTCGGGACGACGACGGAGGAAGTGGCGCAGGCCATTGCCGGTCGCCAGGGATTATTGGTGATCACCAACAATATCAATGTCGCCAATGCGCTATACCCCAATCCATCGATCAACGTGATCATCGCGGGCGGCACCATTCGCGCGAGTGACGGCGGCGTGGTCGGGCGCATGGCGGCCGAGGTCATCCGTCAGTTCAAGGTCGATATTGCGGTCATCGGCACCTCCGCCATCGATGAGGACGGGACCTTGCTGGATTATGATATCCGCGAGGTGCAGGTGTCCCGTGCGATCATCGAGAATGCGCGCCGCGTGCTGCTCGTCACCGATTGCAGCAAGTTCACCCGCCGCGCGCCGGTGCGGATCGCGCGTCTGGACGAGATCGACGTCTTGGTGACCGACCGCCTGCCCTCCCCCGCCATCGCAGCGCTTTGCAGGGGGCTGGAGATCGAGGTGATCGAAACCGGGGGCACGGCCGAGGAAGGGTGAGGTGGCTTCCGTCTGACGGGTGTCGTTGAAGCAAATCGACGATGGTGGGTGGCGATGCTTTCGTCTCCGAAAAGGAAAACGCCGACCGATGTTCGTTTCCGCTCACTTGCGCGTTCGTTTTTTTCATGATTTATTCGTTTTAGAAGGGGCGCGCATAGAACGCGCTCTACGGGAATGAACGTCTTTGGACTCCTCGCCAGCACCGCGACTCTATGACCTCGCCATCATCGGTGGTGGCATCAACGGGTGCGGCATCGCGCGTGACGCTGCGGGACGGGGATGGAGCGTCTATCTGTGTGAGCAGAAGGATCTCGGCTCGGGCACCTCCTCCGCCTCGACCAAGCTGATTCATGGCGGGTTGCGATACCTCGAATATTACGAATTCAGACTGGTCCGTGAAGCGCTGATGGAGCGGGAGGTCTTATGGGGCATCGCGCCGCATATCGTCTGGCCGTTGCGCTTCGTGCTGCCCTATCACAAGAAGCTTCGCCCGCGCTGGATGCTGCGCCTGGGGCTGTTTCTGTATGACAATATCGGTGGCCGCAAGAAACTGCCCAAGACACGCTCGGTCGATCTGACGCGCGACAAGGCAGGCGCGCTATTGAAGCCGCAATATAAACGTGGCTTTGAATATTCGGATTGCTGGGTCGAAGATTCCCGCCTCGTCGTGCTCAATGCCATGGCCGCCGCTGCCCTTGGCGCGACTATATCGCCCCGCACCCGCTGCGTGTCCGCGGAACGACGGGACGGGCTTTGGCATGTCACGCTGCGGGACGAGCAAACCGGCGACGTCACCCACATCATGGCGCGGGGCCTGATCAACGCTGCCGGCCCCTGGGTCGGGGAGGTTGCGCAGTCTGTGATGCATAATAACAGCCGCGCGCCGGTGCGGCTGGTCCAGGGCAGCCACATCGTCGTGCCAAAGCTGTATGATCATGCCGGCTGCTATATTTTCCAGAACGCCGACAATCGCATCTTCTTCGTGATTCCCTATGAGCAGGACTTCACGCTCATTGGGACGACAGACCAGGATTATACGGGCGACCCAGGGTCGGTCCATGCGAGCGCCGAGGAGATCGCCTATCTCTGCCGCTCCGCCAGCGATTATCTGCGCGTGCCGATCACGCCTGATGATGTCGTTTGGACCTATTCCGGCGTGCGCCCGCTCTATGACGAAAGCGGCGAGGGGAAGGCCCAGGAGGCGACGCGGGACTATGTGCTGAAGCTGGACGCGGAAGGTGGCGTGCCACCGTTGCTGTCCATCTTCGGCGGCAAGATCACGACCTATCGCCGGCTTGCCGAATCGGCACTGGAACAATTGGGTCCGCATCTGCCGGCCGTGAAGGGCCGCGCGATCGGTTGGACCGGCCGCGAGCCACTGCCGGGTGGCGATTTCCCGATGGAAGGATTCGAAACGACTTTGCAGGCGGCAAAGACGCGTTATCCTTTCATCGCCGACCGCCACCTCCGCCGCCTGCTGCGGGCCTACGGCACGCGCATCGACGATCTTCTCCGTGATTGCCGCAGCATGGCCGATCTTGGCCGCGTCTACGGCGCTGACCTGACCGAGGCTGAGCTTGCCTATCTCGTGCGGGCCGAATGGGTGCGCAGCGCCGCCGACGCCCTCTGGCGACGGAGCAAGCTTGGACTTAGACTATCGAAATCTGAATTCGCGGAGGTGGATGAGGCCGTATCGCGTATCGCATCCGCGCAGGAGCATGCAGTTTGAGTTTGGTTCTCGATCATGTCGGCCTCAAGGTCGGCCAGAATATTATCATCGACGACGTCTCGTTGACCTTCGAGCGTGGGGTGATGAACGTTCTGCTCGGACCGACGCTCTCGGGCAAGACGACGCTGATGCGGCTGATGGCGGGGCTCGATAAGCCGACCACCGGCGCCATCCATGTGCGCGGCCAGAACATCGTCGGCGTGCCGGTGCGCAAGCGCTCCGTCGCCATGGTCTACCAGCAATTCGTCAATTACCCGTCCATCACGGTCTACGAGAACATCGCCTCGCCGCTGCGGGTGGCGCGCCTGTCGAAAGCGGAGATCGAAAGCCGCGTGCAGGATGCCGCGCGCGTTTTGCGGCTGGAGCCCTATCTGGATCGGCTGCCGGCGCAGCTTTCCGGCGGCCAGCAGCAGCGCACCGCCATTGCGCGCGCCTTGGTCAAACATGCCGAGTTGGTGCTGCTGGACGAGCCGCTCGCCAATCTGGATTACAAGCTGCGTGAGGAATTGCGCGAGGAATTGCCGAAGCTGTTTGCGGCGACCGGCACCATCCTTGTCTATGCAACGACGGAACCTGGGGAAGCCTTGCTGCTGGGTGGCACCACGGCGGCCCTTTGGCAGGGTCGTGTCAGCCAGATAGGCGCGACGCCGGCGGTCTATCGTCGGCCCGCCAATATCGACGCGGCGCGTGTCTTTTCCGACCCACCCTTGAATGAAATGATGGTCTCCCGCCAGGGTCGGGCGGTGACGCTGCCCGATGGCCGCAGCATCGACGCCGATCTGCTGTTGCCGGACTTGCCTGACGGTGCTTACCGGATCGGCTTTCGCGTGGAGGATGCGCAGCTCGGCGACGCCTCGGGCGGCGGCGATCGCTTTCCCGGCAAAGTCGCCGTGACCGAGATCAGCGGGTCGGAAAGCTTCGTCCATCTCGATGTCGGTTTCGCCACCTGGGTCAGCCTGGTGATGGGCGTGCATGACTGGCAACCCGGTGCCGCCGCCGGGATCAGCATCGATCCTACGCGCATCTTCGTTTTTGACACGGCGGGTCTGCTGATCCGGGCACCGGATGCCGAGGCCGCACGACGCCTCGCGGCACTGGTCTGAGGACGCGGATATGGCAAGCATAACCCTCGATCATATCGCCCACGCCTATCCTGGCCCCGCCGGCGGGGAGAAGCGCTATGCGCTGAAACCCATCGACCATGTCTGGCAAAATGGCCATGCCTATGCCCTGCTGGGGCCATCCGGTTGCGGCAAGACCACGCTGCTCAACATCATCTCCGGTCTCGTCATTCCCTCAGACGGGCGGCTGCTGTTCGATGGCACTGACGTCACCCGCCTGCCGACGGAAAAGCGCAATATCGCTCAGGTCTTCCAGTTCCCTGTCATCTACGACACCATGACGGTGGCCGAGAACCTCGCTTTTCCGCTCAAGAATCGCGGCATGGATAAGGTTTCGATCGAGCGGCGCGTGGGGGAGATTGCGGATCTTCTCGATCTGCGCCCGGTGTTGAAGCACCGCGCGCGGGGCCTGACGGCCGATGCGAAACAGAAGATCTCCCTCGGGCGCGGTCTGGTGCGCGCGGATGTTTCGGCCGTGCTGTTCGACGAGCCGCTGACGGTGATCGATCCTGCCCTCAAGTGGGAATTGCGCTCGAAGCTCAAGGCCGTGCATCAGGCGCTCGACATGCTCATGATTTACGTGACGCACGACCAGGTGGAGGCTTTGACCTTCGCCGATCAGGTCGTGGTGATGAAGGACGGCGCCGTGCTGCAGATCGGCACGCCGACGGATCTGTTCGAGCGCCCGGCCCATAGCTTCGTCGGCTATTTCATCGGCTCGCCGGGCATGAACTTCCTGCCTGTCTCGGTCGCCGGGACTCACGCCGTGGTGGACAATATTGCCTTCGACCTCGGCGCGCATTACCGGACGCCGGCAGCGGGCACCGCCGTGCAGCTTGGCTTCCGACCCGATTACGCCACGGTGCGGCCACAGGGCGGCATTCCCGTGCGGGTCTTGAAGATCGAGGACCTCGGTCGTCGCCGTCTGGTCCGCGTGGCGCTCGGCGGGCATGAGGCGGTGGCGGTGCTGCCGAACGACGTGTCTTTGTCCCCGGGTGACAGTGCCGGCCTGCACGTCACCTCCCAACACCTGCATATCTATGTCGATGAGCATAGGGTCGAAGGACTCTCATCATGATGGACAAACCCTGGAACAACCGGGCGTGGTTCTTCGTGATCCCCGTCCTTTGCTTTGTTCTCTTCTCGTCGCTACTGCCGATGATGACGGTCGTGAACTACTCTGTTCAGGACACCATGGGGCAGAACAGCTTCTTTTGGAACGGCGTCGCCTGGTTTCAGAACCTGCTGGACCCGACGACGGATATGGGCGGTCGCTTCGCGGCGGCACTGGTCCGCAACCTGATCTTTTCCCTGGTGGTTCTATGCCTTGAACTGCCGTTGGGCATTGCGGTCGCCATCTGCATTCCCCGTCACGGCTGGCGCGTCGGCGCGACCTTGGTGCTGATCGCCCTGCCGCTGCTCATCCCCTGGACGGTCGTCGGCACGATCTGGCAGATTTTCGCACGCCAGGATATCGGTCTGCTCGGCGCCGCCTTGAACGGGTTGCATATTCCCTACAACGATACACAGGGGCCGATCTCCGCTTGGGCGACCATCGTTGTCATGGATGTCTGGCACTGGACCGGCATGGTGGCGCTGTTGTCCTACGCCGGCCTTAAGGCGATCCCGGATGCCTTCTATCAGGCGGCACGCATCGACGGTGCCAGCCGTTGGTCGGTCTTCCGCAACATCGAATTGCCGAAATTGCAGAAGGTGCTGGTGATTGCCGTGCTGCTGCGCTTCATGGAAAGCTTCATGATCTATACTGAGCCTTCGGTCGTGACCGGCGGTGGCCCCGGCGAGGCGACCAGCTTCCTGTCCCTCGATCTCGTCAAGATCGCGCTCGGGCAGGTCGACCTCGGCAATGCGGCTGCAATGTCCCTGGTCTACAACCTGATCACGCTGACCATCTGCTACGCCTTCTTTACCATCATGACTCAACTCGATCAGAGAAAGGGCGCGTGATGCGTATTCAAGGACGCAGCATCGCGATCGGGATTTACCTCATCGCCCTGTTCCTGCCGATCTATTGGCTCTTGAACATGAGCTTCAAGACTAACGGCGAGATCCTATCGAGCCTCAACTTCTGGCCGCATCACCCGACCCTCGCCAATTACCGCGTGATCTTCACAGACCCGGCCTGGTACCTCGGCTTCGTGCATTCGCTGACTTATGTCGCCATCAACACGGTGATCTCCGTCACGATCGCCCTGCCGGCGGCCTATGCCTTCAGCCGATTCCGCTTCATCGGCGACAAGCACCTGTTCTTCTGGCTGCTATCGAACCTCATGGCGCCGCCCGCCGTCTATGCCATGCCTTTCTTCAACCTCTATTATTCCATCGGGTTGTTCGACACCGTCTGGGCCGTGGCGCTGGCGCATTGTCTGTTCAACGTGCCGCTGGCCGTGTGGATTCTGGAAGGCTTCATCTCCGGCGTGCCACGCGAAATCGATGAGACGGCGGCGCTCGACGGTTATTCCTTTCCGCGTTTCTTCGTAAAGCTGTTCCTGCCGCTGATCGCCAATGGCGTCGGCGTCGCGGCTTTCTTCTGCTTCATGTTCTCCTGGGTGGAGCAGTTGCTCGCCACCACGCTGACCACCGTCAATGCCAAGCCGATCGTCTCGGTCATGACCCGCGTCTATTCTGCGGCGGGCATGGATTGGGGGCTGCTGGCTGCCGCCGGTGTGCTGACAATGGTGCCGGGTGCGATCGTCATCTGGTTCGTCCGCAACCATATCGCCAAGGGCTTTGCCCTTGGTCGCGTCTAAGGGATCGGGCACATGGCATGGATGGCATGGACCTGGGGGACGGCGGGCTTCTTTGGCCTCATCGCCCTGGCACTCCTGATCTTGACGCTGCTCGCGATCTATCGGCCGGAGACGCCGAAACGCGGTATCCTGGGCTTTCCGACCACACGCGGCGACCGCTTCTTCGTGTCGCTCGTTGGCTCGGCCTTCATCTTTATCCTATGGATTCGCATCACCGGTGGGGACAACCTTTGGTACCCTGTGGCGATCGCGATTCTGTACGGCGCGGCGATGTTCCGCTTCGCCTAGGACCTAACAACAACCGGAAAAAGATTGCGCGTGATGTCACGCGCGACGCCGGAACGAGGGGACGAAAAAATGGAAATTAAGAGACGTGACGTTGTGAAGGGGGGTGCCGCCGCTGCCGCGAGCGCCGCCATCCTGCTCCATTCTGCGCCCTCCCATGCGCAGCAGACGGATGCCGCCAAGAAGTGGGTCGATAATGAGTTCCAGCCCTCCACGCTCTCCAAGGACGAGCAGATGGCGGAGATGGAATGGTTCATCAATGCGGCCAAGCCGTTCGCGGGCATGCAGGTCAATTGCGTATCCGAAATTCTGAATATTCACCAATATGAGTCGAGCGTTCTGACGAAGGCCTTCGCCGAGATCACCGGCATCAAGGTCAACCACGACCTGATGGATGAGGGTCTCCTCGTCGACAAGATCGAAGTCGAGATGCAGTCCGGGCATCCGATCTACGATTTCTGGATGAACGATTCCGACTTCATCGGCACGCATCCGCGTTACAACGACATCGTCGATGGTTCGCTGACCGACTTTATGGCGAATAACGGCAAGGACGTTACCAATCCGAACCTCGACCTGAAGGACTTTGTCGGCCTGTCCTTCGGCACCTTCACGGATGGCAAGCTGTATCAGCTTCCCGACCAGCAGTTCGCGAACCTTTACTGGTTCCGGTATGACTGGTTCAAGCGTCCGGAACTGAAGGCGCAGTTCAAGGCGAAGTTCGGCTATGAACTCGGCGTTCCCGTCAACTGGTCTGCCTATGAGGACATCGCCGACTTCTTCACCAACGACGTGAAGACGATCGATGGTGTGCGCGTCTATGGCCACATGGATTACGGCAAGAAGGACCCGTCCCTCGGCTGGCGCTTCACCGATGCTTGGCTGTCGATGGCCGGCGCCGGCGATCGTGGTCTGCCGAACGGCCTGCCGGTCGACGAATGGGGCATCCGCAACGAAGGCGGCCTTCCGCGTGGCTCCTCCATCACCCGTGGCGGTGATGCGAATGGCCCGGCAGCGGTTTATGCGCTGACGAAATACGTCGATTGGCTGAAGAAGTTTGCACCGCCGGAAGCGGCCGGCATGGACTTCCTGGAAGCCGGACCGGTTCCGGGCCAGGGCCATATCGCGCAGCAGATCTTTTGGTACACGACCTTCTCCGCCACCATGAATCAGCCGGGTTCGCCGATGATGAATGCGGATGGGACGCCGAAATGGCGCATGGCCCCCTCCCCGCATGGACCCTATTGGAAGACGGGCATGAAGCTCGGCTACCAGGATTGCGGCTGCTGGACCATGCTGAAATACGCACCGATGGAGAAGATCAAGGCCGGCTGGCTCTATGCCCAGTTCAGCGTCTCCAAGAGCGTCAGCCTCAAGAAAGCCTTGTCGACACAGCATCTCATTCGTCAGAGCGACATCCAGAGTGAGGCGATGACGGATGCCGCGCCGAAGATGGGCGGCCTGGTCGAATTCTACCGTGGCCCGGCCGTGAAGCAGTGGACCCCCACCGGCGTCAACGTGCCTGACTACGGCAAGATGGCGCAGGTCTGGTGGCAGAACGTGTCCAACGCCATTGCGGGTTCGGTGACCCCGCAACAGGCGATGGACGGATTGGCCCGCGATCAGGATGCGATCATGAGCCGCATCGAGCGCTCGGGCGTGCAGGGCAAGCTCGGCCCGGTGATGAACAAGCCGCGCGATGCCGAATACTGGTACAAGAAGGCTGAGCAGGACGGCAATCTCGCTCCGCAGCGCAAGCTGGCGAACGAGAAGCCGCAGGGCGAGACGGTGGATTACGACGAGCTCATCAAGAGCTGGTCGGCACCCAAATAGACCTGAGTTCGGTCTGACGTGACGATGGGGGGGGGCTCGGTGACGAGTCCCCCTTTTCGATAAAATGAACGGCACAGCGCATGGCGTCCCATATCCTGGTCATCGACCAAGGCACCACCTCCACCCGTTCCATCGTCTTCGATGCGGCGTTGAAACCGGTGGCAAGTGCGCAGGAAGAATTTCCGCAGATTTTCCCCTCCCCAGGCTGGGTCGAGCATAATCCTGAAACGCTATGGGCGACGGCGTTGGGCACGGCGCGTGGCGCTCTCGCCCAGGCCGGCCTCGATGCACATGACATCGCCGGCCTCGGCATCGCCAATCAGCGCGAGACGACGCTGATCTGGGAGCGTGCAACCGGCCGCCCCATCTACAATGCCATCGTCTGGCAAGACCGCCGCACCGCCGCCGCCTGTGAGGCTTTGGAGGCTGCCGGCCATGCCGATCTGGTGGCCGAGCGCACGGGGCTGCGCCTCGACCCGTATTTCTCTGCGACCAAGATCGGCTGGATGCTCGATCATGTGCCGGGTGCGCGCGCGCGCGCAGAGGCCGGGGAACTCGCCTTCGGCACCGTCGATTCCTTCCTGCTGTGGCGCCTGACGGATGGCAAGGTGCATGCGATCGACGCGACCAATGCCTCCCGCACTTTGCTCTGCGACATTCGCACCTGCGCCTGGGATGAAGACTTGCTTCGCCTGTTTCGCGTGCCCGCCGCCCTTCTGCCTGAGATCCGCGATTGTGCGGGCAGTTTCGGCACGACCCGGCCTGATCTGCTCGGCGGCAGCATCGCCATTCGCGGCGTCGCCGGCGATCAGCAAGCGGCGTTGATCGGCCAGGCCTGCTTCGCGCCCGGCACGGTCAAAGCGACCTACGGCACCGGCGGTTTCGTGCTGCTCAATATCGGCACGGCGCCGAAACGCTCCCGCCATCGCTTGCTCACCACCATCGTCTGGCAGCGCGGCAGCGAGCGGCGCTACGCGCTCGAAGGCTCGATCTTCTCGGCAGGCGCCAGCGTGCAATGGCTGCGCGATGGCCTCGGACTTGTCGAGAATTCATCCGAAACCGGCCGGCTCGCCGAAGTATCAGACCCCGCCCAGCCGGTTTATCTGGTGCCGGCCTTCACCGGCCTCGGTGCGCCGCATTGGAACAGCCATGCCCGCGCCCTGATCACCGGCATTACGCGCGGCACCACGAAGAAGGAGTTCGCCCGCGCGACACTCGAAAGTGTCGGCTACCAGACGCGGGATTTGTTGCAGGCGATGCTGGCCGATTACGGCGAACCGGCCGATGATATGGTGTTTCGCGTCGATGGCGGCATGTCCGCCAATGACTGGACCATGCAATTCCTCGCCGACATGCTGGACGTGACGGTGGAGCGTCCGACCTTTCGCGAAACCACGGCGATGGGCGCAGGCTATCTCGCCGGGCTCGATGCCGGGCTTTGCCCCGAGCCAGAGGAATTCGCGCGCCAGTGGTCGATCGATCGGCGGTTCGTGCCGAACATTGATCCCGCAACGCGGGACCGCAAGTATCGCGGCTGGCAGCGCGCCGTGCGGCTGGCGATGACGCCAGAAGACGACTGATGCGCATCATCTTCCGGTGCGATCCGGCGTTGATGGATGTGATCCCCAAGCCGATACCGGCCCGCCTTTCGCTGCCCGACTGGCTGAAAACTATGCCGCGCCATGCCTTCTCGGATCTCCACGGCGAGGATATCCGCACGGTCAAGCATTGTCCGCCCTTCGTCGATGCCATGTCGCAGGGCTTCATCATTCCCCTGCCCTGCGACGTGCGGGTGGAGGCCGGGCGGCTGAGCTGGGACTGGCCGATCCCGACGCTCGGCGCGACCACCCATCCACGCGCGCCGCTGAGTTTCCATGCGCCCGCGCAGGTCGAAGGCACGCCCTTCCATCAGCCGGGCCAGGTCATCGTCAAGTTCAACAGCTTTTGGACGATGGCGCTGGAGCCTGGCTGGTCGCTGTTCGCGACGCATCCCGTCAATCGCGCCGATCTGCCGTTCCGGCTACTGAGCGGCCTGGTGGATGCCGATCGCTTCCATGACGTCGGCATTCTGTTTCCAGCCGTCTGGCTGGACCCGTCCTTCTCAGGCGTGCTGCCGCGCGGCATGCCGGTCGCGCAATGCATTCCGGTTCCGCGCGAGCCACTGGTGCTTGACTACATGGCCTTCGATGAGGCCGAGATCCGCCAATACGACGACACCGCGCAGACCCTGCTTAGCGGTCCCGGTCACTACCGCAAGGCATTTCGCGCCGCGCGCTCAGGCGCTGACGCGGGCGGCGAGGATATCCCGCAAGGCCTCGGGCCGGAGCCATAGCGCCCCAGCGCGACCCGAGACGAGGGCCTGGGCGATGCGGCCGAAACTCTCAGGGCGGCTGCGGAAAGCGGTTGCATAAGCATCGAGCGCTTCCTCCATCCGTCCTTGCTCCTGCAAGGCAATGCCGAGGTTGAGCGCGGCTTCGTGGAAACTCGGGCGCGCCCTGACGGCAGACCGATAGGCGTCCGAGGCTTCCGCGTGATGCTGGCCATCCTGCAAAGCGAGACCGAGGCTGTACCAGGTCTCAGCGGCGCGGGGATCGCAGGTCAGCGCATGCCGGAAGGTGGCGATCGCGGCGTCCCGCTGGCCGAGTGCGATCAAGCATTGACCAAGCCGATGGGCGGCGTCTCGGGATTGCGGTGCGGCGCGCACCGCCCGGCGCAGGGCGATCAGCGCCGCCTCCCGCCGCTCCGCCCGCAGCAGCACATCGCCCACCGCGAGCCAGCCGGGGCCGTAATCGGGGAAGCGTTCGAGGTCCGGAAGCAAGGCGGCCGCAGCCGGATCACCCGCCGCCAGCGCCTGCACGGTGCGGCGAAACAGCGGCTCGGCAGTCTCGACGTCGATCTCGGTCATGACCACCGCGGTATGCAATTCTGCGACTGTCAGTGAGACGGTTTGGCGAGGCCGATTTTGATGATGGTATCCGGTGCAAGCCCGGTCGTCGCGGCCGATTGCGCGGTCGGGAAACCGGCCAGCTGCGCCGGCGTGAAGGCCACGACCTCCATCTCGTCTCCCAGCAGAACCATCGCATCGACGGGGATTGCGACCGATCTTCCACCGACGCCCAGAACGGATCCGAGAGCGACGACGACGACGAGCGTGCCGTCTGGCGCGCGCGCCACCTGCCTGACGGTGCCCAACAGAGGTCGGCTCTCGACAGGTTGCAGCACGTCCCGACCGACCAGATCGCCGACGCGAACGGGCTGGGGGAAGCGCATGGCGGCGGACTGGGCCAGGCTCATACCGGGCGGTGGCGGCATGCCGCCCGGCATCGGGCTCTGCGCGACCGCCGCCATCGGCAAGACCATCGCCGCGCTGGCGAGAAGCATGCCATAAAAGGCACCGCGTGCGACCATCAACGTCATGATTGTTACGCTCCGGCTGTTAAGCGGGTAACTTCCATCAGGCTTCACGCGAAGACCAGATCAATGCACAGATAGCATCCATTCCATGACCCGAGCCTAGCGTATCAGCGCATGACCGGGAACCAATAGGTTCAACACACGACGATCGGTCGGGAGAGCGAGACATGGTGCCTGTACAGCCGACGATGCCCACCCGCCGTCTACATCCAATTCCTGTGCGCATTATGCATTGGGTGAACGCGGTCGCGATGATCGTAATGATCACCTCCGGCTGGGGTATCTACGACGATTACGTCATCATCCACAGTCTGCACTTTCCGGGATGGATGCGCCTGGGCAGTTGGGCGGCTGAAAGCCTGCTCTGGCATTTCGCCGGCATGTGGCTGCTGGCGCTGAACGGCCTTGCTTACCTCATCTATGGTTTTACGACAGGACGACTTCGCGAACGGCTGCTGCCGATCACACCACGCGATGTCGTGACGACCGTGTGGGAAACCTTGCATCTGCATATCGCGCATGAGGATCTGACCGTGTACAACGCGGTCCAGAAACTGCTCTATATCATCGTCATCCTCGCCGGCGTCTCGCAAGTGGTGACCGGCATCGCGATCTGGAAGCCCGTCCAATTCTCTTGGCTAGTCTCGTTGCTCGGCGGCTTTCAGTTCGCGCGTGTCATCCATTTCACGGGCATGGCCGTGATCGTCGGTTTCCTGGTGGTGCATGTGGCGCTTGCGCTGCTGGTGCCGCGCACATTGTGGGCCATGGTGGCCGGCGGCCCCCGCGTGACGACACGAGGAACGGCGCGATGAGATCGATCTTCCGCCCAACGGCGCCCCCCGATGCGGCCATTCTCGACAATCATCGCTCGCTCATCCGGGGGTTGGAGCGTCGGGGATTGATCCGGGGCGGCCTTTCCCTTGGCGCGCTGACCATGTTGACCGGATGCGATGTCGCCTCAAATCATTCCGTCGAACTCGGCCTGCGTCAAATTTCGGCCTTAAATGATTGGGTGCAGCAACAGCTGTTCGATCCGACGAAGCTGGCCCCGACCTATCCGAAGTCACGCGTGTTGAAGCCGCCGAAGTTCAACGCTTATTACGATGTGATGGACGTGAAGCCGGTCAATGGCGCGACCTGGGCGCTTGAGGTGTCGGGTCTCGTGACCGACAAAACCCCCTGGACACCGACGCGGCTCGCCATGCTTCCGCAACGCGACATGGTCATCAAACATATTTGCGTCGAAGGTTGGGACTATATCGGCGAATGGTCGGGCCCGACGCTACGCACGTTCCTGGAACGTGTCGGCGCCGATCTGCGCGCGAAATATGTCAATTTCCGAACCGCCGATGACTATCCAAGCAGCATCGACATGGCCACAGCCTTGCATCCGCAGACGCTGCTTGCAACGGGCTATGCGGATGAGGTTTTGGCGGACCCGTTCGGCTTTCCACTGCGACTGCGCACCGCGACCAAGCTCGGATATAAAAATCCGAAGTGGATCACCGCAATCGAGGTGACCAACACCTATTCTCCCGGTTTTTGGGAGAAGAAGGGGTTCAGTTGGTTCGGCGGAATGTGACCAGCGCATCACCCCAAACAAAAAGAGGTATGACCATGCCCCGTGAGTCCTCCGCGTCCCAAGTTTCATTCGCGCCGATCCGCATCGCCATCGGGGTCGTGCTCGCATTCGTGGCGCTCATCGTCGTGCTTCTGATCGTCAGGCCCAGCATGATGTACAGCATGCTCCACGACGTCATGGCGATGATGTAATCGCGGTCTCTACCGCTTCGCGCTCGCGACACGAACAAACGTCGCCACAATGCGGCTGCCGGCCCGCAGCGTACCACGCAAGGACCCCGCGACTTTCGATTCCCCCGCCGCACGCCTGCGATACGGCAAGGGCACTTCGAGAATGCGCAGGCCCGCGCGGGCGGCGCGCATCTGCATTTCGATGTTCCAGCCATAGGTCATTTCTTGCAGGTCGAGCCGCTCCAGCGCTGTCCGATCGATGGCGCGGAAGGCGCACATATCGCTGTAGCGGGTGCCGTAGCGCAGCCCCATCCCCCACCCTGCGAGGCGACCCGCGAGGACCTGATGCCAGAGCATCGAACCCGGTTCCCGCGCCCCCCGCGTGCGCGATGCCAGCACAAAATCATGCGTGCCGGCCAGAACCGGACCCGCAATGCGGGCGATGAGGTCGGCACGGTCTGCGCCATCGCCATCCAGAAACACGATGACCCGGCAATCGGCCACCGCTGCGGCGGCGCCCATGGCGCAGGCGCGCCCGTAGCCGCGCCCAGTGTCGATCACCCGCGCGCCGGCGGCGATGGCCGCCTGCTGTGTGCCATCCGTGCTACCGCTATCGGCGATGATGATGTCGCGCGCGAAAGCCGGTGGAATTTCGCGAATGACTTCCCCGATCGTCCCCACCTCATTCAGCGTGGGGATGACGACGGCTACAGACTCCATCGCATTCCGCAATTCTGGCAAGGCGCGGGCGGCACGTCGGACAGCAAGGACGTCCGGAAATCGGTATAGGCCGGGCTGTTCCAGATCTCGCGCAGAGTTTGCTGCGTGGCGTCGCCCAGCGTGTAGTTGCTATAACCACGCACCGAGAAGGGCGCGATGCAGCAGGGCAGCGCGCGGCCATGCGCGGTGAAATACATCAGCGACCACGGCCGCCGACAGGTCGCCCAGGGTTGATCCTCCGACTGGCGCTTGAGGCTCATGCCGGGCTCGGTCGCGCCGGAGGCATCAAGCGTCACGCCCAGGGCCAGACCGATGGCCTGCGCGGCGGTGATGGCCGCCTGCTCCTCCGCCTGCGTGCTTTCGAAGAGGGAACTTTCGGCACGCGCCATGCCATAGCCCTGCTCGTCGAAGACCAGCCGTTGGAGATGGACTTCGGACACGCCCATCGAAGCCGATAGCCGCACGAAGGCGGGCAGTTGATCGACGGTTTCTTTCATACCCGTGAGCCAAAGCGAGACGCGCGGCGTCGTCGCGCCGACCTGCTTCTGATAGGCGATGAACTTGCCGACATCGCGCACGATGCGGTTAAAATAGTCCTTGCCGCGCACCTTGGCATAGGTCTCGCGATCCGCTGCATCCAGGGACACGCGCAACTCGTCGAGCCCGGTATCGATCAGTTCCTGAAAGCGCCGTGGCTGCATCAGCGTGCCATTGGTATTGAACAGCACATAGGTGCCGCGATCCTTCAGGTAACGGATCATGCGCGGCAGGTCGCGCACCAGCATGGGCTCACCCACACCATGCAGAACCACGCGGGCGACATTGGGCACCTGATCGACGATGCGGGTGAAGAGATCCCAACTCATATCCGCCGGCGGTTCCAAAACCTCGAAGGTGCGCGGGCAGGTTTCGCACAGCAGATTGCAGCGGTTGGTCACTTCCAGATACAGGCAGACGGGCGGCGTCTCGGCCACCGTGCGTCTGTCCGTCGCAACCTCCTCGAAATAGCGTCGGGGATCGCGCAGTGTCGTCGGCACGGTCATTTGGGCAATCATTTGATCGGTCATTTTGGATGTCCTTCTGAAGCCGCGATCACGACGGCGCGCGGAGCGTGGCGCTTCCAGAGTGAAAACAGGGTGAGGCCGGCGGCGGGCAAGTAGACGATGCCCGGCCAGATGAAGCGATCGTTGAAGGGATCGAGATAGAGCACGACGGGCGATACCGAGAGCCACAGGATCGCGGGAATGGGTGCGACCACGGATGGCAGGGCCAACCAGGCGAAATACCAGGTGTAATGCGGGCTAATGACGGCAGTGACGCAGCCCGCGAGGATCGCGGTGTCACGGCACAGGGCGACGACGTCATGCTCGGGCGCCGCCCATCGCCCCCGGGCGATCAGCAGGGCGACGGCGCCGAGGCAAATCGCAGCGCAACACAGGTAAATCGTCACGGCGGCGTGGGGCAGCGCGACGAGATGCCCGAGCCCGGCGAGAAGCCAAACGCCGCTGCCGTCATTCAGGCCTTCCTCGGAGCCATAGGTCGGCAGGAAGCCGAGAACATGCGCGCCGGCCGAGGCATAGAGCCCATAGAGGAGGGCAATGACGGCCGCCCCCGCAACAGCGGGCCGCCACAGGCTGCCGCCCCGGAGAAAGGCGGGCGCCGCCACGATGGGCAGGAATTTGACGAGCGTCGCGGCGGCAAGCAGCGCGCCCCCGACACCGTCCCAGCGCTTCGCGCGGCTCAGCAGCGCGAGGCCGAGACAGCCAATCGCGATGGCGTCCACATGGCCGTCACAGGCGAAGGACCAGAGCACCAGCGGGTTCCAGGCGTAGATCAGCACCCGCTCGGGCGGCAGCCGGGCCATCGACAACAGTCGCATCATGCACAGAACCGCGATGACCTCGAAGGCGAGCATGGCGAGCTTCATCGCGATGACGCTCTGGCTGATGCGCCCGACGACCGCGAAAACCACCTGAGCCATTGGCGGATAAATGGTGCGCGCATAGCCTGCGCGATTGATGTTCGGATAGATCGCCGGATCGCGCAGGCGGGCGAGTGCCGGATCGGCCGGGATATAGCGATAGGGGTTGATCCCCGCCGCCTGAACCCGACCGTCCCAGACATAGCGATAGATATCGCTCGACAGCAGGAAGGGCGCCGGAATCAGCGCCGCGCGCATGGCCAGGGCCATGCCGAGCACGACCCATATCGCCTGCTGTGGCGATCGATGCCGCAAGGCCCAGTGGATCGTCTCCAGATAAACGACGCCGCCAAGGGCCAGGACCGCCACGAAGATCTCGGTCCGCACCGGCGATCCCACGGAACGCGCGCCCGCCTGATGCAGCATCAACGCGGCAAGTGTGAGCACGAGAAGAAGCGCGCCGCGGACCGCGAGCGGGAAAAGCCTCATTCGGCTGCGGCTTGCCGCAGACGCGACCGAAGGCCGAGACGGTCGATGGCCGCCATGGTGCAAGGGGCGGCATCACCGTCCCTGCCCGCCAAAAGCACCTCCAGCGATGCCGCGTCATCGACATCGTACCAGGGCGCAATCTCGACCAGTTCCAGGCCGATGCTCTGGGCACGGGCGCGCGTGGCATCGGCGACGGACCCCGTGCTCCAGGCGATATCGGCGAACATCGCCGCATGGGGCGCCTTGAGGCCGAGCAGGTAATAGCCGCCGTCATCCGCCGGCCCGAGCACGGCACGGTCCCCCGGCGCCATCAGGATCTCCGCCGCTTGAATGAGCAAAGCACTCGGCAGCGTCGGGCTGTCGGAGCTCAAAACGCACGCGGCCGTGTGGCCCGCATCAAGCATGCCGTGGATGGCATGCAACAGGCATCGGCCAAAGCCGCTGACACCCTCCGGCATCGGCGAGGAGCCGTCGGCAAGCAACAGATGCGTGCCCTCGGCGAGATGGCGGGCGACCATCGCCTCCGAGCCCGCAGGCGCATAGGCGGCGTATGGCGTGATCGGCGCTGACTTTGCGGCAATGGCGATCGTCTCCGTCGTGTCCCGCAGGAAGGCGGCGCTCAGGGCCGCAGCTTCCTCGGGATGCAACGGCGGACAGAGCCGAGTTTTGGATCGACCCGCTTGCGGTGCCTTGGCCATGACGCCTATGGCGCAGGTCCCGGTCTGTCCCTCGATCATCGGCAACGCTCGTTCCCCTCGTGGTCCGCGGGTAGTGGCCGGCACAAGAAGGAGCCAAGCAGAACGGGCCTGACGCTCCGCCACACCTTGCCTGAGGCTCGGTCTGTTGCAGCTTTTCGCTTTAAAGCATTACGGTCAGAACGGGCGTGGGTTACATCATAGGCAATCAAAACGTGCATCCGCGTCATGACAGTGGCCCATCCAGCGCCTGCTGGGCGTGCCGGCCAAAGACGCCGAAGAGAAGATGATAACTTGACGGCAACCTCACCGTTCCCAGATGACCGTTTGGGGGAAAACTCTCCTAGGCGATGACATTTATAATGACGCATCAGGCTTTTCCCGCCGCGCTTGTTTCTTTCCTGAACTTGAGTGCCCGCTCCGTCGCGCGGCACATGACTGTCTCTCTCGTGCTGATCCAAGCCCGCCATCGCGGCGAAACGATGCTTGCTGCCTCGGGAGGCGATAGCATAGACCCCGCCATCGCCCAGCGCGCCTGTGCATCTGATCTTGATTTTGCCATTCAGGACCCTGTCGCCGTGATGGAGGGCAACGCACATTACGCCTGCGCGCGCCTTGCCCTGAAGGGGCCGAGGGGTGACGATTTCGGGTCGGTTTGCCTCTTTGACGTGATGCCGCGACATCTGGATGCGACAGGCACGGCCCATCTGCAGGATCTTGCCGACGCCATTGCCATGCATCTCGACCTGTATGAAAGCGCGGAGAGTTTGCGCTTGGAGCGCGACTATTATCGCATGGCGGTGGAACTCAGCCCGCAGATCAGTTGGGCGGCATCACCGGCCGGCCTGACCACGGAGATGAGCCCGCGCTGGCTGGCGCTCATGGGCATGTCGCGGGAAGAGCACCTTGGCATGGGATGGGGCAACGCACTCCATCCCGCCGAACGGGAGGAAGTTCTACACCGCTGGTGGGGTGCCGTTGGAAGCGGCGACCCCTTTAACGTCGATTACCGCCTGCGTCTGGCCGACGGCAGCTATCGTTGGTTTCACGGCTACGCCGCGCCGCAACGGGACGACGACGGCCAGATCGTGCTTTGGTTTGGCACCGACGAAGATATTCACGACCGCAAGATCGCCGAAATGGCGCTGCAGGAAAGCGAACGCCGGCTGCGTTTCGCGCTCGATGTCGGGCGGCTCGGCGATTGGGAAATCGACATCACGACCCACCGGCTGACATCGTCCGACCGCACCGCCGCGAATTTCGGCTTGTCCCCGACTGAATTGACCTACGAGAAAATGCTGGCGACGATTCACATCGACGACCGCGAGAGACGGCGAGCGAACTTCGATCGCGCGGTTGAAACGGGTCAGACTTACGAGATCGAATACCGCATCATCTGGCCCGACCAGAGTCTTCACTGGATCAAAGCGACGGGTCGCGCGATGATGGACGAGGATGGAAAGCCGCTCAAGATGGTCGGCCTCTCGGTGGATAATACAAAAGAGCGGGTCTCGGAGACTGCGCGCAAAGCCGCCGAGGCGCGCATGGTTCATCTGGCCCACCACGATGCGCTGACGGGCGTTGCCAATCGTCGCTTGTTCAATGATGAGCTGACAAAGGCGTTGAGGTCGGCGAGTGTCGATCAAGGTGTCGTTGTCTTCTGTATCGATCTCGACAACTTCAAAGGCGTGAATGATGTGCTCGGCCATGAGGCCGGTGACATCGTCCTCCGCCAGACGGCCGAACGGCTGACGCAGGCCGTGGGTACGGGCGGCCTCGTGGCGCGCTATGGCGGCGATGAATTCGCCGTCTTGCTCTCGGGCGTGACCTCGGATGCCGATGTTGAAGCCCTGGCCATGCACTTGTCGCAGGTCATCGGGGAACCGCGCATCCTGGGCGACAGAACGATTCTGGTGCAAGGCAGCATCGGCATCGCGAATGCCCCGCGCGATGGGCTGACCGCGAACGAACTTCAGCGCAATGCCGATACGGCCCTGTATCGGGCAAAGACCACCGGCCGTGGCAGTTACCGGTTTTTCGAGCAGGAGATGGATCGGCAGCTTCAGCAGCGCCAAGCCCTTACGCTCAGCCTGCAAACCGCGCTTGAGCGCCATGAGTTTCGGGTGGTCTATCAACCCATCGTCAGTCTGGCCACGAATAGTGCGTCGAGCTTCGAGGCCTTGTTGCGTTGGCACCATCCTGTTCGGGGCGATATCGCCCCGTCCGAGTTCATCCCGATTGCCGAAGAGATGGGATGGATCGCCGCCATCGGCAAATGGGTGTTGGAGGAAGCATGCCGCGCAGCCAGCAGCTGGCCCGCGCCGGTCAGCGTTTCGGTCAATCTGTCTGCCGCCCAATTCGATCTTGGCAATGTACTGGGCGATGTCGCTGGCGCGTTGGCGCTATACGGATTGTCAGCCGCCCGGCTGGACCTGGAAGTGACCGAAACAGTGCTGTTGCAGGAAACCGTGGCGCATATCGAAACCCTGCGATCGCTCAGTGATCTCGGCGTGAAACTGGTGCTTGACGATTTTGGAACGGGCTATTCCTCGCTCGGCTATCTCCGTCGCAGCCCTTTCAGCAAGATCAAGATCGACAAATCCCTGATTCGCGATTTGCCGGATCAACATGAGGGCGACGTGATCGTGCGCGCCCTTCTCGGCCTCGGCCGCAGCCTTGGCATTGCCGTGGTCGCAGAAGGCGTGGAGACGACCGACCAACTGGACTTCCTGCGTCTTGAGGGGTGTGCGGAGGTGCAAGGGTATCTTGCCAGCGCGGCGGTGCCAGCGGATGAGGTCAGGGCCCTGATTGACCGATCCTGGTTCGCGGGCACCATTGAACAGTCTTTATCAGGGAGCGTTGCGACGTGAGGCCTCAACTTTTACAACTTTGCGCTGTCTTGCCCTCCACGCAGGCGATCCTTGACGACACCTATGAGGTTCATCGCCTGCCCGAACCGCCCCTGCGGGCGGCGTGGTTGCAGGATCATGCTGCAGCGATCCGCGCCGTGGTGACGGGCGGCCATCTTGGGATCGAGACGTCCTTGGCGGCACAACTGCCCGCCCTCGGAATCGTGGCGATCAATGGCGTCGGCTATGACCGGATCGATCTGCCAGCGATGCAGCGCGCCGGCGTGCGGGTGACGAATACGCCCGACGTGCTGACCGATGACGTGGCCGATCTCGCCATCCTGCTGATGATCAGCCTGCTGCGCCAACTGCCGGCCGTGGACCGGCATGTGAAAGACGGGCAGTGGCCGCATGCGCAGCCGGCTTTGGCACGCCGCGCCTCCGGCCTGCGCTACGGCATCGTGGGTCTCGGCCGTATCGGGCGGGCGATCGCAACCCGGCTCACGGGATTCGGCGGCACCATCGCCTATAGCGGGCCGAGCCGGAAGGACGTCGTCTATGACTATTATCCCGATGTCGCGGCACTGGCTGCGGTATCTGACGTCTTGATTGTCGCGACCGCCGCCTCCGCCGCGACGAAGGGCCTGATCGATGCCGCCGTGCTCGCGGCTTTGGGCTCGCGCGGCGCCATCATCAACATCGCCCGCGGTTCGCTCATTGACGAGGCAGCGCTGGTGGCGGCCTTGGTGGAAGGCCGCATCGCCGGTGCCGGGCTCGAT
Source organism: Acidisoma sp. PAMC 29798 (assembly GCF_030252425.1). Classification (GTDB taxonomy): domain Bacteria; phylum Pseudomonadota; class Alphaproteobacteria; order Acetobacterales; family Acetobacteraceae; genus Acidisoma; species Acidisoma cladoniae. The sequence goes on along the minus strand of NZ_CP126994.1, from coordinate 1,022,640 downwards.
GTGTTCGAGAACGAGCCGCATGTGCCGCCGGCCTTGTTGGCGCTGCCCAATGTTGTGCTGACGCCCCATATCGGCAGCGCGACGGTCGAAACGCGGGACGCGATGGGGCGTTTGATGCTGGACAATCTGGCAGCGTTCTTCGCCGACCAGCCCCTGCTGACGCCTGTCGTCTAGGGCGACGGCGACTTCCATTTCACAGGGATACGAAGGTAGGTCACACCATTGGCCTCGGCCTCGGTGAATTGGCCTGCACGGATGTTAACCTGGATCGCCGGCAGCAGCAGTTTTGGCACCGAAAGGCCGGCGTCGCGTGTCTCTCGCATGGCGACAAACGCGTCCTCATCGACGGTGTCGGAAATGTGGACGCTGGTGCGCCGTTGCTCGCCGACTGTGGTTTCCCAGCGGTACTCGTCGCGCCCCGGCGCCTTGTAGTCGTGACACATGAAGAGACGCGTTTCGTCAGGCAGAGAGAGCAGCCGGCGGATCGAGCGATAGAGCGTGCGCGCGTCGCCACCCGGGAAGTCTGCGCGTGCAGTGCCATAGTCGGGCATGAACAGCGTATCACCGACAAAGGCGCAATCGTCGATCAGATAGGCGACGTCCGCCGGTGTATGGCCGGGAACGTGCAGCACCTGGACGTGAAGCGCACCGATCATGAAACGCTCGCCGTCCTCGAACAGTCGATCGAAGTCCGAGCCGTCGGTCTTCAAGTCCGTCATCGCGAAGACGGGGCGGAAGATGCGCTGCACCTCGCGAATATGCGCGCCGATGCCGATCCAGGCGCCGGTATGCGCCGTTACGAAGGGAGCGGCCGACAGATGATCGGCATGGGCATGTGTCTCTAGCACCATCGCGATGCGCCAGTCCTGCGCGCGCGCGAAGGCGAGGATGCGTTCGGCCGAACGATTGTCCGCGACACCGCTCGCGATATCGAAGTCGAGCACAGGATCGATCACCGCCGCGATGCGGGTGTCGGGATCGCCCACCAGGTAGCTGATCGTGTTCGTCGGCTCGTCGAAAAACGCTTCGATGAATGGCTTTGGCATTGTGGTCCTCCGCTCGCGCTTGACGATATATTAGACATAGTTAAATTAGCAACTACTAATGGAGCGACGCTATGCTGATGCCTATGGACCTGGCGAGCTTCGAGACAAAGGCCAATCAAGTCGCGGATACGTTGAAGGCGATCGGCAACGCGCGGCGGCTGATGCTGCTGTGCAAGCTGGTGGAACGGGGCGAGGTGACGGTGGGCGATCTAGCCCGCGATGTCGGCCTGTCGTCCTCCGCCTGTTCGCAACATCTGGCCAAGATGCGGGATGAGGGGCTCGTCACCTTCCGGCGCGACAGCCAGACGCTGTGGTACCGAATCGCCGACGCCCGTGTCGAGGCGCTGCTCGCCACGCTCTACCAACTCTACTGCAAGGACTGACACCATGACGGTGACTACTCTATCCCCGATTGACGCGCGTGCCGAAATTGAGGCCGGCGCGCGGCTGGTCGATATTCGCGATCCGGACGAACACGCGCGGGAGCGGATCGGCGGCGCGATCAATCTGCCGCTCGCGCGCCTCCACGACTTGCCGCAGGATGGCCGGCCGGTCGTTTTCCACTGCCGTTCGGGCATGCGTACTGCGGCGAACGCGACGCAACTCGCCGCCGCCGCTGGCCATGCACCGGCCTATATCCTTGAGGGTGGGATCGACGCGTGGCGGCGTGCAGGCTACGCGACCGTCGCGGACCGTTCGCAGCCGCTCGAGATTATGCGTCAGGTGCAGATCACGGCCGGATCTTTGGTCATTTTAGGCGTGCTATTGGGACTATTCGTCGGCCACGCCTTTTTCGGCCTTTCAGCCTTCGTCGGTGGCGGATTGATCTTCGCTGGCACGACCGGATGGTGCGGGATGGCGCACCTGCTGCAATGGATGCCTTGGAACCGGCGCGCGGCCGCTTAAGCAGTCGCGCCTTACAAAGCGCCCTTATCTCCAAGAGGATTGAGGAAGCAGCGGCGCGGGGAGCCACGTTTATGAGCACATTCGTGGCTTCTCCAGCGTCCGGCGCAAGCAATTCTTCCTTTCGCAGTGTTCACAAGGCCGGTTTTTCGCGTCGCGTTCGAACGACTCTCGTTCTCTCGGCCTTCATAGATCCGGGTGGAGGTTGCGGACCGGGCTCACGCCTTCCAGCAGCGACGCGACGTGCAGGATGGTCGACTCCGCCTGCCAAGAGCCCACAATCTGCACGTTGATCGGTAGACCGCCCGTGCTGGTGCCGAACCGCATCGCCAGGCCTGGCAAGCCGGTAATGTTAAGCGGCACGGTCGCACCTTGAAGGTAGGTGGCATCTACGGTCTTGCCGTCTATCGTGAACTCCGTCACGCCATGCGTGTGGGCTGGGATCGGCAGCACGTGGGTGATGAGCGCGTCGTAGCGCGAAAAATAATCGGCATAGCCATCGCGCAGTCGCTCGGCCGCCTGCTCGGCGTCGATATAGTCTTTCATGGACGTATCCGGCAGTGCGAGCATGGTCTTCGCCATGGTGTAGAGTTCATCAGCGTCCCGGCCGGCGGTCGCTTCGGCGAAGGCGGGTTTCATTTCCATCACATGGAGACGGTTGAACACATCGAGGGCGAAATCGCGCTCCAACGCCGGAATGCTGACCTGCTCAACGAAGACGCCGATGTCCCTCAGCGCCGTGGCCGCAGCCTCGACCGTCACTGTCACTTCTGGATCAACCGGGCCGAAGCCGGGTCCGACCATCCAGCCCACACGGAGCGGGCGGCCAAGGCCCGCGTCGAACGGGACAGTGCTGGTGGCAAACCCGTCTTGGCCGTCTGGCCCAGCCAGTGTTGAAAACGCAAGCGCGATGTCGCGCACCGAGCGGGCCATAGGTCCGACATGCCAGAAGCGGCGCGGAGCGCGCGGCCAAATACCGGTCATGGGAATGCGGCCATGCGTGGCTTTCATTGAGGTAATGCCGGTTTGCGCGGCGGGACCGCGGATGGAGATGGCGAGATCGGTGCCGAGGCCCAAAGGGGACATCCCCGCCGCGATGGCTGCCGATTCCCCGCCGCTCGACCCGCCCGGCGTGCGGGTCACATCCCACGGGTTGTTCGTCCGGCCGGAGAGCAGGTTGTCGCTCTCAATCCAGTAGGAAAATTCTGGAAGGTTGGTCTTTGCCAGCAAGATGCCACCGGCCTTTTTCATACGCGCAACGCTGGTCGCGTCGGTGTCCGGCACGCGCCCTTTGAAGATCGGCGAGCCGCGTTGGGTTGCCACGGCCACAGTGTCAATCGAGTCTTTGACCGTGAAGGGAACACCGTGCAGCGGGCCCAGTGCATCGCCGGCCAGCACTGCGGCATCCGCCCTTTTGGCGGCTTCGAGAGCGCCATCCGCGATCGTCACGATGGCGTTGATCTTGGGGTTCACAGCTTCGATCCGGTCGAGATGGGCCTGGATGACCTCAACGGCCGATACCTCACGGGTTCGGATCAGTTCAGCCAGCCGCGTCGCATCGGAATAGAGGATGTCGGATGCCATGTGCTTATCCTACCTATCAGTTGGTAGGGACACCATACAGCTTTCATTTTCCCCTTCAAGCCCCTATCTACCACTTGGTAGGTAGCGGCCAGTGAGAGGTGAGACGGGGCGATGAGTTCGAGTTCTAAAGAGGCCATTTTGGCGGCGGCACGGCGCAGCGCGCAGGCGCATGGCTATGGCGGTTTGAATTTCCGCGATCTGGCCGAAGAGGTCGGCATCAAAGCCGCGAGCCTCTACCATCATTTTCCGAGCAAAGCCGATCTCGGCGCCGCCGTCGCCAAGCGCTATTGGGAAGACACGGCGGCCGATCTGGACGCCATGACGGCGGAAACGCCCGACGCGATCAGCGCCTTGCAGCGGTACCCTGAGATTTTTCGCAGGTCTCTGGAGAGCGATCATCGGCTTTGCATGGGCAGCTTCATGTCTGCCGAATATGACGACCTTCCCGAGCCGGTGAAAAAAGAGGTTCAGACCTTTGCCGATATCAACGTCGCGTGGCTCAGTCAGCGCCTTTGCGCGGCTGGCGTCATTGGCACCGATGAAAGCGAGGCGCGGGCGCGCGCCATCTTTGCGGCAATCGCCGGCGCTCAACTCCTGGCCCGGAGCCGTTCGAGCCTTTCCGTGTTCGATGCCTTGATCCAGACCTACCGCAGCGTCGGCCTTCTCCCGGCCTAGAGGTCGATGGTGCCCTCATGGAGCTTGCGGTTGCGCTCAGCAATTTCGGCGTCGTCGGCTGGGAACATCAACGCCATCCCAAAGCGGGCTGCCTTCTCCTGCACCTCCTCGACAAAAGGGCGCAGCTTGTCGTCGTACTCCTGGAAGGCAGCGGCGTGATCAACCCCATGACGCTGCAAGGCATCTGCCAGCCTCGCCGCGCCGATGATCGCCATGGAGCCGCCCATACCAGCCACCGGCGACACACAATAACCCGCGTCGCCCACCAGCGCGACCCGCCCCTTCGACCAGACCGGCATCCTGATCTGGTTCACCTTGTCGAAATAAAATTCGTCGTCCGCGTCCACATGCTCGAGCATGGCCGGCACCTTCCAGCCAAGTCCGTCGAAGTGATCGTGGACCATACGGCGCTGTTGCGCACGATCGCGATGGTCATAGTCGATCTCGCGCTCAGTACGGAAGGCGAGGGCAATGTCGGTTTGGTTGTCATAGCCATTCAGCAGCGCCGATCGGCCAGGCACACTGAATATCTGGGACATATTGGCGGGCAGCAACGCCGTGGTCGGCACGACCTTGATGAAGAAATAGCCGCCCATGAAATAAGAAAAGTCCTCGCTGCTCCCAAACGCCAGCCGCCGCGTGTTGGAGCGATTGCCATCGCATCCGAAGACCAGTGCATAGTCGCGTCGGGAACCGTCATCGAACGTCACCACCACGCCGTCCGGTCCATCCTCTAGCTGTCTGATCGAGCGGCTGAATAGGACCTCGGCCGTTCTCGCAACGGAAGCGATCAGGATGTCCAGCAGGTCGTCACGGTGGATCTCGAACCTTTCGTTCGGAGCATTATCAGAGAGGCCGTCGCCACCCAATGCTCCGATTGTGCTGTCATCGGCATCCTTGAATTCAAATCCGCGCGGGGGAAGCGCTTTCGCACGGACGGCATCAATCATCCCCATGCGGGCAAGAACGCCAATCGCCTCCCCTTCCATATCCACGGGCGTCCCGCCTTTCCGAAGTCCGCCCGCAACCTCGATCACTGTGACTCGGTAGCCGAGTTCGTTCATCCAGTAAGCGGTGGCAAGGCCGGCGAGGCTCGCGCCACTCACCAGCACCGCCCCGGCTGCTACGGCGGATCGCTCGACGGGACACGGCTGCTCGGTCATAGAACCCCTATTCGCTGGACGCGATCTTGATAATGGACGTGATCTATATATATACTCAGTACAGACTTTGGCAAGGCGCGATGAAGTCAACGCCCGACAGACGAACACGCAAGCGGTTGGCGACCCGCCAGAGCATATCGGACGCAGCGACGCTTCTGTTCTTTGAGCGAGGCTTCGATCAGGTGACGGTTGATGAGATTGCCGAAGCTGCAGACGTCGGCCGGATGACGGTTTTCAATCACTTTCCGCGCAAGGAGGACATGTTCTTCGACCGTGAGCAGGAGATACATGACGTGGCGTTCGAGGTCGTGCGGACGCGCGGCGCCGGCATCTCGCCCATCGACGCATTGAGGCTTCTCGCCCACCACATTGTCGGGGAGCAGCATCCGTTCATTCCGCTGTTCAACGGAACCGGGCGGTTCGTGGAAACGGCGATGGCGAGCGAAGCGCTCAAAGCGCGGGCCCGCCAGATGCGCGACGACTTCATCCGTGCGCTCGCTGTTGTCCTTGCCGAAGCCGTGCAGCGCCCGGCTGACGATCCGCACGCTCATCTTGCCGCCGGCATGATTGCATCGACATGGAGCGTGGCCTTCGGCGAAGCGCAGAAGGTCTTCGATCGCGTCGGCGACGCGGGTGAGGCCAAGCGAACCTTCCTCGCGCTGATCGACCGGGGATGCACCGGAACTGTGGCGGCGCTCGCGGGGACGGTCTACGCCTGAACCAAATTGATCGCGATGCTTACGCAATGCCAAGCGCTCCCCAAGGCGTTGTCGAATAGGAAAGCTGTGCCGCGCGGGCTCGACGTTCGAGAACGCGCCGCATGTGCCGCCGGTTGTGCTGACGGAGCTATAAGTTCGAGTTACAAAAGGGTATTTTGGCTGCGGCGCGGCGGAGCGCGCAGGCGCATGGCTATGGCGGTTTGAATTTCCGCGATCTGGCTGAAGAGGTCGGCATCAAAGCCGCGAGCCTCTACCACCACTTTCCGAGCAAAGCCGATCTCGGCGCCGCCGTCGCGAAGCGCTATTGGGAAGACACGGCCGCCGATCTGGACGCCATGACGGCGGAAACGCCTGACCCGATCAGCGCCTTTGCGCGGCTGCGTCATTGGCTCCGATGAATGCGAGGCGCGGGCGCGCGCCATCTTCGCGGCGGTCGCCAGCGCTCAACTCCTGGCCCGGAGCCGTTCGAGCCTTTCGGTGTTTGATGCCTTGATCCAGACCTATCGGGAGGTTGGCCTTCTCCCGGGCTGGCGAGGTGGCGCCCGCCGCCTCCGCGAGGTGAGGGGGGACGCTGATGCTGGACAACCTAGCGACGTCCCGGCCGCTTTGCGCCAGTCGCGGCCGTCTAGCGGGCATTTTAAACGGCCCGAATAGGGACATCACAACCAAGCATCCGACCGGCTGGGTGGATGGACGGGCGCCGGTCCGTTTAACAATGCCAACCACGAAAGCCGACGCTACCGGAGGGGTGGGTGCCCCTTTTGCACCCACCCATAAGATGCGCCGACAAGGGCGCTGTTGCAAAGCGTGGTCGAGGGCGCGCGAAGGTGACTACTGATCGTCGGTTTGGCTGGTCAAGCCGCTTCGAGCTGGAGCCGCTCGTTGAAAAACTGCGCTGCCTCGGCCAGGGCGGACGCGCCGAGGCCGAAGGCTCGCTCGACGATGCGGGCCTCCCCGCGAATGTCGCGGGTGATGTTGAAGGCTGATGCCTGTCCCTTGCGGAGTGCGCGCATCACCTCGAAGCCCTTGATCGTCGCGTAGGCCGTCTTCAGCGTCTTGAAGCCTCGGACCGGCCGGATGAGCTGCTTCAGCTTGCCGTGGTCGGCCTCGATGACGTTGTTCAAATACTTAACCTGCCGATGCAGCGTATCAGCCGGACACCTGCCCTCCGCCTTCAGCTCGGCCAGAGCGGCGGCGTAGGTCGGCGCCTTGTCCGTGTTGATGACGGAGGGCTTCTCCCAGTCCTTGAGACCAGTCAACGCCTTGCCGAGGAAGCGCCTAGCCGCCGCCGTGTTGCGCGTCGGCGAGAGGTAGAACTCAATGGTGTTCCCGTGTTTGTCGAGGGCCCGATAGAGATACGCCCACTGCCCCCGGACCTTCACGTAAGTCTCGTCGACCCGCCAGCTCGCTGAACGCGGCCCACGCCACTGCCAGCGCAGCCGCTTCTCAATCTCGGGCGCATACCGCTGAACCCACCGGTAGATCGTCGAATGGTCGACCGAGACGCCGCGCTCGCCCAACATCTGCTCGAGATCGCGATAGCTCACCCCATAGCGGCAATACCACCGGACCGCCCAGAGCACGATTTCACCCTCGAAGTGACGCCCCTTGAAGTACGACATGACCCGCTTCCCCCCACGGAGCCCATCCCGACCCAGAGCGCCGAAGTTTGCAACAGAGCCCATTTATCCATACTGAGCGTTCACTCTGAACTGAGCGTTCACTCTGACATCTGATCTGCTCGAACGAAGGCGCGAAGGCGAAGACCGTTCCATGGGCACTGCATATTCCACGCCGGGCGACTACACGGGCACCGAGGCGGCCATGTCCGCTCGGATGATCCGGCCCCCGGACAGAGAGGGATACTTCCAGGCGAGCAAAGTACCTCTACCCCCGGGCGCTGTGCCGATCGTCGAGAACGACACGGTCATCGGTTACCAGCGGGTTGTCCAGGGCAACACCTGGACGTGTGACCTCGACGGCCACCCGGTCTCTATCGCCGAACCGGGTTTGGGCACGCCGCTCATCGACCCGCTTGACGTGATCTTCGTCGTGGGGGCGGTTGGGCGCATCGCGTTGCGGGGCATGGTCAAGGCTGGAATCGAGGTCGCGGGGGACATGGCCGGAAAGGCCACTACCGAGGCCCTCGCTTCCACGGCGACGATCGCGCTGCGTCAAGCCTTCCGCAGGCTTGTCCAACGCGAGTTGCAATTCACCGCGACCACGGCGGCCCACATGGCCGAGCGGGGAAGGTACGTTCCGATCAACATCCTCAAGCTTGCGGTGCGCTACGGAGTGCGGGATGCCGATCCGCGAGGGGTGACGGGAGCGTTCCGCTACACGATACCGCTGTGGAAGGCCGGCAGGCGGCTTGGTGACCCCCCTAAGCGGTACATCCTGACCGTGATTCTGCGCGAGAAGGACTGGACCATTTTGCATTTCGATTACCGATGACGGGTACGACGGTGCGCGTGACCCTGATGCCGCGGGACATTCCGGCGCGATCGTATGCTACGTGCTCGGACGTCAGCCTCAGCGTCGACGTCACTTACGAGACCGTGCAACCGCCATCTGGCACAGGCATCCAGCGCCGGATCGAGGCCATGGTACGACTGCCCGATGAGGCATGGTCAGTCAGTATCGGCGGACTGGAGCTTACGTTTGACGGTGGGAATCGCCTGTGCAGTCTCAGCCTGTATGCCGACTTCACGGCCGCTGCATCCGAAGAGTTGCCATTGACGCAGAACTTGGAGCCCGTCTGGCTCACCCTTCCAGAATTCGACCCCGAAGAGGACGACAGGTTCGGTATGGAGGCTTCCGTCCGCGTCTCCATCAACCGGCAACGTGACACTATCCTGGTTCAGCTGACTGACGCGGGTAGTAACCATCGCGCATGTTCGCTCGCGGACGGGCTTGTCGCGTGGGTGGATTCGGCCGACTGCCTCGCTGGCCTCGTCATACATGGCGTTTGCTGGACCACTAGCACTCCTGTGGGAGCGGTGAATTAATCCGGCTATGAGTAGGTGTGAATCGGCGCCGGAGCGGGACCCCCTACCGAAACGTCAGTAAGTAGTTGATACTGTTGAGGTAAATTCGTTCGGGGTGGGGTCCTGATCGGCGCCGATCGGGACCCCCTTGAAGTGCGATATATCATCGGCAAATCAACTGCTTACTGTAAAAACGGGGTGGGGTCCCACTCGGGTGCTGACTCACAGACTAAGGTCAGAGACGTCCTCGTAGAGGACGGTGAAGACTTTTCCTGCCTGCGTTCAAGTAGCCCTCGGCGCGGCTAAATGTCCGAGAGTGGCGCTGCGCCGCCAGGCCGGCCATGCAGCCGATGGCCGCTTTGGGACAGATCACGGCGATGCCCGCACTTCTGATATTGGTCGATAGCCGACGGAGACAGCCGAGCAACGAGCGTCCGCTCTTTGACCCTATCCGCTCCAAAGCTGACCGTCTTCTTTCGGCCAGACCCTGCCCTGGAAGACGGCTGGTTTTCAATAAGCGCGCAGAAGAGCAGATACGCCGCCCACGAGCCCAATCGATCCGTCTGAGAAAAACAGACCGCGATGGCGAACAAGGGGCCTCCATCTCAAACCCACCGCCCATTCTCTCCGCCGAGACCACCACTCGCCCAACCCCATCAAAAACCTTCCCTCCCTCCTGCACCTCTGTTATGCCGATGTGACCGATCACATGCCAAGATGGGACGGTCCCCTCGGGTAACCCCCGAGACATAACAACCGGCAAAGTCCGGACGAGACCAGGGAGGATGCGATGCTGTCAGCGCTGCTGTACGGCGCCTGCAATCAACGACCCGTGCTGCAACCGCATCCAGGCACCGCCTGAGATGGACGCGGCACCGAGCCTTCTCGCCTTCGAAGGCGTGACGAAGCGGTTCGGCGGCACACTCGCCGTCGATGACGTGTCACTCACCCTCCAGCCCGGCCAAATCCTCGCCCTGCTCGGTGAAAACGGCGCCGGCAAATCGACCCTCATCAAGATGCTCGCAGGCATCCATACGCCCGACAGCGGGCGCATCCTGTTTCGCGGCTCGCCCTATCACCACTTGCAGGTACGCAAAGGCGACCAGCAACGCGTCGCCTTCATCCATCAAGATCTCGGCTTGATCGATTGGATGACGGTCGCGGAGAATGTCGCCCTCGGCGTCGGCTATCCGCGCGGCCGCTGGCTCATTTCCTGGTCGAAGGCCCGCGCCCAGGCGGTGGAGACGCTGCGCACCATGAGCGCGGATATCTATCCCAATGCCCGCATCATGCACCTCACCCGCACCGAGCGGTCGCTCGTCGCGATCGGCCGGGCGCTCGCCGCCCGCGCCGAAGTGCTGGTGCTCGACGAGCCGACCGCGAGCCTGCCGGCGGATGAGGTCGCGCGCCTGCTCGGCGTGCTGCGGGACCTGCGCCATACCGGCATCGGCATGATCTATGTCTCCCACCGCCTCGATGAAGTCTTCCAGGTCGCCGATGAAGTCGCGGTGCTGCGGGATGGCCGGCTGGTCGGTCGCAAGCGCGTCGATGAAACGAGCCCGGCGGACCTCGTCAGCATGATCGTCGGGCGAGCGCCAGAACAGGTCTTCGCGAAACCGGGCGCGCCCGGCGCGGCGCCCTGCCTCACGCTCCACGGCCTCACAGCCGGCGACGCCGGCCCGGTCGATTTGGAAGTGCGTCGAGGTGAGATGGTGGCCCTAGTTGGCCTGCGCGGTGCCGGCCAGGATGCGATCGGTCGCGCCCTGTTCGGCTGCCGCCCGGTCACGGCGGGCCGCATGGAACTCGATGGCAAACCCTATCACCCCGATAGCCCCGCGGCGGCCATGCGCGCGGGCGTCGGCCTCGTCGCCGGTGACAGGGTCGGGGAAAGCCTCGGCATGTCGCTGAGCATCAAGGAAAATCTATTCCTCAATCCTGGCGCACGAGGCACGCCGCTGCTCGGCTATTGTTCGCCCGCGCGCGAAACGCGGGACGCGATTGCCGCCGGGGACAGCATGGGCCTGCGGCCAAATGAGCCGCGTCGGCCGGTGGAAACCTTGTCCGGCGGCAATCAGCAGAAGGTCGTGCTGGCGCGCTGGATGGGCCTGGCGACCCGGCTTCTCATTCTGGAGGAGCCGACCGCCGGGGTGGATGTCGGTGCCAAGGCCGAAATCTACGCCCTTCTCCAAACCGCGTTGGAGTCGGGACTTTCCGTCATCGTCGTCGCGACCGATTTCGAGGAAGTCGCCAATATCTGCCATCGCGCCGTGGTCTTCAGCCAGGGCCGCGTGGTGGCCGAGATCGGCCGCGCCGACCTCTCCATCCATGCGCTTCTCAGCGCTGCCTCCGCCGGAGGCACACCCCATTCCGCTCCCATCCTGGAGGATATTCCGGCATGAGCTTGCTTCGTTCCACAGCGCTGGAGCCCGCTCCGGGGTCGCTCACGGGTCTGCCGCTGGGCCGCCGCATCGGCGCTCTGCTGCCAGTCTACGGACTGGTGGTCTTGACCGTGCTGCTCGCGCTGCTGTTTTCGGTTCTGCTGCCCGATACCTTCCCGACCTGGCTGAACCTGCGCTCGCTGTTGAGCGACAAGGCCGTGGTCGCGATGCTGTCTCTGGCCGCCACCGTGCCGATGATGACCGGCAAGATCGATCTCACCGTCGGGTACGGCGTCGTGCTGTGGCACATCCTGGCGATCTCCTTGCAGATCGCCGGTGTGCCCTGGCCCTTGGCGGTGCTGATCGTGCTGGCACTCGGTGTTCTGTTCGGCTTGCTCAATGGCTTGCTGGTCGAGGTCGCGCAAATCGACAGCTTCATCGCGACGCTGGGCACCGGCACGGTGATCTATGCCGTCGCCCTGTGGTGGACGGGCGGGCGACAGGTGATTGGCAGGCTCGCGCCGTCCTTCTTCGCGATCGACACCGCGAGCATCGCGGGCATCCCCATGCCCGCCTTCTATGTCCTGGCGCTCGCCGTGCTGCTGTGGCTGGTCTCGGCCTATACGCCGCTCGGGCGCTACCTATACGCCATCGGCGCCAATCCCCGTGCCGCCGAACTGAACGGCATCTCCACGCGCCGCTACGTCATGCTCGCCTTCATGACCTCGGGCCTGATCACGGCGATTGCCGGCGTCGTGCTGGCCTCGCGCCTGCGCGTCGGTCAGGCGAGTGTCGGTCTCGAATTCCTGTTGCCCGCCCTGGTGGGCGCCTTCCTCGGCTCCACCACCATCACCCCAGGCCGGGTCAATATCTGGGGCACGATCGTCGGCGTGGTCATTCTCGCGATCGGCATCTCCGGCATCGAGCAGCTGGGGGGCGCCTTCTGGGTGGAACCGGCCTTTAACGGCGCGACCCTTCTCGTCGCGATCGGCCTCGCCGGCTGGACCGGGCGACGGCGCGTGCAGGCGCGCCGCCAGTGATGCGCGGCGTCACGCGGGGATGGCGGAAAAGCGCAGCGTCATCCGCCAGATTTAATCAAAAACAAACCTTGGGAGAGAGCCTCAAATGATGACAAAGAAATTGGGCGCGCGTGATGTCGCCACTCTGTGCATGGCGGCGCTGATCGGCCTGCCCGCCGCAGCTCGCGCCGATGATGTGCTGACGCAAGCCAAGGCCATTGTCGCGGCGGCAACGGCCCCGGCGGCAGCCTGGACCGGCCCGACCACGGGCCCCACCGCCGCGACTGGCAAGACGGTCGTCTATGTCGCGGCCGACCTTCGCAATGGCGGCATTCAGGAAGTCAGTGACGGCGTGAAGGAAGCCGGCGCCAAAATCGGCTGGACGATCCGCGTGCTGGATGGCCAGGGCAGCATCTCGGGCATTCAATCCGCCTTCAGTCAGGCCATGGCGCTGAAGCCCGCCGGCATCGTCATCGGCGGCTATGACGTCGTGCAGAATGCATCCAGCATTCAGCAGGCGGTCGCCCAGGGCATCAAGATCGTCGCTTGGCATGGCGGCCCGAAGCCCGGCCCGATGCCCGACCAGCAGGTCTTTGCCAATATCGGCAGCGACAGCAGCAAGGTCGCCCAGGTCGCGGCCGATTATGCGATTGCCCAGAGCGACGGCAAAGCCGGCGTCATCGTCTTCACTGACAGCGCCTATGCCATTGCGCTGTCGAAGGCGAAGATGATGCGCGACGCGATGAAGCCTTGCACGGGCTGCACGGTGCTGTCTTTCGAGGATACGCCGCTCGCCGATACCAGCACGCGCATGCCGCAGCTCACGACCTCGCTGCTGCAACGGTTCGGCACCAAATGGACCTATACCCTCGCCATCAACGATCTCTATTACGACTTCATGGGGCCGTCGCTCATCTCCGCCGGCCGGGACCCCGCTGGGCCGCCGGTCAATATCAGCGCAGGCGACGGCAGCAACTCCGCCTATGAGCGCATCCGGTCCGGCCAGTTCCAGGCCGCCACGGTGCCGGAGCCGCTGACGCTGCAAGGCTGGCAGGTCGTCGATGAAATGAACCGCGCCTTCGCGGGCCAGCCGCCCTCCGGCTATGTCGCACCGGTGCATCTCGTGACCGCGCAGAACGTCGATCAGGATGGCGGCAAGAAGGATATCTACGATCCCGACAACCACTATCGGGATGCCTACGCCAAGATCTGGGGGAAGTAGCACCCGCCTGATAGGGCCGAAGGCGGCACCCGTCATGCGCAGGGCCACGCTCCGCGATGTTTCGCGCATGGCCGGGGTTTCGCGCATGACGGTGACGCGCGTCTTCATCCGGCCTGAGCAGGTGCTGCCGGCGACCCGTGCGCGGGTGCTGGAGGCGATCGCGGCGCTCGGCTATGTGCCCGATCGCGCCGCCGGAAGCCTGTCCACACGACGCAGCGGCTTCGTCGGTGTTATTCTGCCGGTTCTGTCCAACAGCAATTTCGCGGCCTTGGCGGAAGGGCTGACGGAGGGGCTGCGCACCGCCGGGTATGAGATGCTGATCGGCTATACCGCCTATAGCGTGGAGGAGGAGGAGCGGCAGCTCCGCACCATGCTCGCCCGCCGGCCCGAGGCGCTGGTTCTGACTGCCAATGCCCATAGCGAGCCGGCGCGACGCCTGGCCGAGCAGGCGCAGATACCGGTGATCGAAATCGCTGGCCTGCCGCGCCGGCCGATCGGCAGCACCATCGGCTTCAGCAATCACGGCGTGGGGTTTGCCGCCGGCACCTATCTGCACGACCTTGGTCTCAGGCGCCTCGCGGCCCTGGGGCCGGTGCATGAGTCTGTCCGGTCCGACACACGGGGCGAGGAACGGTTGGCTGGCTTCGAAGACGCCTTGCGCGCAGCGGGACTTTCCACTGACCTCGTGCTGCGCTCGGCGCGCATTCCCGCGTCTTTCGATGAAGGTGCCTCGGCCATGGCCGAACTTCTTGAGATTGCACCAGACGTCGAGGGCGTTTTCGCAATCTCCGACCTGCTCGCCGTTGGGGCTTTGATGGAATGCCGGCGCCGGGGCATGGCCGTGCCTGCGGATATTTCGCTGGTCGGCTTTGGCAATTTTGAGATCGGCCGCCACATGCTTCCCACTCTGACGACGATCGACGTCGATTTCACGGGCCTCGGTCGGCGGGCTGCCGACCTCATCCAGGAGCTGATCGCCGATCGCGACATCGATGCGCGGCGCTGCATCGATGTCGGTTTCGCGCTCCTGGAGCGCGGCACGACACGCGCGCCGATCGCCCTCGCCTCTTGCGGCAGTCAAGCACTTGTCTAAGGATAGATGGTGAAGCCTGCAACGAAGTCAGGCGAAATGCCGCCGCATATTGGGGATCGTCCGCATGCCATACTCGATCGAATGCGTTTTGGAATGTGAGAATCACCTCGGCGAAGGGCCAATCTGGGATGTCGAGGAAGGCCGGCTCTATTGGGTCGATGGAACAGGCCGGCGCGTCGGCAAGCCCGCGATCTGGCAATATGATCCCCGCAATGGACATGTCAGGCATTGGTGGCTCGATCGCGATGTCGGCGCCATGGCCCTCAGGCGTCATGGCAACGCGGTGCTTGCCCTGGATGACGGCTTCTATTTCTTCGATTTCGAGACAGGGCAGATCGAATTGATCGGTCTTGTGGACGAAGCGCAGCCACGGACACGGCTGAATGACGGAAAATGCGACCGGCGTGGTCGCTTCTTCGCCGGCGGCATGGATGACAAGGAGGAGCTGAAGATATGCGGTCTCTGGCGTCTCGATCCGGATCTGGCAATCACCAAGATCGATGGCGGCATCATCTGCTCCAATGGGCCGTGCTGGAGTCCTGACAACAAAACCTTCTATTTTGCCGATACCTTTCAGGAAGAACTATGGGCCTATGACTATGACCTGGACGAAGGCAAAGCCTCCGGCCGCCGTCTATTCGCGAGCACGAAGGACGATCTTGGGGTCGCGGATGGCTCCACTGTCGATGCGGAAGGCTATCTTTGGAACGCGCAGCTGATTTCGGGTGATCTGGTGCGCTACGCGCCGGATGGGACCGTCGAACGCCGCATCACGATGCCCGTCAAAAACATCACCAGCGTGATCTTCGGCGGCGACAATCTCGACGAAATCTATGTAACCTCTATGGCGCGGGTCAAGCACCCGGCCGTTCATGATCTGTTTGCGGCCGAGGCAAAGCCGCAGTTCGGCGCAGGCAGTTTATTCCGAATTCGCGAATTGGGCATCCGCGGCCTGCCGGAGCCGCGATTCGCCGGCTAGCGTCGCGGACCCGGGTCAGTCTCGCATCGCCTCAGCCACCGACAAGGTGCCGGGCGTCAACTGCACCGTGATCTCGGCCAGTCGGTGCGCGGCGGCGACGATGCGGTCTAGCGCTTGGGCACGTTCCGCATCCCCAATCTCACCCAGCAAGGCATGGAACTCTGCTTCCATCTTGGGATCGACCTGCGTTCTGCCAAAGCTCACATCGACAAACCAATCGGGCATGCCCTTGGTGATGTCGAGCTGGTTACCGAAGAAGTAGCGGAGTTTCCCGTTCTCATCATGCACCGGGGAGATGAACAGCAGGTTCCAGAAGGCGGTGCCGTCCTTGCGGTAATTGATGATCCATTCGATGCACCCCTGTCCGGCCTCAAGCGCCGATCGGATGCGGGGCGCCGCGTCTGGGTCGGTCTGGGAGCCTTGCAGGAAGCGGCAGTTGCGGCCCACCGACTCCTCGGCGGTATAGCCCGTGATGCGTGTAAAGGCCGGGTTCACCACCACCATGGGACAATCGGGCAAAAACGGATCGGAGAGCACCATTGCCGCCGTGCTGTGCATCATGGCCACGCGCAAAGCGTCGCTGATTTTATCTGCCACCGCGTCCTCCATTGGGCCACCACCGGCCGGTGCGTGGGAGCCTATCACTGCTCCCACCCCGGCGCAGCACCCCTTGTGCGACGTCGGGCGCGCGGCTGGCCCAGACCGCATTTGCCTTTTGCGCCTCTGCGTCCAGGACTGCGAGAAAGGCATCCGCCGCCGGCGCCCTCGACCGCCATGGGGCCTGCATCACCACCAGATCCAGCCACAGGGAAGGGCTGGCCAGGGGGCTGATGGAAAAAACGCCGCCCGTGCTGTCACCCGCCATCATGATACCGGGGAGAACAGCGACCCAATCGGTGCGCGTGATGAGATCGAGTGTCGCGAACATAGTGTCCAGTTCGAGCAAGGCGGCAATCGTGACACCCTGTGCGGCGAAATAGGTTCGCAGCGTCTGATGGCGGGCATTGCGAGCATCCGGCGTCACGATCTTCAGGGACCCGAGATCGGACAGCCGCACCGGTTCACCGTGCCCGGGGCGCGATGCCGCAGACACCAGAACCTCCGGTGTGCGGACAAATGGCCGCAGGCTCAGGCCCACTGTGTCGGCGGAGGCAGGAACGATGCCGAATGACAGGTCACCCGCCCGCGCCTTCTGTGTGAGGATGGCGCTATAGCCTTCCACGATACGGATCGTGACATTGGGATGCAGGTCCATGAAATGGGCCAGGGCGGGTGCCAGGACGCAGCGGGTCATGGTCGGCATCAATCCGATTGTGACCTCACCATCCAGGCTGCGACCGAAGGCGCGGATCGCCATGCTCGCCGCCTCGTTGACGCGCAGCAGATCGACGCAATATCCGTAATACTGGTCGCCTGCCGGCGTGGGTGTCACCTGACTGGTGCCGCGCAGGAACAGCCTCACCCCTGCCCGCTCCTCGATCTTGCGGATGTGCTGCGATACGCCGGACTGGGTGGCATTTTCCCGCAGCGCAGCGCCGGTGAAAGATCGCTCTTCATAGACCGCGACGAAATATTGAATGTCGCGCAAGCTATCAGCGACGGTCATTAGCAAAACTGATCAGGTTGAGTGGATCATCTGATTGGCGCGGAGGGGTAAGGGTCTTTAGGGTCTGCGGCAAGCACAAGACCTTTGCAATCGGCCAAGATGGAGGCTCAGGATGAGCAAATCCGACCAGGAGTTCACCATCGAACTCGCGGACGCCGAACCCACGCCAAGGGCGCTGCGCAATGCCCTGGGGCGTTTTGCGACCGGCGTCACCGTCATCACGACCCGCACCACATCGGGCATGCTCCTTGGCGTGACGGCCAATTCGTTTTCCTCGGTCTCGCTCGATCCGCCGCTGGTCTTGTGGAGTTTGAGAGCCGAAGCGCCGTCTATGCCGGGTTTCACAGACAGTGGCTGCTTCGCGATTAATGTTCTCGGTGCCGACCAACAACATCATTCCCGCCAATTCGCCACCTCGTCGGCCGACAAGTTCGAAGGCGTTGATTGGTTCCCTGGCCTTGGGGGCTGCCCGCTTCTGCCCGACTGCATCGCCCGATTCGAATGTCGGACGGAGCAGGCAATCGTCGCCGGGGATCATACGCTGTTTATTGGGCGCGTCATTCGCTCGACCTATCATCACGGCGAGCCTCTTCTGTTTCATGGCGGCACATACCGCGCGGTCGTTCCCTTGGCGGCCGCGAGCTAGACTGCGGCGGATGTGGCTGGTCGCGTCATAGCCTGGCCTTCAGCGGCGCTCGTCATGCTTCGAATGCCTTCCAACATGGTGGTCGCGGCGCGCTCTACCAGAGTGTCGAGGTCTTCCGTCGTCGCGACGTGGTAGATATGCTTGCGCATGGCATAATAGAAGAAGCCACCGTGAAAGACCCAGACATGGTCGAGTTCGACCCGGCTGATCGGGATCACGCTCGGATCTGGCAATCCGCAATAGAGTCGGATCTCACTGCAGAGCGGCAACAGAATTTTTTGTTCGACCTGCCCGATGTAGCGGGCATTGACGTCCCGCCCCATCAAGCCCGCTGAGATATAAAGCCTGATCCATTCATAGGTATAGGTTGCAGCCGCGTATTCGCGGTAGAACTCCTGCAATCGCGCGACGATCGATCGGGATCGGTCTAGAATCAAATCGCTCCACCGGGGATCGAAGCGATCGAAAAAGACCTCCTTGAAAACACGCTCGATCAGATCGTTCTTGGTCGGAAAATGCTTGTACAGCAGGGGTTGTGTGATCTGCAGGCGGTCGGCCAATTCACGCGTATTGCCGCCAAACCCTTGCTCTGCAAAAAACTGAATGGCACCCTTGACAATCTGCTGTTCGCGATCGCCGCGTGTCATCCGCGCCCTTGCTTTACTCATATGAATCGACCCAACTCACGCTGATACGACCTGGCTTTCGTCACTCTGCAGAGACACCATAAACTCGTCCACGGTCGCGTTGAATGCAGCGACATTCTCCAAATTACTGATATGCGCGGCCTCTGGCACTTGGACCAGCTGCGCCCCTGCGACCTGGGCGGCCATCGCCGCCATAACCTCTGGCGGAGATGCGGTGTCAAGGCTTCCCACCACGAACAAGGTCGGGCAGGTGATGGCATGCAACCGATCGAAATAGGCCAAGTGCTGGAGCGCGGCGGCGCAGGCCATATATCCCTGATCGCTGGTGTTTTCGAGCATCGCCCGTAGGCGTTGAACGAGATCGGGTCTCGCCGCGCGGGTCGGTGCGGTGACCCATCGCTCCATCGAGCCGTTCACAATCGCCGTCGTTCCGGCTTTCTCCACGAGGGCGATGCGCTCCGCCCATGCCTGGACATAAGGCGGTGGCGAATCGACGCGCGCATCGCAGCAAATCAGTGCACTGACCCGTTTTGGCTCGTGCAACGCGACACCCACGCAGGTGGCGCCGCCAAGCGACAAGCCCATGAGAGTCGCGCGAGCGATACCGTAATGATCCATCAAACCCACGACATCGCGCACAAGATCATCTGGCGCATAGGGGCCGGGTGGCCCCTCACTCAATCCATGACCCCGCGTGTCGTAGCGCAGGATGCGGAAGCGCGCGGCCCATTGCGCGACCTGCGGCTCCCACACCGTCAAATCCGTGCCCAAGCCATTCGACAAGATCAGCCAAGGTGCGCCCTCGACACCATCGATCTGCGTATGGAGGGCGAAAGCGCCTCCGTTGATCGCGACCTTCACGCGGCATCCGCTTGATGTAGGCTGGCACCGATGGCGGCATTGACGCGTGGCATCACCTCCTCCGCCATCAAGACCATCGACCGTCGCGCCAAGGCAGGATCCTGCCAATCATGCCCGGCATAGAGCAGCGTGCCGAAATCGCCCGTCTCTTCCCGGAACTGAAGAATCTTTTCCGCCACCTGATCCGGCGTTCCGTACAGGATGAGTTTGTCGCAGACATCGTCGAGCGTGACGGACTCGTCGGACTGGCCACGATCGGTCTTGAACAACTCCGCCCGGCCGGCGCGCTTCATCTTCGTCAGAAGCTGGTTGTAATAGAAACGGTAGGGGCTATCAGGCGCCGTCGCATAGGCCTTTGCCGTCGCTTCATCATCGGCCACGAAGATGCTCTTGGCGACGCGCCAGTTGGCAGCCAAAGCCGGCCGACCTGCGCGATTGCACCCTTCGACATAACCAGGCCAATGGCTACGCACCCAGACCGGCATGAGGAAATTGGCGGAAATCGGGTCCCAGCCGCGTGCCGCCGCCTCTGCTACACCTTTGGAGAAGGGCGCGACCACAGTGACCACGATCGGCGGATGCGGACGCTGCAAAGGCTTCGGCAGGAAGCCCTGCCCGATATCCGGGATCATCGTCTTTTCCGTCGAGACGGTCCAGAACTTGCCCCGAATGTTATACGGCGGGTCGGACCGCCAAATTTCCAGAACCTGGTCGATGGCTTCGACGAACATGGCAGCGCGGTCCGCGCCCAGACTGCCGAAGGCCTCGGCGTCGGACGGCAGTCCACCCGGACTGATCCCGAAGATCAAGCGCCCGTCGAGCAGATGATCGAGCATCGCAATTTCGGCGGCGATACGGGCGGGATGGCTGTTCGGCAAGTTCACCGTGCCGGTGCCGAGTTTAATCTGCTTGGTCGATCCGATCAGGGTCGCGAGGAACAGCGAGCAGGAGGTGATGTTTTCGGCAAGATCGGTCGAATGCTCGCCGACATAGCCTTCGGAAAAACCCAATTGGTCGGCCAGGATGAACGCGTCCTGATCTTCCCGCAAACACTGCCGCCAATCCTTGTCGATTGGATGGATCGGCATGGTGAAGAAACCGAGCTTCATGATGTCCCTCCGTGGATCGGTGATGCAGTCACCCTAAGCCAGGGCGCGCGTTTCACCCCATTATTTGCCGTATCGGCCCTTATCAGCTTTGGTTCTGACGACCCCGGTCGAGGCGCCCATCGGTCATTTCTTCGAGCACCGCGCAAACGGCCGCCGTGTCCGACTCGCCATAGCCCTGCTCCATCGCACGGGCATAAAGCGGCACCGTCGCGGTCAGCAAGGGTGTCGGGCTGCCCAGCTGGGCCGCGAATTCCGTAATCACCGTCATGTCCTTTTGCCAGACGGACATCTTCATCGTGGCCTCTTCGTAGCGGTTTTCCGCCATCATCGGCGCGCGCAGGGTAAACATCCGCGATGCGCCGGCGCCAGCGCCGGCAAGAGCCACGAGCTGCTGCGGATCAAGACCGGCCATCATGCCCAGCACCATCGCTTCCGCCGCCGCCACGTTGTGAATGGCCACGAGCAAATTCGCGACGAATTTCATCCGGCTGCCATTGCCGAAGGTTCCGACGTCATGCGCTTCCCGCGCAAACCCCAGCAAAACAGGATGCAGCAGCCTGATCTCCGCCGGATCACCACTGGCGTAGAGGACGAGATCACGATTGCGCGCCTGCGCGCCTGTACCACTGATGGGACAATCGATCGCGACATGGCCGGTGCTTTCCAGCACGGAAGCGAAGCGCATCTTGTCCTCGATCGCGAGGGTGCTGAGTTCCACGATCACATGGCGGCGCGCGGCAGCCGCCACGATCGTCTCCGCCGTGGCGATGACGGCCTTGGGGGACGGCAAGCTGGTGAGAATGACCTCGGCCTTCGTCAAGACCGCCGGGATATCGGCAGCGATTCCAACACCCGCGGCCTCCGCTCGGCCGCACGCCGCCGCATCGGGATCGTAGCCGATGACATCCCAACCATCCGCCACGAGATTGCCCGCGATCGCGCCGCCCATGATACCTAGGCCAATGACCCCAACGCTGCCCTTCATCGGCTGCTCCTCCCGAGCGACGGCGTTCGACCGCTGTCCGCCAGTGTTTATCGATTGCTCACTAATACAGGATCACGTGACTGACTAGAGGATTCGTACAAGCAGTTGTTGTTGCACCGCACAAGAGTTTTGAATGTCGAACCCGTGAGAATTGTGAGTGTTCAACCGATAACTTGCCTTGCGTCCGGTGCCAAGCGCGGTTACCGTCACGGAAACGGCCTGCTCCGTCGCTACGGAAGATAAGGCCCGATCGGGGAGAGACACTACGATGGAACGCACCGTCATCCGCAATGCGACAATCGTGTCCGTGGACCCGAAAGTCGGCGATTTCCATGACGCCGATCTGCTCATTGACGGCACAAACATCGCCGAAATCCGGCCGAATCTCGGCCCCGTCGAAGCGCAGGAAATAGACGGTCGGGGCATGATCGTCATTCCGGGCTTCATCGATACCCATCGCCATACCTGGCAATGCCTGCTGCGCAACGCGGCGGCCGACTGGACGCTCGCACAGTATTTCGGCGGCGTCCGTGGTGTCATGGGTGAGCTGTACACA
Organism: Acidisoma sp. PAMC 29798; assembly: GCF_030252425.1. Lineage (GTDB taxonomy): Bacteria > Pseudomonadota > Alphaproteobacteria > Acetobacterales > Acetobacteraceae > Acidisoma > Acidisoma cladoniae. The sequence continues at coordinate 1,000,462 of NZ_CP126994.1, read as the reverse complement.
CCCGATGACATGTATGTTGCCAATTATATCGGCGCGCTCGAAGCCCTCGATGCTGGCATCACGACGCTGTATGACTGGTCGCACAATAATAATTCGCCTGACCACGCCGATATGGCCATCAAGGGCCTGCGCGATGCGGGCCTCCGTGCCGTCTATGGCTACGGCAATGCCAATCGCGAATGGTTTCCCGTCAGCGATCTGCCCAGCGACTTTACGGATGTGGCGCGCGTGCGGCGCACGCATTTCAACTCAGATGACGGTCTGGTCACCATGGCCTTTGCCGCGCGGGGGCCGCAGTTCGCCACCCTGGACGTGACAGAGGACGACTTTCGCAAAGCGCGCGACCTCGGCCTGCGCATCACCTTGCATGCCGGCGACGGGCTATGGGGCCTGAACCATCCCGTGGATCAGCTCAATTCACGCGGCCTTCTCGCGGCTGACACGACCTATGTCCATTGCTGCACCTTGAGCGATGACGAATTCAAGCTGATCGCGGATACCGGCGGCACCGCCTCCCTCTCCGCCGAAGTCGAGCTGAACATGGGCCACGGCAATCCCGCGACGCTCGGGTTGATGAAGCACGGCTGCCGGCCAAGCATTTCGATCGATGTTTGTTGTTCCGTCGGCGGCGATATGTTCGGACAAATGCGCATTCTGCTTGCCGCCACACGCGGTTTCATGAATGCCGAAGCCTTGGCACGGCATGAGTTGGTCGACCCGCTGCCGATCACGACTCGCGACATTCTCGAATTCGCGACGCTGCAAGGGGCGCGGGCCTGCGGCCTCGACTCCATCACCGGATCGCTGACACCCGGCAAGCGCGCCGACATCGTCATGCTCGATACCCATGCGCTCAATATGTTCCCGATTAACAATCCGATCGGCGCTGTGGTGAACGACGCCCATACCGGCAATATCGACACGGTTTTCGTCAATGGCCGCATCGTAAAGCGGCATGGCAAGCTGCTGAACATCGATGTGCGGGCGCTGCATAAGACCATGGAGAGATCGGCCGACGGCCTGTTTGGCCGCGCCGGCGTGCCGCGTGACGGATCGTGGCTGCCGACACCCTATGTGCGCGGCACCGACGCCGAGAAGCACTAGCCATGCCGCTGTATGACTATGACTGCGCGCGCTGCGGCACCTTCACGGAGTTCGCGGGGATGGCGGCCTTCGCCGCACCCCGCGACTGCCCGACCTGCGGCACGGCCACGCCGCGCAACCTGATCGCCAGCCCCTCCCTCCGGGGTGCTGCCGTCACGGTGATGCCCGGCCGCAAACCGGGCACGCCTTCACGCCATGCGGGGTCCTGCGGCTGCTGTGGCCCGGCGCCGCGCGGTTTGCGCGCCGCCGCCGTCAGCCCACGATAAGCGCGCACCGCATGGGACGCTTCGCGGTCTGGAGAGGCATGCCGGCCGAGTTCCTGGCCATCTGGCCGGCGACCGTATTGCTGTTCGTTATCAGCCCCTTGGTGGCACCCGGCAGCATCTCCGGCAGCTCCCTGCTAACGGTCCTGGCCTTCGCCTCGGTCCTGGCGATCGCCTCGATCGGGCAGACGCTCGTCATCCAGCAGGGCGGGCTCGATCTGGCCGTGCCTGGCATGATGTCGCTCGCCGCCGTCCTGGTCACCAAATATCCCAACGGGGATAATTCCCAACTCGTCCTCTGGATCGTCATCGCCTTGGCCGTCGGCGCGGCTGCCGGCGCCATCAGCGGCATCGCCGTGACGCGCTTTCGCATCACGCCCCTGGTCTCGACATTGGCCGTCAATGCCTTGCTGTACGGCGCGGTCTTGTTCACGAGCAAGGCGAGTTCGGTGCGCGCCGTGCCCTCCGCGCTCGGCAATTTCACCATCGGTCGGATCTTCGGCATTCCTGATTTGGCGATCCTCGCCTTAGTGGCGGTAATTTTGGTGGAGATCGGGTTGCGCAAGAGCCTGATCGGGCGCCGCTTCATCGCCATCGGCACCAATCGCCGTGCCGCCCATGCCGCCGGCATGCGCGTGTCGCAATACCAGATCGCGACCTATACGGCGGCTGGCGTGATTTACGCCGCCGCCGGCATTCTGCTCGCCGGCTATCTCGGCATCCCGAGCCTGTTCGTCGGCGGCACCTATCTTCTTCCGACCATTGCGGCGGTTGTGTTGGGTGGCACGTCCCTGTTCGGCGGCAGCGGCAGCGTGTCCGCAACCGCCGTCGGCGCGCTGTTTCTCACGCAACTGCAACAGGTGACTCTCGGCATGGGCGCTGCAACCTCGGTGCAGGATGTGATCGAGGCGGTCATCATCGCCCTCGGCATGGCGCTGCGGCTTGTGCCCTGGCGCCAGGTGTTTCGCACCGTCCGCGTAGGCGGCTGAGACCAATCAAAAACAACAATAATTGGGGGAATACCGACAATGACCGGAGCTACAGTCTTCCGTGCCGCGGGCGCGGGTATCGCGCTCTTTGCGGCCGCAACCGCCTTCGGGGTGCAGGCCAAAGCCGCCGATACCGTGGCGCAGATCGTGGCGGCCGGCGGCAAGACCGCCGATGCCAGCTTCTGCGGCACGAAGCCGATCACCCTCGGGATTCATGATGGTGTCGGCACGAACGGATGGTCGCGCTCCTCCATGGGCGCCGTGCGCTCGGAAGCCGCCAAATGCCCCAATGTGAAGCAAGTGGTGCAAATCGGTCAGGGCGATCTGCAAAAGAGCATTTCCGACGTCAATGGCATGGTCGCGCAAGGGATCGACGCGCTCGTGTTGGTGCCCGATTTCGGCAAGGCGGAGCTGCCCGCCATCCGTAACGCGACCCGCGCGGGCATCAAGGTTGTGCCTTGGGGAGCCGATCCCGGCGGCAAGCCCGGACGCGATTACATCGCCTATGTCGATTGGGATGTGCGCGCAACGGGCGTGGTCATGGCCGAGTGGATGGTCAAGGCGCTGCACGGCACGGGCAATGTCGTGTTCCTTGGCGGCCCCGCCGGCAATCCCGTCAGCGTCGCGACGCTGCAAGGCATTCAGGACGTGATCAGCAAGCAGCCGAAGATGACGCTGCTGACAGGCTACAGCGATTGGGCCGTGACCGACTGGGATACGGCGCTCACCCAGAAGACCATGACGGCCTTGTTGTCGAAATACCCGAAGATCGACGGCATCATCGATGACAGCGGCGGATTTTCCGCCCTCGGGGCCTTGCGCGCCTATCAGGGTGCGAACCGCCCGCTGGTGCCGCTCGCCGTTCTCGAAAACAATCAGCTCGCCTGCGACTTTATCAAACTGAAGCCAGCCAACCCCGGCTTTGAGCTGGGCACGATCTCGGCCCGCAATTGGATCGGGCGGATTGCGGCGCGCAAGGCAATTGCCGCCGCCGAGGGCATTCCCAATACCGAGCCTGACATCTACCGGGTGCCATTGTTCGAAGACACGTTGGGCGGCACTGCGCCGAATTGCGATCCCAAGCAGCAGCCGGATGCCGATTTGTCGGTCCAGCTGACGCCGGATGAGCTGGCAACCTTCGGCAAAATGGAGTAGGCGCCCCAATGAGCGCGCCGATCGTTCTTCGCCTTGTCGATGTCGTCAAGCGGTTCCCGGGCGTCATCGCCCTCAAGAGCGTTTCGCTCGACGTGGTGCAAGGTGAGGTCCACGCGCTCCTCGGTGAAAACGGCGCCGGCAAATCGACGCTCATGGGCATCGCGGCCGGCGCCCTGGCGGCGGATGAGGGCAGTGTCGAAATCGGCGGCGTGCCGCTCGACACACCCTCCCCGGGCCGCGCGCAGGCGCTAGGATTGAGCGTCGTCTACCAGCATACCTCGGTGATCGATGAGCTAAGCGTGGAGGAAAACCTGCTCTACTGCGTGCCCAAGGCGCTGCGGCCACGCGACCTAAGTACCGATCGCTGGTTGACCGATCAGCTCGCGATGGTCGGCGCCACATTTGACCGCCGCACGCGGGTCGCGGAACTGACGGTCGCGGAACGTCAGTTGGTCGAGATCGCCAAGGCGCTCGCTTTGCAGCCGAAGGTTCTGGTGCTCGACGAGCCGACCGAGGTTTTGACGGCGGCTGAAACCGAGCGGTTGTTTGGCCAAATCGCGCGCATCAAAGCCGGCGGCACGGCCGTGATCTATATTTCCCACCGGCTGCCCGAAGTGAAGCGGATCGCCGACCGCATTACCATCCTGCGGGACGGACAGGCACGCGGAACCTTCAATATTGACGGTATCTCCGAGCAGGAGATCCTGCGCCTGATCATCGGTCGCTCGGTAGAGCGCGCCTTCCCTGAAAAGCGCTGTCAGGACCTCTCTGCAATCCCGCTGGTCAGCGGCCGGGGTCTCGCGAATGGCATGCTGCAGGCGATCGATCTGGACGTGCGCGGCGGGGAGATCGTGGGTCTCGCGGGTGTGGAGGGCAATGGCCAGCGGGATTGTCTGCGCGCCCTCGCGGGCCTCGTCCCCGTGGCGGGCACGTTGACAGTCGGCGGTCGTCCCGTGCGGTTGTCGGACCCCATCGCGGCCCAGGCGGCGGGCATCGTCCATCTTCCCGGCGACCGCCATGCCGAAGGCGTCTTCCTGTCGATGTCGGTGCGGGAAAACCTCTCCGCCCTCGTGCTGGAAGGCTTGTCGCGCTTCGGCCTCATCTCCCGCTCGGCGGAAATGGCCATGGCCGAAATGCAAATCCGGTCGTTGGCGATCAAGACGCCATCGACGGAGACGCGGATTTCGTCACTGTCCGGTGGCAACCAGCAAAAGGTTCTGTTCGGGCGCTCGCTGCTGCGCAAGCCGGCCGTTTTGCTGGCCGATGAGCCGACGCGCGGCGTCGATGCCGGCGCGCGGCTGGAACTGTATCGCATTCTGCGCCAATCGGCGGATGACGGCGCCGCTGTCGTTGTTCTGTCATCGGACGCGGTCGAGCTTCAGGGGTTGTGCGACCGGGTGCTCGTGTTCTCGCGCGGCAACGTCGTCCGCTCCCTGACCGGGGACGAGATCTCCGAGGCCAATATCACCGGTGCCGCCATCAACGCGGCGACCACACGCCAGACCTTGGTCGGCCATGGCGCCGAGCGCCGTGCGGGGATGCAAAGGTTTCTGTCGGGCGACTACGCGCCGATGGCGATTCTCATCGCACTCATCGTTCTTCTGGGCGCCTACACCGCCTATCGCAACGGCCATTTCCTGAGTAGCCGCAACATCAGCCAAACGTTGTTCCTGGCGAGCGCCCTCGCCTTCGTCAGCATCGGCCAGTTGATCGTGCTCCTCACGGCGGGCGTGGACCTGTCGGTCGGTCCATTGACCGGGCTCATCGTGGTCATCATTTCGTTCTTCGCGGGGGACGATCAAGGCACGCTCACCCTGCTGCTCGGGCTGGCGCTTGCAATCGGTGCGGCGGTGCTGGTCGGCCTCTATAATGGCGTGCTGGTGCGCAAGATCGGCCTGACGCCCGTTATTGCCACCCTGACCACCTATATCGCGCTGCAAGGGATTTCGCTGCTGCTGCGGCCGACACCGGCCGGCTATCTTCGTGACGGCATCACGGATGCGCTCACAAGCCAGATCGGGCCGTTTCCGGTCGTCTTCATCCTCGCGGTCCTGATCATGATCGGCGGAGAAATCTTTCTGCGGCGCGCGCGCTTTGGCATGGAACTGCGCGCGGTCGGGTCGAACGCCACCGCCGCCCATCGCCTCGGTGCCAAGGTAACGCGCACAGTGATTGCGGCCTATGTGCTCTGCGCCGTCTTCTCCGCCATCGGCGGCTTGTTATTGGCAGCGCAAGTGGGCATTGGCGATCCCTCGGTCGGGCAGAACTATACATTGCAAAGCCTGTCGGCCGTGGTCCTCGGCGGTGCCAGCATCTTCGGCGGGCGCGGATCCTTCATTGGCGCCCTGGCGGGCGTCGTGCTGATCCAGGAAATCACCGGCGCGATCGGCTTCCTGTCGCTCGGCCCGGCCTGGCAATACTGGCTGCCCGGCCTGCTGATCCTGTTTGCCGCCGGGCTCTACTCCCGGACCCGGAGTGCGGCGGGCGCCGCGCATGACTGAGTGATAGAGGACCTGCGCTGATGCGGATCGCGCTGATTCACGCCTTGCGAAATTCCGTCGGGCCGGCGATGGAGTCCTTTGCCCGGTTATGGCCGGACGCCACGATTGCCAATCTGCTCGATGACAGCCTCTCAGCGGATTTGGCGCGCGCGGGGGCGCTGACCCCCGCCATGACGGATCGGTTTTTGACGCTCGCGCGCTATGCAGTCGGCTGCGGCGCGGACGGCATCCTGTTCACCTGCTCGGCCTTCGGTCCCTGTATCGAGGCCTGCGCCGAAGCGCTGGCACCGCTTCCGGTTCTCCGGCCGAATGAGGCGATGGTGGCCGAGGCTCTGGCCATCGCCGGGCCGCACGGCCGGATCGGCTTGGTGGCGAGCTTTCCGGCGACGCTCGCCTCGATGCCCGAGGAGTTCACTAGGCTCGCCCCCGGCGTGACCATTGTGCCCGCGCTGGCACATGACGCGCTGTCGCTTCTGGACGCCGGCGATGGCGATGGCCACGACCGATCAGCGGCGCAGGCGGCCGCAGCGCTTGCGGGGTGCAACGTCATCGCCTTGGCTCAGTTCAGCCTGGCGCGCGCGCGCCAGGCTGTCGAGACGGCGACGGGGCGGCCTGTCTTGACCACACCGGACAGCGCGGTGCGAAAGTTGATGCGAATGCTCCAGCCGCCGACCTGACCGAGCAGGCTGCTTGACTCACCCCTAAACCGCTTTAGTCTGACGTCTGACCTCGTGCAGGCTGGAGTGATGTGTGGAGCGGACCAAGACAGCGCATAAGCTGGACGGCGAAAATGGCCCTGTCGGGCCCGGACCGTTGCCTATGCAAAGCCCTAGCCATTGAGCGGACGTGACGAACCCTATGTCGAGATTCAAAGACTCAATAAGAGCTTTGGACCGATACAGGCGCTTCGCGATATCGACTTCACGATCCGCCGGGGGGAACTGTTTTCCCTCCTCGGCAGTTCCGGCTGCGGCAAGACGACGCTTCTGCGCGCCCTCGCCGGCTTCGTATCTTGTGATTCCGGCAAGGTTGTCATCGGCGGTCGCGATGTCACGGCGCTGCCGCCCTATTTGCGGCCGGTGAACATGATGTTCCAGTCTTATGCGCTATTTCCGCATATGACGGTGGAAGACAACATCGCTTTCGGACTGCGGCGGGAAGGCGTGAAGACGGCTGAGATCCGCACGCGGGTCGGCGAAGCGCTCGACCTCATCAAGATGCCAACCTTCGCACGGCGGATGCCCCATCATCTGTCCGGCGGCCAAAGGCAACGCGTCGCCTTGGCGCGCGCCATCATCAAGCGACCGGAGGTTCTGCTCCTCGACGAGCCTCTCTCCGCGCTGGATAAGAAGCTGCGGGAAAGTACGCGGCTGGAACTGATCGGCATTCAGCAGCAACTTGGCATCACCTTCGTCATGGTCACGCATGACCAGGAAGAGGCGCTAACGATGTCGACGCGCATCGCCGTGATGGCCGATGGCGGCGTCGTTCAGATCGGCACGCCGGAAGATATCTACGAACGGCCGGCAACGCGCTTCGTGGCGGACTTCATCGGCTCGGTCAATTTATTCGATGCCACCGTCACTCATGTCGAAGCCGGCATGGCGACAGTCACCTGTGACGCGCTGCTGGGCGAGATCCACACCGTCAGTCGTGGCTTTGTCGCCGGCGATGCCGTGACCTTGGCGATCCGGCCCGAGCAGATGCGCATCGCGCCCGCCAATCCACCGGTGGTCGATGCCCGCGCAACCGGCCGCGTGCTCACGCACGCCTATGTCGGGGACAAACGCATCTATCAGGTGTGCCTGGAGAACGGCCGCGTGGTCCAAGTCTCTCAGCCCATCGGAAGCCATGGCGTCGCACTTCTGCCGCGCGACACGGATGTCAGTCTCGGCTGGGACAGCGCCGCCAGCCTTCTCGTCGGTCGATGAGCCGGGCCAACCCCACGCGGCGTTGGACGGACAACCGGCACCTGCTCACCGGCGGCGTGATCCTGTGGTACCTGGTGTTCTTTCTCGTGCCATTCCTGCTGGTCGTGAAAATTTCGCTGTCGCAGATGGCGGATACGATTCCCCCTTATGCGCCGATCTTCTCCTGGGATGGCGCACAGCTCGCGGCCAGCATCACCTTCGGCAATTTCGTGCGCCTGTTCGGCGATCCCATCTTCGTCCTCGCCTATCTCGGCTCGCTCAAGGTCGCCGCGGTCACGACCGTGCTCTGCGCCCTCGTGGGCTATCCCCTCGCCTATGCCGTGGCCGCCGCCAAACCCTCCGCGCGGCCGAGCCTGCTGCTGCTGATCACCATTCCTTTCTGGACGTCCTTTCTGGTGCGCATCTACGCCTGGATCGGCATCCTCAAGGATAATGGCATCCTCAACGACACGCTGCTGTGGCTTGGGGTGATCGATCATCCCCTGCGCATCCTAAACACCTCGCTCTCCATCTATATCGGCATGCTCTACTGCTACCTGCCCTTCTTCCTGCTGCCGCTTTATGCGGTGCTGGAGCGGATGGACGGCACCTTGATGGAAGCCGCCAGCGATCTCGGCTCGCGGCCGTTCAAAACCTTCTGGACCGTGACCTTGCCGCTCTCGATGCCGGGCGTTTTCGCAGGCGCTTTGCTGGTCTTCGTGCCGGCCACGGGCGAGTATCTGATCCCCAAGCTGCTCGGTGGCTCGGTCAATCTGATGATCGCACCCGTGCTGTGGGATTCCTTCTTCATTGCGCGGGATTGGCCGATCGCGAGCGCCGCGACCGTGACCCTCGTGGTGCTGCTGCTTCTGCCGCTCGCCTTTGTCGAGCGTGTGCGCGCCCGCGCCTCGGATGTCGCGGCATGAGCATCATCGCGAGCCCCGCCCTTCGCGTTCGGCTCCGCATCGTGCTCATCGCCGGGCTCATCTTTCTCTATGCGCCGATTGTCCTAGTCGTGCTGTTTTCCTTCAACGGCTCGACCTCAACAACGGTCTGGAGCGGCTTTTCGCTCCATTGGTACAGCGAGTTGTTCAATAATTCCGATGTGCTGCATGCGGCACGATTGTCGGTGGAGATCGCGGCCCTGAGCGCCACCGGTGCCATGATCATCGGCACGCTCGTCGGATTGATCCTGTCGCGCTTCGGCCGCTTCAAGGGCCGCACGCTGCTCGCGATCATGGCGACCGCACCTTTGGTGATGCCCGAAATCGTGCTGGCGGTGTCCCTGCTGCTTCTGTTCGTCGGCATGGAAAACCTCACCGGCTGGCCGCGCCATCGCGGCGTGACCACCATCGTGCTCGCCCATATCACCTATACGGCGGCCTTCGTGACGATCGTGGTGCAGGGCCGCTTGGCGGGCCTCGATCGATCTTTCGAGGAAGCCGCCGCCGATCTCGGCGCGCGGCCGATCGTCGCCTTCTTTCTCGTCACCGTTCCTCTCATTGCGCCGGGGATCGCCGCAGGCTGGCTGCTCGGCTTTTCCATCAGCCTCGACGATGTCGTCATCACGCAGTTCACCTCGGGCCCCGGCTCGACGACACTGCCTTTGCTCATCTTTTCCTTGGTCCGGCGCGGCGTGAAGCCAGACATCAATGCCATAGCAACGCTCTTCGTCCTGGCTGCGGGTATTCTGACCCTGGGCATCGGGTTGTTGCAAAGACGGCGTTCCCTTCAACAGGGCGCCGATTAGACGAAAGCGATCAAACCTTTCACAGGAGATGGTTATGAAGACGTCTTTTCTTTCCAAATCGATCCTCACCCTCGCTTTCGCATTGGGGTCCACCTTCCTCGTTCATGGCGCGCGCGCTCAGGACATGGACAAGGAAAAGGTCCTCAATATCTACAATTGGGCCGATTACTTCGCGCCCGATACCATCAAGAATTTCACGAAGAAATACGGCATCACGGTGCATTACGACACCTTCGGCAGCGACAATGAGATGGAAGCCAAGCTGATGGCCGGCGACAGCGGCTATGACGTGGTGGTGCCCTCCACCATGTTCTACCCGCGCGGCATTCATGCCGGCATCTATGCCAAGCTCGACAAAGCGGCGCTTCCCAACTGGAAGAACCTGGACCCCAAGGTTCTCGCCCAGATCGCCAAGAGCGGCACCGATCCGCAGAACGCCTACACGATGCCCTATATCATCGGCTATACCGGATTCATCTATAATGCCGATATGATCAAGAAGGTGATGCCGGATGCGCCGGTCAACAGCCTGCGCCTGCTGTTCGACCCCAAGATCGCCGAGCAGATCAAGAAATGCGGCATCAACTATGTCGATTCGCCTGAGGACGTGATTCAGCTCGCCCTCATCTACGACGGCAAGAGCCCAAATACGCAGAACCTGCAAGACATCGCCGACGCCTATGCCACCATCAAGAAGGTGCATGACACCGTCCGCACCATCGATTCCAACAACTACCTGAATGCTCTCGCCGCAGGGGATATCTGCGTCTCGGTCGGCTGGGTCGGCAATGATGTCCAGGCTCAGGCGCAGGCCGCAGCCGCCCACAAGACCTTCAAGCTGCAATTCGTCATTCCCACTGAAGGCGCCCCGGAATACATCGACAATCTGGCGGTGATGAGCGACGCACCGCATCCGAAGAATGCGCTGCTATTCCTGAACTATATCATGTCCCCGGATGTGAGCGCCGATATCATCAACTCGCTGGGCTATCCGATGGCCAATACGGCGGCGATGCCCACCGTGCAGCCGGTGATTGCGAATAACCCGACAATCTATCCGACCGCCGATACCATCAAGCGGATCATTCTGCAGACCCCGCGCACCTCTGCCGCCAACAAGGCCGTGTCTGACGGCTGGGTCAATTACAAAGCCGGCCAGTAACCTTTGGTTCTACCGACGCGCCCCAAAAGGCGCGTCGGGCCTTTTAGCGACGCGAAAAATTGAACGAAAACAGATCGCCGCGATGATAGTCGCGCGCATAGACAACCGGCACCCCTTCATCCGTCAGGCAGGTCTCGGTGATCAACAGCCAACAATGATTTTCATGAGAGTTGATGAGCCCCCCGACGCCCATGGGAAGGTCCGTCGCCGTGACTGACGCGGAGGACATGCGCGGCTGCTGCTGTTGCCGGCCAAGCAAATCATTGAGCGATCCCGCCAGATCATCGGCACCCAGTCCCGCCGGCAGGCAATCGCGCGGCACCACTTCGATGGAATAGACCAGGGGATCGCTGCCCTGAACGCGCAAGCGCTCCACAAAGATCAGGCTGGTATCAGGCGTGCAGCCGAGGGCCGTCGCTGCAATTTCATCCTCATCGGCACGGCCTTCCCGCCACGACAGCACCTTCGTCTCGGGCGTGTAGCCAAGCTCGCGCAACATCACGGTGATGCTCTCATAGGCCGTGATCGGCCGCGCAATCGTCAGGGCCGAGGCCGCGGACAGAAAACGGCCGCGCCCATGTTCGGTGCGGACAAGCCCTTCCTGTTCCAGAAGACGCAACGCTTCCCGCAGCATCGGCCGCGAAATGTCGAAGGTCTGGCTCAGCTCAGTCTCGGACGGCAGCTTGTCGCCGACTTTCATGTTTTGACGCAGGATCATATCGACGACAGCGTCGCGCGCCTGCTGTCCTACCGACTTCGTCTGTCGCAACGAACGCTGCTTGAGCATTGAACCTCTTATCAGACGTAAGATCTGGCGTGAATTTAGGCACTCTGCGGGTTTGTGGAAAGTCCTATAGGTGTTTTCACCCTGGCGATGACTTTCGCAAAGCCATCGGCGCGCTGCGAAGAACCTGGTCGATCAAGTCGTCTCCGTATGTCTCAGTCAGCGGGCCGGTTCGTAGCAGCAACCTATAGTAGGGCGGCCCAAAGATCGTATCGACCAGTAGCTCCGCGTTCGTGTCTGACGCGAACTCGCCGCTCGCTTTTCCACGCTCGATGTCGGCGATGATCGCAGTGCGCCGCGGGCTGATGTGGCGGTCATACAACTCCCGCAGCAAAGCCGGGTCACTCTGCCCTTCGGCAATCAACTCGGCCATCACCCTGCCGAATAGCCCGTTGAAGGCGTGGATGAGGTGCTTCATGCGGGTGCGAAGGGCCGCCTCCACCGTCGCAGCCTCCTCGGCGTCCCCTTCGTGGGCCAGCCGCTCGTGGAACATGCTGAACACAAGAGCCGCCTTGGACGACCACCACTTATAGAGCGTCGGTTTGCCGACACCGGCCCGCCTGGCCACGGCCTCCATCGTCAGGTCACGGACGGAGGTTTCCTGCAACAGGTCATGCACCGCATCGAGGATCGCACGATGGGATTCCGCCATGTCGCCACGCGGGCGGCCAAGGCGGGCGGATAAAGGACGGGTCATACGGCCATATTAACTGAACGCACCGTAAAGGGAATTGACAATCGCATTCTTTAATTTACTTTACGTCACGTAAATTTAATGCGGCCGCGATGCCGCGCAGGAGTAGTACATGCTGACCCATCCCACGCTGACGGCCGCCGAGTCATGGTGCGCCATACGGCCCCTCACACCCGAAGACGCGCGCGCAATGGCCGCCATGCGGGCCATGGTGGAACCGCATAAGGGCAAGATGCAGGGGCCGGGCGCACGCGGCCCGTTCGACGCGATCATGCTGCGCGTCGTTGCACCCGAAGGAGTGTCCTACCGCCAGGACACCGTTGGCGGCGTTCCGGGTTGGTGGTGCGAGCCGGACGGTGCTCGCCCTGATGCCACCATCCTCCACCTGCACGGCGGCTGGTTCAATTGGGGATCGGCGGAGGCGTTCCGCGCCCTGGTCGGGCATATCGCCCGCAGCGCCGGCGCGGCTGCCTTCGTGCCGGACTACCGTCTGGCACCCGAGCATCCGTTTCCCGCCGCCGTCGCGGATGTCCAAGCCTGCTACGACGCGCTCACCGCCGACAGCGCCCGACGCATCGCGCTGACCGGTGACTCGGCAGGCGGCAATCTGGCGCTGGCCTTGCTATCGCGCACTACCGCATCAGGCATTCCGCCTGTGGGCACGGTTGTGATGTCCCCGGTGACGGATCTGGCCATGACAGGACAAAGCTGGGACTCGCGGGCCGCGGCCGATCCTTATTTCACCCGACCCCAAGCTGCCGCCCTGATCGCATCCTACCTCGGTTCTGCCGACCCGGCTCATCCTCAGGCCTCGCCGCTGAACGGCGAACTTGCCGGTCTGCCGCCTGTTCGCGTGCATGTCGGCGATGACGAAGTGCTGCTGGACGATTCCCGCCGCTATGTCGCACGCGCCGTGGCAGCCGGCGTCGATGCCAGACTCGATGTATGGCAGGGCATGCCACACGGTTTCCTGGGCGGCATCGGCCGGTTTGCCGCAGCATCCCAGGCGCTTTCAGACATCGGGACCTTCCTGTCGACTCTGTTGCGACCGGACGCTCTGCGTTGACACTCGGACCTCATCTATGGCACTCGTCAAACGTCTGACAAGTACATCTATGAGGACAAGAGATCCCAATGTTGAATTTTGACGCCGAGCGCTTCGTGCGAATCCAATCGGGCGCCGTCGCCCTGGCCGAGCGCATCGACACGATCATCGGTGACTGTCTGACAGCCGGTGCCCGGAATATCTTCTTCCTCGGCACCGGCGGCGCTGCCATCCTGATGCAGCCGGCGGTGCTCCTGCTCAATCGGCATTCGCGCTTTGCGGCGTTCATGGATGTGTCGGCTGAGCTGATCATTGCGGGTCACAAGCATCTTGGCGCACAGTCCATCGTCGTGATCCCCTCACTGTCCGGCACGACCAAGGAAAGCATTGCTGCGATGGAGTATTGCCGGCAGCAGGGCGCCACGATCATCAGCCTGATCGGCCATGCCGGCACGCCTTTGGCCGCCGCCGATCATGCACTGATCAATTTCGCCGAAGACGATACCTCCAGCGAATCCTTCTATCTTCAGTCCTTGCTCATCGCCCTTTCGATCATGCGGCATGGCGACGAATGCCCCGATTACGCGCGTTTCGTCACGGAACTTCAGCTGTTGCCGCAGGCGATGGTGGATGTGAAAGCGGGTTTCGAGGTGCGTGCCGAGCACGAGGCCGAGATGATGCGGACCGAACCCTATCATATTGTGGTCGCCGCCGGGTCCGCCTGGCCGCAAGCCTTCTACTACGGCATGTGCATCCTTGAAGAGATGCAGTGGATTCGCACACGCCCCGTTCATGCGTCGGACTTTTTCCACGGCACGCTTGAACTCGTGGAACCTGGCGTCAGCGTCATTCTGTTTAAGGGCGAGGATGAGGCCCGCCCCTTGGCGGATCGGGTCGAAGCCTTCACAAAAGGCTATACCGACAAGTTCACCGTCCTCGATACTGCGGATTTCCCGATGCCAGGAATTTCGCAAGACACCCGCGCCCTGATCTCCCCGGTTCTGCTCGCGACGCTACTGGAGCGGTTGAGCGCACATCTGGAAGTCAAACGCGACCATCCGCTCACCACACGCCGCTACTACAAGCGCGTGGCGTACTGAGGCTTCGGTGGAACCGGAGATCGCTGCAGTCGGCGATAATTGCATCGACCGTTACGGGCCGCCGATCGGCCTGTCCACGGTCGGTGGCAATGCGCTGAACGTCGCGGTTCAGCTTCGTCGGGCCGGACTTCGGTCGGCCTATTTCGGCGCTGTCGGCCGCGATCATGACGGGCAAAGGACAATCGACCGGCTTGTCGAGAACGAGGTCGATATCGCCGGCCTTCAACTGCGTGATGGCGTCACGGCTTTTACGGAATTGACGAGCGACGCCACCGGGGACCGGATCATGGGCCTGGAGGAGTTCGGCGCCTGTCGTGGGTATCGACCCACCGACCGCGACTTTGCGCGGCTGGCGCAGATGCGCCACGTCCATCTTGGCTGGCTTGATGACGAGGGCGCCACCAAGCACCTTCTGATGTCGATGGGCATTCCAGTGTCGCAGGATCTCGCCGTCAACCGCGGTGCAGATGGGCTCGACATCGCCTTCGCCTCCGCCGGCGCATCCCGCGCGGCGGCGCAGCGGCTGCTCACCGAAGCGCTGGCGCAGGGCGCAGGGCTGGTCGTCGTCACAATGGGCGCGCTCGGCAGTCTGGCGTCGGATGGCACGGCGCATGCCGAAATCGGCGCCAAGCCCACGACGGTGGTGGATACGCTCGGCGCGGGCGATACCTTCATCGCCAGCTTCCTGGCCGCGCGGCTCGCGGGGCGCGATCTGGCCCAGGCTCTGGCCGCAGGCCGCGACGCCGCCGCCGAGACCTGCAGCCATTTTGGCGGCTTTCCGCAGCCGCCGCAGCGCTTCGGCTAGCCGCCGCGCCATGCGGCGCGGCTAAAGTGGCCAAATCCCATCTTCCGCGTCTATCATCGTGGCGTTTGACCATCGGCGGGGATGATCATGGCTGAGCGCACGCCTCTAGACGATCTCACTGACCGGCTGGCAAGGCTTGAGGCGCGGCAGACAGACGTCGAGTTGCGCGCCGACCTGGACGCGATCGGGGCCGCCATCGCGGGGCAAACGGCCTGGTTGGAAGGCCATGCGGCGGCATTGACGACGCAAAGCGCTTGGCTCCAGGGGATCGAGCAGGGCCTTGCCGATCTGGGAAGCGCCCATACCGCGGCGCTCACCACTAATACGGCTTGGCTCAAGGGCATCGAGCACGGCCTTGCCGATCTTGGAACCGCCCATGGGGCGCAGTTGCGAGACATGGGGCGTTGGCTGGCCTCGACGACTCAAACGGTATCCTCCCTGAGTAGCACGCCTGTGATTTCCTCACCGACGCTGCAAGCGCTCGGGCCGCGCGCACAGTTGGTCGATCATCAGGTGACCCTTGCCCGTATGTTGCAGGTATGGACCGTCGTTCGTTGGCTCGCCCAAGCCCCTGTCGAGTCCGACACCTTGATCTCCGTCGTGATCCCAACCCGCAACCGCCTCGCCTATCTGACGCGGGCGATCGACTCTGTTCTGGCGCAGCGTCACACGCGCTTTGAGATTGTGGTCGTCAATGACGGCAGCACAGATGAGACCGCATCCTTTCTGGCGGGCCTCGCCGATTCGCGCATTCGCGCTTTGCGCACGACGGGTGTCGGCACAAGCGCCGCGCGCAATATCGGCCTGGAGGCCGCACGTGGCACCATCATCACGCATCTCGACGATGACAACTTGATGGATCCGCTCTGGCTTCGGGGTGTCGCCTGGGGCTTTGACCGCTGGCCGGACACGGAGCTTCTGTATGGCGCGCGCATTATCGAAGATGGTGCCGCGCGAGACGGCGTTCCTTCCGGCGCCATGCCGGCGCTTGAGTGGCTGCCCTTCGACCGCAAGCGGTTGGAGCAATCCAATTACATCGACATGAACGTGCTTGCCCATCGTGCCGGATTGCCCGAAGCGCGTTTCGATCCGGCGCTGCGGTCGAGCATCGAATGGGACATGCTTCTGCGACTCACGGCGACCCGGGCACCGCTCGAACTTCCTGTTATCGCCTGTCTCTATTCAAACTACGCCCCCAATCGTCTCAGCGATCGTCTGACCTATCTCCAGGAAAATCGGATCGTGCGATCGCGCATCCATACCACGAGACCGATGCGTGTTCTGTCCTATAACGCCTTGTTCCCCCTCATGTCGGAAACCTATATCGAGGAGGAGATGCTGGCTTTGGAAGCACAGGGTGCCAGTGTCGCTTTCGCGGCCTATGATCAATCGGTATCGCCCTATCCGGTGCGCCAGACGATTTACTCCGGCCTGGACGAAGCGATCGCTGGCCATGACCCCGATGTCATCATCGTCTATTGGACATCCCACGCCCTCGGCGAATTGGATCACCTGAAGCGTGTCGGCCGTCCTTTTGCATTGCGCGTGCATTCCTTCGACTTTGACATTGCGGATGTCATGCGCGTTCGGGATCATCCCGCCTGTGTCGGTGTCTGGGCGTTTCCGCATCATGCCGCCGAAGTTCCAGGCGCCCATACCCTCGTGCCCATCTTCACGACGCACGCCGCAATGCCGCCGCCGGCACAGGACCGGACACTGGTCGCCTCCATTTCGGCGGGACTGCCCAAGAAGGACTGGCCGCTTTTGTTTGGGGTGATGGACCAGGTCTCCGACCTCGAACGCATGATCGTCCTGGCGCGGTCGAACGGCTTCGAGCATGTTCCCGATGATGTGGTGGAACAGGCCGCCGGTCGTCCACATCCGCCGACCGTGACGATCAATATGCCGCGCGCCGAGGTCTTCGAGGTACTGTCGCGCACTGCCGTGCTTCTTTACACGGTCGTGCCCGACTTGCCCTTGGGCATGCCGATGTCGGTCATCGAGGGGATGCGCGCCGGCGCCTGCGTGATCGCGCCGGATCGCCCCGAGATGCGCGCCTTATGCGGCGATGGCTTCCGCCCATACACCACCGCCTCAGACATCGTGGCCCATATTCGCGAGATCATGGCAGGCGGTGATGCCATCGACAGCGAAAGGCACGCCAATCGGGATCGCGCCCTCGCCTGCTTCTGTGACCCCGCGCTCGGCCGCCGCTTTCACGACGAGCTTTCGGCCGCCGTCAGGGTCTGGCGTGGCAACCGCGACGCCGATTAGACCCCGACGCCCATTCACCAGCCTGTGGCAGCGACTGTCGTCACGACCTGTGTCAGGCCAAGCGATTGGCAGGCCCATGGCAGCAGACGATCAAACGCTTCATCCGAGGGTGTCCGCGCATCTTGGCCGGCCCGATCACGCGGAAACGCTCTGCGGAGCGAATCCAACACGCTGCGCCGCGCCCAGAACATGCCTCCCTCCGGAAAATCGTAGTCAGAAGCGCGATCGCTTTGGCATCCGGTGATCGCGGCACCGAGGGTTTTGAGCTGAACACGCGTGGCGTCGTCCCATTCCGGAAGATAGGGTTCAGCCGGAAACACCAGGCCCAATAAGGAGACACGCGCAAACTCATTGACGATGACATCGGCCATCGGGTAGCGCCCACCCAGCAGCGTCTCCCACTGAAAGTCACGCCAGCTCGGCAGCGGAGCATCCGCCCAGGCACTCATATGCCCCAGGATTTCATAGCGGCTATCGCCGGGTTGACGGTCAAGATAGGTCAGCAAGGACGACATGCTGCCGAGGCGACCATCCACCACGGTGGCGACGCAACCCAACGCACGAAGCACTTGGCTGATCGGCACGAAAGAGCTGCGGTCGGTACTGATGACAAGATCAAACGGGCCTCTGTTTTTACGCAGACGCCCTATCATCGGCACCAGGCCAGCGGCGTCATTGGTTGCAACGTGGAGAAGGGCCGGCGCCGTGGCACATCCCGATGTGAAGCTCCCGCGCAGCACAGGTAACTGCCACGAGCCCTTGGGTTTGCCCGCACGAATGAACCCGGCAAATGCCGCCTCGGACGCGGACGGATGACAATCCTGCCACGCGCGCGCATTAAACCCAGGGGCAGGACGGCGCTGCCAAGCAGAATCCCGATCCAGTTTATTGGATGCGGCTACATAGCGCCGCACGCTCTCGTCACGATCTTCGATCACGACCTCACTGCCGAGAAAGAAGTCCTGGTCAAAACCCTCGTCTCGTGAAATCGTCTCAACATCCTCTCGCCATTGCTGGGCGATATTCGCCCAGCCGGTGCCCAGCGCATCCAGTCCCTGCACATAGGCCTTCATGTCGAATACGCTGCGGGCAAGAACCGCCGTCGCCCGCGACAATGTCTGCAGCCTGCCATGGTCGGTCGCGAGGGAGACAAGAACGTCACTCGCCGCCTGCACATCCAGATGCGGAACGACGCCGGTTGCCGTAATCGGATTCTGCCGCAAAAGATCGGCCGTACCGGATGCCCCTTCGAAACAGATGATCGGAATGCCGCGCCACGCGGCGTCGATTGAAACATTCGGCAAGGGGTCCAGTCTGGACGTCAGCAGAAAGGCATCGGCCAGGGCGTAGATGCGTTCCAGATTGGGCACCTCATCAAGGAAGGTGATGCTGTCATCCAGCCCCGATCTTACCACTTGTTCACGCAAGTAGACAGAATAGCTCATGTCCCGGTCAGGCCGATAGCCATGGCCGATCCATACGAAGTGAAGACCCCGCGCAGGATCAGACCGCCGCACCGCAGCCGCGATGGCAATGAAAAGGTCCACGCCCTTACGCAAGGAAACGCTACCCGCACCAAGCACGAGAAATGTGCCATCCGCCTTGATGCTGCGGAGCTCCGAAAAGCTGGCCTCGGCCGGCTCATCGGAGCGGTCTTCCGCCGGGAGTTCCGACATGCCCTGCGGCAATATCGCCAACCGTCTATTCAAGAGAGGCGGATGCACGCCCTCAGAAGACTGGGCGACAATCCGCGCGGGAAAGACGATTTCGTCCGCCCAATTGAAGGCGCGTCGCAATTCCGAAAGTGGATTCACGTAAGAGCCGAACTCGTGCATCAGGAACAGCGTCGGGATAAGTCGTTGAGCAAAGATCTCGACGAACACACGCGATTCCGAGCTGTTTACAATCGCATATTGAAAGACGCGGCCATCGAAGAGCGGTGCGAGGGCATAGGTCAAATCGACCCGGTGGCGATCATTCCTTTCGAACGGGCCATGCGTTTCGACGCTCACCGCCTGTAGATCAGCAGTAATCGCACCACCGCCCAGAAGAACCGTAAAGACATTGTAGTGCTGCGCGAGCATACACGCGATGTTCCAGCCCAGAATAGGAGCGCCGCTGCGAGAGGTTTCGTGGAGGACGATCACGACGTTCCGCCGAAGGCTGTCAAATCGCATCCAATTTGAATGAATGCGCCCCGGCGGCAAGGGATTCCGCCCTTCGTCACGTCCGTTGCTAATATAATGGGCCAGAAACCCCATGCCTGCTTGGAGAATATCAACGTAACGGTTTGCGTAATATCCGGGATCGAAGGCCTCAGACGGTTTCAAACCAACCGCCTCCCCGATCACGCAATAATGTCGGATCGCATCCTGGCCCTCTACTTTCAGACCCGCCTGCGCACAATAGGAAAGTTCGTTAAAGAGGGGCGTCTTACGAAGCGTATCGATACTGCCGCGATGAACATCATCCCCTTCGGGCAAAGGCCATTTGGATGGAACATTCTTCACCCAGGCGAGCACAGCGTCGCTCTCAAAATCGACGCCCTCGTAGAATGCGTTCGCGCTCCATTGCCCGCCCGCCGCCATGCGCTGCCAATGCGCGGACCAGGCCCAGGACAGAGACTGAAGCACAGGCTGGATGTCCGTTTTGATATCATCGTTCACGAGTAGATTGCGGTCGATGTCACGCTGCGTGACCCGGAACAATTGCAATCCGACCAGGGCCTCCCGCGACCGCCAGGAGCGTCGCGTCAAACCCAGCAAGACCCGCGACCGGGTCAACCAATCCATAAAATGTTGGATGTCTTCCAAAGGCAAGCCCAGACGCGTCGCGTGGGCGGTAATGATGTTGATCCTGCGATGTTTGGAACGACCGAGCAGACCGAGCAGAACGCCGATGCGGGAGGCCCAGCGCGCCAGCGCATAGATAGCGTCTTCTTGGCGCGCTTGCCGTTGCACTTCTTGAACCAACGCGCTGTATCGCATCGTGACCGAACCAGCGATATGAGCATTCCGAAGGCTCGATCGCGCCACGAGATGTTCGAACTCTTGTTCGATGGCCCTGACATGGATATCGGCCCGTATCGCAGCGGATGTTTTGGCTTCCAGTTGTGCCGCCATGACATCCAGCTGCCGCATGACTTTGAAATGCGTCTCCCGCAGGCTTGATAGCTGGGATACGCTGACGCCGAGGCGCTGGTTCAAATCCCCCAGGTCAACCCGCAGATCCGCCGCCGCGAGCCGAGCGTCCTGCCCGATCGCTTCTGCCGCCTCAAGCTGGCCTTCCAGAGTGGCCTTGGTATGATCATGGGTCTTGAGCATCGCCACGAAACGCTCTTCAATGGCTTGAGCACGCATCATAGCGGCGTGGTGTTGGTCGTCCGCACTCATATCAGGCCACGAGGCGCCATCCAGGCTATATCCGTGGCAGACCTTGAACCGATTTCCATCGCCGCATCGTCCTCCAAGCGAGACTGTCAGAAACGAAGGTATCCTCCGATCATCGTATGAAACAACCTTGTTCTCAGTTTCGTGAGTGTTTTGTCATCCACACGGGCATGGACTGCTCCTGGCGGGCTTCATGAATGGCGATCGCCAGGCCGCTAGCCTCATGCGGCCTGGCGATCGCTAGATCGTGATCTGTGACACCTCTGGACTGCCCTGGCCTCTGGGGACGCTCGTATCGCCCGGTCTCACGCCCCTCCTCGAATCCTGTGAGTCTTTGACCGACAGACCGAGCAGCCTGATGCGATGACCCCCGTGACGTGGTGACGTTGATGGAACTGGCCACCGACACGCGAGCCATTGGCCAGGTTCGTGTTTGTTGTTTCGATACCCGATACTGCTGTCTCTATTGAGGCAGTATTGTCTCACGGAGCCCGGCGTCTCAGTGCCGATTTGCCGGCAGATCACGCTTGCTCGGGCAAGTGGTCGCGCTTATATCATCGCCCATGCCGGATCATTCTGACTCCAATCTATCTACTTTGTACGGCCCGGAATATTACGCCTCTCACTGCGGCTCGATACCGTATTGTCGGAATGATCACTGGCTTCGCTTCTTCGGGGGTGTCGCTGACGCAATTGTCAGGTCTTTCGCGCCCCGCCGTCTGTTTGATGCGGGCTGTGCCATCGGCCTTCTCGTGGAATGCCTGTGGGACCGCGGGGTTGAGGCGCATGGCCGCGACATTTCGGACTGGGCGATCAGCCAAGTACGGGCAGATGTGCGCCCTTGGTGCAAGGTAGGCTCGATCGCCGAGCCCGTCGGCGGTGAATACGATATGATTACATGTATCGAGGTGCTGGAGCATATTCCAGAGGAGGAGGCTCTCCGCGCTATTGCGGTATTAGCAGCCGCGGCGCCCCGTATTCTTTTTTCATCCACGCCCACAGATCTTGACGAACCTACGCATGTGAATGTTCGTCCGACGGCCTATTGGCTTGGACTTTGGGCTGAGGTCGGTTTCGCACCGAGTGTGACGCATGACGCCGGCTATCTCGCGCCTCACGCCTACATTTTGGAACGCTCAGAGCAAGGACGGTCGCCCCTTGAACTCGTTGCGTTCGCAGATCGCGTTCGCCACCGGGTGGCGTTGTCGCAAGTTGGCAGTGCGATGTCTCTTGCGCAGAACCGGTTGGCAGAATCCGAATCGTCTCGGGCTGACCTGCAGGTCGCCCTTGCCGACGCCGAGGCCACTCTCGATCATACGCGTGCAGCGCTCCAGGCTGAACTTGAAGAGACTCGTGCTGTACTCCAAGCCCAACTGAAAGAAACCAGCGCCGCTCTCCAAGGTGAGCTTGACGACATACGACGCCGCTATGCCGGTCTGCGAGATGAAATCGTCCTGACCCATGCGGCACGTGATGCCGCAGAAACGGCTGCCTCCGACGTCACCGAAATCGCGAAGCACGCGGTTTTGGAACGGAACAAAATCGAGACTGATCTGGCGGCCGTAAAGACCCAGGTTGACATGGATATTGCCTCCTTGCGCGGCGAGGTCGGGGCAGCGCGGCAAGCCATGTTGGTCGCTCAATCCGAGCGCTGGGCCGTCCTTAATTCGACGACATGGCGCGCTATTCTGAAGGTGCGTCGGACTGTGAGCGTGGTCCCTCGCCCCCTCCGCCGATTGATGCGACGGTGCCTGAAACTTCTCTGGTGGACCGTCACACTGCAACTCGCTGCCCGTCTCCGCAACCATGCCGCGCGCGTCGGGCTGCTCAACACTTCCCCTTACTTCGACGCGTCATGGTATCTGTCAGCCAATCCTGATGTGGCCGTGAGTGGCCTTGCGCCCGCGCGACATTACGCCAAATTCGGCGGTGTAGAGGGCCGCGATCCTGGCCCAAGTTTTAGTACTCGCCTTTATCAGGAACGCCATCCCGACGCCGTGGGCACGCCGGGCGGCATCTTTTTCCACGCGATGGCTCACGGCACAGTCGCTGACGGTGAAAAGCCGCTGCCGCTGCCTGCCCCATCGACACCGCAAATTGTTCAATCAAGTGTGAGCGGCGACGCGTCTGCTGACGATGCCGGTGCTCTGGTCACGGTCGGCGCATTGTTCAACGCTCGGTTTCCAGATCTCTCGGCGCTCCCCGTTTATGCGGCGCCCCATACCCATCGTCGCTTAACCGTCATCACCGATAGCATTGGCGGCGGAAGCCTCTATGGCGGCGTCGGCACCGCCCTGATATTTGCGGCTCTCGCCGCAAAACGATTGGACGCCAGTCTGAGGCTCGTCACGCGCACTGAAGCGGCGGACACTGCCCCGATAGCGGCTCTTCTCAGGATCAACGGGATTGCGTGGGATCGCAATATCGATGCGATCTATGCACCGCGCGCCGGCGGGCCGACGGGTCACGATATTCCGGCTTCCGACGAAGACCTCTTCCTGACAACCTCCTGGTGGACGACATGGGCCGCCCGGCAGTCAATCCAAAAGGCACGCATCGCCTATTTCGTCCAGGAAGACGAACGCATGTTCTATCCTCTGGGCGACGATCATCTTCGCTGCACCGAGACCTTGTCAGCGCCGGACGTGCTGTATCTCGTCAATTCCGAGCTTCTTCTTCGGCATTTTCATGATCAGGGCCTCATGCGCAATGCGACTGCGTTTGAGCCGTCTTTTCCCGCTGGTCTTTACTACCAACCTGCCGAAGTACCGCGCGAAGCCGGGACTAAGCGCAAGTTCTTTTTCTATGCTCGCCCTCATAATGCGCGGAACCTCTATTGGCGCGGCATTGAGGCAATATCTGCGGCCATCGACGAGGATGTCTTGAATCCCGAAGATTGGGACTTCTACTTCGCGGGTCATGGGAGCGGCCAGCTGTCTCTTCCACGAGGCGCCAGGCCGATTATTCCGGGCCCAATGGCTTGGGCGACATATGCCGACTTCGTGCGCGGTATCGATGTGGGATTATCGCTGATGTATACGCCACACCCGAGCTATCCTCCGCTCGATCTCGCGGCCAGCGGCGGTGTCGTGGTGACCAATCGATTCAGCGCCAAGCGGAATCTCGACCATTATTCATCGAACATCATCTGCTCTGATCTTGATGTCGCATCTTTGGTTGCAGCTTTGCGCCAGGCGACGTCGCTCTCCGCCAATACGGCTCTCCGGACCCAAGGCTTTTCCGAAAGCCGATTGCAGCGGGATTGGGAAACGTCGATGGCACCAGCGCTGGACCGCTTCGTCAACTGGTCAGAGGCCTAGCCTGGTGTATAAGGCAAGCATCCCATCCGTCTCGTATCAGGCGCCATGGGACATTTCTTTCGATGATCGTATGACCTTGCTGACCCGCGGGTCGCCGAGGGTCGCCTATTTCTATTCGGTGCCGGATACCAGCACGTTTCGGTATCGCGCGTATAATGTTGCACAGTCCTTATCGGTCCATGCATCCGCAGCACGCCCTTCCGCCGCTTGGTTCACGGCCGCCGATTTCGAGCAAATGGACCGAGTCCTGAGCGCTTGCGACATTCTCGTCCTATGCCGCAACTCTCTGTACAATGATCAGATCGCGCGCCTCGCCGCGCAAGCGCGAGCGAGAGGCCGGCGCATTCTTTTCGACGTCGATGATCTGGTCTTCGATCCCGCCTATACGCATCTCTTGATTGATACCCTTGGCCTGGACATGAGAAACCCGGCCGTCTGGGACTATTGGTTTTCCTACATCGGCCGCGTGGCCGCCACGTTTGCGCTGGCCGATGGGGTTCTCGTCACGAACAGCTACCTCGGCGCACGTGCTGAAGCCTGGTCTGGAAAGCCGTCTCGCGTCCTACCGAATTTTTTGAACCGAGAGCAACAAGAGATATCCGACCGTATTTGGTCGGCCAAAGAAACCGGTGGTTGGGCTCGCGATGGCCGCATCAATCTCGGCTATTTCAGCGGTTCCCCGTCGCATAATCGCGACTTCAGTCTTGTCTCTCATGCCATAGCCGAACTCATGGATGAGAATAGCGCAATTTGGTTGCAAATTGTCGGCTTCCTGGAACCGGGATCAGAGTTGGCGCGGCACCAGGCGCGAATCCAGCCTCTTCCGCTCCAAGATTTTGTCAATCTTCAGCGCGCCATCGGTACTGTTGAAATCAATCTCGTTCCCTTGCAGGATAACCCGTTCACGCATTGCAAGTCGGAGTTGAAATGGTTCGAAGCCGCGATCGTCGGCGCTCTAACGGTCGCGTCTCCGACCGAGGCGTATCGCAATGTGATCGACCATGGCAGTAACGGTTGGATCTCTTCGGCCCATGTTTGGAAGGAGACCTTGACGGATATTGTCCGCGATCTGGATGATACACGCGCAAAGGTGGCGCCCCGCGCGCGTGCCGAGGCACGCGATCGTTTTGGCTGGGACCAGCAGGCGGCTTGCATCGAAGCCGCGCTCTTCGACAATTGGTAGCGTCGGCTTGGCAAGCTCTATCAAAGATCGTCTAGCAGAATTCCAGCTTGTTCGATCAATGCTCGTTTGGCCAATGACAGTCTGGCGATCGGGCATCCTTGCCCCGACGCCGACATCGTGATGTAAAACTCGTTGCCGACGCTGTCATAGAATTCATGCTCTCTCAGGCCGAGTTCGCCAATTTCGTGTAAGTCCCCGACGATGAGCCGAAAGCTTGACGGAACGAAGCGCCAAACATGAACATCCCGATAGCCAGGATCTTGGCGGGCGGACGTTAAGGCCGATGTGGCTGCTTCTAATGAAGCAAAGAACGTCAAGGCCCGCCGATCCTCAGGGCCCCATCCGATCTGTCCCTCCCGCACCGCGTTGTAAGCCACGTCATCGAAGATGGCGCCGGGCGTCGGTCGCGTCCGGGCATCAAAATAGGCCTGCAACACCGCGCCCGTGCTACTCAGCGGCTGCAAGACATCGAAGCAGTGCCTTTTGTCAGGCACGGCGAGCAACAAGATGCCTTGTGGCGCCAAAAGTCCTTCGCAAGACTTGAGAAACGCCAACATATCTGGCGTATGCTCGATAACATGCGAGGCGACGATATAAGAAAATCCTTCTGGCCTGCCAACCGCCTCTAAAAGAGTCTTCGATCCGTCGAGCACATGATCGACCGTTTCGATTCGCTCTACATCGACATGTGGGTTGTTGTAATACTTCTCTCGCAGGCCTGCTTGATCCGTGTAATCCACTGTCTCGACCGAAAAGCCCTCTGATTTTGGAACCAGAGGATTGTATCCGGGCCCGATCTCCAATCCTGCACCTTGTAAAGGCAGCATCGAGCGCAGCATCGATGTTCTAGCATTCATGGCTGTACTCGTAAAAACTGGTTTCTAATTGGAGCTTATCTGCGTAGAGCGCAGTATCCAAGGCCAAACCGGCACTGAAGAGCGATGCGGGGTTTACGCCAGACCTAAAGCGTGACGGACCTCGATGCGCGCGCGGTCGAAATCCTTCACGAACTTTGGATCACTGAAGAAGACGCTATCGATGACGGCGCCAGCAATTTTACCCGCCTCGACATCCGTCGGGAAATGCGCGCCCACCACGATGCGCCCATTGCCATACACCGCCGCGCGCTCGAAAATGGCTGCCGCCTTTTCCGGCACCATGCGGGCCAGGAGAATGGCGTTGACATAGGCGAAGGTCGTGTGTCCGCTCGGGTAGGATGGTGTCGGCTTGGGATAGACCATCGGCATCAGACTGGAATCGACCATAAAGGGGCGCGGCCGGTTAAAATGCGCTTTGGTCGCATCCACGATTCGCGCCTCATCGGCATAGACGCGAAGGAAGAACTCCGTGGCGAAGGGGAGTCTCGCGGGCGCAAAACGCGCACCCATGACGTTTGCGAAGCGGAACACTGTTCGGTGATGATCCGCTTCGGCTGCGACGACATCCTCCGCACTACGATTCTTCTGCGCGGCCACGACCATTGCCAGATCCGCCGCTTCCGCAGCTGACCCCAAGGCCGGGGGCGGTGCGAGAAGATAGTCGAGATCGACCTGCGACGGCTCGATGTAGAAGGCCCCCTGGGGCTTGGGCTCCGCGCTAGACGCGCCATGCGCGCCCAGCAGCAGGAACGCGGCGAAAGCCAAAGCGGGGCGTGGAAATCGCGTCATCTTAGACCTGTTGTTACCAGCAGGCGCCTCATAGCCGTTTCGCGCGGGCAAGCGAAGCCTATCCTCCGTGACCTGCGTCCGCGGCAACCACGCACTCCACCCACCCATCGGTCTCGCCAGACGTCAGAATGGCATCGGCGACGGCCGCGTTGATATATCCGTCCCGAAAATTGGGCGAGGGCTGTCGCCCGTCCACGATCGCCGTCATGAAGAGGTGACATTCGATGATCTTTGTCTCCCCGT
This sequence comes from Acidisoma sp. PAMC 29798, assembly GCF_030252425.1. Lineage (GTDB taxonomy): Bacteria > Pseudomonadota > Alphaproteobacteria > Acetobacterales > Acetobacteraceae > Acidisoma > Acidisoma cladoniae. The sequence continues at coordinate 973,124 of NZ_CP126994.1, read as the reverse complement.
AGCCGATGCCCAAGGCCGGGATCGGCCAAAGCCCCTCGCCATGCGGATGGGCCGGACCCGTATAGATGGTGCGGAACCCTCGGCAATCCGCCGGATCATCCGCGAACATGACCTGCAAGGCGTCGCGTTGTTCGTAGTTGAACAGAATCGATCCCGTGCTGCCATGGATTTCGAAGGTGAGATAGTTGTTGCGTCCATAAGCATTGCGGGTCGCCTCAAGAGATCCGACTGCGCCGTTTTCAAACCGGAGGAGCGTCATGACCTCATCATCGACATCGACGGCGGCTTTGGGCACGCCCTCCAGACGCGGCGCGGCGCCCAGACGATCCGTCGCGGTATTCGGCACCGGACGCTCGGCGACATAGGTGCGCGTGACCGCATTCACCGCCGCGATCTCCCCCACCAGATAGCGCGCCATGTCGATGACATGGGTGGCGATATCACCGACCGCGCCAGATCCCGCTATCTTCTTCTGGAAGCGCCAGGATAACGGGCTATCGGGATCTGCCGACCAATCCTGCAAATAGGTGCCGCGAAAATTCCGAATCTCGCCGATGCGGCCTTCTTCGATGAATTTCCGTGCAAGGGCCACCGCCGGCGTATGGCGATAGTTGAAGGCGACCATATGGGTCACGCCCGCAGCCTCGACCGCCCGCAGCATGGTCAGTGCCTCGGTCGCCGTGCGGGCAAGCGGCTTTTCGCAGATCACGTGCTTGCCCGCCTGCGCGGCTGCGATGGCGATTTCCGCGTGGCTGTTGTTGGGCGTGACGATATCCACGATGTCGATGCTGGGGTCGTCTATGATGCGGCGCCAGTCCGACACGGCGTTCGCGAAGCCAAGACGCTGCGCGGCATCCAGGGCGAGGTCCTCGCTAACATCGGCGATCGTGTGCCGCACGGGTATGGCCGGCGCGGGCCAGAAGAACATCGGCATCGCGGCATAGGCAAGGGCATGCGCCTTGCCCATGAAGCCACCGCCGATCATCCCGACATTGAGGCGTTCCATGGTCTTATCCTTCTTGCGGCGCGAATGGATCGGCCTGGTCGCGCAGCCACGCCATGCTGGCGCGCGCACCCTCGGCAGGGTCCGGCCATGAGTCTAATTCGACGGCGATCCAGCCATCGAAATTGCGCGTCTGCAAGACATGCATCGTGGCACGAAGGTCGAGATCGCCGCGATCGATGGGTGTGAAGGCGAAGGGTTTGCGCTGCCATCCCTTGAGATGCACATAGGAAATTCGATCCCAAAATTCCGCGACCAAACCCGCCGGGTCGCCACCGGCCGCCGCGAGATGCGCGGTATCGGGGCAGAAGCCGATCCGGGTATGGGCAAAGACGCGGCGGATTTCGTCCGGTGTCTCCGCCATCGTTGTGAGATGCGGATGATAATGCGCCGACAGGCCATAGGACTCGGCGACCGTGCTGACGCGATCCAGGGCCGCGCCAAGACGCTCATAATCGCCGTCACGGGGGCCACCGCTACGCTTTGCGCCGCCGCCGACCACCAGATGAATGGCCCCCGCTTCCGCCGCAAGCGCTGCCGCACGTTCGATGCGCCAGAACTCCTCTTCGAGGATATCAGGGTAGATGAAGTTGCCACCGCTATAGGTCGCCAGAAGCTTCAGGCCATGCATGGCAAGCTGCCTGCGCAGCGCCCCCGGCTCGCGCGCCAAATCGATCAGATTGCCATCGAACAGCTCCACCGCCTCATAGCCGGCGGCCGCGATCTCCGCGAAGGCGGGATTCATGTCGCCAAAGGTCTGGTAGAACAGATCCTTGACGGAGGTGACGCCCACCGGCGCCCCGCCGAGCGGACCCCAACAATTCGCATGATAGGCCAGTTTCGTCATCATTTCTGGTACCGGTTCAACAAGGTTTCAGCGCCGATTGACTGACACGGCCAGGATGATGATCGCGCCCTTGATGATCTCCTGCACGCTGGTGGAAAAGCCCATCACCAGCAGTCCGAAGCCGATGATACCGATGAAGATCGCACCGATCACCGAGCCGATGATGGTGCCGTAGCCGCCGAACAGGCTGGTGCCACCGATGATCACCGCCGCGATCACATCGAGTTCCAGGCCCGAGCCCAGGCTCGGATTGCCGGCGGTGCTCCGCGCAGCGAGCATCATGCCCGCGAGCGCCGCCGTGCTGCCGCTCAACACGAAGGCCAGGACCTTGGTGCGATTGACGTTGATGCCGGAGAAATTCGCGGCCAAGGCATTACCGCCGACCGCCAGAACACGGCGTCCGAACAGCGATACGTGGAGGAGATAGAAACCGGCGACCACCACGAGCAAGGTCCACCACACCGGTGCTGCAATGCCGAGCAGGCTGCCGTTCCATAGAACGTTGTTGATTCCGTCCTCCACAATCGGCACCGGCATGGTGTTCGTCACCGTCAGCGCGGCCCCCGAGAAGATGCTGAGCATGCCGAGAGTCACGAGGAAGGAGGGGATCTTCAGGCGTGTGACCAGCAGGCCGTTGCAGGCGCCGATCGCCGCCCCCATCAGCAAAGTTATGATGGCTCCCAACCAGGAGGGAACGCCCGCATCCAGCAGCAAGGCCAGGATCATTCCCGAAAAGCTGGCGACGGAGCCCACGGACAGGTCAATCTCCGCCGAGATGATCACGAAGGTCATGCCGATGGCGATGACTGAGACGATGGCGGTGATGCGCAGGATGGCACCGACCGTGGCGAGCGTCGCGAAGTTGGGCGCGGCCACGGCGAAGAAGATCGTCACCGCCACGAAGATAACGTAGGTGACGTAATCCCGCAGCAGACGGTATGCGAGAGAGTTCTGAATATTCATGCGATGACCGGACGTTTTGAGGATGCGACTTCGTCTTGCAGCATGGCCCGCAAACCCGCTTCGTGCAGGCCGGGCTCCGCTTCTCGGGTAATCCGGCCATCGATCATCAGCAGCACGCGGTCAGCCGTCGTCGCCAATTCCTCAAGTTCGGACGAGATCAGCAGCACGCCCACGCCCTCGGCAGCCGTGCGTCGCATCAGCGCGCGCATCTCCGCCTTCGCGTTCACATCAACGCCGGAGGTTGGCTCATCAAGGATGAGCACGCGCGGCGATGTCGCCAGCCACTTGGCGAAGACCACTTTCTGCTGATTGCCGCCGCTGAGTTCAGACGCCGCTTGGCGCGGGCCACGTGCATTGATGGCGAGCGCTGAACGGAAGCGCGCAAACAGCCCGTCGGCACGGGACCGGGAGAAGGCCGGCCATGTGCCGCCTATGCGCAGATGCTTCAGGTTCGCCAGGGAGATATTGGCGGCGAGGCCTTGATCGAGCACCAGTCCCTCCCGCCGACGATCCTCCGGCACCAGGGCGATCCCGGCGCCGACGGCGGCCGCCGGTCCGCCCGGTGGCACGGCGCGGCCATCCACAATCACCTCGCCTTTACCATCCGGCAGCAGGCCGAACAGCGTCTTGGCAAGGGTCGAGCGACCGCTGCCGACCAATCCCGCAATGCCCACCACCTCCCCGGCGGCGACGCTGAAGCTGACGTCGCGCAGTTTGCGCGCGGTGCTGAGACCGCGCACGTCAAGCGCATTCGCACCAGGCCGCGCCATGCTGCCCCGCGTGACTTCGGCGACGGCCACACCGCGTGACATCAATTCTGAGATTTGCGCGACCGACGTTTCCGCAGGGCGCATCGGCCCGATCAGCAGACCATCCTTTACGAGGCTGATCCGGTCGCTGATCGCGAAGATCTCCGCCATGCGATGGCTAATATAGACGATACCGATGCCACGCGCCTTGAGTTCCGCGATGATGCGCATGAGGGCGGCCTCCTCATGCATGGTCAAGGACGAGGTCGGCTCATCCATGATCAAAACGCGCGCGCCGCGCGCCACGGCTTTCAGGATCTCCACCATCTGCCGCTGCGCGAAGGGCAAGCGCCCTACTTCGGCGTTTAAATCGAGTGGAAAGCCATACAGCGTGATGAGCCGACCGGCCTCCCGCCGCATCGCCCGCCGGTCCACGCGCCAGCCAAGCCCATGGGGTTCGCGTCCGAGAAACATATTGTCGGCAACGGTGCCGTTGGGAACGAGGCTGAGTTCCTGGAAGATCATCGCGATCCCCTGGTTCAGACTTTGGCTCACGGAATGGCCGCTGATCTCCACCCCATCCAATGTGACGGTGCCGGCATCAGACTGATGGACACCCATCAGGATCTTCATCAGCGTCGATTTGCCGGCCCCGTTCTCACCGAGAAGCGCGTGGACCTCACCCGACTCCAGCGTGAAGTCGATATCCGAAAGCACACGATTTTGGCCGAAGCTTTTGCTGATGCCGCGCATCTCGATCAGTGGCACGACAGGGTCCTTGTTGAGTGCTTCAGATCAGACCTGGGGCGCGATGACCGATCGCGCCCCAATCCGTCGCTCAGAAGCAGCCACCGTCACAGGCCGCGATCACGTTCTTCGGCGGCGGTTCATGCGTCACGGATTGCAGAGCGCTGAGCAGATTGATCTTCTTCACGCGCAGCGTCGGCACTTCGATATACGGGGGCACCGGCTCACCCAAAAGCGCGGTGGCGGCGGATTTCGCCTCGGCGACACCCTGGTCGTACGGGCGCTGCGAGCCGATCGCCAGGAACTGGCCGCGCGCCACGAACAAGGCGCTGTCGGGCGCGACATCATTGGTCGTCACTGTGATGGTGCGGCCGAGTGTCTTGGCGGCCGCCACGACCTGCTCGGCGGGCGTATCCCAAGCCGCGAAGATGCCCTTGAGATTCGGATGCGCGGTCATCATGGACGTCGCGACGCTATAGGCGCCGTCTGGGCTCGCGATTGTGCCAATGCCGTCGACCTTGATGCCGGGATATTCAGCGAAGGCCTTCAGCGCACCAACTTTCCGCACGGCGACGGAGTAGTAGTAATCATAGACCAGGGTGACGATACCAACCTCACCCTTGCCGCCCATGGATTCCGCAAGTTCCTTCGCGGCGTAATAGGCATTCTTGCCATTGTCGGAGGCAGTGACGGAGACGTAGTCCTTGCCCGGGGTCATGCCGACCGGCACGTTGTCCAGAAAGACCAGCTTAATGCCGGCAGCGGACGCCTGCTTGTAGGCAGCCGACTCACTCTTTGGGTCGATGGGGATCGAGAAGATGACGCTGGGTTTGCGTGCGACCATTTCTTCGAGGTCGCTGATCTGCGTTCCTGGCTGAAACTTCGCATCGGTCACGGCCACGACCTTGATGCCGAAGTCCTTCAATGTCTTGGTGATGCCTTGAACCTGCAGCATCGGCCAACCTGCAGCCATCGTATGCATGACGATGCCGGCGGTGAAGTTTCCGGCCTTAAGCTTGGCAATCTGGTCCGGCGTAAAGGTCAGAACGTCGGGTGATGCGGCCGGTGCGCCATTCGGAAAGCCGGGGACCACCTGCCCCGTCGGGGTCAGCGGCAAAGGTGTCATAAGCTCCTTCGCGGCGGGGGGAATATTGTCCGGCCAGCTATAGGTCTGCGCCATGGCCGGAATGCTGATCGCCGCGAGCATAGCCGCAGCCGAGAACACTGTCTTGCTGAGTTTCATCGCCGTTTCCTATTATTGTTTTTATCACGGTGCCTTATGGCATCGATTAACGCGCGCGCACGTGGTGTCGGTAAACTCCCAGACGGGACATGGTAGCGCAAGCACAATCTTTGCTCCACAGCCCGGCCAGGGTCATGCGACCGGCCTACACCTGTGCGCGGATCGCCTTCGCCCGCTCAAGAACAGGACGATCGATCATCTGCCCCTGATAACTGGCAACGGCCACACCCCTTGCCGCTGCGGCGTCGGTGGCCGTTATCACGCCCTGTGCCCAAAGCTGGTCCGCCTCGGTCGGGGCAAAGGCGCGATTGACGCACGCGACCTGTGTCGGATGGATGCAGAACACCCCGGTCATGCCCATCGCACGCGCCTTGGTCACGACCAGTTCGTAGGCGGATAGGTCGCCAAACTGGGTCAGTGTATCGGGCAGCCCGATTGCCATCACGCCCGCCGCCGATGCGGCGAGGGCCAGCATTTGGCATGGCAAGGTCAGGCAGTCCGGCGTCGGTCGCGTGCCCAGCGCCAGTGAAAAGTCCTCGCTGCCCAGAGCAAATCCGATGAGGCGCGCGGTGACAGCGAAGCTTTGAATCTTCAAAATCGCCGTCGGCGACTCGATCAAGGCAATGATGCAGATGCTACCGGATGGCACATCGCCCTTTGCTTCCGCATCCGATAACAGCCGATCGACCATGATCAGTTGCGCGGGGTCTTCCACCTTCGGCAAGACAATCGCAGATACTCCGGGCCGCACTAAAGCGGCGATGTCCTGTGTGAGGTCGGGCAGATCCGCATTCACACGCACCAGCACATCCATCCCATGGGCGTTCAGTCGGCCGACATGATCGCCCAGTGTCGCCCGCGCTGACGCTTTGTCCGCCGGCGCCACAGCATCTTCCAAGTCGAGAATGAGGGCGTCCGCATGCCGTTCATGCGCACGTGACAGGGCCTTGCTGTTATCGGCGGGCACAAACAGCAGGGATCGCCAGCGCTTCATGCGACCTCCAAGACTGCGGTCATTGCCAGATGTCCCTCGTGGTTGGTCGCCCACAGCTTGGCCCCCGTCGGGGTCGGGCAGCCATTCACCGTCATCGGATGAATGTCGAAAAGCGGCATGTGGGCGCGAAACTGAAAACGCCCCACGCGCGCGGCGGGATTGTGACGCAGATAGAGATCCATCAACAAGGTCGCCGTCAGCGGGCCGTGGACAACGAGACCAGGGTAGCCTTCCTCGTCACGGCAAAACGTTCGGTCGTAGTGAATGCGATGCCCGTTGAACGTCAGCGCCGAATAGCGAAACAGCAGCACCGGATCTGGCGCGATGGTGCGGGACCACACGGCTTGATCCGGACTGGTCTCGGCTTTCGGCGCAGCGGCATTGGGCGTCGGCGCGTCTCGGTAGACAATATGCTGCGTCTCGATCACGACTGCCACGCCGTCTTGAGACAGCCTGTGCTTCACAGTGACGAAGACCAGTTTGCCCGATCGCCCCGTCTTGCTGTCGATCGCCATGATCTCAGACGTCTTCGTGGCAGCGACACCTGTGCGCAGCGATCCGTCAAACCGGATCTCGCTACCCGCCCACATGCGGCGCGGCAAACTCACGGGGGGCAGGAAACCGCCGCGCTGCGCATGTCCGTCCAGCCCTATTCCGCTCCCTGGCGTGCGAGGCAGAAAATACAGCCAATGGGCCAGCGCCGGCACTGTGGTATCCGGCATATCCGCCTGATCCAAAGTCGCCGCGAGCAGCGCCAGCGGTGCGGGTGACAGCACTTCCTCGGCCGTCTCCGTCCGACCGACCCACTGCTGCATGTCGGACGAAAGCGTCATACCGGTCGGGGGGAGGCGTGATGGGTCGCGATCTTCCAGGCGCCATTCTCGCGCACCAGCACATGCGTCATGCGAAACGGCAGCAAGGTCATGGAACCGTCGTTTTCCTGGCGATAAAAGTTTACCTCCCCTGTGGCCGCCATGGCGTCGGGGCCAAGCCGCACGATATGCGGCACAGCGTAGTCGGACCGCTTGTAGGACGGCGGCAGAACGCGAAAATACTCCCGCACCCCGTCCGGCGTATCGTAGAAGGTCGCGGTCGAGCCATAGAAGGCGGTCTTATCCGCATAGAGAGCGCCGAGGCTTTCAAGATCGCGCGTCTCGAACGCTTGCTTCCAGGCCTTTTGCGTGGCAACGGCCACGGCAGTCCAATCCTCGTCCATTATTCTGTCCCTCCTCACGCGACAAGGCTGAGTTCGCCGTCGGCGAGTGCCAGTTCGATCACCTGCAATCCAAACTCGTTTGTGCGAGACGGGAACGCGTCCTTCAGCTTGTCCTCATGCACGGGAATGACACGGCTGACGTCCCCGCCCGCCTGCTTCACCATGGCATCGGTCGTGAACAGCATATTGGTTTGGCTGCCGACGCCGAGGCCGACGGGCACATACATCGGCGGCGCCTTGGGATCCTGGCCAGTGAGATTCTCGAAGCTATAGACGAGATCGCCGGCGAGCACCCAGTTGTCGCCGCCGCTCGTGTCGTTGCGCACGGTGACGAACATCGATCCCCAGGTATGGGTGTCGTAGGCTGCAGTGCAATCGATGCCCGGCAGCACATCCTTCGCGTCACCGTCGAGGCATACGAGACGGCCCTGGCGCGCGAGATCGACGACGCGCATGACATCCGCCGGATCGGTCGCGATGTTCAGCCAACGGAAGCGCTGATCGAGCGCCATGGCCCAGACCCACTTCGAAAGCTCCTTCTCCTGCAAATAGAACTTCGCATTGGGGAAGGCATCGGTATTGCCCATGTGGTCGAAATGCGCGTGGCTCAGGAAGACATGCTCGACTTCCTCCGGCGTTACGCCGCATTGCGCCAGGATCGTCTCGGGGGACTGCCAGGCCTCGACATTGAACCGCCGCGCCAGGACCGCGCCCATGTCTTTTTCATTATAGCCGACATCGACCATCGCAACCGTGCCGTGGCCCTTGATGACGACATAGCAATAGGGAAGCTTGCGATAGCCCTGATTATGCGCGCCATACACGATGCCGCTGACATGGTATTGCGCCACATAGGCGTATTCCAGCACCCAGATCGAATAGTCGTTCATGAAGCCCTCCATGCGTGCCGTGTCGGCATCGTTGTCGTTTCAATCTGTGCAGGTGCGTGAGCGGCGCAGCATCCCTGGGACACCGCCACCATCTCGAATCCTGGCAGGGCGCCACTGGCCCAGCGCAGATGCGCGATCGCCTCATTGTTCAAGCGCGCCACGACATCGCCATCGGATGCGAGGCGGCACTTGGCGGCAGCCAGGGCACCACCGAGCGTCGATGCCGCCAGCAGCAGGTGGCGATGATGATGGGCGCCGCGCGGCGGCGGCGTCAGACCACGCAAAGCCTCGGTGGCCTCGGCATGGGCCGCGACCGCGAGGTCGAGCATCGGAAGGTCCTGCCCTTCGCGGCTGCCGATCGCCGCAAGCAGAAGCAAACCCGCGAGCTGGGCGGAGGATCGCCGCAAGGCATCGAAGGGCGCGCGCGCCGCCAGAACATAGGCGATTGTCACGTCATCGAGGTCATCCATAGCGACCGCGCTGAGATCGGCCGCCGCGCCGAGCGGCACATGGCCGCCATCGGCGATCCGGCGCGCCGATGCGGGATCAAGGCGCATTGCGACCACCGTAACGACGGACACGCAGGTCGGCCTGTTCCTTGTGGCCGGCGAAATTCTCGATGGCGCAGAGACGCGAGCCATATTCACCGATCATGGCACTCGCCGCATCCGTCGTGACTTCCTGATAGGTCACGGTCTTGATGAACTTGCCAACCCACAGACCACCCGTATAGCGCGCGGCCTTCTTGGTCGGCAGCGTGTGGTTGGTGCCGATGACCTTGTCACCGAATGCCACATTGGTGCGTGGCCCAAGGAACAGCGCGCCGAAATTCGTCATCCGCTCCAGGAACCAACGCGGATCGCGCGTCAGCACTTCGACATGCTCCGAGGCAATCCGCTCCGCTTCCGACAGCAACTCCTCATCGGTATCGACCAGAATAACCTGGCCATGGTCGCGCCAGGCGACGGAGGCGACATCCGCCGTCGGCAGACGTTCAAGCTGCCGTTGGATTTCGTCTTCGATGCCCTCGGCGATCTTGGCGGAACTGGTCAGCAGGATGGAAGGTGAGGTCGGACCGTGCTCCGCCTGACCCAGAAGATCCGTCGCGCAAATCTCGACATCCGACGTTTCATCGGCAATGACCAGGGTCTCGGTGGGTCCCGCGAAAAGGTCGATACCGACGCGGCCATAAAGCTGGCGCTTGGCCTCCGCCACGAAGGCATTGCCGGGGCCAACCAGCATATCCACGCCCTGGATCGTCTCGGTGCCCAGTGCCATGGCAGCCACCGCCTGGATGCCACCCAGAACATAGATTTCATCGGCCCCGGCAAGGGACATGGCGGCGATCGTCGCGGCGGGTGCGCGGCCATTCAACGGCGGCGTGCACCCAATGACGCGCTTCACGCCCGCGACCTTGGCGGTGAGGATGCTCATATGGGCGGAGGCGACCATCGGGTAACGCCCGCCCGGAATATAGCAGCCGACGCTCGCCACCGGGATCAGCCGATGACCGAGGCGAATGCCGGGCAGCGTCTCGATCTCCAGCTCCGTCATTGTGGCGCGCTGCGCCTCGGCGAAACGCCGGATCTGCGCCTGGGCGAAGGTAATGTCCTCGATCACCTGTGGCGGCAGGCCGTCGATGAGCGCTTGGATCTCTTCCGCTGTCAGACGAAAGGCTTGCGGCTCCCATTTGTCGAATCGGATCGACAGATCGCGCACCGCCGCGTCACCGCGCGTCGCGACATCGTCCAGAATGGCTTCAACGGTCTGGCGCGTCTTGCGGTCGGAGTCTTTCGTCTCCTGCTCGCTGGCGCCTGTCTTGAGAGTGCGGATCATCGGCGTGGGTCCCCTGTCCTGATCGTCAATGGATGTGTCCGCCACCATTCACATCGATGACGGTGCCGGTGATGTAGGAGGCGCAATCCGAGGCCAGAAAGACGGCGAGCTGCGCCACGTCTTCCGGTTGCCCAATCCGGCCGATGGGGATGGTGGCGATGATGGCCTGCTTCTTGTCCTCGGTCAGCGCGCCCTCGAAGATGTCCGTGTCGATCAGGCCCGGTGCGATGGCATTGGCCCGTATGCCCGCAGGCCCCAATTCGCGCGCCAGCGCCTTGGCCAGGCTCTGCACGCCGCCTTTGGAGGCGGCATAATGGGAGGTGGCGAACACGCCGCCGCCGCGTTGCGCCGCAATCGACCCGATGCAAATGATCGAGCCCCTGCCCGCTTGCGTCATCGCCGGTGCCACGGCCTGGCACATGTTCATGGTGCCACCGAGATTGACGCGCATGACCGCGTCGTATTCGTCCTGGGTAATATCGGCCAACTTGGTGGATCGGCTGATGCCAGCGAAGGTCATCAGACTGTCGATACGCCCGAAATCGGCCAGGATTGCTTGCACGGTCGCCGTCGCTGCCACGCGGTCACCCACGTCACAGCCATACCCCCGGTTGCCGTCGCCCAGGCTCCGCGCAGCGGCTTCGCTCTGATCCTGATGGAGATCGATGATGGCCACCTTGCCGCCCACCGCGACCACGGCGCGCGCGGTCGCGAGGCCGATGCCACGCGGCGAAGCACCGCCCGTAATGATGGCAACCTGGCCTTGAAGGGAGATCATGATGGGACTTTCCGCAAATGGTCGTGGCACGCCGAGGCCAAAGCCTCGGCGTGCCATCTGTGCTTGGTCAGCGCCAATCAGTTCGCGTTGAAGGGTGTCACCTTCGTCAGCGGATAGGGATTGGCAGGGCCCTCGCAATGGTTGCAGTCGATGCCGGGAACGTTCGGCGCGCCCTTGAAGTAGTCGTTTGCGGGCAGCGGCTGGATGGTGGCGCCGGGGGTCGGCTTGCCTTCGAGCGCGGAGGCGATCGACAGTTCCGGGGTCAGGGTCGGGTTGAAGATTTCGGTCACGAAGCTATCCGGCACCTTGCCCGGCGGGAAAGCGTTGCAGCCGTTCTCCATCTTATCGCCCGCGCAGAGCTTCACCTTGTCGGCGGGCACCCAGGGCAGCGGATACAGCACATTGTGGAAGGGCAGTTTCCGGCCATTCACCAACTGCTCCATCATGAACTTGAAGGCGACGCCAGAGGAATTCGGCGGGGAACCCGAGGACACACCGGCGAAGCCGCGCTTCTGCAAATCAGGGTTGGCGAGCGCCAGACGGAAGCCGTTGGAATTCTCACCCGTGAGGGCGACCAGCTTCTGCCGGCCGGAAGCCATCAGCGCCTTGATGGCGCCATCTTCGCCGGCCTGCGCCCAGATGCCATCGACATCGGGATGGGCGGCCAGGGCTTTCGCCGTCTCCAGCTGCGTCGTCTGGTCATCCCACATGCCGTAATATTCGGCGACGACATGGATATCGGGGTATTTCTTGAAGACGCTCATGGCGCCGTCATAGTGGCGCTTATCGACCATGTTGCCGGCGACGCCCCGGCTGAGGAAGATATTTCCTTTGCCCTTGAGGATATTGACCAGTGCCTGGGCCGTGTTCTCCCCGAAGCCGCCCGGCAGGTAGCTCACGCTATAGGCGCAGGGTTCGGTGACCATGCCGTCATAGACCCAGACCAGAACGTCCTTCTTGCAAGCGCGACGAATCGCCTTGTTGAGACCGCTGGAGGAGATGGGGAAGCTGATGATGCCGTTGGCGCCATCGGCGATCATGCTCTCATAGGCCGAGATCTGGGCCTGTACGTCGGTCCCGGAGATGACTTCCTTCAGATCGACGAGCTTGTCATAGGGCGGCGTCGCGGCGAGTGCCTTGACGACATTGGCCGCCTCGCTCTGCCACGCATTGCCGCTGTAGCTGAGGCTGAGATAGATCTTGTATTTCTTCGGCGCGTCGGCTGCATGCGCGGCGCCACCCAGGCCTGCTAGTACAAGGCCGGTTCCAGCCAGAAGGCCCAACGCGGCCTTCCTCATGCTTTTCGTCTTGAACATCGTCTTCCCTTTGCTTTTGATTATTTTGTTGTTTGGGCAACAGCTGGTGCCGTGGGAGGTCGCGCGGGCCGGCGCAGGCCGCGCCCGATCCACATCGGCAAATCTTCCCGCAACGCGGCAATGGCGAGCAGAATGACCAATCCGTAGATGATCGTCCGCCAGCCTTCGAGAATCTGCACCGAGGAAATGATGGTGGAAAAGGTAGTGAGAAGCAGCGCGGCCGCGACCGCGCTGATGTAGTTGCCCCGCCCGCCCAGGATAGACGTTCCGCCGACGACAATGGCCGCGATGGAGGGCAGCAGATAGGACTGGCCCATGACCAACGTGGCGCCGCCGGCATAACCCACCAGCAGGAAGCCTGCGAAGCCCGCCGAGGCGGCGCTGATCGCATAGGTCGCGATGGTCAGCCGGTTCACCGCCAACCCGGCCACATGCGCCGCCGCCGGGCTGGTGCCCAGGGCATACAGCCTGCGGCCGAAGGGGGTGTAGGATTGCAGGATGGTGCCGAGCACGACCAGCACAATCATCCCGTAAATGATGGGCGGAAGGCCCAGGATGCGGCCCGAAAACAAATCGCCGAGCAGCACTGAAGCATGGCCGCGCGGCGTGCCGGCCGTGAGGCCGAGCGAACCGCTATAGACGATGATTCCCATCGCGAGGGTCATGATGAAGGGCGGAATGCGCAGCAGGGCCACGCCCACGCCGCTCAAGGCGCCGATCAGGCCCGTTACGATCAGCACGGCGAGCAAGACCCAGATGACGGACAGACCGGACGGCCCGATCCAGCCGAAGGTGAGAATGCCACCCAGCGTGAGCATTGACGGCACTGACAGATCAAGGCCGCCGATCAGCACCACCATCTGCTGGCCGAAGGCCACGACCATCAGGAAGGTCGACAGCACGATGATGGCCGCGACCTGATGCAGTCCGCCGAGGCTGGGGCTGATCCAGCGCGACGCCAGCACCATGAGGATGGTGAGGCCGAACAGCACCAAGGGCGTCAGCACCTCCCCGCCGATGGCGCGACCGCGACCACGCGTATCGGCGCCGGCGTCCAGCGGCGTTCCCTTGGATGCGCTCATGCCGCCATCCTCCGGCTGATGCGGGCCGAGGAGGCCGCGATCAGAACGGCGGCGATCATGATCAGGCCCTGACCGATGCCAGTGAAGAAGGAGGAGACGCCCACGGAAAACAGCACCTTCTGCAACAGCATGAGCGTCGCGGCACCGATCATCGATCCCAAAAGCCCACCACGGCCGCCGGTGAAGGTGGTGCCGCCGATGGCGATGGCGGCGAAAACGAGCAGCAGATAGCTCGTGCCAGCACCGGGATCGCCATTGGATGTCACGGCCGTCAGCATCATGCCGGCGAGGCCATACAGGCCACCCGCCAGGCAATAGGCCAGGAACTTGACGCGGCGGACGCGCACGCCGGCAAGCTGCGCCGCCGTCTCATCCGCGCCGACGGCATAAAGGCCGACGCCCCAATTGGTGCGCTTTAGAGCGGCCCAGCCGCATAGCACCACCAGCACGATGATCAGGGGCACAGGAATGCCGCCCACCGAACCGGTCAAATTGTCGCTGATGAACTCCGGAACATCCCCGCCCGGCGCATCCAGGATCAGCAAGGCCGCACCGCTACAGACGATCATGGTCGCCAAGGTGCAGGCGATGGATTGCAGGCCGACATAGGCGACCAGGAACCCGTTCACCGCCCCCACAAGAAGGCCGACGCCCACCACGATGAGCATCATGACGAGGGCGCCCATCGGGCCGTCCGTGGCCTGGGTCGCGGTCAGCACATCCGTCAGCGCGATGACACCCGCCACCGATAGGTCGAAGCCGCGCATCAGCACCACCAGCGTGCCGCCCGCCGCCGCCAGCGCGAGCGGCAGACCGTTGTTTAACTGGTCGCTGAACTGCGTCATCGATAAGGCGTCGTTCTGCGACAGGGCGTAGATGATCAACAGCAGGACATAGATCGCGATCACCATGGCGGTACCGTTGCCGAGAAGCTGCCCCACCACGGGCAGGCGCCGCCGGTTCACTGTCGCGCTCATGCCGCAAGGGCTCCGTGGCCGGTGGCGAGGCTCACCAACCGATCCTCGGTCAGAGCCGCGCCCGACAATTCCCCCACGATGCGACCGCCATAGACCACCAGGCAGCGATGCGTGAGGTGAACGAGTTCGGCGAGTTCCGTGGAATAGACCAAAGCGCAGCCGCCCTCGGCCACGAAGTCACGGATGGCACCGTAGATCACCTGTTTCGTCCCGACATCGACGCCGCGTGTGGGGTCGAACAGCACCAGGTTGCGGGCGCCGGAGACGAGAACGCGGGCGAGCAAGGCCTTCTGCTGGTTGCCACCCGACAGGGCCGCGATCCGCATGCCCTGGTAGCGCCGTGCCAGGTCAACGCGCTGGCTGACGGCAGCCACGGCATCGGCCTCCTTGCGGCGATCGATCAGCCCGCCACGCCGCACGCGATTGAGGATCGGCAAGGAGATATTGGTGGCGGTCTTCAGGCCAAGGAAGATGCCTTCGGTCTTGCGCTCCTCCGGCAGGAAACCAATGCCCGATCCGAGCGCGGCGGAGGCCGACCGCAGCGTGGCCGGCTTGCCTTCGATGGTGACATCACCAAGGGCGATGGGCTCCAGCCCCGCGAGCATGCGAAACAGCGGGCGCTGGCCTTGGCCCTCCAGCGCGGCGACGCCGAGGATTTCGCCCTCACCGACGTCAAAGGTCGCGTCATGGACGCCGCGTCCGGTCAGGCCGCGCACCGACAGTCTCGGCCGTGTGGCTGCTCGGGCAGTGATATTGTGGCGCGTCTCATCCTGGGAGGTACCGACCATCATGCGGAAGATTTCGGTATCGGCCGTCTCGGTCAGGCCGACGGTCGCGATCGAGCGGCCGTTGCGCAGCACGGTGCCGCGCCGGCACAGGCGACGTACCTCGGCCAGGCGGTGGGAGATATAGAGGATGGCCGTGCCCTGCGCCGTCAGCCGCTCCACGATGTCGAACAGCCAGCCCGGCTCGGCCAGGGCCGCCGTCGGCTCATCCAGCACCAGCAGCTTCGGGCGATGGCTGAGCGCGCGGACGATTTCGACGCGCTGCTTCTCGGCCAGCGAAAGATCGGCCACGAGGCTGCGAGGATCGACCGTGGTGATATCGAACTCGCGCAGCAGCGCATCCGCCGCCTGCTCATTGCGGCGACGGGATGCGATGCCCCCGAACCCCTTCAGCAAATGCGGCAGCATCAGATTGGTCGCGACGCTCAGGTTGGGCAGCAGACTGAGTTCCTGGAAGGCGGTGGAGACGCCGGATTTGCGCGCACCGAGCAGGCTACCCGGCGCGAAGGGTTGGCCGCAGACTTCCAAGGTGCCGCGATCCGGCACCACGATGCCGCTGAGGATCTTCACGAGCGTGGACTTGCCCGCGCCGTTCTCCCCCAACAGGGCATGGATTTCCCCCGGCAGGACATCGATCGTGACATGCGCCAAAGCCACGGTCGCGCCGTAGGCCTTCGTCAGCCCCTCCGCCCGCAAATAGGGCGTGCCGCCCGGCGTGGTGTCCGTCATGCCCATCGCATCAGCCCGGACGCGGCGTCAGCACGCCATCCGCTTCCAATTGCTTCATTACTTCGTCGGTGAATTCGGCGCGCGGCGCATCGCCGGCGATGACGAACATGAGGATTGATTCCGCATCCGGGTCGCCTGCCGTGACATTCTCGAAACGCCGCGCGACACCGGGCGGGAAGGAGATCACATCGAGCGGGGCGAGATCGACATGCTCGACACCCGACGTCTCATTCTCCCAGCTACAGCGCCATGTTCCAGTCATGGCGATGAACGTCTCATTCGTGTCGTGGTTGTGCATCATCGGGCCGCGCCCCGGCGTGGCGCGGCAATAGCCGAGGTTGAAACCCTCAGAGATCTTGATGGCGGCCAAACGCGCGGCGAGGTCCCCCACCGGGGATGTCACGGCGCCGCCGGAATTGGCGGGTGGCTGAAAGCCGATGACATTGTACAGGCGCCGTTCGGCGCTGGGGTGGCGGCTGTCGGGCAGGCCGCCGTCAGAGCCTTCAAGATCCGCGAACCGCGCCACGCGCTTCAACATCTCGGGCCGCGATACGCCGAATCGTGGAAGTGTCTCAGCCATGGTCCCGTCCCCCAATTGTCTTATGCGACGACTTTTGTCAGTCGCGTTTGTCACTTGATACGTCCTGGTCGCCCTATTTTACAAGCATGCTTTCCGTCACCCGCCGTCCGAAGCCATCGTTTGCTGTCATCAGTGGATCGGCCTGCGGCCCGGCGACGATGCCGCTGTCGTGCAGCACGCCGATTGCCGCAGCGGAAAGCCGCAAGACCTCGCTCAAGATTTCATCGGTATGCTGACCCAGCAAAGGCGCTGGCGCTGGCGTGACGCGGCCTTCCTCCGCGAAGCGGATTGCGGCGCCGGCCGCCCGGTGGCGCCCGATGCCAGCAGTTTCGATTTCGGAAAACATCGGATTGGCGAGCGACACGCGCGCGTCGGTTTCCGACAAGTCTCGCACGGACTGATAGAGACCCCAGCAGACGGTGGCAGCGTCGAAGGCGAGGCCCACCTGCGCCAAGGTATGATCGCCGATCCATTTCGCGACCAGGCTCGCGATCAGGTCTCGGCCCGCGAACCGGTCGGCGTCGCGCAAGTAATCGACTCCAAGCGCCGTCTCGATCGCCGCGATGGTCGCCGTCAATGCGCAGGCGACAACCAGCGATTGCCATTGGCGCGTGGACACTGCCGCCACCATGACGCGCTTGCCATCCTGGGTTGCGAAGTCCCGCCCGAAGGCACCGTAGATATGATTGCCGATGGCCTGACGCTCAGTGGCCAAGACCTCAACTTCGGTGAGCACGCCGAGATGCGACATGACGCCGAACGCGACATCCGACAGGGCAAGCCGCAGCGCCGCGCCCTGGCCGCTCTGCCGACGCCGCGACACCGCCGCCATGATCCCGAACGCTGCCTGATAGGCGCAGGCGATATCCCAGGTCGGCACGGGGCTGTTGACGGGGCTATCGGCCGAGGCATGGCCTGTCATCATCGGATAGCCGGTCGCGGACTGCACCGTGTAATCCACGGCCGTCGAACCATCGGCATTGCCTTCGATGGTGCAGCTGATGAGATCAGGCCGCTCGGCGGCAAGGGATGCATGGGCCAGGAAGGCTGTGGGCACATTGGTCAGCAGCACGCCGCCTTCGGGGCCCGGCGCGGTCACCAAGGCGCGCAGCAGCTCCTTCCCGCCGGGCTTGCGGATATCGATGGCGATGGACCGCTTGCCCTTGTTCAGGCTGGTCCAATAAAGGCTGCGGCCACCTGGCATCGTCGGCAGACGGTTGTAATCGATGCCGCCGCCGATCAGATCGAAGCGAATGACATCCGCGCCATATTGCGCCAGCGTCAATCCACAGAGCGGCGCGGCGATGAAGGCCGAACTCTCGATCACCCGGGTGCCGGAGAGCCAGGTGCTGCTCATGCGGTCGGCACGTCAACGCGTTGCGGCACCAGGCAGGACCGATGGAAGGTCATGAACACCGTGCCGCATTGCTTGAAGCCCTCGGTGCGGGTGGTGACGATGCCCTGACCGGGGCGGGACCGGCTGTGGCGCACCCCCGTCACATCCGACCGCGCATAGATCGTATCCCCCGGAAAGACCGGCGCGCTCAGCACCACATCCTTCCAGCCGAGATTGGCGATGGCATTCAGACTGACGTCATCGACCGTCATGCCGAGAACGATGGCGATCGTCAGGCCACTATTGACCAGCGGCTTGCCGAATTCGGATGCCGCCGCGAAATTGGCGTCGCAATGCAGCGGATGCCGGTTCATCGTCAGCAGGCTGAACTGGATATTGTCCGCCTCCGTCACGGTGCGGCCCGGCCAATGTTCGTAGTGATCACCCACCACGAAATCCTCCAGGAAGCGACCGCGAACCGGCCATGCGCGCACCATGGCCATCAGCCGAGCACGAAGGGATCGGGCGTTTCTTCCGCCGTGCTGATCCAGACGCTTTTGGTCTGCACGTAATCCATGATCGCGGACATGCCGTTTTCGGATCCGACGCCCGACCGCTTGGTGCCGCCGAAGGGGGACATATAGCTGACGGCGCGATACATATTGACCCAGACCATGCCGGTCTTGAGCCCCGCCGACATACGCAAGACGCGGTTGGTGTTCTGCGTCCAAACACCGGCCGCGAGGCCGTAGATGCTGTCATTGGCAATGGCGAGCGCTTCGGCCTCATCCTCGAAGGGGATCACGGACAGAACGGGACCGAAGACCTCCTCCTGCGCGATGCGCATGTCGTTGCGCACATCGGCGAAGATGGTGGGTTGCACGAACAGGCCCTTACCGCCTTCGGGATGCGGGGCCGGCCCGCCACCCAAGACGCAGCGTGCGCCTTCGTTCTTCGCGACATCGATGTAATGCAGAATCTTCTCGTATTGCGGCCGCGTGGTGACGGGACCGATTTGCGTTCCCGCCAGCATCGGGTTGCCGATCTTGGCCGTCTTGGCAAAGGCAATCACGCGCTCCAGGAAGGCGTCATGAATGCTGCGCTGCACCAGCAAGCGTGAGCCGGCGACACAGGTCTGGCCCGTCGCAGATAGAATGCCCGAGATCACACCCTTGACGGCATTATCGAGATTGGCGTCGTCGAAGACGATATTGGGGGACTTGCCACCCAGTTCCAGCGTGACACGCTTCAGGCCGCGCGCCGCCGCTTCATACACGCGCTGCCCGCCCATTTCGCTGCCGGTGAAGGCAATCTTCGCAACCTTGGGATGCGTGACCAGCGGTTCGCCAACTTCGGCGCCGAAGCCGGTGACGATATTGAGTACCCCGGGCGGCAGCCCCGCCTTCTCGGCCAGCCGACCCATTTCGAGCGCGGAGGCAGAGGTGAATTCGGACGGCTTGAGCACGAAGGTATTGCCGGCCGCGAGACCGGGCGCCAGCTTATAGGCCGCGAGCAGAAGCGGTGAATTCCAGGCGGTGATGGCGATACACACACCAAGCGGCTCATGGCGCGTAAAGTTGAAGGTATTCGCCTTGTCGATTGGGATGACGGCGCCTTCCAGCTTATCGGCCAGCCCCGCAAAATAGTAGAACCACTGCGGCACATAGCGCACTTGGGCGAGCATTTCGGCGAGCAGCTTGCCGTTGTCCTGCACCTCGATCCGCGCCAGATGGTCCGCATGGGCGGCGATCTCATCCCCGAAGCGCCGCAGCACGTGACCCCGCGCCGTCGCCGTGAGTTTCGACCATTCGCCGCGTCCCGCTTTCTCCGCCGCTTCAACCGCACGCGCGGCGTCTTCGGCCCGGCCACGCGGCAGGCGCGCCCAAACCTCCCCGGTATAGGGATCGATCGACTCGAAGGTCTCACCAGCGGCGGCATCGACCCATTCGCCGCCAATGAGCATCTTGTAGTCTTGCATCGGACGCGTCCTATTCTCAGTCACGCCGCCATCGCCCGGCGGGAATCCTCACGCACCATATCCGCGCCTTTTTCGGCAATCATGATGGTGGGGGCATTGGTATTGCCGGAGATGATGGACGGCATGATGGACGCGTCGATGACGCGCAGTCCCGCGATGCCATGCACCCGCAACCGGTCATCCACCACGGCCATGGGGTCGCGGCCCATCTTGCAACTCCCGACCGGGTGATACATCGCCTGCGCGTTCTGGCGGAGGTAGCCGAGCAGCTCGTCGTCCGTTTGTTTGTCCACGCCCGGCGTCGCTTCGCGGATGACATGTTCGGCGAAGGGCGAGGCGGCGAAGATGCGACGGATGATGCGCACACCTTCGATCATGGCGCGGCAATCTTCCGGCGCGGTCAGGTAATTGAACTGAATGCGGGGTGCTGCGAAAGGGTTGTTGGAGACGAGCGTCAGCGCGCCACGGGAATGTGGCCGGATATAGCTCACCGATGCCGTCACCGCCGGATGGCTTTCGGCCACAAACTGCCCAGCCTTGGTGATGATCATGCTGAAGGGACGAAACTGAATTTGCAGGTCCGGAGTCTCGACACCCGAATTCGACCGCGCGAAGGCCACGACTTGCGCCGCCGCTGATGTCAGTAGCCCCGTGCGCTTGAAGGCGAATTGCAGCACTTGCGGCAATAGCTTCCACGACGTTCGCGCACTCGCAGCGTTCAGAACGAGTTTGTTGATCGAATAGGCCGGATCGACGCGTGACAGGTAATGGGCATAGACGTGATCTTGAAGATTGGTACCCACGCCCGGCAGATCATGCACCACCGGAATGCCCAGCGCCATCAGCGTATCGGCCGGGCCGACACCCGATAGCATCAGCACTTGCGGGGAATTGATCGCACCACCGGACAGGATAATTTCGCGCGCGCGCACCTCATGCGTGGTGTCGCCCTGCTGATACACGATGCCCGTCGCGCGACCATTCTCGATGATGATGCGTTTCACCAGCGCATGCGTCTCGACATTAAGATTGCGCCGGGACCGTGCCGGTTTGAGGAAGGCAGTCGCCGCCGAATGCCGCAATCCGTTCTTGATATTGTATTGTACAAAGCCGATGCCGTCTTGCGATGCACCATTAAAGTCCGCGTTATAGGGCAGACCCATCGTCTGTCCGGCTTTCACAAAAGCGCGGGACGCTTCATGCGGCTCGGAAAGATCGCTGACAGCAAGGGCACCATCGGCACCGTGGAAGGCATCGGCGCCGCGCTGCTGCTGTTCGCTCTTGCGAAAATAGGGCAGCACGTCATCCCAGGACCAACCTACATTGCCGCTTTGCCGCCATAGGTCGTAATCGCGCGCAGCGCCACGCATATACACAAGACCATTGATGGCGCTGCTACCGCCCAGCGTCTTGCCGCGCGGGCAATAGATGCTGCGGTTATTCAGACCAGGCTCGGGCGCGGTGTGATAGCGCCAGTTGACGTTGGAATCGGAATAGAGTCGGGGCGTGCCGGCGGGGATTTTCAGCCACAGGCTGGTATCGGCGCCACCGGCCTCAAGAAGAAGAACACGCGTTGTTCCGTCTTCCGTCAGACGATTGGCGAGGACGCATCCTGCCGATCCCGCGCCGATGATGATGGTGTCGAACATCCAACCCTTACGCCCTGTCCCTCTTGGAGGTGCCCGTTAGACGTCTGCGCCGCTCACATGGCGGCAGACGGCTTCGGACACTCACTCTCTGCTTAGATTGCGTCGATCAACGGCACAATTTTTATTATATGCCGCATTCTTCCGTTTTTGATATCAATGGGTCACGCGTTTCCGGCTCGCCGGCTTGATCGTAGCCTGTCCCTTCTGGGGATCGATCAAGCGCGTGATCAGCGCCACCAGCCGGGTGGCGGCGGGCGACAGGGATTGGCCTTTGACGGTGACGATGGCGATCTCCCGCGTCATCGGCGGATCGACGATCCGCAGCACCTGAAGATCGTCGGACGGCACTTTGGGTAGGGCGATCTTGGGCAGAATCGCCGTGCCGAGGCCCGCCGTGGCGGCCGCGATCAAGGTTTGCACCTGGCTGAACTGATAGTTGGTCGAAAGCGTGAGCCCTTGCGCCGACACGGTCGCCTCGATCAAGGCGCGCAGCGCCGTGGCCGGGTTGAGCAGCAGCACCGGCATCTGCACCAGTTCGGCCAGGGGAATGCTCGATTTCAGGGTCTGGAACAGCCGGCGGGGCACGAGGGCATAGATATCCTCCTTCAGAATCGGCTTGAAGGTCAGGTCCGTCTCCGCCGTCACGGGGGCGATTCCGAAATCCACTTCGCGCTTGCGCAGGCTCTCGAACAGGTCGGAGGAGGTGAGTTCGCGCACGAACAGCTTCACGTCCGGATAGTCGTGCCGGAAGGCCGCCAGAACGATCGGCAGGCGCGTGGCCGCGACCGTCGGGGAGCAGCCGACCGAGACATAGCCCCGCCGCATATCCACGGCCTCAGCGATCTTTCTCAGGCCCGCCTCCACCTCATGCAGGGCGCGGCGGACACAGTCCAGAAGCTGCTCGCCTTCCGCCGTCAGTCGCACAGACCGGGTCGTGCGATGGAACAAAGCAACGCCCAACTGGCCCTCAAGCTGCTTGATCTGGGTGCTGATGGAGGATTGCGAGCGATGGGCCTGATCGGCGGCCGAGCGGAAGCTGGCGTGTTCCGCGACCAGGAGAAAGACCTGAAACAGCTTCAGGTTGACGTTCATAATGGGTTGCATAGGCCCCACATTAATCACTTAAACCGAATAGTCGCCATGTTATTTAAATTTGATCAATGGCCTCCGGCACCATAAAGCCTATGCAAAGAGGACCGTCAGGTCGGTGCTAGGGGAAACGTGTGACCGAAAGAACAGGCGACAACAGCCGTGTGCCGCCCTTTGCTTCGCCCGCTGCCCTGCTGAGCGACCTGCTTCCCGACCAAGCAGTGCTGACCAATATCCGCGTGCTCGATATCGCGACCTTCGTCGCGGCGCCCTTCTGTGGCACCATCCTGGGTGACTTCGGTGCCGAGGTCATCAAGATCGAACAGCCAGGCGAGGGTGACGCGTTGCGCGGTTTCGGCACGCGCACGGAATGCGGTGACACGCTCGTCTGGCTCAGCGAGTCGCGCAACAAGAAAACCGTTACGCTGAATCTAAACACACCAGAAGGCGCTGATATCTTTCGCAAGCTCGTCGCGCAGTCCGACGTCGTGCTCGAGAACTTCCGCCCCGGCACCTTGGAGAAATGGGGCGTCGGGTTTGAGGCGCTGCGGGCCATCAACCCCAAGCTCGTCATGCTGCGCGTCAGTGCCTATGGGCAAACGGGACCGAAGCGGAACGAGCCGGGATTCGCGCGCATCGCACATGCTTTCGGTGGCCTCAGCAATCTCGCGGGTGAAGCCGATGGGCCGCCGGTCGTTCCCGGCTCGACCTCGCTCGCGGATTACATCTCCGGCATGTGGGGCGCCATCGGCGTTCTGCTTGCGCTGCGTCATGTCGAACAGGGCGGCGATGGCCAGTTCATCGACATCGGTCTTTACGAAAGCGTCTTTCGTCTGCTGGATGAAATCGCACCCGCTTATGCGAAATACGGCACCATCCGCCAGCGCATGGGGGCGGATACGGTCAATGTCGCGCCCCATAGCCACTACCGCACGGCCGATGGCAAATGGGTGGCGGTCGCCTGCACCAATGACAGGATGTTCGAACGCCTCGCGGCCGTCATGGGCCGCGCGGATATGGCAACTTCTCCCTTCTATGCGACATCCATCGCCCGTGTGGAGCGACGCGCAGAAGTGAATGCTGTGGTCGCGGATTGGATCGGCGCCCTGCCGCAGGCCGAGGTTCTCGACATCTGCCAGAAGGGCGGCGTGCCCTGTGGCCCGGTCTATTCCATCGAAGATATCTTCGAAGATGCCCAGTACAAGGCGCGGGAGAATCTGATGGAGGTGGAGGATCCGCGCGTCGGCAAGCTGACCATTCCCGCCGCCATTCCCCGGCTTTCCGAAACGCCGGCGGTGTTTCGCCATACAGGCCGCGGCCTGGGCGCGGATACGGATAGCGTGCTGACCAGCCTGCTCGGCCTTGATGCCGCCACGCTCTCGCGCTTGCGCGCCGAACGCGTTATCTAGCGACGATGGCTAATCCATTGACCTTGCCGCGCCTGCCGTCCTTCGCCCTCACCGGGCGACGCGCCCTGGTCACCGGTGCGGGCCGTGGCCTCGGCGTCGCCTGCGCGGCGGCCCTGGCCCAAGCGGGCGCCCATGTCACGCTGCTCTCGCGCACGCAGGACGAGATCGCACAGGTCGCAGCGGCCATCCAGGCGGAGGGCGGCCGCGCCGATTGCATGGTGGCGGATGTCACTGACATCGCGGCGGTGGCCGCTTTGATCGACGCGCAGCCGCCCTTCGACATCCTGGTCAACAACGCCGGCAGCAACCGCCCTGCCCATTTCCTTGATGTGACATCCGAGGATTACGACGCGGTCGCCGCGCTGAACCTGCGCGCGACCTTCTTCGTGTCGCAGGCCGTGGCGCGCGGCTTGGCCCACGCCACGCGCCCCGGCTCCATCATCCATATGTCATCGCAAATGGGCCATGTCGGCGGCAACCATCGCACGGTCTATTGCGCCACCAAACATGCGATCGAAGGCCTCACCAAAGCCATGGCGATTGACCTCGGCCCGTTGGGCATTCGCGTCAATTCCATCGGGCCGACCTTCATCGAAACCCCCCTCACCCGGCCCTTCTTTGAGGCTCCTGGATTTCGCGAGAGCGTGCTGAACAAGATCAAACTCGGCCGTGTCGGTCAGGTCGAGGATCTGATGGGCGCCGTGGTCTTCCTCGCCTCGGACGCCTCTGCCCTGATGACGGGTTCGGCGGTGGTTATCGACGGTGGCTGGACCGCCGAATAACCACGCGCCTCATGCTCATCCGTGGATGAGCATGCCGCCGTTCACATCGATCGTCGCGCCAGTGACATAGGCCGAGAGATCTGAGGCCAGGAACAGAAATGCCCCGGCCACGTCTTCGACCTTGCCGAGCCGACCGAGCGGAATGCCCTTGACGATATCGGCGCGCATCGCCTCGGTCAGCTTGTCGCCCGTCAGGTCTGTCGGGATCAGGCCGGGGGTGACGCAATTGACGCGGATATTGTCCGGGCCGAGTTCGCGCGCCATCGCCTTGGCGAGGCCGAGCACACCCGCTTTCGACGCGGAGTAATGCGGGCCGCCGAAAATGCCGCCGCCCCGTTGCGCCGATACCGACGAGGTGCAGGCGATGACGCCGCTTTTGTTCGCCCTCATATGGGGAATGAAAGCCTGGCTAAGGAACATCACGCCGCGCAGATTGACGTTCAGCACCGCATCATAATCCGCCGCCGTCACATCCATGATGCGAATCGGCTGGCTGATGCCGGCGTTGTTGATCAGGATATCGACCGTACCGAAATGCGCGATCGCCGCCTGCGCGGCGGCATCGCAGGCCGCGCGGCTGGTCACGTCGCAGGCGAAGCCGCGATGATCGGGCCCGAGCTTCGCGGCAGCTTCCTCAGACGCCTCCTGCGCGATGTCGAGGATCACGACGTGTGCCCCCTGCGCCGCGAACATCTGCGCTGTAGCGAAACCGAGGCCACGCGGTCCGGCAGACCCGGAAATAACAGCAACCTTGCCCGCCAAAAGCATCACGTCTTCCTTCCCTACTTTGGGACTGGAATGCACGGCTTCGACAGGAAGGACTATCGCGAATTTCAGATCGATTGATGGCAAATCACCGTCGCGCGCACCCGTGGCGCTAGTGTCACCGCTCGCGGATGAATCGCTCCAACCAATCTGGCTTGGCAATTTGGACAACGCCAAGGGCCAAGGGAATGCCGAGGATCGCGAACATAATCCAATCGAATGTCTGGTGATTGACCATGATAAGGTCTCCCGTTTCGAGTTGCACCCGACGGCAGACCTGGGAACCAGATCGGTGAAAGCCAAGTAACGTTTCTGCGCACCGTCAAATGTAGAGGGCCGCGGCACTCTACCTTGGGTTGTGGTGACAGGCGGGATGATTGCGCTATTGATGATGCGCTAAGACCGCCTTGGACCTGGGGTAGCACATGCGTCGCACCGAGCGCGTCGGTATCGAGATCTGGCGCTTTTTACTACTCGGCGTGTTAACCATGACTATCGCAATGACCATATGGGACATTGGAACTGTCGTGAATGCAGATTTCCTGCATCATAATCCAAATCGATCACCTCGAGATTCGTGGGACATGGTCGAGGAAGCTCCACTCGTTATGTTCGTGATTGCGCTCGCTGTTGCAGCGCTTCCGGTCGCTGTCGCCGCCACAGCCGCAGGACTGTCTCGCGTATCACTCGGACGCGTGCCGGTATCTATTTTGGTGACGTTACTCCCTATTTGCATATTACTAAGCTTTCTCCAGAGCGCGATTTTGCTCGGAGGTGCGGGTGAGCCCAGTGACCATATTTACGCGACAGGTCGGTTGGCGATTTTTTTTGTCCCAATGCTCGTCGCCTTTTGGCTGTTCGGCCGGCGTCCATCCGCTCCGGTATCCTCACCGTCAGACGAACTGCATTGGGAACACGACGACCCAGTGACCAAATGAACTTCCGATGTTGCAGCTCCAAGTCTTGGTCCTGCAAGATTGCGGTCACAGCAGCTTGTACCGCCGCATCTTATTGTACAGTGTCTTGCGCGCGATCCCCAAGGCCTCCGCCGTCTCGTCACGACGAAACCGGTGCAGTCGCAGTGCGTCCAACAGCCAATCCCGTTCGCCACCCTCGGCGCGCGGCGGGTCCGCAACGGCGGCCGGCGCGGTGGACACGGCGGGCTCGAAATGCGGCAGATGCGCGACGCTGATGCGGTCGCTGTCGCACAGCACCGCCGCCCGTTCCAGCGCGTTGCGCAGCTCGCGGATATTGCCGGGCCAGGAATGGGCAATCAGCGCGCGCAAGGCCGCGCCGTCCACCGCACGCACCCTCGGATTGAGCGCGACTACGGAGGTCTGGAGAATATGCTCGACCAGCGCGGGCACATCCTCCAGCCGCTCAGACAGCGGCGGCAATGTGATTTCGAGCTTGTTCAAGCGGTAGTAGAGGTCTTCGCGAAAACGGCCGGTCGCCACCATCTCCCGCAAGTCACGATTGGTGGCGCAAATGATGCGCGCATCCGCCCGCCGCGTTTGGTTGGACCCGACACGCTCGAAGGCCCCGTTCTCCAGCACACGTAGAAGCTTGGCTTGGGAGGAGATATCCAGCTCGCCGATCTCGTCCAGGAACAGCGAGCCGCCTTCCGCTTCCTCGAACCGACCGAGGCGAGCGCGGGTGGCCCCCGTGAAGGCGCCCTTCTCATGGCCGAACATTTCGCTTTCAACGAGATCGCGTGGCAGCGCCGCACAATTGAGGGTCACCAGCGGCCGGCCCGCCCGCCCGCTGCTCGCATGCAGGGCGCGGGCGACCAGCTCCTTGCCCGTGCCATTGGCACCGAGCAGCAGCACGGTCATGGTCGTGGGGGCGAAGCGCTCGATCAGTCGAACGACGTGGCGAATGCCCGGCGACCGCCCGATCAGCCCAAACCGCCGGCCGTCCCCAAGCATGGCATCCTGCAGGGCTTCGACACGCCGGCTGAGCGCCGCAACCGACCGATAGGCGGAGGTCGCCTCGACGATGGCCGCTTCGAGGGGCATCCGGTCCAGCGTCGAGCCGCCGATATAGCCGTCCGCCGCGCTGGCACGACAGACATCGGCCGCCGTTTCCGGGCTTTCGATCGGGCCGCCTTCAACGACGCAAAGCAGATCGGGCCGCTTGCGCCGCAGCGTGCCGAACAGGCGCGCGGCCTGCGACCCTGCATCATCCAGCGCGAGGTGGCTGGGTAGACCGGCCTGACCGCCGGCGTTCCAGCCAAAGTTGAGGCACAGCATATCGGCGCCGGCTTCGGCCATGCCCGCCGCCTGCTCCTCCGATCGTGCGTAAGCAACGGTGCCGAGGCCCCGCGCCCGCGCCGCGCGCATCAGGTCGATCTCCCGACCGAAGCCCAGACCCTGTCGGCTCAGTGCTGCGGCGAAGCGATCATCGAGATGGATGGAGGTCGGGAAATTGGTGACGCCCGCAAAGCCCCAATCGCGAATACGATCGAGCAAAGCGTGAAGATCCGTGCGCGGATCGAAGACCGACACGCCGAACATCACTGGTAAGGCTACTTTTCCGAGGATCTCCGTGCGCCCGAATTGGGCGACGCAGGCATTGGCATCATGGGTCGGCAGCATCGAGGCGACTGACGGCGCGCCCTGGATACGCAGCCGGCCGACGGCGAGGGCGATGAGAAAATCCGCACCACCTAGCTCGGCAGATCGCGCCACCATGCCGACACCGATCGCGGCCCCGATCAGGAATCTTCCCGTTTGATCACCGTTAGTGGCGGTGCGGCGCAGCCACGGCGGCAAGGATTTGCGGCGCGGTCCCGTTAGCACCTGAGGTCCTGCTCCGGCACGATGCCCCAGTCGAGCAGCGCCGGCACCAGACGCCCCGCCGCCTCCAATCGCGTGCCAAAACTCGGGTGGCGGTAGAGCACCAGGCTGTCCCCGTGCCCACCATCGACGAGGCGCCGCACAAGTGTTTCCACCCCTTCCGCCAGCCGCTGATCGAGGTCCGCGTCCCCCGTCGTCAGGCCTGGGTGCAGCAGCAGCCGATCGATGCCCTCCGCCACAGCCTGCATCGCCTGATCGTAGGAGAAGACGGTCGCCATCGCACGCAGGCCGAAGGACGTGGCGCGCCCGAGCATCTGCAGTTCGTGGCCATGATCCATGGCCGCCGTTTCCAGGGCGCGCCGAAACTCCCCTTGCGCGAGGCCCGTGGTCGGGAAATTGACGACGGCGCTGACGCCCCTTGCCGCCAATTCGCGAAACAGCGCGTCCCCGCCCAGAAATGGATCGGTGGGCAGGATCGCGGCATAGACGGGAATGGCGGACGGCGTCCTCACCAGTGTGAGAAGCGTCTGATTGATGCTCCCGATCGGCAGAATGCCGACGAGATCGCCGAGTTCCGCCGATAGGCCGGCCAGATGCGGGGCCAGAACCAAAAAGTCCGACCCCTCTGAGAAGCTGGCCGGCGCGGACGCGATCATCCCTCGCAACATTGACCCCTCAATGGGTTCTTTTGAGTAACTATGGGCCGCGTTACTCGTTTTGGGCAATGATCGACTGGCGTTGAAGCCGCTGTCTTGGGTTCACGATGCTGGCACGGGCGTTGCAACACTCACCCCAACGCGCAGCGACGGCATCGACCGTCGATTAAAAAGCGCGAGAGGGGAGGATGCGATGCGGGTGAGATCTCCTTGATCCATCTGATCAATTGGCGGCTGTTCTGGATCGAAAGCCTCAACGGCATCATGCTGGCCTCGCTCTATTTCACCGTGGCGAGCGGGTTTACGCTCATCTTCGGCCTCATGCGCGTCGTCAACATGGCGCATGGTTCGCTCTATCTCCTCGGCGCTTACGTTGGTTATGAAGCGCAGCTCGCCACCGGAAGCTGGGTCGCAGCGCTCCTCGCCGGCGCGGCAGCGGCGGCCGCGTTGGGGGCGGTTCTGCAAATGGCCTTCTTTAGCTGGATGCAGGGTCAGGATCTGCGTCAGGCGCTGGTCGCCATCGGCATATCCATCGTGCTGGCCGACCTCATGCTGTGGCAATGGGGCGGCACCACCTATCAACTGACCCTGCCCGACAGTTTGAACGGCTTTGTGCCGCTCTTGGTCGTGCGGCGCTATTCGATGGCGCGTCTGCTGCTGGTCGCCGTTGCCGTCTGCGTCGGCGTCGCCTTGTGGCTGCTGCTCACGCGCACACGTCTGGGCATCCTGATCCGCGCCGGGGTCGATGATCGCCGCATGGTGGAGGCTCTGGGCGTCAACGTACCGCTGGTCTTTCTCGTCGTCTTCGCGATTGGGGGCGCCTTGGCAGGCTTCGCCGGCGTCATCGGCGGATCGGTCCTCTCCGTCTCACCGGGTGAAGACGCGCGCTACCTCCTCTCCTCCCTCATCGTCGTCATTGTCGGCGGCATGGGCAGCATTCCGGGGGCGGCACTGGGCGCGCTGCTGGTCGGCATGGCCGAGACTTACGGTCTGGCTTATGCGCCGACCTATGGTGTCGCCTTCACCTTCCTCATCATGGTCGCGGTTCTGGCGATCCGCCCCCGCGGCTTGATGGGGCGCCGCGCATGACAGCACGGCCGATCTTCATCGCGGGCGGAATCCTGCTGCTACTGGTCTACCCGTTTCTGCTCAACGACTTCTGGGTGCTTCAGGTCGGTGGCCGCACGCTGGGCTTCGGCACCATCGCCCTCAGCCTGGTGTTCCTGTCCGCCTATGTCGGCATGCTGTCTTTGGCGCAGATGACGGTGGCGGGGATCGCGGGCTACGCCATGGCCTATTTCACGGCGCCAATGGGCGGCGTGGGCCTGCTGCTGCCATGGCCTGTGGCCGTGGTGATCGCCCTCTGCCTCGCCGTACTGGCGGGTTTGGTGGTGGGGGCCATCGCGGTGCGCACGGAGGGCATCTACACGCTGATGATCACCCTCGCGATCGCTGTCGGCTTCTATTACCTCACCTTGCAGAACTACTCGATGTTCAACGGCTTCACGGGGTTCACCCGCATCCCGCCGCCGCATGTCCTCGGCATCGACATGGCGCAGCCGAAGCCCTTCTTCTACGTCAGCCTTGTCGCCGCCGCGCTGTGCTACGCGCTGGTGCGCTGGGTCGTGCGCACACCGTTTGGCCTCGCGCTGCAAGCCGCGCGCGACAATGGACGCAGGCTGCGCGCACTGGGCTATCCGCTCGCGCTGCCCCGCATCGCGGCCTTCGGTCTCGCCGGGTTCATCGCCGGTGTCGGCGGCATCCTCAATGTCTGGCTCAATGGCTCCATCTCACCGGGCTCGATCGCCATCACGCCAACGCTGGACGTGCTGATGGCATCGGTCCTGGGCGGCATGCTGGGGCCGGAAGGCGCCTTCCTCGGCGCCTTCCTGTTCACGGTCGTGCAAAGCTTCGCCATCTACCTGGTGCCGCCCGAGCGCTTCAACACCGTCATCGGTGTGATCTTCGTGGCCGTCGTCGTGTTCTCACCCGATGGCGTGCTGGGGATCGGGCGCAGCGCTCTTCATCGTATCGCCCCGGGGCGGCAGCCCTTGTCGGGCCACAGAGATGTCACGACGCGTGGCACCGAAGCGCCCACGTCGCTGCCAGCAACCCGTCCGACGTTCGAAGCGGACGGCCAATCAACGGGAGAGAACCACCATGCTCAATAGACGCGATTTTGGACTGGTCACGGCCTCCGCCGTGGTCACCGGATTGACCGCTGGAGGCATCCGGCGTGCCAGAGCCGCGGAGCCGCTGCGCATCGGCGGCCTCGCGACGCTGGAAGGGCCGTTTGCCGAGCCCGGCAAGGATTCCTTCCGTGGCATTGAAATGGCGCTGGCCGAATTCGGCCCCACCGTCGCGGGCCGCACAATCGCCTTCTCGCGCGCCTCCTCGGACGGCAATCCGGATGTCGCCCTCGCCTCCGCCCGCCGTCTGGTCGATCAGGACAAGGTGGAGCTATTCGTGGGTCCGCTGTCGGGCAGCGAAGGCATCCGCATCAAGGACTATGCCAAGACCGTTCCGCATGTGACCTTCTTCAACGGCTCGTCGGCGGCGGTCGAGACAACGCTGGTCGATCCCTCGCCGAATTTCTACCGGTTCAATACGGATGGCGCGCAATGGACCGCAGCCCTCGGCAACTACATCAAGAAGACCAAGGGCTGGACCCGGATCGTTCTAGTCTCTGAGGATTATTCCTTCCCCTATGCGCAGATCTTCGGACTGATGGGCACCTACTGCGCCGATGGTGGCCGCGTCACCCACAAGTTCTTCGTGCCGCTGGGCACCAAGGACTACAGTTCCGTCATCGCCCAGCTTCCCGAAAAGGGCGATGTGGACGCGATCTTCGTCGTGCTCGGGGGATCCGACGCGGTCAACTTCCTCAGCCAATATACCCAGGCGGGCGGCGACGTGCCGATGATCGGCGGCTCGATCGCCGTGGATCAGACCGTGCTCGCCGCAAAGGGACCGGTGCGGGCGCATCTGCCCGGTGTGCTGTCCTCCGGCCCAATTTCGGACAACGACCCCAGCCCCGCCTGGCAGAGTTTCGTCGCGTCCTACAGGAAGCAATTCCCGACCGGCCTGCCGTCACCCTCGCTGTTCTGCTTCAACTACTACGTCAGCACCAAGGCAGCTTTGCTCGGCATCCAGGCCGTGGACGGCGATCTGTCGGATGGCGGCGTCAAGTATCGCGCGGCCTTGGACAAGCTGCGCTTCGACACACCGACCGGGCCGGTGTTCATCAACAAGAACCGCCAGGCCACGGCCACCATCTTCGTCAATGAGATCGTCGAGAAGAATGGCGATCTGACGACGAGCCCGGTCCAGAAGTTCGAGGGTGTGGATCAATTCCTCGGGCTCGGCGAAGCCGCCTATCTCAAGCTCGGGCTGCCGACCCGCGACAACCCGTCCTGCCCATGAGTGCGACCCGCCCCATGGAACCGGCGCCTCCAGCGCTGCTGCTGGAGACGGTGTCGCGGCGCTTCGGCGCTGTGCGCGCCGTGTTACCGATGACACTCTCCGTGGCGGCGGGGGAGCGGCGTGCGCTTCTCGGCGCGAATGGCGCCGGAAAGACGACGTTGTTCAACGTCATCGCCGGCGATCTTCCGCCGAGCACCGGGCAGATTCGCATGTTCGGCCAAGACGTCACGCGTCTGCCCACGCAGCGCCGCATCCGGTTGGGGATGCGGCGCACCTACCAGACATCACTGGTCTTCGCCGGCCTCACCGTGCGGGAATGTCTGTTCCTGGCCGAGCGCGGCCTTGGCGACCGGCGGTTTTCGTGGCGCCGCGCCGCGCACTGCCCCGAAATGCACGCCGCCGACCGATTGGCCGAGCGCGTCGGGTTGGAGCGGATGCGTCACATCAAGGCGGGTGCGCTGTCCCACGGGGAGGCCCGCCAGCTTGAACTCGGCATGGCGACGGCGGGCTCGCCGCGCTTGCTGTTGCTGGATGAGCCTGCGGCCGGCCTATCGCTCGCCGAGCGGCATCGCTTGATCGACCTGCTGCGCGACCTGCCACGGTCGCTCACTCTGGTGATGATCGAGCATGATATGGACGTGGCGCTGCAATCCGTGGACCGCGTGACGGTGATGCATAATGGCGCGGTGGTCACCGAAGGCACGCCGCGCGAAATCGCGGCCGATGCACGCGTCCATGATATCTACATGGGCAAGCATGGAACCTGATCCCATCCTCGTCATTCAAGATCTCCAGGTCAGCCGTGGCGCCAGCCCCATCCTGCAGGGCGTGTCCCTTACGGTCGGTAAGGCGCCGCTCGCCTTGGTCGGGCGGAACGGCATGGGGAAGTCGACGCTTTGCGAGGCCATCATGGGGCTTCTGCCTTTGCGCGGCGGCAGCATCCAACTTGGCGGGCGGCAGATCGGCGGTCTGCGCCCCTTCCGCGTCGCCCGTGCGGGCATTGGCTATGTGCCCCAGGGCCGCCGCGTGTTCTCGTCCCTGTCGGTGCATGAACACCTGCGCATGGTGGCGAGCGGTGCCGGCGGATGGACGATCGAGCGTGTCTACGCGACCTTCCCGCGTCTGGCTGAGCGTCGCCGCAATGGCGGTGCTGAGCTTTCCGGCGGCGAGCAGCAGATGCTGGCGGTGGCGCGCGCGCTTCTGCTCAATCCGGTTCTGCTGGTCATGGATGAGCCGACGGAAGGGCTGGCGCCGGTGATCGTGGACCATCTGATCGAGGTGTTTCGCCATCTCGCGGCGGAAGGCATCGCCATGCTGCTGGTGGAGCAAAATCTTGCCGTCGCAACAGCGGTCGCGGACCGCGTGCTGATCATGGTCAACGGCCGCATCGCGATCGAGACCGAGGCGCGGGATCTGGCGACCAACGCCGATTTGCAAAAACGGTATCTAGGGGCTGGCACCATGGTCGGGGCCGCCGCGTGAGGGAGTCAACCGATGGCCGATAAGCGCATCTATGTCGTGGGAACCGCCGACACCAAGGGGGCGGAACTGGACTATGTCCGCACCCTTATCCATGACCGGGGCATCGCCGCCGCCGTCATCGACGTCTCGACCTATGCGCATGGGTCGGGTGCCGATATCGAGGCTGGGGAGGTCGCGAGCTACCACCCGGATGGCCCCCAGGCCGTGTTTACGGGCGACCGTGGCCGTTCCATCACCGCGATGGCGGTGGCGCTGGAGCGGTTCCTGACCTCCCGCCAGGATATCGGCGGCGTCATCGGCCTGGGCGGTTCTGGCGGCACGGCCCTGATCGCCCCGGCGATGCGGGCGCTGTCCATCGGGGTGCCGAAGCTGCTGGTCTCGACCGTCGCCTCCAGCAACGTCGCCCCCTATGTCGGGGGCAGCGATATCGCGATGATGTATTCAGTGACCGATCTCGCCGGACTGAACCGCATTTCGCGTCTTGTGCTGGCCAATGCCGCCCATGCCATGGCAGGCATGGCAGAGGCATCGCCGCCGCCACCTACGGCCTCGGAGAAGTTGCCCGTCGGCATCACGATGTTCGGCGTGACCACGCCTTGCGTGAACCAACTCGTGTCGCTGATGGAGGACCGGTACGATTGCCTGGTCTTCCACGCCACCGGCACGGGCGGCCAATCCATGGAAAAGCTGGTGGATTCGGGCCTGCTCGCGGCGGTGATCGACGTCACGACGACCGAGGTCTGCGATCTTCTGATGGGCGGGGTATTTCCCTGCACGGAGGATCGCTTCGGCGCTGTGGCACGGACGGGCCTGCCCTATGTGGGGTCCTGCGGTGCACTCGACATGGTCAATTTCGGCGCGCTGAACACGGTGCCGTCGCAGTACAAAGACCGTAACCTCTATGTCCATAATTCGCAGGTCACGCTGATGCGGACGACGCCGGACGAAAATCGGCGGATCGGCCAATGGATCGGCGAACGCCTCAATCTCTGCGAAGGTCCGGTGCGTTTCCTGCTCCCGCTCGGCGGGGTCTCGCTGTTGGATTCACCCGGCATGGCCTTCCATGATCCGGAGGCTGATATGGCCCTGTTCGATGCGCTGGAGCGGACCGTGCGCCAGACGGATCTGCGGCGGCTGATCCGCGTGCCCGAAGCGGTGAACGACCCGGCCTTCGCGGATCATTTGCTGGCGCAATTTCAAGACGTGATGGAGAGCGTATAAGATGCCTCGGATGCGCCGTGCCGACATTATGACGCGGTTCGCCGCGATGGTGCGCGACCGCCAACCGATCCTGGGCGGTGGTGCCGGGACCGGCCTTTCCGCCAAATGCGAGGAAGCCGGCGGCATCGACCTCATCGTCATCTATAATTCCGGCCGCTACCGCATGGCGGGTCGCGGATCCCTGGCGGGCATGCTCGCTTATGGGAATGCGAATGACATCGTGGTCGAGATGGCGCGGGAAGTCTTGCCCGTCGTCCACCACACACCTGTGCTCGCGGGCGTGAATGGCACCGACCCGTTCTGCCATTTCGACCATTTCCTCGACACGCTCGGCGCCCTCGGCTTTTCCGGCGTGCAGAACTTTCCTACCGTCGGGTTGATTGACGGCACCTTCCGCATCTCGCTGGAGGAAACCGGCATGGGCTATGGGCTGGAGGTGGAGATGATCCGCCTCGCGCATGTCAAGGATCTGCTGACGACGCCTTACGTCTTCAACCCCGATGACGCCGTGGCTATGGCGGAGGCCGGGGCCGATATCCTGGTCGCGCATATGGGTCTGACGACAGGCGGCTCGATCGGCGCGACCACCGCCATGACGCTGGATGATTGCGCCGCACGCATCAACGCCATTGCCGAGGCCGGGCGCCGCGTGCGGCCCGACATCATTGTGCTCTGCCATGGCGGCCCCATCGCCGAACCCGACGATGCGCAATATATCCTGTCCTGCTGTCCGGATTGCCACGGCTTCTACGGCGCTTCCAGCATGGAGCGTCTGCCGAGCGAGACTGCCTTGATCGAGCAAACCCGCCGCTTCAAAACCATTACACGCTGACATAAGGGACGATTGCCGCCATGGCCCATGCATATGCGAGTGCGATCATTGAAGCGCCGGTGGAAGCCGTTTGGGCGGCGATCCGCGACTTTGGTGCATTGGCATCCTGGCACCCCGCCATCGCGAAGAGCGAGATCGAGCAAGGTCAGGGTGCCGATGCGGTCGGCTGCATAAGGATGCTCACACTGACGGACGGCGCCACCGCCCGCGAACGCCTCATGATGCTGGACGATAGCCGCTATCGGCTGATCTATAATTTCGAGACGCCGGCATTTCCGGTCGCCAACTATCTCGCGACCCTCGAACTCACGCCCGTCACCAACGGCGATGGCACCTTTGCAAGCTGGTCCGCCACCTTCGACGAAAAGCCGGAGGATACCGGCGTCTATGTCGACATCGTGTCGAACGGCGTCTTCGCCACAGGATTGTCGGCGCTCGCGGCGCAGCTCAAGGGCGCGGCCGCGCCGAGCGGAAGCCTGCGCTGGCAGGGGTTTCGGCCCGCCAAGGTCGTCTGCTCCTCCGTTCTGCATACCTCGATCGCCCGCGTCTGGGCGGAGATGCGCGATTTCGCGGGCATGGATGCGTGGCACCCGGAGATTGCCGAGATGCACATGCTCGACGCCGCACGCTCCGACAAGGTGTCCGGCGTGCGCGCGTTCCGCTTTGGGGAGGGGAAGTTGCAAGAGCAACTGACCATGATGTCTGACCTCGATCATGCCTTCCGCTACAAGATCAATGCCAGCGAACTGCCCTGGTTAAATTATCATTCGGGTGTTCAGCTGCATCCGGTGACGGCGTCCGATCAGTGTTTCGCGGTTTGGACGGCGGACTGGACGGCTTCTGCCAATGATGACGTCCGATTGATTCCGATGGTGCATGATGATGTATTCCAACGTGCGCTTGACACGCTGGATCAGAAGTTAAAAGCACAGTCCTAGCGCTTTAGACCTCGGCTGGCTTTCAGATAGATAGGAGAAGAGACGTGAAGATTGGGATCATCGGCGCCGGCCAAATCGGGGGCGCCCTCGCCCACCGCCTCGTGGCACTCGGTCACCATGTGTTGATCGCGAACTCACGCGGTGCGGACACGCTCCACGATTTGGCTGCGGAGACAGGGGCGATCGCCGTCGAGCGCAGTGACGCCGTGCGTGAGGTCGATTTGATCGTCTTGACCATCACGATGAATCAAGTTGCCTCGCTGCCGTCGGACCTTTTCGCGCATGTGCCCGCGTCCACGCCTGTGATCGATACCAACAATTACTATCCCCGTGAACGCGATGGCGCGATCGAAGGAATCGAGCAAGGCATGGTCGAGAGCCGATGGGTCGAAAGCCAGATCGGGCATCCGGTCATCAAAGCGTTCAACAACATCTACGCCAAACATCTGCTGGAGCTTGGCCAGCCGAAGGGCGCGCCCGGCCGCATTGCGCTGCCGGTCGCGGGCGATGACGACGCCGCCAAGGTCAAGGTTTTGACGCTCATCGATGCGCTCGGCTTCGATCCGGTGGATGCTGGTGGCCTTGATCAATCCTGGCGGCAACAGCCGGGGTCACCGGTCTATGTCAATGATTTCGATGCGAGCGGCGTGGAGACAGCCCTCGCAGCCGCACAGAAGGACAGGACGCCGCAATGGCACGCGACCGCTCATAGCCCAGGCACTTTCGCCGAACCGGCCTAAGCGAGCCCCACAGGCGTCAGTGCATCTGGGAACAATAGTCGCAGCATGGTGGCCGTCGCCGGTGACGGCGGCCGCTGGCTAGGCAGAATCAGCCCATAGGCCCCGGCTGTCAAAGCGACACTCAACGGCAGAATGGCAATCTGGCCGCAGGCGGCCTGCTGCCGTGCCACGGCTTCCGAGACGATGCTGATGGCATCGGACCCCGTCACATATGCCAGGGTCATCAGCAGCGAATTGGTGCTCACCACGCGCTCGGGCGGTTGCAGACCCGCCTCATAGAACAGCCTTTCGACGCGCGAGCGAAGGCGCGACCCGCGTGCCTGAAGCACCCATCGCTCCGCTTGCAGCTGCTGGATGGTCAGCTCGGCCTGATGACATAAGGGATGATCGGGCCGGCAGATCGGCAATAACGTCTCATTGCCGATCTCGTGATAGACATAGTGGCTTCCGGACTGCTCGGCGATCGGCCGGCCCAGCACCATGTCGAGATGGCCGGCGATGAGCTGGTTGATCAAAACATTGCTCGACTCGGCCTGCACCTCGATCTCCAGCCGCGGATACAGCGTCTGCGCCTGCACGACCGCCGCCGTCACCATCAGGATGGCGGGCGCATCGATCGAGCCGATGGCGACGCGGCCGAGATGCCCATCCTGCAGGGCGTTCATCTCATCCCGCGCGCCTTCCAGTTCCGCCAGGATCGCGTGGGCACGGCGGGTCAGGATGGCGCCGTAAAGATTGACCTCCAACGACCGCCCCACGCGGTCGAACAGCGCTTGCCCCATCGCCTCCTCCAGGTCGGCCAGGAGCTTGGAGGCGGCGGGTTGGGAGATGCCGACGCTATCCGCGGCCAGTTGCAGCCTCTGCTGCTTGTCCAGCGCCACCAGCAGTTGAAGGTGCCGCAGCTTGAGGCGGCTTTGCAGGAACCAGTTGAGTGTCAGGCGCCGGCGACTGGTCATCGATCAGCCTCATATCCAAATCTATATTAACTTGGCTTATAATTGAATTGGACGAATATGGGAGA
Source organism: Acidisoma sp. PAMC 29798 (assembly GCF_030252425.1). GTDB lineage: Bacteria > Pseudomonadota > Alphaproteobacteria > Acetobacterales > Acetobacteraceae > Acidisoma > Acidisoma cladoniae. The sequence goes on along the minus strand of NZ_CP126994.1, from coordinate 934,270 downwards.
GCGTACTAGCGTCCGCTGTAACAATAACGACGCGCAGGCGGCTCTCGGGTGGCTTGCATCGTCTTGGATCGCCGGGAGCACACGCCATGACCCCTCCTTCGCAAGAAGGCTCACCCCATTCGTCCGTCCTGACACGGGACAATTGGCCCATCGCCGCAGCGATGATCCAATACGTCAATGTTCTGCCGGACGGCAGCTCGGTTCAGGATCAGTCGCCCGAAGCATGGGCCGCAACCCTGTCTGACGTGACCGACGCGGGCTTTACGGAACTCGACCCCACCGATTGCTGGCTGCGCGTCGCGGACCTGTCACAGGCGCGGCGGGATGAATTCAAGCAAGCCTTGGCCGCGTCCGGCCTCACGGTTCCCGCCATTTCCACGTCACGGCGCAGCATCATCGATCCCGAGCATGGGGACGCGTATCTCACCTATTGTCACCGTGTCATCGATGCCGCTGCCGACCTTGGGGCACAATCCGCCTGTTTCGGCCTCTTCGGACCCCTTACCGATGCGCAGAAGAAGGCGCTGTGGTTCTGGACGGTGGATGGTGTCCACAACCCGGACGACCCCGCCGTATATCGCAAGGCCGTCGAGGGCATGCGCGCACTGGGCCGTCACGCCGAGGAGGTTGGGATCGACATCGCGCTGGAGATGTACGAGGACACCTATATCGGCACCGCGGATAGCGCGGTGACATTCGTCAAGGACGTCGATCATCCGGCGGTGGGTTTGAACCCCGACCTGGGCAACCTGATCCGCCTGCATCGCCCGATGGAGCATTGGCTCAGCATGGTCGAGAAGACCGTGCCCTATGTGCGCTACTGGCATGTGAAGAATTACCTTCGCATTGAGGATGAGGCCAAGGGCATCATCCTCAGCGCACCGGCACCGCTTGAAACGGGCCTGATCAATTACCGCGTCGCCATCGGCAAAGCGATTGCGCACGGTTTCCGTGGCGCCTTCTGCTGCGAGCATTATGGCGGTGACGGGCTGAGCGTGAGCGGCACCAATCGCGCCTATCTGCGTCGGATACTGCCGAAGCAGGTCAGCGGTCGATAGACGACATCCATGACCCATGTTTTTGAGGATGCGGATAGCTTCGCCGAGGATGCCGTGCGCGGTTATTGCGCCGCCTATGCGCGCATCGTGCGGCCGGTCAGCGGCGGGGTGATCCGCTCGACGTTGACGCCTTCCAATAAGGTGGCGCTGGTGATCGGCGGCGGCAGCGGCCATTACCCGGCCTTCGCGGGTTATGTCGGACCCGGCTTTGCCGATGCGGCCGTCACCGGCGATGTCTTCGCCTCCCCCGCGACGCGGCTGGTGGCGTCGGTGATGCGCCATGCCGACCGGGGCGGCGGCATTCTGCTGGGCTTCGGCAATTACGCCGGTGACACGCTGAACTTCGGCTTCGCGGCAGAACGGCTACGCGCCGAAGGCGTCGATGTCCGTGTCCTCGCGGTGACCGATGACGTGGCGAGCGCCAAGGCCGACGAGCAATCACGACGCCGTGGCGTTGCCGGCGATGTCCCGGTGTTCAAGATCGCCGGTGCGGCGGCGGAAGCTGGCATGCCGCTCGACACGGTGGAGCGGCTGGCACGGCATGCCAATGCTCGCACGCGGTCCTTCGGCGTCGCCTTCGGTGGCTGCACGCTGCCGGGTGCGCGCGAGCCGCTGTTCACGGTGCCGAAAGGCCGGATGGCGATCGGCCTCGGCATTCATGGCGAACCCGGTATCGACGAAACCGACATCATGCGCGCGTCCGCGCTCGCGGCGCTGCTGGTCGATCGCATCCTGTCCGAGGCGCCCGCCGATCCCGGATCGCGCGTCGCCGTGGTGCTGAACGGGCTGGGCAATACGAAATACGAGGAGCTGTTCGTGCTCTGGGCCCATGTCGCAGCGGCGCTCACGCGCGGCGGCGTAACGGTCGTCGCACCCCTCGTCGGCGAATATGTCACGAGCCTCGACATGGAAGGCTGTTCGCTGACGGTCACCTGGTTGGACGAGGATTTGGAGCCGTTGTGGCTGGCGCCCTGTGACACGGCCGCCTTGCGCATCGGCGCCATCATGCCCATCGAGCCCGCGCCGCCCTTGGTGGAAGAGGCCGAGACAAAGACCGTCTGGCCGGAGGCGAGTGCCGCGTCCCGACCCTGCGGCCGTGCCATCGCCCAGGCGCTCACCCGCATGGCGGATGCGTTGCAGGGGTCTGAAGCGGAACTCGGGCGCATCGATGCCGTCGCCGGTGATGGCGACCATGGCCAGGGCATGACACGCGGATCCCGCGCCGCCGCACGGGCCGCGTCCGAGGCCGCCGAAGCCGGTGCCGGGGCGCGCAGCGTGCTCGCAGCGGCGTCCGACGCCTGGGCCGACCGTGCCGGCGGCACCTCCGGGGCCATTTGGGGCCTGGGGCTGCGCGCCGCCAGCACAGTGCTCGACGACACCACTTTCGTGACTCCCGATCAGATCGGGCAGGCGGCGATGGTGGCCTTGGAGCATGTCATGCGATTGGGCGGTGCCAGACCGGGTGACAAGACCCTGGTCGATGCCTTCGCGCCCTTCGCCGAAACCCTATCCGCCGGCATCGCCCACGGCCTGTCGGTCGAAATGGCCTGGGCTCAGGCGGTGCAGGCCGCGCATGACGCGACGGAAGCGACGGCGTCCCTTCTACCAAGGCTCGGGCGCGCGCGCCCGCATGCCGAACGCAGCCAGGGTCACCGGGACGCTGGGGCGGTGTCTTTCACCCTCGCCGCCCGCATCGTTAAAGACATGATCGATGAGCACTGATACGTTCGGACTCGTCATCGGCCACGACGCAGCCAGCACCCCCCTTAACTTGGGCTAAACAGAATGATCACACGCATCGAAACCGTCGCCGTCATCGGCGCTGGCTATATGGGCGGCGGTATTGCGCAGTCGCTTGCCGCGGCCGGCATCACGGTGACGCTGGCCGACGTCACGGCGGAGGCGACATCGAAGGCGCTTGAGCGGCTGCTGCGGGAAGCGGGCGAGTTCGAGGCGCAGGGCCTGTTTGCGCCCGGTTCGGCCGAGGCGATCAAGGCCAATCTCAAAACGGCGGATTCGATCGAGGATGCCGTGCGCGGCGTCGATTTCATCGAGGAAGCCGTGCCCGAAATCCCGTCCATCAAGCATGAGGTGCTGCGCCGCATCTGCGCGGCAGCCCGGCCGGATGCGATCATCGGCACCAATACATCCACCCTCCCCGTTAAGACTTTGGCGCCCGCCGTCACCCATCCGGAACGCTTTCTGACGGTCCATTTCAGCAACCCGGCGCCGTTCATTCCAGGCGTTGAATTGGTGTCAGGGGAAGCAACTGACCCCGCCATCATCCCCGTGGTCAAGGCCATGCTGCGGCGCGCAAAACGCTTGAGCGCGGAAGTCGCCGATGTGCCGGGCTTTGTGCTCAATCGGCTGCAATATGTGTTGCTCAAAGAGAGCAATTCGATCGTCGAAGAAGGCATCGCCACAGTCCAGGACGTCGATACCATCGTGCGCTCGACCTTTGGCTTCCGGCTGCCGTTCTTCGGGCCTTTCGCCATTGCCGACATGGCCGGTCTCGATGTCTACGCCAATTGTTTCCAGACCTTCGAGGATGCGTTCGGGGAGCGGCTAGCCACCCCGGAGCTGCTGAAGTCCCTGGTCGCGGAGGGCAAGTTCGGCGTGAAGTCGGGAGCCGGATTCAACGGGAACTTCGACCCTGAGATGGCGGCTAAGCTCGTCGCCTATCGCAACAAGGCCTATGCGCGGATGGCGCAGCTGCTGGAGGAGCTTGGTCCCTCGCCGCTCGAAGAGGCGCGTTCTACCACTTCAGAGTAAAGCCGATCGTCGCGCCCCTGATCCGGGGCGCGACGATCGCCGTGGCATTACTGGCCGATGTGACGTCGGATACCGTCGCTTGCAAGCGCAATCGCACTCTCCGTGGATGGGATGTGGCGAAGGGCATTGAGGAGCACGAAATCGTGGATCGTGCCGTTGAAGCGAATGGCATTCACCGCGACCCCGGCTTCCTTCAGCTTGCGGGCGTAAGCCTCCCCCTCATCGCGCAGGGGATCGTTTTCAGCCGTGATGATGAGGGCCGGCGGAAGGCCGGTGAGTTCCTTGATGCTGGCGCGCAAGGGCGAGACATACGGATTGTTGCGCGTCTTCTCATCAGTGGCATAGCGGTCCCAGCCATATTTCATGAAGGCGCGCGACAGAAAGCGGCCGGTGGCGAAAGCATGATACGACGCCGTATCAACGCTCGCATCGGTGGCCGGAATGAACAGCACTTGATAGCTGATCTTCGGGCCGTTCCGGTCTTTGGTCATCATCGTCAGCGCGGCCGACATATCGCCGCCGACGGAATTGCCGGCAATCGCAATGCGGCTGCCATCCGCACCGAACTCGCTGGCATGGGCGGCGATCCACTTGAGGGCGGCGTAGCATTCCTCCGGCTGCGTCGGATATTTGGCCGCCGGCAATGACGTGTATTCGACGAAGACACCCACTTGGCCGGAGCCCACGACGAGGTCGCGCAGCAGTCGCTTATGGTTGTCGAAGTTGCCGGCGATCCAGACGCCACCATGGATGAAGAACAGCACGCCCGGTTTGCCGGTGATATGCTCCGGTGTCATGACATAGAGCTTCACCGTGCGGTCGTCCTGGCTGATCGTCTTCTCGACCGTGGTGACGCCCGACATGTCGACAGGCGTCATCGCCTGTAACCCTGTGAGGATGTCTTGGGGCTTGGGTTGCGGCAATTCCCAGAACGGGCTCGGATCCTTGTCGATCTCAACAAGGAACGCCCGGATCTGCGGATCGATATCAGGGTCGGTTGCAACATTGGGCGCAGCGCTTGCGGTCATCATCGTTGCTCCAAGGAAAATAGTGGTGAGGAGTGTCGTCGCGCGCATTGGTTTTGCTCCGGCTCTCAAAGGTGACGTCTAAATAGCGGGGTCCCGAGGCGGTTTCTTCTTGGAAACGGTGCGTTCAAGTCCGTGGCGCGCCTCGTAGTCCAGTATTGCGTCAATCAGTGTTTGCATCCCTTCCGTCTGCGGCGTGCCAAGGGGCTCTCTTGAGAGTATTCTGAGTCGGTCTATTGCGGCTTTATACTCATCTTCTGAGAACATCTGGCGTAAAGGGCGTTTTGATACACTCCCATCCTTCGCCATTGGCCACCATCGATCGGTGATTGCCACGGAACTCTATTCGAAACGCCATGTCATAGATTGGTGATTTGCCGCAGCCTTATTGAAAAAGTCGCACGTCACGGCCAGGGTTTGTGTTCATTACGGAGACACTTGATTCTCAGCGCAAGATGCGACAATTGAGAGGGAGTGACGGGCAGGTTCATGGGATCCGTCCGTCTCAGAAGGCGCGAGCACCGCTTGCTCCGCCACAAGGCCTTGATCTCTCAGGGGAGTTGGCCGGATGGACGCTAAATCGGGCGACGCGTCACAGGAAGAGCCGGATGCGACCATCCTGCATATTGTCGCTTTCGCACGTGGCAGCGTTGGAATCGTGGACATCAAGGGCTTGCGGGAGCGATGGCTTGCCCCTGCTCTTATGCACACCTGCTCCATGGGCATTGAGGAATCCTCATGGGCGATCACACCCGCAACGGTGATTGGGATCCGTCTTCATGGCGCGATCGTTGAGGATCACAACCGCAGAACGGTTCGCACCAGCGGGCCTGGCCGGGAACTCACCCTTCAGCCCGGGGGCACCCCGACCCGTTATCTCGCCCATGGCAGCATCACATTCGGCCAGGTCTTCTTACCCGATGGCTTACTCGACAGGGCATGCGACATGGAAAACCTGCCCGCTCTCAGTGGACACCTCCGCGACGATCTTTCCTTCGTTCCGGAAAAGACCCTACAGACCCTGACATCCCAGTATTTGCGGCGCGCGTTTGACACGAAGAATCCCGCCACGTCGCTGGAGATGGAGGGCCGTGCCCTTCTGTTGGTCGATTGGCTGCTGCGGTTGCACCACTCACCGCGCGCAGATGCGGCGTCACTCGCCGGTGGCCTGTCATCCAGACACTTACGCCGCGCCTTCGACTTCATCGGCGATCATCTTGCCGAGGATATCTGCCTGGACGAGTTAGCCGATTTGACCGGTCTCACCGCCAAGCATTTTGCCCGTGCCTTCAAGCAATCGACGGGATTGCCGCCGCATCAATATCTGATCATGCAGCGCGTCGAAGCGGCCAAGCGCTGTCTGCTCGATGCGAGGACAAGCCTGGCCGATATCGCACTCGCCTGCGGCTTTGCCGATCAGAGCCATTTCACCGCCACCTTCCGCAAAGTCGTCGGTGTCCCGCCCGGCATCTGGCGCCGCGACCACGCGCAATGACGGTTCTTACCTCAGCCTATTTGCCGATGCCCGCCGTCATGCCTCTGACGAAGAATCTCTGGCTCGCCAGATACAGGATCAGCAGCGGCAGGATGGACAGGAAGGCGCCTGCCATCATCATCGGTTCATTGGTGGCGAACCGCCCCTGATACAGCGCCAGACCTGCCATCACCGTCCGCTGGCGGTCGTCCTGCAAAAAAACGAGCGCAAACAGCAACTCGTTCCAAACCCAGATCGTATTGACGATCACCAGCGTGAAGGTGGTCGCGATGGACAAGGGCATCACGATCCTGATCAGGATGCGCGCATGCGACGCGCCGTCGATCGTCGCGGCTTCAATCAACTCGTACGGCAATTCCCGGAAGAAGTTGACGAGGAAAAAGATAGAGAAGGGAATGAGCAGCCCCGTATAGACCAGCATGACGGATGGCAGCGTATTGATCAGGCCTGTTTGCACCATCACGGTAAACAGCGGCACGACCAGTGCCACAGGCGGCAGGGCCATCAGCGCAATGTTCATATTGAAGAAGCTATGGCGCCCCACGAAGCGGCCAAAGGCGACCGCATAGGCCGCGAAGATCGCAATGACCGTGGCGGCGACCACCGCAACCACCGCAACGACAAGGCTGTTGAGCGTCCATCGGCCGAAAGGCATGGTCTGGAATACGTCCAGAAAGCCATGCAGGCTGGGCGATGTCGGGAAACCGGTGGGGTTGCTCACATAGGATTGCTGCGTCTTCAGTGCCGTCTGCACGATGAACCACAGCGGATACAGCGAAACGATCGTCAATCCGATCAACAGAATCTGTTGCAGGCTCGGCACCAGCCACCGCTTCATGACGTGACCTCTGCCGACCGGGCGCGCATGCGCAGATAGACGAAGATTAAGACGCTCGCGAGGCAAAGCAGCACGACGACGGCGGCTGACGCGACACCGATCGCACCATTCGCGAAACCATTCTCGAAAATATAGTATTCCATGACACTGGAGGATTCCGCCGGACCGCCCTTGGTCAGGACATAGACATAGGTGAAGATCGCGGAGAGCACCGTGATGGCCTCAACGATCATGAAAAACTCGATCACCCTGCGGATCTGCGGCAGCAGGATCGACCACTGGATCTGCCAGCCCGTAGCGCCATCGATCTTGGCGGCCTCGACCAATTCCTGCGGCACCGCAAGCAGGGCGGCGGCGAAGACGACGATGCCGAAGCCGAGCTGCTGCCAGATGATGACACCACCGATCGTCGGCACCACATTGGCCGCAGACCCGAGCCAATCCGCCGCGAGGAAACCGAGATGCCATTGCACCAGCTGGGTATTGAGCACGCCACGCTGCTCCAACAGAAAGCTGAACGTCAGGCCGATGGCGGTGGCCGGCAGGATATAAGGCAGGAAGACGATCGCCCGGTAATGCTGCCAGCCGCGCACTTGCGCGTTCAGAATGAGGGCGATGATCAGCGCCAGCACCGTCATGATCGGCACAGTGGCGAGCAGCTTCAGGTTGTTGAGCAGTGAGCTGACGAAAACCGGATCCTGCCACAGGCCTTCGTAATTCGCCGTGCCCACGTAGGTGAGATCACCGACAGCGCCGGAATAGAAGCTGAAGCGAATGACCTCGACCAACGGATAGCCGAAGGCGGCTGCAAGCGCCCAAACGGCCGGCAAGACAAAAACATAGGCCCATAGGCGCCGACCATCGAATGGTTTTCTGGAAAGGCGGCGAACACTCCGTTCGCCGCCGCTTCCCCAGGCTAGCCGGACCGAATGGTCCGCTTCAGCCATTACTTGCGGCCCAGGCCTTGAACTGCATGAACTCTTTCATCTGCTGCAGGCGCCATTGCTTGATCACGCGATCCCAGATCGCGACCGCCTGATCGGGCGTGCCGGCCTTGGACGTAATCAACTGCCCGGCGGGAATATCCGCATTATTATCGACTTGCGGCGGCAGATAGTTTTCAAGCCAAATCGAAACCGGCGCGGTGTCAAGCTCATAAAGCTGCTTGGCCAAAGGATCGGAAATGGCGGAGGCAGGGAAACGCTTGTCGGCCGGGAAAGCATTCGTCTGGGTATAGAGCGACTTCAAATTGTCCGGCTGGTGCAACCAGGCCAGGAACGCTGCATCAGCCGGCTTGTTCTTGGACCAGCTGGTGATGAACTCGTCCGAGGATTGCGTGACGTCATAGGTAGTGGCGAGCTTGCCCGTGCCCCAAATCGGCGGCGGCGCCACACCGATGCTCTTCGCGCCCAGCGTTGTCGCCCAGGTCAGCACGTTGCCATCCGTGGTGAAGGACATCGCGGCCTTCTTCTGCGGAAACAAGGTCCAGCCCTGGGTCAGGCTGAGCGAGGCGACATCGGTATTGACGTAGCCTTTCGCCATCAGATCCTGCATCAAGCCATACAGGTTGTGCAGAACGGTATCGAACTGCGCCATCTTATAGGCGCCGGTTCCGCTGATGGCGGATTTGAGATCGCCGAGCGAATCGAGTTCCTGCTTGGCATAGATGGCAAACATCCAGGCGCCGAAATACCCATCGCTATTGCCCATGCCGAGCGGCGTGATGCCATGCGCCTTCAGCGCCGCGCAATCGGCCAGGAATTCCGGCCAGGTCTTGGGGCCGACATCGGGATCAAGACCCGCTTGCTTGAAAAGATCCTTGTTCCAGACAAGGGAAACGCCGATCAGATACAGTGGCATCGCGATGATCTTACCATCGACCGTATTCTCACCGGTATCGACCCATTGAGAGGTTTCGCTCGCCGGCACATAATCGGAAATCGGCACGGCCGCGCCGGTCCAATAGGGCGTCAGCGTGGGCAGCGTCGCCCATTGCGTATCCATGTCGGGACCAGATTTGCTTTGCGCCGCAAGACGAAACGCGCCGATCAGCGTGTCGGAGGATTGCGGAACGATATTGAGGCTCACGCCGGGATGCAGCGTCTCATAGGTTTTGACCGCACCGGCCATCCATTTGTCCATGCCGGGCACATCGCTCTCGCCCCAGAACCAAAAGGTCGGCTTGGCGGTGTAGGGATCGCCGGCCGAGGCGCTCTGGGCGAGCGCGGCATGACCGCCCCAGCTCAGCATGCCGGCCAGCATCGCGCCCATCGCGACGGCGGTGCTGAGCCTGCGGCCGCGTCGTGGTCGCGGGGCTGCACTGTACAGGGTATGTGAGGTCATCGTCCTTATCCCTTGTTGTTTTTCAGTGATCGCGGTCGGTCAGGCGCTCGCCCCGGTTTGCAGGAAGGGCGCTTACGGCTTGCTCTCGCATACGATTTGGCCGCCATCGATCACGATGGTTGTGCCGGTGATATAGCTCGCATCGTCGGAAGCAAGATAAAGGCAGGCATTGGCAACATCGGCCGGTGTGCCCAGTCGGCCCAAAGGGACCGACCTCTCCATACCCGCGATGAATTCAGGCGAGCGCGACCGTGTGATGGCGTCCGTCAGCACATTGCCCGGCTCCAAACCATTGACGGTGATGCCATAGGGCGCGAGTTCGATACAGGCGCTGCGGATCAGCCCGACGAGGCCCGCCTTGCTGGCCGCATAATGGCTATGGCCAGGGCTGCTTACCCGTGGCCCGGTGATGGAGGCGGTGAAGATCATGCGGCCGGAGCCCTGACGCTTCATGGCAGGCAAGCACGCGCGCAAGGACAGAAACGCGCTCTTGAGATTGACCGCCAGAACATGATCCCATTCTTCCTCGGACACGTCTTCGATCATGGTCCACGGATAGATGCCGGCATTCTGGCACAGGATATCCAGCCGACCGAAGGCGCCCTCGGCGGTCTCTGCGATGCGCCGGTTATCGGCGGCAGACGTGACATCCATGCGGACGAATCGAACGGGGGCAAACTCTGGCAGGCCCGCCATTAAGTCTGCCGCCGACTCTTCATCCATATCGCCGATGACGACCGACGCACCCTCTTCCAAAAAGCGCGTCACAATGCCTGCGCCGATTCCGCGGGCGCCCCCAATCACAATGGCAACCTTACCCGCGAGACGCCCCATGATCACTCCGAAACCGCCCAGCTATTGGCACAAAACATGCTTAACCACATGAAAGAAACACGGTGAAAATGCCCGATCAACAAAGGCCTCAGCCGCATCCGTCGTCCGCATGTCTTGACAGATTGTCCAATCGCCTGGACAGTAGTTCAGTATGCTGGACAATCTTACGATAGGCTTCTAAACCGCGCAACGACATAATTCGGAAACCAACGTGGGCGATTCGACTGAAAACGCGCGTGTCCGTGGCGTTGATCGTGTGCTTGACCTACTCAAAGCGCTGCATGTCGCGGGCAAGCCGCTGCGCATCGGTGACCTGGCCCGGCAGCTCAACGCGCCACGATCGACGACCTATGATCTGGTCAGCCGGCTGGTCGCTGGCGGAATACTTGAAGTCTATGATGATCATGCGCGCGTCTTCTTCGGCAGAACGCTGCATTTCTATGCCGCCGATTATTTGAACAACCATCGGCTGAGCCGGCTGGCCAGCGCAGAGGTCGCGGCACTCGCCAAAGCGACGGGGCAAACCAGCCAGTTCTGCACGCTCAATGGCAATAAGTTCACCGTGCTCCATATGGAGACCGGACAGGCGCTGTTCAAAATCAGCTCGGACGTCGGAAAGGATATGCCGATCCCCTGGACGGCGTCGGGACGTTTACTGCTCGATCACCTAGACCGGGACAGCATCAAGGCCTTCATCCCGCACGAAGACTTTGTTCTGCCGAACGGGCAACAGGTCGATCCTGAGCAGTTCTGCATAGAAGTGGCTGAGGCCCGCGCAAGCAATTTCTTCATGACCAGCGGGCTCGTCGATGATTTCGCGGATTGCCTGGCCGTGCCGGTCCGAGGGAAAGACGGCACGGCCGTTGGCTGCATGTGCCTGATCGTCGCACGAAACCAAACGCGCGACGGCCAAGGTCGTTTTGAAGAGGCCTTAAAAGATAGCGGCACCCGTCTCAGCCGCGCGATTAATGAAATCGCGCCACCCGCCGCTGACAGAAGCCCGCAGCTTCGGATGAGATCAGGTCACGATTTGCGCGATTGACGCCGCTAGGAACTGCGCCTCAGACGGCGACTTCGCCGTCTTCCATGCCGTTCCAATAATGGATGCGCGTGGCATGCACCTTGATCATGACGACACCAGGCGTGTCGATGCCATCCTTGAACCATACGTCCAGATCCTTGGTCCAATGCTGCTGGAAAGCTGTCTTGTCGCGAATGAGTTCTGCCTTGCCCTCGACGGCGATGAACATCGGCACCTTCCCGAGCAAGCCTTTGCTTCCGCTGAACGACAATCCTACCTTTGGATCACGTTCAATATCTCCGACGGTATGCGCTTCTTCCCAAGTAAAGAAGTAGCTGTCGCCATCGTATTCTACATCACCATTGTTGCTCATCGGACGCGAGGAGATATCTCCGCTCGCAGCCCGAGTGGACAGCATCGCGAAATCGATGTCGCCCATCGTCTTCGACACATCGGCGAGGGTCATGTGAGCCATAGAGTTTCCTTCATGCTTTAGAGACTGCTCACAGCAAGGCCGAGCAGCCATAGGCAAGGCTACATGGGATCGCGGATACCGCTCCCCCAGATGGCGTCGCACTTTCGGCGATCACATTCCGGCGGGTGTGCGGCGCGCGGTCACGTTCCAACCAACGACGCCGCTCATGGCACTATAGGCGTTGATCCGGCAATGACATGCTGTCAACTGAGCAAAACTCTCAGGGAACCGGCTCAATGAAGACTGTGACGCGACCGACCATCGACCCCGAGGCGTTTGAAACGCCAAATGGTGCCAACAGCGCACCCGGTTCAGCCGAAACGGCGTCTGAGAACCTTCTCCTCGCTTGCGCCGCCGAGTGCATCGGAACGCTGCTCCTCGTGCTGGTCGGCACGGCCGTGGCAACGGCTGCCATTCTGTCCAAGGCGACCGCTGGCCCTGCCTATGATTCGCTTGCCGTCGCCTTGTCATTTGGCCTCATTCTCATTCCAATTGCTGGGTCATTGGGTCAGATCAGCGGCGCCCATGTGAACCCGGCTGTGACCCTGGGTCTTGCCGTTGCGGGTAAATTTTCCTGGAAAAACGTGCTTCCGTATTGGAGCGCTCAGTTGGTGGGCGCGATCCTCGCCTCCTTGCTCGTCTGGGCCGCCTACGGTCCTGACGCCTATAGCCACGCCCATCTTGGGCTGCCGTCGCCGGCCAATGGAGCAAGCGGACTCCAAGTGCTTTTGGTCGAGGCGTTCATCGCCTTCATCCTGGTCTTCACCGTCATCTCGACGACCACGGATAAGCGCGTTCCGCCCGGGATTGCTGCCATCTGCATCGGGTTTGCGCTGTCTGCCGGGGTGCTGCTCGGCGGCCCGGTGAGCGGGGGCGCAGGAAACCCCGCGCGCGCCCTGGGGCCGATGTTGGTGACGGGGATTCTCCCGGTCTGGTTTTTCTATACAATCGGGCCATTGCTCGGGGGCGTCGTCGCAGCGCTCGTATTTCGGTTGATCAGCCGTGCAAGCGCGAAGAAGGCCGCTTCAGCGTGAACCAATCGGACTCCGGCGATCGAAAGCCTGGATGAGACGATAGATGTTTTGATTGCCAGCCGCGAACGAGCGTGATGATGTATTGACGCAACAATCAAGACGGCTGGAGAGACTTGAGTGCGGTTTTCGTTGATCATGGTCACGGGCGGGCGGACGAACGAGGTCGCCGCGTTCATGGAAGCGCTCTCTGAACAAAGCTTCAAGGACTTCGAACTCATCATCGTCCAACAAAACGCCGATGAGCGTCTCGCCGGCATCATCGCCCGCTTTGAGGGCAAGTTTCCACTCCGCGTGATCCGATCCCTGCCGCGCCAGATCAACCATAGCCGCAACGTCGGAACGGCTGTGGCATCGGGCGAGATCCTTGCCTTTCCCGATGATGACTGCCTCTATCCTCCCGATCTTCTTTTGCAGGTCGATGAGCGGTTCCGCGAAAGCGGACCCATGACACCCGACGTTCTGACCGGTATTGCAATTACCCCTGACGGCACGCCGGGTTCCGGACGATGGCACCATCAGGGCGGCGTCATTTCCGTGAGAACGGTTTGGACGAGCGCCATAGAATTCAATCTATTCATCCGTCGCTCCACCTATGAGCAAGTCGGTGGGTTCGACCAATCGATGGGCCTCGGCACACCCTTTGCATCCGGGGATGCGCAGGACCTGACCCTGCTCGCCATGCGCACCGGGGCCCTCGCGATCTTTGACCCGAACCTGCGTGTGGTTCATCCCGACAAGCGCTTGACGGCCGTGGCCGTTGAGCGCGCCTATGTCTATGGCGCGGGGTTGGGCTATGTGCTTCGAAAGCACCGGACACCGCTGAGAATTTGTTTCATTTTCCTCATCCGACCTTTCGGTGGCGCCTGTCTAAGCCTGCTCCGCTTTCGCCGCTTCGATGCCCGCTACTACTGGCTCTCATTTTGCGGCCGGCTTGCGGGGCTGTTGAGGCTCGGTCGCATGCATCGGCGCGCCCAGACGTGATGATTGACTTCGCGAGCGACTGTGCCGGGTTTTAACCTCACCGTCGGTATTGCCACGCGCGGGCGTCCCGCCATTCTGCGCGAGATGCTGGCGACGCTGGCACAGCAGACACGACGTGCAGACCATGTGGTCATATGCGGCGGCGACCCCGCCGATGTCGACGATATCGCAGAGCGTTTTCCAGAGGTGACCGTGATCCTGTCTCCGCCGGGGCTTTGTCAACAACGCAATGCCATCATCGCCGCTGCGACGAACGCCGACGTTCTGCTTTTCTTCGACGATGATTTCTTGGCCGAACGAGACTACCTCGCGGGTGTCGAGGACCATATGTCTCGCCACCCCGCTACGGTCGTCGCGACCGGCGTGGTGCTGGCGGACGGGATAGGCGGTCCCGGCCTGTCGCCATCTGAGGGTCATACCATTTTGGCAAACCCCATCGCGGCCGGGTCCGGCACAAGACCCGTCTTTTCCGCTTACGGCTGCAATATGAGCCTCCGCTTAAAAACCATGAGAGATCGGGATCTATGGTTTGACGAACGTCTGCAACTCTATTGCTGGCAGGAAGACGTTGATATGTCCCGACGATTGGCGGCGTTCGGGGACATCGTTCTGATCGAGAAAGCGCGCGGCGTACACCTCGGCGTGAAAAGCGGGCGCAGCGCGGGCGTCAAGCTCGGTTATTCGCAGGTCGCCAATCCGCTCTATCTCGCCAGCAAGCAGTCCGGGTATCCCATGGCTGTCGCTTTGACCCTGATCATGCGAAATATCGCCAAGAACCTCGCCAGGGCCTTGTGGTCGGAGACTTATGTCGATCGCCGCGGTCGGCTCCGCGGCAATGTGATTGCGCTAATGGACCTGATCCGCGGCCACATGACGCCGGAACGCGTTCGTGACGTCTAGAGGTAGCGACCATGCCGGCATCGATGCCGATACGGTGTGCGCGGACATCTGTTGACGCACGACGGCGATCACTTCATCCGTGTCGGCCTCCGTCATGGTATCGAACATGGGCAAGCTGATCACACGACCCGCAATATCGTCGGTGACCGACAAGTCTTCGAAAACGGCGTTCTCCACGAAATAGCTCTGCTGTGCCAGATGTGGACTGAAATAAGTCGCGTTGCCGATTCCGGCTGCTGTCAACTCTGCGGAGAACTGGCTTCGATGCGGTCCCCATCCTTCCGGAAGAAGCCCCACACCGAATTGATGCGCCTGGCGTCCCCGCTGAATGGGTTGGAAGGTGAGATCGGGCAGCGCCGCGCGATACCGTGCCATGACCGCCGTCCGGTGGATCATCGTCTCTTCAAAAGTATTCAACCGTTGCTGGCACAACAGCGCGCCGATCTCACTGAGTTTGCCATTCAAACCGGGCATCGTTGCGGTGCGGGCTTGACCGAAGCCGAAGTTGCACATCTGCCGCAATTCGTGAATTCGGTCCTGATTGTTGCTGTAGACAACGCCTGCCTCACCCGTCGCGAAGGCTTTCGTCGCATGCATGGAAAAGACGACCGTTCCCTTAAAGCCCGTGCCGAAGCCACGGCCATCCGCAGACACAGTACCGAGGGATGCCGCGGCATCGACGACGACCGGCACTTTATGGCGCTGCATGATTGCTTCGTAGCGCATGAGGTCGATGTCGTAGCCGAATGTCGCATAGGGTACGACGACCGCAATGTCGTCGCCGTAGAGGGCAAGAAGCCGCTCCTCGTCTTGCGGGCAGGCGCTCCATGTCACCGGGTCGATCTCGCACAAGAGAGGCGTCAGTCCGCACCATAGGGCCGCCTGGGCGGCCGCTGCGAAGGTGAAGGACGGCATCAAGGCATAGCGCGGTCTGGTGGACCGACGGCCGATCGCCTGTTGAATGGCGAGCATGAGGCCGATCGTCGCATTGCACACTGTCATGCAACTGCCGACGCCCGAGAACATGCGGGCGACCATGTCTTCCTCAAACGTCGCGTTCACAGGGCCAAAATTGCTGAACATGCGACGTTCTTCTATCGCCCGAAGCGCCATGCCTGCCTCGCTCAAACGGGGCGGATTCGGTCGAATGAAGGGCACTGGCACGACCAACCTCATGGGCTAAGGGTGAGATAAGACCGCCAAGGACATTGTCCTCTGCATCTATTGGAACGATTGCCCCAAACGGAGGCTTAGGTGAACTTGGCCTTTCGGATGAACCGCGCCCATTCCTAGACCGCGACATGCAGAATCGGCAGTCTGCGCCGATACACGATCAGCAGGACGAAGCCCCAGCCCGCGATCCCCCCGGCGACGGTGAGGATCGCCTCCATCACAGGGTCAGCCGTGAGCGCTGCGAGATCAGCGATGACCGCCGCGCCCACCAAGGTCGCACAGGTCGCGGCGACGCCGGGCGCCAAGGCAGCCATCAGGGTCCGCAGTCGCAGCCTTGTTTCCACCATTCCAATCCGCACAGCCAAAAGGGAGACGGCGAGCGACACGATGATGGAGGCCGTGGCGGCACCCACGGCGCCATAACGGACCAGCAAGATGAGGGCCGCGATGGATCCCACAGCCGCCCCGCAGCGGATCTTGACGAGCATCCCGGTGCGGTTGCGAACGCCGAGCATCGCGTCGAAGAAGACCTGGAACAACGCGATCATGCGGGAGACGGCAATCAAAGCGACCACGGGAATGGCCTCGCTCCAGCCCTTCCCAACCAGCAGATGGATGACGGTGCCGCTCATGAACGCGAGCCCTGCGAGCGCCGGCCAGACCGTAAGCGACAGCAGCGAAATCAGCGCCAGCCATTCACGCTGCAGCGCCGCCTCATCCTCCCCTGCGTCAGAGAAATGAACCCAGGCCATGGTCGTCGCCGGTTGATACGCTACTTCGCTGATCCCGAGCACCACGCGGTTGGCCAAACGATAGGCACCGGCGGCAGCGGGGTTCACCAGGATTCCGATCAGAAGGTCGGAGCTATAGGTGGCGATGTTTGCGACGAGCCGACCAATGGCGATATCGCCGGAGAACCCGAGGGCGGATCGCGCAGTATCGGGATGCCAACGCATCCTGGGCAGGCGAGGCACCATCCAGAAGTAGCAAAGCGAGGCAAGCGCCAACTGCGCATAGCGGTATATGACCAGCGACCATAGTCCGAAACCTGACAGGAGCGCCGCAACGCCAATCGCGGCGGCAGCCGTTTCGGTCATGAGACCGACCGAGTAGAACGCGGTCAGCTTTCCCTGACGCAGGAGCAAGGCTTCCTGCCAACTCGTCAGGGCAGCGACCAATGCGGACGGCGCGACCCCCATCATCAGAAGCATCATCATCTGGGAATGAACGAGGACCGCCATGATCGGCGCCAGCATGACGATTACGGCGGCGCCGACGACACTCAAGCCGAGGTTCATCCAGAAGCAGGTATCGCTATCGAGATCCTCGTCACGATTCTTGATGATGTAATCGTAGATGCCGCCAAAGATTAGCCCCTGCAGCAGCACGATGAAGATGCTGGCGATGGCGTAGATACCGAAGGCGTTTTTGCCGAGCAGACGCGCAGCAAGAATAGCGATCAGCATCGCGGTGAGCTGCGACCATCCGCGCGCGAGGACGCCGATACCGATATGACGTCGCGCTCTCACACGTCACACGCGATCGCAGATGAACCATCCAAGCGAGGATGATGGCCGTTCACAGGGCCGAAATTGCCGAGAGGCCTATGGCATCACTCTCATGGATCTTGGTCGATGCGCGGGAGATATTGATCCCGCCTCGCACTTTGGCTGTTCGCAATACGGCTTTGACGATCAGAGAGCCGACGTCGTGTTGCCAGAGCCAAAGCCCGTTCGCCTGTCCCCGGAAACTCCGCTCGCCGCCCAAGGCCCCGCTCGGGACGAAGCCTGCCGCCAGTCCGATGCCGAAGAGGCTCGCAATCGGCCGCCCATCGGCATCCAGAACCCGACACTGCCGATCGACCAGAGGCTGCTGTGGCCCCGTGCTCACGAGCAGATCAATCGGCGTGCCATCACACGCGACGAGCGGCAAAACGCGCGGCCGATAGCCCAGGGCCGCGACGACGACATCGGCCTCATTGATGATCCGATGCGCTTGGGTATCGTCAGACGTCAAGCGGTGCAGGTGCAGGCGTGCCTCGGGTGGTCGCCCGCCAATGCCACGCGCTTGCATAATAAGTTCACGCGAATCGAGCCGAAAGCCGGCGAGCCTGAACACACGACCGCTCACCGGGCAGACGTCCTCCTCGGTCCATTCATCGTAATGATCATGGAGAGCGGACTCGCGGTCCGGATAGAAAATGCGGAGATCGCGCCGATGGAGAAGTGTGATGCCGGCATTGCCGAAGGTCACGGTCGGCAGTCTGTGCAACAAGGCATGGGCGACCGCCGCCGCACTTGTCGAGCCTCCAACAATGGCGACTTTCGGCGCGGCGCGGCCGCCGAGCAAGTCCGCCACGCGGGCGAGGCCTCCTGTCGTCAGAACGTCACCCGACTGGATCAGTCGGTCGCCACAAAGTTCGGTGAGGGAGCGATGACCGATTGTCTCGCCCGAAAGTCGGCCGATCGGTTGGTCAGCGCCTGTCGCCAGCACCAGATGGCGCGTTCGCAGGACGCGTCTTACGCCTGTGGCCTCATCGCGAACCTCGACGTTCCAACCTTGATCGATCCGTGCTGCCTTCAGGGCCGTATGAGATGTCATCACCGCACTCGCCGGCTCGCGCGCGATCATGGTGGCAAGCGTTTCGCCGACCAAACCCAGAAACCGACCGGCGTCGTGGAGGGTGACAGTACCGTCGCCGGCAGCACTCAACCTCTGCGTGAGAGGATGGTGGGCCAAGCGTGTGATGTCGGTTGGCTTTTCGCTCTGCAAACAGTCTGTGAAGGTACGACCGCTGCTATCCGAGTTGATGGCATACCCGCCAATCGACCCCGCGCCAAGGACGGTCGTTTTCTCAACGACACAAACGCCTTTTTTCAGAAGATCCTCGAGCTGCCCCATCCGATGCGCGGCAAGCAGCGGGGCGATGCCGCCCGGTCCGCCGCCCACGATCAGAAGATGGAACTCATCCATTATGCATGCTCACAGCAGTCTCATGGTCGGCGCGAACCATGATGAGGGTTTCATTCCGAAAAGGGACCAACGGGGCCTTCCCAACAAGATGCTCCAAAGACTTACCGAACCGTGCGCCTCATTCAAAAGACGTATGCGACCTGCTGAAATGCCGGCCGCCCGCGCGCCGGCCGTCCGTGGTGGGACGGCGAAGTAACGTTCATGTCCCAATTGGGACATTGGAAAGGTATCAAGCCCGAGCTCATATCATTGATATATCAAGCTTAACCGGAATCGGAACGCGGGTAGCACCGCGTTTTTTGCGTGAAACTCAATCACCGAATATTGAGGATCGACCCTATCGACCGAAGGCGTGATACCGCGCGTCGATCATTCGATAGATTTTGCGTTTGTTCTTGACGGTGTATGGGTTTGATCGACCAAGCACCGTGAGGATGTTTGACCATGATCGATTGCCTGATCGTCGGCGCCGGACCTTACGGGTTGTCGCTCGCAGCCCATCTTCGCGCGCATCGGATCGATTTCAGAATTGTCGGGACGCCGATGGGCGCCTGGCTGTCGAGCATGCCCGACGGTATGCATCTGAAGTCCGAAGGTTTTGCCTGCAACCTGTTCGAGCCTAGCGGCACGTTCACCCTGAAGGCCTTTTGCGTAGAACAGGCTATCCCCTACGCCGATACCGGCCTGCCGGTAAGGAAGGATACCTTCGTGGCCTATGGGCTGGCGTTCCAGAAGCGCTATGTACCCGGCGTCGAAGATCGGTCGGTCGTTGCGATCACCCGCTACAATGGCGGCTTCAACACCCGCCTCGCCGATGGTGACTTCATCAGGTCCCGTCGTGTTGTCATCGCGGCGGGCGTCGGTCACTACGCGCGTATCTTGCCGAGCCTGGCCGCCCTCGGGCCCTCGAACTTGAGCCACAGCTCTGATCACAACGGATTCGCAGGATTTGTCGGCCAGCACGTGGCGGTTGTGGGCGGCGGCTCATCTGCCATGGATATCGCCGCGGCCTTGCGGCGCCAAGGCGCAAGCGTAACCGTCATCGCACGCCGCGCTGCCATCCGGTTCCAGACCCCTCTGGGACCCCGGACGCTGAGAAACAAGATCCGCGCACCGATGACGAGCGTCGGGCCTGGCTGGAAGGCGGTTCTTTGCACCAAGGCGCCGCTGCTTTTCCACGCCATGCCAGCCGCCTTCCGCACGAAGGTTGTGCAACGCTATCTGGGGCCGGCCCCCGCATGGTTCGTCCGGGACCAGGTCGAGGGCCATGTGCCGATCCTGAGCGGAACCACGGTCCGGGACGCGGCGGTCGAGCACGGCCGCGCCCGACTGACGCTCACGAGCAGCGCCGGCCAGGCCAGCACGCTAATCGTGGATCACGTCATCTCAGCCACGGGTTACAAAGTGGCGGTGGATCGCATCGCGTTCCTCGACGCGGATATCAAGTCCGCAGTCATGACCATCGATGGCGCCCCACGGCTGTCGCGCAACTTCGAAAGCGCATTGCACGGCCTTCATTTCATCGGGCCGGCCGCAGCCAACAGCTTCGGGCCGATGGTACGCTTTGCCGCCGGCGCCGGCTTTACGGCGCGTCGGCTGTCCCGCCATCTCGCTGCCTCTGCTCTGAGGGCATCGCAGCCTCGGCCCAAGGCCTCCCGCCGCTCAGCCGCCGTAGCAGACGGCTGACCATGTCAGGGCCGTCAGAGGGACGCGCACGGCCGCGCATCCTGTTCGTCGCCCTCGTCAACGATGTCGGCATCGATCGCGTGCCGATGGCGATGGGTGCATTGGGGGCTCTCTGCGCTGTCTTGAGTCCGCCCGGCTTCTATTGCACGACAACGCGCTTTGTCAGCCAGTGGTTCCCGCTCCCCAGTCACCATGGCGCTTGGTTCGGCATTCCCTTCCTGCGCCCGCGGTTAGAGGCTGCCGCGCGTTTCTGGAAGGCAGACCTCATCGTCCCTTTGGACAGCGTCTCGGCACAGTTGCTGCGCGTGCTGGCAAAATCCGGCGCCACATCGCGCCCTCTCCGAGCTTTGCTGGAACAATCCTTGGGTTCGCCGAAAGGCTATTCGGCTGCCTGTAGCCGTGCCGGGTTGATGACTCTCGCGGCCGGACTGGACGTGCGAATGCCGCGCTTCCGTTCGTCGCATGACGCTTCGGTGCTGCTCGAGGCGGCCGCCGATTGGGGCTATCCGGTCGTCTTGAAGGCCGAAAACACCTGTGGCGGCCACGGTGTCCGCATCGCCACGAAGCCATCCGAGCTTGCGGCAGCGACCGGCGGCCTGAGAGGCGGCAGTGCTTGGCGCCGCTGGCGAACCGCCGCGCGGGAAACGCTGTGGAGTGCCGCCGGCATGCAGGAGACAGCCTTCGCGCCGCCTATGGTGCAGGACTTTGTGCCGGGCGTGCCGGCCATGCGGACCGTCTCGACCTGGCAGGGCCAAGTGCTGGAAGGCGTTAGTTTCGTCGCGGAACACGTGTTCCCGGTGCCCTTTGGCCCGAGCACGATGGTCCGCCATGTGGAGAATGAAGAAATGGCGACAACCGCGCGGCGATTGGTCGCGGCTCTTGGATGTTCCGGTTTCGTGAGCTTCGATTTCATGTTGGATGAGACAACGGGTGCTGCGTCCCTGATCGAGCTTAATCCGCGTCCGATCGGCACCAGCCATCTCGGCCAGGTTTTCGGCCACGACCTATGCGCACGCCTCCTCACCTGTGTGATGGGGCAGGAGACGTGGCACCACCCGCCACCTGTCGCCATCCCGCGCGCGCCCCTCACCAAGGTTGCACTGTTTCCGAAAGAGATCGAACGGAATCCCGCAAATCTCGATCGCTTGCATGCGGTGGATCTTCACCATGACGTGCCGCATGATGATCAGGGCGTGCTGGATGCGTATCTTCGCCGTTTGGCAGGACTCTATCCTGATGCTCTGCCCGCCATCATCGAAGCGATCGACGCAGACGGCGTCAGACGCGCGGCACGCGTGATCGCTGATCCTGCTCTAGAAAATTCGACCGGCTCGGCCCTCTAAAAACTGAAGGACCGGGCGTACCCGCGTGACGGCAAGTCGATGCAGGTAGCCCTCGGCTGGCAACCGGTGGCCATGGAAAGCCAGGCCCACGAGGAGAAGGAGAATGACGAGCCGATCGCGGCGCAAAGCCCTCGGCACAGGACCGCTCGTGCGACAAAAGATGAGGAGTCCGGCCACGCCGACCACGCCGCCGATCAGGACGTCAAACGGCGTATGGTAGCCTAGCAAGAGTCGGGTCGCTGCGAAGACGACAGCGATGGCAGTCGCGATAAGACCCGCAGCCAGTGTGGTCATGGGCGGCCTGAGGATAACGGCCAAACCGCCGTAGAATGCCGCCGCCGCCGCCGTGTGGCCGCTCGGGCTATTGAGACCGATGCCCGACCAGCCCCGGCCGACCGAGGACACCAGCACCTTCAGCACCAGCATCGTGGCCATGACACCACCCATGCTGACGGCCCAAGCGACAGCGCCTCGCGCCCAGCGAGACCACAGCAGGAACAGCAGCACGGCGGCGACGCCGGGAAGGACCACGGCCTGATCACCGAAATCGGTCAGCCAAACGAGATGGCGCGTTGAAATGGACCCAACTCCGAAGCCGTCTACCCCTCAACCGGATCCGACGCGGAACCCTTGTTTGGATCTACACTCTGCTGGAAGAACACAGCGCACAAGCCAGACCTCGTGCCTATCGAGACACCATCAGCGCCGCGCCAATCGCGCCGGCATCATCTCCCAAGCTTGCCGCACGTATTACAACCGGCGCCGCAAGCGTGTTCGTATGCGTCAACTCGGCCTCGATGCCCGCCCGAAAGCGTTCAAAGTGCGGCGCAATACTGCCGCCGATCACTGTCACCTCGGGCATATAGAGGGCGTGGAGGGCGGAGAGACCACGACCGACCAACCGCCCGTAATCATCGAAAGCCCGCTCTATCCTGGAATCCTCTCGGGTATTCACCGCGCGTTCGATGAGTTCATGTCCCTCGACATCCGGCGGCAGTAACGGGCGCAGCATCGCCTGCAGCGCCGCACGCGATGCCATCTGCTCCCAACATCCATAGGCGCCGCAGTAACAGCGCGCCGTTGATGTAACAATTGGAATGTGCCCTGCCTCTGGATGCAGGTCGCCCGGCCCCCTGAAGGGTGCGCCATCGAGGAGGAAAGCCACGCCGATACCCGTGCCGAGTGTCACCATCAGCATGCGGCGGGCAGCGTTGCCGGCGCCCACATGATACTCGCCGATCGCGGCGACAACGGCATCATTGTCCATGATGACTGGGACGCCCAGGCGGGCGGACAAATCTGCCGCCAAGGGAAATCCGGAAAATGTCGGCAGCGTCGCCGGGTTGCGGACGATACCCTGAACGCGATCGACCGGGCCGCTCGCACCAAAACCGACGCGCGTGAGGCTGCCGCCCGCCGGCAGAAGCGCCAGCACCGCCTCCGCCAAGCGGGACACCCGTGCCGCTTCTGAGCCCTCCCCCAGTTGAGCGGTCAGCGCGGTGGTGCGTGCGATGATAGTGCCGTCGCTCTGGATCACCACACGGCATCCGGTGCCGCCTAGGTCGATCCCCGCCACGATTGCCATGACGTCAGACCTGCGACGTGATCTTCTTGCCGTAGAGAAACTCACCGGGAACCAGGCCCGATCCACGGGCGAGACCAAGACTCAGCTGCTGCACAACCACCATCGCATGCGCGAGCCGCTCCAACGCAGTCGTGTTGGGAACGGCGATGTGCTCGGCGCCCGCGTAAGCCTGGGGCGACACCGACACGACGAGCGTGCCTGTTCCCGAAAGATCGGTCGCCAGTTGCTTGAGCGTGACGTCCTCATCCGCGCCGGTGCCGAACAGCAGGAGTGTCGCGCCCCGGCCGGCAGTCTCCATCGGGCCATGGCGATACGCGCCGCCCACATAGCCCTCTGCGGCGACCTTGGACGCCTCCTTGAGGATCAGGGCACCGGTCAGGGCGGTCGTCGCATCCGCACCGCCACCGACCAGCGCCAGGCGGGGCATTGGGCCTTCCAAGGCGCGCGCCGCCAGTGCGACGACGGCGGAGCCGGGTTCGGCAAGGCGCAGACGCAGGCTGGCCGCGACCGCCATGATCTCCGCCACTGCCTCGGCATCGCTCCGACCACTTAATCGAGCGGCCACGCGATGGAAGCTCGCCAGCGTATTCAGATAGCTTTTGCTGCTGACCGTGGCCTCGCTACCGCTCCGCAACAGCACAACGTGATCGGCCGCGCGCGCCACCGGACTCGCGGCATCATTTGTGGTGGCAACGATCACCGTTCCCTCGCTGCGCCGAACGCTGTCGATGAGCGCGACCACCTCCCCGCTCCGTCCCGATTGCGAGGTGATCCAGAGCAGTGTGCGCCCTGTGATCAGTTCCGGCGTTTCGAGAAGGCGCCCGGTCTGGATGCGCCAAACCGGCAGGCCTTGACGCGTCAACAGCAGTTCCAAGGGTATCGTCGCATAATCGGACGATCCCATCCCCGTTAGAACGATCCGGTCGAAGCGCGTGGGATCGAGCGCGGCCAGCGCGTCCGGCAGCGGATGCGCAGCAAAGGCCTCAAGCGCCTCGGGTTGGTCGAGCATGTCCTGTTCGTAGCCATGCGTCATGACGTCGGTCATCTTATTCTCTCACAGAAATGATAAGGCTTGCGCAATGGCGTGTCAGCCATGAGCCGCCAGGACATCGGGCGTCATACCCAGCATGGTGGCGGCGATGCGCGCGGCCATGGCGGCCGTCGGCAGGTTGATATTGCCACGCGTGATGGTCGGCATGACCGAGGCGTCGGCAACATAGAGGCCGCTGACGCCATGAACCGCGCCATTTGATCCAACGACGGCCTGCGGATCGCGCGCCGGGCCCATTTTGCACGTTCCCGCCGGGTGACAATAGTTCACCACTTCGGTTGCTAGATCAACAACCGGTCTCGGCTGCGCTTTGCCGAGAACCTTTGCAAAGCCTGGTTCGGCAGATATTGCCGTCAGTAAGTCCTTGGCCTGCGAGAGCACGCTGTGATCATGCCCATCAGGATCCGTGCAATATCGTGGATCGACGAGGGGAACAGACAGCGGCGAGGCATCCCTGAGTGTCACGCGACCTTGCGATTTCGCCCGCATCGCCCCGCCGTAGAGGGTGATCGGGGGCAGTCCCACATGACCGCTATTGGCGCCGGCGACCAGGAAGGCATGGATATCGTAGGGGCCGCTGTCACAGAGGTCCGATTTCGCCCGACCGACCGTTTGTTCGTCCACATGCCGGGGATTGGTGCGGACTGCTTCCAGGAAGTCCGGGCTCCCTTCGAAGTCCAATTGAACGCAGGGGTGATCGAGCAAATTCCCCCCGACGCCGGGCAGATCGGCGACAATCTCGATCTGCTGTGCCGCGAGATCACCCGCCGGCCCGATGCCGGACCGCAGCAGGATTGCGGGACTGCCATAGGCGCCGCCTGCGAGAATGACGCGCGCGCACCGCACCAGATGGGCTTCGCCGTTGATGAGAACGTGCAGGCCGCGAACCTCACCCTGTTCGATCATGATGCGGTCGACCATGACCTCACCGAGGATCGTCAGGTTCTGGCGATGCCTGACGGGGTCGATGAAAGCGAAGGAACTGTTCCATCGCGTCCCATCGACGATATTGGCGGTCATCGGGCCGATGCCGACACCGGCTTCCAACTGATCGAGATCATCTGCGAAGGGCAAGCCCGCAGCATGACCGGCTCTCATGAAGGCGGCCTGCGCCATGGTGAGTTCGCCCACGGTGAGAGTGCGCACGCGGAACCGCCGCCGCATCAGATCGAGAAGAGGGGCCATCGCTGCGGCGCCCCAGCCTGCATTGCCCGCAGCCTCCCATTCATCGTAATCCGCCCGCGCACCGACGGACGCCGTGCAGCCATTATGAGCCGAGCATCCGCCCATGACGCGCGCGCGTGGGAAATCGATCACGCGGTCGCGGCAGAAATCACCACTGTTCAAGCCCCAGTCATGAGACAGCGGAATCGCGCGCGCATCGAGAAGATCATGGGGCCAAGTGCCGCCCTGGAACGGACCGTAATCTGGTCCTGCCTCCAGGAGAAGAATCGACTCTGTGGAATGCGCAGCAAGAAGTCCGGCGCAGGTTGCCCCGCCGGTGCCGCCGCCGACCACGATGGTATGAACCTCTGTTGGCAGAATCTGGCTAGAAGCCATAGGAGAGCCTCCCTGATTAGGCGACGATGATATCGACGCCCGCATTGCGAAATTGATCGAGAATGTCATCCGGTGCGGTGGCGTCCGTTATCAAAACATCGAGGTCGTCGATCGCGCAGATCTTCACGAAGGCGGTTTTGCCGATCTTGGATCCGTCCGCGACCGCAATCCGGCGGCGTGCGCTGGCAAAGGCTGCGCGCTTGATGCCGGCATCATCGATATTGTATTCTGTGAGGCCAGATCTCGTGTCTATGCCGCCGACCGTGAGAAAGAGCGTGTCGAAAGACAGCTCCCGAAAGGTCTGTTCCGCCAGATGTCCGATCATCGACCGCTCGCCCGGCCGCGCGACGCCGCCGCTGAGCATGATCGTAATGCCAGGCTCATCGACCAGAAGATCCGCGATATGAAGACTGAGGGCGAGGACGCGCAAATTCTTGCGTCCGCGAAGCGAACGCGCGACTTCGAGCGTCGTTGTGCCCGCATCCAGAATGACCGTTTCCCCGTCGCGCAGCAGATTGGCAGCGGCCTGGCCAATCCGCTGCTTCGCTTCGAGGTTCCGCCCGACACGCACCGCGAAGGGCGGTTCATAGCTGCGGCTGCCGGAGGGCACCGCCCCTCCATGCACCCGCGATAGCAAATCCATCTGCTCCAGGACCTCAAAATCGCGCCTGATCGTCATGTCCGACACCTGCAAGCGCAGGGCCAGATCCGAGACCGCCAGGCGGCCCTCGCTCTCCAGCAGTTCGAGGATCCGGTCATGTCTTTGGCTGGCGTTCAAGGGGAGTGGTCCTGACCAATGCGGTGACGTGAAGTCCACGTCTAAGCAGCGGTTGTGGCGTGAGCGTCAAGCTCCACCACGGCCTTGGACAGGGTCTTCCACCCCTGCCCACCGCCGAGGCGCAGCTTGATCAGCACGGCGAAGCCCAGCGCAAGCATGACTACGGCGACGATCGGGGCGTAGGACACCGGCGCCGCCGGAAGTGGCACGAGTGAATAATAGGCGACTACGAAGAGCGCGACCGTCGAAATGATCGGGAAGATGAGATGGAGGACCGGATTGAAGTCTTGCCTGCGTACGGTCATGAAGAACCGCACGACGCCGATATTGCCGAGCGTGTAGACGACGACATAGACGAGCGTGCCCACGGTCCCCAGCAGGTAGAAGATATTGTCGGGACCGACGAGCCAGCCGCCGCCAAGCCCAACGAGCAGGGCCAATGCGGACTGAGCGAAGACCGCGTGGGACGGCGTATGGTGCTCTGGATGGATGAAACCAACCCAACGCGGCAGTGCTTCGGCACGCGCCATCGCATACCAGTTGCGGGTGGAATCGACCGTGCAGGCGATGCACACAGCGATGCCGGAATTGAGCAGAGCGAGAAGAACGAGCACCCAGCCGGCGCCCCAGACGCGATGAGCAAGAATGAAGGCCGGGTTTTCTGTCGCGCTGGCGAGGCCGGACAGATTTTTCGTGCCCCAGCCGATCTGCAGTCCCCAGGCGCAAAACACGTAATAAATGCCGAGCAAGACCAGCGACCCTAGAATCGCCCTTGGAATTGTCTTGCGCGGATCACGCGCTTCCTCGGCGACCGCCGCGGCGCCTTCCCACCCCGTGAATGCGAAGATCGACAACACAACGGCGATGAAGAAACCATGCGTGCTCGTGCTGCTCGCCGGATTGAAGCCGACGGCCGAAATGCCGCCGGGGCCGGGATGCGCGATGCCGGTGATGGCCAAGGCCAGGACGATGATCATTTCGACGATGGAGAAGATCGTCAGCATCTTCCCCGAGACGGCGATGCCTCGGTATCCGATGTAGGCGACGAACAGAAGAATTGCGACGACGAAGATCGGCCACGGCACGTTGATGCCATATTGCTGTTTCAACTCGCCCTGAAGAACGAAGGCCGTGTAGGACGCCAATGCCCCGGGAATGGCGGCCACGAACCAGGAATAGATCCAGCCGACGATAAAGCCCGAGCCTGGCCCGACGGTCGCGCTGACATAGGTATAAAACCCGCCCGCCGACGGAAAGAACTTCGCCAGCTGACTCAGGGAACTGGCCACGATCATCGCGATGGCGAAGGCCACGAGATAGGTTGACGGCGCACCCAGCCCGGCCTGCTGGGTGTTGAAACCGATCGTTGTGAGCACGCCGACGGCAGGGGCGATCTGGGCAACGCTCTGCATGACCAGCGTCGTTAAACCAACAGAGTTCTTCGCGAGTCCGGGGTGGGCCTGCCTTGGGTCAGATCGATCTATGGTCATGAGCGGCTTCCGTGGGTTTGAGGGGCCAAAAGACAATGAGGCGACACAACAGAGAAAATGTCCGAATGAACTGTTGTATTGTTTGTTTCTTCTGGTCAACAAGAATCTCACGTAACCGAGATCGCTAAGTGCCAGCCTGATGGCCGGAGAGATCAGGCCAGAGAATTCCGTTATCTATTTGTTTAATATGTATAAATTTTGAAGTTTAGCTGGAACAATGTCCGATTGGAGACCGCTCGAAGTTGGCAAACATACTGAATGTTTGTTTGTGAGCTGGTGAGCCGGTGGCCCTCGCGCGCGTCACCGCGCCCGGGATTGCGGGTAAGACCTAGGCAGTCACGATGATGGATGAGGGCCGAGGCCCTGTTACGCGCCGTTCGGTGACGGCCGCCCTACCCGCCGGCGATGACGCAGGCGAGGGCAATCGCGAAATGGCCGAGTTCGGGGATCATGCCGTAGGTATGAGCGGTCCGCCGGACCAGACATAAACCGTCACCCGCGGACTTGATCCGCGGGCCCATGGGCGCCCAAACCAGGGTCGGCATGCTCATCCCCCTACCCGCCCGCGAGCTTCGCGGCCGTGCCGTTCCAGGCGGCGGCGGGCGGCGCGTTGCCGGTGGCCGGATTCCACATGCCGTTCTTCTTCAACGCAGCCTCGACCTCCGGCGGCATGTAATCGGCACTATGCTTGGCCAACACCTCCGTCGCGCGAAAGGCACCCTCCGGCGTCATCGCGCCCATGGCGACCACGCCCTGCCCTTCGCGAAACAAATCGGGCAGCACACCGATATATTCGGCCGACACGATATGGCCATGGCCATCCGTCACGCCGAAGCGCGCGCCGGGCTCGCCATCCACCATCGTCTCCCGCAGCGTGCCCTGCGCCACCATGCCGCCGAGCCGGAAGGCATGGCCGGGATCGGGATGCTTGGACAACACGTCCCCCGGCAGCATGAAGAACACGATGTCACTGCTGAAGGCGGACAGCGTCAGCGCCGTGGCGCTGCCAAACCCGATGGCGCAGGCCGCAACGACCCAGAGGCGGCGGCGCTTGCGGGTCATGCCTTCGCCGCCCGACGACGCGGCGATGCGGCGTCCAAGACGGCCAAACGGCGCTTGGCCTGGCTCAGACGCCGCCAGGCATCCGCGCTCAGCACCAGAACGACCACGACGGCAATGCCGTAGGACGCTGCGATGAAGCCGAGATGCGTCATGCGGGCAGGCCCTCGGCACGCTGCACGCGCGCCATGAGCAGCGACCGGATGCGCCGCTCCATCACCGCCGCGCGCAGCCGCGCCAGCACCAAGGCTGCGAACAGCAGCGTGAAGCCGAGGGCGCAGACCAACAACGGATGCAGCATCGAGCCCGACATCGTGCTCTGGCCGAACAGATGGATGGTGTCGGGCTGATGCAGCGTGTTCCACCAATCGACGCTGAACTTGATGATCGGCAGGTTCACGGCCCCGACGAGGGCGAGAATGGCGGCGGCGCGAAAACCCCGCTCCTGATTGTCGAAGGCGCGCACCAGGGCGATATGGCCGAGATAAAGAAAGAACAGCACGAGGACGGAGGTGAGGCGCGCATCCCAGACCCACCAGGCGCCCCACATCGGCTTGCCCCACAGACTGCCGGTGATGAGGCACACAGCGGTGAAGGCGGCGCCGATCGGCCCGATTTCCATGGCCGCAAGATCGGCGAGCGGATGGCGCCAGATGATGGAGAACAGCGCACAGAGGGCGAGGCCGGCATAGCCCATGGAGGCAAGCCAGGCCGCCGGCACATGCACATACATGATGCGCACCGCGTCGCCCTGCTGCCAGTCGGCGGGGGAGAAGAACAGACCCCAGGCAAGGCCCGCCACAGTCACCACACCGCCCGCGACCGCGAGCGGCGGCAGAACGCGCCCCGACAGCCGCAGAAACCGCCCCGGATTGGCGAAGCGATGCAGACTGCGGCTAGGCTTCGGCGGCGTGGTCGATAGCGCTGGGTTCAGAGATTGCATGGACCCGATCCCGTTCATTGAGGCGGGCGAAAAGCTCGACCACCCATCCGATCTTGTCATCCACCTTCCGCCAGGGCGCCATCGCTGGCGGCGCAGACGATGCCGGCCAGACGGCGCCGACGAGGAAGTCGCTCGCCTCCGTGGGCGCCAGCAACAGGCCCGACCGCCCGCCGAAACCGCCTGCGAGAAGCGTGAACTTGCGGCCCGCCGGAACCACGGCGCGCGCCGAGACCGAGTCGTGCCCCGCCCGCGCCACCGCCTCACCGATGCCGTCATAGAGCAGCCGTGCCGCGCGGATGGCAGGGCGGCAGCGGGCCGGCAAGCGGGCAATGCCCGGCTCGGCGCGCGTATAGAGCCGCCCGGCTTCATCCAGCAGCCTGGCCACGACGCGGCCGAGGCCCGGCGTGAATTGCGGTGCGGCCAGCCAGATATCGGGGTCGATGCCCTCCGCCCGCAGCCAGGACAGGGGCAGATACAGCCGCCCTGCCCGCGCATCCTCACCCACATCACGGGCGATATTGGTGAGTTGCATCGCGCAGCCGAGGTCGCAGGCCGCTGACACCATCGCCGCGTCACGCGTGCCCATCAGCAGCGCCATCATCACGCCGACGGTGCCGGCGACCCGCATGGCATAGCCAATGAGGGCTGGCAGATCCTCGTAACGCCGGGTTTCGACGTCCCAGGAAAACCCTTCGAGCAGGGCATTAGGCAGGGCGTACGGCAGGGCGAAATCCGCCACCACGGCGGCGAAGGCGCGGTCCACAGCATCGTCCGGGTTGCCGGCATAGATCGCGTCCAGCCGAACCCGCAGCGTATCCAGCGAGGCTGCTTGATCGTCACTGAGATCGATGGCGTCGTCGGCGGCGCGGCAGAAAGCATAGAGCGCGGTCGCGGGCGCACGCACCCGGCGGGGCAGGAACAGCGAGGCCAAGGCAAAGGAGCGCGATCCGGTCCGCAGCGTGGCGGCGCAGGCGCGCAGGTCGGCGGCGGCGATCATGCGAACCACCGCGCGCGCAGATCGGTAAGATGCGCCACCAGGGCCAAAGTGAGGCAAAGCCCGATCCACCCTGCCCCCGCGCCCGATAAGCCGCAGCGCAGCGCCGCCAGCAGGAAGGCGCCAGCGGCAAGATTGGCCAGCAGGGCGGATGGCGCGATGCCACTGCCGGTGGTCCAACGCAGCATCATCAGGCCGATAGCCTCGGCCAGCACAAGGATGAGGATCAGGTCGATCAAGCGACCGTTCATGAAAATGGCCGTCACGCGCAGTCCGCCACCATCATCAGCGCCCCTTGCCTCGCTTGATCCATAACCATCGCATCCTCAATCAGCCGGGCGACCATCCCCGGCGCTTCCTCATGGGCGAGATGTCCCAGGCCGGGCAGCATCACCACCCGCCCGTGTGGCAGCCGCGCCTGCACCCGCGTCGCATCCTCGGGCGGCACCATGCCATCCTGGTCACCCACGATGAGGGTGACCGGCGCTTCCAGCTTCGTCAGGTCGAGGTCATCCAGGTTCCAGCGCGCCATCATGCGCAAAGCCCCGCCGACATGGCCTGGCCGGCTCATCAGCCGGGCGTAGAACTTTCGGCCGTCAGCATCGATGCGCGAGCCGGTCGCGGCCAGCAGCCTGTCCACCGTCTTCTCCCGCCGTGCCTGCAGCGCGAAGACCCATGACGTCGCGGGGCTATTGCTCAAGGCGCGGGCCATGAGGGAATAGAGCGCGCCTTGATGCTCTGGCATGGGCGACAGCGCGCCATTGAGGCTGACCATCGGCACGGCCGCGATCAAATGCAGCAGCATCAACCGCGCGCCAACGGCGGCACCCGCCGAATGGCCGACGACCATGGCCGGCTGCATGTCCAGCGTCTTGAGCAGCGCAGCGACAGCCCGCGCCATGCCAACGGAGGTCATCAGCGCCGGCGCGGGATGGCTGCTGAAGCCATGGCCGGGCAGATCGGGCGCCACCACCGTGAAGCGTGTTGCCAGGAGCGGCGCCAGATCTCGCCAGGAATGGGTCGAGGCGCCCATGCCGTGCAGCAGCAGGATGACGGGCGCCCGCACGGCCGCAGGCCTGCCGGCCGCGGACCCACCCATGATCTGAACATGCCAGCGCAGGCCGCCGGCAACCACGAAGCGGCTGGACTTGCGGTTCGGCCAGTCCCGGCCATCCTGCATCCAATCGGGCGCGCCGATCATGCCGCCGCCCTCACGGCGCGGCTGAGGGCGGCGGCATCGGCGCGCGGCAAGACCAAGCAACGCGCGCCCATCGCCGCCGCGATGCGCGCGGCCTCCGGCTGCGGCCGTGGCGAAATGTCGATCACCAGCGCCGGCAGCCCGGTCGCACGAACATGGCGCGCGACGCGATCGGCATCGGCCATGGCACGGCTACGATCCATGACCCCATCCAGCGCCACATTGGCGCGTCCATCCGTCAGAACCACCAGCCGTGGGGTTTCGCCACGATGCCGCAGCGTCTCGGCCAGGGCGGAGGCCGCCTTCAAGCCGGCGGCGAGGGGCGTACCACCTCCACCCGGCAGGGCGCCGAGGCAACGGCGCGCCCGCGCCAGGGCACCGGTCGGCGGCAGAAGCAATTCGGCGGCCGTCCCCCGGAAGGCGAACAGCGCGACCTGATCACGCCGGACATAGCATTCGCCGAGCATCAGCTCGACGGCGCCCTTGGCCTCCGCCAGCCGATTGAGCGCGGCGGAACCTGAGGCATCGACCAGGAAGACCGTCGTGGCACGGGGATGAGACTTCGTGCGCCGCACATGCAGGTCGCTGGCCCGAAACGCGATCCGCTCGCCTGCAGCATGGCGGCGCAGCCGCTGCCAAGGGGCGGCGGCGCGCAGGGTTTCGACCACATCGAGGCGCTGACCGCCGCCAGGGCGGCCCGGCCGCGACGGGATCGGCCGCCCACGTCGGCCCGCACTCGGCTTACCTGTGGTGCGGCCGACCGGTCGGCCGCTCGCGCCAGCTGCCTTACCCTGGGCAGCAAGCTGGGCCAGGACATCGGGCGGCAGGGCGGCAACCGCCGCCGCCAGCACCGCTTCGGCCATTGTGTCATCCATGGGCGGCGCCTCTGCCGCGTCATCCTCCACGCCATCAGGCTCCGTCTGCGTCTCCGGCTCCTGCTCTTCGGCGGACTGTTCCGCCTCTTGCGGCAGGCGTGTCGCGCGATGGGCGAAGACAAGCTGTGCCGCAAGGGCGGCATCGGCTTCGGTCACCGCGTCGCGCCCATCCAACGCCGCCGCCGCGCGGGCCGCGCGCAGCGCTAGCCAAGCCGCGCGGGCCGACCCAATGCCCAAGGCCTCAGCCGTGGCGCAGAGAGCCGCGATGACAGCGTCATCGGCTGCGATCGGGCCGGGACGCGCCGTCACCTGCGGCAGGCAGGCTGTCGTGTCCGACAGCCGAACGCTGTCGAGCGCGATCCGAAAGGCGAGCCTTTCCCGCAAGCCGGGCGGCAGCCCCTCCTCCGCATCCTCATCGAGAAGGATGAGACCGATCCGCGCCTGATGGCGAATGGCCAAGCCATCCCGCTCAGCCACCACCTCACCACAATCGAGCGTGGCGGCGAGGCGTGCGGCTATGCCGGCCGTCAGGCGATCCGCCGAGCCAATGACGACGATCCCGCCATCTGCCTCGGCCAGCAGGCCCCGGGCGACCGTGGCCCGGCCGGTCGCGAGCGTCACACCCAGGTCGAGGCCGCCGAGCAGGCGGTCATCCCCGATCGTGGCGGGACAGCGCCGCGAGGGTGCCTCGACCGGCATCATCGCCCGCAGCATGCCCAGAAAACGGTCCCTGACCGGGCCGGCGGAGGCTTTCACCTGGATGCCGGTTCCGAAGGGGTCGTGGGCGAAGAGCCGCGCCGCCAGGCAAGCGAGTGTCCAAGCCGAGGCGGCGGGAGGACTGGCGTTCATGCCGCGCCAAACAGATCCGAGACCGCGCGTTCGACGCGGGGGCCGGCGCCGGCCTCATCCAGCGGATCGCGCCGCAACCGATGCCGCAGCGCAGGCAGTGCGACCCGCCGCAGATGGCCAGGTGTGATCGTATCGTCACCGTCGAAGGCCGCGAGCGCACGGGCGGCCCGCAGCAGGGTCAGTTCGCCGCGCAGCCCATCGGTGCCAAGAGCGATGCAGAGCCGTGCTGCCAGTTCAAGCGCGGCATCCGGCGTCGCCACACTGCTCAGGCGCACGCGGCCGGCGAGAATGCGGCTGCTCAACGCGCGTTCGGCCTCAGCCCATCGGGCCAGGAAGGTTGTGGGATCGGTGTCGAAGGCATCGCGCCTGCGCAGAACCTCGACACGGTCGGCGAGCGCGCTGGGCGTGGAGACCTCCACCGCCAGGCCGAAGCGGTCCAGCAGTTGGGGGCGGAGATCGCCCTCCTCCGGATTGCCGCTGCCGACCAGCACGAACCGCGCTGGATGGCGCAGGCTGAGACCCTCGCGCTCCACCACGTTCTCGCCCGACGCCGCCACATCCAGCAGCAGATCGACGAGATGGTCTTCGAGAAGATTGACTTCATCGATATACAGGAAGCCGCGATGCGCGCGGGCCAGCAGGCCCGGCTCGAACCGCTTAACGCCATCCAGCAGGGCGCGTTCGAGATCGAGCGCGCCGACCAGCCGATCCTCGGTCGTGCCGAGCGGCAGATCGACCGTGGGAACCGCCGCCAGACGCTCACGCGGCGCCTCACTATGGCGTTCGGCACAGAACGGACACGCACCGGCATCGGCAGCCGGATCGCAGTGATAGGGGCAATCCGCGACCACCCGCATTGCCGGCAGCAGCCCGGCGAGGGCGCGCACAGCCGTCGACTTGCCGGTGCCGCGATCGCCCATCACGAGTACGCCGCCAATACCGGGATCGACCGCCGCCAGCAGCAGGCAGAGCGTCATCTCCGTCTGACCGACGATGGCGCTGAAGGGGTAGACGCGCCGGGCGCGCGGTGCCCGCTCGGTCAGCGCCTCAGGCTGGTCGCCCGAGATATGGAGAAGCGCGCTCACGCGGCCCGGCTCAGCTTGAAGGCCGACCAGACTTCGCCGAGGGATTGAGCGAGATGGGCGATATCGGCATCGCTGTGCAGCGGTGACGGTGTGATGCGCAGCCGTTCGGTCTTCTTCGGAACCGTCGGGTAGTTGATCGGCTGCACGTAGATGCCGAAGTCCTCCAGCAGCATATCGGTCATCGCGCGGCATTTGACGGGGTCGCCGACAATGACAGGCACGATATGGCTCGGGTTGGCGTAATGCGGCACACCTTCCGCATCCAGCGCCGCCCGCACCCGCGCGACGCGATCCGCATGGCGGGCGCGCAGGTCATCGCGGCCGGCAAGTTCATTGATGGCCGCAAGCGCGCCCGCTGCGACCATGGGCGGCAAGGCGGTGGTGAAGATGAACCCCGACGCGTAGGAGCGCACGAAGTCACACAGGCTCGCGGAGCCCGCGATATAGCCGCCGATGACACCGAAGCCCTTGGCCAGCGTGCCCTCTATGAGGGTGATGCGATGTGCCTGTCCGTCCCGCGCCGCGATGCCCGCACCCTGCGGGCCATACATGCCGACGGCATGAACCTCGTCGAGATAGGTCATCGCGCCATAGCGCTCGGCGACGTCGCAGATCGTGGCAATCGGGGCGATGTCACCATCCATGGAGTAGACGGATTCGAAGGCAACGAGCTTGGGCGTTTCGCGCGGAAGCTCGGCCATGCGGCGGGCGAGATCGGCGGGGTCATTATGGGCAAAGACCTCGCAGCGGGCGCGGCTGTGACGGATGCCCTCGATCATCGAGGCGTGGTTGGAGGCGTCGGAGAAGACCACACAACCGGGGAGCTGCGAGGCCAGCGTGCTGAGGCTAGCCCAGTTCGACATATAGCCCGAGTTGAAGAGCAGTGCTGACTCCTTGCTGTGCAACCCGGCGAGCGCACGCTCCAGCGCGACATGAGCGGTGCCGGTGCCGGAGATATTACGCGTGCCGCCGGCACCGGCGCCATTTTGGTCGAGCGCCGCATGCATCGCGGCGATAACCTTCGGATTCTGCCCCATGCCGAGATAGTCGTTGGAGCACCAGACCGTCACTTCCTGCCCACCGGCCACGGACACATGCGGGAATTTGCCCGGCGACCGTTCCAGCTCGGCGAAGCGGCGGTAATTGCCCTGGCGCTTCAGCCCATCGATCCGCTGCTGGAAGAAGTCCTGGTAGTCCATCGCCTCGTCTCCCCTTCTAAGATGTTGTTAGGCGACCGCGGGAAGCGGCAAGGGCATGTCTTCGATCGTGCTGCGCGCACCGAACTGAGCCGCGAGGAAGGATCGGTTCAGATGCCGACCGATCGCGATCACGCGCGCTGTTTCTTCGCCTTTCGGCGCGAAGGCCGCGATGGAGGGCCGACCGCCGGCGATATCGAAACGGACCCAGCCTTCGCCCATGCGGACGATGCCTTTCAGCCGCTCGAGATCCCCCGCCGCGCCATCGGCGAGCCGATCCAGCAGCATGAGCAGGGATTCCGGCTCGGCAGGCGCCTGGATCAGGCCGCTCCATGAATCGAAGTTCAGCGCGTCGCCATGGGCGTGATCATGATGGTCGTCGTCGTGGTCGTGGTGATGATGCGCGACAGGCGCATGCGCATGCTCGTGCGTTGCGTGGACATCATGCGCAGGCGTGTGCATGGGCGCGGGGACTTTCAGCGGCAGGATCGGTCCGGCGGCGGCGATGCCGAAGCTCGCCCGCATGATCGGCGCAGAGGGATTGAGGCTGCGCAGGGTGGTTTCCACCATCAGAAGCTCGGCCGGCCCCACGAGATCGACCTTGTTGAGTATGAGCATCGAGGAGAGGCGCGCCTGCGCATCCAGTTGCGCCGGCAGACGGCCGTAGTCGCGCAAGAAGGCACCGCCGTCGATGACCGTGGTCACCGACAGGCTGCGCACCAGCGGTTCGAGATCGGGCGCGCGCATCACTCCGAGCAACGAGGCGAGATCGGCCACACCGCTGGGCTCGATCAGCACACGCTCCGGCGACCACTGCGCGACCACAGCCTTCAGCTGCTGGGCCAAATCCTTGCGCAGCGAGCAGCAGATGCACCCGTTCGGCAGTTCCACCACATCGGCGCCACGCTCCCGCAACAGCGATCCGTCAACGCCG
The DNA here is from genome assembly GCF_030252425.1 of Acidisoma sp. PAMC 29798. Lineage (GTDB taxonomy): Bacteria > Pseudomonadota > Alphaproteobacteria > Acetobacterales > Acetobacteraceae > Acidisoma > Acidisoma cladoniae. The sequence goes on along the minus strand of NZ_CP126994.1, from coordinate 896,722 downwards.
ACACTCGCGAAGTCGTTGACGAGAACGACGGTTTTGGGGCCGGCGGTTTGCAGGCGTGCCCGCATGACGGTGGTCTTGCCGGCACCGAGGAAGCCCGACACCACCTCGGCATCGAAGGGCTTAACGGCCTTGCGGGACTTGAGGCTCCAACCCCAAAGTGCTGCCGCCGGCAGCGGCAGCATCAGCAGCCAATGTTCAAGAATAGCGAGGGCCATGAGCGTGGCGAGGAAGCAGAAGCCCGCCGCATCGAAGCGGCTGCCATGGGCGTTCACCGCCGCATCGATCAGCTTCACCAAAATCACCGTCGAGATGGTGATGGAGAGCGGAAAGAGCAGGTTCATCGGCTTCTTGGTCAGGAAGGATTTCAGGAACTGAAGATGCTCCGGCAGGAATTCCTCATTGAGGTTCCGCACGCCGAGGAAGACGTTGAGCTTGGCACTTTGGTGCATCCACCACAGGACCATGAAGGTCCACATGCCGATTTGGTTCCGGCTGCCCCAGGTGATTGCCACGATGACGATGCCGGACGCGATGATCGCCAGTTCATGCCAGAGGCTGGTCTGGATGGCATGGCCAAAGTGCTTCCAGCCACTACATCCTTCGGGGCAAGGGTCTTTGCGTGTGCCGGTCACGAAGCCCATGTAGAAACTGATTTCCTGCCAACCCCAGGCGAGAAGACCGCCTGTGAAGGCGCAATAGGCACCGGTGACGGTCGCGTTGTTCCGGCTCGCATAAACGCCCCAGAGCGAGAGGACCATCAAGATACTCGCGCCGAGAATGCTCCATTTAAACGTCTTTCGCGGCAGACCATCGAGATACATGATCACGCCGGTGCTGAACCACCAGATGAAGAGCGCATAGAGGGCCGGCAATGCGTAGAGAACCATGAGCGTGTTTCCGACCGATCCAGATTACCAGGCAGGTGCCATGCGAACGACGGCCGGCATCGCATTGTGCTTTGTCGGCAGCAGATACAGCCGCAGGAATGTGACCGCCACCTGCACCAGGAGAGCGACGCGCCGCATGCGGCTGAAGAGAAAGCCCTGACGCTTCGCCGCCTGCATCTTCAGGCCCAGGATCCGCAACCGTTCGAGACCTTTGCGGAAGCGGGGATCATCGATGTCCAGTTCCACGGGAAAGACCTGACGCGCGATATCCTGCGTGACGCGGAACACCGTGTAGTCATACTCCGTCGGGTCCAGGCCCAAAGACTTATGGAAGACCGGCCGCGCGTGATCACGCACATACATCGTGGCGAAGACCGCGAGCAGAAAGAACCGGATCCAGAGTTTATTGATGCCCTGGGTCAGTTTCGGATCCGCCCGCATCAGCAGGGCAAATCCTTCGCCATGGCGGAACTCATCGCCGCACCAATTCTCGAACCACTGGAAGATCGGATGAATCCGGTGCTCGGGGTGGCGTTCGAGCTGGCGATAGATGGTGATGTAACGGGCATAACCGATCTTCTCGGAGAGATAGGTCGCGTAGAAGATGAACTTTGGCTTGAAGTAATGGTATTTCTTGGTCCGCGTCAGGAAGCTGAGATCGACGCCGACGCCGAAATCCTTGAGGCTGTCATTGATGAAGCCCGCATGCCGCGCCTCATCCCGCGCCATGACGCTGAACAGCTCGCGCACATCAGGATTGGTGATCCGCTTCTTGATCTCGGCATAGAGGACACAACCGGAAAACTCCGCCGTCACGGAACTCACCAGAAAATCCAGGAACTCGCGTTTCAGTTCGGGTTCCATGGTGGTGATATCGCCGTCGAAGCGATGGTCGCGAATGAAGTGGTTGCGGTTCGGGTCGCTCTTCAATTCGGCGATCAACCCATCCCATTCGCGGCGAACGAGATCGACATTCAGCTTGTCCATGTAATCGAAATCTGTGGTGTAGAAACGCGGGCTCAACACCGTGTTCTCACCGGCGGCCTTCGTCGACTCGTTCAGACGTGCGGCCCTTTGGTCCAGTGTCGTGCTCATCGCGCGCTCTCCGCCTCGAAGCCCACTTCATATAACTCCGTCAGCGAGAAGATCTCGCTGACGCGTGTCCAGGCCCGTCGCAGCGGTCCCGCGCGCCGCACCGTCATGCGGCATTCCCGCGTCAACTGCATGTTGAAGCCGATGCCACTCGGCGCATCAAGCAGCAGAACCTCGTCACCCGGCTGGATGTCGATATCGAGCGGAATGGCATAGGCGTGGAAGCTGGAAGGTGTCTGCTCCAGGTCGAGCATACACCGGGCTTCGACGATCCTGGCGCGGCCGATCATTGCGCCGGCTCCGCATGCAGACCCGGAAGCAGTCTGGCGAAGGCCGCTTCATTGGCCGTGCCGAAGGCTTCGAGGTCGATCATCGTGTCTGTGCGCGGATCGGACAGAATCAGCCGACCAGTGTCGGTCGCCACCAAGGCGAGCGGCGTCTCCTGGCTCATGTGCGCCTTCTCACGGCGCAGCGCGATGCTGTGCAGCACACCGCGAATGAAGCCGTCACCATCCTTCTGGAGCACGACGATCGTCGCACCGGTGCGCGCATCGCGCATGGCGATCACGCCGCTGGCCTGCTGGTCGATCCGGAAGGAGCGAGACGCGAGCGTGACACCGGTCGGCGCTGGCCTGCCTGGGATCATGATGACGATGCCGAGCGCCGCGACCATGGCGGCAGCGAGCACCGGCGGCCAGGCGATGCGGCGATAGCCGGGGGATCCGGCAGGTGCCGTGAAGTATTTGCTCCAGGGCAGCTTGTAATAGGGAACAGACGGCGACTGTGGATCGAGGTTCGATGTGGCACTCATGATGCATCAATCTCCGGTCATCGCAGCGGATGCGGGACTAAGGCCGCCGGCGGTCACAAGGCTCTCGGCGGCCGGCGCCGGGTCGAAGGCCATTACCGCCTGCCCGGAAGTTGCGGCCAAGGCGCGCGCCAGAAGGCCAGCGACGCGCGCAGCATCAGGCACAGAGCGCAGCATCGGCTGCACACGCCGCGTACGCCATGGCCGGGCATGCGGCCAGAGCGTCACGTAACCGACCCGCGTTTTGCCCTCCAGCAGCAGAGAAATGTCCCCGCTGCCATCGGGGAAAAGCCGCAGATCGGCCGAGTCTACCATGGTGAAGGGCAGGTTCAGGCTCATGCTGAGCGCCACGCCCACACGCAGCACGATGCGCTTCTCGGTGATGGTATAGACGGTCGTTTTCGTCACGAAATAGGCGAAGGTCGACAGCATGGCGATCGCGACCGAACCCAGAAAAAGCAGCGCAAAGAGCGACCACCACATCTGCTGGTTTTCCAGCATGATCGACCGAACCAAGCAGATCACCGACAGGATGCCGAAGTAGATCATCAGTTTGCGGACATGCAGAATGCGAAAGGCGACATGCTTCCACGACGGGCCGCCCTGCCAGATCATGGTCTCGCCCTTGGGAAGCGGGCCGGGCAGGCCGTGCGGCACCCGACCATTGCCGGTATTGCCCGCGCGGATGACGCGAAGGGGCGTGCTCATAGCATCGGCCTTGAACGCTCGTAGGTCGCGAGCAGCGCGCCGCCGCCGAAATACCCCACGAGCTTGTCTTCCTCCAAGCGGGTGACGCAAGCATCGCTGCGGGTGCGTGGCACGTCGGCGAACTGATGAGACAGGATGGCGCTCACGAAGACCTCTTGCAGGTTCTTACGGAAACGGACGAAGCCGTGCGGAATGAGCACGTGCTGGCCCTCGAAGCCAGGCAGCGTCAAGATCACCTCAAGGTAGCGCACTGCCTCCTCGATCTCATCGACCCAGATGTCGGAAACGAGGCCGGGGCTGAGCCGATCGGCCGCCGTCACCCGCCAACCACGCGGATTGGGGGAAGCCGGGTGCAGGTAGTATTCCACGCCGTCGCGCATCGGCACGATCTTGTATTTGCCGTCGATGGTCAGATCGGGCTCATCCAGCCGATTGGAATAGGCGGCTGGCCCCAGACCATCGACCAGCGGATTGCCAGTCGGCTCTAGCGGCGCGCCAGGAAACATCGCGGCGGGACGAGCACCGATCGGAAAGGTCAGTGTCTCCGGTCGCGGCGCATAGGACACGCCGCCATCGTAGAGCAGGAACATCTTCGGGTCGGGAACGTCCGGAAAGCCTGACGAGACCTCGATCTCGGTCTGGCCACTCAGCTCGGAGACGAGCGGATAGCCTTCGCGCTTGTCTTCCCGCCGGAGATAGAGAATGAGGCCCGCGAAGAACGCCCAGAAGGCGTACAACGTGACCTGGGCAACATCGATGTGGTGCCCGAGAGCGCCGGTCATCATGCGAGGTGCGCCTTCCTTGAAGGATGTTCGAACTGTTTGATGGACGATGACGGAACCGAGAAACGCACCAGCGGCCCGAGCACGATGAGGGTCGCGAAGAGCAGAACCATCTCAAGACCGTAGACCGCCTCGTAGCCAGTTGCGGAATCAATGACTGAGGCCCCGAGCGCGCCGCGCAGCGCGAGATGCGCCACGATGTCGTGCAGCACTCCGCCGGCGGCGATGGCGGTGCCGGCGGCAACGGCCTGCACCGCGCCCCAGGACCCGAGCTTGAGCCCGATGCGGGTCTTGCCGGAGGTATCGACCGCACTCGACAGGGTGCCGACGAGGAACAGCGCGGCGCCGCCGCCGATGAGCGCAGTGCCGATTGCGAAAAGCGCTGGTGCCTGCATGGGGGCCGCGAAGATGACCAAGGTGAAGGCACAGAGACCGACGAGCACGCCGAGCGCCGCCACACGATGCTGGTCGGACTTGCGGGACAGCAGCCAGCCGCCCAGCGCGAAGCCGCAGAGGCCACCGACGGCGAGCAAAGCGGTGAGCGCGGTCGTCGCCGCCACCGGCAGGCCGAGCACCTGGCCGCCATAGGGCTCCAGCAAAACGTCCTGAAGACTGAAAGCAATCGTCCCGAGCGCGACAGCCAGAAGGCGACGACGCGCCTGCGGTTCGGCCACCAGCTCGGCCATCGATTGCCGAAAGCTCGGCGTCACTTCGATCGTGCCGGTCAGGGCGCGACGCGGCTCCTGCTTCCAGAGCGCGATGCCGTTCAGGATCATGGTCATCAGGGCGGCGCCCTGAATGACCTGGATGAGCTTCTCGACGGTGAAATGCGCCAGCAGGATGCCGAACAGCAGCGCGCTGATCAGCACGCCCAGCAGCAGCATCGCACAAAGCACCGCCACCACCTGCGGGCGGGAACGCTCCGGCGCGATATCGGTCGCCAAGGCCAGCCCGACTGTCTGCGTGGTATGCAGACCCGCCCCGGTGAGCAGGAAGGCGACCGAGACAGCGAAGGAGCCCACCCAAGGGGCGGAATGCCCGCCGCCAGCGCCAGACAGCAACAGCAGCGCGAAAGGCATCATCGCCAGGCCGCCGAATTGCAGCATGGTGCCGAACCACAGATAGGGCGTCCGCCGCCAGCCGAGCAGCGAGCGGTGATTGTCGGAACGGAAGCCGATCAGGGCGCGGGCCGGCGCGAAGATCAGCGGCAGCGCCACCATGATCGCCACCAGCCTGGCGGAGACGCCGAGTTCGACGATCATCACCCGGTTAAGCGTGCCGACGACCAGCGCGACCGTCATGCCCACCGACACCTGGAACAGCGCCAGCCGCAACAGACGCGTCAGCGGCAATTCCTCCGACACCACATCGGCGATCGGCAGATAGCCCAGTCCGAGCTTGTTCCAAAACCGGAAGGCGCGCGAGGCTGGGGAGGTGACGCTCATCGCCGCACCATTTCCAGTGCCTGAGATGTGTAAAAACCGCTGGCGATTCGCCGTGTGCGCTGCCGGGCCCAGCCTGCATCGCCGAGCGCCGAGTCCAGTCGGCGGTGCAACTGACCCGGCCCCACCGGCTCAATGGCAGGCGCGCGGTCGCCGCGCGGAAACAGGCGGCCCGTAGCATGCATCATCGACAGCGCCGGCGTCCGGGGCGCGAAGGTGACGACCATGCTGGTGGAGGTGCGCGCGGCGAGCACCGCAATGGCCTCCACCATCTCCCGCGCCGGATAATGGATCAGGGAATCCATCGCCACGACATGGTCGAAATGGCCGAAGGTCGGGTCGAGCATGTCGCCCGCGATGAAGGAAACACGATGCGCGAGGGCCTCGGGGATGCGGGTGCGCGCGAGGTCGAGCAAACTGCCGGCGAGATCGACGGCGACAACTTCGGCGCCGCGCCGCGCGGCTTCCACCGCCACCGCGCCGGTGCCGCAGCCGGCATCGAGCAGGCGGCAACCGCTGAGATCCTGCGGCAGCCAGCCGAGCAGGGTGGCGCGCATCTCGTCCCGCCCCGCGCGCACTGTCGCGCGAATGCGGCTGACCGGCGCGTCCGAGGTGAGACGCGCCCAGGCCTGCGCCGCCGTGCGGTCGAAATAGGTCTCCAACTCCCCGCGACGACGCTCGTAAGTGACGTTGATCATCACTCGAACCCTAGCAAGTCAAAGATGTCGCGGTCGCGCAGGGGCTTGGCATCCTGGTTGGGCGCGCCGGCCCATAGGCTCTCCGCGAGGCGCATATATTCGCGCTGCACGGCCAGAACCTCCGGCGTCTCCTCCATTTCGAACAGCGTCGCCTTCTTGAGGCGGCTGCGGCGGATGGCATCGAGATCAGGGAAATGCGCGAGCGTGCGCAGGCCAGCGGCGGCATTGTATTTGTCGATCTGGTCGGTGCCGGCGCTGCGATTGACGATGACGCCACCCAGCCGCACGTCGTAATTACGAGACTTGGCGGCGATCGCCGCCACGATACGGTTCATCGCAAAGATGCTGTCAAAATCATTAGCTGCGACGATCAGCGCCTGATCGGCATGTTGCAGGGGTGCGGCGAAGCCGCCGCAGACCACATCGCCCAGCACGTCGAAAATGACCACATCGGTATCTTCCAACAGGTGATGATCGCGCAACAGCTTCACCGTCTGCCCGACCACATAGCCGCCGCAGCCGGTGCCGGCGGGCGGGCCGCCCGCCTCAACGCACATCACGCCGCCGGTGCCGCGCACCAGGAAGTCGTCGGGCCGCAATTCCTCGGGGTGGAAATCGACACCCTCCAGCACATCGATCACCGTCGGGATCAGCCGCTTGGTGAGGGTGAAGGTGCTGTCATGCTTGGGGTCGCATCCGATCTGCAAAACCCGATGACCGAGCCGCGCGAAGGCAAGCGACAGGTTCGAAGATGTCGTGCTCTTGCCGATGCCGCCCTTGCCGTAGACGGCGAAGACCTTCGCCGTGCCGGTTTTGCGTGGCGCCTCCATCTTCACTTGCACGCTGCCTTCCCCATCCAGTCCAGGGGCATCGCTCTGGCAGGTGGAGCAGCCTGCGGCCAGGCGCAGAAGGTCGGGCTTCGCGATGGTGTTCATGCGGCAACTCCCACAGTCATGCCTTCCAAACGGTCTTCGATCGCTTCGCCAGCCTGGCGCAGTTTTTCGAGGATCGACGGATCAGGGTTCCAGTATTTGCGATCGTTCGCTTCGAGCAGTCGGTTCGCGATCCGCGCCGAGGCCACAGGGTTGAGGGCGCAAAGTCGCTCGCGCATCCCAGGCTCCAGCACGAAGGTTTCGCTGAGTTTCTCGTAGACCCAGGGCGCGACCTGCCCCGTGGTCGCCGACCAACCGAGCGTATTCGTCACCTGCGCTTCGATTTGGCGGACGCCTTCATAGCCATGGGCGAGCAGCGCCTCATACCATTTCGGGTTCAGCGCCCGCGTGCGGGTTTCAAGCGAAACCTGCTCCGACAGGGTACGGACCAACCCGTCGCCGCGTGTCTGATCGCCGATATAGACGGCAGCGGCGCGGCCCCCGCGCTCCCGCCGCACGGCGCGGGCGATGCCGCCCAGCGTGTCGAAATAGGTATCGACGGTGGTGACGCCGAGTTCGACCGATTCGAGGTTCTGATAAGCGACGTCGACACGGGCCAGAATATGCGCGAGCACGCGGTCCTGACGCTCGGCGCGGCCACCCATGCCATAGGCGAAGCCCTTGCGGCGGACGAAGGCTTCGGCCAGCTCATCCTCATTGGACCAGGCGCCGCTATCGACCAGCTTGTTGACGTTGCAACCGTAGCTGTCCTCGGCATTGCCAAAGACGCGCAAGGCCGCCGTCTCCAGATCGCCGCCATGTTCGGCCATGAAGGCGAGCGCATGGGCACGCACATGGTTGAGGTCCACCGGCTCATCGGCGCTCGCGGCGAGCAAGGCGGCCTCGGCCAAAAGCTTGACCTGCAACGGCAGCAGATCGCGGAAGATGCCAGACAGCGTCAGAACCACATCGACACGCGGGCGACCCAGCCGCTCCAGCGGTACCAGTTGCGCGCCGGTTAGGCGTCCATAGCTGTCATGCCGGGGCTCGGCACCGAACAGCCACAGCGCCTGGGCAATCGGCCCGCCTTCGGTCTTCAGGTTGTCGGTGCCCCACAGCACCATCGCCACCGTCTCGGGCAAACCATTCCCATCCGCCGCATGGCGGGCCAGCAACCGCTCGGCCTGGCGAGCGCCATCCTGCACCGCAGCGGCGCTCGGGATGCGGAAGGGGTCGAGGCCATGAAGGTTGCGGCCGGTGGGCAGAACTTCCGGCGTCCGCAGCAGGTCCCCGCCGGGCGCGGGACGGATATAGCCACCATCGAGGGCGTGCAGGATGCCGCCGAGTTCCGTCTCGCGCGCGAGGGCCACGTCCATCGCGTCCCGCAGCACGGGGTCGGTGATCCCAGCCGCCTCGATGATATCGGCGCGCGCCTCTGCCGAGGGCACTTGGCCCACGACATGCAGCCCGTGCGGGATGAGGGTGAGTTCCAGCTCCAGAAGCGCAATCCGGAGTTTTGCGATGGCCGCCACGGCATCGGTCCAGGCGGGCTCCGCCTCCGCCAAATCCACCAAGACGGCCTGGGCTTGAATGAGCTGCTCCAGATCCCACCGCTGAGAGGGATCGACATCAGGCTCCAGCCCGCGCCAACGGTCTATGGAGCTGCGCAGATCGAGCAAGCCGCGATACAGGCCAGCCCGGCCCACGGGCGGCGTCAGGTAGCTGATCAGCGCCGCACCCGAGCGCCGCTTGGCCAAAGCACCTTCGGAGGGGTTGTTGCATGCATAAAGGTAGAAGTTCGGCAGATTGCCGATCAGCCGATCGGGCCAGCAGGCGGCGGACAGGCCGCAATGCTTGCCGGGCATGAATTCCAACGCGCCATGGGTTCCGAAATGGAGCACGGCATGGGCGGCGAAATCCTCGCGCAGCCAACGGTAGAAGGCCGAAAAGGCATGCGTCGGGGCGAAGCCGTGCTCGAACAGCAGGCGCATGGGGTCGCCCTCATAACCGAAGGCGGGTTGGATGCCGACGAAGACATTGCCGAAGCGCTCGCCAAGCACCTGGATGGTGCTGCCGTCACTGTTCTGGCGGCCGGGCGCGGGGCCCCAGGTCGTCTCGATCTCGGACAGCCATGTTTCCCGCCGCACATGATCGGCGACGGGGATACGGACCGCGACATTCGCATCGGTGCCGAACCGGCTTGCATTGCCCTTGAGAATGCGGTCGCGCAAGGCATCCACCGTCGGCGGCACATCGACCTCATAGCCGCCGTCGGCCAAAGCCTGCAGCGTGTTGTGCAGGGATTCGAAGACTGCGAGATAGGCGGCGGTGCCGGTAGCCCCGGCATTGGGCGGGAAGTTGAACAGCACCACCGCAACCCGTCGCGTGGCGCGTTCGGACCGGCGCAGGCTCACCAACCGGGCGACGCGGGAGGCAAGCATCGCCGCCCGCTCCTCATGCACCACCATCTGCCGGCGATGGTTGTCGCCAGAGGAGGACCGGCCACCGAAGGTCATCGGCCAGATGCCGCCATCGAGTTCGGGAATCGCCACCATCATCGCGGCCTCGACGGGCATCAGCCCGCGCGCGTCGCTCTGCCATTGCTCTAGCGTCTGGAACTCGACCGGATGGGCGGTGATATAGGGCACGTCGAAGCGGGCCAGGATCTCGTCGGCCGCCTTTGCATCGTTGTAGGCAGGGCCACCGACAAGCGAGAAACCGGTGAGCGAGACGATGGCATCGACGATGGAAACGCCGTTGGCCATGAAATAGGTCTCCATCGCGGGGCGGCCGTCCAAGCCGGCGGCAAAAGCCGGAATGACGCGCAGGCCTTGCGCCTCCAAGGCTGCGATCACGCCCGCGTAATGGGCGGCGTTGCCGGCGAGCACATAGGACCGCAGCAGCAGCAGCCCCACCGTGCCACGCAGGCCGTGTCGCGGCAGCTGACCGATGTCGGTGGTGACGCCGCCCTCGATCGCAGGATGATAGAGCCCGACATCAGGATATTGGATGGGCGCCGAGGCGCGCACCGTGCCGGCGATGGTCTGGCGCGGGCCCGCCGCGTAGCGGTCCACCAGCAGCCGGACCATATTGGCGAGATTGGTCTCGGAGCCACCGAGCCAATACTGCATCGACAGAAAATAGCAGCGCGCGTCCTGCGCGGCGCCCGGAATGAACTTGAGCAGCGTCGGCAGGCGACGCAGCATCTTCATCTGGGCCTGACCGCTGGACGGGCGGCCTTCCTTGGAACTGCTGCCGCGCAAGCGCTTCAGAAGGGCGAGACCGCCACCGGACTTGCTGTCCATGGTGAACTTGCCGAGCCGTGTGAGGCGCACAACCTCGCCGGCCGACATCACGCCGAGCATGGCGTCGCAATGGTCCCGCCGCGCGGCCAACGCGGGCATCACGGCGCGGATATGATCTTCGAGGAAAAGCATGGCCGCGACGATGATGTCCCCGCGCTCGATATCGGCGAGGCAGGCGTCGAGCATCGCCGGATCCTGGCCCCATTCGTCAGCCGTATGAACCCGCAGTTCCAGACCGGGGATGTCGCGCCGCAGAACCTGTTCCGCCGCCTCCGCCGCATGGGCGAGGTAGCTGTCCATGGTTACGATGACGATGCGAAACGGGGTGGAGTCAGCGCGCATAATGCGCCCTCGCATCATAAAGAGTTTGCAGGGCAATGGCGGCGACACCCTGCGACCGGGCATAGGCTTCGGTATTGCGGCGCGCCTTGCCGCGAACGAAGACCGGTATCCGGCGCAGCGCCTGCTCAGCCTCCGGCAGCCACACCGCGTCGGCACTTGGCGCAGCCTCGGCCACGACATCAACCGGAACCGGGGCCGCCGAGACCGGGAGATGGGAGGGCGCAGCACCCTCCCCGAATTCGCTATCTTCGCGGAACATCGCCAGCAGATGCTCCTCCAGGCCCATCATCAGCGGATGGACCCAGGTGTCGAACAGGACGTTGGCGCCTTCGAACCCCATCTGCGGCGAATACCGCGCCGGAAAATCCTGCACATGAACGGGCGCCGAGATGACGGCGCAGGGAATGCCAAGCCGCTTGCAGATGTGGCGTTCCATCTGTGTGCCCAGCACAAGGTCCGGCTCGGTCGCGGCGACCTGCGCCTCGACATCCAGGTAATCGTCAGTGATGAGCGCCTCGATGCCGTAGGACGCGGCGGCCTGGCGCACATCCTTCGCGTATTCGCGGCTATAGGTGCCAAGGCCGACCAAGGCGAAACCGAGTTCCGTCACCGCCACGCGGGCGGCGGCGATGGCGTGGCTCGCGTCGCCGAAGATGAAAACCTTCTTGCCCGTCAGATAGGTGGCGTCCACAGATCGCGAGTACCAGGGCAGGTTGCTGTTCCGCTCGCAATCGGCCGCCGAAAGACCTGCGAGCGCCGCCACTTCCGCCACGAAAGCCCGCGTGGCGCCGACGCCGATCGGCACCGTCGTCACCCGCTTCTGCCCGAACTGCCGCTCCAACCAGGCCGCTGCGGTATCCGCAATCTCGGGATAGAGCACGACGTTGAAATCCGCCTCGCCCAGCCGGGTAAGATCGCCGGGGCTGGCACCCATTGGGGCGACCACATTGATGGCAACGCCGAGACGACCCAGCAACTGCTCGATCTCCCGCACATCGTCGCGATGGCGAAAGCCGAGGGCGGTTGGCCCAAGAATGTTGCAGCAGGGTTGGCGTCCCTCGCGGGGCAGCGGCTTGCCGGCCGCGAAGCGCCGCACGAGGTGGTAGAATGTCTCAGACGCGCCCCAGTTTTCCTTGCGCTGATAGGCGGGCAGATCGAGCGCAATCACCGGCACATCCAGTCCGCGTGTGAGGCCCTCGGGATCGTCCTGAATCAGCTCGCCAGTGCAGGAGGCGCCGACGAGCAGAACCTCCGGGCGGAACCGCGCCACCGCCTCACGCGCCGCCGTCTTGAACAGCTCCGCCGTATCGCCGCCGAGGTCGCGGGCTTGGAAGGTCGTGTAGGTCACGGGCGGGCGGCGATCCCGCCGTTCGATCATCGTGAACAGGAGATCGGCATAGGTGTCACCCTGGGGGGCGTGCAACACGTAATGCACCCCGGTCATCGCCGTGGCGATGCGCATTGCGCCCACATGCGGCGGGCCTTCATAGGTCCACAGGGTGAGCTTCATCGCCCTAGACCTTCAGCAGGTTTCGGCGGGTCAGCGGGCGGGTGAACAGCCCCGCCAGATCGCCCGCCTGTTCGAAGCCGTGGATCGGGCTGAACAGCAGCTCGATCGACCATTTCGTCGCCATGCCGCCGGCCTCCAGCGGATTGGCCAGCCCAAGTCCGCAAACGACGAGATCGGGCGCCGCGTCCCAGCAGCGGTCGAGTTGCCGATCCACATCTTGGCCTTCGCTCAACTGGGTCTCTGGCGGCAGCAGCGCGAGTTCGCCCGTCATGTGTTGGCGATTGAGATAGGGGGTGCCGACTTCGACCAACTGCATGCCGAGTTCGCGCGACAGGAAGCGGGCGAGCGGCACTTCCAACTGCGAGTCGGGAAAGAAGAAGATCCGGCGGCCTTCCAGCATGGCGCGATGGCGGCCAATGCTGGTCGTGGCCCGCGCGATGCCGGGCGCCATGGCAGCGTCAAGCCGCTCCGGCGTGCCGCCCATGGCCTCAGACGCGGCCTGGAGCCAGAGGCGGGTGCCTTCGACGCCGATCGGAAAAGGGGCCACCACGAGCCGCGCGCCGCGGGCTTCCAGCAAGCGGGCCGTCTCGGTCAGGAATGGCTGCGCCAGCATCAGCACCGTGCCTGGCCCCACGGGCGGCAGTGCCATGGCGCTGCGCGGCGGCAGAAATTGCACCGGCCCGATGCCGGCCTGCGCGAAAAGGTTCGCGAACTCCGCCTCGACCGCATCGGGAAGCGCACCCGCGACCATGAGCTGCGGCAAGTCGCTCGTCGGCAGTTCCGGGACGAGGGCAGCGAGGCAGGCATCCTCGCCCTGAGTAAAGGTCGTCTCGATGCCGCTGCCGGAATAACTCAACACCCGAGTCTGCGGCAGGAACCGCCGTGTCAGCCGGGCAGCCGCGCGCGACAGGTCGAGCTTGATGACCTCCGAGGGGCAGGACCCCACCAGGAACAACAAGCGGATATCGGGCCGACGCTCCAAGAGGCGGGTCGCAACCTGGTCCAGTTCGTCATCCATGTCCGCGCGCCCGGCGAGGTCACGCTCCTCGATGATCGCGGTCGCAAAGCGCGGGTCGGCGAAGATCATCACGCCCGCTGCAGATTGCAGCAGATGGGCACAGGTGCGGGACCCGACGACGAGGAAGAAAGCGTCCTGGATGCGGCGATGCAGCCAGACGATGCCGGTGAGGCCGCAAAAGACCTCGCGCTGGCCACGCTCGCGGATCACCGGCGGGGCGGTGACGCCGGCGGCAGACTCGGATTGGAGGGCGGCGCTCACTTCGCGATCGCCAAGCCGGCGACCGGGGCTTCCCGACGCACGGCCCGCAGCTTGAGGACGAACTGAGCGGCGTTGACCAGATAGGCGGCGAAGGCCGTGAGCGCGAGCAGCATCATCTGCTCGGAATTGAGCGCCCTGGTCAGCAGTGCCACCAGATAGGCGGTGTGCAGCGCAATGACCACGAAGCTGAACATGTCTTCCCAGAAGAACGCCCGGGCGAGCAGGTAGCGACCGAAAACCGCCTTCTCCCACATCGAGCCGGTCACCATGATCGCGTAGAGAAACCCGGTCTTGACAACGACGGAGGTGGTCGCGGCGCCGTAGCCATGGCCGGAGATCAGGAAGCGGAGAACCAACCCCGTGCTGACGATGAAGGCGATGAACTGGAGCGGCGCGACCAGGCCCTGGACTGTGGTCCATGGGCTGCTATCCCGGCGGCGGCGCTGCTCGGGTGTGTAAACCTGGCTTGTCACAGGCGGTAAAACCGTCCCGCAGGACCGGCCCGTCGTTGCCGACCACGGAGAATTATCAAAAGTATTGATGAATTCGCTAAAACTCGTGATCATGGCTGCTCCTGACCTTTTCCCACGCATCGCTTGGGCTCGAAAGGCGCTGCGTCCAAGAGAGTTTATGGGTCACAAACCTGGCCGACCGCGTCGTATCGAGAGGGACGCTATGACTCCGCTACCCCGACTGTCAAGCATTATAGACGTAAATTAAGATTGACAGTTTGGGTGCCGGTCGGCACTGATAATTACATCTTGAGGGGGTTAGGGATGCCCGGTCTAAATCATCAAGAAGTTTCGAGCGCGAGCCCAAATGGGCAAACGAGCTACGAACTCGACACGCCACCCGTCTGCCGGACCACCGTCAGCATTTTGTATGACGAACGGTCGCGGCAACGGCGGCAGGCGGCCATCGAACGTATGGTGGAAACGGATATTATTCCGCGGCTGGTCGCGGCCTATCGGCTTCGCGAGGCTACCACCGGCAACGTCGATCCACGGACGCCGAAAGCGTCCGCGCCCCGCCAAAACCATACCGCCGAAGATGCCATCAGCTTGGCCATGGTGGTGATCGGCGAGACGCCCGAGGAGGCCATCGCCGCCGTCATCGAGCGGCTGATCGCCGAGGGCGAGGCTCCAGAGGCAGGATGTCTCGAACTGATCGCCGACGCCGCCCGGCATCTCGGCGTGTTGTGGACCGAGGACAAAGCCGGCTTCGAGGAAGTGACGATCGGCATGTTCCACCTGCAGCGGATGGCGCATGACATCGCGCCGATGACGCGGCGGGTCACGCTGCCCGCCGGTGTCGCTCGTAAAACCCTGCTCTTGTTGACTCTGGAGGGGGAGCAACATAATCTTGCCAAGACGTTACTTGCCAATTGTTTCGATAGCGCAGGGTGGCAGGTATCAACGGTCCAGGTCTCAAGCACAGACGACGTGGCCGGATTAGTGTCGAAGATCGACTACGACGTCGTCGGCTTCTCGATGGCGACCGATGTGCAAATCAACCGGGCCAATACCTGCATCAAGGCCGTCCGGCGCGCCTCTCACAACAGAAACGTCATCATCATGGTCGGCGGGGCACTGATCCTCGCGACGCCGTCCCTTGTCGAGACCTTGGGAGCAGACGGAACCGCCGCGAGCGCCGCCGTGGCGATCGTCCGCGCAGAGGAGTTGCTGAACCAGCTCCGTCGGCCAAAAGCGTCCCCGTCCAGTGCGCTCCGCTAACCTTTTCGCTCAAACCGCGCCCGAACCGGGCCAACGCAAGAATTCCACGATGAGGGCTAGCAAATGGTTTTCCCGGGATAACGGTTCGATCGGCCCGCTCAGCGCCGAGGAGGCCTCACGTGTCCTGGCCGCCGCTGCGGATATCGCTCTGATCGTCGGTCCCGACGGCATCGTCCAGGATTGCGCCTTTCGGACCAGCGAACTCGAAGATGCGGTCGAGGATGCCGGGTCCTGGGCCGGCCAGCGCTGGACCGAAACCGTGACGGTGGAAAGCCGACAGAAGGCGGAAGCCCTTCTGGATGGCGCGCTCAAGGATGCCGAGCCGCTTCTGCGCCATCTCAACCACCCCGCCGCCCTTGATGGGCCCGATATCGCGATCGAATACTCGGCCGTGCGCGCCAATAGCGATGGTTCGGTGGTCGCCTTCGGGCGCGACCTGCGCCGCCTCGCCAGCCTGCAGCAGCGTCTGGTCGATGCGCAGCAGGCGCTGGAGCGTGACTATGCCAGCCTGCGCCAGGCCCAGGCCCGCTATCGCGGCCTGTTCCAGACGGCGCCGGAGCCGCTGATGGTGGCGGATGCACAAAGCATGCGCGTCACTGAAGCCAATCCCGCGGCACTCAAGCTGATCGAGCAAGGCCGCCGCAGCCTGGGCGTCCTGGTCGTCGATCTGCTGCACGCTGATGATCGCCCGGCCGCCCAGCGTATGCTGGCCGGTATGCGGCAGGCCGGTGGTCCGCAATCCATGGCCGTTCGGCTCAATCCCGACTCCAGCGACAAGGCAGGCGGCGACAAAGCGGGTGGCGCGAAATCCGACCCGGACGCAAGCGTGACGCTTGGCGTCACCATGCTGATGGAGGAGAAGTCGGCGGTCCTGGTACTGCGCCTGAGCAATGCCACGGCGAGCAAGGCGAATAGCTCCTCGGACGTGAATCAGCGGCTGTTATCGGCGCTCGAACAGGCGCCAGACGGTTTCGTCCTGACCAGTCAAGACGGTGATGTCCTGAATGCCAATGCCGCGTTCATCGGCATGGCGCAGCTCGGCTCGCTGGCGCTGGCACAAGGCCGGTCGATCGAGAACTGGATCGGCCAGTCCGGCATCGATACCGATGTGCTGCTCGCCAATCTAAAGCAGCGCGGGGTCGTGCGCCTGTTCGCCACCAGCATCCGCGGTGAGATGGGCGGCATGAACGATGTCGAAATCTCGGCCAATGCGGTGATGCTGGACGGGCAGCAATGCTTCGGCTTCGTCATCCGCGACATCGGCCGCCGCCTGACGACCGCGCGCGCCCAACCCGTACGGGCGATGCCCCGCTCGATCGAACAGCTCACGGAGCTGATCGGGCGGGTTTCGATGAAGGAGCTGGTGCGCGACGCCATCGACGTCATCGAGCGTCTCTGCATCGAATCGGCTTTGGAGTTGACCGGCAACAACCGGGCCTCCGCCGCCGAGATGCTAGGCCTCAGCCGACAGAGCCTCTATGTGAAGCTCCGGCGCTACGGCCTGAGCGACCCGGGCGATGGCGAGCCGGATAACGAGGCCGGAGCGTGAGCGACCGGGGCGGCACGATCGGTCTGGTTCCACCTGACGAGCGCCGCCTCTGGCCGAGTCCGCCGGCTCTGCTTGAACTCCTCAAGCCCATTACGTGGTTCGCGCCCATCTGGGCCTTCGGCTGCGGCGTCGCCTGCGCCGGTGGCCCCGGCGCGCGCGGCTGGGGCGTCGTGGCCATCGGTGCGGCGCTGTCGGGGCCGCTGGCCTGCGGCACCAGCCAAGCCGTCAATGATTGGTACGACCGCCATGTCGATGCCATTAACGAGCCCAATCGCCCAATCCCGTCCGGTCGCGTGCCTGGCCACTGGGGCCTGGGCATTGCCATTGGCTGGACAATCCTGACCGCGGCCGTCGCCTGCCTGCTCGGCACGCCCGTCATCATCGCAACGGCGATCGGTCTGGTGCTGGCCTGGATCTACAGCGCCCCGCCGATCCGCCTGAAGCGAAACGGCTGGTGGAGCAATCTGGCCGTCGGCATCTCCTACGAAGGGCTGCCCTGGTTTGCGGGCGCCGCCGTGTGCCTGCGGGCAATGCCCTCCGCCTCCGTCATCCTGGTCGCCCTGATCTATAGTCTCGGCGCCCATGGCATCATGACGCTGAACGATTTCAAGTCGATCGTCGGCGATCGTCAGATGGGAATCGCCTCCCTGCCCGCCCGCCTGGGTCCGGACCGCGCCTGCCGCCTCGCCTGCCTCACCATGGCGTCGGCGCAGGTCTTGATTGTGGTCCTGCTCCTGGTGTGGCGGATGCCCATCCACGCCGGCATCGTCGCTGCGCTACTGGCGGCGCAGCTGGTGCTCATGCTTCGGCTGCTCGCCGATCCACGCGGTCGGGCCCCTTGGTACAATGCCACCGGCACGACGCTCTATGTGCTCGGCATGCTCGTCACTGCCTTTGCGCTGGCGCCGTGATGACCACGGTGTCACCCGTTTTCGGAGCCACGTCATGATGGGCGAGCCGATCTACGACACCGTCATCGTCGGCGGCGGCCCGGCCGGGTCTACCGCCGCGTCGAGCCTCGCCAAAAGCGGCCGCTCCGTGTTGCTGCTCGACCGGGGTGGCCGCGTCAAACCCTGCGGCGGCGCCATTCCGCCCCGGCTGATCCAGGATTTCGGCATTCCCGACGATCTGCTCGCAGCCCGCGTGACCTCGGCGCGGATGTTCGCGCCCTCCGACCGGATCGCCGATATGCCGATCGAAAACGGGTTCGTCGGCATGGTCGACCGGCAGGCCTTCGACGAATGGCTGCGTCTCCGCGCCGGCGCGGATGGCGCGGAGCTGCGCACCGGCCTGTTCGAGGGTCTGAGCCGCGATGCCGATGGCATCGTCATCCTGCAATGCCGGGAGAAGGGCAGTGATGGCGCGCCCTTCACCCTGCGCGCCCGCGCGGTGATCGGCGCCGACGGCGCCCGTTCGGGCGTCGCCCGCGCCGCTGGCGTCAAAGGCGCCGACAAGATGCGCTATGTCTACGCCTATCACGAGATCGTCCGCTCCCCGACCCACGGGTCCTTCGATCCGGCACGCTGCGAAGTTCATTACAACGGCAAAATATCGCCGGATTTCTACGGCTGGGTCTTCCCGCATGGCGCCACCACCAGCGTCGGCCTGGGCAGTGCCAATAAGGGTTTTGGGCTGCGCCGTGCGACCACCGAACTGCGCGAGTCGCGGGGTCTCGCCGGCGTTGAGACTCTACGCCGCGAAGGCGCACCGATCCCGCTCAAGCCGCTGCGCCGCTGGGATGACGGAGAGAGCGTTCTGCTCGCCGGTGACGCCGCCGGTGTCGTGGCACCGGCCTCGGGCGAAGGCATCTACTATGCCATGCTGGGCGGCCAGTTGGCCGGCGAAGCGGTCGAGTCCTTTCTGGCCACCGGGCAGGCCCGCGCATTGCGCGACGCGCGGCGCCGTTTCATGCGCAGCCATGGCCAGGTCTTCGCTGTCCTCGGCATCATGCAGCGCTACTGGTACACCAGCGACGGTCGGCGGGAACGGTTCGTGACCATCTGCCGCGACAAGGACGTGCAGCGCCTCACCTGGGCCGCCTATATGACCAAGGAGCTTGTGCGCGCCCGCCCGCTCACCCATTTGCGGATCTTCTGCAAGAGCATGGGCCACCTCACAGGGATTTTGTCGGCGTGATCGTCACGATCATCATCGCGGCGGTGGCGACGATCTGCGTCCTGGGCGCCGGCGGCGCTCTGACCGAAATCGGGCCCTGGTATCACAGCCTCCGCAGCCCGCCGTGGCGGCCGCCGAACTGGGCCTTCGGGCCAGTCTGGAGCACGATCGGGGTTTTAACCTGCGCCTCCGCCGTCATCATTTGGCGGGCTTCGGCCACGGACGAGGAAAAGGTAGTCGTCATCGGTCTGTTTGCCGTCAATGCCGGCTTCAATATTCTGTGGAGCCTGTTCTTCTTCAAGCTGCGGCGCCCCGATTGGGCGCTAATTGAAGTCGCGTTTTTGTGGATGTCGATCCTGGCACTGATGCTCGACTTCTATCCGCGCTCCCCGTTAGCGGCAGTGCTTCTGGTGCCCTACATCGTCTGGGTGAGCATCGCCGCCCTTCTGAACCGCGCCATGGTTCGGCTGAATGCGCCGTTCGATGGCAGCGCGGAGCGCCGCGGCATGATCAAAGGACAAGGTTGATGGATATCGCGGCGCTTCAGCCCGACCGCCTCGCCGCTCTGGCGCAGAAGCGTGTGCCCAGCGCTTTGCCGCCGGGGTCAGTCATCCCCCGCCACCATCCCCGACTGCCGCTGCGTGTCGGGACCAGGGCGTCCCCGCTCGCGTTGACGCAGACGCGCAGTTTCCTGACGATTCTCGCCCGCGTCTGCCCTGTGCTGCATCAGATGGATGTGTTCCAGGAGCATATCATCCGCACCACCGGCGACGCGGTGCAGGATCGGCGCCTGGCCGAAATCGGCGGAAAGGGCCTGTTCGCGAAAGAGATTCATGAGGCTCTGATCGATCGCCGAATCGATCTGGCGGTACATAGTCTCAAGGACCTGGAAACCACCCTGCCGGACGGCATCGTCCTCGCATGCACGCTGAAGCGCGAGGATGCGCGCGACGCGCTCATTCTCAACGATAGCTGTGACGCGCCGGATGACGATGATCCCTATGCCTGTCTTCCGTATGGCGCCGTCGTCGGCACATGTTCCGTTCGGCGCCAGGCGCAATTGCTGCACGCGCGGCCGGACATCAAGATCACCATGATGCGCGGCAATGTGCATTCGCGTCTCGACAAGGTCCGCCATGGCGATTGCGCCGCCAGCCTGCTGGCCCTGGCCGGTCTCCGGCGGCTGGGACTCGAGGCGGAAGCCTCCGTCGCACTGTCGCCCACGACCATGCTGCCCGCCGCCTGCCAGGGCATCGTCGGCATTACCACGCGCGAGGACGCCACTGAATTGCGTGAACTGCTCAAGATCGTTGACGACCGCGCGGCGCGCGTGGCGGCGACGGCCGAGCGCTCGATGCTCGGCACCTTGGATGGTTCCTGCTCCACGCCGATCGGCGCCTTCGGACAGCTTCTGCCCGGCGACCGTCTCCGGCTGAGTGGCCTGTTGGCGTCGGTAGATGGCAGCTTTCTGCGTCGCGAGGAAATGGAGGGCAGCGCCGCCGATGCTGTCAGGCTCGGCGCGGAACTCGGGGCCTGTCTAAAGGCGGGTGCGCCCGCTGCGGTCTTCCTGTGATGGGTTGGCAGCATCCGCAAGCTCTCCACGCAGACCACTCAAGGCCGCGCAGAGGCGCGTGATGACCGAGGCACGCTCGGCCACATCAGCGGGCGGGCTGTCACGGTCCTGCTGGAGCGCGCAGACAAGGTTGAGCACACGTCCCGTCCCGGGAAGCATATTCTCGCGGTCACTGGTTGACACGATTGCAAGCAGAAGAAGTGCCGTGAGGGTTGTACTTTCCATGGCGCGCGGTTTGTGGAGGCTATCAGTCAACAAAGGCCACCATCCGTCGCCATCACTTGCGTGATCGCGCGATGAAACCTCCCACACCTCACCGTCTGAGCTTTTGTTCATCCCCAGCACCCACCAAGTTCGTTATCCCGCATGGCGTTACGGACTAATGAATTCGAAAACTCGCGGATTACGCCTTCAGGTCTTCATTTTTTTGGATCATTGTGTAAGTCCGACGGGGATGTCAAATCATTAATGCCTGCAACTCAAGGATGAGTGGACGCGGCGTGAGTGTCATCGTCATCGGAGGCGGATTCGGCGGGATCGCGGCCGCTTTGCGTGCCCGCGCGCTGGGTCACGACGTCACACTTGTCGAAAGGCTCGACCAACTTGGCGGTCGGGGACGTGTCGTGCGGCATGACGGGTTCGTATTCGATGCGGGACCCACGGTGATCACCGCGCCGTTCCTTTTGGACGAACTCTTTACGCTCTTCGGTGAAGTCAGGGCCGACCATGTCTCGTTCCTGCCCGTGTCCCCCTTCTACCGGATCAGGTTCGTGGACGGACGCCACTTCGACCTGACCGGCGATGCCGCTGCGATGCGCGGGGAGGTTATGCGGTTTTCGCCCCGGGACCTTCCCGGCTACGAGAAGATGCAGCACCACGCGGCAGACCTGTATCGGGTTGGCTACGAGCGCTACGGGGCGCAGCCGTTCCACAAACTCAGCACGATGCTGAAGGCCTTTCCGCAGATCGTACGGCTCGGCGGCTATCGCAGCGTCTATGGCATTGTTCAGCGCTATATGCGCGACGACAGCCTGCGCCGCGTCTTTACGCTGCAACCGCTTCTTGTTGGCGGACATCCCTTCCACACCAGCGGTCTCTATGCCCTGATCCAGTATCTGGAACGGATGCACGGCGTCTGGTTCCCAAAGGGTGGCACAGGGGCCTTGGTCGCGGCACTCGCGGCACTCATGCAGCGGCAGGGCATCACCATCCGGCTGCAAACCGACGTGGATCGGCTGTTGCACGAAAATGGGCATATCACCGGAGTTGCGCTAACAACGGGGGAAACCCTTGCCGCCGAAGCCGTGATCGCCAATGCAGACGCACCGGCGATCTATGCGGATCTTCTGCCGGGCGTGAAGCGCCGTCGCTGGACCGACAGGGCCTTGGATCGGCTCGATTATTCGATGGGCCTTTTCGTCTTCTACTTCGGCACCAATCGCCGGTACGAAGCGACGGCCCATCACACCATTCTGCTCGGCCAGCGGTACCGGGAATTGCTCGACGAGATCTTCGGGCGTGTGTCGGACGTGCCGGAGGATCTGAGCCTGTATCTGCACCGGCCGACGGCCACGGACCCCGACATGGCGCCACCCGGCTGCGACGCCTTCTATGTTCTGGCCCCAGTGCCCAATCTGCGCGCCGGCATCGATTGGGCGACCGCCGCGCCGCGGCTCCGTGACCGGCTGGTCGCGATGATGGAGGCGCGAGAATTGCCGGGGCTGTCCGCAGCGATCGTGACGGAGAGCTGGATGACGCCCGAAACCTTCCGCCAGGATTACCGCAGCCGGCATGGCGCCGGCTTTTCAATCTCACCGCGCCTGATGCAATCGGCCTGGTTCAGATTCCACAACACATCCGAAGAGGTGCGCGGTCTCTACCTCGTCGGCGCCGGCACCCATCCGGGCGCCGGGCTGCCGGGCGTGCTCACCTCAGCCAAGGTGGTCGAGACGCTCCTTAAGGAAGACGCTCAGCCCGGCTGAAGCAGGACGAGGTAGACGACCTTCCAGTATGGTAGCGCGAAGAGCACGACCAGACCGGCGAGGCCGGTCCAGACGGCAACGGAGCCGAGGGTGAGCCAACCGCCCAGACGATGTTCCCGCCAGCCATAGACGGAGCCGCCCGTCAGCCAGGCCCAGATCAAGACGATGAGGACGATCCACCAAAAGTACATGATCAATCACTCCCGTTGGTGGAGAGCTGCGTGTAGAGGCGGTCGGCGAAATGTGTCACCTGCCAGGCGCGCTGGTCGGCCGGGATCGTGTCATCGCCGTAGACGATCGGGCAATAGGCGATGGTGAGGCCATTGACCGCGTCGGCGCGCGAAACGGCGGGCGCCAGGCCGTGCAGCTTCTGCACGATGGCGTTCACGTTGTTGAGCAGGTTCGGCATGGTCGTGGACTTGAGCAGATCCTCAAGCCCGTTGGTTTTGTCCGCCAAGACCGTTTGCAGCTGGTCCTGCATCAGGGTCGGGCAGCCATCCGGCCGCTGACCATTGGTGAAGGTATGCGTGTCGCGGCGGATGATATCCACGAGCTTCGGCGTCGCGTTCATCGGCGCCACGTTGCTCCAGCCCTGGCGCACGTAATTGGTGACCGCGACAATCTGGTCATCGGTCATGGTGGCGCCCACGCCCGGCATCAGGGCGTAGGGGCCGCGCGCATCGAGCCCGCCCAGGATGACTCGGATCACGCTCTGCGGCCCGGTCGCGGTGACCATGCCATTGCCGTCCAGCGCTGGAATCTTGCCCGGCAGACCAGCACCGTCGGTCTGGTGGCAGGAGGCGCAGTGACTGAGATAGACCTGCTGACCGGCCACCAGCGCGGTATTATAGGGGCGGCGCTTCCAGCCGTAATAGCTGGGGGTCGGCGGCAGGACGTGAAGATAGGCCACGATGGCGTGCAGATCGGCATCACTCAGATAATGCGTGCTGTAATCGACGACCTCCGACATCGGGCCGGCGACCGTGCCCATCTGCGGGGAATGGCCGTCCCGCAGGTATTGCACAATGTCGTTGTCGCTGAAGCGGCCGAGCCCGGTCATGGGATCGAAACGCAGGCTGGGCGCATACCATTGGGTGATCGGGGCGCCGAGAACCGACAAGGCCACTGCCGTATTGCCGAGGAAGTTGCGATGGTTGTGACACTCACCACAATGTTCGAGGCCGTTGACGATATAGGCGCCGCGATTCTGCTCGGCCGTGAGGTGCGGATCGGTTTGGAACCGATCCCCGATGAACAACAGGTTGTAGCCCTTGATCGCCGGCCGGAGGTTGAAGGGAAACCAGATCGTACTCGGCAGTCGCGGTGCATGGATGGGCGGCAGCGAAAAGAGATAGGTCTTGATCGCCAGAATATCGTCATCCGGCAGGGTTGCGTACCAGGGGTATGGCATCGCCGGATAGATATTCTGACCGGTTGGCGTCACGCCGCCACGCATCAGGCGGATAAAGTCGGCATCGGTATATTTGCCGATGCCCGTGTCCACATCGGAGGTGATGTTCGGCGTCGAAATCTGGCCGAAGGGCATGCCCATATACTGGCCGCCGGCATAGGCTTTACCGCCATCCGCCACGTGGCAGCCGATGCAGTCGCCCATCGTCGTCAGGTATTTGCCCTTTGCGAGCAGGGCGGCATCGGTCGAGGCGGGCTGGGATGGCCCCTGCCCCGGCGTCTGGACTGGCACCTGGGTTGCCCCCCAGCCGTGGGCGGCGAGCAGGCCCGCCATCAGAAGGACGGCCGCTCCCCCGCCGAGGCGTTTTTTGTTCATGGCGTGGCACCTCCCGACTGGACGACGGTCGCCGATAGCAATGGCCCGGATAGCAATGGTCCGGACGACACCGGAGCGGACAAGCTCGCCTCCTTCTGATCGGATCCCGGCTGGAACAGCGAGGATTTGGGCGGTGGCGCGGCTTGCGCGGTCGTCGCGTTGCCGTTGGTGGCGTGGGTGAGTTCAGGGTAGAGCGCGACGACATGCGCACCGTAATAGGGGGCATAGGCACCCTGATGACAGGTCGCGCAATTGATCTTGGCGACGTCGCCCATCGGCCCGAGCCGCCCGGCTGGAAAGAGGTTCGTGATCGGAACCATGAAGTTGTTGTTCAGGTCGCGCACCATCTCGATTCCATACCACGCCGTCAAGCGGCTTGGCGTGCCCTGGTCCCACATCGAGAAGGCACGGCTATTATGGCAGTAATTGCAGCCGACCCCCAGCGAATGCGAGAAGTGCATCATCAGCGAATAGGTCCACTCGGTCTGCGCGATCGAGGTCCGGTTGTTATTCGGAAGCGCCGTATTCCCTTGAACGTTGATCGGCGCCGCATTCAACAGGAAGGGTGTGAACGGATCGGAGGGCAGTGACGAGTTATCTGCGGCAGCCGCCGGCAAATCCATACCCGTGGCCGTCGCGGCATAGCCATGCAGGCCGCCCGGCGGAAGCTGGAAGGTCCAGGTATTCTGCGGCGCACCCTGGCCACGATGACAGGTGCCGCAGGTCACGCCGGCGGCGCCGACGTGGCTCTTCCAGTTCTCGTTGATATACTGCGTCATCAGAATCATGTGGCGGGCGATGTTCTTGGTATAGACGGCGTCGGACGCCATATTCGCCACGGAATGGCAGTAGGCGCATCCGACCTGCGGCGCCACCCATTGGGCCATCGCCGCCATCACCCTCAGGAAGTCGTTGGAATCGACGGTCTTTAGTATCTGGATGTTCTTGTAGACGGACGCGGACGACGTGCCGGCGGGGGTGACCGCTGGATATTCCCCGGTCGGCGCATTGAGCGGCAGGTTCACCTTGCTCGCCGCGAGGTTGTACTGCTCGATCATGCCGGTGCCGCGATAGCCCAGCTGAACGCTGGCCATGGGCAGCGTTTGCAGCGTGCTCGCAAGACCCCAGACGATGAGCGCAGCAATAATGCCCAGGGCCGCGCCCGCGGTCTTGTAGGGGCTGGTGCGGGCAAAGGTGACCGTCCCCGTGAGCAGCCAG
Source organism: Acidisoma sp. PAMC 29798 (assembly GCF_030252425.1). Classification (GTDB taxonomy): domain Bacteria; phylum Pseudomonadota; class Alphaproteobacteria; order Acetobacterales; family Acetobacteraceae; genus Acidisoma; species Acidisoma cladoniae. Next base: position 871,041 of record NZ_CP126994.1, on the reverse strand, counting down.
GCTACCAGACGGAAGGGAGCAAACAGGATCCGCATCATTTGAGCACACCACGGAGATCAGTCAGAGGCGTGGCGATATGCGCATAGACCAAGGGGTAGACCGGCGCGAGACCGTGCTTCACGCCCCACAGATACCAATTATCGACAACGGTGCCTGACAGCAGGATGCCGATACCGCCGGTCAGCGGGCAGAGCACCGCGAACCACCAGGCCCAGCGGTGAATGGATTCGAAGGTCGCGTTAAAACCCATGGTCCAGCGCCAGAAGATCGCGCCGCGCTCGGCCGCCGTGCCGCGATCGGTGACGAGCTCGAGTTCGCGCTCACCCCAGTAGCGGCTGGTGGCCAGAATGGTGCCGCCATGCATCGCGAAGAGCAGCGTCGATCCGTAAAGGAAGACGATCGAGAGCATGTGGAACGGGTCATAAAAGAGGTTGCCGCTGCGTATCGAGATCGCGGCCGTCCAGTCCAGATGCGGGAAAATGCCGAAGGGCACGCCCTCACCCCAGGACCCCATGAGCAGCGGACGGAAGAAACCACAGACGAGATAAAGCCAGATGGCGGCGGCGAAAGCCCAGGCGACATGCGTGCCAAGGCCGAGCGCCTTGGCGCGGCGATAGACCCGCACCCACCAGAGGATAATCGACGTAGTCAGGAAGAACCCCGCCATGAGCCACCAGCCACCCTGGTTCAGCGGCGGTATATGCAGGCCGTACGACGGCGCGGGTGGCTCCAGCCCCAGCCAGGGCAGCAGCCGGATGAACTGCACCGGGTCCCAGTTCACCGAGGCCAACATATTGAGCCCGATGATCTCGAAAGCGATGAAGCCGCAGACGATGGACAGGAGGCCACATCCACCCAGGTAGAAGGGTCCAACCTGGGCTGCGCCGATCAGGCCCATCAGATAGGAGTGGAAGGGCTTGCCGATCCGGTTCTCCAAACCCCATTTCAGGGGCGCGCCCTTATCCACCGGACCGCGCACTTGAATGCGGTTGAAGATGTTCTGGTATTGGATGCCGAAGGTCGAGCGGTAATCGAACATAACCCTATCCCCAGATCGGGAGGTTAAGCCACCAGTTCCACCACTGCGGCCAACCGTGGGTCCACAAGGGCCCGCTGATGACGATGCAAATGGCGCTCCAGACGCCGGCATTCATGGCGCAAAACCAGCCAAGACGATGAATGCCGAGTGGCCCGATTGAATAGACGATCAGATCGCGGAAGAAACTGTCTTCATAACCCGAGGGTTTCACCGGCTCGTCGTCGCCCGGATTGAGGGCCGAGAGGATGACACCGCCATGCATCGACAGGATCAAGGTGGTGGTGAAGAAGAACGTGACCGCGATCATATGCGCCGGATTGTAGTGGAATTCGAGGTGCTGGTAGCCGACGTTGCTGACCCAATCGAGATGGGAGATGATGCCATAGGGAAAACCATTGCCCCAGGCGCCGAGCATGACCGGGCGCACAACTTCCAGCGTGATGTAGGCCAGGATCGCGCAAGCGAAAGCGATGGGCGTATGCAGCCCCATGCCGAGCTTTCGCGCGATCTCGATCATGCGGAGATCCCAGGACACGAAGGCCCCAATGGCGCAGAAGGTGATCCACTGCCACAAGCCTCCGCTGTTAAGCGGCGCGAAGCCCAGCCCGTATCGCAGATCCGGCGGCGGGATATTGATCTGCCAGACATTCCAGGTCGGTCCGATCGCGGCGCCATACACGATCAGCGCGGTGCCGATGATCGTAAAGAAGATCGTGGTGACGCCAAAAAAGCCGACGTAGAACGGCCCGACCCAAAAATCGAACAGATCCCCGCCTATCAAAGTACCGCCGCGTATGCGGTATTTGTATTCGAAGTTCATCATGGCCATGGCGGCGTCTCCCCGCTCCGTCGAAGACCGGCTCTCACCGGCCCCCGACGGAACCCATTCAGGGTGTTTTCGTGGATGGCATAGGCGTCATTTGCTGGACCTGTGACGGACCGCCGTAGCGATCTGCATTCGGACCATCCAGCCAGTTGAAGCGGCTGGTGCTCAGCAGGATGAAGTGAATCACCAACGCAAGGATCAGCAGGAAGACGAACAGCGTCGTCAAAGCCCGCCTTGGGTCGAACAGTATCCAGACGCGATGCATGGCGCTCTCCCTCAGGTCAGCATGAGAGAGGCGGCATGCGTCGCGAAGACGCCCAGGCCATGCACTGCCGGATGATCCAGCAACATGGAGGTCTGGTAGCCATGCACGCCCGGCAGCCAGGGACGCCACGCCCAAGCCAAGATATGGGCAATGATCGCAATGCCCACGAAGATGCAGAAGCTGATGACGAAGATTCGGTTGAATTCCTTCGCCTCGCCCTCGGTCAGACCCGAGAGGGTCGACCGCCTTTCAAGATCGCTCGCCATGGTTTTGTCTCCTCATGAAGTCGGTTGATCGCTGGTCACGACATGGCCATCGCAGCCAGCGAGGTCGCAACGCGCGCAGCAGTGACGCACGGTTCCGCGTCTCGCCGCGCATCTTTCTCGATCCGCTCTCGCAACTGCTTGGCGGCTGAAATGCGGATGAGGAACGGCTCGGTCTCAACATGATCGTCGAACAAGGCCCGCGCCTCCGGTTCCCAGACCGGGGGTGCGGCCTCGCCGCGCGCCAGCGTCGGCTCGACCTGATCCAGGTCGCGGCCAAGCGGCAGCATGTTGAACAGCATGTCGAACAGGGCGTTGCAAAACTCCTGAACGATATAAGTGGCGCCGGCATAGCCCATGAAGGGCGTGCCCGTGGCGCGGCGGATAATCGCACCCGGAAACGACGCAGGAATATAGATCGAGCGCAGGCCAAGCTCGACCGCGTAAATACGCTCGTTATTGGAACCGAACAGCACCACCGGCGGGTTCTTCTTCAACGCCGCGCGCACGCCCTGATTGTCCGGCTTTACGCCGGCCACGCGGGCATGGGCGAAAGTGCAGGGAATGCCCAATTCCTCAGTCAGGAACTGGCGTAGTCCGTGCTCGTAGGTGGCCGTCGCCACCACGGCGAAGCTCGCGGTCGCGAAGAAGTCCTGCGTCACACTGCGCCACAGATCCCAGATCGGCTTGATCGTCGCCTGCTTCTCGCGTGCAATGAAGGGTTCGGGATCGACACCGACGATTTCGCCCAGGGTGCGGAGGAAATTTGTCGTCGCAAACAGGCCGATCGGCGCCTGCAGGAAGGGCTTGCCCAATTCCTCGCACAACATCCGGCCGAATTCGCGGTAGAGGCAGATATTGGCGACGGCATCGACGAGTTTCGGTGTGTCATCAAGATGCGCACCCATCGGATAGACGAGGTTGACCTCGCAGCCGATCCCCTCGACCAGACGGCGGATCTCGGCGAGGTCGGATGGCATGTTGAAGGTGCCGTGGATCGCGCCGATGATATTGACCAGCGGCTTGGCGGGCGCAGCCTTCGCCGGCTCCTTGTTGTTCTTGGTGACGCGGATGCCTTTCTTCTGGCCGAACTGGCTATGCAGCCAGAACAGCGCACGATCGGCGCATTGCCACTGATCCTCATCGATCGTGCGCGGAATGAAGCGGTGCAGACCTGAGCCTTCCGGCGTGACACCGCCACCGATCATCTCGGCGATGCTGCCGGTAACGACGACGCCGGGCATCCGCGGATCACCGACGCGGTTCGCCTGCTTCATGGATTCCTCGGTGCCATCGCGTGACAGCTGGTCTTCGGAAAGACCGGTTACTGAGACTGGCAACTCATGCGGCGGAAGCGCATCGGTGTAATGCAGCACGGCGGTGACGGGCAGGTTTTCGCAGCCGACCGGACCGTCGATGATGACGCGCAGGCCGCGCAGAGCGGTAAAGACATAAACGGCGCCCCAATATCCGCCGGCGCGATCATGATCGATGACCAACATGCTCAGGTCCCCATCGACGCGGCGAGGCTGTTGATCGCCGTGGGCGCGACGGGCGGCGGCGCGGGCGCAGCGTCTGGCGTGCTGCCGAAGAAGCTCACCATGCGGGCGAAGCGCTCCCGCCCACGGGTTTGGGCGGCGATCGAACTCGCCAGGGCCGCCGCACCGGGAATGCCGAACAATGGCCGCGAGGACATGATATTCGTGAAATACACGGCAGGAATGCCGTTCTCCTTCGCCTTCTGCACCACCGGCGTGGTGCCGATCGCGAGGTCGGGCTTCACTTCACGCATCGCTGCGAGATCCTGCTCCAGCGAGGCGCGGAACTGCACATGCGCCCCGTGCGCGATCAGCCAGGCCCGGTCTTCCTCATTCCAGGCCGTGCGGGGGCAGGCCGTGCCGACATAGGGCACTTCCGCACCCGCCTCGATCAGCAGACGCGCCACCAGAAGTTCGGACCCCTCATAGCCCGAGACGGTGATGCGCGCGTCGATCGGGTTGGCCGCGAGCACGCCGGCCAACGCCGGCAGGCAGGCCTGGCGCGCCGCTTCGATGCGGCTGTCCGGCAGACCCGCCGCCCGGCCGACGGCGGTCAGCCAGGCATCCGTCGCCGCGACACCCACAGGGCCGGAGCCCACAACGGGCCTTCCTGCCGCCTCGAACTCACGGATCGACGCCGTGTAGAAGGGATGCACCGCCGCCGCCACACTGCAATCGAGCGCGCCGTACAGGTCGCGCCATTCGCGCGCGGGCGTGCTGGGCGCAACGCCGAGGCCCATCGGCGCCAGCAGGCCGCCGATGCTCATGGGGTCGGCCGGAAACAATTCGCCGATGAGGGCGACGGTCGGCTGGTCGCCACGCGGGCCGCGCGGGCGCTGCACGGGGCCGGCCTCGATCTCGGTGCGGGCGGCGCGCAGCATCGCGCCCGCCAGCACATCCTTGGCCTCGGCATGGGTCGGCACGCCGAAACCCGGCACATCGATGCCGATGATGCGCACGCCATCGATCTGCTTCGGCAATAGGTCCAGCGGCACGCCGGAGGCAGTCGGCACGCAAAGATTGATGACAACGACAGCGTCGTAGTCGATTGCCTTCGCCGTCTCGAAGACCGCGTCGCGGATATCCTCGTAGAGTTGACCGCGCACCAGCGTCTCAGAATTGAACGGCACATAGCCGACGCTGCGCCGCGCCCCATAGAAGCGCGAGGTAAAGGTCAGCCCGTAAACGCAGCAGGCTGAGCCGCAGAGGATGGTCGCGACGCGTCGCATCCGCAGGCCCACCCGCAAGGAGCCGAAGGCCGGGCACATCGATTGCGGCTGGTCATGCGGGCCACGCGGATAATCCGCAATCAGCCGCTCCAGCACTTCGCCCTTGCCCGCGGCCGTCGCGGCGGCAACCATTCTCTCCCGGCCGCCGTGGCAGCCGTCGCCGGTATCCGGCGGAATCGGCGCCTGCATGCCGTCCATCACTATACGCCCTCGTAGACGACTTCGAGTGACGGGCGCGCGGCCGCAGCCGCCAGGCCGCCCATGTCTTCCATCGTCGCGGGAAGCAGCGTCACACCCCGGCCAACTGCTTCGCCCTTGAACAGCGCGAGCAACCCGTCCTGCGTCAGCGGACGCGGCCTGCGCGGCGGCGCGAGGTCCACTTCCTTCGCGAGGGCTGCGAACATCGGCTCCCACGGCGATCCGATGCTGCCGACGATTTCGTAATTGGCGCTCTTGCGGCGAATGTCCTCATTGGCGGGAATGGCCGCGAGCACCGGGATGCCAACGGCATCGGCGAAGGCCTGGGCCTCCCCAGTGCCGTCATCCTTGTTGATGACGAGACCAGCGACGCCGACATTGCCGCCGAGCTTGGCGAAGTAGTCGACCGCCGAGCAGACATTATTGGCGACGTAGAGGGATTGCAGATCGTTGGAGCCGACAACGATCACCTTCTGGCACATGTCGCGGGCGATCGGCAGACCGAAGCCGCCGCAAACAACGTCGCCCAGGAAGTCGAGCAGCACGTAGTCGAAGCCCCATTCATGGAAGCCGAGCTTTTCGAGCAGCTCGAAGCCATGAATGATGCCGCGCCCGCCGCAGCCGCGACCGACTTCGGGTCCGCCCAGTTCCATGGCGAAAACGCCATCCCGCTTGAAGCAGACATCACCGATGGAAACCTTTTCGCCGGCGGCCTTCTTGCGCGACGATGTCTCGATGATCGTCGGGCAAGACCGCCCGCCGAAGAGCAGCGAGGTCGTGTCGCTCTTCGGATCGCAGCCGATGAGCAGAACGCGCTTGCCGTGCTCGGCCATGGTGTAGGACAGATTGGCGAGCGTAAAGCTCTTGCCGATTCCGCCCTTGCCGTAGATGGCGATGATCTGGGTCTCGGTCATGACAGGCTTCTCCAATCCATAATCATCTTCAGGCAGTCAGGATCACCGAATGCCGTGGCGTAGGCGGCTTCCGCCTCCCGCGCCGGACGACGATGCGTGATCAAATCATCAAGCGAGAGCGCGCCCGACGCCATCAGCGTCTGCACAGCCGCAAGGTCGGCAGGCCGGAATTCGGCCGCGATGCGAAACCGCGCCTCGCGCATGAAGGCGGGCGGAAAGGTGAAACTCAGCGGCGCATGGTAGAAGCCCGCGAGCACAATTTCGCCGCCACGCCCGAGGCGCGCGACGAGCCGATCGAGGATCGTCGCGTCACCGCTCGCGTCGTAGATTGTTGTGTAGTCACGCCGGGGGTCATCTTCCTCGGCCATGACGCCGGTGCCGACACGGCGGCACGCCTGGTTTTCCCAGATCGTGGGCGCAGGATGCCCAAGGGCGACCGTGACGCGCGACAGCAACCGGCCAAGAATGCCGTGGCCGACAATGAGTTCCGGCGGAGGCGCATCGGCGAGGGCGTGATAGGCCGTGGCGGCCAGTGACAGCAGCGCGCCACGCTCACCCAGATCGGCATCGATGGTGGAGACGCGCGCACCGGGCACCACCAGCCGCGCCGCAGCACCGCCGAACAGGCCGCGCACATCGGTAAAGCAGCGTGCGCCGGGCACGAAGACGAATTCGCCGCCCCGCAGACCGGACTCGGCGCCGGCATCGACGACACGACCCACCGATTCGTAGCCTGGTACCAGCGGATAGCCCATGCCAGGGAAAGTTGGCATCTGGCCCGCCCAGAGCAGACGCTCGGTGCCGGCACTGATGCTGGTCCAGTGGATATCGACCACGACATCCTCCGCGCCCGGATCCGTCAGCGTGACGGTGCGAAGCGCTGCCTTGCCAGGACCATCCATCACCACGGCAACCGTCTGCATCGTCGATCACATCCCTGGTTGCGGCCGGCGACTGTGTCGCTCCGGCAGCCGTTATATGTCAGGTTAACATTACACTAGTTAGAGTCAACTTAAATAGACACTTATTGGGCCAGCATGACGCGCGCCACCATGGGCATCCGCCCGCGCAGCAGGCGCGTTTGCGAAAAGCCCGCCTCCAACAGCATCTGTTTGATCCGCGCGGGCGTTCTGGCGCAGCCGCCACCCATGGCGAGGAAGTAGAATCCGAAATAGGCGTCGCCCACGGGCGCGGCACCGCGTGTCTGCGCCATGGGTTCGGCAATGAGCAGCGTGCCGCCGGGCGGCAGGGCCACACGGATAGCGCGCAGCAAGACGCGCGCGACATCATCGTCATGGTCGTGCAGAACACGCACCAGGCTCACCAGGTCAGCGCCGGTCGGTAGCGACTCGGTGGTGAAGTCGCCCGCCACGACATCGCATCGCGTGGCGACCGGAGATGCGGCCAGACCGTCGCGCGCCAAGCGCGCCACGGGCGGCAGATCGAACAGCGTCATGCGCAGGTTCGGCGCATGGGCGCCCGCTGCCATGAGAAAGGCGCCGTTACCGCCGCCCACATCCAGCAGATGCCGGTGGCGGCGCAGAGGATAGATGCCGAGCACCTCGGCCGACACGAAGCGCTGGCTGGCAGCCATCAGCGCCGTATAACCATCCGGTGTTGCCGCCCCCTCGCCCGCACCCTTCGCATAGGGCCAGTAATTGGCGAGGGATGTCTGCGTCGTCTCGCCCCGCAGCAGCGCCACCGGATCGCGCAGATCGTCATACAGCATCCCGTGATGCTCGATCATGGCCGTGACGCCAGGGTTGTCGATCAGCGCCGCACCCAGCGCGCCAAGCCCGTACAGCGCACGTCCGCCCGCATCCTGGCCGCGCCGCGCCATGAGCCGCAGCGACGCCCCGGCATTGAGCAGCCGCTCCATCGCGGATTCGGTCATGTCGAGTTCGAGTGCCAGGGACGCCGCCGAGCGCGGACCCGCCATCAGCCGCTCCGGCAGCCGCAACTGCACGGTCGCCAGCAGCACCTGCGAATAGACGAAGCCCGCGCACAGATCGAACAGCGCCCGTGCCCGCCATCGGGCGACGGGACGGGTCAATGGAAAAGCCCCCGCAGCGCGGCGAAACCCCTCGGTCGCTTGCACACGCGCGATGCGATCGCGCGCCCAGTCTGCCAGCGAGGTCGCCATCGGGGAGGCGAGCATCCTCATGCGGCGGCGAGCAGAACCAGCTCTTTCGGCAGCAGGCGGCCGAGTTCGGCGAGAATGAGAGTTTTGAGCAGCCCCGGTTCGCGGCAAGGCGGCACAGCGGCGATGGCACTGCGCACCAGACCCTCGACCTTGCCGACGGCCCCCGCCATGCCATGCCGGGCGGCAGCGCTCGGGCGACCCAGCGCCGCATCCTGGCCTGCAGGCTTGCCAAGTTCCTCGGAGGTCATCGCCATGTCGCGCAGATCGTCCGCGATCTGATAGGCCTCCCCCAGCCGCTCACCCAGCAGGCGCCAGGGCTCTGCGGGCATTTCGGCGGCAAGCGCACCGGACATGGTCGCGAATGTGAACAGCGAGGCTGTCTTCGCCCGCTGATACGCGACGAGCGGCACCTTGGGTTCCGATTCCCAGGCCTGGCCGGCGATGAGGCCTGACGGCATGCCGGCGGCCTGCGTCAGCAGCAACAAGAGTTGCCCGAGGTCTGGGGAATGGGCGGCGGCATGCACCAGCGTCTCGACCGCGAGCACAATCAGCCCGTCACCCGCCAGCACGGCCAGAGGTTCACCGAATTTCTGATGGACGGAGGGCAGGCCACGGCGGATGGCGGCATTGTCGAAACACGGCAGATCGTCATGCACCAAGGACCCGCAATGCAGCAGCTCGATCGCCGCTGCGGCCCCTTCGGCGACGGGGCTATCGACGGCGCCACAGGCATGCGCGACTGCCAGGCACAGGCGCGGGCGCACCCGCATGCCGCCGGGAAACACCGCATGGCGCAGGGCCGCGGCTAGGCCAGGGGGACAGCCTGTCGTCACGGTCGCGAGCGCGTCCTGGAGCGCTCCTTCGATCCGAGGTAGGGATTTCATGGCTAGCCCCTCCTAAGTGTCAATCTTACTTGTCATCTACAAGTGTCAACTATATTGGACGTTGGCGTCAACAGGGAATTGAAGGGTGTTGGATGGCTGAACGCGTCGTGGTCATCGGAGCAGGCGTGGGCGGTTTGGTGGCCGCCATCCTGCTGGCCGCGCGCGGGCTCGATGTGCTGGTCGTCGAGAAGGAGGCTGCGCCAGGCGGCAAACTGCGTCAGGCGGCGGTCGGCTCTGCCCGCATCGACGCCGGCCCCACCGTCTTCACGATGCGATGGGTCTTCGAGGAGATTTTCGCGGCCGTCGGCGCCAGCCTGGGCGATCATCTCACTCTCATCCCCGCCCGCGTGCTGGCACGCCACGCCTGGGCCGATGGCAGCCGGCTCGACCTCTTCGCCGATCGCGCCGAATCGGCTGCCGCGATCGGGCAATTCGCGGGCGCGGCCGAAGCGCGCGGCTTCGAGGCGTTTGCCGCCCGCGCCGCCCGCATCTGGCGCACGCTGGACGGCAGCTTCATCCGCGAAGACCGGCCGAGCGTGCTCGGGCTCGTCGCCAAGGCCGGTGCGCGGGACCTCATCGGCATCAGCCCCTTCACGACGCTCGACCGTGCGCTGGCAGAGCATTTCCGCGATCCGCGACTGCGCCAGCTTTTTGGCCGCTACGCGACCTATTGCGGCTCCTCCCCTTACGATTCGCCAGCCACGCTCATGCTGGTGGCGCATGTCGAGAGCGAAGGCGTTTGGATGGTGGAAGGCGGGATGCACCGCCTCGCTGTGGTACTCGCGGCCCTCGCCGAACGCCTCGGCGCGCGATTGCAATACGGCGCCGGCGTGGGCCGCATCACGCGCCGGGGTGGGAAGGCGAGCGGCGTGGTGATGGAGGATGGCGCGCAGATCGACGCCGATGCCGTCATTTGCAACGGCGACAGCAACGCCGTGGCGACGGGCCTCTTTGGCGACTTAGGCGCGGGCGTGCCGCCGACGCCGCCGCCAGCGCGGTCTCTCTCCGCCCTCACCTGGGCGATGCAGACCGTGCCGGCTGGCTTCCCGCTCCTGCGCCACACGGTGTTCTTTTCCGACGACTATCGCGCCGAATTCGACGCCCTGAAGCGCGGGCGGCTGCCCACCGTGCCGACGGTCTATGTCTGCGCCCAAGATCGAGCGGCTACCGATATCGCTCCATCCGGTGCGCCAGAGCGGCTGCTGTGCCTCGTCAATGCCCCCGCCACCGGCGATGCCGGCCGACCCACCCGAGAGGAGATCGCGCAATGCCAAGAGCGGACCCTGCTCCAGCTCCGCCGCTGCGGCCTGACGCTCAGCATCGACCCGCAGACGACGATAACGACCGGACCGACCACCTTCGGGACGTTGTTTCCAGCGACGGGCGGGGCTTTGTACGGGCCGAACGCCCATGGCTGGGCGGCGTCCTTCCGCCGTCCGGGGGCGCGGACAAAGCTGCCGGGCCTCTATTTGGCGGGCGGCAGCACCCATCCGGGTCCGGGCGTGCCGATGGCGGCGCTCTCGGGCCGGCAGGCGGCGTCGGCCCTGATGGCGGACCTCGCTTCGACGGCGCGGTCCCGCTGAATGGCTATGTCTGGTGGTATATCGATGCCCTGAGCGAGGACGGCGCGCATGGCATTACGCTGATTGCCTTCCTGGGCAGCGTCTTCTCGCCCTATTACGCGTGGCGGCGCCGGGGCGGCGCGATGGCCGACCCGCTCGACCATGCCGCGCTCAATGTCGCGCTCTATGGCCGCACCCGTCGCTGGGCGATGACCGAGCGCGGTCGCGCCTCCGTGCGTCGCGATGCCAGCACGCTCACGATCGGGCCGAGCAGCCTGCGCTGGGACGGCGACACCCTCATCATCGCGATCCGGGAGACCAGCGTGCCGCTGCCCCGCGCCATCCGGGGCGAAGTACGCGTGACGCCGGAGGCAGTGACGGGTTGTACCGCGACGCTCGACGATGCCGGACGGCATCGGTGGCGGCCAATGGCGCCCCGCGCCCGGGTGGAGGTGACGCTGGATCAGCCATCGCTGCGCTGGTCGGGCACCGGCTATCTCGACAGCAATGACGGCGACGATCCGCTGGAAACGGGCTTCCGCCGCTGGGACTGGTGCCGCGCCGCGCTGCCCGGCGGCGATGCCGCGATCCTCTATGACACCTTTCCCCGCATCGGCGCCGAGCGCAGCATCGCCATCCATATCGCCCGCGATGGTGCGGTCACGCCGATCGCACCGCCGCCACTGGTCGCCTTGCCGCGCACGGCCTGGCGGCTGCCGCGCTTCACGCGCACGGAGGCCAGCGCCGCCACCGTTGCGCGGACTCTCACGGACGCGCCCTTCTACGCGCGGTCGGTGCTCCGGACTCAGTTATTTGGTCAGCGCGCCGAGGCGATTCACGAGAGCGTCGACCTCGGGCGCTTCGCCGCCCCCTGGACGCAACTGATGCTGCCCTTCCGGATGCCCCGCGCCTTCAAGTGACGCCGTGCAGCCTGGCACTGGAGGATGCGTCTCGAAGTCGTTACACGACAGCATGATGCAGGGGAGCACGTTGGGTGGATTGGCAGGAGGATAAGGCAAGCATCACCGTCGCCGGGCTGATCCATAAAACGCTCGATCGCCTGACGCCGACCGAACGCAAGATCGCGACGATGCTGCTGAGCAACTACCCCTTCCCAGGTCTTGAAACCGTCGCCCAACTCGCCAAGCTGGGCGGGGTCAGCAACCCGACGGTGCTGCGCCTGACGACCAAGCTGGGCTTTGCCAATTACGCCGATTTCCAATCCGCTTTGCGGAGCGAGTTGCAGGCGCGCGGCGCGACGCCTTTGGCGCGCGGCAATGCGGAGCCTGCCGCTTTGGATGCGGAAGCCGATTTCCTGCGCCGATACCAACATTCGGTTGTGGGCGTCATCGAGAACAGTCTTCGCACGATTTCGCGCACGGCCTTTGACGCCACCGTCGCGCTGCTATCGGATACCAAACGCCCGGTGCATCTCATCGGTGGCCGGCTGACCGAGAGCCTGGCGTCGCAGATGTGCAATCATCTCCGTCTGCTTCGCCCGCGCGTCAACCGGGTTCTGCACGCGAGCGCGGTGGCGAGCGAGGACATTGTCGATTTCGATCGACGCACGGTTTTGGTGGTCTTCGACATTCGGCGCTATCAGCCAGCGGTCATCAAACTTGCCCAGGAAGCGCATCGGCGCGGGGCAAGCGTCATTCTGTTCACCGATGCCTGGCTGTCACCGATTTCCGCTTTCGCTAACCATGTCTTCGCGGTCGAAACCGAAGTCTCGTCGAATTGGGATTCCTTTGCGCCCTTCAGTGCCCTGATCGAGGCCTTGGTCGCCAGCCTGAGTGAGCAGAACTGGGCTGTCGTCCGGAAGCGGATGAACGACATCCGTGACATCAGAATCGCCCTCGGCGATGACATTCCGTGAGTGGCAAACGCGGGGGGTATTTACTTGACCACAGCGTAAGGTGCGAGCACTGACGTCAAATCATGCCAAGTCAGCTTAACGGCTGGAGGACTACAGGCGTAACATCCACCCTCATACGAGTTGTAGCTTACCGATAGTCCGTCTTTTTTCAGTATCCAGCGCTCAGGCATCACGACGAGCGCAAGCAAGCTTTCTTTGACGTGATCCGCGTTGTCATGAGGCGGAGACCAACCCGCATTCGTCAGTTGGCGCCAAAACAGGCCCTGCAAGGTTTGTTTCCAAGCACTGTCAACTTTAAATAGATCGGACACTTTGATCGGAGATGGGCGCGGCCGGAACACCTGATTATCGCTCGTGCTTTCTCCCTCTCCGTGGGGAGTGCCATGACAGTAGAATGAGCGGCTCCATGTCAGAGCAATCAACAGTCTGCTTGCAAGATTTATCTCATAGCTCGACAAATAATCTCCAACGTCGCAAGCCTCATCGACGGTCGTCTGAGCGGCATTTTTGTTCCACTCGGCTTCGTAGGCATTCGATACATTGTCGATTTGGGGGTAGGATATGATCCTCGTTGCGAAGCCAGGATTGCCACCTGTCTCATCATCAGCAACCGGATGAGCCGAAAACAAGTCAATCCGATTGAAGACAAATGGTCCAATCCGCTGCCCGACGTCTTGGAGTTGCTCTTCCCGGTAGTGATACTCTTTTTCGAGACATGAGGCCGCAGCTGAAGCGTCAGAGGTTTTAGATAAAGGGCAAACGAGCGAGACGTAGTTTAACCAGCCGTCCTCCGAATGTTCGAGAAGACGCTGGCCGGTCTTGCTGAGCCTCAGGTAACGCAAATGGTAGACTTGACCCAGGCTTGCATCAGAAGCTGACAAAATGCCGTCTTGGCAGATGAGTTTTTCTTTCGGACTTCTCGCTTTTACACAGTCGAAGCTCGCCGATTCCGCTGATCGCGCCAGACCAAGGCTCAGCAAGACCAGGGACACAATGAATATGGACGTCTCGCGTGAACACATACGTTCTCTCGCCATTGAAAAGTTTTCCATCATGGATCTGCCGTCTATCCAACAAGTCAATGTCACCCACCGAACCGCCTCGATTGCTACTTCAAGCTTCTCAGTGGTGTCGGTAGCTCAAGGCTGATTATGGCCTCACCCTCTGGTCGCTGCCTCTTGGGCAAGGGTTTTCTCTGAAGTGGATTTCGTTTGCGTCCTTCCGCGCCTGATCGATGCCTTAGTCGCCAAGCGTCGATCAGCGTAAGACGGTTCACTGACATCGCCAGACCCAGCCCCCGGTCCCACCATGCGCATTTACATGCGCAGTCTTCATTCCCATACTCGTATTCACAGAAGGAGGGATGATCGTGGCCCGTCCTGCAAAGCAGACCCCCGCACGCCGTGCGGCCAATGTTACCCTGCCAGTCGATCTGCTGGCCGAGGCCCGCGCCCTCGGCCTCAATGTCTCGCAGATCTGCGAACGCGTCCTTAGTGCTGAAATCGCCAAAACTCGGGCCGAGCTTTGGCGCGCAGACAATCGCGCAGCCCTCATTTCATCCAACGATTATGTTGAGCGCCATGGTCTGGCACTGGCGGAGTGCCGCCAGTTCTGATGGCTGGGTTCGATGTCTATCCCATGTCGGGCCGAGGCGGGATTGGCTTCTGATACAGAGCGCCAGTCAGCGACTGCGCATGGCAAAGGACGGGATCATGCCCAGCCACCAGGCAGTCTTATTTAGTACAAGCTATAAAATGTTTGCATTAATCTGTACCAAATGGCACAACTGTTGCACGGCCTTGGCAGGCGCCGTCGCCAGACCGAGATTGGAGACTTCCCATGGCTTCCAAAACCAAAAGCTTCGTCCACGACAATGGTCTCTGGACCGATGATCAGCATCGCCAGGCGGCGGAGATCGTCGATCGGCTCGAAACCGACAAGATCAAGTTCGTCCGCATCGGCTGGGGGGACCAGCATGGCATCGTGCGCGGCAAGACTGTGTCGATTGCCGAGTTCAAGAGCAGCCTTGTCTCCGGCAAAGACTTCCAGCTCGTGACCACGCTGTTCGACACCACCAACCATCCCATCGTGCCGCCCTTCGGGGGTGAGAACGACCTCAATGTGCCGGAAATGATCGGCTTGCCCGATGGCGTGTTGGTGCCCGATCCGGGCACCTTTCGCAAACTGCCCTGGGTTGAGGATACGGCGTGGATCCTGTCGGACGCCTATCTGCGCAGCGGCAAACCTTGCCCTTTCTCCACACGCCAGATCCTGCGCCACCAGCTCGGCAAGCTGGCGGAAGACGGGTACGAGATGAAGGTTGGGCTGGAGTTCGAGTTCTATGTCTTCAAAATGGAAAACCCGAACCTGTCGCCGGAAGCCAGCGGATATCCGCCTGCCGCGCCCCTCGTCTCCATGCTGTCTCATGGCTACCAATATCTGACCGAGAATCGAGGTGATGAGGTCGAGCCGTTGATGCGCCTGCTGCACGACACGCTGGTCGATCTCGGATTGCCCATCGCGACCATTGAGGATGAATGGGGCCCCGGCCAATGCGAAATCACCTTCGCGCCCCTCGGCGCCATGGAAGCGGCAGATATGGCCTTGCTGTTCCGCACCGCTGTCAAACAGATCTGCCGCCGCAACGGCTACCACGCGAGCTTCATGGCCCAGCCGCAGGTGCCGAACGTGTTTCCCAGTGGCTGGCACATGCACCAATCCCTCATCCGTCTTTCCGATGGCGCAAATGCCTTCGCGCGGGACGAGGGTGAGAGCGGCGATCCTCTGACTGAGATCGGCATGCATTATGTCGGTGGCTTGCTTGCTCATGCGGATGCCACATCAATTCTCACCACGCCCACCATCAATGGCTATAAACGCCAGCGCCCGGATGGTTTCGCGCCGTTCAAGGCCGCCTGGGACTATGAGAATCGTGGCGCCATGGTGCGCGTCATCGGCGGACCTGGTGACGATGCCTCACGAATCGAGAACCGGATCGGCGAACCTACGGCCAATCCCTATCTCTATGTCGCGTCGCAAATCATCGCCGGTCGCGATGGCATGAACATGCGGCGCGATCCTGGCCCCTCGGCGCGCGCGGCCTATCTATCCGACAGGCCTCTGCTGCCCAACAGCCTGATGACCGCGATCGAAGGATTTCGCGGCAGCACCTTGATGAAGGCGGAGCTTGGAGAGACCTTCTGGAACTATTTCCTCAAGCTCAAGTCCTTCGAGGTGCAACGGTTCCTGGCAGCCGTGACGGATTGGGAACAGCAGGAATATTTTGAGGTGTATTGAAAAGTGGCGCTGATACCTCCTCTGGACGCCCTGACTGTGGGTGCCGTGCAGTTTCGCCCATCCTGGCTCAGGAAAACCGAAACGACTGATCGCATGCTAGGCTGGATCGGCAAGGCGGCCGCTGATGGCATAGACCTGCTCGCCTTTCCCGAAACAGCGCTCAGCGGCTATCCCTTCTGGATCTGCCGCACCAATGGTGCAGCGTTCGAGGATGCGCGCCAGCGCCGCGCCTATGGACAGTTCTTGGACGCGGCTGTCGAAATCGATGGGCCGGAGATCACACGCCTCGTCGAAGCGAGCCGGGATGCGGGCATCTCCGTTTGTCTTGGCATCAACGAACGGGGGTCCCGCGTGGCACGCGGCAGCGTCTTCTGCACGGCGGTCATGATCGACGCCGTCAAAGGCCTGATCGGCGCCCATCGCAAGCTGATGCCGACCCATGATGAACGCTTGGTCTGGGCACAGGGCGATGCCCGCGACCTCCGCCCACACCGCATCGGACCCGCCTTGGTCGGCACATTGAACTGTTGGGAGAATTGGATGCCCTTGGCGCGATACGCGCTCTATCGCGGCGGAGAGGACATTCACCTCAGCCTATGGCCGGGCAATCCCTCGGTCTGTCGCGACATCGCCAAATTGACGGCGATGGAAGGTCGTGTCTGGTCCGTGGCCGTCAGTGGTGTGCTCGCAATGTCGGATGTGCCCACCGAGTTCGAATTCCATGCCGATATGATGGCGCAAGGCGTCGATGTCATCTTTTCAGGCGGAAGCATGATCATCGACCCGACCGGCCAGGTGGTGCTGGCTGCCCAGGACAATCAGGAGACGCTCATCTCCGCCAGTCTGAGTCTCGCATCCGTCCGCGAGGCGCGGCACAGCTTCGACCCCGCCGGCCACTATGCCCGCGCGGATGTCTTCGGCCTCACGGTCGCAAGACACCGCGTCGAGGACGATTGCTGATGCCCGCTTAAAGGGGATGCGCTGGTTCTGAATCGTTCGGTACTCACCGCGTCATGCTCTGCGAAGGCAGAGCATGACGCGAGACTTGCTTGTCGAACCAGCGTGAATCCATCGTACTTAGCGCGCAGAATACCCGCCATCGACCATCAGCATCTGGCCGGTGATGAACGACGCCTTGCCGCCCAACAGGAACAGGATGGCGTCCGCCACCTCTTCCGGCTGTGCCCACCGGCCCATGGGATGCGCGGCCTTGATCTCGGCCATGCCGGCCGCCGGATCCGCAAGCCCGTCGAGATAGCGTTGCAGGAAGGGGGTATCGATCGACCCTGGCCCGACAGCATTGATGCGAATGCCGTGACCCGCATAGTCGATCGCCATCTGCCGCACCAATTGCAGAAGAGCGCCCTTGCTGGCGCAATAGGCCGCCTGAGCCGGAAGGCCCAAGACGCTCGAAATCGATCCCGTGGCGACGATGGACCCAGAACCCCGCGCCAGCATCTCCGGCAAGGCGCGTTTGGCCATTAAGAAAAAGGATTTCGCGTTCGCGGTCAGAACGCTGTCCCATTCCTCTTCCGAGGTGTCATGCGCCGGCTTGGAAATGATGTACCCCGCGTTGCTCACGAGGCCATCCACCCCGCCGAAGCTTTCCCCGGCCAAGGCATAGATACGCTCGACATCCGCGGCCTTGGTGACATCGGCTTCGATGGTGACGATCTCACTCGCGCTATAACCTGTCGCGAGTGAGGCCACGGAGGGCGTTATATCGGTGGCACAGACCCGCGCCCCTTCGGACAGCAAACCGCGCACCACGGCGCGACCCACGCCGCCGGCGGCACCTGTGACGATGACCCGCGTCCCCTCGAATGCCGTTCCCATGACGTCCCCCATCGTGTTCTTCGGCCGGATGATTGTCGTAGAGCGGCAGGCTGGCAACCCCCGGCCGGTGCCGCCAGCCGTGGCGCTCAGCCGACATCGCGCTTGGCCGGGTGGTCAGATGATCACGAAAGCGAGCGCTCATGCCCCTGATTTCGGGGGATCGGGCGGTCCTACGGGGCGTTCACACGCCCGACAACCCAGGTGAGAACCCCGGCTCTGGCCATTGGACAAAATAATGATTGCGCTATCATTGGAACGGTTTTAGATGCGCTTGGTGAAGCGAACGCCCTGATTGAGGGCAGAATTCGCGCCAGGAGGACGCCTATTGGCATTACCGGCTCAATCCGGCGCGCGCGTTATCGATGCCGGGCTCTACGAAGCCCGAGATCTGACCAAACGCTATGGCAATGTCTCGGTTCTTCGCGGCGTGAGCTTGACCATGCAACCCGGCCAAATTCATACTATCATGGGCGAAAACGGCGCCGGCAAATCGACGGCGTTCAAGATCCTGTCAGGGCTTGTTCGGCCTACGACTGGCGCGCTTCTGCTCGACGGACATCCGCTGACGCTCGCTAATCCTGCGGCGGCACATCACGCCGGCATCTATCTCGTGCCACAGGAACCGGCCCTGATGGTGCAGCTTACCGTGACCGAGACGATGTTTGTCGGCCAATTGCCGACCACATGGAAGTTTCCTCGCCGTGTGGACTGGAAAGTTGCGCGGGCGCGCGCCACCCAGGCGCTCGCGACGCTTAATCTGGACATCGATCCGGACCAACTCGCCGGTTCCCTCAGCATCGCGCAGCAGCAGCAATTGGAATGTGCCAAAGCGCTTCTGCGAGGCTGCCGCGTGATCTTGTTCGACGAGCCGACATCTCCGCTCACCACACACGAAGTGGAGCGGCTGTTCACGACCATGAGGCGGCTGCGCGCAGACGGCTATACGCTCGGCTTCATTAGCCATCGTATGGATGAGGTGCTCGACATCTCCGATCAGATCAGCGTTTTGCGAGACGGCGCACTCGTCGACAGCATCGAGAAAGAAAACTTCGATCGGGTGCGGCTGTTGTCGAAGATGGTCGGGCGGGAGATGCGGGTGATACCGCGCCGGCAGATCAGCCACGCGACCGCCGAACCCATTCTCGAAGTCAAAGACCTCGCGCATAATCCACGGTTTCGCGATGTCAGCTTCACGCTCCATAAGGGCGAAATTCTGGGTCTTGCCGGATTGGTAGGCGCCGGCCGCACCGAAATCGCCGAGACCATTTTTGGGATTCGTCGTCGGGATGGGGGCACCGTTCGCCTTGCGGGCGAAGACATCTCTCATTGCGACAGCCACGACATCATTCGCAAGGGTCTCGTCTACGCACCGGAAGATCGCGCCAGGCACGGTGCGATTCTGCCCATGACGATTACCGAAAACGTCACCTCCGGCCTGTTGGAGCGCGTGAAGAGCCAGATGGGCCTGATCAGCCGCTCGGATGAAGATCGCATCGGCGCCGAGACCGTGGCGCGGTATCGCGTGCGTTGCGCGGGCACCGACCAGAAGCTGCGGCAACTGTCCGGCGGCAACCAGCAGAAGGTGGTCTTCGGAAAATGGATGGGCATCAACCCCGATGTCGCGATCCTCGATGAGCCGACGCGCGGTGTGGATGTCGGCGCCAAGGACGAAATCTATGAGCTGATCGACGGCCTGGCGCGGGAAGGCATGGGCATCCTCGTCATCTCCTCCGAGCTTGAGGAGCTTGTTCGCATCTGCGACCGCATTCTATCGATCTATGACGGCCGCCTCGTCGCCGAGTTGACGGGGGGCGAAATCACGCCCGAGCGTGTCTCGTCCTCCTATCTCACGACGGCGGAGGCACTCGGGCGATGAAGCCTGGCATCACCGAAGCCGCGGGCTATCAGGCGGCAGACGTCTCGCAGCCGAAGTCCCCCCGGCCGCGCGCGGCGCGACGGGAAACGCGCGAAATTACGCTCATCGCGGCGACCATCGTCACTTTGCTCGCGGTGGGTGCCATCAACCACGGCTTCGTCTCGCTGCAAAACCTGCGCTTCATGGTTCTCAATTCCGTCGTGCTGTCGTTGCTCGCGCTCGGCCAGACCTGGGTGATCGCGACCAAGGGCATCGATCTGTCGGTCGCGCCCGTCATGGGCCTGACGGCGGTGGTGACCGGCATTCTGGCGCAGGGCAGTGGCTTGCCATTGATCGAGGCGATCGGCATCGCCTTGGCCATAGGCCTGATCCTGGGCACGCTGAACGGCCTGCTGGTGGCGAAGCTGAGCATTCCGCCCATCATCGTCACCCTGGGCACCTACAGCCTCTATAGCGGGCTCATCTTCATCTATTCCAACGGCACAGACGTCGTGCAGATACCGTCCGCCTACGCGACCTTCGGCAATGGCGTCATTGCCCCCTGGTTGCCGATCCCAATTCCTGTCCTCGTCCTCGCCTTCGCCTTGTTCCTGTGCTGGTTCACGCTTGGCCACACGGTGTTCGGCCGCGCGGTGCTCGCCATCGGCAATAACGCCGTCGCGGCCTACAATGCCGGCGTCTCCGTCGTGTCCACGCAAATCCGCGTCTACACCATTTCCGGCGTGCTCGCCGCTTGCGCCGGCCTGGTGTTCCTTTGCTACACCGGCTCGGCGACGGTCACGACCGGCACCGGTGATCATGTCGAGCTGCAGTCCATCGCCGTCGCTCTGATCGGCGGCACCGCCATTGTTGGCGGGCGCGGCAATATGATCGGCTCCGTCCTCGGTGGCCTGTTTCTGAGCGTCATCCTCACCGCCTTGGTGTTTCTGCATGTGCCGCCCATTTGGTACTCCGCCGGCGAGGGCGCGATGATCTTGATCACCGTCACGCTCGGCACGCGGCAGAACGCGACGCGAGGATCCACGCGATGACGACACAGCTTAACGTCGTCACCGCGCGGCGCGCCGGCTCGCGTTTGCCCCTCGCGGGGTGGGAGCGTGCGCTTATCTGCCTGCTGATCGTGGAACTGCTCGGCTTCGGCTTTGGTATTCCGGGCTTTTTCGATAGCTTTGGGTCGCTGCTCGGGCTGACGGAAAATTTCCTGCCCTTCGGCATCGTCGCCCTTGGGCTCAGCGTCGTCATCCTCACCGGCGGCATTGACCTGTCGGTCGGCGCGACGGCAGGCCTCGGCGCCATCGTAATGGCCGAGCTTTGGCAGCATTTCGGCATGTCCATCTGGGCCGCCGCTCTCATCGGCATCGTCATGGGCGCTGCTCTGGGTTGGATCAATGGATTGATCATCACGCGGCTGAATACCGAACCGCTGATCGCCACACTCGCGACCAGCTTCATCTTTCGCAGCATCGGCACGGCGCTATCCGGCGAATCTCCGCCGTCCGGCTTTCCCGATAGCTTCAATGCCCTCGGTCAGGGTGCGATCGGCGGTCTGATTCCCTACCAGCTTATTTTGTTCGCGGTCCTCGCCGTTCTCTTTGGTTTGCTGATGTCGCGCTCGGCCTACGGCCGGAAGATCGTGATGATCGGCTACAATATCGAAGCCGCGCGCTATTCCGGCATGCGGGTCGGGCGCGTCGTGACCAGCGCCTATGTGATCAGCGGTGCGATGTCTGCCCTCGCCGGCATCGTGCTCGCCTCCTATTACAGCGCCGTTCGGCCGGATATGGGTGACATTCTGCTCCTCACGACGATCACCACCGTTGTGCTCGGCGGCATCAGCATCTTCGGTGGCGAAGGCAGCATCGCGGGCGTCGTTCTGGCGGTTCTGCTGCTCGGCTTTCTGCGCCAAGGCATGCTGATCGCCGGCTTCTCAGACATGGTGACCACAATGGCGACGGGCGCCATTCTGCTTGCCGCCATCACCATACGCAATCTTCTCTCGGGTCGGGGAACGGGCGTGGCGCTGCTCGTGCAGCGCATCCGCTTTCTCGGCAGGAGCAAGACGACGGAGGCGACCGAGTGACGGGCACACAGCCCGCGGCCGGACCGCCGGACCACAGTCCATAGAAACCAAGAACTCGTAGGGAAAATCAATGAGACATTCCAAGACGGTCGGTGTTCTGGCCGCAGCGCTTCTCGGTCTCTCCGTGAGCGCGCATGCGGCGGCGATCGACACCTCCAAGCGGATCAAAGTCGCCATGGTTCCGAAGCTGATCGGGCTTTCGGTCTTCAAGGCAAACGAGAAAGGCGCCATGGAGGCAGCCGCCAAGCTGAACATTGACTTCCTCTATACCGGGCCTGTCACCGCCTCGGCGCAGGGCCAGGTCGATGTCTTCAACAGCCTGATCGCACGGCGCTTCACGGTGATCACCACAACCTCGAACAACCCGACCGAGCTTGCGCCGTCGCTTCGTCGCGCACGCAAGCAGGGCATCAAGGTCGTGTCCTATGACAGCGACGTCGCGGCCGACGCCCGCGACTTCTTCATCCAGAACACCGCCTATCCGCCGTTCGGCAAGGCCTTGGTCGATTCCGTCGCGAAATACATCAAGCCCGACGCCAAGATCGCCATCCTGTCTTCGACGCCCGACGCCACGATCCAGAACGAGTGGATCAATGCGCTGAAGACCTACATGACCGCGACCTATCCGAAGATGACGATCGTCACCACGCAATATGGCCAGTCCAGCACGTCGCAATCCCTGACGGCCGGTTTGAACATTCTGCAAGCCCATCCTGACGTGACCGGCATCATCGCGCCAGACGGTGCGGCTGAAGTGGGTGCGGCGGCGGCCGTGCAGAAGCTCGGCCTGACCGGCAAGGTCATTGTTGGCGGCTGCTCGGATCCCGACTCGCTCCGCCAATACATCAAGGCGGGCGTGATCAAGGAAAGCCCGCTGTGGGATGAGGTCAAGGAAGGCGAGCTCGTGATGTATGTCGCGCGCCTGGCCGCCAATAACGCGATTACGGCAAACAGCACCTTTACCGCCGGCGATCTTGGCACCTTCACGGCGAAGGATGGCGTCATCATCTTCAGCGAGCCGCTGATCTTCAACGCCGGCAATATCGACAACTATCACTTCTAACCACCCGAGACGCTCCGCCCCGATCACGGGGCGGAGCGCGCCATTGAGAAGGATTGAGTATGAAACGTGTCATCTTCACCGGCGGCAGCGGCAAGGCCGGGCGCCATGTCGTTCAGCACCTTGTCGAACACGGCTATCGTGTCCTCAACCTCGACACGAAGCCACTCGACAATCCGAATGTCCGCACGCTGATCACTGACATCACCGATTCCGGGCAGGTCTTCAACGCCCTGTCCAGCTATACCGGTTTGCATGAATTCGACGCCGACCTGCGGCCGGAGAAGATCGATGCCGTAGTGCATTTCGCGGCGATTCCGCGCATCATGATCACGCCGGATAACGAGGTCTACCGCATCAATGTGATGGGGACCTACAACATCATCGAAGCGGCCGTGAAGCTCGGCATTCCCAAAGTCATCATCGCGTCGAGCGAGACCACCTACGGCATCGTCTTTGCCAATGGACATCGCGACCCCGAGTATTTCCCGCTCGATGAGGAATATCCAGTCGATCCGATGGATAGCTACGCGCTCTCCAAGATCTGCAACGAAAAGACTGCGCAGGCCTTCGCGCGGCGCAGCGGCACCGACATTTATGCCATCCGCATCGGCAATGTCATCGAGCCGAACGAGTATGCGCTGTTCCCGGGCTGGTTCGCGAAGCCGGAGTTTCGTCGCCGCATCGCCTGGAGCTATATCGACGCGCGCGATCTCGGCCAGATCGTTCGCCTTGGGATCGAGACAGATGGCTTGGGCTTCCAGGTCTTCAACGCCGTGAATGATGACACCTCATCGGACCTGCCCACCGCCGAACTGCTGCGGCGCTATTACCCGCAGGTCGCGGTCAAAGGTGAACTCGGCGAGTTTGAGAGCCTGTTGTCCAACAAGAAGACCAAGGAGATGCTGGGCTTCAAGGAAGCGCATAACTGGCGGAAATACGTGACGCCGACGTCCTAAGTCGGACTGCAACACACTGAAGCACACGCGCTTCAGTCTGTTGCTGAGAGACCGTATTCTAGAGCCGGATGTGTTGTGTCTGAATCGCTCTGCTCGCACCCGTCATGCTCGGCGAAGGCCGAGCATCCACGCCTTCCTTGCGGGCCGAAGGCAAGGCGTGGATGGCACGCCTTCGCGTGCCATGACGGGAGACTTGGTCGTTCAACCGACCTAAACTCATCATCCTTTAATGCGCCTTCGCCCACCCGCCGTATGAGGCGATATTGTCCGTGGTCACCAGCTTCGGCGTGATCAGAATGATCTTCGATGGCGGTTGTTTGCCGTCCAGCACGCCGACGGCAAGGGCATAGGCTTGCCCTGCCATATCATAGGGATCCTGCGCCGAGGACGCCTTGATGAGGGACGTCTTGTCGCGAAGTTCGGTCTCCACGTCCGGTGAACCGTCAACCGACGTAATAAAGAACTCGTGCCGACCGAGCTGCTTCGCGGCGAGATTCACGCCAATGGCGGTGGGGTCATTGATCGCGAAGATTGCGGCCAGCTTGGGGAATCTCGTCAGGAGTCCCTGCGCCTTGGCAAAGCCGCCATCGCGCGACGCCAAACCGTCTTCGTTGGAGGAGACGACGTGGATCTTCGGGTCGGCGGCCAAGGCATTCTTGCAGCCGGTCACCCGATCGACAACGGCACTGATCTGCGGACCGTTGAGGATGACGACATCGCCACCCTGCGGAAGATGCTCAACGATGTAATTGCAGGCTTCCCAACCGGCTTTGACGTTATCAGTCATGACCGTCACATCCGCGCCTTCGGCGCTGACATCGAAGGCGGCGACGGCAATGCCGGCGCTGCGCGCCATCTTGATGGCCGGCATGATGGCGACCGGATCCACCGCATTCACCATGATGATCTTCGCGCCGGCGGCGATGAAGTTCTGGATCTGGGTGAACTGCTTGCCAAGATCATAGTCGGCCGAGACGGCAGTCAGCTTGGCACCGGGAGTCAATTCATGCGCCTTGTCCGCGATGCCGCGATCCGTGACGGCGTAATAGGGATTTCCCAAGGACCCCACGGTGATCCCGACCAAACCGACATCGGCGGCCGAAGCAGGGAGACCTTTGATCGCCGCCAGGGCGAGACCGGCCAGCAACACGCATCTGTATGTCTTGGACATTCGTTTCCTCTTATTTTTGATTTATTTTTTGAATCAAGCAGGTCCGAGCGCGGCGAGGCGCCCGAACAGACCCTCCGTATCCTCGAGAATCGTCGCATAGAACGCCGCGCGGGCACGGTAGGTCGCCGATACAGCGGGGCGGGAGACAATCGGCGCCCCGCGGGTTCTGTTGAACGCGACAGCGGTCTTGCCGAGATCATCGAACAGCCCAACCGCGCAACCCGCGACAATCGCACTGCCAAGTGTCCCGAATTCATCGCGGTCGAGACGGTGGTAATCGAGGCCGAGCACATCGGCCTTGATTTGGCGGAACACGTCGCTGCGCGCTCCCCCGCCGATATTGAGCGCCCGCGTAAAGGAAAGCTCCGGCGCGATGGCTTTCACAGAACGGAGATACAGGCTGTATTCGTACGCGATGCTTTCCATGATCGCGCGATACATCTGCGCCTTGCCGTGCTTCCATGTCAGACCGAAATAGGCGCCGCGCATGTCTGTATTGTTCGGCGTGTTGCGGCCCGCGAGATGGGGTAGGAAGAAGAGGTTGTCCGACCCCGGTGGTACCTCGGCGGCGAGCGCATCTAAAACCGCATAGGCATTCTCGCCTTCCGTGACGGCAGCGCCAAGAGTGTCGCGAAACCATCGCAGGTTGAGCCCACCACCCGCGACATAGGCCATCGCGTAATAGAGGCCGGGAATGACATGCGGACAGGTCATCAACACGCGATGCGTCGTATCCGTCTCGAACCGGTTAATGACAGTGGAAAAGACGGAGGCTGTGCCAGCGGTGTCGAAGGCGAGACCGGGTGTGACAATGCCGGCGCCCAGCACATTCGCGGCCTGATCGCCGCAGCCGGCGGCAATCGGTGTGCCCTGCCGCAATCCCGTCAGATCCGCCGCCTCCCGCGTGATGCGGCCGATGATGTCTGTAGGCTCGACAATACGCGGCAGCTTTGCGGTATCGAGTCCGAATTCCCGCAGCAGGTCGGTGTTCCAGCGACTATGTGCGGTGTCGCTGAAGGGGCTGAAATTGAGATAGGTCCGGTCCATGGAACTGTCGTCGCCCTTCAGCCCGGCGAGGCGGCCGGCGACATAGACCGCAGGGGGAACAAAGCTATGGATGCGGCTCCAGCTCTGTGGCTGCTCATCCCGCCAGTAGAGGATCTTGGGCCCATGATTGTAGGAGGGCGCACAGCCCGAGGTGGCCAGAATCCGATCCGCATGAACCTTCAGGCGGGGAAGCTGCCCCGCACAGCGATTGTCGAGCCAGGAGTCGTAATGCGTCGGTGTGTTCCAATCGCGATCGATTGTGCAGACACCTGCCATCTGCCCATCAAACGCGATTGCCGCAATTGTGGAGGCGGCAACGCCGCTTTGGTCGATCGCCTGCCGAATGGTCCGCAACACCGATCCGTAGATGTCGTCTGGACGTTGCTCCACCCAACCGGGGCGTGGATAGAGCAATACCGATTCCTCGAAGGCGGCGCCGTGCAAAGTGCCGTTCTGATCATAGATCGCGGCCTTCGTACCCATCGTGCCGATATCGACACCGAGAAGAAAATCACCCTCCACGGATTGTCCTAATCCAACCGTTGCGACAATTGGCGCTCATCGCTGAGTGTCCATCGCGGCTGCCCTGCTCTTGCGTCCGGATGAAGTGCGGCCACGGGGGTCAGCTTCAGGTTTGGCACGCCAGGGAAGATCGCGATCTTGCCAGAGACGAGACCCGCTTCGACGGAGGCCACAGCCTCCGGCAAGGCATCAAAACCCGCCACGGCTTCAAGGTTGCCAGACAGGTCGAGGCTGCCAGCCTGTACGCGGGCGAGGATGGCCTGCTGGTCGGCCACGGTGCAGCCGGTGGAGCCCGTGAAGCGCGCGCCCGATGCCGCGACATGGCCCAGAGGCAGGGCGCAGCCACCGCCGAACGGCATGCCCGCGAAGATGACGAGCATACCGTTCAGGCGCAGGACGGAGACGCCGCGCCCAACCGCCGATGCATCGGGCACCACCACCACGACATCGTCGCAGCCATCGGGCGCAATCTCCGCCAACAGCGCATCAAGGGAGTCATCGGCGACAACCAACAAGGCCCTGCCCTGCCGCACGGCCACGGGCCCAAAATCCCGCCGCAGAGCGTTTAAACGCGCGCCCTTGCGCGATGTGGCAATGACGCAGCGGGGGCCATCGGGAATTTCGAGCGCCCGATGCAGATGAATGCGCCCCATCGCACCGCCGGCACCCAGAATGAGCGTCGTGCCGCCAGCGGCGAGATCAAATCGATTATTGGCGACACCGAAGGCTGTTTCGATCTTCGGGCTCGCCGTGCCGATGATGCTGATCTCCTTGTAGTGGATGCGTGCGGGATCAACCGTGACCGGGCTGTCGCTGTCGTCAGGTGCGGCGATCGTGAGCATGCCACGGTCAGCGAGATAGGGCAGCACAGCCTGCACGCGATCCGCGTCGAACACGCCACAGACGATGATGTCATCGAACGAAGTATGATCGCGCTTGTCCAACGTGGTGACGATCGAAACCGTGCTCGCGTGATCCATAGCCCAGGCGCGCAGGCCGGGCGGAGGTGACAGCAGCACAGCCTCGGCGATTGCAACGTCAACGGTCATGGTCATCGCATCAGCGCGCGTGCCCCCGACGACGAGAAGGCGCCCACCGGCCAACAAGCTGGTGCGGCAATTTGGCCGATAGGCGGCTTCGACGCAGGCATAAGGCTCAAGCATGGCGATGGATGCCGCACTCACATCGTCGGGCACTGCGAAAACATAGGGCTCCGGGCCGCCGAGCACATGGTCATCCAATACGATATATTGTGCGAATCCACCGGGCAGATCGATGCCGATGGTGGTGCGACGTCCGTCACGAATGATGGCCGGCTGCAGCCCGAGGCGCTGACCGGGGGCATAGGTGTCGCGCCAATTGTCGCCGACATCGCAGATTGTGAGCGCCACTTCATGGCCCAGCACCAACGGCGATTGCATCAAGTCTCGGCCGGTGAAGAGGGGATGTTGCGCCCCCATGCGCATGATTTTGAGATCCGACGAACAGATGCAGACGGCATCGATGCGCGCGATGACTTCATTCGCTGCAGCGGGACGCAAGGGCGTCGATACCGCCTGCCCGCCGACACCAAGATCGCGCGCGCTCCCGCCACTGAACGGCCAGACTCTATTCGACATGTCCACAGGCATCGAGACGGTCATGCCAAAGTACAAGTGCCGAGATGCGGGCGAGACGCGATGTGCAATGACACGCCTTTCTGAACGGTTTCCAAGACTGCGGTGGCTTCTGCCACCTGTTTTAATCTCACGTTCGCGATTTTAATGCACTTATGTGATGATCGGTAGCGGACTCGCGTCGGGTGTGTCAAGGATAAAAGGGTCTGGTGTCCATGGCGCGCGCGTTGCGCGCCGAGGCATCCAAAACAGGAGATGTGAATGTCCTTGCGGACTGAGCTTGATGGAGACATCGATTTCCGCACGCTGCCCGCCGAGCAACGTGAACTGCTCATGGTACAGGCTGCGAAATGCTACTACGACCTCGATAAGACGATGGGCGAGATTGCCAAGATCGTCGGGCTGACGCGTTGGCAGGTTGGCCGATTGCTCCGCGATGCGCGCGAACAAGGCGTGGTACGCATCGAGATTGTGCCACGCGCACAACGCAGACCTGAACTCGAAACTCGTCTACAACGGGTCTACGATCTCCACGAAGCGATTGTGGTGCCATCTGCGGGCGAGGATGATTCGCTCGTCGCCGATGGCGTCGCTCAGGCGGCCGGCCAGTTCCTCGCGGCCTTGCGACCGCGTCCCGCCCTTGTCGGTGTGTCCTGGGGGCGCACGATGGCGGCCGTTGCCTATTGGCTGCCCCGGCATTGGAATCCGGGTGTGGAAGTGGTGTTGCTCAACGGCGCCATGAACATCCACGCCAGCACCACACGCACGAACAACGTCGCGGAGTTGTTCGCGCAAGCCGGCGACGGTCGCGCGACCTTGCTGCCGGTGCCCGCCATCGTGGGACGTGCGGAAACGCGCTCCGTTCTCGAACAGGACACGGTCATCGCGCGAGTGCTCACCCTTGCCGCGCAGACCTCGGTGGCCTGCTTCGGTCTTGGCGGCACCAATGAGGATTCCGTCCTCGTGCAGTCGGACTATATCACCCCTGACGATCTTGCCGGGCTGCGGGCGCGCGGCGCGGTGGGCGACGTGCTCGGCCGCTTCCTCAATCGCGCGGGGGACATCGTGGACGCGGCCCTGGATGCGCGCACCATCGGGCTTGATCTGTCACTGCTGCGCGAGAAGCCAATCAGAATTGGCGTGGCGGTAGGCCGACAGAAACATGCGATCGTTCTGGCGGCCTTACGCTCCCGTCTGGTCAATGTGCTCGTCACCGATGAAGGCACAGCCATAGCGGCCCTGGACGCGGAAGGCCGGGGTTAACCCGGTCCGTCATTCGCCATACGGAATCCAGATGTTCTTCACCTGAACGGCGCGCCGCAAATAGTCACGGCCCTGCCCCCGCTGGGGATCGAACCAGTCCCTACCCCGGCCGCCATCGACCCAGGTGGGCTTGAGATTGCCTGCCGAGGCACGTTCCACGGCAGCGGAACCCTCGCGGCTGCCCGCATACCACAAGGCCGCGACATCATCATGCTCGGCCAGGGTTTTGCCAAGCACATCACGCTCCCCCGTCACGATGTTGACCACACCACCCGGCACGTCGCTGGTATCGAGAACCTGGTAGAACTCCGTCGCCGCCAGCGGACGCAAGGGCGAGGGCACCACGATAACGCGATTGCCCATCGCGATAGCAGGCATCACCATCGAGACGAAGGCGAGCAACGGCGCCCGGTCGGGACACAGAATCCCCATGACGCCGAAGGGCTCGTTCATGGCGAGCGTCACGTGCCTGGACCGGGTGGCATGCACCTGGCCATCATATTTGTCGGCCTGCGCCGCGTACCAGAAGATGCGGCTTATGGCGGCCTCGACTTCGCGGCCCGCATCGGTTGCGGACACGCCGCCATCCACCAAGATCGTTGTGAAGTCGTCTGCCCGCGCCGCGAGGTTTTCCGCGAGATAATACATCACCTGGGCGCGGTTATGCGCCGTCGCCGCGGACCAACCGCTTGCCTTCATCGCCGCTTCGACGGCGTTGCGAATGTCCTTGCGGTTGCCGAGCCCGGCGAGAGCCTGGGTGCCATCGGCATTGGTGACGGCATAGGAATAGCCGGAATCGGGCCGCGCCTGTTTGCCCCCGATATAGAGCTTCGCCGTCCGATCGATCGTCGGTCGATCCGCGACCGGTCCGGGCAGTCCACCGTCAGACAGCTGCGCCGAAAGCAGCGGCGGCAATGAGTCGTCATCAGGGGTGGAGTCCTTCGCCCATAGCGGCATGAGATACTCGTGCATCCCCTCACGGCCGCCCTCGCGACCGAAACCGCTTTCCTTATAGCCACCGAATCCTGCGGCGGCATCGAACATATTGGTGCCATTCACCCAAATCACACCGGCCTTCACGCGCGCCGCCGCATCTAAAGCGAGGTTGATATTCTCGGACCAGATTGACGCGGCAAGGCCGTAGCGCGTGTTATTGGCGAGCGCGATCGCTTCCTCCGGCGTGCGGAATGTCATTGATGTCGCGACCGGCCCGAAGATCTCGACATCGACAACCGTCGATGCCGGCGACACATCGGTGATCAAGGTCGGCGGATAGAAGCACCCCGTTTCCGGCACCGGGCCAGAGGCCTGCCAAATGGTGTTGCCTTCACTGCGCCCCTGCTCGACGATGGAACGGATGCGTTCGAGCTGCACCTTGGAGACGATGGCGCCGACATCGATCGACTTGTCGAGCGGATCGCCGATGCGCAACGTCTCCATCCGGGCGCGGAGCTTAGCATGGAAACGCGGTGCGATTCCTTCCTGAACCAGGATGCGCGACCCCGCGCAGCAGACCTGGCCCTGATTGAACCAGATGGCATCGACAACACCTTCGACAGCGCTATCGAGATCGGCATCCTCGAAGACGATGAAGGGCGATTTTCCGCCAAGCTCCAGGGAGAGCTTTTTGCCGCTGCCTGCCGTCGCGACGCGGATCATGCGGCCCACATCGGTAGATCCGGTGAAGGCAATCTTGTCGATGCCGGGATGCGCAACCAGAGCGCTGCCTGTGGACCCATCACCGCAGACGATATTGACGACGCCGGGCGGCAATCCCGCTTCCTGGCAGATGGCGGCGAAGGCGAGCGCGGTGAGCGGGGTGTCCTCGGCGGGCTTGAGCACCACGGTATTGCCCGCGGCAAGCGCCGGCGCGATCTTCCAGGCAAGCATGAGAAGCGGAAAATTCCACGGAATGATCTGTCCGCAGACGCCGACAGGACCATGGTCCGGAAATTCGGTGTCGATCAGTTCCGCCCATCCGGCATGGTGGATGAAATGACGTGCAACCAGTGGGATGTCGATGTCCCGTGACTCACGAATCGGCTTGCCGTTATCGAGGGTTTCGAGCACCGACAGGAACCGCTCGCGCTTCTGCACATGCCGCGCAAGTGCGTAGAGGTGTCGCGCCCGCATATGGCCGGGCAGCGCAGACCATGCCGGAAAGGCGCGGCGGGCGGCGCCGACGGCGGTATCGACATCATCCGCCGTGCCCTGCACCACGAGGGCAAGGGGCGCATCATGGGCGGGGTCGCGCACATCGCGCAGCGTTGCACCCTCGGGCACCGAAAACCGGCCGTCGATGAAATGGCCAAAGCCCGCGCGATGCGCATGAAGCCAGTCGCGCACGATATCGCTTGCCTCCGGGGCGGTTCCGTAATCCATCGTCTCAAGGATCGCTCTGATCTGGTTCATTGCCGTTTCCTCAAGCCAGCCCGTGGTGCGATGCCGAGGCATAGCGGCCGGTGACGTAGTGTTCGAGCTGACGTTCGATGTCGCCCAGCATGGAACTGGCACCGATGCGGAATAGATCAGGTTCCAGCCACGGCCGACCGAGTTCCTCCTTCATCAGGATCAACCAGGATAGGCTATCCTTCGCGGTCTTCAACCCGCCCGCAGGTTTGAAGCCGATGCGTTCCCCCGTGCGCTCGCCATAGTCGCGCAAGGCGCGGATCATGGTCAGGCTGACCGGCAAGGTTGCATTGACATCTTCCTTACCGGTGGAGGTTTTGATGAAGTCCGCACCTGCCATCATGGCGACCATGCTCGCCTTATAGACATTGCGCAGCGTGCGCAGGTCGCCCGTGCCGAGAATCGCCTTGAGATGCGCGGGACCGCAGGCGGCACGCATCGCCCGCACCTCGTCATACAGCGCCTGCCATTCGCCGAGCAGCACATGCGCGCGCGTGATGACGATGTCGATTTCCCGCGCGCCCTGATCCACCGCGTATCGGATCTCAGCCAGGCGCTGCGGCAAAGGCGTCAGGCCGGTCGGAAAGCCGGTCGCGACCGACGCCACGGGAATGCCCGATCCTTCCAAGGCGCGCACGGCCGGCGCCACCATCGTCGGGTAGACGCAGACCGCGCCCACGGTCGGCGGATTGTCGGCGAGGCCCAAAGCCTCCACCAGATCATCGCGCAGCGGGCGCCGCGCCTTCATCGCCAGGCGCTGAACCCGACCCGGTGTGTCGTCACCCGCGAGGGTCGTCAAATCAATACAGGTCATCGCCTTGATCAGCCAAGCGGCCTGATGCGCCTTCTTGACGCTGCGGCGACCACTCAAGGTCGCGACACGACGCTCGACGGCGCTGAGATTGACCTGGATCGCCTCGAACCAATCGGGTTGCAAGGGCGTGCCGGGGTTGCGATGGTCATGCTGGATCGGCGACAGCACGGGCACGACAGCCATGTCCCGCATCTTGAGCGCTCCATCCTGGGGCCGAACCGCGCCGCTCGCGTGCCTGTCGCTATCCATGTCGAACCTCTTCCAAAATTAACGGCGCGGCCGGTGAGTCATCGTGAGGCGCCGTGGCGCGCGCTGCCGCATCGGATCGGCGTGCGACAAGCCGCCGCATCAGGGGAGCCAGCAGCACGGTCGCCTCCTGATAGTCGCTGAGCAGGGTTTCATACTGGGCATGTGCGGCAGCATTGGGCTCGATCACCGCGCCGGGACTCGCGACCGCCGCCGCCGCTGCATACAAGTCGGGGACGAGCCCAACGCCACAGGCCGCGGCGCCCGCGGCCCCGAGAATGGACAGATTTTGATAGGCCGGGATATGCAGCGGAAGGCCCATCGCATCCACCGTCGCGCGCAGCCACAGCGGATTGCGCAGGAAACCGCCGGAGGCGACCACACGATGAATCTCGACACCCAGCGATGACGCACGGCGCAAGACATGAAGGGAGGCGAGCGCCAGCCCCTCCACCGCCGAACGATACAGCGCCGCCCGATCATGGCCGAGGGCAAGGCCGATGATGGCGCCACGGAGATGCGGGTCGCGATAGGGCGTACGATTGCCCATGAGGTAGTCGAGCGTCAGCAGCCCCGTGCCGCCGACCGGAAAGGCGGCCGCATCGCGCCACAGCGCGTCGCGCCCCGCACGGTCGAGGCCGAACACATCATCGCACATCCAAGACAGCACCGATCCGGCGGAAACCTGGCCGCCCTCGACGAGGCTGAGCTCATTTGTCAGCGCATTCGGATAAGGCCCCCAGAACCCCGGCAGCGGCCGATGAGGCGCGATCTGGAACAGATGCACGACGGAGGTTCCACCGATCATCAGCATATTGCCTGGATCGAGCGTGCCGGCGCCGATCATGCCGATATGCGCGTCGATACCGCCTTGAACGACCATCGGCCGGGTGCGTAGGCCGAGATGCGCGGCAGCGCGCGCGGTGATCGGCGCGATCGCACCGCCGACCGGTATCACCCGCGTCGGGATCTTGTCGGTGATCTCCGCAATGCCGAATGTCTCATAGAGATCTTGAGGAAACGTGCCGGCGGTCGCGTCATAGTTCCATTTGCAGGTCGCATTCATGCGCGAAGCGACCCAGGCGTCGCAGAGGTTGAAGTTGATGTAATCGAGGCATTCGCAAATCACTGCAGCGCGATTGTAAGTGTCGGGCTCATGCGTCTTGAGCCACATGGCTTTCGGGATCAGCCATTCCGAGGCGTCACCATCTTCGCTGCCGCCGAAAACCGGGTGCCGCGAACGGGCGGTCTGCTTCGCTTCCACACCGGCGCGGCAATCCATCCACAGCAGTGCGGGGCGCAGGGGCGTGCCGTCCCGCGCGCAGACCACCACCGTGGACGCCGTGGTGCCGACGGCCACGCCCAGGATATCGGGATGGCCGAGTTCACCCATCAGGCGTCGGCACGCACTGCCCAGCGCCGCCCACCAATCCGTCGGCGATTGCTCGGCCCAATCTGCGCGCGGATAGGAGGTGGCGTAAGTCGCTTCGGCCTCACCCAGCATCGTGGCGCGGTCAAGGTCAAATACCCCGACGCGCACGCCACCCGTGCCGAAATCGATGCCGAGAAGCAGGCTCATCGCGTAGCAATCCCCTCCGCGTGACCATTCGGGAAGAACATGACTTTGGAAAAGAACTCGTTACGACCCTTAAACATGCCGAACATCGCGGGCAAATCTTCAAGCGGTTTTTCATGCGAGAGCATGAACGCCCATTTCAGCTGCCCGGACGTCAGCGCCTCAAGCGCCACCCGCCACTGCGGCCCGGGGAACGGCGCGCCGAAGGAATTCCATGCGCCATGCAGGGACACTTCCTGGCGTAGCAGATGGTTGAAGGTCGCCTGTTCCAGAGTGACATCCGCGACCGGAATGCCGATGAAGGTGACATGTCCACCCGGCGCCGCCAGGCGCACCGCCGCGTTGATGGAAGACGGATGACCCGCCGCCTCCACAATCACATCGCAGGTGAGACCTTCGGGCGCCTTTTCATGGACCAGGAAGGTATGCGTCGCACCCGCTTCGCGCGCCATCGCGAGCTTTTCTTCTGAGACATCGACCGCCACCACTTCACGCAAACCCATCAGCCGCATCCACTGAATGGCGAACAGGCCGATCGGACCGCAGCCGATCACACCGCCCCGCGCACCGAGCGTGGGCGTCGCCTTCCAAATCGCATGCAGCGCGATGGAAGCGGGATCAGTCATCGCGACGGCGCGCGGATCGGCACCCGCCGGCGCACGCAGAAGATTGCCTTCCGGAACCGCCACGTATTCCGCATAGGCACCATCCCTGCGGCTGCCGAAATAATCATAGTCGCGGCAACGCGAGAAATGACCGCCAAGACATTGGTCGCAAATCCGGCAGGGGATGAGCGGCACCACGCCGACCAGATCGCCTTCGGTGACCGTCGTGACATTGCGGCCCCGTTGCACGACATGGCCCGAGAATTCGTGACCGCAGATGATCGGCATGCGGTGCGCACCCTTGGTCAACATGCGCGGAATATCCGAGCCGCAGACGCCCACGGCGGCGACACGCAGAAGAACATCGTCCGGTCCTGCTTCGGGCATCGGCACGTCTTCGAGCCGAATATCCCCGGGAGAGTACATGACAGCAGCACGCATCGTTTTATTCCTATCCAATTCGCGTGGGGCGGACGCTTCGCCTATCGTCGGAAGATTTGCGCGCCTTGTTGAATAACGACGGCAATCATGATGATCACCCCCATGAAAACCTGTTGGCTGTAACCGGGAACACTCGCCAAATTCATGACATTGCCGATGATGCCGAGGACGAGTGCGCCGAGCAGGGCGTTGAAGACTCCACCGCGACCGCCCATCAGGCTGGCGCCACCGATGACGACGGCGGCAATGACTTGAAGTTCGGCCCCCACGCCAACGGTCGCGGAGCCGACACCGGCACGGCCCGTCGAAATGATGCCGGCCAAAGCGGCCAATGCGCCGGAGATGACGTAGACGGCGAGAACGTAGCGGGGGACAGCAATTCCGGACAGGCGCACCGCCTCTGGGTTAGATCCGATGGCCTTCACCAACCGGCCGAACTTCGTGAAATTGAGAACGATGCCGCCGATGATGAAGACCGAGAACATCAAAATGACCGGCTGGGGCACGCCGAACACGTATCCGTTGGCGAAGTTTGAGAGTGCGGCGCCACTATCGTCCAGCATGATCGGCTGGCCGCCAGACAGGATGAAGGCCGTGCCACGCGCCATCGTCATAACAGCGAGCGTGATCACGAAAGACGGCAGCCGCAGATAGGCGATCATGACGCCGGCAACGAGACCGCAGACAGCGCCCGACAGCATCACCATGGGCACGGTCGCGGCCGGCGAGAACTGCCCGATCAGAAGGGCGGAGACGACACTGCCGAGCGCCGATACTGAGCCCACCGAAAGATCGATGCCGCGCGTCAGAATCACGAACAGCATGCCCACCGACATGATGCCGACACCCGAAGTCTGCTGCAGCAAATTGGCGATGTTGCGATAGGTCAGGAAAGCCGGTGATTGCAGCGAAGCGCCGATGACGATGAGGATGAAGATCACCAGCGTGCCCCATCGCTGGAGCAGAAGCGGAAGATCGAGCCGCTGCACACGGCCGCGCTCAACCTTTGTGGAAGGAGCCGCCACGTTCATATCCGGCATGGTCAATGCACCCGCTGAGGGTCGGAGACCCGATTAATGGCAAGGGACAGAAGTTTTTCCTCAGAGTAGTCGGGCTGTCGCAGCTCACCGCGCAGGCGGCCCTCCCCCATCACCAAGACGCGATCGCAGAGACCGAACAATTCCTGATGTTCCGAGGAGATCACGAGCACCGCCATTCCTTCTGCCGCGAGGCGCCGGATCAAGGCGTAGATCTCGGCCTTTGCGCCGACATCGACACCGCGGGTCGGTTCATCGAGGATGATGAGTCGACCGCCGAGATGAAACCACTTCGCCAAGACGACCTTCTGCTGGTTGCCGCCGGACAGGCTTGAGACGGGTGCGTGGATATTGGCCATCTTCACATGCAGATCAGTGGCGAGATCGCTCGCGATCGTCGCCTCCCGCCGGCGTCGCAGGAAACCGAAGGCGTTCACGACGGAGGCGAGGCGCGCGATGGTCATGTTGACCGAAATCGGCAGGTCGAGGATGACGCCCTCGCCCTTCCGATCCTCGGACACGAGGGCGATTCCCGCGGCAACCGCATCGCTCGGATTGCGAATGCGTAGTTCCTTGCCGTCGAGATAGATATGGCCGGCCTCCCGGCGATCGGCGCCGAAGATGAGACGCGCGACTTCGGTGCGACCGGAGCCGACAAGACCGCCGAGGCCGACAATCTCGCGGGCGTGGACAGAAAACCCGACGTCGCGCACGCGCGTGCCGCGACACAGGCCCTCGACACGAATGACCTCCGCGCCGCGGTCATTCTGCGGGGGCTGGCCGAACATTGCGCTGACAGGCCGGCCGACCATCAAGCGGATCACCGCATCGATATCGGTTTCAGCCGGCGTCACCGTCGTGACCAGGGCGCCGTCCTTCAGCACCGTGATGCGGTCCGCGATCTGCATGACCTCTTCGAGCCGGTGGGAAATATACGCCACGGCCACGCCGGAGTGACGCAACTCGCCAATAATACGGAGAAGCTGGGCAGCGTCACGCGCCGCCAGCACAGCCGTCGGCTCGTCGAAGACAATCAGTCGGACCTTGCGGGATAGCGCCTTCGCAATCTCCACCACCTGCTGATGCGCGATGGCGAGAGAGCCCACGGGTGCTGCGGGGTTGATGTCGAAGCCAAGCTGATCGGTCAATGCCCGCGCGGCGCGACGAAGCTTGCCCCAGGAGATACCGGGAGGAAGCTCACCGAGAAAGATATTCTCGGCCACGGACAGATCCGGCGCGAGCGCCAGTTCCTGGTAGATCATCGCAATGCCGCAGGCGATGGCGTTGCTCGGGTTGCGAAACCGGTGCACGGCGCCATCCACGCTGACGCTGCCCTGATCGCTGGCAATACGACCGCTCAAGACGCTCATCAATGTGGATTTGCCAGCACCGTTCTCACCCACGAGGGCATGAACTTCGCCAGCCCGCATCGAGAAATCAACGGCGCGGAGCGCGGCGGTACCACCGAAGTGCTTGGTGATGCCCCGCATCTCGATAAAGTCGGTCACGTCATGCTCCGTGGCATCGGTCCAGGGGCGAAGAAGGAAGAATCGGCGGATACCGACCCTTCCCGTCGTCCTACGAGTGTCAGAAGACCGCGTCGGGCTTGTAGTATTGGGCGACATTCGCCTTGGTAATCACGACCGGCGTGGTATCGAACACTTTCGGAAATCCAGCCGGCAGTTCACCCTTCCAGGCCTTATAGGCGAGGTTCACAGCCGTGGTCGCGACCAGCGCCGGGTCATTCAAGCCCGTAGCGCCGTATTCACCGTCCTGAATGAGCTTCAGTGCCTCTTTCTGGCCGTCGGCCGCAGCCACGAGCAGCACGCCGTTGAGGCGATTGGCGGCCTTGAGCGCATTCCGTGCGCCCAGGACCATGCTATCATTCTCACCGAGTACAACGTTGATATCCGGGTGCGCGGTCAACAGATCTTCCATGGCATTTAGGCCGCCTTCCTGCGCCCATCCGCCCCAGCCTTGGCCAACGACTTCCCAGTCTACGCGCGCATTCTGGGCAAGCTGAGCTTCATTCAGACCGCGAAAGACGCCTTCGCGGCGCTCAAGGCCCGCGCCGCTGCCCTGTTGACCAGAGAGCAACGCGATCTTCATCTTCTTTCCGGCCATCTTATGGGCCAGCCAGGCGCCAACGAGTTCGCCGTTCTTCTGGTTCGATGACTGCACAAGGGTCACGATCTTGGCGGCGGGATCGATGGAGTTATCCATCGCCACGACCTTCACGCCGGCCGCCGTTGCGGCATTCGCCGCCGGCACCAGGCCTTCGGGGTCACGCGGGTTCAGAATAAGAATGTTGATACCCTTGGCGATCATGTCCTGAACGTCTGAGATTTCCTTTTGCATATCGTCTTGCCCATCCGTCGTCGTCACCTGACATCCGAGGGACTTGGCCTGCGCCACGGCAGACTTCTGCTGGGCTGCGAAATACGGTGCGGACAGCGTGTACATCGCAATGCCCACGAAACATCCCGGGGCGGCATGCGCCGGCCCTTGGCCAAGGCCGAACACCGTCAGAACGGCCGCACTCGCCAGAAGCTTGAGTCTCATCATCGGTCCCACCCCTTGGTAATCCGGATTTTTCCGGGCGCTTATGCGAGCGGCAAAGCTGCCTCACTCGCTCTGAGCGAAGCCTAAGGCACCGGCGAGAACATCACAAGTGACTATTTTCTGCTCGCATGTGATTTTGTTTCAAGCGCGCCGCCTTTGCCTAGCCTCGCAAAGCCAGTCGAACGGCGCGCGCCAGCCGCTGCGTGAGATAGGAAGACCCAAGCCACCAGCAGAGGGCGATCATCACCGGTGAGCATGCACAGTTAGTTACACAAAACAGACTGACATCCGTATGTGAATGCTGCAGGCTTTTTTGAGAAAAGAGCGAGGGAGGGAAACGTGCGAAGACTATTGGTCATAGCGCCGGTCGTCATGGCGCTCGTCGGCCTCTCACCCATTGCCAGCCATGCCGATCAAAAGGCCGACGACATCAAGACGCTGCTCGGATTGACGGGTCGGGATGCGGCGCAGATCGAGCGCGACGTCGATGTCCGAACCAACACCAGCCTTCAGGCCTTTGTGGACGCCCATCCAGACCTGACGGGTACAGAGGTCGAGAAACTCCATAGCGCCGTCATGGCAAACGGACAGGCCTTCGTGGCAGGCTATGAAGAGGCTTTGGTGGATTACTATTCCGCGACGCTCACAGACGAACAAGTGCTTCAAACCATCACGTTCTTTCAGTCGCCTGAAGGGCAGGCTTATCGCAAGGCGTCTCGGGAACTTGGCCAAGTTTCACGCGACTACATCAAAGGCAATCTGCCGACTCTCTTCAATGCGTTGAAAGCCAGCTTTGCCGACGCGCTAAAGGGGCATGTTCTTCAACCGCCAAATCCAGGCGCGAAGTCCGGTTAGGCGCTCCGCGCCTTTAAGACGCGCGACACCTCGCGCCCAGCGCAATGATCAATGGACTTGTTGGTTGCTAAGCCGTATTCCACCGAAGAACCCGGGGGGAGCAATCGCCCTCCTCGGCGTGGAGAATGGCTACGTCCTTACCTCACGAGCAGGGCCGACCCGCTACGTTGAGCGGATGGGCCGCTGATGTCTCCTGTTCCTACGAGCCAATTCATATCCCCGGTACGATTCAGCCTTACGGGGCGCTTCTCGTCGTCGATCCAGCTCTGCGCTGGACAATCGTTGCGGCCAGCCGCAACGCGTCTGCCGTATTGTTCGAGACGCCATGGCTGAAAGCGATCATTGGTTCCAGCATCGCCCAAGTGCTCGGCACGGTCTTCGCCAAAGCGCTGCTCCACCGCTTTCATGAGGAAAGACTGGGTGGGGAAGCACCCTGGCAATCCACCCTCACCCTGCCCGATCAGCCGTTTTCTCTAGATGCCTCATCCCATAGCCATGCCGGCCTCGTGCTGGTGGAGCTTGAGCGCAGTCGGCCCGCCGATCAGGCGGAGGCAATGACCGCAGGCCGTCTGCTTCAGGAAGCGATCGTTGAACTGCGTGGCACGCGCAACTCTTTGGAAGCACTGGGGCGTGTCGCCGCGCGGCATGTCCGGCTGATCACGGGCTACGAGCGCGTCGTGATCTATAAATTCGATGCCGAATGGAACGGGCAGGCGATCGCGGAACTCAAGAACGACGACTGGTCGCAATCCCTCGACGGTTTGCATTTCCCAGCCTCCGATATTCCGGCCCAGGCAAGGGCCTTGTATCAGCGCAGCCCGATGCGCTTCGTGCCTGACCGAGATGCGACACCCATGCCGCTCGATGCCGACCCCGTTTGGATGAGCGCGCGCGCGGCCCCGCAAGCGATCGATCTGTCCTTCGCCCGGCTCCGCAGTCTTTCGCCGATCCATATGCAATATCATCGCAATATGGGGGTGAACGGCTCCA
This sequence comes from Acidisoma sp. PAMC 29798, assembly GCF_030252425.1. Lineage (GTDB taxonomy): Bacteria > Pseudomonadota > Alphaproteobacteria > Acetobacterales > Acetobacteraceae > Acidisoma > Acidisoma cladoniae. Next base: position 830,042 of record NZ_CP126994.1, on the reverse strand, counting down.
TATCGATGTCCATCCTGCATGAGCAGACCCTGTGGGGCCTGGTCATTTGCCACCATCGCCGGCCGCATCATCCCTCCCCTGGCCAGCGCACGGCGGCTGCGGCCCTGACCGATGTCTTCGCGCTGCGCGTCGGGTCGAACGAACGGGCGGCGACCGACCAGGCCAGACGTCGCGAACTGGCGCTTCTCTCCGCTTTGCTGATCCATATGGCGGATGCGGAAGACGTGACGGCGGCCCTCACCGAGGGGGAGACGACGATTGGCAACCTCTTCTCCTCCACCGGTGCCGCAGTTCTCTACAACGGCACCGTCGCGCTGATCGGGGAGACACCGCCCGAAACCGATATCCTGGAACTGGTCGCTTGGCTGCGCACGCAGAACACGGCCGACAAGCTGTTCCAGACCAACGCATTGAGCGCGGCCTTCCCGGCGTGGACCCGATACACAGCGATTGCGAGCGGCGTTCTGGCGGTGTTTCTGGCCGCCGACAGGTCGGACGTGCTGCTGTGGTTTCGTCAGGAACCTCAAATAGTGAATTGGGGCGGTAGCCCGCACGCGGATGCGAGCGAAAGCGGTTCCATCCTGCCGAGGCTGTCTTTTGAGCGCTGGGTCGAGACGCGGCATGGTGTGGCCACGCCGTGGGACGACTGGGAACTCGAAATCGCCGACTCTCTCAGACACGGGATCATGGAAGTCGTCATTCGCGGCCTGCGCAAGGTCGCGGACCTGAACGACAGGCTGCGCCAGAGCCAGAAGATGGAAGCGGTCGGCCAGCTCACCGGCGGTTTGGCCCATGACTTCAACAACCTGCTGACCGGCATCATCGGCAGCCTGGAACTGATCGGCCACCGGCTGGGCCAGGGGCGCCTCGCTGATCTCGACCGCTATATCGGCGCCGCCATGACCTCCGCCAATCGCGCGGCGTCCCTCACGCATCGGCTCTTGGCATTCTCGCGCCGCCAAACGCTCGATCCGCGGCCGCTCGACGTCAATCGTCTGATCAGTTCGATGGAAGATTTGATCCGGCGTACCACAGGCCCAGGCATTCATGTGGAGACGGTGGCCTCCGGCGGTCTTTGGAGAACGCTGTGCGATGCCAACCAGCTTGAGAATGCCCTGCTCAATCTCGCGATCAATGCGCGGGACGCCATGCCCGAGGGCGGCCGCCTGACCATCGAGGCGACGAATGCCCGCCTCGACGATGACTATGCGGATCTCCATCCGGACGTGATCGCGGGTCAGTATGTCGCGATTTCGGTGACCGACACGGGCTCCGGCATGGCGGCCGAGGTCAAGGCGCGCGCCTTCGATCCCTTCTTCACCACCAAGCCCTTGGGCCAGGGCACCGGCCTGGGGCTTTCCATGGTCTATGGCTTCGCCAAGCAGTCGAACGGCTACACGACGATCTATAGCGAGATCGGCCAGGGAACGAGTGTGCGGCTTTATTTACCGCGCTACCTGGGCAAGGACGATGCGGCAGCGGCCGCCCTCCCCGTCCTGCTGCCCTCTTCCCAAGGCAGCGAGATCGTGTTGGTCGTGGATGATGAGCCCGTCGTGCGGATGCTAATCGGGGATGTGCTGCGCGATCTCGGCTATGCCGTCATCGAAGCGGCTGACGGCGCCGAAGGGCTGCGCGTGCTGGACTCTCCGCAGCCCGTCGATCTTTTGATCAGCGACGTCGGTCTTCCGGGCGGCTTGAATGGTCGCCAGCTGGCGGATGCGGCAAGGGTCGGTCGACCCGACCTCAAGGTGCTGTTCATCACCGGTTATGCCGAGAATGCGGTCCTAAGTGACGGGATGCTGGCGCCCGCGATGCAGGTCATGACCAAGCCTTTCGCACTCGATGCCTTGGCAGCCAAGATACGGTCGATGATGTGAAGGGCGCGGCCCCAGGAAGCGGGGCGATGCTGGCCCACCTGCGGGCCGCGACACGGGCATCCCATGAGGCCATGGAGGGCGCGCTTGGCCTTGTGGATGAGACGCTGGACCGCGACAGGTACTGCGCCATCCTCTCCCGCCTTTACGGTTTTTGGGTGGGGTGGGAGCCTCGGGTCGCCTTGCTGGTGGGCCGCGAGGAGTTCACCAAACCGAGACGCCGCCTGCATCTGATCGCGGCCGATCTGGCCGCGCTGGGTGTGCCCGCGGGCGCCCTGGCGGCCCTGCCGCGCTGTCGCATCCCTCGGCTCGATAACGCGGAAGAGGCGCTCGGTTCCTTTTACGTGATGGAAGGCTCCACGCTCGGCGGGCGGGTCATCCAGCGGAACGTAGAACTGCGCCTGGGAGACGAAGGGCGTGCAAGCAGCACCTATTTCGCAGGCTATGGGCCCGACACCGGCATGATGTGGCGCGCGTTTCTGGTGCGATTGGACCAAGCGCCTATGACCGAGTCCGCGCGGATCGCACGCGGAGCGGTTGCCACCTTCACGCGGTTGGGCGAGTGGCTACCGCTTGTGCAAAGACCGCCGACAGCTCCTAGCCCATCTGCGCCTTGACGATGGCTTTGGTGATGGATGCGCCGAGGGTGTATTTCGGATCGACCATATTGCCCAGCCGCATCTTGCCGCACATCGTCAACAGCAAATAGGCATCCGTCTCGTCAAAGCCGAAATCCGCCGCCATCCAGCGGATCAGCTCGCGATAGGCGATGCGGGCGGCGTCTTCCATCGGTCGTGCCGACCCGATCGTCATATAGAGGTCCGCCGTTTCCAGGCGCGGCCAGTGGATCGTCATGCCCTTGATGAGATCGACCTGCACGGTCGTCACCGTCGGATGTTCAAGTGCGACGCCGCAGAGTTCGCCATCCCCCTGAATGGCGTGGCAATCGCCGAGATAAAGCAGCGCGCCGGGAACGTTGACGGGGAGATAGATGATGGCGCCCGGGCCGACATCCGGCAGGTCCATATTGCCACCGTAATAATCCGGGACCAGCGACGAAATCGCCTCGATCTCAGGCGATGTTCCGATCGTGCCAATGAAGGGCTCATAGGGCAGCGTGATGCGGTCGCTCCACTTGACGCCGCCTTCTACCGTCACCTCGATCTTTTTGACTTTCTCCGGCAAGGGTTGATTGAGCATCGCGGTGACCGAGGTCCCGACCAGGCCGCCGAATTCCGGGATCAGGCAGGTGGTGCCCACGGGCTGCGGGCCGCGCGGCCGGATCGATGTGATATGTACGGCCAGGCAATCGCCCTTCTCGGCGCCATTGACGTAGATCGGGCCATTCTGGGGATTGAGGAAGGGGAAGTTCAGGATCTGGCTTGGGATATCCGTCTCGTATTTAATCTTACCCTCGAAGGCATCATGCGTCTCACAAGCAATCACGGCGCCGGGATCGACCGTCAGCACGGGTGCCGCGAAGGGGCCGTAGACGTAATGGTATTTACCCTGCTCGGCTTCGGTGATGCTGTAGGTGCGGCCGGCCTTGCCGCCGGCCACGCCCTTGCGCGCCATGATGGAGTCATCCGTCCAGCTCATCGATCGTCTCCCTGAATTCAAACTATGAGATCATGACGGAGGATATCCCGATCGTCGAGCCTCTCCCGCGTCACATGTTCAGACCCACCCCGGCGGGCCATGTCACCGCACTCCTATCTCTGATAGGCTGGCGGCCCGGCAGATTCGGGAAGCCGGCATTGTGATGGAGTTTGACATGGCCATACGCAGTCTCAGCGACGACGAACGCTCTCTTGTGGACGTCGCCCAACGCGTTTTGCCCGGCGGGACTTTTGGCAATATGGCCAATGAGACTGTCATCCGCGCCGGTCGCGCCGGTCGCGTCTGGGATGTCAGCGGCAATGAATATGTCGATTTTCTGCTCAGTTCAGGGCCGATGCTCGTCGGCCATGCCCATCCCGAAGTGAACCAGGCCGTGATTGCGCAGGTCGAGCGTGGGTCTAGCTTCTTCGCGAACAACGAGTATGGCATCCTGCTCGCGGCAGCCATTGTCGATGCCGTCCCTTGCGCCGAACAGATCCGTTTCGCCAGTTCCGGCACGGAAGCGGATGCCTATGCCATGCGCCTCGCCCGCGCCTTCCGCAAGCGCAGCAAGATTCTCAAGTTCGAAGGCGGCTACCATGGCATGAGCGATTACGGCCTAATGAGCCTATGGCCCACACATGCCCGCAATTCGACGCGTGCCATCCCCGATACCGCCGGTATTCCCGACAGCGTGCAGGGTGAGATGTTGGTCGCACCCTTCAACGATTTGGCCGCCGCGACCGAGATCATCCACGCCCATCATGACGAGCTCGCGGCCATCATCGTCGAGCCGATGCAACGGCTGGTGCCGCCCGTACCCGGCTTCCTGCAAGGCCTGCGCGACATCACGGCCGAATACGGCATTCTGCTGATCTTCGATGAAGTCGTCACGGGTTTCCGCTTTGCCTATGGCGGGGCGCAGGAATACTATGGCGTCACGCCCGATATCTGCACCCTGGGCAAGGTGATCGGCGGTGGCTATCCGCTTTCGGCTGTCGCCGGTCGCGCGGACATCATGGCGCATTTCGATCGCAGCCGAGTGTCTGCGACCGAGTTCATGCCGCAAATCGGCACCTTGAGCGGCAATCCCATCGCCGCCATCGCGGGTCTGGCCACTTTGGAGATTCTCCGACGCCCTGGTGCTTATGAGACGATCTTCGCCAACGGTCGCGCGGTATGGGCAGGGCTTGAGCAAAGCCTGAAGGATGCCGGCATCCCCGCCCTGATCCTGGGCGAACCGCCGATGTTCGACGCCATGTTCACGACCCGGGCGAGCATCGTCGATTATCGTGGTACCATCGATGTTGACCAGGTAATGACGCGCCGGTTCAACGATCTGGTTCGCGCCAACGGCGTCTTCAAGAACGACGGCAAGCTCTATATCTCCCTCGCGCATGACGAGCAGGATATCGCGCTTGCCATCGCTGCCTTCACGACCGCGGCCCGTCTCGCGCAAGCGGGCGGGGTTACATCCCCGCCGTGAAGCCTTCGTCGATCACCACCGTCGAACCGTGCATGGCGCGCGATTCGTCGCTGGCGAGGAACATCGCCAGATTGGCGATGTCTTCGACGCTGGAATAGGTTTGGCCACTCGGCGTACGCTCTCCCATCGCCTGCAAGAAGCCCGCAAACTCCGGCTGGGTGCGGATATTCTCGTTAATGGGCGTGGCCGTATTGCCCGGCGCGATGGCGTTGACGTTGATGCCATGTGGCGCGAGTTCAAGCGCCAGGGCACGCGTCATCATGATGATGCCAGCCTTGGTCGCGCAATAGATGGAATAGGTGTTGAAGGCCATATAGCCGATGCAGGATGACAGGTTGATGATCTTGCCGGCATGCCCGGCTTTCATCAGCGGTGCGGCGGCCGAAATGGCGAGGAAGGTGCCCTTGAGGTTGATGTCGATCATCCGGCTGACATCGCCCTCAGGCGATCCGAGCGGCGTGGGATAGAAGACCCCCGCCGAGTTCACCAAAATGTCCAACCGGTCACCCACTTGCCTCATCAAAGCATCGAGTTCGGCCACGCTCGTGACATCAGCGGCCGCCGCGACGGCATCGCCGCCAGCCGCTAGAATACGGTCCACGACCAGCTGCGCTTTAGTGACATCCGAACTCGCGACCACGAAGACTTTCGCACCCTCCCGCGCGAAGCGTTCACAAACCGCAGCCCCGATCCCCTGCGAACCACCCGTAACGACCGCAATTTTGCCCTTGAGGCGCATTTTTATCTCCCTGATCACGTCAGTGGTTGAGCGGCATTGCCACCGGCCGCATCGGCGCGCCCGTGGCGCCACGGAGCTTAATGCAGGCCCCAAAGAAGGCAAATTCCCAAACCTTCTCTTCGACCAGTTCATCGAGATAGGCCATCTCCAGAATCGGCACGCCCGCTTCCGCCAAGAGATAGGTATGGACCGGGAAGAAGTTCAAAGGATGTGCCGCCGGTGTCTGCTCAAGCGTCAAATTATCGGCGCCGATCATGATGGCGCCATGCTTGGCCAGGAACTCGGCGCCTTCCCGATTGAGACCGGGCGTGTTCGAGACGAAGGCGATATTCGGCCATAGTTTCATCTGGCCAGTATGGATCAGCACGACATCGCCAGGCCGCAGCTTCACGTTCTGCTTGGACAGACAACCCTTGATATCCGCCTCACCGATGCCGTGGCTGGGCGGCAGGGTCGCGACGCCATGCAGGCCGGCGACATCCAGCAAAACACCGCGCGCGAGAATGGGCGGATGTTTCTCAGCGCCGCATTTGGTCCATGCCCTGCTGCCGAGATACTGTTCGGCGCTGAACTCATTGAAGATCTGGCCATTATAGCCGAAGTGGTTGAAGGTATCGATATGCGTGCCGCAATGGGTGTACATGGAGATGCTGTCACCGGAATAGCCAACGAGCTGATTGGCTTCCAGGCTGACGCCCATGCTGTTATCGACGATCTCGCCCGCCGGCGTATGGGTCATCCAGATCTGGTAAGGCTGGTCGCCGGCACCGAACCAACCGGGCATGCCGACGAAATGATCGACCGACAGATCGAACACTTTCGAGGCATCGGCACGGCTGAGAATGGCTGAGCGTGACTCCGCATCGATGAGGTTCAACATGCCGATCTCATCACCGGCGCCATAAGGGCTTTTCGTGACCTTATGGAAGGCCGCGTTATAGGCAATGACTTTTTGCTTCGTCACCTCATCGACATAGCATGCGACGCACATTGTTTTCGCCTCCCCTTTGGCGGAATAGGCTGCGCGTTTCCGCCCTACCTCTCCGCGTAATCGATCTTGGTCGCGTGCCAGCCCTCGGCGCGGCGGTCCCAATAGCGCGCGCGAAGCTGCGCCGAAATCGGGCCCGGCCGGTCATTGCCCATGATCCGCCCGTCGAGGCGCGCGGCCGGCATGATGCCGCCAGCCGTGGTCGCGAGGAAAACCTCGTCCGCGTCGCGAAACTCGGCCACCGGCAGCGGCCTGACCTCACAGGGCAAGCCAAGTTCATCGCACAATTCGATGACGGAGCGGCGCGTGATCCCCTCGAGCCCACCGCGATCGGGCGTGATGACAGTGCCATTCCGCACGGCGAAGACGTTGAAGCCAGGGCCTTCGGTCACCAGCCCGGCGGCATCGAGCAGCACCGCATTGTCGGCGCCCGCGTCATGCGCCTCGAACAGCGCACGGGTCAGATCGCCCCAGTGGAAATTCTTGACGCGGGGATCGATGGACTCCTCCGGTATGCGCGGCGTCTGGGCCACGATGAGATGCGCGCCGCGCGCCTGCACCTCGGGTGACACCACCCAGACCCAAGGAATGGCATAGGCCGTCAGGCGATTGCGGCAATTGGCGGGATGCGGCTTCAGGCCCGGCTTTGGGCGCCCACGCAGGCAATCCATCGCCACATAGGCTTCGCGCAGGCCGGATAGCCGCACCACCTGCATCAGGATCTCGCGCAAATCCGCATCCGATTCCTCGGGATGCAGACGCAACGTCGTCATCGACGCGCGGAACCGGGCGATGTGATCGTCGAGGCGGAAGAAGGCGCCGTCCCATACGCCGACGACGTCATAGGTCACGTCCGAGCGGCGGTAGCCCCAGTCCAGGATCGGCACGCTCGCTTCGCCCACCGGCATGTAGCGACCGTCCATATAGGCGGCGCCGACGCTGTAATCGGGCATCGTCACTCTCCCAATGACGGCGCCGTTGCCGCCTCAACCGATGGTGCGGCCGGGCGTGACCAACGCTTCGGCCACTGCACTTCCTGCCCGCGCGTGAGCCCGGTGGGGCGGAAGATCATGATCAGCGCCAGCACGATGCCGAGGCCGATTTCCTGGCTGCCCGGCGGCAGGGAGATCATGGTCTTGCCCAGGGTGACCCCGCCCTCCAGCGTGCGCAGCACTTCGACCACGATGGTCACGACGATGACGCCGAGCACGGCGCCGCTCAGGCTGCCGAGGCCGCCCACGACCAGCATCGCCAGGGTGATGAAGCACAGGCTGAGGTAGAAGCTGTCGGCGGTCAGCACCCCGAGGAAATGCGCCCAGAGCGCACCGCCAAGACCGACGATGGCGGCGCTGATGACGAAAGCCACCAGCCTTACGCGCACGATGTTGATGGCCGAGGCCTTGGCCGCGACCTCATCCTCCCGCGAGGCGCGCAGCATCAAGCCGTAGCGCGAGACCTTGAAGGCATAAGCGAGCAGAATGGCGCCGGCCGCGAAACCGAAGGCGACCCATGGGCCGACAACCGTCGGGATGCCGATGATGGAGCTGGTGCCGCCGGTGACGGAATCCCAATTGGAATAGACGCTGTTGACGATCATCAGGAATGCGAAGGTCGCGATTGAGGCCGCAATGCCGGACAGCCGCATGATGGCAGCACCGAGCAGAAGCGCCACCACGGCGGCCAGCACCGCGCCGCCGATGACGGCGAAGGGAAACGGGTATTGGCCATTCTGCAACCAATCCGGCAATCCGGTGAGCATGATGCTCTTCCAATTCGGATCGACGGTCGCCCAGGCCGCGGCATAGGCGCCGACGCACATGAAACCGACATGGCCGAAGGATATGATGCCAGAATTGCCGACGAAGACCCAGATTCCGACGACGACGACCATGCGGATCAACATTTCGACGAGCGAGGTCTGCACTTGATCGCCGCCGAGCACGCCGAGAAAGGTGACGACCGCCACGCCCGCGATCAGCAGCAACGGGGTGATGAGGCCGCGCCAGGATACTTGAAGAGACATCGGCAGCCCTACACGCGCTCGACGATGGAGCGAGACGGGATCAGCCCGGCCGGCCGCACCAGAAGCACGATGATGACGAAGGTGAAGGTAAAGGCATCGCGGAAGACCCGCAGATCGGGCGGCAGATAGGCTTGCAGCATGGTCGTGACGATGCCCACCAGGAAGCCGCCGACGACAGCGCCAGGCAGGCTGCCCATACCGCCCACGACCACGGCCACAAAGGCGAACAAGGCCAGTGGCACGCCCATCACATTGCTCAGCGCCCCGGTCTGGGCCAGGAACAGCAGCGACACGGCGGCGGCCAGGATGCCGCTGACCGCGAAGGCAAGGCCGATGACGAAGTTGCCGCGCACGCCAAGGTATTGCGCCATGCGGAAATCTTCTGCCGCCGCGCGCATCTGCACGCCCCAGCGCGCGTGCCTCAGGAAGAGCGACAATCCGACCATGAGGGCCACGGTCGTGGCAATGGTGACCACTTGCAGCACCGGCTCGCGCAAGCCGCCGATGGTGATTTGCGTCGTCAAGGCCGACCACAGATTCACCGCCTTCGGGCGCGCGCCATACATCATCAGCACGCCATTCTGAATGACGTAGCTGACGGCGAAGGAGGCGATCATCAAAGTGGGGGCGGTGCTGCGTCGCAGCGGCCGGAAGACCAGCGCATCCGTCGCCAGCGCAACCACCACAACGATGGCGCAAACCACCGGAATCAGCAGCTCCCAATGCCAGGAGCCGATCAGCATGGTGGCGACGACATTGGTCGAGGGCAGGATCAGCGAATAGGCACCGATGGTGATGAAATCGCCATGCGCGAAATTGACCAGCCGCAGAATGCCGAACAGCAAGCCGATGCCCAGCGCGACCAGGGCATAGAGGCTGCCAAGGCTGAGCGCATCAATCGCGTTCTGGAGGAAATTGATCATGCCGCCACCCCAGTCTCGGTCTTGGCGGCGCTGAAGCCGAAATAGGCCGCCTTGATCGCCTCCCCATCCCGCAACGCGTCCGCCGTGCCGTGAAGCTGAATGCCGCCGTTGCGAATGACATAGATGCGGTCGGCGAAGCGCAGGATGCGATGCGAACTCTGCTCGTTGATCAGCAGCGTCAGTCCTTCCCGCGCACGCAGTTCCAACAGGATGTCGTAGACGGCATCGACGATCAACGGCGCCAGGCCGAGGGACGGCTCATCGACCATCACCAAGCGTGGACCTGTCATCAAGGCACGCCCGATCGACAGCATCTGCTGCTCGCCACCGGATAGCCGCGCGGCCGGCGACTTCCAACGCTCCTTCAAGCGCGGAAAATATCCGGCCACGCGTTCCAAAGCCTCGGCGCCTTCGCGCGTCGTTTTACGGAGATAGCCCCCGACCCGAAGGTTTTCCTCCACCGTCAGCGTGCCAAAAACATGCCGACCCTCCGGCACCAGCGACAGGCCGAGGCGCGCAATACGCTCCGGCTTGCGCGACGGCATTTCCACGCCCTCGAATTTGATCGAGCCGGCATGGCGCGGCACGCCGCCTGCAATCGCGGCCATCGTGGTGGATTTGCCGGCGCCGTTCGGCCCGATCAGGCACACGACCTCGCCCTGATGCACCTCCATCGTCAGGCCACGCAAGGCAACGAGGCGCCCGTAGCGCACTTCTACGCCCGAGAGTTCAAGCATTGCCGTCATGGTTCCATCCCGAGATAGGCGGCCATCACCGCGGGATTATCCTGAATTTCGACGGGCGTGCCTTCGGCGAGGCTGCGCCCGCCATCCAGCACGTGAATGCGGTCACAGACACTCATGATGACGCGCATATTATGCTCGATCAATAAGACGCCGCAATCGAACCGCTTGGGGATCGTCGCCACCCATTCGACGAGGTCCTCGCATTCGGCATCAGACATGCCGGCGGCGGGCTCGTCCAGCAGGATGAAGGCGGGGCTGAGCATCAAGGCGCGGGCGATGCCGACGCGCCGCTCATCGGTATAGGCGAGCGTGCCGGCGACGCGATTCGCCTGCGCGGCGAGCCCCACCCAATCCAGCATGGCCATGGCGCGCGCGATGGCGGCACGACGACCGAGACCGAGACCGACTGCCGTGACTTCCACATTCTCCAGCACCGTCATGTCACGAAACAAACGGCCTGCCTGGAAGGTGCGCGCAACGCCCTGCTTGCGGAACTTGTCGGGCGACCACCCTGCCGTCGGCTCGCCGCCGAGCATGATGCGACCACTGGTCGGCGCCTGAAAGCCCGTCAGGCAATTGACCAAGGTGGTTTTGCCCGCACCGTTCGGGCCGATCAACCCGAAAACCTCACCGCGTTGCACGGTAAGGCTCACGTCGGAGATGGCAGCCAGTCCGCCGAAACGAACCACCACCTTCTCCGCCGTCAATTCCGCCGCCTGAGGTTGCGCGAGCGACCCCGGACGGTCGGAGAGAAGGCTTTCGCCTGTTTCCATCAACGTCTCTTCCGTTAAGACGCTTTCTTCAAGCGATAGAGCACGGCCACCGGGATCGGCTCCTTGATGCGCCATTGGGTAATGGCGGTCTGCTTGCCATCGGCGATATCGACGATGGTGAGCGGGATGTCGGTCTGGATATGCATGCGCGGCGTGAAGCTGCGGGGACCCAGGGCCGTCGGCTCATTGGTGTATTTCTGCATGATGGCGACAACAGGTTTCGCATCCGTGGTGCCGGCCGCCGTCACCGCCTTGCCCCAGAGCTGCAACCAGGCATAGATCGGATAGGCATATTGCGTGCTCGGCGGCTTGCCGTATTTCGCCGTATATTCCGTGGTCAGCGCCTGCACGGAGGCCAGCGGGTCACCCGACACTACGGCCTGCACCGGCACATAGAAGTCCTTCAGGCCCGGCACCGAGTTGATCCAATAGGTACCGTCCATGGAAGAGCCGTTCAGGATCGGAATTTTGATGCCACCATCACGCAACTGGCGCACGGCGCTGGATCCACCGGGCTGGTAGGTACACAGCATCAGCGCATCCACTTTCTTTTCGCGAATGGCATTGGCGATCCGCGTGACCTGCGAGCTGATGGAAGGATCATCGTTCTTGAAGGTGTCGCTGCCGACGATGGTGCCGCCTTCCTTGGGGAAGGCCCAGTTGAAGCCCGCGCAGGTTGATTTGTCATATTCGATGGCTGTGTCGTCAAGCACATAGGCATTGCGATAGCCCATCTTCTCGTAGCCCCATTCGGCCACGGTCGCGCCTTCGAGCTGCGCGGCCTTTTCGGCACTGAAGGAATAGGGCCCGACGCCGATGACCCCGGCCTTGGGATCGGAAGCGCCCAGGAAGACCGACATCATGCCCGCCTTCTGCGCCTGCAGGGCGGCAGGCGCGCCGTAATCATAGTCGGCCGTCACGAAAACCAGCTTCGCGCCCTGCGACAGGACGTTCTGGCCGGCGCGCGCGCCTTCAACGCGGTCGCTTTTGGTGTCTGCGTAAACGGACTTGATCTGCTTACCGAGCAAGCCGCCCTTGGCATTGGTCTGGTCGATCCAGAGCTGCGCCATTTTGGTGGCTTCGCCGTCATAGGCGTTCATGCCGCCCGACAGAGCCACGGCGAAGCCGACGACGATGTCGTCACCCGCCGCGCGTGCCGGACTGGATAGTCCGGCCATCACGGCCGCAGAGGAGACGACACCCGCAAGCGCGCCCAACAAACCGATTCGAAACCTCACGCAAACCTCCTGCCTGTTTCCGCTTGGAGAGCCGTCCTCCGCGATCGAAACACCCGCGGCCGGCTCACTTCGTCCCAGTCACCGTTGCAATCGGCATGCCATGCCCGGCAGGCTTTGCGCTAGCGCCCTCCGCGCGCAAATACTTGTCCATGATGACGCCGCCACCGATGACAAGGTCATCGCGTAGCGCGGCGCGCGCGGCGATCGGGTCGCGCGCGCGAATGGCGTCCACCGCCGCGTAATGGAACTCGATCATCGCCCGAGAGTCCATGGCGTAGTTCTCGGTGATCCATGGCCCGAGGCTGAGCCAAAGGCGTCGCAGGATATCTGCGCGCACCGGCATGTTCGCAATGCGAACGATCTCAAAATGGAATTTCTGATTCAGGTCCGTGGTCAAGGCCTTATTGCCGGCGCGCAAGGCGCGCGCATTATCCCGTACGAGACGATCAAGCCTGCGAATATCAGTCTCCGTCGCACGTTCGGCCGCAGCGGCGGCGGCATGCCCCTCCAACTCGACGCGGATCGCCCGCACTTCAAGATATTCGTCGATGCTGACAGAGCGCACCCGAATGTCACGCGGGCTGCGCAGATACAGGGCGCGCTCTTGAACCAATCGCAGCACCGCATCGCGCACCGGCGTCACGCTTGTTCCCATTTGCGCCGCGATATCGCGAATCTTGAGGCGCTCTTCCGGACGCCGCACACCCTGCACCAAACTATCGGACAGGCGCCGATAGATGCTGTCCCCCAGATTGATCTCGAATGCCGCTTCTTCCATCTTACGGTCCTCGCGCGCCTCACCGCTCTGCCATCATCCTATGACGATGGCGCAAGGATTCCACAAGCAAAGGTGAGTATGATGCATCAAATGTACGATTCATGGGCATAGACGTGCGACATGCCCCTTATTTCGGCACGCCATAATGCCTGAGCGCGTCAATAGAAGGGTATTGACCTCTCCTTGGGCAATTGCGCATGATGCATCTTATAACGGACGGCGGAGCGGCACCGATGGGCAACCTGCGCGTGGCGATCGACATCGGCGGAACCTTCACCGACGTCTGCGTACTCGATGAGGAGACGGGTGTCCTTCGCGTTGCCAAGACACCCTCTACACCCGATCCGATCGACGGCTTCATGAACGGTCTCGGCGCGGCCGGCGTCGATCTTGTGGACGTGACATTGCTCTCCCACGGCACGACCGTCGCCACCAATGCCTTGATCACACGGCGCCTGCCGCGCATCGCCATGGTCTGCACGCGTGGATTCCGCGATGTCATCGAAATTCGTCGCGCCAATAAGGAAGACCTTTGGGACGCTTATAAGGATGTCGCACGCCCCTATGTGCCCCGGCGTGACCGCATGCCGGTGACCGAACGGATCGACGCCGCCGGCGTTGTCGTGACACCGCTCGACGAAGCGGAGGCAGTCGACCTCGCTCGCATTCTCGGGCGGCGTGGGGTGGCGGCCGTCGCCGTCTGTTTCATGAATGCCTTCGTCAATGGCGCCAATGAACGCGCCATGCGGGATATCCTGCTGCGCGAACTGCCGGGCATTCCGGTTTCGATCTCGTCTGAGGTTTTGCCTGAGATTTTTGAGCACGAACGGTTTTCCACCACCGTGGTCAATGCCGTGCTGAGCCCGGTTGTCGGCGAATATGTTCAACGCTTAAGTGAGCGCTTGCGCGACGGCGGCTATACCTCCGATTTGCTTTTGCTGCACAGCGGCGGCGGCGTGATGACACCCGCGACTGTGCGTGATTATGCAGCGCGCCTGGCGGGATCCGGCATCGCGGCCGGCGCCATTGCCAGCCGCCATATCGCCGGCCTCTGCGGCTATCCCAATTCCATCGGCCTCGACATGGGGGGCACGAGTTGTGACGTCTCCCTCGCCTATCAAGGCCAGTCCCGCGTCACCAAGGATTGGGGCATCGAATTCGGCTATCCGATCCGGTTTCCCAGCATTGAGGTATTGACCATCGGTGCGGGTGGCGGCTCGCTCGCGCGCATCGAGGATGGCGCCCTCAAGAATGGGCCGCAATCAGCGGGCGCACGGCCCGGCCCGGCCTGTTATGGCGGCGGCAATACCGTGCCGACGAATACCGATGCCAATATCGTTCTCGGCCGTCTCGGCCATGGTCTCGCGGGTGGCAGCGTCACGCTCGATCCGATGCTGGCGGAGGCGGCGGTGCGCACCGGCGTGGCCGATAAGCTCGGCGTCTCGGTGCCGGAAGCTGCAGACGCCATCATCCATGTCGCGAACGCGAATATGGCCGATGCGGTGCGCTTGATTTCCATCAGCCGTGGTTATGATCCGCGCGAATTCGCGCTCGTTGCGTTTGGCGGGGCCGGGGCCTTGCATGGCGCCGAACTCGCGCGCGAATTGTCCATTCCCGTCGTCATCGTGCCGCCCAATCCGGGCATCACCTCCGCCCTCGGGTGCTTGCTGGTGGATCTGCAGCATGACCTCGCCGAGAGCTATATGATGCCGGCTTCCGAGGTCGATCCGGCAGCCCTGCAGGCGCGGTTCGCGGCGCTTGAGGCGACGGCCGCAGACAGGCTGCTGCATGAGGGAGTCGCCATCGCCGATATGCTCATGCAACGCAGCATCGACATGATGTATCAAGGCCAATGGCGATCCCTCGCCGTTTCGGTCGGCGCGGAGATTACTGATATCGGTGATCTCGTGAGGTCCTTTCATGAGCAGCATGAGCGCGAATATAACTTCCGGCGCGATGATGCGCCGGTGACCCTGTTTCGCCTCAACCTCAAGGCCATCGGCGTGGTGCCGAAGGTGGAACTGAAAAGCAGCGAGCCCACAGGCGTCGCGCCGACCCCGATCAGCCGTCGCCCGGTCTATTTTGGCGGCAGCGCGGCGCATGACACGCCCGTCTATTGGCGGCCGGATTTGCCCGCTGGGGCCACCCTGAGCGGCCCCGCGATCATCGACCAGCTTGATTCGACAACTGTGCTGCCGCCTGGCGCGACCATGACGGTCGATCGCTGGGCCAATATCGTCATGCGTGTGGGAGGGGCTGCGTGATGACCGAACCTGTGACTGAACAACCCATAGCCGGCCCAACGCTCGATCCCGTCACCTTCGAAGTGCTGAAGAATTCCTTCATCACCGCCGTCGATCAGATGGCCGAGCAGATGATCCGCACCTGCTACTCCTTCGTGATCTATAACCGCGACTTCTCCAATGCTCTGAACGATGCCAATGGAGATTCCATCGCCCAAGGCAATGGCGATATTGCCGTCCATGTCGGCACGCTGCATTGGACCTGCAAAGAGGTCATTCGCTTCTTCGGCGATGACATGCATCCCGGCGATGTCTTCGCCATCAACGATCCCTATGCCGGCGGAACCCATTTCCCTGACGTTCGTCTGATTCGGCCGATCTTCGCAGATGGCAAGCCAATCGCCTTCGCCCAGTCGAACGGCCATTGGTCGGATGTCGGTGGCAGCGTGCCCGGTTCCTTCGATGTCCGCGCCACCGATATGTTCCGCGAGGGGCTGCGCATCACCCCGGTGCGTCTGTGGGACAAAGGCGTCTTCCGCCGCGACGTCGCGCATATGATCGCGAGCAATACCCGCGACCCCGTCTCCATCATCGGCGATATGCAATCCCAGGCCGAGGCCACACGCGCCTGCGAGCGGGAGATTCTGCGTCTCGTCGAGAAATATGGGCGCGAGACGGTGCAAGCAGGCTTCTCGGATGTGCAATCCTTTGTCGAGCGCGTGTTGCGCCAGCGGCTTGCGGCGCTGCCTGATGGTGTATGGGAAACGCAAGACTTCATCGACCAGGATCCCTCGACGGGCGAAGGCATGATCCCAATCAAGGTGAAACTCACCATCACCGGCGATCGCGTGATCTATGACCTCACGGGCAGCCATGTCTGCATCGGCACGCTCTACAACTCCGCCTTCGGTGCCACCTTCTCCGCCGTCGTTGCCGGCATGAAAACCTTCTTCCCCGATCTGCCCCTCAATTCCGGCTTCTATCGCCCGATCGAAGTGATCGCGCCGGAAGATACCGTCGTGAATGCCCGCTGGCCGGTGGCGGTGACGGGCTTCCTGGTGCCCTTCGAGAAGATCATGGGCGCGATCTATGAGCTTTGGTCGCAGATCATGCCCGAGCGCGCCATCGCTTGCGTCTTCAACAATGAATATCTGCTCACTGGCGGCCGCGATACCCGCACGCCCGAGAAGCCGATCTTCATGTTTTACGATTGGCTGCCCGGTGGTTGGGGCGGCCGCAACGGGCGCGATGGGTGCAATGTCACCACCTCATCCTTCGGCTGCGGCATGATGTCGCAACCCGTCGAAGGCCAGGAACGAACCAGCCCGATGTTGACGACGGAGTTCGAGATTCTCACCGACAGCGCGGGGCCGGGCCAATGGCGCGGTGGCATGGGTGCCCGCAAAGGCGCGCTCATGCGCGAAGCCGAAGGCACCGTGATTTCCTATATTTGCGACCGCGAACGCGCCGTCGTCTGGGGCATCTCGGGCGGCCTGCCCTCCATTCCGCACGGCTTGACGCTGACGCGGGCAGGTGCGGAGCCCGAATGGCTCGGCGCCGTCTTCTCCGATGTGAAGATCAATTCCGGCGATCATTTCAGCCGGCCGACGGCAGGCGGCGGTGGCTTCGGGGATCCGCTGCTGCGTGACCCCATCGCGGTGCGGGAGGATGTCGCCGACGGCTATGTCTCCATCGCGCGTGCGGCGAAGGATTATGGCGTGGTGATCCGCGTGGTGGACGAAGAGCTCGCCGAATACGCAGTTGATGACGCAGCCACGGACGCGGAGCGCGCGCGCATTCGCACTGAGCGTCCCGGCTGGCTGACCGCCGATCCCGAACAGGTCGCAGCACGCTTCCGCGCCGGCGACATCGATGTCATGGATGCGGTGCGCCATTACGCCGTCCTGCTGGATTGGGAAACCGGCGCGCTTCTGCCGAAATCGACCGCTCAGCATCGGGAAATGATGCAGAAACGCTCGGCCGCCTTCTGGTAGAAGTCGGTCCGACGCGGGTTACGAGGCCGATGGGGTGGAGACATGGGTCGCCAAAACCGCGCCCGAGTCGCTGTCGACCTCCTGCAACCGCACTTCATATCCCCACAGCCGCGCGACATATCGCAAGGTTGCCTCGGCATCGCGCTTGACCAGCAATCGGCCGGGGCGCGTGCGATGCTCCAGCATCAAACGGCGGTCGCCAGCCAGATCGACATCCACGACTTGCACATCGGCATCATTCTCGGCCGTGTCATAACTGCGCGCCAGACTACGCCGAATATCACGATAGCCTTGGTCATCATGGATCGCATCGACGAGAAACGACGATTCGGACGTATCGTCGAGAAGTCGAAACATCCGGAAGCGGCGCATCACCGCCGGTGACAGGAATTGCAGGACGAAGCTCTCGTCGCGAAAGTTCGCCCAGGCATGGCGCAAGGTTCCGAGCGGATCGTGGTTGCCGGAAATCTCCGGGAACCATGCACGATCCTCCTTCGTCGGCTCCGTGCAGATGCGTTCGATATCGCTCATCATCGCATAGCCTAGCGCATAGGGATTGAAGCTGGAGCCGCCGGCGGGATGATCGAAGTCGGGCTGAAAGGTAACGCTGGACGTCGAATGCAACGTCTCGAGAAATGCCGCATCGTTGATCTGTCCAGTTTCATGCAATCGCGTCATCACCCGCTGGTGAACCCAGGTTGCACAACCCTCGTTCATCAGTTTCGCTTGGAGTTGCGGATAGAAGTATTGCGCGATCAATCGCACAATCCGGATAATCTCCCGTTCCCAGGATTGTAGCCGGGGCGCCACTTTTTCGATGAAATAGAGCAGGTTTTCTTCCGGCAGGCCGAGACGTCGGCGGCGATCCGCAACGGAACCGATATCGGCCGCCGGGCGCTTGCCGGGCAATGTCCGCCACAGATCATCGAACATCTTTTCGTCGTGGCTGCGCCGCTCCTGCTCCCGCTTCTGATCGTTCTTGAGATTGAGAGGCCGCGCGCCGCCGTGCTTATGCACACCATGGCGTGACAAGGCATGCGCCGCATCCAAGACGGCTTCGACCCTCGCTACGCCATGCTCATCCTCGCAGGCGCTGACATAGGATCGCGCGAATTCAAGATAGTCGATAATGGCGGAGGCTTCGGTCCATTGCCGGAACAGGTGGTTGTTGCGAAAGAAATGGTTGTGACCGAAGGCCGCATGCGCAATCACCAGCGTCTGCATCGTCGCCGTGTTATTCTCCATCAAATAGCTGATGCAGGGATTGGCGTTGATGACGACTTCGTAGGCGAGGTTGGAATACCCGCGCCGATAGCTGCCCTCATGCTGCAGGAAATGCTTGCCATAGGACCAATGGCGATAGGTGATCGGCATGCCATGCGCGGTATAGATGTCGAGCATCTGCTCCGACGTCACGACCTCGATCCGGTTTGGGTAGATCTCCAAGCCAAGCTCTTCACAGGCGATGCGATCGATCGCGTCATAGCTGCGCCGGAGCGTGCCATAATCCCAGTCTGTGCCGTCGTAGAGAAGCGAGGATGTCATGGGCGTTTGATCATGCGGCGGCTGGCTTCCGTCCAAAGAGTTGTCGGAATACCTGAAAGATCTCATGACGGTTCGAGACGCGATTGACGGCCAATCGGGGCTTGCGTCGGGACAGCGGATCATAGCCGCGCCACAGCT
Organism: Acidisoma sp. PAMC 29798; assembly: GCF_030252425.1. Lineage (GTDB taxonomy): Bacteria > Pseudomonadota > Alphaproteobacteria > Acetobacterales > Acetobacteraceae > Acidisoma > Acidisoma cladoniae. The sequence goes on along the minus strand of NZ_CP126994.1, from coordinate 810,955 downwards.
CACTTTCGCCCCGGATCACCCCGCCGGCCGAGACTTCGATATAGGCGAAGTATTGCACGACCGGCAGAATCTCGTTTTCCAGCATCGCGATGGTGCGCTGGGTGTCGCTGCTGGAATTGTCACCGTCCGACACCTGCGCGCCATAGATGTTCCAGGAATCTTGCGGGTATCGCGCTTTTTGAATGCGCAAAAACTCCGTCAGGGCCGTGGAGACGACCGTGCCGCCGGTTCGTGCATCGGTGAAGAAGGTTTTCTCGTCGACCTCTTCGGCGACTTCGGTATGGCGAATGAACACCAGATCGACGTGTTTGTACCGGCGCTCCAGGAAGACATGCAGCAAAAGGAAGAAACGCTTGGCCAGGTCCTTCATTTGCTCGGACATCGACCCCGAGACATCCATCAGACAGAACATCACGGCCCGCGCAGAGGGTTTTGGCACTTGCGTGAAGCGACGGTAGCGCAGATCGACCGGATCGACCCAGGGCACGCGCCGCAAGCGCCGCAGGGCCGTCTCCAGCTCCGCCTGAAGCGCCAGCAAGCGCGGGACGTCATCGCCACTCTCTTCGAGAGACGCGATCTCCGCCTCCAGAGCCACAACCTCAGGCCCTTTCGGGCGGCGCAAGCCGATGCGCCGTGCCATCGATTGCTTCATGGTTCGCGCCATGTCGATCTGGGACGGCGCTCCGTCCCGGCTGATCCCGGCCCTGATCGGCGCCATGGTTTCGGCCGCCACGATCTGGCTTTTGACCAGATCCGGCAATTCGAGATCTTCGAAGAAGAAGTCGAGGAATTCGTCCCGGGTGAGCACGAAGCGAAACCCGTCTTCGCCCTCACCGCCGCCCTGGCCGTCACCATTACCGCCACCCGCGCCGCTGCTGCTCGGTGGTCGCGACAGTCTGTCCCCCGTCGAGTATTCGTGGTTACCGGACAGGACGATCTGGCGTTTGCCGGCACTGAACACCGTATGAAAGCTTGGCTCATCCAAGGCTTCCGCCGGAATGGTCACGGCCTGGTCGTGCCCAATTTCGCGCAGCGTGCCTTGATCGATGGCAGCGCGTGTCGCGCGTGCCACCGCTCCCCGTGCGCGGGCCAGCACACGTTGGCGGTTCTCCAGGTTCTTGCCGTGAGGGTTACGCCTGCGGTCTATGATGTCCAAACCCGCGCCCTCAGGCTGACTGTTTGACGCGCATGTACCATTCCACCAAGCGGCGGACCTGACGTTCCGTATAGCCGCGCGACACCATGCGATCGACGAAATCGTTGTGCTTGCGCTCGGTCTCGTTATCCTTTTTCGACCCGAAGCTGATCACCGGCAGCAGATCTTCGACCTGGCTGAACATGCGTTTTTCGATGACGTCGCGAATCTTCTCGTAACTCGTCCAGCTTGGGTTGCGACCGCCATTGGCGGCACGGGTCCGCAGCGCGAACTTCACGACCTCGTTCCGGAAATCCTTGGGATTGGCGATGCCGGCCGGCTTTTCGATCTTGGTCAGTTCGGCATTCAGCAGCTCCCGATTGAGCATCTGTCCGGTGTCCGGATCTTTGAAATCCTGATCCTCGATCCAGGCATCGGCATAGTCCAGATAACGATCGAACAGATTCTGGCCATAGTCACCATAGCTCTCGAGATAGGCTTTCTGAACTTCATTGCCGATGAATTCCGCATACCGCGATGCCAATTCATCCTTGATGGCGGTGAGATAGGCCTGCTCGACCTCAGGCGGAAACTGTTCGCGGCGAATCGCCTGTTCGAGCACATACATGAGATGCACGGGGTCGGCTGCGATTTCGCTCGATGAATGATTGAAAGTCGCCGACAGCACCTTATAGGCAAAGCGCGTCGATATGCCGTCCATACCTTCGTCGACTCCAGCGGCGTCACGATACTCCTGCATCGTCTTCACCTTGGGATCGGTCTCGCGAATATTCTCCCCATCATAGACACGCATCTTTGCAAACGGTCGCGAATTCGCATGGGGTTTCAGACGCGACAGCACCGCGAATCGCGCGAGCATTTCCAGCGTATGCGGGGCACATGGCGCGGTCGCCAAGGCCGAACCGCTGATCAGTTTTTCGTAAATCCGGCTTTCTTCCGTCACTCGCAGGCAATAGGGCACCTTAACCACGCTCACGCGATCGAGAAATGCCTCATTGGTGCGGTTGTTTCGGAAACTCTGCCATTCCGCCTCATTGGAATGCGCCAGGATGATGCCCTGGAACGGGATGGCGCCGATATTTTCCGTGCCGAGATAATTGCCCTCCTGCGTCGCAGTCAGCAGGGGATGCAGCATCTTGATCGGCGCTTTGAACATTTCGACGAATTCAAGAATGCCCTGGTTGGCACGATTAAGTCCGCCAGAGAATCCATAGGCATCCGGGTCGTTCTGACTGAGGCTTTCCAGCTTGCGAATATCGACCTTGCCAACGAGGGCGGAGATGTCTTGGTTATTGTCATCACCCGGCTCGGTCTTAGCGATGGCCACTTGCTTACGCCGTGACGGAAACAGCTTCACCACGCGAAACTGTTTGATGTCCCCGTCCATTTCGTCGAGTCGCTTCAAAGCCCAAGGGCTCGCGATGCCCGTCAACACGCGTCGAGGAATGCCGTATGTCTCCTTCAGCATGTCGCTCATCGTCTCGGGATCGAAGAGGCCGAGGGGGCTCTCGAAGACTGGGCTGATTTCGTCTCCCGCCTTGAGAACGTAGATCGGCTCACGTTCCATGAGCGCCTTTAAACGTTCGCCCAGGGATGACTTACCGCCCCCGACGGGGCCAAGAAGATACAGAACCTGCTTGCGTTCTTCCAAGCCCTGCGCTGCATGTCGGAAGAAACCCACGATTCGCTCGATGGTTTCTTCCATGCCGTGGAATTCGGAAAACGCCGGATAGATGCGAATCGTCCGGTTCAAAAACAGCCGCCCAAGGCGCGGGTCTCGCGACGAATCGATCAGTTCCGGTTCACCGATGGCACGCAGCATCCGTTCCGCCGGACTGGCGTAACAGTCCGGATCTTCGCGGCAAAGTTCGAGATAGTGGGAGAGACTCATCTCCATCTCGCGCGTCTGATCACGGAGTGTCGCGTGGAGTGAAAAAATGTCGTCCGGTCGATCCATAAGGTATCTCCAGCAACAATGGGTGAACCGGAAACGTATTCCCGAAACACCTGAAAAAAGCATCGCACCGCGATGACACGCAACTGTAGCGCATCGCGCTCTAGGATTGCATTAAGAACTTCTTTCACGACTCGAAAAGTGCGTGATTTTCCCCGATACCTTCGCAATCCACAGGTCACGACGAAGTGTCGTGAGTGCGGAACTTCGCGCTCTCGTGCGAGCGCGTTTCGGAGGGCGTGGCAGAGCATCCACGACCCTGTCCTGGCGCTCTGCGGCGAATGTATGGATGCAAAACCTGAGCCAGAAGTGGCTGCAAGGCAATAGTTTTTTGGAAGCGCCTCGTGGCAGGCGGAGTCCTTAGCCGAACATGTCTGGCTGCACGGGCTTGATAGGCCTGGCTTTTGCCCTCTTTGCCTGCGGCTTGGGCGGTGGCGCGGCTGTTTTCGGAGCAGCCGGAGGCGGCTCCGTGGCCCTGGCACGCTCAGGCTTGGCGGCTGCGGCCTCAGCGGCGCGCGTCCGCTGTCCGGCCGCCTCCAGGCTCTCCAGGTCGAGCAGCACCGCCTTTTCGATATCGGGGTCGCCGATGGTGTCCATCTCCACCAGATGCCGCTGGCGGATCAACACCTCCGCCACCGATTGCGCACGGAGATCGACCTCCATCAGCCTTCGCACGATATCGCGGCGTATTTCGGCGGAAAGGTCGAGCTGCGGATTGTCCGAGGCTTCCACCGCCAGGCCGACGTCGCGATCCCGGCTCTGCCACATCCCATACTCACCCGCCGCTTCGGAAATGGTCCTGGGCAGTGGATAGGCGTCCGATAGGGCGCGCACCACCCGGGCGGGCGGCGGCCCCGGTGTCGTTACCTCATGCCCGTCGATGCTTTTGGTCCAACGCTGATGGGGCGGCGGCTGGAAGACCGACCAAGGTGCCACGGCCGCGCGGAGCAGCTGCTCCTTCTCCGTCCAGACCAGCACGCCATCGATGCCGCCATGGCGGCGCAGAGCGTCGTCGCGGGCCGGCTTTTCCTTGCGGGATCGTTCGGCGCGCCGCTTCTTCTCGGCTGGCGTCTCGGGCCGCCGATGGGCGGGGTTGCTCATATCGGTTGGGGTGAAGCCGCTCGGGCTGGGCCGGGGCGCGTCTGTCGGAATCGGCTTGCCGCGCAGCAGAGACGGAATATCGGCCAGGGTCTTGCCCTCGCGCTCCACCATGATGCGGGCGCGTTCACGGGCCGCCGCAGCTTCCCCAGCGTTCGCGCTGCGGGTCAGCGCCCAAACCTTCCCCAGCCGATCCAGGTTCATCGGGCGACTCCGTCGATGATCGACATGATCGCCCGCAACAGATCGCCGATCCCGATCCCGCGCAAGGAAACTGTAACGGAGGGGATCGCTTAGAGGGTCAACGCGCCCCCGCAACGACGGGAGAGCTGATCGAAGGCCACCTCGGCGGCCGCCAGAATGGACGGCAGCTCCTCCTCCCAGCGTGTGGACTGCGCCGGCACCTCACCGACAGTGAGTTTCGACAGCCAATGGAAGGGACAGATCGCCATGCTCAGCCTCCTCGTTTCGAGTCGCCGTGGCCGAACCTTCGCGCCTTCCGGGAAGGTTCGGCAGTGGGGCAAACGGTATAAGTCTCACCGCATGAGGCTTGGGCCGCCGCGCCCTCAGGGCTCGCGGCCGAACATTGCCCGATAGACTTCCTTGTAGGTGAGGATAACGCCGGGAATGGTTTCGGCAGTCTTGATGGTGCCGAGCACCAAGGCGGTCAGCGTCGCGGCGGCCTGTGCCTCCCCGGCGCGGATGAGGTGCGCCATCTCGACCGAGGTCTGGGTGGAATTGGTCATGGTCAATCTCCCTTGGGGTCGTCTTTTTGGTAGCGAATCGAGGCTAGGCGCGGGGGGAGGTGTTGTCACGCGCCTGACTTATTGAGAGCGGGGTCCTTGCGCCCCCGCCATCCGCGATGCTTCTGTCGCTCCGCGTTCAACAGCTGACAGCGAGCCTGATCCTCTATGCTAGACCTTCTTTGGCGCGGTGCCGTGATCGGCGTCGGCGCGACGATCCTTATGGATATCTGGGCGATCGTCCTGTCCCGCTTTCCGGGCCAATCGGCGCCGAACTGGGCGCCCGTGGGCCGCTGGTTCTGGCACCTTCGCCACGGGCAGGTTTTCCATGACAGCATCGGCGCGGCCGAGCCTTATGCCCATGAGCTGACCCTCGGCTGGATCGGCCATTACGTCGTCGGCATTCTGTACGGCATCATCTTCGTGGTCTTCATGGGCCACCCCTGGCTTGCCCATCCCACGTTTCTGCCGGCCTGGATTTGGGGCATCCTCACCGTGGCGGGTGGCTGGTTCCTGCTCCAGCCGGGCCTCGGCATCGGCTGGGCGGCGTCCAAGACCCCGCGTCCGAACATGGTCCGATTCATGAACCTGGTCGCCCATACCTTTTTCGCATTAGGGCTCTATGGCACCGCGCTCCTCATCCGCTGACGGAGCGCGGACGGCGGAAGACAATCCGCTAGAAGTGCGGATTGTCGAGCACGTAGAACAGCCCCCCCGCGATCAGCATCGTGGCGGGCAGGGTGAAGACCCAGGCCGCCGCGATCCGCAGCAGCATGCCCCGCTCGACGCCCTGGCCGCCGCTCACCATCGTGCCGGCGATGCCGGAGGTGATGATATGCGTCGTGCTCACCGGCAGACCCGTGAAGCCTGCTGTGCCGATCAGAATGGAGCCGATGAGTTCGGCGCTCGCCCCCTGCCCCGGCGTCATATGCGATTTGCCAAGGCGTTCCCCCAAGGTCCGCACAACGCGCTTATAGCCCACCATGGTGCCGATACCGAGGCACAGCGCACTCAGCACGCGCACCCATATCGGCGCATATTGCACCGGCGGCCCCATCACCTTGCGCAAGGACTTGGCCTTGGCCTTATCCGCTTTGCTGGCTGCGGGGTTTTCAGTGACATGCTTCAGCTGCGAGAGCACCGCAAATACCTGACCGCGTCGCTGCGTGCGCAACTGCACCTGGGCCGGCGTCTCGGTCAGGGCTGACGTGGCGTCGGCCGGCTTAAAGCCTTCTAGCGCCTTGGCCGCATCCAATCCCGCTTGCTTCCGATCGTCCCCATAGCTTGCGATGAGGGGTTCGGCTATCCGCGCATTGGCGCTCAACTGCTGCAAGGCAGGCCCGGCATGGGGGTTGAGCGCGAAGGTCGCCGGCAGCAGACCGATGACGGTCAGCATGATCAGGCCGATGCTCTTCTGGCCGTCATTGGTACCGTGAGAGAAGCTGACGGAGGTGCAGGTCAGCACCAGAAGTCCACGCAGCCACCAGACCGGCGGCTTGTCGCCCTCAGGCGGTTCCAGAAGCTCACCGCGCCGCACGACGAGACGCAGGATGCCGTATAAGCCGCCAGCGAGCACGAAGCCCAGCACCGGGGAAATCGCCAGACCGATCAGGACCGTGCGGATCTGCTGCCAGTCTACACCCTGCGACAGGCTGCGCGATTGCAGGATGGCGTCGGCGCAGGCGACGCCGACGAGGGAGCCGATGATGCAATGCGACGAGGAGTTCGGAATGCCGAACGCCCAGGTGAGGATGTTCCAGAACAGGGCCGACACGAAAATCGACACCAGCATTGGCAGCGCCGGCGCACCATTCGGCGGTGTCAGCACATCGGGCGGCAAGATCTCCACCAGGGCGTAGGCCACGGCGATGCCGCCGACCAGCACGCCGATGAAGTTCATGATGCCGGACCAGATCACAGCCGGAACAGGCTTCAGCGTATTGGTGTAAATGACAGTGGCGACGGCGTTTGATGTATCATGGAAGCCGTTCGTCGCCTCGAACAACAAAACCATGATGAAGCAAACGACCAGCATCGCGATCACGACGTCCGAAGACGGCATCATGTGAATCAGCATCAGGCACCCGATCTAGTTATCTGTGCCAGATCTGGGAGGCGATGCAGAGGCTCCCCGTGTTCGTTTTATGACATCTTTGCTTAGCCGCGAGAGCTAAGCGGCGAGACCTTCGAGCCAGTCGGCGGCTTTGGCGTCGGCGCCTGAGGGCAGAGGGGCTGCCGCATCGCTCAACCAATTGACGATGTCGCGTGTCACCACCGCGCCCGCGTGGTCGCGCTGCAACAGATGGTAGCCATTGGGGTAGAAAGCGAAGACCTGGTTGCGACCGCTCGCGGCCTGCTCCACGCGCCAGCACGACGCCATGGCGTGTTTCGGCACCAATTGGTCGCGACCGCCATACAGGAACAAGGTCGGCGCACGGCTATTGCCGGCGGCCGCCAAGGCCTCGTCCATCAAATCGGCCAGCCCCTTGAGGGCATCAATACTGGCCGAGCGGATCGCGACACCGGAATGGGAAGAGCGACGAAGAACGGCGTTGTTGTCGCTTGGCTTGATGCCAAGGCCCGTTGCGCTCAATCGCAGCCATGGCACCGTCTTATGGGCCAGCCAGAGTGACATCCGGTAGGCCGCGCCCATTTCGCGCCGCCCCCAGACCGCCGGGGCGCTCAGAATATAGCCATCGACCGCGAGCCGGGCCTGTTTGGCCGCAAGAACCATCAGCACGGCGGCACCCATGCTTTCGCCAGCGAGATAAAGACGCGCATCGGGGAAACGCGCGCGGGTCTGGTCCACCATCGTCAGCGCGTCATCGACCATGACCTCGGTGCCATGCCAGCGCCCACGCCCCGCCGCCGCGCCGAAACCACGTTGATCCGGCGCGATCACGGCAATGCCCGCGTCGACGAACAGTCCGGAGGGTGCTTCCCAGGCATCCGCGCTGTCATTAATGCCGTGCAGGGCGAGTATGACGATGTCGGGTGCCACATCTGGCAGCCATTCCCGATACGGCAGCAGCGCGCCATCCGACATCACGAAGACGCCGTCCGTCACGCGCATCCTCGCATGGGGCCGACGATGCTGCGGTCCGCCGAAGCGACCACGCAAAAACGCGCGCGGACTAGGCAAACCCGAAATGGTGGGGAAGGTCGCGTTCTGCCGGGAGACGATGTTCATGACCGCTCTGGGCTACCATCCGGGGGACCCCCCGCATAGAAAAAAACGCCACGGAACTGTCACATGACAGATAGGTGTCAGATTGATGAGTGGCCCGGACGTAACGATTCTGCCCTTAACGGCGGGCGTAACCCGCCCATATCAGCGGGGATCACAGATGCTGTGATGCCGGCCAATCTCGGTCCTCAACGACATACGGAGAACGACATGAAAACGACCTGGCTCCTCTCGGCGACCTGCGCCGTCGCCCTTCTCGGTTCCGCATCCGCCTGGGCGCAGTCGACCACGCCGGCCGCACCTGCCCCCGCCAGCAGCATGGGAATGGGCATGAAGAAGCCGATGATGCACCACAAGATGATGATGGCCCACCACAAGATGATGGCCCATTCCGGCAAGCCCATGGACATGAATGGCCCGTCCGGCGCCGATCATTCGGCCGATATGCTGAATGGCAAGGAACTGACCTCGCCGATGTCCCCCGCCACGTCGTCCTAAACTCCGCTCACAAGATCGAGGACCGGGGCCGCGCGCGTTTATCGCGGCCCCATCTTCGCGGCGTCTTCACGACCCAGACGCATCAGAGGCTCCCCTGCGATCCGGAGTTGTTTCATGGAGCTTATCCATTTCCCGGCTTCGGCCACGGCGGACGACATCTCCGCCGCCCTCAGAACCGATGGCTATGCCATCGTCGATGAATTGGCGCCGTCAGGCCTGATGGACAGCATCGCGGACGAGATGGCGCCTTACATCGAGACTTCGATGTTCGGGCAGGACAGCTTTCTGGGTCTGCAGACCAAACGCACGGGCGCGCTGATTGCAAGATCACCCGCGGCGCGCGCCTTGATCATGAACCCGATTGCGCTCGAGACCGCCGGCATCGTTCTACGAAAGGCCTCCACCTTTCAGCTCCACCTCACCCAAATCATTTCGGTCCATCCGGGGTCACCTGCGCAGAAACTGCATCAGGATGAGGTCGCCTGGGATTTCTTCCCCTTCCCACTCGACTACGACATCCAGTGCAATATCCTCTGGGCACTGAGCGACTACACCGAAGAGATGGGCGCCACCCGCGTCGTGCCGAAAAGCCATCTCAGCAACCGTAAGAAATACGATATGGCGGAGGCCTATCCCGCCGTCATGAAGCGTGGCTCGGCGCTCTTCTACACCGGCAAGGTCTTTCACGGTGCTGGCCGCAATAGGTCTGACGTCGTGCGACAGGCCGTCAACCTCACCTATGCCGTGGGCTGGGTCCGGCAGGAGGAGAACCAGTATCTCTCGACGCCGCTCGACGTTGCCAAAACACTACCGGACGATCTGTTGAAGCTGATGGGCTATCAACTCGGCTGCTTCTCGTTGGGCTATGTGCGTGATGGCGAAGACCCGATGGTCGCCATTCGTGAACCGGCCAAGCGCGAAACCTATAATGTCGGCATTCTGCGCGACACCGCGAACACAACGCAGCCGCATCTCGCCGGCTTCCTGCATGACATCGACGTGCGGGGACAGCAGGCGTAGCCGGCCGGAGCCTGCGTCCCTATACCTGCTTGAACGATGCAGCAGCCCGAAGCCTTCCCCTTTCGCCTCAGTGCCTTTGCGCTCTTCCGGGCCTTCTTTCGCGCTGGCCTGATGGGCTTCGGTGGCGTTCTGCCGATGATCCGGCGGGTCATGGTGGAGGAACGGCGCTGGCAGACACCCGCCGAGTTCAATGAACTTCTTGCCCTGTGTCAGTTCCTGCCAGGGGCGAATGTCGCCAATCTAGCGGTGATCTTCGGATCGCGGGTATGCGGTGTGCGCGGCAGCGTCGCGGCCCTAGTGGGCCTGCTGGGCGCGCCGATCGGCATCGTGCTCGCCATTGGTACGGCCTATGGCCGCTACGGCAATCTGCCCCCGGTCCGCCATCTCGTGACAGGGCTCTCCGCCGGCGCCGCCGGCCTGGTGCTGGCGACCGCCATCAAGATCGCCCTGCCCCTTCGCGCCTCCCCGCGCGGTCTGGCGGTGGCGGCCGCCAGTTTCGCGGCTCTCGGGGTCTTTCGGCTGCCCTTCCTGTTCAGCCTCTGCGTGCTCGTCCCCGCGAGCATCGCCCTCGCCGGCTGGAGCATCCGGGAATGACGCATCTGCTCGCCTTGGCGTTGATCTTCGCCGAACTGTCCTTCCTCGCGATCGGCGGCGCCTCGACCACGCTGCCGGCCATGGAGCGCGCGCTGGTACATCAGCAGCACTGGCTCAGCACGACGGAGTTCGTACGGCTCTATGCGCTTGCACAGGCGGCGCCGGGTCCGAACATGCTGGCGGTGACGCTGTTCGGCTGGCACATCGCGGGCATTTATGGGGCGCTCGTCGCGACACTCGCCTTCCTGCTTCCTGCCGTCACGCTCGCCTATATCGTCGGCGGCATCTGGGTCCGGTTCCGGGACCGCCGTTGGCGCCGCGTCGTTCAGGCGGGGCTTGTGCCTGTCACGGCGGGGCTGATGCTGGCGGCAGGGTTTTTACTGGTCCGTGCCGCAGCGGTCGATTGGCGGGCCGTGACTTTGGCGGCCGTCGTGGTCGCGGGCACGCTCGGCACGAAACGCCATCCCCTTTGGTTCCTCGGCCTGACCGCAGGCGCCGGCCTGCTCGGCTTCTTCTGAGTGGAACCTGTGGACAAAGGGTCCGAATGTGATTAAGTTTGTATTCAAACTAAACCGTAGAGCGAGCGCGTGAACAAATCGCCCGACCCGGCCATCCATCTGGGTCTGCTGGAGGACTACATAGGCCTTCATCTGCGCATGGCGCAGGAGGCGGTTTTGCGGGCCTTCATCGCGAGTTCCAGCCAGCCCGACTTCAAAACTGGGCGCTTTGCGACGCTGATGATCATCCGCCTCAATCCTGGTCTTTCGCAGATCGAGATTTGCCGTGCGATCGGGCGGGACAAGTCCACAATCAGTCCGCTTATCACGGCCCTGGAAAAGGAAGGTCTGATCCTGCGTGAAAGTTCTGCCAAGGATCGGCGGAGCGTCACGCTTCACCTCACACAAGCGGGTGAAGATGCGCTCGATGTGTTGATGCCGCATGTCGAAAGACATGAGACGCGGCTGGACGTCATTGTGGGTGACGCCAAACCGGACTTGATCGCCTTGCTGAAGAAGCTGATCGAAGCTTTGAGCTAAGGCGCGACGCCGCGCCTAGACCATAGTGACGGCCGTCGCACCGGCAGCGTGAAGAATAGCCTCGGCCTTAGCTTGCTTATCGGGCGTCGGCACTTGAACGGACAGCGTCAGCAGGCCCTGGGCCGCATGGGCCTCACGGCCTTCCTGCTCGGCACTATTCGCGGCCGTGCTGAGCACATGCGTGGCACCACCCGCAGCGGCGCCCGCCACGACCGCCGCGCCAATGGCAATAGCGGCCAAGCCACCGGTCGCGATGGTCACGCCCGCCGCGGCCAAAGCCGCCACACTCGCGGCACCGCTTGCCTGGAGAGTACGGGCCTGGCGCGCATCCTCCTCATTGTAGGGCGCCTCGAGATCGCCGCCTTCAGGGATCGGCACCGTTGGGTCGCCGCCCTGGATGACGCTGATATCCGCCCGGTTGAAGCCGCTCATTTCGAGATCGTCGATCGCCTTCTGCATGGCGTCCGACTGAGCGAAGGATGCCCTGAGAGACGCCGTGCGTAGACCACCCGCGGGCTGCTGGACGCGGATCCTCTCGTCCTCGCCAGACATGCTATTTCGCAGCCCCGGCGCCGGCGGCGCCTGCAGCGCCACTACCCCCACCATTGGGCGATGCCGAGCCAGCGCTCGCCGCTGCACCGCCGGCGGCCCCGTTCGGCAAGGGGCCAGGCGCACCATCGGATGCGGCCCGGCTGCACGCCGCCAAAGCGAGCGGTGCCACGATGAACGAGATTTGGATCACGCGAAGAAAGGTCATGTCATTGCGTCCCATTAAACTTGCACCACAAGTCGGGTCCGCCCATGCGCGCTACCAGGGCGCTCATGTGTTCGTGAGCGACCGCATCTCGGGCGGGCGCGCCGCCCGTTGACGCTTCATGCATAAGCGCCGAGCCTTTGGCGCAAATGGCGGAGGTCAAAACGATGCAGCAAAGCTGGCGGTGGTTCGGTCCGGAGGACCCGATTTCGCTGGGTCACGTCCGTCAGGCGGGTGCCACCGGCGTCGTCACAGCGCTCCACCACATCTACGACGGTCGTGCCTGGACACCCGAGGATATCGCGACGCGCAAGGCGATGATCGCCGCGGCAGGTCTCACCTGGAACGTGTGCGAATCCATCCCCGTTCCTAGTTCCGTCAAGATGCGATCGGGGCCGTGGCGGCAGTCTATCGATGCCTGGAAGGACAGCCTGGCCAATCTGGGCCGCGCCGGCATTCCCACCGTCTGCTACAATTTCATGCCTGTCGTGGACTGGACACGCACCGACTTGATGTTCGCCATGCCGAGCACGGGCCGCGCCTTGCGGTTCGATCTCGCCGAATTCGTCGCCTACGACGCCTATGTCCTGAAGCGGGCCGGCGCCGAGCACGACTATCCCGACCTACTGCTCGAACGCGCCCGCGCGGTGCTGGCGGAGAAGACCGAGGCCGAGATCGCGACACTCGAAACCAATATTATCGCAGGCCTGCCGGGCGGCGAAGACAGCTATAGCCGCGAGGGCATCCGCGACCGGATCGCGGCCTTCGACGGCATCACCGCCGCCGACATGCGCGCGAACCTGCTCGCCTTCCTCGCGGAGGTGGTGCCGGTGGCGGCGGAGGTCGGCGTCAATCTCGCCATCCATCCAGACGATCCACCGATGCCGCTATTCGGCCTGCCGCGCATCGTCTCCACCGTGTCGGATGCGGAAGCGATTCTCGACGGTGTCGATCACCCGGCCAATGGGCTGACGCTCTGTGCCGGCTCCTATGGGTCGCGCGCCGACAATGATGTGCCGACGATGGTGGAGGCCTTCGGTCACCGCATCCATTTCGTCCATCTGCGCAATGTCAGCCGGGACGGGAACGGGTCCTTCACCGAGTCGGACCATCTCGACGGAGACGTGGATATGGTGGCGGTCATTGCGGCTTTGATGCGGGAGGAGACGCGCCGGGCGGCAGCGGACGATGACCGGCCGATCCCGATGCGACCGGACCACGGCCACCTGCTGGGCAATGACGGCGAGCGCCGCAGCAACCCGGGCTATTCCTATGTCGGTCGCCTGAAAGGCTTGGCCGAGCTGCGCGGCGTCATGAAAGCCGTCGCGGCGCTGGGCTGACTTGGATGGCGGATGACTCTGCGCTTATCCGCCATCCAAGCGTTACTGCCCGGGGTTAACTGGCGCGCCTTGGTCCGCCCCGGTGGAGGCGCCGAGCATCGGGGCGGCGCCGGATTCGGTTCCGGTACTGGTCATGACAACCAGATCGCGCGGATCGACCAGATTGAGCATGCTCCGCGCCTGACCATCCAGCGCATCGAGATCCAAGGCCTTGTCGCCAAGCCCATCGATCTTCGCTTCCCATCGCATGACATCGGCGTTGGCGCTCGCGAGCTGCACCTGCGCCGCCGCAAGGTCGAGCTTGTCTTGCTGCTGGGCGACCAAGCCGCGATCACCCCGCGTCGCATTCCAGCCAAAGTAAACCGCCAGCAAAAGAAAGATGAGCGGCGGCACGGCAGCCCGCAACCGGCGCTTCATCATCACCGCGATCGACATGATCTTATACTCCAACGCCGCGCTGTATCCTGCTGCCTTTCATGCCTTTTTAGAGATCCTCTACGCAAGCATCCTCTTCACGCGACCGCGAGAAAACACATCAGAAGCCGGCGTGAACGATATCGATCTCCACGCGTCGGGATTCCTGCGGGGTGAACTGATAGGTGGTGGCGCCGCGCGACATGGCAGTGACGCGGCTTGCATCCACGCCGTCGGCAATGAGCTGCGCCTCCACTGCGGCGGCTCGCTGCTGGGCCAAGGTCTGGTTCGCGGCATCCGAGCCGATGGTGCTGGCGAAACCCACGACCTGGACGGTCGCATCGGGGTCTTTCAAGGCGGCAGCCGCAGCGGTTGACGTCGTCTGGGCACCGCCCGCGTCCAAGGTCGAGGACCAAGGGCTGAAGAAGACCAGGAAGGTCGGCATGGCGGGGTGATATTGCTTGGAAACATAGGCGCATCCGGTGAGACCGGCCAACATCACGACTAAGATCGCGGCTCGACGACGCATGACAGTCTCTCCAGGATTATGGGACTTACCGGAGCCTTACGGAGCGCTGTCCGTCAAGTGACGTCAGGCTGTCGCGGCCACCGCATGGCCACCTGACAGACGCCAGATCCGGTCCAACCGTTCCACCCCGGTCAAGCGATGCGCAATGAGAATGAAGGTCCGCCCCCGACCGAGGTCGTTGAGCGTTTTCAGAAAGGCCTGTTCCGTCTCCAGATCCAGGCCTGCACAAGGTTCGTCCAGAATGAGAACCAGCGCCGGCGACAGCAGCGCCCGCGCCAGGGCAAGCCTGCGTCCCTGACCACCGGAGAAGCGGAAACCACCCTCCCCGACCCAGGTATCCAGCCGTTCCGGCAGGCCGCGCACCATGTCCCCAATCTGCGCCGCGTCGAGCGCGGCCCACAGCGCCGGTTCATCGGCATCCGGCCGCGCCAACAGAAGATTGGCTCGGATCGAATCGTCGAACAGATGCGTATGCTGGGATAGCAGCGCGACCCGCGACCGCAGGTCGGCCGCCCGTAGCAGCGCGATATCGACGCCGCCGAGCAGAACGCGTCCCTCCTCCGGTACCGCCAGCCGTAGAGCGAGCGCCGCCAAGGTCGATTTACCGCAGCCCGATGGGCCGAGGATCGCGACCCGGGACCCGGCCGGGATGTCCATCGTCAAGCCATCCATCACCATTGCGCGCTCGGCCTGCCAGCGAAAGCGGATACCCTCGAACCGCAGCGTCGTGTCCCTCGGCAGGGGCACGGGCGCGGCCGGTTCCGGCGCGATCATCGGCTCCAAGGCAATAGCCCGCACCCGGCGGGCACCAGCGATGGCGTAACCGGCCAGCGCGCCGGCTCGGGGCAAGCCGCCGATCGCCTCGAAGGCGGCGATGGTGAGGAAGGCGGCGCCCACGGCGGCGGCAGGCGGTGCGCCGACCGTCAACAGCACCAGCAGAATGGCGGCCTGGGCAACCAGGAAAGACGCGGCCTGTGCCCAGCGGGCATGGCGCGCGACCTGGCGCTGGGCCGCCAGAAGGCTCGCCTCCCGCGCCTGCATCGCGGCCAGCATGCGGCCCTCGGCGCCGAAGACGCGCACTTCACGCAAGCCGGTCAGGGCATCGAGCACTGAAACGCGTAGGCCCGACAAAGCCTGGGACAGGCGATCGCCCGCCGCCGCCGTGCCCCGCGCGGCCATCCCCGGCATGACGAAAGCCGCGACCACAAACAAGAAGGCGACCGCGACGGCGAGCAGCCCGTTGCGCATCGCGAGCACGATCACCAGCACTGGCAGGATCAGAATGGTGCCGGCGAGCGGCACGACGATGCGGGAATAAAGCCCGTCCAGCGCGTCCACGTCGCTCACCATGCGCGACAGCACGTCGCCGCTGCGGCGAAAGCCGAGGCCGCCCGCCGCCCGCTCGGCTACGCCGGCGAAGAACCAGACCCGCAGGTCCGCGAGTGCGCGGAATGTCGCGTCATGCGTCACGACGCGCTCCACATAGCGCAGCACGACACGGGCGACGCCGGTGAGGCGCAGAATGAGTGGTGCCGCCAGCACGCCGGCAACCACAGCCACCGCCGTCAATCGGCCGGCAAAGGCCATCATCGCGAGCCCGGCCGCGAGCGCCAGCAATGACAGGCCGATGCCCGCCGCCATCCCTCCGGCACGGTTCCGCCAGAGACGGAAGATGGCGATGATATCGGTCACGCGACGCCGCGCTGGTCGGTGGGCAGCAAGCGCCCGTTGGCCATGTTCAGCCGCCGTCCACTGAGAAGATGGGCCTGGGCCGAATGGCTCGCCATCACCACGGTGCGCCCAACCGCGAGGCGCCGCAGGCTTTCAAAGACTTCCGCTTCGGTCGCCGGGTCGAGATGGGCCGTCGGTTCGTCCAGCAACAATAACGGGGCGTTCTTCAGAAAGGCGCGGGCGATGGCGATGCGTTGCGCCTGCCCGCCGGACAGGCCGTAGCCGCCCTCGCCGATCATCGTGTCCAACCCTTGGGGCAAGTCGGCGACGAAGCTTTCGACGCTCGCCATGCGGACCGCTTCCTCGAACTCACTGCCGCTCGCCTCAGGCCGCGCAAAGCGGATATTGTCGCGGATGGAGGCCGCGAACAGCACCGGCTTCTGGCCGATCCAGGCTGTCAGTCGCGACAACGCCTGTGGCACGATGCTGGCGATATCCATGCCGTTGAGCATGACGCGCCCGCTATCGGGCCGCACGAAGCCGAGCAGGATTTCGATGACCGTCGATTTCCCAGCGCCCGACGGCCCTGCGAGGATAAGGCAGCCACCCGCCGGCAGGCGAAAGCTGATGCCGTCCAACGCCGGGCCGCGGCCCTTGTCCCAGGTCAGATGTACATCCTCGAAGGCCACACCGATGCCATGCGCGGCCACCGTGGTCGGCGCGGCCGCCGGCGGTTCGGCCAGGATCGACGCCGCGTCATGATCGGCGGCCGGCAGCGCAATCAGGGCCTCCGCCGCTGCAACCCCGCTTGAGCGGTCCTGATAGGCGAGGGCGAAGTTGCGCAGCGGCGCAAAGAATTCCGGCACCAGCAGCAGCAGGAACAGGGCCCGGCCGGCCTGCGCGCCCGTTTCGGCCGATCCGCTGGGGGCATGGAGCAGCAGAACGCCCTGCTGGATGGCGATGACCACAAGGGCCAGCGCCGCGGCACAGTCGAGCGCGGCCGAGGACAGGAAGGCGACGCGCAGCACGCGCATCGTGCGCCGCCGCAACTCATCCGCCGCGACACCAAGGGACGCGGCTTCAGCGTCGGCGCGGCCAGCCAGCACGATGGTGCCGATGCCCCGCATCCGGTCCACGAAGCGGGCCTGGAGCCGCATCATCGCGGTCATCTGGGACCGCGACGCCACGGCGGCGCCGATGCCTGCGACGGCCATGCCGACGGGCACGAAGAGGCCGCACAGACCCAAAATCAGCGCCGAAAACGGATCGGCGATGGCGGCGGCAATGACGATGAGCAAGGGGGCGGCGACAGCCAGGAAGGCGCTGGGGATCCAGCGCGCAAAGAGCCCGTCCAGCGCTTCGATCCGATCGACGACGATGCCGGCCAGCTGCGCGCTGTGGCCCTGCCGGAGCAGGCTCGGCCCAACCGAGAGCAACCGCGCCATGACTTCGCTGCGCAACCGCCGGCGACCTGCGGCACCGGCAGCGAAGCTCGCGGTGTCGGCCATGATGCCCAGTGTCGCGCGCGCGATCGCACTGAGCGCGAAAATGAGCGCGGCGACGACAACCGGTTGGTCTCTCGGAAGAATGAGGGCGCGCAGAAGATCAGCTGCTGCAGCCGCCTGGATGATGCCGAAAAGGGCGCCGAGAAGTCCGAATGCAATGGCGCCGGCCGCGACACGGCGACCGATGTCACCCTGCTGACGCAACCACGCACTGACCGCTTTTTTCGAGGAATCCATCGGGATTGGGCATAGCGCGAGACGGCCCCGCTGCCCAGCGGGGCCGTCTCGTTAACAGTCTACATTTTCGTTAGCAGGCGGTCTTACGCCGGCTCCTGCACATGGGCTTCCAGGAACCAGAGTGCCTTGTCGAGATCGCGTGACGCTGCCGTGAAGATATCGGCGGTATCCGCGTCACCGGCTTCGTCAGTGTCGTCAATCGCCTTGCGGGCGGCATTGGCGACCGTTGCGTAGCGCTCAATCAACGCCGCGAGATGGTCCTCGATCTTGTAGAGGTCGAGCGGATAGGGCTTCACGGTCGTGGCCTTGTCGACGGCTTGGGTGGTGCCCAGGGCCGTGCCGCCGAGCTGAGCGATACGCTCGGCCATCGTGTCGACATGCTCGTCGATCTGATCGCGAAAGTTATCCAGCAGCTCATGGATCATGATGAAGCGCGGACCTTTGAGGTTCCAATGGGCCTGCTTCGTGATCAAAGCGAGATCGATGGTATCCGCCAGACGCGCGTTCAGAATGTCGATCGACACCTTCTTAGCATTGCCGTCGAGGTTGTTCTTCGTCTTGTGATTATGGATCGTGCCGTCTGCCATGTCGGGTTTCCTTCTGCCGTTATCGTGAGCGGAAGGTGGGTCCGGTATGGGCCGCCGTCAATGCGCGCGGCTGATGGTATAGGTCCCGACGTCGATCAACGCCTGCCGCAGGGCGGAGGGCGGAAAGAGGCTCAGTGACTCCTGCGCTTGGCGCACGAATTGGCCGGCCCGCACCAGTGTGGCGTCGATGGCGCCATGACGACCCAGCAATTCCATGGCGTGGGAGAAATCCGCATCGGACTGGTCGCCGTCTTCCAAGGTCCTGGCCCAGAAGCGCCGCTCCTCCGCGCTGCCTTTTTGATAGGCAATGAGGATGGGCAGGGTGATCTTGCCCTCGCGGAAATCGTCGCCCACCGTTTTCCCCAGCACCGCCTCATCGGCGACGTAATCCAGGGCGTCATCCACCAGCTGAAAGGCGATGCCGAGGCTATGGCCGTATTCCGCCAGCGCCCGCTCCTCGGCCTCGGGCCGGCCGGCGACCACGGCGCCGACCTGCGCCGCCGCCGCGAACAGGGCGGCAGTCTTGCCGCGCACGACTTCGAGATATTTCTCCTCCGTCGTCGTCAGGTCATGCTGGGTCACGAGTTGAAGCACCTCGCCCTCGGCAATGGTGGCGGATGCGTGGGACAGGATGCGCAGCACATGCAGCGAACCGTCCTCGATCATCAACTGGAAGGCGCGGGTGAACATGAAATCACCCACCAGAACGGGCGCCTTGTTGTCGAAGACCGAGTTGGCTGAGGCCATGCCGCGACGAAGCATGCTTTGATCGACCACATCGTCATGCAGCAGGGTCGCGGTGTGGATGAATTCGACGCAGGCCGCGAGGTTCACGTGCCGGTCTCCGTCCGCGTAGCCACACATCCGCGCCGCCGCCAGGGTCAAGAGGGGACGCAGGCGCTTTCCGCCGGCCGCCACGATATGCGCAGCGAGTTGGGGAATAAGCGCGACAGGGCTGTCCATGCGCGCCACGATGGCGCGGCCACAGGCGGCCATATCGGGCTCCAGCAAGGCCAGCAGCACGGCGAGGGCATCCGGGGCGGCGGACTCTGTGGGCGAAGACGTCACGCTGGTGAGCACACCCAAGCTGGAACCCTTCTTGCGGTGATAAGACGCGGGTAAGAAGCACGGTCATTGTGCGACCGCGAGGGGCATCGCACAAAACGATCGATATCGCTACCGGGGGCAAGGGGAGGCTTGGGTTTGGATGTGACCGAAGGCCACCTTCTGGGCGGCGCCGTGCCCTATGCGCAGCCTGTCGACGGCTATCGCACAGGCATCGAGCCGATCTTCATGGCGGCAGCGATCCCGGCAAGGCCTGGCGACCGGGTTCTAGAAGCGGGAACGGGCGCTGGCGCGGGGCTGCTATGCCTTTCCCGCCGTGTTCCAGGCATCACGGGGGTCGGCATCGAAATCGAGCCCGCCATGGCCGCCATCGCCACGATCAATTTTGGGCGAAACGACCCGAGCCACTTGTTCGTGCGAACCGGCGATATTCTTGCCCAACCTGCAACCGACACGCCGTTCGACCATGCGATGGCGAACCCGCCCTGGCATGATGCAGCGGGGTCCCTGCCCGAGGACGCCTTGCGGCACCGCGCCAAAATGGCGGAACCGGGCCTCGCGACCCAATGGATTGCCGCGATGGCACGCCTGCTGCGCCCGCGCGGGACGCTGACGCTTGTCGTGCCGCCGCGTGCCCTCCCCGAAACCTTGGCCGCCCTGGCGGTCGCGGGCTGCGGCGCCGGGGTGCTGTTCCCGCTCTGGCCGAGGGCCGGGCGAGAGTCTCGCATCCTGCTGATCCAGGCGATCCACGGCGCGCGTGGTGATTTCCGGATGCTTCCCGGCCTCATCCTGCATGAGGACGCGCATTACACCGACGCGGCCGAGGCCGTTCTCAGGCAAGGCGACTCCCTCGCATTGCGCTAACAACGCAGCCGATCCAAGTGCAATCAGTCACGAAGGCGACATCCCCTCAATCCCACGGCTGTAACCGTCGCCCCTCCCCGCCATGTGCGGGGTGCCGTGTCTTGAGGCACGGCATTTGGAATTGGAGCGCCGTATGAAAGCAGTAATCTACAATGGGCCGCGCGACGTCAAAGTCGCCAAGGTGCCGGACGCGAAGATCGAAAAGCCCACCGATGCCGTGGTGCGGATGACCACCACGAACATCTGCGGCTCTGATCTGCATATGTATGAGGGTCGGACGAGCTTCGAGAAAGGCCGCGTCCTGGGCCACGAAAATCTTGGCCAGGTCGTCGAGGTTGGACCCGGCGTGGACCGGATCAAAAAGGGTGACTGGGTGTGCTTGCCCTTCAACATCGGCTGCGGCTTTTGCGAGAACTGCGAGCGCGGCCTGACGGGCTATTGCCTGACCTGCAATCCCGGCACAGCGGGCGCCGCCTATGGCTTCGCCGAAATGGGACCCTATGAAGGCGGCCAGGCCGAGCTTCTGCGCGTGCCCTATGCGGACTTCAACTGCCTGTCGCTGCCCGACGACGCCGAGGAGAAGCAGGACGATTATGTCATGCTCTCGGATATCTTCCCGACCGGTTGGCACGCCACCGAATTGGCGGGTCTGCTCCCCGGTGAGACCGTCGCCATTTACGGCGCTGGCCCCGTGGGCCTGATGGCAGCGCATTCCGCTATGATCAAAGGGGCTGCTCGGGTGTTCGTGGTCGATGCGCATGACGACCGGCTCGATCTCGCCAAGCAGTTGGGCGCCATTCCCGTCGATATGCGCCGCTGCGATCCGGTCGAGGAGATCCTCAGCCACACCAACGGTCTCGGCACCGATCGCGGCTGCGAATGTGTCGGCTACCAGTGCTGCGATCGCCATGGTCGCGAGGCAAATGCCTACACCATGAACAGTGTCGTCGCCTCGACAAAGGCCACGGGCGGCATTGGTGTTGTCGGCGTCTTCATCCCGCAGGACCCGGGCGCGAAGGATGCCCTGGCGAAGGAAGGCAAGATGGCCTTCGACTTCGGCGCCTTCTGGTTCAAGGGCCAGCAGATCCGCACCGGCCAGGCCAATGTGAAGGCCTATAACCGCCGGTTGCGAGACTTGATCCAGGTCGGCAAGGCGACGCCGTCCAAGATCATCTCGCATCGGCTGTCGCTCGATGACGCTCCGGATGCGTACAAGCATTTCGATAAGCGCGACGCCGGTTGGACCAAGGTGGTGCTAAAGCCGGCGGCCTGATCGTCCGGCTGAGAACAACGCTCGCGTTTAAGACGCGGGCGTCGTGACCGCCTGCCCGAGCAGGCGGGCGAGGTCTGCGGCGTTGGTGTCCGGCGGATAGATTCCGGCCAGATTTCCCTCTGGGTTCATCAGGTAGATGAAGGCCGAGTGGTTCACCAAATAGGGCGCCCCTGCCGTACCGGGCACTTTCGAGACATAAACACGATAGGCACTGACCACGGAATCGATCGCCGTCTGGCTGCCGGTCAGGCCGATCAGCCTCGGGCTGAACAGCGCGACATAGCGCGCGAGCGCTGGTGCCGTGTCACGCGCAGGATCCACCGTGACAAAGATCGGTGTGATGCTGTCGGACTTCGGCCCCATCAGCTTGAAGGCCGCGAAGATGCGCTGCAGGTCGGTCGGGCAGACATCGGGGCAGAAGGTGTAGCCGAAATAGACTAGCATCCAGTGGCCCCGATAGGTCTGGTCCGTGACCGTCGCGCCCGTGGCCGCATTGGTCAGGGTGAAGGGGCCGCCGATGGACGCGCCGGCCACGGTGCCACCGCCACTATCGTCCGGCACCAGCCCCGCCATCCGCTCCAATTTCGGCAGCAGGCTGCCACCGCCCACAGAGACGACCGCGAAGGCGATGACGATCACCGCCATCAGGGCAAGCCCGACCCCACGCAGAACCTTAATCATCGGCCGCTCCTTCTCGCCTGTGGGCGTGTGGCATACTAAAGGAACGCCGTCGCGCGACCAGCAAGCCCAGCGACCGAGGCAGAGCCATGACATCTTGTCACGCTGCGTCCTTTTTACCCGAGGTTTGGCAGGCCTTGGGTGGCGCGCCCGATGCCCCCTCCGCCGTCACCTTCACCGGTCAGGGCGACCTCCCCTCGGTTTTTCCCGTCACCGATCTCGCCGCCGCGTCGGTCGGTGCGGCCGGCCTGGCCGTCGCAGAATTCGTCTTCGCGCGCAGCGGGCGCATGCCCGGCGTGATCGTCGATCGCCGCTTGGTCTCGATCTGGTTCGCGACATCGCTCCGCCCCGAAGGCTGGTCCCCGCCGGGTGCCTGGGATGCCATCGCGGGCGATTACGCCGCGAGCGACACGTGGATCAGGCTGCATACCAATGCACCGGCGCATCGCGCGGCGGCCCTTTCGGTGCTCGGCGTTGCGGGCGAAAAAACGGCGGTGACACAAGCCGCGGCAGGCTGGAAGGCCGATGATCTTGAAGCGGCCATCGTCGCCGCAGGGGGCTGCGCCGCGACAATGCGCGCTTTGGAGGATTGGGCGACGCATCCGCAGGGCCGCGCCGTCTCGGCCGAACCGCTGCTGCACCGCGCCGCCATGGGGTCCGGCCCGAAGCCGATATGGCCCTTCGATGCAAAGCGCCCGCTCGCCGGTATCCGCGTCCTTGATCTCACACGCGTGCTCGCGGGGCCGGTGGCCACACGCTTCCTCGCCGGCTACGGCGCGGATGTCCTGCGCCTCGACCCGCCCTTCTGGGACGAGCCCGCCCTGGCGCCGGAAGTGACAATCGGCAAACGCTGCGCCCCTCTCGATCTGCGAGAACCGGCGGGACGCGCCATGCTCGAACGGCTGATCGCGGAGACGGATGTGCTGGTTCATGGCTATCGGCCCGGCGCGCTGGACGCCTCCGGCTTCGGCGCCGCGCGCAGGCGGGGGCTCAATCCCACGCTGATCGATGTCAGCCTCGATGCCTATGGGTGGACCGGCCCATGGCGGGACCGCCGTGGCTTTGACAGCCTGATGCAGATGAGCACCGGCATCGCCGATGCCGGCATGCGCCGCCTGGGCCGCGACCGGCCGACCCCTTTGCCCGTGCAGGCGCTGGATCAGGCGACCGGCTACCTGATGGCCGCCGCCGTTTTGCGCGGGTTGACGGCGCGGTTGGACACTGGTGCGGGTCTTGAGGCCCGCGCCTCCTTGGCACGCACGGCGGCTCTCCTCGTCAGTGGCGCACCGCCATCCGGTGAAGACATGGAAACCGAAACCGATGCGGATTGGGACGAGACTGTGGAGCAGACCGCATGGGGCCCGGCTCGCCGCGTGCGCGCACCGCTTGCGATCGAGGGCGCGCCGATGCATTGGGATCGACCTGCCGGGCCGCTTGGCGCCGCACAACCCCTTTGGCAACAGGTGGCTCCATGACCTCAGCCCTGTCCTTCATTCATCGCTTCGAGCCGGGTTCCGACCCCGCCGCGCCGCCCTTGTTGCTGCTGCACGGCACAGGCGGGGACGAAACCGACCTGCTGCCCCTCGGCCGGATGATCGCGCCGGGGTCGGCCTTGCTCTCGCCGCGCGGACAGGTGCTGGAAAACGGCATGCCGCGCTTCTTCCGCCGGCTGCGGGAAGGTGTGTTCGACGAGGCCGATGTGCGCCTTCAGGCCCAGGCGCTGGCCGCCTTCGTCGCCGAGGCGCGCGCCGCCTACGGCCTCGCCGCACCCATCGCGGTCGGCTTTTCCAACGGCGCCAATATCGCGGCGGCGCTGATGCTGCTCCACCCCGACGTGCTGGCCGCCGGCAGCCTCATTCGCGCGATGGTGCCGCTGACGGAGCCGGGCGGCTCAGACCTCACTGGCACGCCGGTGCAGATTCTGTCGGGGGCCAATGACCCGATCGTGCCGACCGAAAATCCGGCGCGTCTCGCCGCGATGCTGTCCGCACGCGGTGCCATCGTCGAACACAAGGTTCTGCCCGGTGGCCACGGCCTGTCGCAAACGGACGTGACGCTCGCGAAGGCCTGGCTGGACACCATCGGCTAAGCAAGGGATTGTTGAGCCGGTTCAACGACCAAGTCTTTCGTCATGGCATGCCTGCGCAGAGCATGACGGGGTTCGTATATAGCGGTTTGGACTTAATCCATCCCGCCTAAACCAGCCCGAACCGCTCCTTCAGGGCTGCGAGCTTTTGCTTGCTGACCGGCACCGGCGGCCCCAGCGGCTCCTGCAAGGCGACGAGGAAGCCATCATCCTCGCGGATGATTTCCGAGACGTAATCGAGATTGACAATGTGGCTGCGATGCACGCGCATGAAACGCTGCGGATCGAGCCGGCTTTCCAGAACGGACAGCGACAGATTGGAGAGGTAACGATCTCCCGTGCCGACGATGGTGGTGTAATGCCCGTCGCCTTCCAAACGGCCGATCTCTTTGACGTCCACGAGCATGATTCTATTGTGTCGATACACCGGAATGCGTGACAGCAAGCGCGCCGGCTCGACACCCGTTGTGTCGCCGCTATATCCAGCCGCGCGAGGCGCTGTCGTCACATCCGTCAAATCATAGAAGATCATGCAGGTGCCGACAGTGCCGTCCGCCGCCACCATCTGCGACACCTTGATCATCAGCATTCTGTCTGGGATGTTGATCATCATCGCCTGCGGCGGCGGCGATCTGTCGCCATGGGCCGCAACGCCATAGCCGCCTGTGCCCAACAGGAAGGCAATCTTCTCGCGACTTTTTTGCGGATGCAGCATCAGCACATCGACGCCGAACATGTCATCGAGCGGTACGCCCAGTCCGGGCTCCGCCGCTGGCCGCAGCACCTGGATCGCGACATCGTTCATCGCCGTCACTCGGCGTTCGGCATCCAGCCAGACAATACCTGGGTTAAATTGTTCCAGCTTGTGCTGAAAGCTTGGTTCCGGCGGCGTTTTATCCAGCACGCGCTTCACGCAATATCCCCTCCCAGAGAGCCGCTTGGATTGAGGGGTGCCGTTGAGGCTGTGCCGCTCCCTGTTCGATGACGGTACGAAGGTTCGACCGATGTCGCAAGGACCCGGCGGTCTCTTTCACGCGACCACAGACCCGTTTCATGCGCCGCTCAGGTGGTTTGGCGCAAAAGCCGTTGCACAGCGCGAAGACCGGGTGCCAGCCTGATCCCACGACCAAAAAGACTAAGCTATGGGAGGATCGATGATCCCGCGTCCGTTCGCCTATCACGCGCCTGATACACTTCAGGCCGTCATTGCCCTTTTGAGTGAGCATGGCGACCAGGCCAAGCTTCTGGCCGGTGGTCACAGTCTTCTGCCAATGATGAAGCTGCGCTTCGCGGCGCCCGATCATCTGATTGATCTGCGCCGCGTCAAAGAGCTGTGCGGAATCGTCATGAGCGGCGATGAAATCCACATCGGCGCGATGACGACGGAGCACGACATCGTCGCCTCCGCCCTGCTCGCCGAGCATCTGCCCCTGCTGGTTGAAACGGCGCGGCAGATCGCCGACCCTCAGGTGCGTTACAAGGGCACCATCGGCGGTGACGTGTCGCATGGCGACCCCGGAAACGATCATCCCGCCGTCATGCTGGCCTTGGGGGCGAGTTTCGTCCTGGTCGGCCCGAACGGGGAACGTATCGTGCCTGCCGCTGATTTCTTCCTCGGCACCTATGCGACGGCGATGGAGCCGGACGAGGTGATGACGCAGATTCGCATTCGCAAGGCAGCGGCCGGAAGCGGCGCCTCCTATGCGAAGCTCAAACGCAAGACCGGTGATTACGCGACCGCCGCCGCCGCCGTTGTGCTGCGCCTGGAAGGCGGTGTCTGCGCTGAGGTGTCGATCGCCCTCACCAATGTGGCGCCGGCCGCGATGCGGGCCGATGCGGCCGAGGCGTCGCTCATGGGCAAGACCGTCGATGATGCGGCCATTGCCGAAGCCGGGCGCCATGCGATGGAAGCCTGCGAGCCGGCCGCCGATCTGCGCGGCGACGAAGAGTACAAGCGCGCCATGGCGGGCCAGATGGTCGAGCGCGCGCTGCGTGCGGCGCTGCTGCGCTGCGCCGCCTGAAAGGAAGCACACCCATGGCCAAGAAGACCGCCGTCAGCTTCACGCTCAACGGGTCCACCGTCGATGTTCTGGTCGAGCCGCGCGAGCTGCTGATCCATACCTTGCGCGACAAGCTCGCCCATACCGGCCCGCATATCGGCTGCGAAACCACGCATTGCGGCGCCTGCACCGTCGATCTTGACGGCCAGTCCGTCAAATCCTGCACCATCCTGACCGTGCAGTGCGAAGAGACCCAGGTTTTGACGATCGAGGGCTTCGCCAAGGGCGGACAGCTGCATGCCTTGCAGGAGGGCTTCATGCAGGAGCACGGCCTACAATGCGGCTTCTGTACGCCTGGCATGATCACCCGCGCCTATCGCCTGCTGCAGGAAATCCCCGATCCGACGGAGGAGGAAATCCGCTACTGGATGGCGGGCAATCTCTGTCGCTGCACCGGCTACCAGAACATCATCAAGGCGATCCAATACGCCGCCCGCAAGCTGCGCGGCGAAGTGGTTGAGACGTCACATCCCCTGATGGCCGAGGTTTCCCTCTGATGAACGAAATCACGCCCGACCTCAGCCGCCTCGAGCGGCTCGAAGGCATCGGTTGCTCGCGCAAGCGGCGCGAAGACCCGCGTTTCATTCAGGGCCGTGGCACATATGTGGATGATATCCACCTGCCCGGCATGCTGTTCGGCGTCATGGTGCGCAGCCCCTATGCCCATGCGCGCATCATCTCAATCGATACCTCGAAGGCCAAGGCCCATCCCGGCGTGCATGCGGTGTTGACGGCCGAAGATCTGAAGCCGCTGAAACTGCATTGGATGCCGACGCTCGCCGGCGACGTGCAGGCGGTTCTGGCGGACGGCAAGGTCGTTTTCCAGAACCAGGAAGTGGCCTTTGTCGTCGCGGATGACCGCTATGTCGCGGCAGATGCGGCCGAACTGGTCGAAGTGGAATACGAAGAATTGCCGGCCATCGTCGATCCGCATAAGGCGATGGACGCCGATGCGACGGTGATCCGCGAGGATCTCGCGGGCAAGGATGTCGGCGCCCATGGTGCGCGGCGCCACGCCAACCACATCTTCAACTGGCAGATCGGCGACAAGGACCGCACCGACCGCGCCTTCGAGAACGCGGCCGTGACGGTGAAGCAGGATATGCTCTATCCGCGCGTGCATCCCTGCCCGCTGGAAACCTGCGGCTGCGTTGCGAGTTACGATGCCATCCGGGGCGATCTCACGGTATGGATCACCTCCCAGGCGCCGCATGTGGTGCGCACCGTTGTGGGGCTGCTCTCCTCCATTCCAGAATCGAAGATCCGCATCGTCTCTCCCGATATCGGTGGTGGGTTCGGCAATAAGGTCGGCGTCTATCCAGGCTATGTCACCGCCATTGTCGCCTCCATCGTGCTCGGGCGTCCCGTGAAGTGGATCGAATCGCGCAACGAGAATCTGACGACCACGGCCTTCGCACGCGACTATTGGATGACCGGCGAATTGGCCGCCGACACGGACGGGCGGATCAAAGCGATGCGCGTCAATGTTCTGGCCGATCACGGGGCCTTCGATGCCTGCGCCGATCCCACCAAATGGCCGGCGGGCATGTTCCATGTCTGCACGGGATCCTATGACATCCCGAACGCCCATGTCTCCGTCGATGGCGTCTATACCAACAAGTTTCCCGGCGGCGTCTCCTACCGCTGTTCCTTCCGGGTCACTGAGGCGGTCTATATCATCGAGCGTATGATCGATGTCCTGGCGCAGAAACTCGGCATCGACAAAGCCGAGATCAGGCTGCGGAACTTCATCACCAAAGACAAGTTCCCGTATCATTCGGCGCTCGGTCTCGACTACGATTCCGGCGATTACGAGCCCGCCCTGCGCAAGGTGATGAAGGCCGTCGATTATGACGGGCTGCGTGCCGAACAGGCGGCCAAGCGCGCCGACCCCAATTGCCCGACGCTCATGGGCATCGGCATCACCACCTTTACCGAGATTGTCGGCGCCGGCCCGTCCAAAAGCTGCGACATCCTGGGCATCGGCATGTTCGACAGTTGTGAAATCCGCGTCCATCCCGATGGCTCGGCCATCGCGCGCATGGGCACCATCAGCCAAGGCCAAGGCCACCAGACCACCTATGCCCAGATCATTGCCAGCGAGGCCGGCATCGCGGCGTCGCTGATCAATGTCGAGGAAGGGGATACGTCAACCGCGCCCTATGGTCTCGGTACCTACGGTTCGCGATCGACACCGGTCGCAGGGGCGGCCATTGCCCGCGCTTCCCACAAGATCCGCGAGAAGGCGCGCAAGATCGCGGCGCATCTGCTGGAAGTCTCGCCCGACGATATGGAATTCGACCTCGACCAGTTTCGCGTCAAGGGCGATCCGGCGCGTGCGAAGACCATGAAGGAAATCGCCTGGGCCGCGTATAACAACGTGCCCGAAGGCATGGAGATGGGTCTGGAGGCGGTCGATTATTACGATCCGCCGAACTTCACCTTCCCCTTCGGCGCCTATCTCACGGTGCTCGACATCCAGAAGCGCACCGGCGAAATCAAGGTCCGTCGCTTCTACGCCCTGGATGATTGTGGGACGCGCATCAACCCGATGATCATCGAAGGCCAGATCCATGGCGGGCTTACGGAAGGTTTCGCCGTCGCCTTCGGGCAGGAGCTGCCCTATGACGAGCAAGGCAATGTGCTCGGCGGCACCTTGATGGATTACTTCCTGCCGACCACCATGGAAACGCCGCATTGGGAGACGGATTTCACCGTCACCCCGTCGCCGCATCACCCGATCGGCGCCAAGGGCGTGGCCGAGTCACCGCATGTCGGCTCCATCCCCTGCTTCAGCAATGCGGTGGTTGATGCCTTCGCGCATCTCGGCGTCACCCATACCGGCATGCCGCACAACTCCTACCGCACCTGGCAGCAGCTGCGGGCCCTGAACATCGCAGGCTGATCCTCATGAAAATCACCATCGACAAAAGCCTCGACCTGCCGCTGACCCCGGATCTCGCCTGGGAAATGCTGAAGGACATGGAAGGCATTGCCGCCTGCCTGCCGGGCGCGAAGATCACTGAGCGGGTGGACGAGACCCATTACAAGGGCACCGTCACCGTCAAGCTCGGGCCGGCGACGGTCAGCTTTAAAGGCAATATCGAAGTGGCCTCGGCCGATCCGGTCGAGCGCCGCATGCATATCATCGGCACCGGCTCGGATACCGGCGGCACCTCGGGCGCGTCGCTCGATCTGCATGCCTGGGTGCAGGCCCTGCCAGATGGCGGATCGAGCCTGAGCGGCAAGTCCGAGGTTTCGGTCACGGGCAAGGTCGCGGCCTTCGGCGCGCGGCTGATGAACAGCGTGTCGGAAGTGCTGCTCGGGAAATTCTTCACCAATCTCGGTGCACATGCCGCCGCCATCCAGGCGGCACAGCCGGTCGCCGCGATGAGCACCACCACGAGCGCTGCAGCTCCGACCCCGGTTGTCGCCGTGCAGGCGCCGGCGCCGGCCGCCGACATCAAGCTCAATGCGCTGTCCCTGGTCTGGGCGGTGATCAAGGATTTTGTCGGCGGCCTGTTTCGTCGCACAAAGGCGACATGACAGCCGAGACCCGGATGGCCGCCATCGCGGCCATGCAAACCAGCCTCGAAGCCTCAGGCTATATCACCGAGCGGGACCTGGCAGCGACACTGCTGCTGATGGCCGATCTTGGGCGCCCTTTGCTGGTTGAGGGCGACCCCGGCGTCGGCAAGACGGAAATTGCTAAGGCATTGGCACGGGCGCGCGGCACGCCGCTCATCCGTCTGCAATGCTTCGAGGGGCTGGACGTTCACCACGCCCTTTATGAATGGAACTACCAGCGCCAGCTTCTTGCCATTCGCGTGGCCGAAACGGCGGGTGCAAGCCGGGTGGAGGAGGACGCACTGTTCTCGGAAAAATACCTGCTCAAGCGCCCGCTGCTGGAGGCTTTGACGCAGGCTGTGCCGCCCGTTCTGCTCATCGACGAAGTCGATCGCGCCGATGAGGCCTTCGAAGCCTTTCTGTTGGAAGTGCTGTCCGACTACCAGGTCAGCATTCCCGAAATGGGCACGATCCGCGCGACCAGCATTCCGCTGGTCGTCTTGACGTCCAACGCCACGCGCGAATTGTCGGACGCGCTGCGCCGCCGCTGCCTCTATCATTATCTCAGCTATCCGAGCTTCGCGAAGGAGCTGGCGATCGTGCAATTGCGGCTTCCCGGCATCGCCGATCGGCTCGGTCGGCAAATCGTGGAATTCGCCCAGGCTCTGCGCCAACAAGGCCTCAAGAAGCAGCCCGGCGTGGCGGAAACGC
Organism: Acidisoma sp. PAMC 29798; assembly: GCF_030252425.1. Taxonomy (GTDB): domain Bacteria; phylum Pseudomonadota; class Alphaproteobacteria; order Acetobacterales; family Acetobacteraceae; genus Acidisoma; species Acidisoma cladoniae. Next base: position 780,327 of record NZ_CP126994.1, on the reverse strand, counting down.
TGGACTGGGCGGCCGCCATCCTCGGCCTCGGCATCTCCAGCCTCGACGAAGCGGGGCCGGACCGCATCCGCGAAACCCTGTCGGCGCTCCTCAAGACGCATGAGGATGTCCGCGCCATAGAGCCCGTGGTGCTGGACCGCCTACTGGCCTTGGCAAGCTAGGTCGCATGGCCCTCACTGTGACGGAGGCCGGAACCGCCGCCACCATTCGCATGGCGGGCTTCGTGGCGACCTTGCGAAGCAATGGCTTCGTCATCGGCATCCGGGAGAATGAGGACGCGGTGGCGCTCGCGACCGTCACTGGCATCATGGATGAGCAACCGCTGCGCTGGGGTTGGCGCAGCCTGCTCTGTGCCCGCGCCGATGATTGGGCGCGGTTCGACGACCTGTTCGACAGCTACTGGATGCCGCCCAATCGCAAGGCGCTGGTCGAAAGCCGCGCCGGCGGGGCCGGACAGGTGGCCTTCTCGGATGAAGCCGGCAGCCAGGCCGGCCGCGCCGGGCCTGTGTTACAGCGAGACGAGGCGGAGGATGACACCGGCCTGCCCGGTGACGACACGGCGCGCGATGGCGCCAGTGCCGCCCGCAGCATCGCGGATGCCGATTTCCGATCGCTGAACGACAAGCTGCAAACCTATGCGATCGAAACCGCCATTCGCAGCTTCGCCAGCCGGATCAAGCGCTTGCGCACACGGCGGGAGCAAAGCCGCGCGCGGGGCAGCCGCATCGACCTGAGGCGCACCTTGCGACTGAGCGTCGCGAGCGGCGGGTCGCCCAACGATTTACGGTTCCGGGTGCCGCGCCGCGTCCGGCCACGCCTGGTTCTGCTGCTCGATGTCAGCCGGTCGATGTCCCTGGTCAGCTTTTTCTACCTGCGCGTCGCGCGGGCGCTGGCCCTGGAACTCGGCGATGTCCACGTCTTCCTGTACCACACCCAACTCACCCATGTGTCGGATGCGCTCCGCGATCCCGACCCATGGCGGGCGCAGGAACGCCTGCAACTGCTGTCGGCCGGATGGGCCGGCGGCACGCGTATCGGCGAATGCCTGGCCGCCTTCAACCGGCAGCATGGCCGGCTGGTCAATTCGCGTACCGTCGTCATCATCGCGAGTGACGGCTACGATACCGGACCGGCCGGTGTGCTCGGCGCCGAAATGGCGGCCCTGTCGCGGCGCGCGCATCGCATCGCCTGGTTCAATCCGGCCAAGGCCGATCCGCGCTATGAGCCTTTGGCGCGCGGTATCCGGGAAGCCCTGCCCCATGTCGATCTCTTCGCAGCAGCCAATTCGTTGAAGACTCTGGAGGCAGCGCTCGGGTCGTTGTTGGAGGTGCTGTGACACCGATCGTTTCCGCCGTGGTCCTCGCCGCCGGCCTCTCCTCGCGCATGGAGGGGCGGCACAAGCTGCTGCTCGATGTCGGTGGGGAACCGATGGTGCGGCGCGTGGTGCGCGCGGTGCTCGGCATTCCACCGGCGGAGGTCGTCGTCGTCACAGGCTATCGGGCGGGGGATGTGGTCACGGCGCTGGAGGGATTGCCGGTGCGCTTCGTCCATAACGAGGCCTATGCCGAGGGCCAGCCGGGATCGGTGATCACCGGTATCCGCGCCCTGACCGAATTCTGCCAGGCCGTTATGGTCGTGCTCGGCGACCAGCCCTTGCTGACGCCGGCCCATCTTCGCGCTCTGCGCGACGCCTACACGACGGCGGAGGCGGGAAAGTCGATCTTCGTGCCCTTCAGCGGCGGGGCACGCGGCAACCCGGTGATGTTCGCAGCCCACCACATTCCTGAAATTGCCAACGGCGGCCTGAATGTCGGCTGCCGCAGACTGATCGACAGCCATCCCGATCTCGTCGCGAAAATCGAGCTGGGCGATGAGGCGTTTATCAGGGACTGCGACACGCCGGACGAGTACGCGGCGCTGCAAGCCCGCGCGCTGGCGGATCGCCCATGACGGTCCTGGCCGACATGGCGGATGTCATTGCCGCGATGAAGCGGCGTCACGAACCCTATGCCCTCGCGACCGTGGTCCGAACGGTCTCGGCCACCGCCGTCAAGGCCGGCGCCAAGGCGGTGATCCTGGCGGATGGCACAGTCGGTGCGGGTTGGATCGGCGGCGGCTGCGCGCGTGGCGCGGTGCTGCGTGCCGCCAAGGACGCCCTGGCCGATGGCCAGCCGCGCCTCGTCTCCGTCCAGCCGGAGGAGCAGCTGCGCGAAAGCCAGGTCGAAGCCGGTGAGACGCGAAACGGCGTGCAGTTCGCGCGCAACTTCTGCGCCAGCAAGGGCACCATGGACGTCTTCGTGGAACCGGTGTTGCCGTTGCCGCGCCTGCGGATCTGCGGCGCCTCCCCGGTTGCGATGGCGCTCGCCACCCTGGCGCCGCTGATGGGATTTGAGGTGGCGATCGAAGCACCGGCGACGGATCACGCGGCCTTTGCCGCCGCAGAGGCGCTGGCGGATGGCTATACAGGCGCGCGGGCGACCACCGATGAGTTCATCGTCGTCGCGACCCAGGGCCGTGGCGATTCTGAGGCTTTGAAGGCCGCCTTCGCGACTGGCGCGCGCTACACCGCCTTCGTCGGCTCCGCGCGCAAGGTCGCGGTGCTGAAGGCGGCGCTCCAGGCGGAAGGCTGCGCGGCCCCGTGGCTTGATGCGCTGCATGCGCCGGCGGGGCTCGATCTCGGTGCGGTCACGGCTGAGGAGATCGCGCTGTCGATCCTGGCGGAGATCGTGAGGGAACGTCGGCGCCCGACGCAGCGGGCCGCAAGCCATTTGGCCCCGACCGATGCCCGCCCTAAATAAGATGAAGACGGACGCGAAGACGGGGACATCATCATGAGCGGTGGATTGGAAGATATTCTCAGCCAGGTCAGCGCCTGGCGCGATCAGGGGGAGCGTGTGGCCCTGGCCACTGTCATCGCCACCTGGGGCAGTTCGCCCCGGCCCGTCGGCAGCCAGATGGCGGTGGCCGAAAGTGGCCGGATCATCGGCTCCGTCAGCGGTGGCTGTGTCGAAAGCGCGGTGGCCGAAGCAGGTCTCGCCACACTGACCAACCATCGCCCGCAAGTGCTGGACTACGGCGTGTCGAACGAGAAAGCCTGGGAAATCGGTCTCGCCTGCGGCGGTCGATTGACGGTCTTCGTGGAAGAGGTGGAATGACGCCGGAGATCAGGGCGGCCTTGCTTCAGGCCGAAACCGACAAGCGGCCCTTGGTGCTGGCGACCCGCCTGCCAGATGGCGCGCAGCATATTCTGCCCTCGCCGGACGCGGATGCCGCTCTCAATCAAGTCGCGGCACGGGCGCTCGAAACCGACCGCAACGAGACGGTCGAGATTGGTGGCACGCAGTGGTTCCTGCATGTCCATAACCTACCGCTGCGGCTTTTCATCATCGGCGCGGTCCATATCGCCCAGGCGGTGGTGCGTCTGGCCGAGCCTCTGGGCATCGCCACCATCGTCATCGACCCACGCCCGGCGCTCGCGACGGAGGAGCGCTTTCCGGGTATTGCCATGATGCAGGATTGGCCGGACGAGGCGTTGGACCTGGTGGCGCTGGACGCCCGAAGCGCGGTCATCGCGCTCACGCATGATCCGAAGCTCGATGATCCTGCGCTGGATCGCGCCTTGCGGTCGCCGGCCTTCTATATCGGCGCCCTGGGCTCGCGGAAGTCGCACGCGACCCGGCTGGGCCGGCTGGCCGAACTCGGCCACGCGCCGGATAGCCTGGCGCGCATCAAAGGGCCCGTGGGCCTGCCGATTTCCGCCGTCACCGCGCCGGAGATCGCGCTGTCGATCCTCGCCGAACTCGTCTCCGTCCGGCGGGGCTCGACGCTGACCTGGGTGCGTTAGGGCTCGATCGATCAGGTTGATCCGTGATCCAAGTCTCTTCGTCATGCTCTGCGCAGGCAGAGCATGACGTGGGAGTAAGCGCGAACGAGACTTGCGCGGACCTCAGAACTTCTCCACCCAGGGCCGCAGTTCCACTTCCATCGACCAGGCGTCGCGCGGCTGGCGCAGCACATCGAGATAGGTCTGGGCCACGCTATCCGGAGACAGCATGCTGTCTGGCCGTCCCTCAGGATCAGGCCGCGCGGCGCTCCGCACTCCGCCGTCGATGATGAAATGGGCGACGTGAATACCTTGCGGGCCGAGTTCGCGGGCCGCGCTCTGCGCCAGCCCGCGCAAGGCGAACTTACCCATGGCGAAAGCGGAGGAGAGTGCAAATCCCTTGGTGCTGGCGGTCGCGCCTGTCAGCAGGATGGCGCCATGCCGGTGCGGGATCATGCGGCGCGCGGCTTGCTGCACGGCCAGGAACCCGCCGAAGGCGGTCACGGCGAGCGACTGGCGGACCGTTTCGGGGTCGAGATCAGCGATCGGGCCAGGCGCGCGCGCGCCGGCGTTGTAAATGACGAGATCGGGCGTGCCGAGTTGGGCATCCGCTGCCGCGAATAGCGCTGCGACCGAGGCGGGGTCGGCTGCGTCAGCGGCGAAGGTCAGGGCACCCGTCTCGGCCGCCAGCGGCGCCAGTTTATCGACGCCTCGGGCCGCGAGCCCGACGCCGAGGCCGGCGTCGGTGAGAGCGCGCGCCAGAGAGGCGCTGATGCCGGCGCCCGCGCCAATGATCAGTGCGGTGCGATAGGGGAAGCTCGCCATTGCCGATTATCCTTGTGAATGAGGGCGTATAAGCGCAGCTGCATGGCAGGCTGTGACGGCAGACTGACACCGCACAACAAAATCCATGCGCAAGCCCCACCCTGGGCTGTCATCTTACCACGGACAGGGCGACCCATGGTCCTGAACCGAACCCGTGCATGAGCCGATAACCGCTTAGGAAGAAAGCCGCCTCTACGATGGTCTTGGTTGTGCATCCAAATGCGCAATTCCTCCTAATGTAGCAGCACCTCTAGGACCTAAACCAATTGTGACCAATCCCGCCTGCAGACCGAAGTCGTAGATGTATCAAGGTATCACGTGCATCATTCGGGACCATGACCTTCGACTTGTCCTTGTGGCGGCGCTGATCTGCGGCCTCGGCAGCTTTTCCACCGTCACGCTCATCACGCGGGCGCAGGCCCTTCCGGCGCGGGCCGCCATCAGCTGGCTCATCGCCGCCGCCGCCGTATTCGGCTGCAGCATCTGGACGCTGCACTTCATTGCCATGCTCGCCTTCATGCGGCAGATGCCCATCGCTTATGATGTGAGGACGACGGTTGCCTCGATCGCCATCGCCGTGGGGGGCGTGCTGATCGCGTTCCTGGTCTGGCGGCTGATCGCCTTGCGGCTTGTCGGCGTCGTCTTGGGCGGCGCGATCCTCGGCCTCGCCATCGCCGGCATGCATTATACCGGCGTCAGCGCGATGCGGCTGCCGGGACATCTTGCCTTTTCCCACGAAGGTGTCGCCCTTTCCATCGCATGCGGCCTTGCTCTTGCAATGTTGGCGCTGGGGCGCGCCCGACATGCCGGGACGCTCCTGCGCCAGATCGAAGTCTCGTTTTGGCTCGGCCTGTCGGTCTTCACGCTTCATTTCATCGGCATGGCCGCTCTTCGGGTCGTGCCGGGCCCGGCTCTGCCGACCGGCGGCAATGTGCTCGGTTCTGGCATTCTTGCCCTTGCGGTGGCGGCGGTCAGCGCAGTCCTGCTCGCGATCAGCCTGGCGGCGACGCTCGTCGAAAGGCATCTCGCAGAACGCACGATGCAGGAATTCACCCGCATGCGTGTGCTCAACGATCTCGCCCATGAAGTCATGATGATCCTGCGCCATGGCATCGTTCTTGAAGTGAACAGCGCGGGCGCGCGCCTGTTCGGCATGCCCGTTCAAGAGATCGTCGGCATGCCGATCGAACGGCTCTTTGCCAAAAACAGCGTGCCTGTCCTGCTTCGGGACCAAATGGATGATGTCGAGGAGAATTGGCCGGAGGAGATGGCGATTACGACCGCGACCGGAAAGCAGGTCGCGGTCGAGTTCTCTAGCCGCAGAATCGAGTTCCAGGGCGCTGGCGCGACGGCAATCGCTTTGCGGGATCTGTCCGAGCGCAAACGGAACGAAGCGCGGATCGAGCACCTTGCCCATCATGACCGTCTGACAGACCTTCCGGGCCGGTTCCTGTTGCGGGAGCGATTGGGCCGCGCCATGCAGGCTGCGGTTCAGGATTCCACCAGCGTCGCCGTTCTGCATCTCAATCTCGATCGCTTCAAACCGATCAATGACGTGGTCGGTCATGCCGCCGGTGACGCCGTGCTGATCGAGGTCGGCCAGCGCCTGAAACAGGCCTTGCGCGCCACGGATACGCTGGCCCGCATCGGCGGGGACGAATTCGCGATCGTTCTGACCCATGCAGAGATGCCCGGCAGGGTTTCGACCTTCGCAAACCGGCTGCTGGGGACGCTTGACCGGCCCATTCTGTTCGACGGGGCGCATATCTCCATCGGCGCCTCGATCGGAGTCGCCATGTATCCGGGTGACGGTGATGATGCGGAAGCGCTTCTCCGCGCCGCCGCCGCCGCCGTGGATCAGGCCAAGGACGCGGCCCTTGGCTCGGTCCGCTTTTTTGAGGCGTCCACCAATGACGCCACGCTCGAACGCCGGCAATTGCAGCAGGAACTGCGGGATGCGAGCCAGCGCGGGGAATTAGAACTCGTCTATCAGCCCGTGGTGAATTGCCACACCGGCGATGTGCCGTCTTTCGAGGCTCTGTTGCGCTGGCGACATCCCCAAAGTGGCCTGATTTCGCCGGGTGCTTTTATCCCCCTTGCAGAGGAAAGCGGCGCGATCAGCCAAATTGGCCATTGGACGATCGATGCGGCATGCGCTGCGGCGGCATCATGGCCAGTGCCGCGCGGTGTTGCCGTAAACGTCTCCCCGATTCAGTTTCGCACGTCGGATGTGCCGGCGATCGTCGCCGCCGCCCTCGCCCGCACCGGTCTCGATCCTGCGCGTCTTGAAATCGAAATCACCGAAGGTGTCTTTATCGATGACGCCGCGCGGGCCGTGACAATCCTGTCGAGCCTGCGGAGCATGGGCATCCGCCTGGCGCTGGATGATTTCGGAACCGGCTATTCGGCGCTCAGCTATCTGCGCTTGTTTCGTTTCGACAAAATCAAGATCGACCAATCCTTCGTGCCAGACCTCGGCCACCGGGAAGAAGCCACGACGATCGTCAAGGCCATCATCGCACTCGGCCACAACCTCGGGCTTACCGTCACAGTCGAGGGCGTGGAAACCGAGGATCAGCTTGCGATCATCCGCACGCAGGGTGCCGATCTGGTGCAGGGCTACCTGCTCGGCCGCCCGGCGGCGATGGACCGCTTTTCCGAGGATGCCATCGCCGGCATGCAGGCTGCGCTGTTCACGCCACCCAAAGGTGCCTGACGCCGCCTCACACCATGCCGACATATTCTTCCATCATCACGCGATCCTTCGCGACATCGGGCGGCACTTCGCGGATGATCAGTCCCTTCTGAAGGATCAGCACCCGCTGCGACAGCGCGGTGATGAAGTTCAGATTCTGCTCCACCAGCAAGATGGTGAGCGACCGTTGCTGGCCGAGGCGCTGCAATGTTTCAATCATTTCTTCGATGATCGAGGGCTGGATGCCTTCCGTCGGCTCGTCGAGCAAGATGAACTTCGGCGCACCGCAAAGGCACCGCGCGAGGGCGAGAAGCTGCTGCTCACCGCCCGACAGCGCGCCGCCCGGTCGTTCCAGCAATCGCTCAAGCCTCGGAAAGTCCTGAAGGATGCTCTGGATCGTCGATTTCTCATCCTGCTTGGCAAGGAGGCAGCCCATGCGCAGGTTTTCATAGACGCTCAGGCTCGGGAAAATCTCACGACCCTGTGGCACATAGCCGATGCCGAGGCGCGCACGGGCCGTGGGTGACAGCGCCTTCAGGCTGCGGCCCTCGAAGGTAATATCCCCGCCGGTTGCCGGCAAATAGCCCATCAGCGTGCGCAGCAGCGTCGATTTGCCCATGCCGTTATGGCCAAGAATCCCGACGAACTCCCCCGCCGCGACCGAGAGGGTGATGCCGGCCAGGATCGGAATGCGACCATAGCCGGAGCGAAGATCGGTGACCTGGAGCATTAGTGGGCCTGCTTTCCAAGATAGACGTCCCGCACCTGGGAATCGGCGAGCACGGCGTCCACCTGATCCTCGATCAGAATGCGACCGCGATTGAAGACGGTGACCGTCTTGGCGATCATGCGAATGAACTGCATATCGTGCTCGACCACGATCAGCGCCCGCTTCTGGTTGATCATCTGGATCAGCTTGGAGGTGCGCAAAACCTCCTCATGCGTCATGCCCGCTGCCGGTTCATCGAGCAGGATCAGTTCCGGTTCCTGAGCCAGCACCGTCGCGATCTCGACCCATTGGCGCTGGCCGTGGGCGAGCTGCCCCACCAGCAGATCGGCAATCGGCGTGAGCTGGAGAAGATCCATCGTCTCCTCCACAATCTGGTTGGCCCGCCGCATGGACTTTTTCCGGCCGGCCGCGATGCCGATGCCTTCGCGCACCGTCAGGCCGTTGAAGACATTGGGCACCTGCGTCTTGATACCGACGCCGAGGCGCGCGATTTCATGCGGGTTGATGCCGGTGATGTCCTTGCCGCGAAAGCGGATGACGCCTTCCGTGGGCTTCAGCTGGCCTGTCAGGATCTTGAAGAAGGTGCTTTTGCCGGCGCCATTGGGGCCGATCAGGCAGCGCAGCTCCACTTCCTTCAGAACGAAGTTCACCTCCTGCACGGCGGCGACACCGCCAAAGCGCATGGTGACGCCCTGAGCCTCCAATAGAGGAACGCTCATTGCCCCGGCTCCGCATGGCCGGAAAGCGGCGGTTCAGGCGTCATCACCGGTACCTCTCGCCGAATGGGGCGGAAGCGGAGAAAGACGTTCCGCACGACCGGCACCAGACCCTGCGGCACCAGCAGCACGAAGGCTACGAGGACGACGCCGAGCAACAGGTTCGGATCGATGACGTGCTGGCCGCCGGCCAGGATGATCAGATACTGGATGCCGACCGCGCCGAGGATCGGCCCGACCAAGGTGCCGAGGCCGCCGATGAGCACGTAGATGATCACCTGCGCGGACATGGTGAGGTTGAAAACGGTCGGGCTGATGAAGGCGCCCCAGTTGGTATAGACGCAGCCCGCGAGTCCGGCGACGCCGGCGCCGATGACGAAGGTCAGCAGCTTGAACATACGGGGATCGTAACCGAGCAACTGGGCGCGCGTTTCATTCTCGCGAATGGCCACCACCACGCGGCCGAACCGGCTGGCGAGGATCATGCGCAGGATGACATAGCACAGGATCAGCGCGCCCATCGCCGCATACCACAGCCCCTGCGGATCGAGCTGATCGTCGGGATGGCCGGGGATGTTCAGCGCCGGCACAGAGGGGATGCCGTTGAAGCCGCCGAGCGGCGCGGCCCCGATGTGGTAGATGTCACCCGAGGTCGAGTTGATCAGATTGAACAGGATGATCGTCACGGTCAGCGTAATGACGCCGATATAGGCGTCGCTGATGCGACCGTAGAACATGAAATAGCCGAGCAGCGCCGCGAACAGCATCGGCACGATGACGGACAGGATGACCGGCCAAGTCGTGTCGCCCATATTCAGGGCAGCGACGGCATAGGCATAGCCACCGAGGCCGAGGAAGGCGGATTGGCCGAAGCACAGAATGCCGCCGAAGCCCCAAACGAAACCTTGGCTGAGGGCGAAGATCGCCATGGCCGCGAAGACCGTCATCTGCAACAGGCCAAAGGTGTCGGTCAAATAGGGCAAGCCGAGCAGCAGCACGATGCCGACGATGACGACGGAGATGAAGCCGGCCGAAATGGCGGGCATCTTGCGGCGTGGTGTCATGGCGGCGCTCACAGGCTGCGCTTCAGGAAGCGACCGGTGATGCCTTGCGGCAGCACGCGGATCATCACCACCGCCGCGAGCAGCAGGGCCACTTCGCCGATCACCGGCGTGGATTTGAAGGACACGAGTTCATTGATGATGCCAAAGAGGGTGGAGGCGAGCGCGGTGCCGGTGACGATGGCAGCGCCGCCGCCCAGCACGGTGATAAAGGCTTTGGCGATGAAAGCCGCGCCCATCACCGGCGACACGCCCGAGATCGGCACCAGCACGCCGCCGGCAAGACCCGCCAGCGCCGCGCCCAGCGCGAAGGTCGCCATATAGATCATCGGCGGTGCCACACCGAGCGCCGCTGCCATGTTCGGGTTCTGCATCGTTGCGCGCACAATCAGACCGAACCGCGTTCCGCGCAGCATGGCGAACAGCCCCACCAGCGCCGCGACAGCCACCACGATGATGACGATGCCATATAGGCTCGCATCGAAGCGGCCGATCGCGAAGCTATGCAGCGGGGTCGAGACTCCGCGCGGGTCATTGCCAAAGATGCTTGTCGTGAGGCCGATCAACCCAAGGCTGAGGCCCCAGGTCGCCAGCATGGTGTCGATCATTCGGCCATAGAGAAAGCGAATGATCGTGCGCTCGATCACCAGCCCGACGAGGCCGACGAACAGGGGCGCCACAACCAGCATGGCGATCCAGATATTCAGGCCGGCGGAGGTGGAGACATAGGTCGCATAGGCGCCCAGCATCATGAATTCCCCATGCGCCAGGTTGATGATCTTCATCATGCCATAGATCACGCCGAGGCCGACGGTGATCAAGGCAAGGGTTCCGACCCCAACCAACACATTGAACGCGAGGAGCCCTGTCAGGTCCATGCCGCCGTCTCCCTCTCCGCCCGCGCCCGCAATCAGCTCTTCACGTCGACGATGAACTGCTTGTCGGTGCGCGGGAATTTCAGCAAGTCGCAGACGGCTGCGGTATCGGCCGGCGGGGCGGCCGGGAAGGTGTCCATGATGCTCCAGACGCGATTGACGGGCTTTGCGAGGAATGTGTTGTGAATGACATGATGGGTCGCCGGATCCATCACCGCCTTGCCGGCCGGACCATCGATCGACAGGCCGCTTTCCAGCGCGTCGATGACCTTGACCCGATCGACCGTGCCAGCCTTCTTCACGCCTTCGGCCCAGAACATCATGCCTTCGTAGGAGGCCGATGCCAGCTCACTCAACATCGGCAGCTTGGCGCCGAACATCTTCGTCATGCCGTCCTGGAAGGCCTTGGTCTCGGGCGTCGGCACTGTCGGATACCAGCCGTAGGCGGTCACGATACCTTCGGTTGTGGCCGCATCCATCGTGTTCAGCTCGTTAGAGATGCCGAAGGTCGAGGAGGCCATGGGGATCTTGGATTTCATGCCGGCGGCGGCCCACTGGCGGTAGAAGCCGAAGTGGTTGGCGCCGACCAGCGCTGACAGCACGACATTCGGCGAGGCCTGCTGGATCTTGCCGATGGCGGCCGAGAAGTTCGTGACGTCGAGCGGAAAGAAGTCAATCTCAGCAATGCTGCCGCCGGCCTCACGCGTATACTTCGTCATCCACTTGGACGTGATCTGACCGTAGTTGTAATCCGCCGCGACGATATAGGCCTTCTTGCCGAAATTCTTCATCGTATAGGGCACGATCTTGCTCACCGTCTGCGCGGGCGTGGTGCCGGTGCAGAAGATGTTGCGGTCGCAAACACCGCCTTCGTACTGGGTATTGTAGAAATACAGCGTCTTGAAACGGTCGAAGACAGGGCGGATGGCTTCGCGGGACGCGGAGGTGATGCCGCCATGCACCACGGCGACCCGATCCTTCAGCGCCAGTTGCTGCGCATACTGGGTGTAGAGCTGCATGCTGGACTGTGTGTCGTAGGTAATGAGCTGCAGCGGGCGCCCAAGAAGACCGCCGGCGTCGTTGATGACGGAGATCGCGTATTGCGTCGCTTGCAGCATCGGCTGGCCGGTGACGCCAAGCGCGCCGGACTGGTCGAGCAGGCAGCCGACCTTGATCGGCGTCGCGGCAAGCCCGTTGCGGGCAATGAACGGCGTCGCCAGTGTGGCGGCGCCAACGGCGGCCCCCATCTTCACGAAGCCGCGGCGCGTAGTGGTCGATCGGTCCATGCGAATGTCCTTAGGGTAATGGGCAAGCGAGAGGGTCAGGGATCTGCCGCACGCGGCCAATCTCACCTTTGCTGATGCAAGGCCTATGCCACCCGGCCCCGCCGGGCCCGATGCCCAAGGGTGCGCCAAACAAAGAGGCGATCTCGCAAATGCCTGAGTCTCGACTGCTCATTTCCTGAACAATGCGCGGGGAAATCCGGACAAATGATGAAAACCTAACCAGCCATGTTGCCGCCCCAGGCAAAACGTCGGATGCTAAGGCTCCGATTGGAGCATAGCCATGGCCTTCACCTGCACCATTCCGGCGGTGCCCGTCGTTCAACGCGATGACGAGGACCTGCGCATCACGCGATGGGATTTCGCACCGGGCGCCGTCACCGGCTGGCACGTTCATGGCTGGCCCTATTTCGTCGTGATGCTGATGGCGGGAACATTGCGTGTCCATAACGGACATGAAGTGACCGATGTGCATCTCGAAAAGGGGCAGAGCTACGATCGGCCGCCCGGCATTGAGCATGACGTGATGAACGGTTCAGACCATTTCCTGTCCTTTATCGAGATCGAGATAAAGCGACCCCAGGCGATAGGCTTTTTGTGAAAGACGCAACGAGATGAGTATCGAGAAACCGACCCTTTCCCAGCTTGAAGATATTGTCTTCGACCTTGGCATGACCTTGACGCCGGAACGGCTGTTGGAGTTCCACAGCCTCATGGATGCGGCCGTCGCGTCCTACACGATCGTCGATGAACTGCCCGACGAGAAGCCCATCGTCACCTATCCGCGCACGCCGGGCTATCAGCCCATCGGCGCCGAAAACCCGCACAACGCCTGGTATGTCAAATCCATCGTCAAAGGCGCCGAAAGCGGGCCGCTGCTCGGCAAGACCGTCGCGCTGAAGGACAATGTCTGCCTCGCCGGTGTGCCGATGATGAACGGCTCCGCCACACTCGAAGGCTATATGCCCGATCAGGATGCGACCATCGTCACGCGCATGCTGGATGCCGGCGCCACGATTCTGGGCAAGGCGCATTGCGAGGCCTTCTGCCTGTCCGGCGGCAGCCATACCGGCGCACTCGGCCCCGTGCATAACCCGCATAAGCGGGGCTATTCGGCCGGTGGCTCCTCCTCCGGCTCGGCCGCTCTCGTCGCCGCCGGGGACGTCGATTTCGCCATTGGCGGAGACCAGGGCGGCTCGATCCGCATCCCCGCCTCCTTCTGCGGCATTTACGGCATGAAAGGCACCTGGGGTCTGGTGCCCTATACCGGCGTGATGCCGATCGAAACGACGATCGACCATACCGGCCCGATGACCGCGACGGTCGCCGACAATGCGCTGCTTCTGGAAGTGCTGGCGGGGCCGGACGGGCTGGACCCGCGCCAGGCCGGCTGCAAGACCGCGCGCTATACCGAGGCGCTGGGGCGCGGTGTGCAGGGCATGCGCATCGGCATCGTCACGGAAGGCTTTGGCTGGGCGAATTCGCAGGAGGGTGTCGACGCGAAGGTGCGTGCCGCCGGCGCCCGCTTCGCCGAACTGGGTGCGGTCGTCGAAGAGGTGTCCGTGCCCATGCATCGAATCGGCAAGGACATCTGGTCACCGATCGGAAACGAGGGTCTGCAAGTGCAGATGATGCATGGCAACGGCATGGGCTTCAATTGGAAGGGCCAATACAATGTCGGCCTGATGGATGCGCATGCGTCCTGGCGGGAGCGCGCCAATGATCTTTCGGACTCACTGAAGATCAGCATGTTCGTCGGGGAGTATTTCACCAAGCATTACCGCGGACGTTTCTACGCCAAGGCGCAGAACATCGCCCGTCGTCTCGGCGCTGCCTATGACACGGCGCTTGGTCAGTATGATTTACTGCTGATGCCGACCTTGCCGATGGTCGCGACGCCCATTCCCGACGCCGATGCCGATCTGACCACCTATGTCATGCGGGCTTTCGAGATGATCGCCAATACGGCGCCGACGGATGTGACGGGCCATCCGGCCATGTCGATCCCTTGCGGCCTCAGTGACGGGCTGCCCGTGGGCGCCATGCTGATCGGCAAGCATTGGGACGAGAGCACCATCTACGCCGCCGCCGCCGCCTTTGAGGGCAGCGGCAATTGGCGGGAGTTCTGAGTCCGCCGGCGGAATGCGCTACGATTTTCGCCCTACAGGCATGGCGCGCGTAGGGCGGAAAAGCGGAGCGTATTCCGCCACGAGACGCGGGTCTTAGGCCTTCAAGGCGTCCTTGAGGGCCTTCGCGGGCGTAAAGGCAACCTTGCGGGCGGCGGCGATTTCGATGGTCGCGCCGGTGCCGGGGTTACGACCCTGGCGAGCCGGGGTGTCCTTCACCTTGAACTGGCCGTAGCCGGCGATGACGGCGTCTTCGCCGGCCTTCGCCTGCTCGACCAGGGTATGCACAGTGGTGTCGAGAATCTTCTTGACGCCTTCCTTGCCCATACCGGTCGTCTTAGCCACGTGATCGATGAGTTCGTTAAAGGTCATAGAGTTTCGTCCTGACGTGAGTGAGGGGTGCAGGAAGCATGGCCGCGCCCCAATGTCACGCAATCTCGGGCTTTTTCAAGTTCGCGAAAACGTGAGCACCCCCGGAAACATGGGCTCTCACGTGACCGACGGCACCTTGGCCAGCGCGGCCAGAAGGGCATGCGGTGCCCAATCCCGACGGTGTTCCAGCAGGCACAGCAGCCGCGCCATATCCGCGTCCCGGTCCCAGCCGAGTGCAGCCACGACCCGGCCCCCTTTGACCATGAGCGCTACGAATTCGGGCTTTTCTAAGCTGCCATCAACAAGGATATCGTCCCACTCGGTCGCGTGCCCGACATAGTCGAGACGCTTGAGGAAGTGGATCGTCCAGAAATAGGGCACGGCCTCGAAGGCCACGCGGCGGCCGAGCATGTTCAGCGCAGCGGCCCGCCCTTGTTGCTGGGCCACGCGCCAATGCTCGATCCGGGTGTCCGGGCCGTCCCCAAAAATCGGGAAGGACGCCAGATCGCCAGCGGCGTAAAGCCCGTCGCGGGCGCAGAGGAACCGGTCCACTGCGACTCCGCCGTCGTCCGTCATGTCGAGTCCCTGGATGAAGCCGGTCGCCGGGGTGATGCCCGAACCCAGCACAACCAGGTCGGCGGCGATACGCTCCCCACCCTCCAACAGAACCGCCCGCACCCGCCCCTCGCCCTCAAACGCCGCGACGGTTTGGTGGCTGCGCAGCACCACGCCCTTCTCCTCATGCAGGCGCGCGAACACGGCGCCGATATCCCGCCCGACCTGCTTTTCGAAGGGCACCGCCTCAGGCAGGACGACGGTCACGTCGAGCCCCCGCTCCCGAAGGCTCGCCGCCGCTTCCATGCCAATGAACCCGCCGCCGACCACGACCACATGCCGGGCGCTCTGGGTGGCCGCCAGAATCGCCTCGGCATCGGCCGGGGCGCGCAGCAGGAAGATCCCCGCAAGCTCCGCCCCGGGCAGATCGGGCCGGCGGGGCACACCCCCTGTCGCCACAAGTGCGGCGTCATAGGCAAGCATGCTGCCATCCTCGAAGGACACGCTGCCCGCGACGGTGTCGAGTTGCGTCACCTCCGCCATGCGACGCTCAATGCGATGACGCTCGTAGAAGGACGCCTCCTGCAAGGGCGTCTTCTCACCGCCTTCTTGGCCAGAGAGGGTGTATTTGCTCAGGATGGTGCGGTCATAGGGCAGCGCATCCTCACGGCTGATCATCACCAGGCGGCCGCCAAAGCCCTCCGCGCGCAGGGTCTGCGCGGCGGATTGCCCCGCCGCGCCGGCGCCCAGGATAACGAAGCAACGGCTGTCTGCGGGGCCTGCGACCGGCTCTGTCAGGTCGCCCGGCGGTGTCAGCAGCACGCGTCCGCCCACAATGCGTGCCGGAAACCGCCGCAGACCGTCCACCGCCGGCGGTTCCATGCGGGCGCCCGTGCGCAGATCGAAGCTCGCCTTGTGCCACGGGCACACGATGTGGTGCCCGCAGCGGACTCCCTCAGCCAAGGGTGCGCCGGCGTGTGGGCAGGTTCCGCTGACAGCATGCACCTCCTCACCAACACGGCTGAGCAACAAGGCCTGCTCCCCGACCTGGACGGCGAGCAAGCCACCGTCAGGAATCGCCGAAGCCGCTGCCACATCCCAGATGCCGATCGCGAGGGGATGGGCGGAGCGTAATGTTTGTGCGCGCATAACGGCATCCTTATCGCAATCGTAATCGGCATCCCTTCACGGGATCGTGTAACGGGCAGCGACAGCCTCGGGCACGTCCCTGCCCTTCGAATCCCCGAAGGTTCCAGAAGCCATCTCGGATATCTCTTAAAATCCATATGGCTGCATGGATCGCACCGATGAAGGGGCGATCTGCTCATGCTTCCGCGATGCTGGTAGGTTGACCGGCGATCGCGCTCACGCGGAAGGACCATCGGCATGTTCCAACTCATGATTAACGGCAACACGCATGATGTCGATGTACCGCCGGATATGCCCCTGCTTTGGGTGCTGCGGGATGTGCTCGGCATGACCGGAACCAAGTTCGGCTGTGGCATCGCGCAATGCGGCGCCTGCACCGTCCATGTCGGTAGCAACGCCGTGCGGTCTTGCCTCCTTCCGGCCGCGAGTGTGGCGGGCCAGCCCATCACCACGATCGAAGCAGTGGGGGACACGCCGAGCGGTGCGAAGATCCAGAAGGCTTGGCTAGACCACGAAGTCGTCCAATGCGGCTATTGTCAGTCCGGCCAGATCATGGCCGCGACCGCCCTGCTCGATGCAACACCCAAGCCGAGCGACGCCGATATCGACATGGCGATGGCCGGCAATATCTGTCGCTGCGGTACCTATGTGCGCATCCGCGCGGCCATCCATGCAGCGGCGGAGGCGTGAGATGAACGCCGTCGCACCCCGTACACTCTCCCGCCGCGGCCTGCTCAAAGCAACCCTCGCCACGGGCGGCGGTCTGATGATCGGCATGCATCTCATCTCCACCGCCAGCGCGTCACAATACCTGGCGCAGGCGACGCCGATGACGCCACCGGATTTCGATGGCGATTTCGAGCCCAATGCCTTCATCCGCATTGATCCGAAGGGCGTCATCACCTTCATCATGCGCAATACCGAATGCGGCCAGGGCATCTACACGGGTGCATCGACGCTGCTCGCCGAAGAACTCGAAGTCGGCATGGACCAGATCATGGTCGAGGCGGCGCCGCCCAACCTCAAGCTCTATACTGATCCGTTGCTGGGGGAGCAGGCAACCGGCGGCTCCGCCTCCATTCGTGGCAGTTGGAAGCCCTTGCGTGAGGCCGGTGCCGCCGCGCGAATGATGCTGATCGCCGCTGCTGCCGCGAAATGGTCTGTTGATCCGTCAACCTGCACGGCTGCGCGCGGCGTGGTGCATGGGCCGACCGGGCAGACCCTTGCTTACGGCGATCTCGCCAATGACGCTGCCAAGCAGCCGGTGCCGACGCATGTCGCGCTCAAACCCTCCTCGCAGTTCAAGCTCATCGGCACCTCCCCGCGTAGGCTGGATACGCCGGCGAAGGTCAACGGCACCTCGGTCTTCGGCATGGACATCAAGGTGCCCGGCATGAAGATCGGCACCGTGGCTGCAAGCCCGGTGCTGGGCGGCAAGCTGGTGCGGATTGACGAAAAAGCCGCCCGCGCCGTGCCGGGCGTGCGCGACGTCGTGCAACTCGACAATGTCGTGGCCGTCATTGGCGATCACATGTGGGCGGCGATGAAGGGGTTGCAGGCCGCGAACCCTGTCTGGGATGACGGGCCGAACGGACAAACCGATACCAAAGGCATGATCGCCACCCTCGCCCAGGATTCGAACAAGGACGGCTTCATCGCCAAGAAGGTCGGCGATGTCGATGGCGCGATTAAAGGCGCCGCGTCCCAGCATGACGCCGTCTACCAGCTTCCCTTCCTGGCGCATGCGCCGATGGAGCCGATGAACACTACCATCCATGTCCGCCCCGATGGCGCCGATGTTTGGGTCGGCACGCAGGTGCCGGTGCGCGCGCAAATGACGGTGGCGAAGGAAACCGGCCTGCCGCAGGACAGTGTGCGCGTCTACAACCAGTTCATGGGCGGCGCCTTCGGCCGTCGCCTCGATGTCGATAGCATCACCCAAGCGGCGCGGATCGCCAAGCACGTTCCTTATCCGGTGAAGCTGATCTGGACGCGTGAGGAGGATATTCGGCACGATCTGTATCGGCCGTATTATTATGACAAGATCTCGGCGGGTCTCGATGCCTCCGGCAATGTCACCGGCTGGTCGCACCGCACCACCGGCTCCTCCGTTCTGGCACGCTGGGCACCGCCGGGTATGCAGGAGGGCGGCAAGCTTGACCCTGATACGGTCGAAGGTTCGGCCGATACACCCTATGAGTTTCCGACCCATCAGGTCGCCTGGGTTCAGTCCGAGCCCGATGCCGTCACGACACTGTGGTGGCGCGGCGTTGGGCCCACCCATAATGTCTTCGTCATGGAAGGCTTCATGGATGAATTGGCGGCTGCCGCGAAGCAGGACCCGATCGCCTTCCGCCGCAAGCTGCTGACGAAGAATCCCCGCGCCCTCGGCGTGCTCGATCTCGTCTCGCAGAAATCCGGCTGGGGCGGCGCTTTGCCGGCGGGCCATGGCCGTGGTGTGGCGCTACAATATGCCTTCCAGACCTATATGGCGACGGTGCTGGAAGTCGCTGTCGGCAGCGATGGGGAGGTGCAGCTGATTCGCGCCGATGTCGCGGTGGATTGCGGACCCGTGGTCAATCCCGATACCTTGGCGGCGCAGGTGCAGGGCGGCCTCATCTTCGGTCTGACGATGGCGCTGTACAGCGAAATCACCCTGACCAATGGCCGCGTCGATCAAAGCAACTTCCACGACTACCGCATCATGCGAATCGATGAGGCGCCAAAGGTCGAAGTCCATATCGTCCACAATCCCGACGGTGAAATCGGCGGCATCGGGGAGACGGGGACGGTCGCGGCCGCGCCCGCCCTCGCAAATGCCATCTTCGCCGCTACGGGACGGCGCTTGCGCCGAATACCCTTCGGCACGGGACAGTTGGTGTCCTCATGAGGCGTTTTCTGCTCGCCCTCGCATTGACGATCGGGCTTCCCGTCGTCGCCCAGGCAGCGCCGTCCGATCTTGTTCAGCGCGGCGAATACCTGACGCGGGCGGCCGATTGCGCCGCTTGCCACACCATGCCAAACGGCACCGCCTTCGCTGGCGGTCGTGAATTCAAACTGCCTTTCGGCGTGCTCTACTCGCCCAATATCACCCCGGATGCCGAGACGGGGATTGGGCAATACACCGATGCGCAATGGCTGCGCGTCATTCATCGTGGCGTCGGCCGTCGCGGGCAGCATCTGTACCCGGCGATGCCCTATCCGTCCTATACCAAGATGAGCGATGACGACGCTCTGTCGATCAAGGCCTATCTCTTCACGCTGCCGGCGGTTCATGCCGAAGCGCGGCCCAACAACTTTGGCTTCCCCTTCAACCAGCGCTGGCTGATGGTGTTTTGGAACCTCGTCAACAACCCAGATTCGCGCCTGCAAACCGATGCCTCGCAATCGGCGGCGTGGAATCGCGGTGCCTATCTGGTCGAGGCTCTGGGCCATTGCGGCGAATGCCACACGCCCCGCAACTTCATGCAGGCGAAAAGTGGGCGGCAATTCGCCGGTGCCGTGCAAGCCAATTGGCTTGCCTATAACCTGACCAATGACCCCGTTCATGGCCTCGGCGCCTGGTCCGACGGCGCCTTGGCGGAATACCTCTCGACCGGCAAGGCGCCCGGCCATGGCCCGGCCTCCGGCCCCATGGCGGAGGCCGTGGAATACAGCCTGCGCTATCTGAAGCCGGACGATATCGCCGCGATGGTGACCTATCTTCGCAGCATTCCCGCGCGGTCGGATGGGCCGGGCGCCGTGCCCGCGACCGTTACGCCCATCACGACGGCGTCGCTCGGGGAGCATATCTTCATCCGGGCCTGCGCCGGATGCCATCTGCCGAACGGCACCGGACGGCAATCACCCTGGGCCGCACTGGGTGGTTCGCATAGTACCGGCGACGTGACGGCCATCAACATGGTGCAGGTGTTGGCGAACGGCAGCCAGATCGACACCGATCACGGCCTGATGTTCATGCATCGGTTCACGGGCGCCTATACTAACGAGGAACTCGCGGCTGCCGCTAATTACGTCATCGGCCAGTTCAGCGCCCGCCAGGGTCAGGTGACGCCAAAACAGATCGGCGATGCCCGGCAATCGCCCGATGCGAAAAGCGGACCGCCTTTCGGCGGGTCGTGATGCCGTCAGGCGGCGACGCCTAACGGGACCGCGACGGCGGGGCCGTCCACACCGTGCTGCACCACATGGCAGATCGCCAAAGGTGCAGGACGGTGCGACACGATCAGGGCGCCCTGCCCGCTGCGCGCCAGTCGTGCCCGCAATGCTTCGATCACCCGGCTCTCGGTCATAAGGTCAAGGCCGGCGGTCGGCTCATCCAGCAACATCCAGGGCGCGTCGCGCAAATAGGCACGCGCCAGGCCGAGACGACGACGCTCGCCCCCCGAAAGGGCTGCGCCATTCTCACCCACCCAGCTCTCCAGGCCAGCAGGCAATCCCCTCACACGCTCATCCAGGCAAGCATCCTGCAACGCGGCCCATAGTTCCGCCTCCGTCGCAGCAGGGCTCGCGAGCGACAGGTTTTCGCGCACAGTGCCCGAGAGCAGCGCCGCATCCTGCGGCGCATAGGCGAAGCAGGCCCGCAGTTGAGCAGTCGACGCTTCGGCGATGTCGACGCCGCCGACCGCGATGGGCGCGTCGCCGCTGACGCGCAGACCCACCAACCGCTCCAGCAGCGTCGTCTTGCCGCTGCCGGAGGGCGCGCTCAGCCCGACGATGGTGCCCGGCACGAAGTGCGCCGATGACAGCGCAATGTCCGGCGGATCGCGCATGGTTTGTGGCGTGACCACGGGAACGGTCGCGCTCAAGACCGCATCGAGCCGCACCTCGGATTCCGCGAGGCTTCCGCGCACTTCAAATCCTCGCAGCCAGGCGCCGGCACCCTCCACGGTCATCGCCGCACCCAAGGCCGCCATCGCCGCCAATGGCAGCGGCGCATGCACGCTCAAGCTAAGCGCCGCCATGGCGGCGATACCCGGCGCCGCGCCCTGCACGAGCGCGAACCAGCCGCCCCAGGCCGTGACACGGGCTTGCGCCGTCAACAGCGCCTCGCCTTCGGTGGCAATACGCGTCGCGGCCCAATCGCCGAGGCCATAGGCACGCAATTCGGCGGAGGCCGCGGCGATCGTGGCGTATTCCTGCTTGAGGCGCGCATTGGCGCGCTGCACGGCACGACCCGAAGTCTCGGACGCCCGCGCCAAAAACCATGTCGCGACCACGGCCATTGCCAGCACAAGCAGCGTCGCCACAGCAGGCGCGATGCCGGCGGGAATGAGCAGCGCCATGCCGGCAATGAGGCCGGCCACCGCACCCCAGGGCGCAGAGAGGCGCACGAAACGCGCCTCGATGGCGTCCACATCCTGCACCATGCGCATCGAGGCATCGCCCACGGTCAGACCCAAAGCCGTAGCGACGGGTGCAGCAAGGATAGCGCGAAACAGTGCCGGACGCAGACGCGCGAGGGCACGGAACGCCGCCTCATGCCCTGCGACCCGCTCCACGTAACGTCCGCCTGTGCGCAGGATCGCGAACAAGCGGATGCCGACGGCGGGCAGCATATAGTTGAAGGCGCTGGCGACGACCGGACCCGCGATACCGGCCAAGGCGGCGCCAGTGATGAACCAACCGGACAGGCCGAGCAGCAGCACGGAAGCGGAGGTCACGACCGCTGCCGCCAAAGCCGCGAGGGCGAGACCGCGCCTTTGCCGCCGCCGCTCGGCAGCGATGAGGGTGCCGAGAACGGTCATGCCATTTCCAATCGCAAGACGGTGTCGGCGATCGCCGCCAGACGCTCGGAATGCGTGGCGATCACCGTCGTGCGCCCCCGCGCACCACGCTTGATGGCGGCGATCAACGCGCCTTCCGCCATCGCATCGACATGCGCGGTCGGCTCATCCATGAGCAGAATCGATGACGGCTTGAGCAGCGCGCGCGCCAAGGCAATGCGCTGGCGCTCGCCGCCCGAAAGCCCGCTGCCACGCTCATTAAGGATCGTGTCGAGCCCCTCCGGCCGACCGGCGAGCATGGCGCCCAGGCCTGCCTGTTCCGCCGCCGCTGCGATGTCGGCGCGTATCGCATCGGGTCGGGAGAGCGCGATATTCGCGGCGATGCTGGCCGGCATGATCACCGGCACCTGGCCGATCCAGGACACCGACGCCGTCAATGCGCCCATGTCCGAGAGACGCGCACCATCAATGGTGATGTCGCCATGCGATGGCGGCATCAGGCAGAGCAACAGGTTTAGCGCCGTTGTCTTGCCAACACCGCTCGGCCCTACTAGGGCCAGGATTTGCCCGGGTGCGACATCGATGTGCAAATCGGCGAGCGCCGCGCGGTCTTCGCCGGGATAGCGCAACCCGACATGGTCGAAGCGAATGCGCGGCGGCGTGGTCAAGCGAGGCGCTACGATGTCTGCAACTGGCGCCATCGCTTCCAGCGCCATCAAACCATCCGCCACCGTCTCGGCTGCCTGGCGGTCGTGATAGGCGGCAGCCATGCGACGCAGCGGAGCATAGAATTCCGGCGCCAAAGCCAGCACGAAGAAGGCGCGGCCGAGCACCAGATGCTCCGGCACGAAGGATGGCAGCAGCCCGAGCAAATTGAAGCCGACATAGACGGCGACGAGGGCGACCGACAGGGCAGCGAAGAACTCCAATCCGGCGGAGCTGATGAAGGCGATGCGCAGCACACCCATGGTGCGTCGGCGTAGCTCATCCGCCGCCACCGTCAGCCGCTGCGTTTCCGCGTCCTCCGCCTGGAAAACCAGCACCAGCGGCAGGATACGCATGCGGTCCGCGAAGAGCGCGCCAAGGCGCATCATCGCCACGAACTGCGCGCGCGCCTTATCCGCAGCCGCCCCGCCGGCCAGGATCATAAGCACCACAAACGGCAGCATGGTGAAGGCGAGAATCGCGGCCCCGACGAGGCTCGCCCATGCCGCCGCGATCAACACGAGCAATGTGCCCGCAACCGCCGTTTTCGCCGGCAGGAAACGGGCGATATAGCCATCCAGCGTTTCCACCTTGTCGATCGCCGCCGTCATCAGCGCGCCGGTCGCGGGCCGAGAGCCAATGGGCAATGCCAATGTCGCGCGCACGATGCGGTCCCGCAACGCGGCCTTCGCGACCCGCGCGGCCGCCGCGCCAAAACGCGCCGACATCAAGCCGCACACACCGCGCGCGGCGGCACTCGCGACGCCGAGGATGAGCCAGGGCAAGGCGGCATTGAGACCATGCGGCAGACTGGTTAACCCGAAGGCGAGCGCCGCCGCGAAACCGATGGCGGCGAGACTGTCGAGGATGAGCATCCAACCCGCCATGCGGCTGTTGCGGCCGCCACCGGCCGCCACCGCCTTCAACCAGGCGCGGCGTTGTGCCTTCAATGGATCCGAAGCGTCATGTGCCATGAGCGCAAGGTGCCGCAGGGCGGCCGCGCAGGCCTTGATCCAAATCAAGGCCAAGCCCGCACCTTCAGATTACGGAAGGGCAACCTCGGCCCTTCGGCGGGGACAGATCAGGAGCGGCTTATCCGATGGATCCCGGCATCGTCGACCTTTCACGACTCCAATTTGCGCTGGTCGCACTGTATCACTTTCTGTTCGTGCCCCTGACGCTCGGCATGTCCTTCATGCTGGTCATTATGGAGAGCATCTATGTGATGAGCGGACGCCCGATCTGGCGCACCATTACGCGTTTCTGGGGCGTGATCTTCGGCATAAATTTCGTCCTCGGCGTCGCGACCGGTCTCACGATGGAATTCGAGTTCGGCACCAACTGGTCATATTTCTCGCGCTATGCCGGTGACATCTTCGGCGCACCGCTGGCGATCGAGGGGCTGATGGCCTTCTTCCTCGAAGCCACCTTCGTCGGGTTGATGTTCTTCGGCTGGCAGCGGCTATCCAAGCCCGGCCATCTGTTCGTCACCTTCATGGTGGCGCTCGGCACCAATCTGTCCGCGCTCTGGATTCTCATCGCCAATGGCTGGATGCAGAATCCTGTCGGCGCGCGCTTTAATCCGCAGACGATGCGTATGGAAGTGACGGACTTCTACGCCGTGCTGTTCAACCCGACCGCACAGGCGAAGTTCGTCCATACCGTCAGCGCCGGCTATGTCATCGCATCCATGGCCGTGCTGGGAATTTCGGCGATCTACCTGCTGCGTGGCCATCACGTCGCCTTCGCGCGACGCTCGATGATCGTCGCCTCCGCCTTCGGCCTCGCCGCCTCCCTCTCCGTCGTCGTGCTCGGCGATGAGAGCGGCTATACGATCGGCGAAAACCAGAAGATGAAACTCGCGGCCATCGAAGCCGCCTGGCATACCGAGCCTGCGCCGGCAGGCATCACGCTCGTTGGTTGGCCGGATATGGCCACGCATACCACGCGCTATGCGGTGCATATTCCCTGGGTTCTGGGCCTCATCGGCACGCGCAGCCTGGATACGCAGATCACCGGCATGTCCGAGCTTGTGCTGTCAAACCGGGACAAGATCGAATCCGGCCTGCTCGCCTATGCGGCCGTGCAGGTGTTGAAACAGACGCCAACTGATGCCGCCGCGCTCGGCACGCTGAAACTTCATGGCGCGGATCTCGGCTATGCGCTGCTGCTCAAGCGAACCATGCCCGATCCCACCATCGCGACGGCGCAACAGATCACCGATGCCGCCTGGGATACGGTGCCGGATGTGCCCGTCATGTTCTGGTCTTTCCGCATCATGGCCGGCCTCGGTATGTTCTTCATCCTGCTGTTTGCGACGGCCTTCATCCTGAGCAGCCTGCGACGCTACAATGTACGCTGGTTCCTGTGGATCGCCGCCCTCAGCATTCCACTGCCATGGATCTCAACCGAGCTAGGCTGGGTCATCGCAGAATTCGGCCGCCAGCCATGGGCGATCGACGGTGTGCTGCCAACGGGTCTCGCCGCCTCCTCGCTCAGCCGAGGCGCGCTTTGGGCCACCATCGTCGGCTTCACGCTCCTCTACGGCACGCTCGCCGTGGTCGAATTCGGCTTGATCCTGCGCACGGTGCGGCGCGGTCCCTATGCCGTGCATGAAGATCCCGCGCCCTTGCCCGTCGCCCTTCCCGCCACGCCGATGGCGGCTTGAGAAAGGACCAGCATCATGAGTGCCAGCGACATTCCTCTCGACTACATGACCCTGCGCGTCATCTGGTGGGCGCTGATGGGCATCCTGCTCATCGGCTTCGCGCTGACGGATGGCTGGGATTTTGGCGTCGCGACCTTGCTGCCCTTCGTCGGCCGCAATGACGCGGAACGCCGGATGATAATCAACACGGTGGGGCCGACCTGGGAAGGCAACCAGGTCTGGTTCATCCTCGGCGGCGGCGCGATTTTCGCGGCATGGCCTCTGGTCTATGCGGTGAGCTTCTCGGGCTTCTATCTCGCGATGTTCCTGCTCCTGGCTTCGCTTATTCTGCGGCCGGTCGGCTTCAAATACCGATCCAAGCGTCCCGGCGCGCTGTGGCGTTCAAGCTGGGACTGGGCGCTGTTTATCGGCGGCGTGGTGCCCCCGCTGGTCTTCGGCGTTGCGGTCGGCAATACACTGCTGGGCATTCCCTTTCGCTACGACAGCGACTTGCGGAATTTCTATGATGGCAGCCTGCTCCAATTGTTCTCGCCCTTCGCGTTGCTCTGCGGTCTGCTCTCGGTTGCCATGGTCGTGCTGCACGGAAGCGCCTTCCTGTCCGTGAAGACCGAGTCTGGAACGGTGAACACCCGCGCCCGCACGGTTGGCACCTGCGCCGCAATCCTCTCGCCGGTATTGTTCGCACTTGGCGGCTTGTGGGTCGCGTACGGCGCCATCGGCTATCACATCACGGTCGCGACCGCCGTCGACGGCCCCTCCAATCCGCTGCACACGGAAAGCGTGCGACAGGTTGGCGCCTGGCTTGCGAATTACGGCCTGCATCCGTGGTTTCTGATCGCGCCTGTCCTGGGCTTCGTCGGTGCCGGTTTCGCCTTGATTGGCATTCGTCGGCGGTACGAAGGTGCGGCCCTGGTCGGTTCGGCGCTTTCGACCTTCGGCATCATCGCGACTGTCGGACTGTCGATGTTTCCGTACATCCTGCCGAGTTCGATCGACGCCCATTCCAGTATCACGGTCTGGAATGGGTCGTCCAGCCTGACGACACTCTTCATCATGCTGATCTCCACGATCATCTTCCTACCCCTCGTCTTACTCTACACGGCCTGGGTGTACCGGGTCATGTGGGGCAAGGTAACGACGCATGACGTGGCAACAAACCCAGACTTTTACTGAGGATCCGGATCATGTGGTATTTCGCCTGGGTTCTCGGCGTCGGTCTCGCGGTGCTCTTCGGTGTCGTGAACGGCTTGTGGCATGAGTTCGACATGCCCCTCGACGAAGGTGAGGAATTGCACGTCGAGCATTAGCCGATATCGTCTCCGCCCGGCACGGCGCAAAGCCCTGTCCGCTGCATCCAACGCCCGAGGCGCGGCATGGCCGTGACGCAGGCGAAGGGGATGGCGAGCAGGGAGCCGGCGAGCGTCGGCAATGCCCAGGGCAAGGCGCCCGGCGCCAGCTTCCACAGGCCCGCAGCGAAGCACAGGCCGAGCAGCAGTTGCGGCCACAAGCCGCGCACCGCCTCAGCGAGCGGCACGATATCGTCGTCCCGCTGCTGCGCTTCCCAAATGATGCGCTGGCCGAAGACGAGGCCGACGATGAAGCGCGTCTGCGCCACCATCATCACCGGACCGATCATGAGGGTGAAAAGCCCGTCCGCCACAGCCCCCGCCAGTAGCCGCGCGGCGCCGCCCCAGCGCCGGCGCTCGGCCGGGCGCAGCAAAACGTCGCAGACGCCGAGCAGGCGCGGCGCAAAACCCAGCGCCAACATGCCGAAATAGAGGCCGAAGGCGAGGCTTTCGGGAATATGGCCCCGCGCGCCATGTAACCCGTTGAGCAGTCCCACCGTCAGCATCACGATTGATGTCGGCGCACCGGCATACATGGCGATGGCGTTGACGAGCTGGAAGCGGCCCATCGGCCGCAGCTTCAATCCACCAATCAGGCGCAGGTATTGCAGGTTGCCCTGGCACCACCGCAGGTCCCGCCGGATGAAATCGGGCAGGCGCGGCGGGTTTTCCTCCCAACTGCCGAATTCATCGGCGATGACCCGCGCATCGAAACCGCCCGCACGCATCAGCGCCGCCTCGACCTGATCATGGCTCAAGACATGACCGCCGAGCGGCAGACGGTCACTCAGCACCGGCAGCGCGCAATGATCGACGAAGGGCCGCAGCCGGATGATGGCGTTGTGGCCCCAATAGGGTCCGCTCGGCCCCTGCCACCAGGCGATCCCTACCGTATGGGTGCGCATGCCGTGGCGCATGCCGAACTGGAAGATGCGCGCGAAGGGGCTCGCGGCGGGTCGCCCCACGACCAGCGTCTGCAGAATGCCGAGACGCGGATTAGCTTGCATGACACGGGCGAGGCGCAGGATGGCGGCACCCGACATCAGGCTGTCGGCATCGAGCGCAAGCATGCAATCGATCCGACCCTGATGGGCCAGCGCAAAATCACGCAGGTTTCCGGCCTTATAGCCGGTGTTGATGGCACGACGGCGATAATGAAGGTCAGGGTCGCCCCCGAACGCCGCCGCTTCCGCCGCGCACATGTCTGGCCGGCTGCTGTCGCTGAGGACATGGAACTCGAACTTGTCCTGCGCGCCCAAACTGTGTCGCATGGCGGCGAGATTGTTTGCGACGCGAGCGACATTCTCATGGCGGATGGCGATGCAAATGGCAGTGCGCAGGGTGATCGGCGCATCGGCCGGCGTCGCCTGCAAAGCCGGATTGGTGTATACCGCCGCATCCTGCGTGGAGCGGAGAATCACGAAGCCGATGAGCGAGTTCCAAAAGGCCAGCAGCGTCCAGGGCAAGCCGATCAGGAACAGCGCCAGGATCACCGCCCCTTCCCAGGACCATCCACGTCCGCCAATGATGCGCGCCATGATCAGGCCAAACCCGACCCAACTGACGAGATTGAGCGCGAGCACCACCGCGCGCCGGCCGCGCAGTTTCTTCTCCTCGATGGACATCAGCATTCGTGACCGATAACGCTCTCTGGTTCGTGGGACCGGGTCAGGCCGAACTCCGCGCAGCTGACGCGCCCTTGCCGGTACCCGGACAGGTGCGGGTGCGGGCCCTGCAAAGCGGCATCAGTCGCGGCACGGAAGCCTTGGTCTTTGCCGGCAAGGTGCCCGAGAGCGAATGGGCGCGCATGCACGCCCCGTTTCAGGGGGGCGATTTCCCCTTTCCGGTAAAATACGGCTACGCGATGGTCGGGTTGATCACGCATGGCCCCGAAGCGCGCATCGGCGAGCGGGTGTTTTGCCTGCATCCGCATCAAACCGCCTTCACCTTGCCAGAGACCGCCGCAATCCCCGTGCCGGATGACGTGCCAACGCAGCGCGCCGTGCTCGCGGCGCAGATCGAAACGGCGCTGAACGCGACATGGGATGCGGCGCCCCGCATCGGCGACCGCATCGCGGTGGTTGGCGGCGGCACCATCGGCCTGCTCACCGCCTGGCTCTGCGCCGCCATGCCGGCGAGCGACGTCACGCTGATCGACATCGATCCCGGCCGCGCAGCGGTGGCGGAGGCGCTCGGCATCCGCTTCGCCATCCCCAACGATGCGCCCACAGACTGCGATATCGTCGTCCACGCCTCCGGCACCGGTGCCGGCCTGGCGCTCGCCCTCACGCTCGCGGGCTTCGAGGCCGAGGTGATCGAGTTGAGCTGGCATGGCGACGCCGCCGTCACGCTGCCGCTCGGCGGCGCTTTCCACAGTCAGCGTCTGAGCCTGCGAAGTTCCCAGGTCGGCGCCGTTTCGCTGAGCCGGCGTGCACGTTGGAGCCACAACCGCCGCCTCACCCGCGCCCTGTCCCTCGCCGCCGATCCGCGCCTGGACGTTCTCGTGCGCGAGACGACACCCTTCGCCGCTCTTCCCGCCGCCTTGCCTGCCATTCTCGGCCAAGCCGGCGCCCTGTTCCACCGCATTCTCTATGAGCCGGAGTGAACCATGTACGCCGTCGAAGTTCGTGACCACATCATGATCGCCCACAGCCTGCCATCGCCGGTTTTCGGTCCCGCGCAGAAACTGCATGGCGCCACCTTCATCGTCGATGTCACCTTCTTCCGCGCCGCATTGCCGCCGGATAATATCGTCGTCGATATCGGCCGCGCGTTGGAGGCGCTGCACAAAGCCCTCGCGCCGCTCAATTACGCCAATCTCGATGAAGACCCCGCCCTCGCCGGCCAATTGACGACGACGGAATTTCTGTCGCGCCTCATCTTCGACCGCATGGCGCAGGCGCGGCGAGACGGCTGGCTCGGCCCCTATGCGGAAGGCATCAGCCGCATGCGCGTCACGCTTACCGAATCTCATGTCGCCAAGGGCTGGTATGAGGCGGATGTCGCTTGAGGCGATTGGCTTCGCGGTGCCCGGCGCACTCGACACGCGCACCGGCGGCTATGGCTATGACCGGCGGCTGATCGCCGAGCTGTCGGCGCGCGGCATCGCCGTTCGTCCTCTGTCCTGGCCGGGCCGCTTCCCCACCCCGACCGAGGCGGATCTGGCCGTGGTCGCCGCGGCCCTCGCCGCACAACCCGATGGCGACATCGTCATCATCGATGGCCTCGCCTTCGGCGCCATGCCGGCACTCGCCGCCGCCGAGGGCCAGCGTCTGCGGCTGGTGGCATTGATCCATCATCCGCTCGCTTTGGAAAACGGCGCCGCACCCGGCCTGTTCGCCTCGGAACGCGCAGCGCTGCGGCATGCGTGCGCGGTCATCACCACCAGCACTGAGACGGCCGAGACCCTGCGCCGGGACTATGATGTGCCCGCCCAACGGCTGCTGGTCGCACCGCCGGGCACCGACCCCGCGCCCGCGGCACCCAGAATCGGAGACCCACCGCATTTGCTCGCCCTCGGTAGCGTCACGCCGCGCAAGGGGCATGACATCCTGGTTGCAGCTCTGGTGCGTATCGCCGATCTCCCCTGGCGCTGCACCATCGCCGGCAGCCTCGATCGGGCGCCGGAAACGGCACGGGCTTTGTCCACGCACATCGCCACCGCCGGGCTGAACGGTCGGATCACGCTGACGGGCGAAGTGGAGGATGCCGGCGCCCTCTATGCCGGTGCCGATCTCTTCGTTCTCGCCAGTCGGCACGAGGGTTTCGGCATGGCCTATGCCGAAGCCCTTGCCCATGGCCTGCCGGTCATCGGCACGCGCGCGGGCGCCATCCCGTCCGTGGTGCCGGAAGCCGCCGGCGCACTTGTGCCGCCGGACGATCCGATCGCTCTTGCGGCGGCGCTGCGCCATCTGTTGACCGATCCGCCTGCCCGCGACAAGGCGGCGGTGGCCGCCCGCAGCGCGGTCCTGCCCCGTTGGGATGCCACCGCCGACAGCGTCGCGGATCGTCTGCGCCGGCTGTAAGGGTTTAGTCAAAGGCGATGTCGAACAGCACATCGTCACCCAAAATATGGGTGGTGCAGCGTGGCCGCATCGCCTCATCCATATGCGCGATCGGCGGCAGGCACAGGCCCGTCAGACCCGAGCCGATCAGCACCGGTGTCACGCAGACATGCAGCCGGTTCAGCGCGCCCGCCGCCAGAAACGCCGACACGGTATGGCCGCCACCCTCGATCAGCAGCCGACGCAAGCCACGCTCCGCCAGGGCCGCGACGATGGCATGAACATCGATCCGACCGTCTCTCTCCGGCAAGGTGATCGCCTCCACACCCCGCGCGCGCGGCCTGTCACGGGATTGGATGACGATGCAGCGCACACCATCCTCCGCCAGCATGCGCGCATCCCTCGGCAGCCGGCCGTTCGGGTCGATCACCACCCGCACGGGGTGCGGACCAGCGACCCGACGGGGTGTCAGTTGCGGGTCGTCGGCGAGCACCGTGCCGATGCCCACGACCACGGCATCCGACATCGCCCGCAACCGATGCAGATGCGTGATCCCCTCGGCGCCGCCGATGGTGCGGGAATGGCCTGTGGGTGTCGCGATACGCCCGTCCAGCGATTGGCCCAGCTGCCCCAGCACAAACGTGCCCCGCGCCTCAACCAGAGGTGCGTAGAGAGGCCATAACGCATCCGGGATATCGTCCAGCGATCGTGGCGCCGTGGTCGTCTGGTCCATGAGCGCTAGGATAGCGGCCCGGTAGAGATTGCGCGACGCACCGGCGCACACCTTATGGTGACGATACGTGATGATGGCATCCTGAGACGAAAGACCAAGCATGACCAAAGAACCGAAGATTCCAGCGGCTCTGCAACCCGATCCTGCCGACTATGCCTTTGATTTGGAAACGGTCTTGAGCAGTGTAGTGGGATTGCGCGCCATCATTCCCCAGGATGCCTTTACGGCCCCGGCGCTCGGAACCGAGCGGGAGGGTTCGGGCATCGTGATCGGCGATGACGGTTTGCTGCTGACGATGAGCTACCTGATCGTCGAGGCTGAGACAGTGTGGATCACAGCGGCCGACGGTCGAACCATGCCGGGCCATGCCCTGGCCTATGACAATGCAACGGGCTTCGGCTTGGTGCAGCCGCTGGGCAAGCTCACTCTACCGAAGCTGGAACTCGGGAATAGCGACGCAGCGGCAACGGGTCAGGACGCGCTCTTTGCCTCCGCCGGCGGGCGGCCTGCCGCGATCGAGACCAAAATCGCCAGCCGGCAGGAATTCGCCGGCTACTGGGAATATCTGCTTGACGACGCAATCTTCACGGCGCCCGCCCATCCCTTTTGGGGCGGTGGCGCCCTCATCGGGAAAGACGGAACGCTGCTCGGCGTCGGGTCGCTGGCCTTGCAGCAGAGCGATGCGGAAGGGCGCAGGCACGACATGAATATGATCGTCCCGATCAACCTGCTGCACCCGATCCTGGATGCTTTGCGCCAACATGGCCGGGCGAACCGGACCCCGCGCCCCTATATCGGCATTTATGCGGCGGAGGATGAGGAGACCGTGGTCATCGGCGGTGTCGCGACGGGCGGCCCGGCCGAACATGCCGGGTTGCGAAAAGGCGATCACGTGATGGCCGTCGAAGGCGAGGCCATCACGACACTGGCTGAGCTTTGGCGTGCCCTTTGGGCCTGCGGCTCACCCGGCGGCCGGATCACCCTGGCGGTGCAGCGTGACGACCAAATGCGACAGGTCCCGATCGTGACGGCGGAGTGGCATTCTATGTTCAAGACCCCGCGGATGCATTAGCCGGCGCGGATCACCCTGGCGCCGACACTCTCGCACAACCGGCATTGCGCCGGGTCGGCGGCGGCATCGGTGATCAATGTCCAGGGCCGATCGAGCGCCGCCCAGAAGGGCTGGCTGGTCCGGCCCAGTTTCGAGGCATCGGCGAGCACGAACAGCTCCGTCGCCTGGGTCATCATGAGCGACTTGAGCGTCACCTGCTCCAAGGTCGCTTCGCACAATCCGCGCCCGGCAACGAGGCCATCGGCGCTCATGAAGCAGCGGTCTGCGGTCACTTGCCGCAGCGCCTGCTCGGCCATGGGACCCGTCGTCGCGAGGCTCATCGGCCGCACCATGCCGCCCAGCACCACGACCTCGATGTCGGGCGCCGCGACCAGCACGGGCAGCAGCGGCATGTTGTTGGTGATAATGAGATGGCGGCGGTGGCGCAGCCCCGGCCCCATCGCCTCCACCGTCGATCCACCATCAAGGATCAGGCGCTCGCCGTCCCGCAGCACGGCCAAAGCGGCGGCGGCAATGGCCGCCTTCGCATCGCGATTGACTTCGCGGCGGGCTTGGAAGCTTTCCTCGACAACAGACGCCGCGACCGGCGCCAGGATGGCGCCGCCATAGGTACGGGTCACGGCGCGGGTCGCCGACAGCCGCTGCAAGTCGCGCCGGATGGTCGAGGCCGAGACGCCGAAGCGGCGCGCCAGCCGATCGACATCGGCCTCCCCGCCCGCGACTTCGGCCAGGATGAGGTCCCGGCGACTGCGGCCCTGCCGCATCAGGACTGCTTGGGCGCCAGATCGACCGCCTGACGCAGCGCCTCGATCATTGAGCCCTCGTCAGCAATGCCTTTGCCGGCGATATCGAAGGCGGTGCCGTGATCGACGGAGGTGCGCACCACCGGCAAGCCGACCGTGACATTCACGCCCGATTCCAAGCCAAGCACCTTTACAGGGCCATGGCCCTGATCGTGATACATGGCGACCACAAGGTCGAAGTCGCCGCGCCCCGCGAGGAAGAACAGCGTGTCGGCGGGCAGCGGCCCCCGCACGTCCCAGCCCTTCGCTTGGCAGGCCTTCACGGCCGGGGTGATCTTCTCGGCCTCCTCACCTTGGCCGAACAGGCCGTTCTCGCCGGCATGGGGGTTGATGGCACAGACGCCGATGCGCGGATTGGCGATGCCGGCCTTCACCAGCGTGTCATGCCCGCGCGTGATGGTCCGTTCCACAAGGCCGGGTTCGATCTTTCGAATCGCATCCATCAGGCCGATATGCGTGGTGACGTGAATGACGCGCAGCTTCGGCGTCACCAGCATCATGGAAACCTCGGGCGTGCCCGTCAGTGCCGCCAGCAATTCGGTATGGCCGGGATATTTGTGGCCGGCGGCGTGCAGCGCCTCCTTGCTCAGGGGCGCCGTGCAAATCGCACCCGCCTCCCCCGCCTCCACCAGCCGGGTGGCGCGCTCGATATAACGGAAGGCCGCCTCGCCGGAGACGGGTGACAGGGTGCCGAACGGGTGCCCCGCCGGGATCAGGGCGAGGTCGATGCAATCGACGGTACCGGGGGCGTATCGCGCCTCGACCGGTGTCTTGAGGGCATTGACGGTGAGCTTGCTATGGACGATCGCGCCGGCTTCCCGCAGCCGCGTCGCGTCCCCCACCACCAAGGGCCGGCAGATCGACGTCACTTCCGGCCGGGCCAATGCCTTCATGATGACCTCGGGCCCGACGCCCGAGGCATCGCCCATGGTGATGGCGACGATGGGCAGGATGTTCTGGGCATCGCTCATGATGCAATCTCCGGCCGCAAGCGGCGCAAATGGGACAGGCAGCGATGCAGGGTTCCACCGTCGCCAAAGGCGCCGGCTTTGGTGA
The DNA here is from genome assembly GCF_030252425.1 of Acidisoma sp. PAMC 29798. Classification (GTDB taxonomy): domain Bacteria; phylum Pseudomonadota; class Alphaproteobacteria; order Acetobacterales; family Acetobacteraceae; genus Acidisoma; species Acidisoma cladoniae. The sequence continues at coordinate 746,004 of NZ_CP126994.1, read as the reverse complement.
TGACGGGCACGGTCAAGGCGCCCCGCGTCAGACCGAGGGGGACACCGGGCTCGATCTCCTCGATCATGCGAATACCAGTCACGCCGAGGGCATCCAGCAAGGCCAAAGCCGTCTCTCCGCCGGTCGCGAAAAGGGCGCCGATATGCGGCGCTGCCGGCTGCAGCAAACGGGCAAGTTGCCGGGCCAGGATCGCACCCTGAGACAGATCGGCGGAAGCCGCATCCGCCGCAATTTCTACCAGCACGTCCTGTCCCGCGCCGAGCGTCGCGGCAATGTCCGCCGCCGCCTGCCAGGCGGCATCCTCCGGCCCGGCGCGCAAGGTCTCCGGCAGGATCGCGATGGTGGTGACCGTTTCATCCGCCCCCAGCATGGCCGCCGCCGCGCGGGATGCTTCGGCGATGCTGCCGACGACGAACAGAATACCGCCAGTGACATCGACGGGCATGACGACTGGAACACCCTCTCCCCGTCGCGCCAAGGCCTGGGCGAGACCGCCCGAGCCGACCCAGAAGACCTGTGCCGCGAAGGGTCGCGTCACCGCGGCGATGAGTGCGAGATCCTTGGCGGTTTCGGCGTCGCAAACCAGGGCATCGATGTCGGAGTCGAGCGCATTTCGAACGACCGCCTCCGCCCCCGCTCGGAGGGTGGCAAGATTGGCATGGGCCACGCGCAAGCCGGCCTGCCGCAGGACGGCGGCGAGGTCGGCAGTCGGATAGCTATGGTCGCGCGCCCAGAGCGGCGTTTCCTCCAGGCGTTGCCCGTGCAGGTGGATCACGCCCCCGCTGGTCGTGCGGCCAGTATCGGGAAAGGCCGGTGCAACGATGGCCAGGCCGCGATGGCCCCGCCCGCGCATCACGCGCACGGTTTCGGCCAATTCCGCCGCCGGCTGCCCACGAAGGGTCGAATCAATCTTCTTGAACATGCCAATACCGGGCCTGTGGTGCGCCATGAGCAAGGCCGCATGGCGCGCTGCGGCTTCCGCCGGCGAAAGCCGGCGCGAATCGGCATCTAGGGCGAGAACTTCGCTGTCGGATGCGTGGGGCCCCCAGGCGACCAGAGCCTGCGCGCCCTGGCGTGCAAAGGCGATGGCGCAATCGGCTGCGCCGGTGAGGTCATCGGCGAGGATCAGCCAGCGTTCGGGCGGTCTCGCGTCCATCGCAGGTTACTCCGATATTGCGCGAATAACGCAATATCGGGAGTCTGATGCTGCCTCACAAGCATTATCTGCGCGTTGTGCGCAAATTCATCCTTAGTCCATCAGGGCAAGGGCATCCGTGAAGAAGCTCGGCCCGCCGAAATTGCCGGATTTCAGCGCCATCAACATATCCGGCCGCCCCTCAGCCATGGTCCGCAGCACCGGAACGCCTGGGGCAATTTCCGCGCCGATCAGAAAGCCCGAGACACCAAGCCGATCGACGACCGCGCCTGAGGTCTCTCCGCCCGCGACGATCAGCCGCCGCGTTCCGGCCTCGACCAGCCCGGCGGCGAGGCCTGCCATCGCCTGCTCAATGACATGGCCGGTGCTCTCCGCGTCCGGGCGCGACCGCAGGGCCGACACGCGGTCGGGCGTCGCAGAGCTGGCGATGAGCACGGGACCGGCCGCGAGTTTCGGCACAGCCCAAGCCAGCGCGGCCGCGACTTCGGCGTGCGGGTCAGCGAGCAAAGCCTCCGCCTCCAGCCGCAGCACGGGAACCCGATCCGCCACCGCGTCGATCTGCGCCAGCGTGGCGGCGGAGCAACTGCCGGCAAGCATCGCGGCGTATCCGCCAACCGGCGCCGCCGTCTCGGACGCTGCGATCGTTGCGGACACGCGGCCCGAGGCGATCAGCGCAACGGCGAGGCCAAGCCCGAGGCCGGAGGCGCCGGTCGACAGCGGATAGCCGAGCGCCACCATGCCAATGGTGTGGAGATGATGGTCGAAGACCGCATCGACGATGGCCATGCCACAGCCCTCAGCAGCCAAAACCTTAAGCCGCGCGCGCACCGCTTCCACACCCGCTTCGACGATGTCGAGCGTCACCAGGCCGATGCGGGTCGCGCTCTGTCGCGCCAGCACGCGCACGAGGTTCGCATCATGCATCGGGTTGAGCGGATGGTCCTTCAGCGGGCTCTCGTTAAGCGGCGTGGACCAGACAAAGAGATTGCCCTGGAAGACGGTCCGTCCCGTCGCGGGAAAAGCAGGCGTCACCACCACTATCGCGTTGCCGCCGTCGGCGCGCAGCGCATCCGAGACAGGGCCGATATTGCCGGCATCTGTGGAATCAAAGGTCGAGCAGATCTTGAAAAGCACATGATCCGCGCCCTGGCCGCGCAGCCAGGCCTCCGCCTTGCGGGAGGCGACAATGGCCTCCTCGGCGGGGATTGAGCGGCTCTTCAACGCAATGACGACGGCATCCACGGCGGAAAGATCAAAGCCGCCGGCGGGAACGCCGATCGTCTGCACCGTGCGCAGCCCCTGTCGCGCCAGCGTATTGGCGAGGTCCGAGGCGCCCGTGTAGTCATCCGCGATACAGCCGAGAGCGAGGGTCACGCCGCAAACGCCCGATACGGCGCGAACCAGCCAAGCCCAGCCTCAGTGCCAGCGCGCGGGCGATATTCGCAGCCGACGAATCCCTGATAGCCAAGGCGGTCTAGCTCCTCGAACAGGAAAGGGTAGTTCAATTCCTCCCCAGCCGGTTCGTGGCGAGAGGGCACGCTCGCGATCTGCACATGACCAATGATCGGCATCAGCCGCCGCAGCGCCATCGTGACATCGCCGTGCATGATGGTGTGGTGATAGATGTCGAACTGCAAACGCAAGTTCGGCAGAGCGAGGTCATTGATCAGCCGCTCAGCCATGGCGAAATCGTTCAGGAAATAGCCGGGCATGTCCCGCTTGTTGATCGGCTCCAGCACCAGCGTCACGCCCGCTTTTGCGAGTCGGTCGGCCGTCCAGGCAACGGCGTCACGATAGGCCGCGAGGGCCGCAGGATCGGCGGCATCCGCGATCCCGGCCATGAGATGTAGGGTGGTGCAGCCCGTCGCCTCCGCATAGGTCAGCGCCGTCTCCACACTCTCGTGGAGTTCTGTGACGCGTGCGGGAAGGGCCGCCATGCCACGGTCACCGGCGGCCCAATCCCCCGGCGGCAGATTGAACAGCGCCTGGGTCAATCCGTGGTCGTGCAAGGCAGCGGCCACCGCCTCGGGCGGATGCTCATAGGGGAACAGAAATTCGACCGCCGAAAAGCCCGCCGCGGCGGCAGCCGCGAAGCGATCGAGGAAGGGCACCTCATTGAACATCATCGTCAGGTTCGCGGCGAAACGGGGCATGGCACTCGTCCTTATTGATCGCCGGGCAGCGGCGTGCCGGTGATACGGCCATAGAACCGCGCGACGGAGGCATCGTCATCCCGCGCCATACCATTGGCCGCCGTCATCATGAACATCTGCAAGGCCGCACTCGCGACCGGGACCGGGAACTTCTCGCTCCGCGACATATCCATGATGATGCCGAGATCCTTGGTGAAGATTTCCACCGCGCTGCGCGGTGCATAATCGCCGTCCAGCACATGCGGCACGCGGTTCTCGAACATCCAGGAATTGCCCGCCGAGGCGGTGATCACTTCATAGACGCGGCGGATATCGAGGCCCTGTTTGGCCGCGAAGGTGATCGCCTCGCAGGCGGCGGCAATATGCACGCCCGCGAGCAATTGGTTGATCATCTTGAAGGCGGCGCCCGTGCCGGCGCTATCCCCCAACTCGTAGAGAGTCGCGGCCATGGCATCCAGCGCCGGGCGCGCGCGATCGAAGGCGGCAGCCGTGCCGGAGGCGAGGATGGTCAAGGCGCCTTCCGACGCGCGCTGCGCCCCGCCGCTAATCGGCGCATCGAGGTAGTGGCGACCCGTCGCTTCCAACCGCGCCGCGAGGGCGAGGGCAACATCGGGCGCCATGGTGGCGGAGGAGACGAATACCGCGTCCGCGTCCATCACATCCGCGCATCCGTCGGGGCCGAACAACACGGCCTCGGTTTGCGCCGCATTGACGACGACGGAGACGATGATGGCCGATCCCCGCGCCGCCTCGGCGGGGGTCGCGGCCGCATGGCCGCCGTCGGCCACGAACCGTTCTCGCCCGGCGGCCGTGACGTCACAGCCCACGACATCGAAGCCCGCGCGCCGCAACGACTGCGCCATGCCGAACCCCATGGAGCCGAGACCGATGACGGTGACCTGCGGCGTGCTGCTGCTCATGGCGGACATATCTTTCCTCTGCGCCGCTCTTCTTACCCCCCGAATCATCGAGAAAGCCATGACAGCGCTGTCATTCTCACACATGACAAACTCTCCGCGGCGGGTCAAGACGCGTTTTACCGGGCGCGACACGACAGTCTGGACGCCGGAGCCTTCCCAGAGCATGACAAGGCGGATGGATCACCCGACACGCCCGGCAGGGCGCAAGACCGCCCGACGCACCACGCTCACTGAAGTCGCGCGTCAGGCCGGCGTGAGCGAAATCACGGTGTCGCGGGTCATCCGCAACAGCGGCCCTATCGCCGCCGATACGCGCGCGCGGGTTATGGAGACGGTGCGCGCGCTGGGATATGTGCCGAACCGCGTCGCCGGCACTCTCGCCTCCTCCGGCTCCAATCTGGTCGGGATCGTCTTGCCGTCCCTCGCCAATATCGTCTTCCCGGAAGTGCTGCGCGGGGCGGCGGGACCCTTGGAGACGATGGGCTACCATCCGGTCATCGCCGTAACGGAATACGATCCGGCGCGGGAGGAGGCGCTGATCGAATCTCTTCTCGCCTGGCGTCCCGCCGGCCTGTTGGTGACGGGGCTGGAACACACCCCCCGCGCGGAGGCCATGCTGCGCAACGCCGGCATCCGCATAGCCGAACTGATGGACACGGACGGCGACGGCATCGACATCATCGTCGGCTTTTCGAATTTCGACGCAGGCTGCGTCGCGGCGCGGCATCTGCTTGCGCGCGGCTATCGGCGCTTCGGCTATGTCGGGCATGGCAGCGGCATGACGATCGGCACCGACCTGCGCGCCGGCAAACGCTGGAGCGGCTTCGAGACGACGCTGAGGGAGGCTGGGCATCCTTTGCACGACAAGGAGATCGTGGATGCCCCGTCATCGATCGAGGCCGGACGCTGCGGCCTTGCCGCACTTCTCGCGCGGTCCCCCAAGCTTGACGCGGTCTATTTCTCGAATGACGACATGGCCCTCGGCGGGTATTTCCACTGCCTCGCACGCGGCATTGCGATCCCCGGCACACTGGCGCTGTTCGGCCATAACGCCCTGGAGGTTGGGCAGGTCGCGCCGCAACCGCTGTCCACGGTCCGCACGCCGCGCCTGAAGATCGGCGAAGTCGGCGCCATGCTGGTCTGTGGCGACGCCCCGTCGCAAAAGGTCGATCTGGGCGTCGATCTGATCGAAGGCGCGACCGCGTAACCCTTCCTCTCGGTTTCTGGAGCCTCGCATGACCGAAGCCCGCCTGCGTGAGCAGATCTGCACCTTCGCGCGCTCCCTGTTCGAACGCGGACTGACGCCCGGTTCCTCCGGCAATATCAGCGCCCGGCTGCCGGAAGGTGGCTGGCTGATGACGCCGACCGATGCCTCGATGGGGTTTCTCGATCCCGCACGAATTTCCAAGCTGGACACCGCCGGACACCTGGTTTCGGGCGACAAGCCCACCAAGGAAATTCCGCTGCACACGGCCTTATACGATACCCGCCATGGCGCCGGTGCCGTGGTGCATCTGCATTCCACGCATTCCGTGGCCGTCTCGATGCTGCCGGAGATCGATCCCCAGGACGTTCTGCCGCCGCTCACGCCATATTATCTCATGCGCGTCGGGCAGACCGCGCTGGTGCCCTATCACCGGCCTGGCGACCCCGCGGTTGCCACCGCCATTCGCGGCCTCGCGGGGAAATACAGCGCGGTGCTGCTGGCCAATCACGGCCCCGTCGTTGCCGGCAAAAGCCTGGAAGCCGCCGTCTATGCGATGGAAGAGTTGGAAGAGACTGCGAAGCTGTTTTTGCTGCTGCGCGGCCTCAACCCCCGCGCGCTGTCATCCGCGCAGATCGCGGATCTATCGGCGACCTTCAATCTCGATCTGCCTGTGGCACACCAGCACGGGGATGATCACGGCTGATAGGTGTTGACGGCCACGCACCGCGCACGGTGCCCGGTTATCCAGTGGCTCGGCACAAAGCAGACGTCGGCGCCGACCGGTGTGTCGATCTCCGCCAATGCCTCGGCGATCGCCTGCCGCCCCAAACGCTCCGCCGCGAGATGCAGCTCCGACCGATGCGTCACTGTCGCGATACCGACGCCGGGATTGGTATTGATCTCATAAACGACCTCGCGCCCATCGACGGTTGCATGATCGGCCCGCCCCCATTCGATGGCCGCAATGTCGAAGGCCGGTGCAATGGCCCCCGCAAAAGCATTCCGCGCGATGACGTCATGCTCCTCGACGAACATCTGATCGGTCGCAAAACCGGCCTTGCCGTATTTCACGCACCAGTCATCTTCGACGACGGCCTGCACGGTGAGGACACGATCGCCGATGCGATAGGTGCCGTGCTTGCGCCATGCGCCGGGAGCAATCTCCTGCGCACAGAACTCAATGGCAAGTACATCCACAAGCGGTAGACCACTCATCTGAAGCGACAGAATTTCGGCGGCCAGTGCATTAGCACTGTGGAGAAGCCCGGACAGCGGCCGTCCGTGATCGGCCTCGAACCTTAGGAAAACCGGAAAGCGGGGCGTCGGCACATCGCCGTCCACGCGCCATGCCCGAAAGGGATTGAAACCCGCTGCGTGCAAGGCGAAGAGCAAGGGATAGCGGGTCATGACGCGGGCCGGGTCATTCAGGCAGCGCAGGCCGAGAGCTTTCAACCCCCGGTAGTATTCCGCCGCCAGCCGACGATCCCAGGCAGGCAGCCTTTCGATGTCCGTGAAGATATAGGTGGCCGCTTGCAGCGTATCGAGCGTGAACAACTCATCATACGGCATCACATGACAATCCGGTGCATCCGGCCCAAACCCGGCTTGCAAAAGACCTTTCACTGTGTAGCAATGATGGCGTGTCGCTAGAAAAATGATCATCCCGTGCTCGATCTTATAGACATGCGCGGGCGATCCGCTTCAGAAGAGACTTAACGAAAAATAGGCTTGAGGGAATATAGCATGACGAAGTCTTTGCACGCCGTTCAACAACGATTGGTGGGGGCAAACCTTCTTGGCTTCGCCGTGATCGAGCAAGACACGACAACTGTTGTCGCCGATACGAGCGTTGACAAGACGACGCAAAGCAAAAGCGGCATGGTCAAGCCCCCCGCTCAAGCCGGTATGACCAAGCCTATTACAAACAGACCTATCACAGCCAAGTTGGGCATGACGAAGGTGGGCGCGGTCAAGCCGCCACCGCTCTAAGCGCCGCCGGTGAGTGAGGCTGCCACCACCGCGCATGCGGTGACGGACCCTGGCTTCTACCCTGATCCGGCGCGTGGCCGCACCGTCGATCAGGGTGTGCGGCAGGCTTTAGCCACAAGCCTAGACGCGATCTTGCACGCGGCCGAGGGCGATCTTCAGATCGACCGGGCTGCAACGGAGGCTTTGTTGGTGGCGCTCCGCAGCCATCGCATGCCGCCAGGCGTTATGGCCCTGTACGGGGATCTCGTCACCGCGATCTTCGATGATGACCGCGACAGCGCGGAAGCCATTCTGGGCGTTCTCGGTGATCCCCGCCTGTCGGCGGAACCCAACGGTCTGCGCAGCGTGACCTTGGACAGCGACGCGCTTCCTCGGTTGGTAGCCGACTCCTATCGTCATCACTTTCTCGATGGTTCGGACCTCACGCTCGATTTACTACCGCTATCGACAGACGCTTTGGCGGACGCCACGGCACGCTTCGAAGCCGGACGGTCGTTGCTGCGCAGAAGTCACCCGGCACTCGCCGCAGAAATCGATACCATGGTGACGGAGGTCGTGTTCGTATTGCCCGAAGGGGATACAAAGGACTTGACCCTGCACGGCGCATCGACCTTCTTCGCCTGGGGCGCTCTCATGCTTAATCCTGAGCCACATGACGATCGCCTCAAGATGGCGGAAGTGCTGGTGCATGAGACTGCGCATAGCTTGCTGCATGGTCTGACACTGGGAAAGCGGATGGTCGAAAACCCCGATACGGAACGCTTCCCCTCCCCGCTGCGATACGATGCTCGGCCCATGGAAGGCTTGGCCCATGCGAGCTATGTGCTGGCGCGCATGCATCTCGGCATGACCGCTATCCTGGTCAGCGGCTTGCTGAATGATGCGGAAAGGATCGATGCGCTGGCTGCGATCGACCGTAGCCGGCGCAATTTCGAAGACGGCTACAGCGTGGTGCGCGCCCATGCGCGTTTTACGCCGCGCGGTGCCGAGATCTTTGCAGGCGCCGTCGCTTACATGGCGATGGAAACCTTGCCTGATTGAGATCAAACAGCAGAAGCTTCGGATGATCACCGAAGATCGAGGCAATAGTGGAAATCGACGACTATTCGGATGTCATCGGCCTCATCTATGAGGCGTCTATGCAGCCCGGGCTTTGGCCGGAAGTCCTGAAGCAGCTCTCCGTCATCACGCCCAGCGCATCGGCGACACTCTATGGTCACGAGCGGATCGGGCGGACGGCAACCTTCTACCATTCCTATGGCGACGATCCCGATTTTACGGCGCAATATATTGCGCGCTGGGCAGCCTCGAACCCAATCATTGAGGCGATGGCGGCGCTCGAACCTGGCGACGTCGCGCCGCTGACGGCGATCCTGGATTATGACAGCTTCGCGCAAACGCCCTTCTTTCAAGAATGGGGGCGACCTCAAGGCTTCTGTGACGTGATCAATGTCATGCTTGAGCGAACACCGACGCGCGTTGCCTCCTTGTCCCTTATCAGGGCCGACCGACATGGCATGGCGGATGATGCCGCGATCAGGCGTCTTCGGTTGCTGGCGCCCCATGTGCTCCGTGCGGTGCGGGTTGGCTATGTGCTCGATCACGCGACGGTCGAGAAGCAACGCCTCACGCTCGCAATTGACAGATTGGCCGATGCGGTTCTGCTTTTGGACCCGATGGGGCGAGTCATTCATGCGAATGACGCCGCGCGTGACTTGCTTGATCGCGGCCTGCCCCTCGCACGGGTCATGAGGCCACGCACAAAGGGATCCGACACGACCGTCGATGGAACCGGGCAAGCTGGCAGTTCCAATCCGGATGATGTTGCATTGATCGAAATGCAGGACGGTGTTCGGCACGTTTGCCACGTGCTGCCGCTGGCCAACCCCCTCATGAATAGCGGTTCGGCAGTGGGCGGACCTTCAATCATGGCCGTGATACGCCAGAGACCAGAAACCGAGTTGGCGACGACCACCCTGAAAACTCTGTTCGCGCTGACGGCGCGTGAGCGTGACGTTTTATTCGGACTTGTAGAGGTCGGGGGTTTGCCGGCAACCGCAGCCGCACTCGGCATCTCCTTGGGCACTGCCCGAAGCCATCTCAAAAGCCTTTTCCTCAAAACAGGGACCCACCGTCAGGCCGATCTGATCGCCCTAGTTGCGGAGGTCACAAGCCCGTTCAGCACCCTCAGTAGAGGCGCCAATTCAGCGTAAGGGCGCGCGACCCACGTCTTGCCGTCGACCCAGGCAAGGGTCTCCCGCCCTTGCGGTCGGCTGAATTTTGCCACAAGGGATCGCACCTGAACGACGTCTTGTAGTTGGGAAGCCTATGCCCGAGACCACGTGGGATTTCTGGATCGATCGCGGCGGCACCTTCACGGATGTGATCGGTCGCGCGCCGGATGGAAGCCTGCGGGCCGGCAAGCTGCTTTCGGAGAATCCGGACGCCTATGCCGATGCCGCCGTTCAGGGCATTCGCGATCTTCTGGGCCTGAGCGCCGGGCAGCCCATCCCCGCCGACACGATTAACGAGGTGCGCATGGGCACCACGGTCGCGACCAATGCCCTGCTCGAACGGGCGGGCGAACGCACGGCGCTGCTTGTCACGCGCGGGTTCCGCGATGCGCTGCGCATCGGTTATCAGGCGCGGCCCAAGATCTTCGCGCGCCAGATCGTCAAGCCGCAGGAACTCTATGAGCGTGTCGTCGAAATCGCCGAGCGGGTGCTGGCGGATGGCATGGTGGAGCAAGCGCCGGACCCGCAGGCGATCGCCGCACAGTTGCGTGATCTGCGTGACGCCGGCTTCGACTCTCTGGCCATCGCCTTCATGCACGGCTACCGATTTCCGGCGCATGAACAGGCTGTCGCCGCTGCTGCCCGTGCGGCCGGCTTTGCCCAGGTTTCGGTCAGCCATGAAGTATCGCCCCTCATCAAATTCGTCGGGCGCGGCGACACCACGGTGGTGGATGCCTATCTGTCGCCGATCCTGCGCCGCTACATCGACCGCGTGTCGGGCGAGCTGGAGGTCGGCCGCACCGGCGCGCGCCTGCTGTTCATGACCTCGTCGGGCGGTCTCACCGGTGCGGATCTCTTCCAGGGGCGGGATGCGGTGCTGTCCGGCCCCGCCGGCGGCGTGGTCGCCATGGCCGAAACCGGCCGCCTTGCGGGCTTCGACCGTGTCATCGGCTTCGACATGGGGGGCACTTCAACCGACATTGCGCATTTCGACGGCAGCTATGAGCGCACCTTCGAGGCCGAGGTCGCCGGCGTGCGCATGCGTGCGCCGATGATACTGATCCATACAGTGGCCGCCGGCGGCGGCTCGCTGCTGCGCTTCGATGGCACGCGCTTCCGGGTCGGCCCGCAATCGGCCGGCGCCGTGCCGGGCCCGGCCTGTTACCGACGTGGTGGCCCGCTGGCGCTGACGGACGCCAATGTCATGCTCGGCAAGCTGATGCCCGCCTTCTTCCCAAGCATCTTCGGACCCAACAGAGACCAGCCGCTGGATCATGACGCAGTGCGTTCTGGATTCGACGCTTTGGTGTCGCAACTGGGCGATGGCCGCAGTGCTGAGCAGATCGCGGATGGCTTCGTGCAAATTGCGGTCGCGCATATGGCAGAGGCCGTCAAGAAGATCTCCGTGCAGCGCGGCTACGATATTACGCGCTATGTCCTCAACTCCTTCGGCGGCGCCGGCGGCCAACATGCATGTCTCGTCGCGGATGCGCTCGGCATCACGCGCATTCTGATGCATCCGCTGTCGGGCGTGCTCTCCGCCTATGGCATGGGTCTCGCGACCCTGCGCGCGACGCGCAGCCAGAGCCTGGACGCGCCGCTCGACGACCGCGCCCCCGCGCTGATCGCGCAACTCGGCACGGGCCTGGCCCAGCAATGCCGGGATGAGTTGTTGGCGCAAGGCGTGCCAGCGGCTGACATCGCGGTACTGATGCGTGCGCATTTGCGTTATGCCGGCACCGACACGACCATCACCATCCTGGCGAGCGACGCCGAGGCCATGCGTCGCTCCTTCGAGGAGGGGCATCGGCAGCGCTTCGGTTTCATCGATGCCGGCAAGGCCATCACGGTCGAGGCCGTGGAGTTGGAAGCCACCAGCCGCAGCACAACGCGCGACGAACCGGTGGCCGAAACCGAAACCAGGGCTAAACCCGAGCCTGATGCGCGCACCCGCTTCTTCAGCGGTGGCGCCTGGCAGGATGCCGTGGTCTTCCATCGCGCGACCCTCGCGCCCGGTCACCGGGTCATGGGTCCCGCCATCATCATCGAGCCGAACCAGACTGTGGTGATCGAAGACGGCTGGGCGGCGACCGTGACGCCGCGCGACCATCTGGTGCTAGAACGCGTGCGCGCCTTGCCGACGCGCCGCGCGCTGGGCACGGATGCCGATCCGGTGATGCTGGAGATCTTCAACAATCTCTTCATGTCCATCGCCGAGCAGATGGGCGTCACGCTGCAAAACACCGCCTATTCCGTGAACATCAAGGAACGTCTGGATTTCTCCTGCGCGGTCTTCGACAATCACGGCGAGTTGGTCGCCAATGCCCCGCATATCCCGGTGCATCTCGGTTCGATGGATAGTTCAGTGAAGGCGGTGATCACCAATAACGCAGTCATCCGGCCCGGCGATGTCTTCATGCTGAACGCGCCTTATCACGGCGGCACGCATCTGCCCGACATCACCGTCTGCACGCCGATGTTCGATGCCGAGGGTGAGACAATCCTGTTCTGGGTGGCCAGCCGTGGCCATCACGCCGATATCGGCGGCATCGCCCCGGGGTCGATGTCGCCGCGCGCCACCAATGTGGAGCAGGAAGGCGTCTATATCGACAATTTCCGTCTCGTCGACGGCGATGGTTTCCGCGAGGCGGCGGTCGTGCGGCTGCTCAGCGATGCGCCTTATCCAGCGCGCAACGTGGTGCAGAACGTCAATGACCTGAAGGCCCAGGTCGCCGCGAATGCACGCGGCATCACTGAACTGCGCAAGATGATCGGGCATTTCGGCCTGGATGTCGTGCATGCCTATATGGGCCATGTGCAAAACAATGCCGAGGAAGCCGTGCGCGGTCTGCTCGATCGTTTGCAGGATGGGTCATTTTCAGTGGAGATGGACCAGGGCTGCATCATCGCCGTGCGCATCACCATCGATCGCGCCAAGCGGGAGGCGGTGGTCGATTTCACCGGCACCTCGTTGCAACGCGCCGACAATTTCAACGCGCCGCGCCCGGTCACGAATGCAGCGGTGCTCTATGTCTTCCGCCTGCTGATCGATGACGAAATTCCGATCAATGCCGGATGCCTGCGGCCTTTGCGCATCATCGTGCCAGAGCGGTCCATGCTTTCCCCCGAATATCCCGCCGCCGTCGTTGCCGGCAATGTCGAGGTGTCACAGGCCGTCACGGATTGTTTGCTCGGCGCCTTGCAGGCCATGGCCTCCGCGCAAGGCACCATGAACAACGTGACCTTCGGCAATGCCCAGTATCAGTATTACGAAACCCTCTGCTCCGGCGCACCGGCCGGCCCAGGCTTCGACGGGACCGACGCTGTGCATACGCATATGACGAATTCACGCCTCACCGACCCGGAGATTCTGGAGACGCGTCTGCCCGTGGTGTTGGAGGATTTCCACATCCGCCCGAATTCCGGCGGCGTCGGTCGCTGGCATGCCGGCAACGGCACCAGCCGCACCATCCGGTTCCTGGAAGACATGGAATGCTCCTTCCTCACCGGCCATCGCCGGATTGCACCCTTCGGTCTGGAGGGCGGCGCGGACGGGCAACTCGGTTTCAACATGGTCCGACGCGTGGACGGCAGTCTGGACGATGTCGGCGGTTGTGCGCAGGTGAGCGTGGCGGCCGGTGAGGCCATCATCGTCGTGACACCGACCGGCGGCGGGTTTGGAAAAGCCGAGTAGCCGCATGAACGACGTCTTCGAAGAAGAAATCCCCCTCTTTACGCATGCGCAGATCATGCGTGTGCTGGCCGGCATTCTACTCTGCATCCTGCTCGCCGCCATCGACCAGACCGTGGTCATTCCGGCTGTGCCCGCCATCGCCGCCGATCTGCACGGTTTCGGCCATCTGTCCTGGATTCTGACGGCCTATCTGCTACCGGCGACGGTCGCGACGCCGATCTACGGCAAGATGTCCGATATTTACGGCAGGCGGGCTTTGCTGCTGCCGGCCCTCGTCATTTTCGTCATCGCCTCGGGGCTCTGTGCTGCGGCGCAGACGCTGACGCAATTGATCGTCTTTCGGGCCTTGCAAGGTCTCGGCGGCGCCGGCCTGATGTCGATGGCGCAGGCCGCCGTCGCTGACGTCATTTCGCCGCGTGAGCGCGGGCGGTATCAAGGCTATATGGCCTCAACCTGGGGTGTCGCCAGCGTCGCCGGGCCGATCCTCGGCGGCTGGGTGACCGATCAATTCTCCTGGCGCTGGATCTTCTGGGCGAATATCCCGATCGGTTTGCTCGCCATCCTGTTGTGTCATCAGGCGCTCAAGACACTGAAGGTGCAGCGCCAATCAGTCTCCATCGATTGGATCGGCGCCTCGCTACTCACCGGCGGCGTCACGTGCTGGCTGCTGGTGCTGAGCTGGGGTGGGGTTTCAATGCCCTGGACGGCGTCGCCCATCCTCAGTCTCACCGCCGTCGGCGCCGCGTTCATCGCCGTGCTGTTCCTTCAGGAACGCCGCGCGACCGATCCCTTGCTGCCGCCGCGCCTGTTCGGCCATTCGGTCTTCCTGCGTGGCGTCATCGTCGCCTTCATGAGCTCGTTGGTGCTGTTCGGCGTTACCTTCCTGCTGCCGTTGTTCTTTCAACTCGTCCTCGGTGCCAGCGCATCGCGCTCAGGCCTGCTCGTGGTGCCGTTACTGGGGTCGAGCTGCCTTGGCGCCTATCTCTCAGGCCAGGTCGCGCGCCGCCTCGGCAAGACGAAAACAGTGCTCATCGTCGGGCTGTTCGGCTGCATGCTGGGCTTCCTGATGCTGGCCACCTTGCAGGCAAAGACGCCCCTCGCCTTCAGCATGATCTATACGACGATCCTCGGGATTGGCCTCGGGGCGACGCTGCCGAGCAGCCTCGTCATCGTGCAGAATGCCGCCCAGCGCCGCGATGTCGGCGTCGCCACCGGAAGCCTGCTGTTCCTGCGCTCACTTGGCGGCGCCTTTGGCTCGACGCTTGTCGGCACGCTTTTGGCCAGCCGTTTCAATCGGGGCCTGGCGGATGCGGGCGTCGGGGGACGGGTGTCGCTCAGTGACTTGCGCGAACATGCCGATGCGCTGCGTGTGCTCGGCGGTTCGGCGCGTCACATCATCCGGGCCGGCCTGCTCGGCGGATTCCACTTATCCTTTCTTGCCTGCGCCTTCGCCATGGCGCTGGCCATTGCCGTCGCCTGGGGGATGAACGACCTGCCGCTCCGCTCAGCGACCACGCCGGCGCCCATCGCGCACTAGGCCCGCGCCAATCGCGACGCCGCGCCAAGAATATCGAACAGGTCGAGCAGTCGCGCGACGTAATGATCATGGACCACGAAGCCGGGCGCGGCGGGGTCGAAGAACTGCCGCTCCATGGCGTCGATCATGCGCAGCAACCGCCGGCGATGCAGGCCCAGCTTGCGCTGCACCGGGTCGGAAATCACGCCGGCAAAGGCCGCGAAGCTCGCCGAGGCCAGCATCAAGCCGCCGGTCGTCGCCGCGACCAGACCCATGGTGGGCACCACCGGAAAGACGCCATACCACGCCGAGCCGATCCATCCGCCGAGCGGAAAGGCGCCGATCGCCGTCTGCTGCGCCATGGCCGCCGCCAGCGCCGGGCCCAAGGTCGCCGCACCCGGCGCCAGCTTGTGCAAAGTCAGCGCGCCCGCACCCAGCGTCAGCAACCCGGTCGTGATCTCGGCCGCCGCGCCCCGCGTGGCCGCGTATTCGCTCAAGGCGTGACGCAACCGCTCCCGGAAGGCGGGGTCATCGCCTTTGCGGCCGATATCCAGCAGTGCCGCTTCCACCGCCGCCGTCACGCTCGGCTCGTCGAGGATGGTGGCGGATAAGGCATCGCCCTGGCTGGAGCGGCCCTTCTGCTCGAAAGGCAGTTCCAGAAGCTCGGTGTGGATCAGCCATTCGATGTCGCGCGCCACTGCCGTCTTCAGCAGGATGGGGCGGCTCATCGCCTTCGCGGCACCCGGTGCGCCAAATCGTGCGGCCGCTTTGGCGCCGAGCTGCATGGCGATCTGCGGCCCCGCCAACGATAGGTTCACCGGCGCCTTCAGCACATCCCACCCAATCGCCGCGCGATGCAGCGTCAGCGTTCCGCGCAGGGAGAAATGGGCGTCCACGAAAGCGTCCACACGGGCCCGACGATCGGCGAAATACCGCCGCGTGCCGTCTTCCACCGCATCGACGGCCAGTGCATGGGTCAGTTGGGATGGTAAAGGCGCCATGGCACGGTCCTCCTGCGCTCATCTCGCAAGATGGTGGAAGGCGCTGCGCTTTTCCACCCCACCGACGGCGGTCAGGTCGTTATGCCATCGTTAGCACGAGCCGGCCGGGCACGCGCCCCTGGCGCAGCCGGTCGAGCGCCTCATTGGCGTTCTGCAAAGGCAGCGTCTCGATATCGGCAAGAATGCCCGCCGTCAGCGCCAGTTCCACCGCTTCCAGCAAATCGACACGCGTGCCGACATTGGAGCCGATCAGTCGCTTTTCGTGATTGGCCATGTCCGAAATCGAGATCGGCAGGTAATCACGCGTCTTGGCCGGCAGGGCGATGAAGATCACGGCACCGCCCGGTGAAATAGCCGCGATGGCCTGGGTGAAGGCGCTCGGCGCGGGTGCGACCACCACGGCGGCGCGCAGACCCGCCTCCCCCGCGATGTCCCGCAGCTTTTGCGGCACATCCGTCTCATCCGCCTGAACGGTCGCCACGGCGCCGAGGCGCGTTGCAAGTTCCAGCTTTCCCGGATCGAGATCGACTGCGATGGGGCGGAACCCCATGGCGCGGCAATATTGCACGGCCATCTGGCCCAAGCCGCCGCAGCCGATGATGGCGACATGCGCACCCGGCTTCAGCGCCGCACGCTTCAAGCCGCGATAGGTCGTGACCCCGGCACAGAGCACGGGCGCGAAGCGCGCCGCATCGATATCGCGCGGCAAAACCACCACGAAGGCGGCGCGCGCCACGATATGATCCGCATAGCCGCCGGGGCGCGAATAGCCCGTGCCCTCAGATTGGGCGCAGATCGTCTCCTCACCCTCCAGGCAGGCGCGGCAATGGCCGCAGGCGCCCCCGTTCCAGGCGACGCCTACGGTCGTGCCGATCGCCGGCGCGGTCACACCGGCCCCAAGGCCGATGACTTCCCCCACCACTTCATGGCCGGGGATCAAGGGCATCATCGGCGGTGCGCCCCAATCGCCGTCCACGATATGCACATCTGAATGGCAGACCCCGCAGACGGCCACGCGTATCAGCACCTCCCCAGGTCCGGGGCTGGGGATAGCGTCGCAACCGAGATCGAGCGTCGCGCCAATCGCCGTCATCAGCGCGCGGGTCATCTGCGTCATGGTCAGACGCCCGGCAACGTCGGGTCCATCTGCTTTGCCTTCGCCAGATCGGCATCAGCCTGGCCGGTTTCACCTAGCGCCCGATAGGCCAGGCTTCTGCGGTAATAGGTCTCGGCATGGGCCGGATCGACCTGGATCGAGAGCGTGAAGTTGTCGATCGCCTTCTGATATTCCTGGCGGCCGACATAGTATTTGCCTTCGCAGTCAAGCGCCTTCCTCTGGCTCAGGGCCGGCTGATACGGTCCCGAGGCCGGGCAGCCTGACGCCAGTTGATTGCTCGGCGGCGCCGCGCAGCCGCTGAGGCAGACGACGCCCGTCAGCGCAGAAATGATCATCCAGTTGCCGCGCATACCCGCTCGTTCCCTATTGGTCGCTTCACAGTCACCCGCTCATGCTAACCGATCGCTCGCGACAGGAACACTCGACCCTCTTGAGGGCGGCTTCAAAAGGAACGGCCATGACCCCAGCCACCAACGCGCCCCTGACCATCGGCAAGGTGTCGCTCACCGTTCATGATCTCGACGCGGTCACCGCCTTCTACCGGGATGCCATGGGCCTCGCCGTTTTGCGCGCTGACGCCCAGGGCGCCGCCCTCGGCGTCGGTGAGGCGACGTTGCTCGAACTCCGCCGCGATCCGGCGGCGCGGCTGCGCTCGCCGCGTGAAGCCGGGCTGTTCCACACCGCTTTTCTACTGCCGACCCGCGCCGATCTCGGGCGCTGGACACGCCATGCGGCGGAGACGAAGGCGCCCATCGTCGGCGCCGCCGATCATCTTGTCAGTGAGGCGATCTACTTGACGGACCCGGAGGGCAACGGCGTCGAAATCTATGCCGACCGCCCAACCTCCGACTGGACCTGGACGGACAAGCTGGTCGCGATGGCGAGCGATCCGCTCGATGTCGAGAGCCTGATCGCCAGTGGCGGCAACCAGGTGTGGCGCGGCGTCCCGCCGGGCTCGGTCGTCGGTCATGTCCATCTCCAGGTCGGGGCCATCGCCCCCGCCGAAGCCTTCTATGTCGGCGTCCTAGGCCTTGATGTGACTTGCCACTATCCCGGCGCGACCTTCTACAGCTCCGGCGGCTACCACCATCATATCGCGACCAATATCTGGAACAGCCGGGGCGCATCCGCGCGCAGCTACCCCTCGACCGGCCTGGCCGATGTTGAGGTTTTGGCGACGGTCGCACCGCCGCAATCCTTGCAAGACCCCTGGGGCACCTCCATCACGGTCATCGCGCGACCAAGCCACTGATCCGGGGCGGCTTTCGCGCCGCTGCCCCCCGTGGCACTAGACTGCAATGAACGACTTATTGGACTTGATCGTCCGCGTCCGGGGCAATGTCGAAGTCACCCTCGGCTTCGTCATCGCCATCATCATCACGGTCCACGTGCTGCTGACGAAGCGGGAGGTGGCGGCCGCCGTCGGCTGGATCGGCCTCGCCTGGTTCTCGCCCTTCCTCGGCGGCCTCACCTATTTCGTCTTCGGCATCAACCGGGTGCATCGCCGGGGCCGCAGGCTGCGCGGCGGCCCGCGCAAGCCGCTCCTGGGCGGCGGAGAGCCGCCGCGCGCACCGGGGGAGGACGACCATCTGGCGCCCCTGCGGCGCGGCGTCGGCGTCATTACCCGGCGACCCAGCCCACCGGGCAATGCCCTCCAAACCCTGCATAACGGCGACGAGGCCTATCCCGCGATGCTGGCGGCGATCGAGGCCGCGCAGCACAGCATCGGCCTCTCAACCTATATCATGCGCGCCGACACCACCGGGAAGCGCTTCGTGGCGGCGCTGAAGGCGGCCAAGGATCGTGGCGTGCAAGTGCGGGTGATCGTCGATGGCATCGGCAGCGGCTGGTTGGTGTCGCCCGCTTATAGCCTGCTGCGGGGCGCCGGCATTCCGGCCGGGCGCTTCATGCACTCCCCCATGCCGTGGCGGATGCCGTTCCTCAACCTGCGCAGCCATAAGAAGATCCTGGTGGTGGACGGCACGCTCGGCTTCACCGGCGGCATCAATATCGCCGACCAGAACGTGCTCGCCTCCAAGCCCCGCAACCCGGTGCAGGATAATCATTTCCGCATCCAGGGTCCGATCGTCGGCCAGTTGGTCGAAGCGTTCGCGCGGGACTGGGCGTTGGTCAGTGAGGAGGAGCTGGACGGCCCGGCCTGGTTCCCCGACCTGGCGGCAAACGGCGAGGACGAGTCGCGGGTCGTGACGGCCGGTCCCGACGCCGATCTGGAAAAGATCGAATCCACCGTGTTGCAGGCGATTTCCTGTGCCCGGGACAGCATCCGCCTGATGACGCCGTATTTCCTGCCCGACCAGCAATTGATCACCGCCTTGTCCCTAGCCGCGATGCGCGGTGTGGCGGTCGAAGTCGTCATTCCCCAGCAGGGCGATCATCGCCTGGTCAATTGGGCGACGCGGGCGAATGTCGGCCCGCTTCTGCACAACGGCGTGCGCATCTGGCGCAGCCCGCAGCCGTTCCGCCATTCCAAGATGCTCGTGGTCGACAGCGAATGGTGCCTGATCGGCAGCAGCAACTGGGACATGCGCAGCTTCCGGCTCAACTTCGAGCTGTGCATCGAGGTCTATTCCAAAGCCCTGGCGGCGGAGCTGGAGACGCTGATGACGCAATGCCGGGGGCGCACCCTGGAAATTGCGGAGCTGAACGCCCGCAGCCTGCCGTTGCGGCTAAGCGATGCGAGCGCGCGCCTGCTGCTGCCCTACCTCTGAGGCGAGAGCCAGGTCGAGCATGATCGGCTTGTGGTCGGATTTGCCCCGCGCCAGCACCTCCGCCTCCGTGCAGACCAGCCCACGGATGAGACAGCGGTCGAGCCGCAGCGGCACCAGATCGCTCATGCGATGGGTATGCCGGCGTAAACCGACATCCCTGAAGCCAGGAATGAGGGTCGGCCCGACAAGATTATAGTCGCCGATAATGGCGGCACAGGGCGGCAGCCGCCGAACCACGGCCAGCAATTGGCGACGATTGAGCAATTGCCCCTGGGACAGATGCACGTTCGCGACGCTGAAGGGGCCGAGATCGACCACCTGGCAGACGCGATGGACGATGGCGCCTGACGGCAAGGGGAAGATCAGCGGGGGCCGCGCGGGCGCATGCGGCGCCCACATCGCCAGACCATGCACCCGGCCGGGCAGAGGCGTTCGGGAATAGACCCCACCCACCAGCGTCGGCAGGACATCGAAGGCGGTCGTGACCTCCTGCATCATCAGAAGGTCCGGTCTTTGGCTCTCGATAAGGCGCGCCACCTCCGTCAGTTCGGCGCCTTCACGATGCAGCAAGTTCCAACTGATCACCTTCATGACGCAACGATAGCGGCGCTGCCTGCGCAGGAACACCGCGTCTCCGTCATTTATTCGTGGGAAGCGGCGGCTATTCCGCTGAGAGGGCTTGGCCATCGCTGACGACGATCCTGTCTCGTCCGGCGACCTTGGCCGCATACAGCGCCTGGTCGGCGAGTTCGATCAGCGTATGCGTCACGATGACAACGGGGGCGACCAAGGTCACCATGCCGATGCTGATGGTGACGATCCCCCGGTCAGCCGCCGCATGGGGCAGAGCGAGGGCACGGACCGCATTCAGCAGGCCAAGGGCGATGGCGAAAGCGGCCGCCTGATCCGTATCCGGCAGAAGGATCACGAATTCCTCGCCGCCATAGCGGGCAACCAGATCGGCCGGGCGCTTGCCCAAGGCGTGAAGCGCCTCCGCGATGCGGCGCAGGCAGGCATCTCCCGCGACATGGCCATAGTGATCGTTGAAGGATTTGAAGTGATCGGCGTCGATCATCAGCAGGGACAGTGTCTTGCCCATGCGGTTGGCGCGCTGGACCTCACTGTCGAGCGCGAGATCGAACTGTCGGCGATTGGCGATGCCGGTCAGGCCGTCCCGGAGCGCCAGGTGCTGAAGGCTTTGGGCCATCGTATTGAAGGCTTCGGCCAGCACGCGCATCTCCTTCATCGGGATGCGGCTGAGATCCGCACGCGCATCCAGATTTCCGCCCGACAGGCGGGTCGCGGCCAAGGTGAGCGCCTGCATGGGCCGCAGGACCCGCAGGTCGGCCAACCATCCGACCGTAAAGATGGCAGCGCCAAGCACGAAGATCGCGAGAACAATCGACGCGACCATATGACGGATGGTGCGATCGGCGATGTCGGGGCGGGCGAGCCCGACCATCAGGATCGGCGGGCTGCGCGCGGCGATCGGTATCGCAGCGTTGGCAGAAATCGCGGCGAGTTCTGCAGAATACAGGGCTTGGTCGTGAACGGCGTGCATGACGTCAATGCGATGCTGATTGG
Organism: Acidisoma sp. PAMC 29798; assembly: GCF_030252425.1. Taxonomy (GTDB): domain Bacteria; phylum Pseudomonadota; class Alphaproteobacteria; order Acetobacterales; family Acetobacteraceae; genus Acidisoma; species Acidisoma cladoniae. The sequence continues at coordinate 724,704 of NZ_CP126994.1, read as the reverse complement.
CATTCAAAACCAAGAGCAAAAGAGACGGCACCATGATCACGGCTAAAAGAAGCCGCAACCGGCCACTCAGCCCCAGCAAGTGGAACTTTTGACCGGGTAACGACAGAAGCGAGGAAAGGCTCGGGACTCTCATTACACCGGCACTAGCATATTCTGCAGCCGGCGCATGCCTCCTGATCCCGATCGCCCTCCCTCGGCGGCCGGCTCGGTTCAGGTCACCCGGAAATTGCCGAACAGCCAGGGCTCCGCCGCATCCACCGCTTCCGGGAACAAAACGCCACGATCTACCAGAGGCGTCCAGTCGGAATAGACGCCCACGACTTCGCCCAGATAGGGACGGGTGATTTCCAGGATGCGCTCATGGTCGATGGCGTCCGGCTCGATAATGCCGCGCGCCGGATTCTCCATCGCCCAGATGACGCCGGCCAGCACCGCCGCCGTGACTTGCAGGCTGGTCGCATTGTTATGCGGCGCCAGCGACCGCGCCTCCTCGATCGTCAGCCGGGAGCCATACCAATAGGCGCCGCCGTGATGACCCATCAACAGCACGCCCAGTTCGTCCATGCCCGAAATGATCTCGTTCATCATCAGCCGTGTGCGGCTCTGCATATGCCAGTTCTTGCCGGCGAGTTCATGCACGGACAGAACCGCGTCATCGGCCGGGTGATAGGCGTAATGAACGGTCGGGCGATACGCGACGTCGCCGCCGTTCTTCACCGTGTAATAGTCGGCGATGGAGATGGATTCGTTATGGGTGATCAGGAAGCCGTGGAACGGTCCTTCCAGCGGCGTCCAGGTGCGCACGCGCGTGGAAGCGCCAGGACGCTCCAGATAGATCGCGGCACCGGTGCCGAACTCATGGCGCCGCGCATCGGCCGGCCACACGGTCTCATGCGTGCCCCAACCAAGCTCGGCCGGCTGGCAGCCTTCGCCTACGAAGCCGTCCACCGACCAGGTATTGACGAACTCGTCCCGCTCTTTGGGGATATTCGCGACCTGGGTGTCGCGCTCGGCGATGTGGATGACCTTGACGGACAGGGACTGCGCAAGCGCGCCCCATTCCGCGCGCGTCGTCGGCACGGCAACGTCATGGCCGCCGTCCTTGGCGAGATTCAGCAGCGCCTGCTTGACGAAATGCGACACCAGGCCGGGATTGGCGCCATGGGTGATGAGCGCGGTCGGACCTTCGGGATGCGCCGCCTGCACAGCAAGTGCGGATTCGCGCAGCCCGTAGTTGGAGCGCTGCGAGGCGGAGAGCGACGTGTCGGTATAGCCGCCGGCCCAGGGCTCGACACAGGTGTCGAGATACAGCGCGCCGGCTTCGCGGCAGAACTCGATCAGCGCGACGGAGGACACGTCAACCGACAGGTTGAGCAGGAAGTCGCCCGCGCCCACCAGCGGCGTCAGCACGCCCCGGTAATTGTCGCGTGTGAGCGGCGACACGATATAGGTCACGCCCTGCTCGGTCGCGACGGCGCGCCCACGCTCATCGGAGTTGACGATGGTGATCTGCGCAGGCGTCAGGTCGATGTGCCGCAGAATGAGCGGCAAAACGCCCTGGCCAATGCTGCCGCAGCCGACCATGACGAGCCGGCCAGAGAAAGAAACGTGCTTCACGGGGGGAACCTCCGACGAGAATAAGGACAGGGTCAGGCGGCGAGGCGAATGGGCTCGTGGCCCGGCGTCTCCAGCATCGGGGCGTCACGCACCTGAAGCAGTTGCGCGCGATCGAACCCGTTGAAGTCCGTGCCCAGGCAAACGCCGTAGGCGCCAAGCTGGCCGATTTCGATCCAGTCGCCTTCAGCCATATCGGGCGGCAGCATGAACGGCCCCTTCATGTGGTCGGCGCTGTCGCAGGTCGGGCCGAAGAAGCTATAGGCGCGCAGATCGGCATCGCCCTCCGATACATCGAGAACCCGGCGCACCGGAAAGCGGAAGCCGGGCGCGCCGGCATCCGACAGGCTGCCGTAGATGCCATCATTCACATACAGCGCGTCGCCACGGCGCATCTGCACCTGCACCACGACGGAAGCACCGGCCGCGACCAGCGCCCGGCCGGGCTCAGCCCACAGCCGCGCGGCCGGCAGATTGAGGGCATCTAAAGCGCCCTCGATTTCCGCGAAGAAGGCGCCGAGCGGCGGCGGCTCGACATCCGGATAGCTCACCGGAAAGCCACCGCCGACATCGATTATGTCGATCGCGACACCGGCCAGGCGGATCGCCTCCCCGGCCATTTGCAGGGCGCGGCGATAGGCCAGCGGATCCATGCACTGCGAACCGACATGGAAGGACACACCCAGACGGCGGGCGACCGGCCGCGCTGCACGCAGCAGGGCAACCGTCTCCTCCATCCCGGCGCCGAACTTGCCGGAGAGGTCGTACATGGCGCCGCCCGGCGGCAGGCCGATGCGCACAACGAGGCCGAGATCCTCGGCATAGCCCGTCTCGTCCATGATCTTGGCGAACTCCGCCGCGCTGTCGAGCACGAAGTCCCGCACGCCGAAGCGGCCATAGGCCTCACGGATCGCACGGCGCGACTTCACCGGATGCATGAAGTGGATATGGGCGTCCGGGAACATCGACCGCACCAGCGCCACCTCGCCCGCCGATGCGCAATCGAAATGGCGCACGCCGCCATCCCAGATCGCGCGCAGCACGGTCGGCTCCGGATTGCACTTCACAGCGTACAGCGTGTCGCCCCGGAAATCCTGGGCGAAGCGCGCGGCGGTGTCACGGATGACAGCCGGGCGCAGGCAGTACATCGGCTCGCTCGGCTGCGACGACCGCACGGCCTGCTCGACCGAGGGCAAGGCCGGCGAAACGGGCTCGCGGCGGAAGGCAACAATGGTGTCACGGGCAGAGATATAGCTCATCGGACAATCCTCGTAGCACCCGCGCCTCTCGGCGCGTGTGACGTCTTGAACATACGAAAGGGGCGCATGGACCAGCCCGCTGACCGAGCGAACGCCGGCAGCGGAACCAAACGACAGGAGATCAGGCCGACGCGGAGTGCGTCGGCGAAACCTCAGACGAAGATGCGATGAAGAGGCATCGCAGCGTGCGGAACAGAAAACATATCCGTTTCCCTTCAGGACACCGGTCGGGATTGGGACCGGTTGGACCAAAAAGGACGCGTTACGTCGTTGCTGTGCCCCTTGGAGGGGCTCGCGGCACGTGCGGGTTGCGTCAAGGCTGCGCCAAGAGTTTGCCAAGCGGGGCAGCGGCGCGGAAGGTGATATAGAACGATTGGACGGCGCGCGGGATGTTGATCGCAACCTCCAGATATTCCAACAGAACATAGGCTCGCAGCCGCCACGCGCTTGCGTGGAAGCGGCCGACGACCACAAGCGAGTGCGACATAAGACAGAAGGGCGAAAATGCCGGGATTGCTCAAGGCCCCGGGCTTCGTCCGGCTCTGGATCGCGGGCGGCACGTCCAACGCCATGCTTTGGCTGGAAGTCCTGGCGGCCGCTCTGTTCACCTTGCAAGTGACCGGCTCAGGCTTCGACGTGGCACTCGTTTCGGCGGCGCGCAGCCTGCCGCTGTTGGCGACGGGCGCGCTCATCGGCGTCATCTCCGACGCCATAGACCGTAAGCGAATCGTCACCGGCGGCTTGGTGCTGAGCGCCCTCGCCTCCGCAAGCGTCGGCGTGCTGGCACTGCTGGGTGTGTTGCGGCCCTGGCACATCGGCGTCGCGGCGCTTGTCAGCGGCCTGGTCTATGCGACCGAAATGCCGGCGCGCCGCCGCATGATCGCCGAGAGCGCCGGCCCGCGCCTCGCGTCCCGCGCCGTCGCCATCGACAGCATGACAAATTACGCCACGCGGGTCGCCGGCCCCTTGCTCGGCGGTCTCGCCTATCAGCAGATCGGTCTCTCCGGCGCCTTCCTGATGTCGGCCACCGTCAGCCTGGGCACCGCCATCCTGGTCGCGGGCATCACGCATCGCCAGGCGGTCGTGCGCCGAATGTCCTTGGCCGTCGCGATGCGCGACATGCGAGAGGGCTTCGCCTTCGCGCGCGGGCGGCGCGCCATCCTCGTGCTCCTCGCCGTCACCGTGATCACCAATCTCTTCGGCTATAGCTACACCACATTGGTGACGCCGCTCGGCAAGCTGGTGCTGCATCTGTCACCGCAAATGATCGGCGTGCTGGCTGCAGCCGAACCGGCAGGGTCACTGCTCGCCGGAACGGTGCTAGCGCTTCGGCCCGCGCGGGGGCATCCCTTGCGCTGGCTGGCCGGCGGCGCGGCGGTGCTGTTCCTGGCCTTGGTCACCGCCGCGCTGCTGGGCATGCTGGCGCATCCCCTGCTACCGATTCTGATCGCCTTGTTCCTCGGCGGCCTCGGCAGCGCCGTCTACAATATTCACCAGACCACCATCGTAATGGCCGATACGCCGCCCGAACTGCGCAGCCGCGTCATGGGTCTGATCACCGTCTGCATCGGCTGCTGGCCGCTGGGCATGTTGATCGCGGGTGCCCTGATCCTGCCGCTCGGCCTGCTTGGCGCACTTGCCTCTCTCGGGCTTGGCGGCCTCGCCGCCATGGCGATGATCCTGAGTTTGGCCCGGCGTTAGCCGCTATGCTGGGGCGGCGGATGAGCGCAGCGCTATCCGCCCAACCCTCGCCGGCCTTAGTATCCGCCCCACTCCAAGAGGATACGATCATCATGAAACGCCGCCATCTGCTCCAGGCGGGCGCCCTTGCCGCCCCAACCTTGCTCGGCTTTCGCACCAAGGCCGTCGCGGCCAACCGGGTGCTGAACGTCGGCTACCAGAAGGCCTCGGTATCCCTGGCATTGCTGAAGGCGCGGGGGCTGCTGGCAGAGCGTCTGAAGCCTCTCGGCTACGATGTCGCCTGGTCGGTCTTCACCTCCGGCCCGCCTATCATGGAAGCGCTGAGCGCCGGCGCGGTGGACTTCGCCTTTACCGGCGAACCGCCACCGATCTTCGCCCAGGCCGCTGGTGTGCCCGTGGTCTACGCCGCCGCAACCAAACCCGCACCGAAATCGGTTGCGATCCTGATCGGCCCCGACTCACCCATCAAAAGCCTGGCCGACCTGCGGGGCAAGAAAGTCGCGGTCGCCAAGGGATCAAGCGCGCAGTACCTGCTGATCTCCGCCCTGCGCCACGCGGGCCTTCAGTACAGCGACATCACGCCCGTCTATTTGCAGCCGCCAGATGGACGCATCGCCCTCCAAAGCGGCGATGTCGATGCCTGGTCAATCTGGGACCCCTTCTATGCCGCCGCCAGCGCAGCCGGCTTGAAAAAGCTGGCCGATTGCACCGGCCTGATGCCGAACCGTGGGTTCTATGTGTCGCGCCGCAGCTTCGCCGAAGCGAACGGCCCCGCACTCACGGCCGCCGTCGCCGCCGTGAAAGAGATCGAGGCTTGGGAGCCGACTCATATCCCCGAGATCACCGTTGAAATTTCCAAGACCACGGGGGTGCCCCCGAGCGTCCTGGATATTTGGTTTCAGCGACAGAAATACGGGGTCGAGCCGCTCACACCGGCGATCCTTGCCGACCAGCAGACCATCGCCGATACCTTCTTCGACCTGCACCTCATTCCGAGGAAGATCGACGTCTCCCAAGCCGCTTGGACGGCCTGAGGCGCTCACCGGTATGATCGGCTCGCTGACAACAAGCGACCAAGAAACGAACGCCAGCGGTTCACTGGCCGAACCGGGGATGGCGGCGGGCGATAGGTCCAATAGTCCTGGCCGAATTCCTGCACGAGCCGATCGTGGTTCGTTCGCAGGCGGTCCAACGCGGCCCTCGCCTGCACTGTCAACGCCGCCGATTCGACGGCATAGCCTCCGGTGGGCGGGGGTGGCCCCTCCCCATCCCATTCGATGAAGCAGGTCTCCGACTCAGTGGCCACAATCATGATTTGCCAGCCCTGATCCACATCCCAATGGAGCAGGCGTGGAGCGCCGCCGCTGGAGTCGGCGAAGATCTCAAGGATCGTGCTCGTTTCGTGCATATCATCGTTCCACGAAAACTCCGTCACCACCTCATCATTCACAATGATCGCGGGTTGAGTGCGAAAGTATGGGAATGGCGTGAGTGACGCTGTCTTGGCGTGCGCGTCAGCGATAGTGATGAGTCGCCGATAGTGGTCAGCCAGAGTGCCTTCTTGACCAAGCAACTCCGAGGTCGTCACCCGATCGGCGAATTGTCGCGGCAAATTCAACGGCGGCAATCGTACATTCGCCGTCTCCCATTCGAGCGCCGTCATGCCATTAGCTGGCCCGACATAAAAACTTGGCTCGATCCGAAACACAGCATCGCAGACGAAATTGGGAAGTCGACGCGCCGAAGCGATCCATGCCCCGTCTTCACCTTCCGGAAGAGGGAACACCCGGCGCGCCGTATCAGGTCGCGGCTGCTTACGGGTTCTGTGTGGCTGGCGCCGCTGGCATAGCCGGCATCGCAGGCATTGCCGGCATCGCACCTGGCGCGGGCGCCGCCGCTCCCGGTGACATGGACATGGCTGGGTTATTGGCGACTGCCTGCTTCAACATGGATGCCATCTGCTGGCAAAGTGCAGCGACCGTCGTCTTGCCTCTGGTCGCCGCGTCGGAGAGTGACATCACCGTACCGTTCGGCACAGTAACGGCACCGGAACGGCCCGTTGCCTCTGCGGCATCCGTCGGGCCGCCGGCTGGCAACATGGTCATAATCTGTTTTTGCGTTGAAATCGCCGTGCCGTCGATGGCACCCTGGTTTTGACAGTATTCCAGAACACCGAGTTGATTGGCGGCGCCGTTGCGCAGCATCATGGTCGTATCCGTCTGGGCGAGCGCCGGGACTGCCAACAACGAGGATGCGAGAAGTGCGAGCGAAAATGATCGTCCGATCATGTGAAATCCTTCCACGATAGTTATAAAATTCATAGCGTATTCGGCTGTCCGATCCGTGTTTCAGCAGCACGATCGGAAATAAGTAGCCCAGGCCGATAAGGTCTCTCTGCAAAGACGGCTGCCGCACCCCCTCGTTTAGACCGCGTGTTCCATACACGTCTTGGTTGAAATTGACGATAACGCGTGTCAAATCAAGGTGCAAATGATTGTCCAAAGCAGGAGGTCCCGAAAACCCTACTAATGTTCTGCATGTGGTTTATGTTGAGATTTCAAGGTAATGATTTTTATGATCACTAAGACGTCATCATTGGCCATGCGCATGATCGGGTTCAACCGCATCTTCACCACCGTCACATCTTTCCTTCTGCTCGCACCACAGTTCGCTTGGGCGGACGGGGTGCCGACAGCATTGAATACGATGTTGCCCCACGGCTATGACGTGCTGGCTGTGGCCTCAGGTCCACTGACGGGCGGCCCCCGCGATGATTACGTTATCGCAATCGGTCGTCATGGCGATGAGGCTTAGTGCCGGATGGGCAACCCTCGGTCGATCGCGCCGATCCGCACAAGCCCATCCGCTTCTCGGCCTGGCGACCAAAACGATAACCGCCGTTCCGAACTGGCGGCCCGCCGTGACCTATGGCAAAGCCACGTCATCTTCCGCGAAGGACAGAACACTTGGCCGAATACCGCTTGCTGGGACGGACAGACCTTAAGGTCTCCGCCATCTGCCTTGGAACCATGACCTGGGGACAGCAGAATACTGAATCCGAGGGCCATGCCCAGCTCGACAGGGCGATGGATCATGGCATCAACTTCATCGATACCGCCGAGATGTATGCCATTCCGCCGAAGGCCGAGACCCAAGGGTCGACCGAGCGGATCATCGGCACCTGGTTCAAGGCGCGTGGCAACCGCGACCGGGTCGTCCTCGCCTCGAAGGTTTCCGGCCGGTCACAGAGTGCTTACCTCCGGCCGGACGGCAAGGGCGCGCGCCTCGACCGTCGCAACATCGAATACGCCGTCGATGCGTCTCTCACGCGCCTGCAGACCGATTATCTCGACCTCTATCAGCTCCATTGGCCGGATCGCCCGATGGACCTGTTCGGCAGCGGCACCGGCACCCGTGTGCCGAAGCCCGAGGATGACGCCATTCCGATGGAAGAGACGCTCGGCGTGCTGGCGGATCTCGTCACCGCCGGCAAGATTCGCCATGTTGGCCTGTCGAACGAGACCGCCTGGGGCACCATGCGCTTCGTGCAGGCCGCTGAGGCCGGCCATGGGCCGCGCGTCGTCTCCATCCAGAACGCCTATAACCTCATCAATCGCACCTTCGAGATTGGTCTTGCGGAAATCGCGATGCGCGAGCACGTCGGCCTGCTCGCCTATTCGCCGCTCGGCCAAGGGTATCTGACGGGGAAATACCAGGGCGGCGCCCGGCCTGCCGGCGCCCGCACCACGCTGTTCGAGCGTGGATCGCGCTACGAGAAACCGGGCGTGGAAGCGGCGATCGACGCCTATCTCGCCTTGGCGCGCAACATCGGTATAGACCCGACCATGCTGGCTCTGGCTTTCGTCACCACGCGGCCTTTCGTCACTTCCAACATCATCGGCGCGACCAGCCTGGCGCAGCTCGATGTCGCGTTGATGTCAGAGTCGGTAGCGATCACGCCGGAGATCGAGGCGCGGATCAACGCCATCTATCAGCTCCACGGCAGCCCCGCACCATAGGGCGTGGATGGCGGAATACGCTGCGCTTTTCCGCCCTACACCCTTGCGCGTAGGGTGGAAAAGCGCAGCGTATTCCCCCGATCTCACCAAGAACGAGACGGCGGGCACAGCGGCCGTGATGGCTGTGGTGGTCTTCCGGGCGCTACACAGACGTGAATTCGCGCGACGATCTCGCGCATGATGGCGATATCCGCCGCGTAACGAGTACGGGTCGTAGAGAGAGTGACCAGGACCAGACTGTCGGGCGCGTTTCCCGTATCGACCTGGTCTTGTGAATAGAGTGACCCGATCCTCAAAGAGATGTCTTTTCCTTGCCTTTGAAGACATCCTGTCGCGGGCATGCCAAGAAGTATTGAGCCGGGCTTTAGGGGCTCGGCAGAAGGCGGACAGAACGTCGGCAGCAACGCGACATTGGTACGAGGGGGACCAAATTCGCCGCCGGTCGAAGAGATATCCGCAACGTTGAAGCTATAGAAAATCTCTATGCGCGCTGGCGTTGGCACATTGGGCGCCGCCTCGGGCGCCGTGGGATCGCACGCCTGCGGCCTGGACAGATAGATCTCGATGCCATGATCCGATCCAATCCATGTAGGGGGATAGGAGCAACGGAATAACCCCGGTGGAAGAGCGACCGTCAGGTCGTAGTTGTTCGTCGTAAAAACGGACGGCGCGGCCTTGGGCTCGGCGGCGCTGGCAGAACCGAAACCCAAGCTACAGCCAAGGATAATGCCGACCGCAAGACGTGTCGTCATCACCGAGTATGTCCGGCTGCGATGCCTCACGCCCACACTTGCTCGAACAAGGTCGCGTAATCCGCCTCCGCCATCGGCCGCGGATTGGTGGCGGTGGAATGGTCCTTCACCGCGCCCGCGATCATCGCGGGAAGACACTCCGCTGGCACACCCATCGCGGACAGGCTTTGGGGCATCCCCAGACGCACGTTCAAGTCCGCCAGAAAATCAGCGACATCGGCATCGGCGGCCAGGCCCATCGCCCCGCGCAGCCGCGCATATTTGTCGCCGCAATAGGCTTCGTTGTAGCGCAGCACGGCGGGCATGAGGACGGCATTGAGCGTGCCGTGATGCAGGCGTGGCGCTTCCAAGCCACCGAGCGGATGCGACATAGCATGCACGGCGCCGAGACCCTTCTGGAAGCACATGCCCCCCTGCAAGGCCGCCATCATCATTTCCGACCGTGCTTCCAAATCCGCGCCGTTCTCCACCGCCTTCGGCAGCCAGCGAATGGCGCGCGCCAATCCATCGAGACCGATCGCCTCGGCCGGCGGATTAAAGCGCGGACTGAGAAACGTCTCGATGCAATGGCTGATCGCGTCCATGCCCGTCGCGGCCGTCAGGCCCGGCGGCAGGCCGAGCGTCAGCTCAGGGTCGCAGATCGCCACATTGGGAATCAGATGCGGCGAGATGAAGCCGAGCTTGCGGCCATCCGTCAGTGTGATGAGCGCGGCGCGGCCGACTTCGCTGCCCGTACCGGCCGTCGTTGGGATCGCGATCAGCGGCGGCATATCCGCGCTAATGCGCGCGACGCCACCCAGGATCGCCGCATACTGATCGAGCGGCCCAGGATGCGTCGCCAACAGCGCCACACCTTTGGCGAGATCGATGGAGGAGCCACCACCCACCGCGACGATGCCGTCACAACCATCCCGGCGATAGACTGCCACGGCGTCCAGCACGGCGGCCTCGGTCGGGTTGCCCGGTGTGCCATCATAAAGGGCGACCGTGCCCGGCAGCATGTCCTTGACGCGCGCGATGAGGCCGGTAGCAACGAGGCCCTGATCGGTGATCACCAGCGGCGTGCGCACGCCCAGCAAGGCCAGTTCTTCGGCAAGGACGGAAATGGCGCCCGCGCCGAATTGAATTCGCGTGAGATAGGTGATCAGGTTCATAGCCATCCTCGCCGTCAAATTGGAGACAGGAAGTGTCCCGTCGCTTTATCGATCTTTCCATCCCGCTCGCAAACGACATTCCGGCCGATCCGCCGATTCAGATTCCGTCCATCGCCTATTTTTCCCATAAGGAAACCTTGCCCGATCTGCTCGGCTTCTTTCCCGGCCTGAAAGGCGAAGACCTGCCGGACGGCGAAGGCTGGGCCGTGGAACGCGCCACCATCTCCACCCATAACGGCACCCATCTCGATGCGCCCTGGCATTTCGCCTCGACCATGAATGGCGGCGAACGTGCCATTACCATCGATGAAGTGCCGCTCGACTGGTGTTACCAGCCCGGCGTGAAGCTTGATTTCCGCCACTTTCCGGCGGGCTATGTCGCGACCGCCGCCGATGTGGAGGCCGAATTGAAACGCATCGGCCATCGCCTCAGCCCCCTCGAAATCGTCGTCGTCAATACCGCCGCCGGCGCCCGCTTCGGCGAAGCGGATTACGTCGCGAGCGGCTGCGGCCTCGGGGCCGAGGCAACGCTTTATTTGCTCGATCAAGGCATCCGCGTGACGGGCACAGACGGCTGGAGCTGGGATGCGCCCTTCGTTCACACGGCGAAGAAATACGCCGCCACGGGCGATGCGTCGCTGATCTGGGAAGGCCACAAAGCCGGACGCCACACCGGCTATTGCCACCTCGAAAAACTGCACAATTTGGAGCAATTGCCGCCCACGGGCTTCATCGTCAGCTGCTTTCCCGTGAAGATCGAACGCGCTTCCGCCGGATGGACGCGCGCGGTGGCGATTATCGAGGATTGACCCATAACGGCGGCTTAGCATCGGCCGCCGCAAAAAACGCCGCCACATCCGCTGGCGTCACCGCATCCAACCGCGCCGGCACCCAGCGCGGCGCGCGATCCTTATCCACTACGGCGGCGCGCACGCCCTCGACGAAATCATGGCCGGGGGTGCGCACCAGGGCCATCCGAAATTCACGGTCCAGGCAGGCGTCCAGACTGCCCAATGCCTCGGCCGTGCGCAGCGCATGCAGGGTGATCTTGAGGCTGGTGGGGGACCGTGTGGCGATGGTCTTCGCCGCCGCCTGCGCCAGCGGCGCCTCATGGGCCGCAAGCCGCGCCACGATCGTTGCCACATCATCACCCTGGTAGCAGCCCGTCATCCACGCTTGTGCCTCGACAAAGAGACCCTGCGCGGGTGAGGTCGTGTGGGTTGTCAGGCATGAGTCCAAGCCCGCCGCCTCACAATCCTTCAGCGCCACGATCAGCGCCGGCAGCTTCTCGGACGGGACATGAACATCCGCCAACCCGACCGCAATCGCATCGGCCGCGCCGACGGCTTCGCCCGTCAGCGCCAGATGCGTGCCGTGTTCGAAGCGCGCGCGGGACAGCAGCCAGGTCGCGCCGATATCGGGGAAGAAGCCAATCCCCGTCTCCGGCATCGCAACGCGGGATCGCTCCGTCACCACCCGGTGGCTGGCATGGGCCGAGAGACCAACGCCGCCGCCCATGACGATGCCATCCATCAGCGCGACGACGGGTTTCCGGTACCGCGCGATCTGCGCATTCAGCTGATACTCGGCACGGAAGAACGATTCGTTCTCCCGCGCCTTGCCGGCCTTCGCAGCCTCATACAAGGCGCGGATATCGCCCCCCGCGCATAGCCCGCGCTCCCCCGCGCCATCCAGCAGCACGAAACGCACGGTGCCGTCGCCCTCCCACGCGTCGAGCGCGGCGGCAATTGTCTCCGCCATCTCAAGCGTCAGCGCATTCAAAGCGCGCGGGCGGTTGAGCGTGATGCGGCCGATGCCGCTCTCGATCCGCGTCAGGACATCGGACATGCGATCAGAAGCCGACCTGATCGCCGCCCTTGAGCGCCAACAGGGCGCGCGCCTCCTCCGGGGTTGCCAGTTCAAGCCCGAGGCCTTCGATGATCTGGCGCACGTTGCGCACCTGCTGGGCATTGCTCTCGGCGAATTTGCCCGGCCCGATCCACAGGCTGTCTTCCAGACCCACGCGCACATGCGCCCCCATGGCCGCCGCCATCGCCGCGATCGGCATCTGGTTGCGCCCAGCCCCAAGCACCGACCATTGATAGGCATCGCCAAACAGCCGATCCGCTGTGCGACGCATATGCATCACATCTTCCGGGTGCGGACCGATACCGCCGAGAATGCCGAAGACGGTCTGCACGAAGAGCGGCGGCGTCACCAACTTGCGGTCGAGGAAATGCGCCAGATTGTAGAGATGGCTGACGTCATAACACTCGAACTCGAATCTCGTGCCATTGCCGCCCATCGCCTTGAGGGCGAATTCGATGTCCTTGAACGTATTGCGGAAGATCAGGTCGCGGCTGTTTTCCAGGAACTCACGCTCCCAGGGATGCTTGAACTCCGTGAAGCGATCGAGCATCGGAAACAGGCCGAAATTCATCGATCCCATATTCAGCGATGCGACTTCCGGCTTGAAGGTCGTCGAAGGGCGGATGCGCTCCTCGATGCCCATGAAGGGGCTGCCGCCACTGGTGAGGTTCAGCACGGCATTGGTGGATTGCTTGATGCGCGACAGGAAGGGGGCGAAGGCCTCCGGCCGCTGGTCGGGTCGCCCGGTCTCGGGGTCGCGGGCGTGAAGATGCAAAACGGCCGCACCCGCTTCCGCCGCACCCAGGGCCGCATCGACGATCTCATCCGCCGTCACCGGCAGATAGGGGGACATCGACGGGGTATGGATCGCGCCCGTGACGGCGCAGGTGATGATGACTTTTCGGGCTTTGGCCATGAACTTTGTCCTTCAATCGATCTCTTTGGCCGCGTCGCGCTTATGCGCGAGCAGCGCCATCAACCGGCGGTCGCGCCAGCGGGCATGATCCGCAAGCCCGTCTCGCGGCAGTATCGCCTGCCGCTCCGCCTCGGCCGTCGGGCTGATCCCCGCCCAGTCGGCCATATGCTGCTGGCTCGGCCACATGGTCTGATACATGCCCTGATAGCGGGCGATATAGTCGGCGATGCCGCCCGGCGCATTTAGATCGATGGTCTCGAACGGCCCCATAAAAGCCCAGCGCAGACCAAGCCCATCGCGAATGCCGATATCAACATCCTCGACCCCCGCATAGCCATCGGCGACCAGTCGAAACGCCTCCTGCAACAGCGCGCCTTGCAGGCGGTTCATGACGAAGCCATCGATTTCGCGCTTCATCATGATCGGCGCATGGCCGACGGCGCGCATGAAGCGCCCCGCGCGCTCCAGCACCTCGGGCGCCGTCCACGGTGCGGGCACAACCTCCACCGCCGGGATCAGATAGGGCGGGTTAATGGGATGGATCACCAGGCAGCGATGGCGACCGGGCAGGCTTTCGGTAAACGCCGAGGGCAACAATGCAGAGGTTGAGCTGGCAAGCACCGTGTCCGGCGCCGCGAGGGCATCGAGTTCGCGGAACACGCCGATTTTGACGTCAAGCTTTTCGGGCGTGTTTTCCTGAACATGCACAGCGCCATCCAGCGCCGCAGCCAGGGACGCCGCAGGTGTAATGCGACCGCGCACCGCCGCCGGCGTATGCCCCGACAGCAACCCGTTGCGGTCCAGATCCTCCAGCACCGAATCGACGAAACCGATGGCGGCCTCCGCCGCGCCCGGCACGGCATCATGCAAGGCGACCTCATAGCCCGCGCGAGCGAAACTGATCGACCAGGCGCGCCCGATCAACCCGCTGCCGATGACGGCGACTTTGTCAGCCATGCGCCTGTCTCCCTCTGAAAGTCACCGCGACGACCGCTCCCGCAGCGCCAGCACGGCGCCCAACACGACCAGGCCAAAGATGATGTCGCGTACGGCATGCGGCAGGTTGGTGCCGTCCAGCAGCGTCTGCAAGGCGGTCAGCAGCAAGGCGCCGCCGAGCATGCCGAGGTAATGGCCGCGACCGCCGGTGATGAGCGTGCCGCCGACCACGACGACGGCGATGGAGGGCAGCAGATAGTCATCGCCCATGCCGAGGCTCGCCTGGCCGCTGAAACCGGTGAGCATGACACCCACTAGGGCCGCGCAAAAACCACTCAACCCATAGACCAAGACGAGGGTCCTCGGCACATTGACGCCCGAAAGTTTGGCCACGAGGGCGCTATTACCCACGGCATAGACGCGTCGTCCAAAGACCGTGCCGCCGAGCAGTACCACCGACCCGATCACGAACAGCGCAATGAACACCACCACGGGCGCGATTCCCGCGATATGGCCGGTCATGAACCAATGCAGACCGGGTGAGGAGAATCCATCCGGCGTGCCATTGCTGAAGACCAGAGCGGCGCCTTGCAGAATACCGTTCATGGCGAGGGTGATGACGATGGGGGGCAGGCCGAGCACGACGATGCCGAGGCCATTGACCATGCCAATGAGGGCGCCGAGCACGAGCACCATCGGTACGACCCAGACCGAGGCTGCGTTCGAGCCATGGATCATCCCCGCCGCCAGAATGCCGCAGAAGCCGATCACCCAAGGCACGGACAGATCGAGACCGCCGGTCAGGATCACCGTGCCTTGGCCGAGAGCCAGCACGATGAGGAAGGAACTCAGAACGATCAGCGAATTGTAATAGGACCAATGGTCGATCGTATCCGGCCGCACCAGGGCGGTGGCGATCAGCACGCCCGCGACGCAGAGATAGGCCGGCAGCGCGAAACGGAGCCGCTCGCGGTGGCGCTGCATCCAGGTGACACGCGGCGTGCGCAAGGCGACGGCGGACCCGAGCCTGCCAACATGATGCGTCGCGTCCGCCCAGCGAATCTGGGACGGCAGCAGCCCAGCACGCCAGGCCCGCAGGCGACGCCGCATCTGCTGGGCGATCTGCGCTACCGGCGCATCCTTGTGCAAAGCCGCGACCAGCACGGCAAGGATCAGCACCACGCCTTCGGCAACAGAGCTGTAATAGGCTGAGACATTCAGGGCCAACAGGATATTGACCATCAGCATCAGCGTATAAGCGCCGAAGATGGCACCGATCAGCCCGCCGCGCCCGCCGCCCAGAACCGTGCCGCCCAGCACCACGGCCGCAAAGGTTTCGAGCAGCAGCGGATCGCCGATCAAAGGATCACCCGCGCCCGTCTGCGCACTGATGAACACCCCGGCCGCGCCATAGAACATGCCGCCGATGACATAGGTGATGAATTTGGTGCGGCGTACCGGAATGCCGGCGGATCGCGCCGACTCCTCGTCACTGCCGATGGCATAGATCGACACGCCGAAGCGGGTGGCCTTGAGCAGCAGCCACACGATCACCGCCGCTACGATGACGAGCAGAGAAGCCGGCAGCATGTTCGGGATGGCCGCGCCGGTGAAGAAATTCTTGAACCCGTCCGCGATTGATCCACCCGGCGAATCCAGCACCAACACGGTGATGCCGCGCACCAGGAACATTGTCGACAGCGTCACCACAATCGGCTGGAGGCCGAGGAAGGCCACGAAGAAACCGTTGAAGGCGCCGACCGCGCCGCCCACGGCGATACCAAGAACGCCGACGCCGATCTCCGATCCGAGACTCGTGCCCATTTGCGTGGCGAGCACGACATTGACCAGTGACACAACGGCGCCGACCGAAAGATCGAAGCCGCCGACAAGGATGATCAGCGCCTGCCCCATGGCCGCGAGCGCCAGCGTGGCGCCACCGCTCGACATGAAGCTCGCCTCGAAATAGCCGAAGGCGCCCCCGCTAAAACCGATGGAGATCAGAAACAGAACGATGAAGACCGCGGCGATGATGAGCACGCCACGATTGTGGCGCAGAAAAAGCGCAGCGCCGGACGCGCGGCGCGGCGTCACCATGGGCGAGGCAAACGACGACATCAGGCCACCGCCTCCAAAACCCGCGCCGGCGCGTCGGCGCCGCCCAGGGCCGGGCGCATGATGCTTTCCTCGTCGATCCCATCGCCGCGCAATTCGCAGACGACCTGCCCGGCATACATCACGAGGACACGGTCGCAGAGATTGACCAATTCGGGAATTTCACTGGAACAGAACAGCACGGCGCCGCCAGCCTTGGCGAAGTCCCTGATCAAGACGTAGATTTCATGCTTGGTCCCGACATCGACGCCGCGTGTGGGGTCGTACATCAACATGACGCGGCTTTCCGCGAGCAGCCATTTCGCGATGGCGATCTTCTGCTGATTGCCGCCGCTGAAGGCCGAGACGCGCGTATAAAGCGCCCGCTCCTGCACCTGGACCACGTCCAGCACCCGGGCGACCTCGGCCGCCTCCGCCGTCTTGTCGATGAAGCCGAACCGCGCACGCCGATCCAGGGTCGGCAGTGCGACATTGCTCTGACCGTCAAGCTTCAGCAGCAGCGCTTCGGTCTTGCGATCCTCCGGCACCATGCTGATGCCAATCCGCGCGCGAACGGCATCCTCGGGCGAGGACAGCATCACTGGTTTGCCGGCAACCTCGATCCCGCCCGCCGAAGGTTGCGCCGCCCCGAAACAGGCGAGAAACACATCCAACTGCCCCATGCCCTGAAGACCGGCAATGCCCAGGACTTCACCGGGTGCCAGCGCAAAGGACACGTCTCGCACCCTGTTCCCGACATGCAGACCCTTGACCGCCAGCGCGGGAATCGCCTCCGGCACGAGGGTCGAGATGCGCGGCGGAAAGGTCGCGTCCAGGGAGCGGCCAATGATCATCTGAATGAGGTCGTCGTCACGCACCTCCGCCACACGCCCACTGCCCACATCGCGGCCATTGCGCAGCACCGTGAGGTTTTCGCAGAACAACCGCACTTCCGGCATGCGGTGGGAGATGAAGATGATCGTAATGCCCTGCGCCTTCAGGCCGTCGATGACATGGCCGAGCCAATCGATGTCGCGGCCGGACAGTGTGGATGTCGGCTCATCCAAAAGCAGGATACGCGGCTTGCGGAAAACGGCGCGCGCGATCTCCACCTTCTGGCGCGCGGATAACGCCAGCTCCGTCATCCCCCGGCGCGGATCGATCTCCCCCAACCCCATCGCGGCAAGATGCGCCTCGACCAGCCGCAGCCCTTCGCGTTTGCGTAACTGCCCGAGGACGGACACCGGCTCATACAGCAGCAGCATATTCTCCGCGACCGTGAGGTCGCGGATCTGCGTCATTTCCTGAAAAGCGGTCTGGATGCCCAGGGCCTGCGCCTGACGCGGCGAGCGCAGCTTGCAGGCCTCGCCAAAGACCCGCAAGCTGCCGGCATCTGGCTGCACCAAACCGCTGAGCATCTTGACGGTGGTGGACTTGCCGGCGCCGTTCTCACCGAGCAGCGCATGCACAGTCCCAGCCTGCACCGAGAAAGACATGCCGTCGAGCGCGACGGTCGCACCATAGGCTTTCCGCACGCTCTCGACAGCGATGGCAATCTCAGCCGTCATGGATTTACTGCTCGGGCTTGCCGGTCAAGGCGCCCTGCACGCCCACTTCCGGCACGTCCGGCGAATAGATCGAGGCGAACCAACCGGGATTGGAGATGAGCGAGGGCTGGAAGACGTTGCAACCCGCCTTCATCTCCGCCCAGCTTCCGGTCTGGCAGAGTTTGATATTATCGTTGGTCACAAGCGCTTGCGGAATGACGGTGAGTTGCGGAATGGTTCCGCCTTCCAGCTTCGCGACGACACCCTTGAGCGCCAGAGCGCCTGAGAAGTTCTGTGAGCCGGAGGATGTACGACGCGCGCCCATGGGACGATAGGTGCCATTGGCACCATCGACCTTGGTACCGACCGGCAACATTTGAATGCGGCCGCCATTGGAGGCTTCACCACCGCAGGGACGAACTTTATCCACCGCAATGCCAGCCTCGATCTGCATTGAATTCGCCGTATAGCAACCCGCCTGCATCATGACGCCGTCAATCCCGGTCCAGGGATGCGTCGCGATGATCTTGGAAAGTTCGGTGCGGGCCACGGCCTGACTCCACATGCCATTGGCCTGGGCGACGACATGGATATTGGGATAGTTCTTGAGCACATCTTGCTCACCCTGCTTGCGCAGAAGATCGACGGAGGTTCCGGGCACGCCGCTGATGATGACGATATTGCCCTTGCCGTTCAGTTCCTTGACCAGCCAATTGGCTTGGTTCTGGCCCCACAGACGCTGGTCGATATGGAAGTTGTAAGCGCAGGGCTCGGAGATGACGGAGTCGTAAGCCGCCACGATGACATGGCGCGAACAGGCTTCCTTGACCACCGCATTCAGCGCCGTCGGCGAAATCGGATAGACCAGAATGGCGTCGGCGCCGGCTTGCACCATGCTGTTGATCTGCTGGATTTGGCGCTGGGCATTCGGCCCGGCGACCTGAATGCGCAGATCGACCTTGTCCTTCATGGAGGATGACGCGGCAAGGGCGCGAATCTCGTTCTCGGCCTCCGCCTGCCAGTCATTGCCGATATAGCTCATGCTCAAGAAAATCTTGAACTTCTTCGCGGCCGCCGGGCTCGGCGTTGCCACGGTCGCGAGCGCACCGAAACCGATTGCGGCCGGCAATAAGGCACGAAGGATCGTCTTGTGCAGGCTTTTGCGGTTTCGGACCTTGCATTGGACCATGGTTTCCCCCTCTCCCGATTTTTCGGGTTGTTGTTGGCGTTTTCGTGGAGCGCTTGGACGCCGCACGAATTTGCTATTGCCCATACCACATCATACATGGAGGATGTCGTCAACGATGTTCGATCTGTGATCACGGATGACACAGTGGATTTGCTTGCAGGAGCAGAAGGGTTGATCCCGAAAGTCACCGCGATCGACGTCACGACGGTGCAGGAACGCGTCTACCGCGAACTTCGCAGCGCTTTGCAGCAAGGCCGGCTGGTCTCTGGCCAGTCGATGACGGTCCGCGCCCTCGCCCGTGCCGTCGGCACCAGCGAAATGCCGGTGCGGGAGGCACTGCGGCGCCTGATCGTCGAAGGCGCGCTGGTGCAGGTGCCGAACCGCTCATTTCAAGTCGTGCCAATGACGCTCGATCGCCTCGCTGAACTCACCCGTGTGCGCGTGGCGCTGGAAGGCATGGCGGCCCGTTTGGCGGCCGGCGCATCCAACGCCGCTTTCGTCGCGCGCCTGACAGCACTCAATGCGCAAATGCAGGATGCAGTGCGCGCCGGCGAGTCGAATGACGAGATCCTCCGGGCGAACCAGGAATTCCATTTCGCCATCTACACGGCTGCCGCCTCACCGCAACTTCTCGAATTCATCGACATGCTGTGGCTGCGCAGCGGCCCATATCTGTCTACGGTTCTGCGCGGGTCGCCGGAGGCGCGGGATCTGTTTCGCCGAGGCGCCGTCTCGCATGACCGATTGATCCGTGCCATGGCGCGTCGCGACGCCAATGCTGCGGCGCGCGCCCTCATCGCCGATATTGAGCAGATGGCGAGTTCGGCGATGAAGCTCCTCACCCCGCCCGCGAAGAAGCGACGGCGGACCGTCGCGATGGCGGCGTGATCAAACCTCAGGTGGTGAGCGGTAACTCTCGAAATTACCGCAAACCCCGACCGACTGGCCGGACACATGCGGCGCACGATCGGAAGCCAGGAACACCGCCATATCCGCGATCTCCACCATCTCCACCATGCTATGCATGGAGATGTTATGCAGCACCGTTGGGATATACGCCTCGTAGGTCAGCCCCCGCGCACGCGCCTGTTCTTCCATCACCCGCTGGCCGCGCGGACCATTGACCAGGCCGGGCATGATGGCGTTGACGCGAATATTGTATTGGCCGAGTTCCACGGCCAAGGAATCCGTGAGACCCCGCACCGCATATTTGCTGGTGGAATAGGGCGAGCGCAGCGGCATGCCCAAACGGCCGGCCGTGGACGACATATTGAGGATAACGCCGAAGTTCTGCGCCTTCATCAACGTCGCCGCCCGCCGCGCCATATAGAACAAGCCGTTGACGTTGACGCCGATGGTCTGCGCCCATTCCGCATCGGTCACCGCATCCACCATCTTGGTGGGGCCCGAGACGCCGGCATTGTTGATGAGGATATCCACGCCGCCAAAGGCCGTCTCGACCTGATCATAGAAGGCGCTGACCTGCGCGGAATCGGACACATCCGCCTCCATCGCCTTCAGATCGGGGTGAACCCCCTCCAGCGCGCTGAGTGCAGCGCGATCGACGTCACAGACGAAGACGCGGGCGCCCTCGGCCAGGAACCGCTCGGCGGTCACGCGGCCGATGCCGCCGGCGCCCGCACTGATAACGACACGCTTGCCTGATAAACCGAGATCCATGGTGACGCTCCTCATTCCCGTCGGTGCCGCTGCGCAGCATCCGCTTGTCCGATCTCCGCCGGACTGCTGCCTAAGCTGACACGCCTGAGCGACGACCGTCAATGCCACGGATAAGCGATCTGTGATCACAGGGCTTGAATTGCGCGGCCACCCGCGTATCGTTCCCGCAAGCCTGGGCTCATGGGCGAATGCGCCATAAAAAGACAATGGGGATGACGGTCATGGTCGATATCCGCCTTCTGGTGGACAGCCACAACCATCTCGGCGAAGGGCCGCTTTGGGACGTGGAAGAACAGCGCCTTTATTGGATCGATAGCTCGGCGGCTGAAATCTGGAGTTGCACCGCCGATGGGGCGGATGTGCAGCTTTATTACGTTCCGTCGCATATCGGGTCCATGGCATTGCGGGAGAAAGGCGGCGCCATTCTTGCCCTCGCCAATGGCTTCAGCCTCTATGACTTCAAGACGCAGCGACTGACCCATATCGGCGATCCGGAAGCCGACGAGCCCGAGAATCGTTTGAACGACGGCAAGGTCGATCGGCGGGGCCGGTTTGTCGCGGGCTATATGTCCTACGATCATGATCGACAGGATGCCAATCGCGGCCAGCGCCCGGTGCGCAATGCGGCGCTCTACAGCCTCGACCCCGATCTCACCATCACACGGCTCGACAGCGGCATCAAATGCTCCAACGGCCCGTGCTGGAGTCCGGACAACAAGACCTTCTACTTCGCCGATTCCTATGACAACATCATGTACGCCTATGATTATGATATCGAAACCGGTGGTGTCTCCAATCGGCGG
This sequence comes from Acidisoma sp. PAMC 29798, assembly GCF_030252425.1. GTDB lineage: Bacteria > Pseudomonadota > Alphaproteobacteria > Acetobacterales > Acetobacteraceae > Acidisoma > Acidisoma cladoniae. Next base: position 703,171 of record NZ_CP126994.1, on the reverse strand, counting down.
GTCTTCACGAATACCTATGACTATCCCGGAACTTTCGATGGCTCCACGGTGGATGCCGAGGGCTATATCTGGAATGCGCATGTCTTCGGTGGACGCCTCATCCGCTATGCGCCCGATGGCAGCATCGACCGCATGATCCCCTTCCCGTTGCGCAATCTGACCAGCGTCATGTTCGGCGGACCCAACCTCGACATTCTCTATGTCACCAGCATGGGCCGTCCGATCAAAGGCGTGCCGCAGCGCGAGACGCATGCCGGCGGCGTCTATGCCGTGCATGGCCTCGGCGTGAAGGGTTTGCCCGAGCCACGCTTCGCCGGCTGACCACACGAACATCCCAAGAAAGGGAGAGACGTCCTCATGAAAGTCACCAAACTTGCCGATGGGCTCGGTTGGCCCGAAGGCCCCTCGCCGCTCGCCGATGGCTGCCTCATCTTCGTCGAAACCTATCGCAGTCAGGTCTCGGTCTATGAGGAAGGGCGCGGCGTGTCGCAATTCGCCTATGTCGGCGGCGGCCCGAACGCCGTGCTCGCGGCCACTGACGGCTGTTGCTATGTCACCCAGAATGGCGGGGTCATCGGTCCGTGGCGCGCGAAGGATCAGCGCCCCCCTTGCATCCAGCGCATCACGCCGGAGGGAAAGGTCGAGATCCTGGCAACAGAAATCGACGGGCACAGGCTTCGCGCACCGAACGACCTCGCCTTCGGGCCGGATGGTGTGCTGTATTTCACTGATCCCGGCGGCCCCTTCGATCCCGTCAATCGGCCGGATCGGTCACGCCTATTCGCCATGAACCCCAATGGCACCGGTCGCCTGCTGGAAGAGCTGGAGCCGGTCTATGCCAACGGCATTGTGGTCGAGGCCGATGGCAGCATCGTCTGGGTCGAAAGCTATACCGGCGCCGTCAATCGTCGTGGCACGGATGGCCGCATCGCGCAGCTTTGCATTCTTCCCGAAAAGGGCAAGCCGGATGGGCTGAAAGTCGCGGCCAATGGCGATCTCTACATCACGGCCCTGATCGCCGAGGGCATCGATATCGTGTCGCCGGACGGTGGCTATAAGCACCTGCTGTCCGTCGGACGTGTCCCGACCAACTGCGTCTTCGTCGGCAACACGCTCTATGTCACCGACGGCGGCCATTTGGGCCTGTCGGCGGAGCCTGACATGGCGGGCGTGCTGTGGCAGGTCGATCTCGACGACGTCGGTGGCATGCCGCTTTTCCCGGGCGGCATTGATCGCGGCGTCATCGCCGGCTAGGCGACATTGTCGAGCGATCGCGTAGACTGCGGCCTTCTTCACGGAGGGCCGGATGAAATCGACCGCTTGGCTGACAAAAACGGATGGGCCTCTCGCGGCACAGTTCCGCTTCCTGATCGAAGCGGACCGGCTCAAAACCGTGATCCGTGCCAATCGCATCGCCGATGATTCCCGGCGGGAGAATACCGCCGAACATTCCTGGCATCTCGCCCTGTTCGCGATGGTCTTGTCCGAGCATGCACTGGCGCCGGTGGATGTCTGGCGCGTCGTGCAGATGCTGATTCTGCACGACCTTGTAGAGATCGAGGCCGGGGATGCGCCGTTGCATGATCCCCAAGCCGCCATCGGCCAAGCCGAACGGGAGCAGGCGGGTGCGGATACGCTGTTTGGTATGCTGCCACCTGCGCAAGGCGCTGCGTTCCGCGCCATTTGGGATGAGTTCGAGAGCGCCGACAGCAATGACGCTCGCTTCGCTAAGGCCTGCGATCGCCTTCAGCCTATCTTGCTCAATCACGTCGTCGGTGGCGGTACCTGGACCGATTATGATGTCGATGAGGGCCGCGCCCGCGCGCGCACCAGCCAAATCGCGCATGGCTCCGCCGTGCTCTGGGCCGCCGCCGAAACCGTTTTCGCCGACGCCGTCGCCATGGGTTGGCTGAAACCGATGCCTGAGGTCGCTGCATGATCGCCCTTGGTATTCACGGCGGTTGCGGTGTCATGGCCCGCACCGAACTCAGTGACGCGCAGTGGGCAGCGGCGCGGGCGGACCTGATTGAGGCTTTGCGCGCCGGCTGGCGGGTGCTCCAGACTGGTGGCAGCGCCGTGGCGGCTGTGGAAGCCGCCGTCGTGGTGATGGAGGAGTCGCCTCATTTCAACGCCGGCTACGGCGCGGCCCTCAATATAGACGGCGTAGCGGCGCTCGACGCCTCCATCATGGATGGTGCAAGTCTCGGCGCGGGTGCCGTCAGCGCCGTCTCGCGCGCCCGCAATCCCGTGAAACTCGCGCGCGCTTTGATGGAGGGCAAGGGCACGGTGATGCTGACAGGCCCGGCCGCCGATGCTTATGCCGAGGCCCATGGGCTGGAGGTTGTGGCGCCATCTTTCTTCGTTACGGACCGTCAGCGCCAGGCGCTGGTTCGCATGAAACACCTTGAACGCACGGGAACGCCGGCGACGGAAGGCGAAAAACACGGCACCGTCGGCGCAGTGGCCTTGGATCGCGACGGCCATCTCGCCGCCGCGACCTCGACCGGTGGCTATACCAACAAGCCTGCTGGGCGCGTTGGCGACACACCCATCATCGGGGCCGGCACCTATGCGCGCGATGGAACCTGCGCGGTATCGGGCACCGGTGCCGGCGAATACTTCATCCGCCACGTCGTGGGGCACGAAATCGCCAGCCGCATGGCCTATCTTGGCGAGGATCTGGCAACGGCCGCGCATAAGGTGGTGATGGAGGATCTGCACCGACACGGCATCGGCGCCGGCATCGTGGCGATCGATGGCCAAGGGCGCCTCGTGGTGCCTTACAATACGGACGGCATGTATCGCGGCTGGGTCACGACCGAGGGCGTCGTGCATGTCGCGACGCATGACAAGGTCTTCGTGGTGGAGACGCTTTAAGAGAGTGGTGCCGCGACCGGCAGGAACGCTTACCAACCGGCGCCAAAGCCGCCGCAATTGCGGCCAATAAGAAGCGACCGCTGGGGAGAGACCATGTCCGCCGCCATGCCTGATCGCGTGCCGTTCTGGCGTCGGGAAACGCAGACCGCCGTCCTGCTCTTCTGCGCCGTCTTCGCCGTCGGTCTGGTCGCACGCTTCTACGGCATCGGCAGCATGCCCTTCTGGCTCGACGAAGTGACCACGGTCACCCGGTCGAGCCTGTCTTTCTCGGGCATGGTGAGCGATTCCCTCTCCCATCATCACCTACCGTCCTACTTCGTCATCACCTCGGCGCTCGGCCGCCTAGGTTTGACGGAGGCGGTGCTGCGCATGCCCTCCGCCATCTTCGGCGCGGCCTCTTGCGCCATGCTCTTTCTGATCGGACGGGCGCTGGGTGGCGCACGCGCCGGCCTCGTCGCCGGCATGCTTCTGGCGCTGTCTCCGCTCCAAGTACAATACGGACAGGAAGCGCGGTCCTATACGTTCGTCATCCTGATGATGACGGTCGGGCTGCTCGGCCTGGTGCAATTGGCGCGGGACCCCGCCGCCGCAGGCGCACCCTGGGGTAAACAGGGCAACGGTGTAGCGCCGTGGCTGCTGTATACGATCGGCACTATTGCCGCCCTCAATGTCCTCAGCATCGCCTTCTTCTGGCTGATTTCGGCCAATCTCGCGGCGATCGTCATCACGCTGGACGACCGTGTCGATCGGCGCCGCTTCGTCATCCGCTGGCTGACGGCGCAAGCCATCGTCCTGCTGCTGACGCTGCCGTGGTTCGGGGCCATGGCGGTGGCCACACATGGCAAGATGGCGAATGCCACCGACTGGGTTCCGGCCGTGACGGTCAAGAGCTTCACCTCCACCCTCAAGTCGCTCTATTTCATGCGCAGCGCGCGGCTGATCAATTTCCACCTCTTCCCCGCTGCCATCCCCGGTTTCGGCATTCTGATCCTGCTGCTCGCGGCCATGGGGGCAATCACCCTGCGCGGGCGCTCATCGGGGAAAAAGACACGCTGGACGCTGCTACTGGCACTTGCCATCGTCGCCCTCGTGCCGCCGCTCACCATCCTCGGCATTTCCATCGTCAAACCGCTCTGGATGCCGCGTTACCTGATCTGGGGCGCCTTGCCGTTCCTGGTTTTCGTGGGTCTTGGCATCAATCTTCTGCCACCGCGTTGGCGGAGCGCAGGCGCTTTCGCGGTCCTGCTGCTCGCCCTCGTCAATCTGGCCCCTTATTACCAGACGGAAACAAAGCCGCGCTGGGATCTGGCGGCCGTTACCCTGCGTCAGGTGATGGAACCGGGTGACATCATGCTGGTGCCCGATCGCGGTCCGATCACGATGATGGACTTCTTCCTCAGCCGGCAGGGTGACGCTCTGCCAGACGGACGCTGGACCACGGATGTTTTCAAGGCGGCGCAGCGCATCAGCGCGGGCGGCAGGGTCTGGGCCGTCTATGGCAATGTCGGCCAGGCCGACCACACCACCGCCAAAAGTTTCGCGCGCATCATTGAACCGCTCGGCCGTGCGATCGGGGAAATTCGCGAAGGTGATCTCATCACCATGCGGCTGTTCGCGACACCGCCGCTTGTCGCAAGCAATGAGCCTTAAGCGTCAGGCGTAAGCGTAAGCCCCGCCCTTCTCCAGCGCCCGGCGATAGGCCGCTCGGCCATGAATGGTCGCGACCCAGGCTTCGAGTTTCGGGTATGCCGTCAGCCCGATTCGGGCACCTGCGGCCTCCAGCGGAAAGCTCATCATGACATCGGCGGCGGTGAGGTTTGCTCCCGCGAACCACGCGCTTTTGCCAAGCTCCGCTTCCATGAGGTCGAGCTGCTTGGCGATCGTCGGGCGCAGATAGCTGCTGGTGACGCCACCACCGATCAGCTTTGCAAAGGGTCGCAGCGGAAACGGCACGCGCTTGGGTATTTCGCCGAACAGCAAGGTCATGACCAAAGGCGGCATGGCGGAGCCTTCGGCGAAATGCATCCAATAGGTATAACGCAGCTGACCCTCTTCGTCTGTCGGCGCACCCATGCGACCGCCACCGTAACGAGAGACGATATACTCCATGATGGCGCCGGTTTCAGCCACGGTATGGCCGCCGTCGGTGATCACCGGCGATTTGCCCAAGGGATGCACCGCCAGCAATTCCGGCGGCGCCAGCATAGTTTTCGGGTTGCGCTGATACCGCTTGATCTCATACGGCAGGCCCAACTCCTCCAGCAGCCAGAGCACGCGCTGGGAGCGGGAGTTGTTGAGGTGATGGACAATGATCATGCCGTGTGGCTCCAGGTCATAAGGTCAGACCTTCGGGAATGCGCGTAGACGCTGCCGCAAATCCCCGAAAAGCCACACCAGCGCCGACCGCCCTGCTCACACACCGGGCGTGACAGGATGATCGGCGACGAACCGCCCGCTATTTCGCGGGTGGCTTGGCGCTCGGCTTGCGCGCGTCGGCCGGCTTGATGAAGGTCGAGCTTGTTTTCTCGATCTTCTTGTCGGCCTTCGGCTTTTTAGCCTCACGGTTGCTGCGTTGATTGTCGCCTTTGCCCATGATCGTTCCCCTGTTTTGATGTGTCGCGCTGCAGATAGGGCACCGAGTGGCACCGCCGCACAAGCGCAAATATGCTGTGCATCACCGCAGCATAACAGGAAAACGAGTACGGCGTATCAACACCGGGCCGATGCGGGAAAGCGCCCGCACCCTGATCCCGATGACGGTTGTCAGACCGCCTTCTTGAGTGTCGGCGAGGCCTTGAAGCGCACGGTCTTGCCGGCCTTCACCTTGATCGACTCGCCGGTGCGCGGGTTCAAGCCTTTGCGTGCCTTCGTCTTGGCAACGCGGAACGTGCCGAAGCTCGGAAGGGTAAAGCCGCCTGTCGTCTTGATCTCTTTAATAATGGCCGCGATCAGATCGGCCGCCGCGCGATTGGCGGCAACGCCGGTCAGTTCGGCCGAGTCTTGAAGGACAGCGGCAATAAACGCTTTTGACATAAACCAATTTTCCTTTTGCTTAGTGAAAAACAGCTTCTGCCTCAGTACATATAGAATATTCAAGTCCTCGTGAGCTTGGATCTTGATATTCTTCGACGCAGTGCAGAGTTTCGCGTTTCACGTAGCGGGAGGAACGGACGCTTCGATGCCCTGATCTCCATGATCACGGCATGAGAGAACATTCTTGGGCTGCAATAATAACCGCCCTGTCTGTCGACAGTGTAGAGGCTCCGATCCTTAAATTGATCAGAGCCTCATATGTATGGCATTTTTGTCGACAAAAATCGAAGAGAGCAGTCGTTTCTTTTTACTGCAAACCCAGCAATCTGTTGTTCGCGGACTGATCGACCCCGCTCGCCGCGAAGTCGTCGAAGGCCCGTTCGGTTGTCGTAATAATATGCGATGCGATGAACGGCGCGCCCTCGGCGGCACCTTGATCGGGACTTTTGAGAGCACATTCCCACTCCAGCACCGCCCAACCCCTATAGCCATGTTGCGCGAGTCTCGAGAAAACGCCCGTGAAGTCCACCTGGCCGTCACCCAAGGACCGGAAGCGCCCAGCGCGGTTCACCCAGGATTCGAATCCGCCATAGACGCCGGCGCGGCCGCTGGGATTGAACTCGGCGTCTTTGACGTGAAAGGCGCCGATGCGGCTATGATAGATGTCAATGAACGCCAAATAATCGAGCTGCTGCAGCAAGAAATGGGATGGATCATAGTTAATCATGCATCGCGCATGGCCGCCGACCGAGTCGAGAAAACGCTCGAAGGTGACGCCGTCATGCAGATCCTCACCGGGATGAAGTTCGTAGCAGAGGTTGCAGCCTGCATCCTCGAAGGCGTCCAGGATGGGGTGCCAGCGGCGCGCCAACTCGGCGAAAGCCGTGTCGATGAGCCCTGCCGGGCGCTGCGGCCAGGGGTACAAGAACGGCCAGGCGAGTGCGCCGGAAAAGCTCACATGCGCACCAAGGCCGAAATTGCGAGATGCGCGGGCCGCGAGCATCAGTTGATCGACCGCCCATTCCTGGCGGGCGTCCGGTCGTCCCCGCACCTGAGGCGGGGCGAAGCTGTCGAAGACCTCACTATAAGCCGGATGAACCGCGACCAATTGGCCCTGGAGATGGGTCGATAGCTCGGTCACGGCCAAACCGGCCGCCGCGCAGATGCCGCTGATCTCTTGGCAGTAATCCTTCGACTCGGCGGCGAGGCGAAGATCAATCAGGCGCGGGTCCCAGGTCGGCAGTTGCACGCCCGTGTAGCCGAGGCCGGCGGCCCAGGCGGCAATATCAGGGAGGGCGTTGAAGGGCGGTTGATCGCCCAGGAATTGAGCCAGAAAAATACCGGGGCCCTGCATTGTTGCGGGCATAGTGACCTCCCTAAGCGCAAGACGCGTCGGCGGCCGACACCGGCCGCCGCTATAGCTGTTCGATGATGCTTCTATGACGAAATAGTTTGGTGTGACAGGCTCGCCACCTTCTGACTGAGGTTCGCGATCAGCCGGCTGGCATCGCCCCTGGACACCAGGGCAGTGAAGTCTGAACGCTGAACCGCGACGCGGCTGATCGTGCCGTCCAGCAGAATATCTTGCACTTTCCAGCCGCCGCCGCTCTGGCCCATCACGTAATCGATGCGCAGCGGATCGCGATTGGGCTTCTGGATAATGCTCGTCACGACCTGATCCATGCCGACGGGGCGCGTTGTTGGGGACACGGTGATCGTCCGGTTCCGGTAGGAATGGAAGTTCGAGACATAGGTCACGACGATGAAGTCCCGAAAGACCTTCAGCAGCCGCTGCTGCTGATCGGGCGGCAGGCTGTTCCACAAGGGTCCGACCGAGACGCGCAGAATGCGTTGCAGGTCAAAGGCACTGTCCACGGCTGGCGCGAGCATCTGATAGCGCTGCGGGAATGGTGTTCTGTTGCCAGCCTTCATGACAGACAGCAGGGCGGCGCTGAAGGCCGTAATGGGCGCTGTTACGGGGTTTTCAGCCTGGGCCCGTGCCACCGCCGGCAAGATAACAAGGGAAAAGCCCATCGCCAGCACGCCACGTCTTAATATCGTCGCCATATCCAGCTCCCGTTGCCAATTTTTTCCCCAGCCCCGGCAGGTCGCTGCGGAACCGGCACAAGGGGAAAGGGTATAACCGAAGGGTGAACGCCTGACACCCGCCCCGTTACACCCGCCCCGTTACCTCGCCCCGTTACCCCGAGCGTGACCGGAACACAGACGGCGCCCCATTTTCGCCCTCCACCAGACGTGCTACGGAGCCTTACTCAGACTATCCTGCATTGCCGCGACGGCCGGGGATCATGGGCAAAACTCTGCCGATCCGGCGGCCCCTGACTCGCCATAAAGGAACCGACATCATGGCCTCTGAAGCACCTAAGGACCTCAATCGTCTGGGGCAGAGCCTTTGGCTCGACAATATCACCCGCGATCTTCTCGATAGCGGCACACTCCAGCGCTATATCGACGAATTGTCGGTCACCGGCCTGACGTCGAACCCCACCATCTTCAACAACGCCATCTCCCACAGCGCTTGGTATGATGAAGAGATCCGTCGCCAGCTCGACAATGGTCTGGAAGGCGAGGAGCTGTTCTTCAAGCTCGCCGTGCAGGATCTCAGCCGCGCCGCCGATTTCTTCCTGCCCGTCTATGAGCGTTCCGGAACGGTTGACGGCTTCGTCTCCCTCGAAGTCTCGCCGGTCTTCGCCTATGACACCAAGGCGACGGTCGATCAGTGCAAGATTTTGCATCAGCAGGCCAACAAGCCGAACCTCTTCATCAAGATCCCCGGCACCAAGGAAGGCCTTCCCGCGATCGAAGACGCCATCTATGCTGGCGTGCCGATCAACGTGACGCTGCTGTTCTCGACCGACCATTATAAGGCAGCGGCCGACGCCTATATGCGCGGCCTGGAGCGTCGGGTCGCCGAAGGCAAGTCGGCCGACGTCCGCTCCGTCGCCTCGCTCTTCATCAGCCGTTGGGATGGCGCGGTGACCGGCAAGGTGCCCGCCGAGATGAAGAACACGCTCGGCCTCGCCGTGGGTCAGCAGTGCTACAAGGCCTATCGCGATGTGCTGGACAGCGACCGCTGGCAGCGCCTCGAGAACGTCGGCGCCCGGCCGCAGCGTTTGCTGTATGCGAGCACCGGCACAAAGGACAAAGCAGCCTCTGACACGCTGTATGTGGCGGGCCTCGCGTCCCCGAACACGGTCAACACCATGCCGGAAGGCACGCTGCTGGCCTTCGCCGATCATGGCGCCCCGGGCCCGGTCGCCATTTCCCGCGACGGCGGCACCAGCGAGCAGGTTCTCGCCAATCATCTGCGCGCCGGCATCGACCTGACCGAGCTGTCGATGGAACTGCAATCGGCCGGTGCCAAGGGCTTCGTCGCCTCTTGGGACGAGCTGATGGCCTCCATCAAGTCCAAGAGCAAGGTGCTCGCCTGATCCCCGACGGCGACATGGCGGAGGGCGGCGGCAACGCCGCCCAGATCGCCTATTGGAACGACCGCGCCGCCGAAACCTGGACGTCGTTCCAGGAACGGATCGACGCGGTCTTCACGCCGCTGACGGAGGTGGCGCTGGCAGCGGCGGCACCCGCCACGGGTGAGAGCGTCATCGATATCGGGTGCGGTTGCGGTGCCACGGTGCTGGAACTGGCCCGTGGGGTCGGGCCGACCGGCCGTGTTCTGGGGATTGATGTCTCTGCGCCCATGGTCGCCCGCGCCAACGCGCGGATTGCGTCCAAGGGCCTGGCTCACGCGCATGTGGAAGAATCGGACGCCGCGACCCACGGTTTCCCTGCGGCCGGCATCGATCTGCTCTTCTCCCGCTTTGGCGTCATGTTCTTCGCCGATCCCGTCGCGGCCTTCGCGAACCTGCGCGGCGGCATGAAGCCCGGGGGCCGGCTGCTGTGTGCCGTCTGGCGACCGCTGCCGGAAAACACCTGGTTCACCATCCCGATGACGGCGGCGCACCCTTTTCTGCCGCCCCCCGAACCGATCGACACCACGGCGCCGGGCCCTTTCGGCTTCTCCATGCCCGAGCGTGTGCGCGGCATATTGGAAGGCGCAGGCTGGACGGACGTGACCTTCACCCCGCGCGATGTGCCCATGCATACCGCTGAGCCCGGCCAGTTGGACGCAGCCACGGAATTCGCGACCCGTGTGGTGGGCCCGCTCTCGCGTCTTTTGGCCGTCGCCGAGCCGGAGGTTCAGTTGCGCGCCCGCGAGGCCGTGAAAGAGGCGCTACGCCCTTATGACGGTCCTAAGGGCATTACCCTCGGCGGCGCCATCTGGCTGGTGTCCGCCCGGGCTTAGGCCGAGGTTTGGCGGAATGCGCTACGCTTTTCCGCCCTGCCATCGCCGCATCGTAGTCTTTAACTCCTAAGACCATCCTGACCCTGCGCGGCGCCGACCTCGGCCGCGAGCTGGTCAAGCTCGGCATCGGGAATGCCATACATGCGGAGCCCGTCACAGGTGCGGAACAGGTAATCGGCGGCGCTGCCGAGCGTGCCGGTTGCCGTCGCCAGGCTCTCGATCACCGTGGAACGGGCGAGGTGGCCGGCGTACTGCTCGCCCAATACATTCACGGTAAAGGTGACGGCGCTGCCGAACCGCACACCCTGATCGTCCAGCAAATCGACCCAACGCGGCACATAGGCGCCGGTCAGCATCTCCCGCCGCCACAGCAGGCTCAACTCATATTCCAGCACGTCATCCTCGATGCGCAGCGCCATACCCGTGCAGCTGCCACCCTCCTCTAGGCCCAGGACGAGCCCCGGATGCTCCTTAGAGCCGCGGCCCGCACGGGTGACGAGGCAGAAGGCACGATGCCAACCTTCAATGCGTGCGGTACGGCGCTCGACACTGCGAATGGTCGGGTTCCAGATCAGGGAGCCGTAGCCGAATAGCCAGGCAGCGCCAGGCGGCCGGGCATCTAATGTAGTGCGCAGGGTCTCGGCGCGCTCGGCTTCGGTGAGAATCTTCATCTCCGGCGCGTCCTGCGCGACCAAGGTCTCGATGCCACCGGCTTCGATAAAGGCCCGTGACAGAAAATGCTCGTCGTCCATTTCACTCAATACCCGCAGCCATCCGTTGGAGGTCTAGCACGGATCGTGCCAGGCCGGGCGGATAAGACATGTCATGGCTGATCGCGATATCGCGCGCCCTGGGGCGTCTCCCCCGTGGATGGATCAACGACGATGCGGTGAATGGCGTCCATCGCCACTTCAAGATCACCGCCGTCCCGCGCGGCCACGCGGATCAGCGCGCCGCCATCATCGCGCAACGCGGTCGTCGACACATAACAGGCGTCCTCATGGGCAAACGCCTCCGCCACCGCCGCCTTCAAGGCCGGCACATCCATCTGTCGGATCAGCCACACACTGCCGAAGGCGCGAAACCCATGCGTGACACCAGGGGTCGCCGCCGCGATCAGCCCGTCCGTGACCTGCATCCGGTCCAGGGCGATGATATGGCCCGATGCGCGCCGCACCGTGATGCGGCTGTCCAAGCGGCGGTCCGCCGCCGCCATGCCGTGCGGATCATGCATCAAGACGCCGTCCCGCATCATGACCGCACTGCCCTCGGCGACGGTGATGTCCATCGCCTGGATCAGCGCGCCGCCGGGAAACAGGATCAGCGGGCGCGGCAGATAGGCCAATGTCGCGCCGGCCTCGGCATGCAGCAAAACCGATTGCCGCGGCGCATCCTTCGCGCCCTGCGCATGAACCACGGCAGCGGAGGGAAAGCTCACAGTGGCTTGTCCACCTGCGCCCACCGCAATGCGCTGGCCGAGCACCTCGCCGCCGAAAAACCCGCCCGAGACCGATTGCACAATCACCTGTGCATCTGGCCCCACATTGCGCAACGCGCTGGTGACATGGAACGGATAACTCACATACCGATGCGCAATCCCGGTTCGTCCACCGATCGCCGCGAAACTCAGGTCAAGCTGGTTGATAGAGCACCGCCTTGCACAGAGCATCCGCCACAGCCTCGATCCCCTCCCCCACACGGCAATTGGTGCTGATCACGGCCCGCCCGCGCCGCACGTCGATGGCTTCGGCCACCATGCGCGGCAGATCGACACCGACATAGGGTGCAAGATCGACCTTGTTGATGACGAGAAGATCGGACTGGATGACGCCGGGTCCGCGTTTGCGTGGAATATCATCCCCACCTGCGACATCGATCACGAAAAGCCAGTAATCCACGAGATCGAGCGAAAAGGTCGAGGCAAGATTGTCGCCACCGCTTTCGATCAGAATAAGGTCGAGATCGGGGAAGGCACGATCGAGGCTGTCGGCCGCTTCCATGTTCAGCGTCGGATCCTCGCGGATCACGGTATGGGGGCAAGCGCCCGCCTCCACCGCCAGAATGCGCTCTGGGGCTAAGAGGCGGGTGCGGCGCAGACGCTCGGCATCCTCATGCGTCACGAGATCATTGGTGATGATGGCGAGATCGACGCCGCGCCGCCGCAAGACGGGAATCAACTGCTCGACGAGCGCTGTCTTGCCTGACCCCACCGGACCGCCGATGCCAACCCGCGCCGCGCCTTGCTGTGTCATCGCAGCATGTACTTTCTGTTGAGCGGCACCACGGCGGCGGGTTCGCACATCAGCAGCAGGCCATCGGCACGCACCTCGAAACTCGCCGCATCGACCTCGATCTTCGGCAGGGCATCGTTGCGGATCATGTCTCGCTTGGTCAGACGCCGTACGTTGCGGATCGCCACTAGCTTCTTGCCGACACCGAGTTTTGTGCGGATATCGGCCTCGATCGCGAGCTTCGACACGAAAGTGACGCCCAGATGCTGCGGGGAGACGCCGGTCGAGCCCCACATGGGCCGCTGGATCATCGGCTCGCTGTCAATCTGGCTGGCATTGGCATCCCCCATCACAGCCCAAGCGATGAAGCCGCGCTTCATCACCAGCCACGGCTTGATGCCGAAGGCCGCGCGCTTCCAGAAGACCAGATCGGCCATCTTGCCCGGCGCGATTGACCCGACATGGTCGTCAATCCCCGCCGCAATGGCCGGGTTGATCGTATATTTGGCAATGTAGCGCTTGATGCGTTCATTATCGGCCCGCGCTGTCGTTTCCTCCGGCAGGCGCCCGACACGACCCTTCATGACGCTCGCGAGTTGCCAGCATTTCGCGACATTTTCGGCCAAACGGCCCATGCCCTGGCTATCGGTCGCGAAAATGGAAATGGCGCCCATGTCATGCAGGAAATCCTCCGCCGCCATGCTCTGCGGCCGGATGCGCGATTCCGCGAAAGCCAGATCCTCCGCCAAGCGCCAGTTCATGACATGAGCCAGCATCGTCATCGGCAGCCCCTCATTGAGGGCGTAGGAGGTAAAGGGATTGGTCGGGTTGGTGGACGATGGCAACACGTTCATCTGGCCATTGACGCGCAGCAGGTCCGGCGCGTGGCCGCCTCCGGCGCCCTCCGTATGATACATATGGATCGTGCGGTCGCCGATCACCCGCAGCGTGTCTTCGCAGAAGCCGAATTCATTGATCGTGTCGGTATGCAGATTGACGCAGAAATCATGGCGATCGGCGGCAATCAGCGACCCGTCGATGACCGCGCCGGAAGCACCGAAATCCTCATGGATTTTCACACCCAGCGCACCACCCGCGACCGACTCCTCAACGGCACCGGGATCGGAACAGCCGCGCCCTAGGAAACCGAAGTTGAGGCAGGAATTGTCGGCACCCTGGATCAGTTGACCCAGCACATTGGGGCCGGAACAGCTCACATCGAAATGCGGTCCTGGCGACATGCCGATGATCGTGGTGATCCCGCCTGCAAGAGCGTGCTCGGATTGCTGCGGTGACAGGAAATGCGCATGCGCCTCCACCGCGCCGGCCGTGATGATATAGGGCTCGCCGTGATAGACGGTGGTATTCGGCCCGGTGCGCAGATGGGGATCGACGCCCGCCATGATATCGGGATTGCCGGCCTTGCCGATGCCGACGATGAGACCGTCGCGAATACCGATATCGGCTTTGATGATGCCAAGCACAGGATCGATGATAGTGGCGTTTTGAATGACGGAATCGAGCGCGCCGGAGGCATAGGTGCCGGTCGTCTGGAACCCCTCCCCATCGCGCATCATCTTGCCTGCGCCGGTGGTCAACTCATCGCCATAGATCGTATAGTCGCGCTCGATCTCGGCAAACAGGTTGGTATCGCCCAAACGGATCATGTCGCCCGTCGTGGGGCCATAGGTGGCGGCATAGTCGCGGCGGGAGATGGTGGCCATGCTCACGCCCCCCGATAACCAGCGGCTTTCGCCGCCGCGAACGCCGCTTGCTTCACCGCCTCATCATCCAAGTGCCCCTCCGTCAGGCCTGCCTGGCCACGCACGATGCGATCGCCGGCCAAAGGCACCAGCGTCACGCGCTTGCGCAGACCCGGCTCGAAGCGAAAGCCCCCACCTGACAGAACATCCAGCTTCATGCCGAAGGCCCGGGCACGATCGAAATCCAAGGCGCGATTGACTTCAAAGAAATGCGTATGGCTGCGCACCTGAATATCGCGGTCGCCGGTATTGATGACGTCGATCACGATCTTCGGCCGGCCGGCGTTCAGCTCGATCTCGCCGTCCGGTGTGATCACCTCACCCGCCTCAAACATCTCCTCCACCGGTTCTGACCCTGGCCCGATGGGGTTGAAGACGATGACCATCTTGGTGCCTTGCGTGAAATTGCCCTCGACTGAAATCATCTCGACCATCGCTGGCACGCTTGGCTCGACATCATCGGCGGTCAGAACATGCCCTGCCATATTCACGATCGCCTCATAGGTCATGCCGCGTCGTGCTGCGAGCATCATCTCATCGGCAATCAGGGCCACCGCCTCGGGGTGGGACAGCCGCACGCCCACGGCACGCAGGCGCCGCGCATGTTCGGCGGCCATGAAGAGGGTGAGGCGCTCAAGCTCGGTCGGTGCGAGGTTCATCTTCCGCCCTTCAGTTCGAGAACAGACGTTGCGCTTGGCTTGAATGCCGCATCATGGCGATGTCGGTCACAGGCACGAAGGTTGAAATATCATCGAGATTGGGGTTCGGTCCGGACAGGATCTCCGCCACCACCGGCCGCATACGCGTGAGCGCGCGCTGCGCATCCAGATGACCGATCAAGCCGAGACGGATCGCCGCCGTACACAGCGCTTGCGCCATCGTATAGGCACTCACCGCGAGCGCCGCAGTCTCATCAAGGCCGATGCCTGATAGAACGACGCCCTGGACAATGGGAAGATGTGTGTAGAGTGCCGCCGATTTGATGGCCGCAGCGCCCGGCGTGCCGAGGCGCAGATGCGTGCCCAGCAGGGCGCCCCCGGCTCGTCGAGAACCCAGACGCGCGCTCTCGACGGTCAAAAAAGCATCGGTCAGATCATCGAGTTCGAGGAGTCGCATGACGCTCTTCGCCGCATGGGCCTGGGCGATCAGCACACGATCGAAGGAAGCCCAGCGATGAAGCAATTGTCCTTCGAGGAAATCGGCGAAGGCCGCCCGGCCGAGTTTGCCGTCCCCAACCAGCGTTTCCAAACCCCAGGAAAAGGCGAAGCCGCCGCCGGGAAATTGGCCATCCCCGAACTGCAATGCTGTCAGAAGATGTTCGATCGCATCACTCAAGAACGAAGACCTTGCCGGACTCCTTGAAGTCTTGCAGGCGTGCAAGATAGGTGTCGATCGGCCCATCCAGCGCCACGAGCAGGCAATCTGCCTCGAAGCGTACGCGCCAATGCAGATTGCCGGCGCGGTAGCCGAGTTCCAACCCGGCATCCGGGCCGGGTTTCAGGCGCAGCCAGCGCTGCTCGCCGACCCGCACGACGATGGCGCGATGCGGTTCCAGATGCAGCACCGCGCCATCGAACAGCGTGGCCACACGCGGCAGTGAGACGAAGCACGCGGTGCCGTGGTCCGTCTCGGCATGAAACCGCCGGCGCGGCAGGTCGGCGGGTTCGATGACCAGCGTCTCGACCTGCCCGTGATGCCCGACCTCATGCAGCCGCTCGGCAAGGTCGGCGTCGTCCCGGCCGCCCAGAATAGTCTCGATGACGACAGAAGACTGCATGGCAATAATCCTTGCTCACAACGCCGAAGCGGTCAAGCAACTGACGCCGCCCCGAGGCCGCGCGATCTTCTCCAGCGAGACACGAATATCGGAGTCGGCAAAGTAACGCAGCCATTGGTATTGGTGTGGAGACAGGTGATCGTTCTCTGCTTTGATTTCCACGAACCGGTAACTGTCATCGGTCCAGAGGAACAGATCCGGCAGGCCACGCGCGTGTCGCTTGATGTCGCGCCCGATCCGCCGCAACACCTCCGCAAGGCCATGTGGCGGCAGCCGATCTACGAGGATGCCCAAAAGGCGCGGCAAATCCTCGTGCCAATGAACAAAGGGATTGGCGATGCCGAGTTTGGCATCGAAATGACCTATCATCACCGCATGCGCGGCGCCGGGATCGGCCAAAAGCGCCAGCCGCGCCTCAATCGCCCCGCGCCGCCGCTCATAGAACACCGGCTCATGCAAATCCGAAGGTGCGAATTGCAACGGCGAGTGAAACACCCCGATATCGGGGTCATAGATGACATCCCAGAGCAGCAGACCGAAGGCCGCGTTCCATAGCCAATTCTCGGAATGCACACCCTGCCATCCGGCCGCGTGGTAATGCGCCAAGACCGCCGCCTCGACCGCACCATCGGGATAGTCGATGACCAGGCAATCGCTCGTCTGCTGATAATGCCGCGCCTCACTGCGACGAGACTTTTTCTCCAATCGCGCCAGCAAATGCCGGGCGACATAGTCTTCCTCGGCATGGCAGGGGCTTTCCGCCATGGCACCCAGGACAGACAGAGCTT
This sequence comes from Acidisoma sp. PAMC 29798, assembly GCF_030252425.1. Classification (GTDB taxonomy): domain Bacteria; phylum Pseudomonadota; class Alphaproteobacteria; order Acetobacterales; family Acetobacteraceae; genus Acidisoma; species Acidisoma cladoniae. Next base: position 686,378 of record NZ_CP126994.1, on the reverse strand, counting down.
CGTCGCGCCGCCCGCGTTTGATCAACAAACGCGCGCGCCTTTCGCGCGCCGGTGCGACCGGGCAGGTTGCGTATAGCGCAAGCGCCGCATCCATCTCGCCTTCACGTTCCAGCAGGCGTCCCAGGCGATCGACCAGCCGGTCCACCGTCGAGGCACCGGCGCTCAAAGCCGCCCGATCCACTGCCTGTGCCTGCCACCAAGCGAGCGTCGCCACCGCTGGCTGTCTGTCGCGACGGCTGCGGAACGCGGCATAGAGCATGGCCATGCGATAGGCATCATCGGCCGCACCACGCGTTTGGAAATGCGCGCGCAACCGCGCGGGTTCCACCGTCTCGGTCACGATATGGCCGAGCGCGCGCGTCACAAAATCGGAAAGATTGTCCCGCAAATCGCCGAAGAATAGAAATCGCAAGAAGGCCCAAGGATCGCGCTCCGGGATGCGCACCACCTCATGCGCACGCAGAAACGCCATCAGCCACGCGTCACACCCGTCCCAGGCCGAGAGCCAGGTCAGGAGCGCGTCCTTGCGGGGTCCCGCCGGCGCATGCGGCCGCAGGCTCGCCTTCAACTCGGCATGCGTGAAACAGGCATACAGCCGCGCACGCGCATCCGGGTCCATTGCATCATCACAAGGCTCGACCAAACCTTCCGCGAGCAATTCGGCCAAGGCCGCGCTCAGGCTGCCGATCTCCGGGTAGGTTAATCTCGCCACCCGAAAGCACGGCCCCTTACGGTTCACCAATCGCGCATAAAGCATCCGCGCCGTCGGCCCCAGGCCGTCCAGCGTCGCCAGGTGGCGCTGCTCCGCCCCGTTCAAAAGAAACCCGTAGCGCGCACGCACGCCTGCAATCACCTGTCCGAAATCATCGACATAATAGACAGGATCGAGAGGCATCAGATCCGCACGAACTTGATGCACATCGGCGTGCCTTGCGCGAGCGCGGGAAGTGCCTCACCCATGGCACCGGTTTCGGCATCGATCGGAAAGAAGACGATCGTGTCGGAATTCTGGTTCGCGACGGCCAGAAAACCGCCAGAGGGATCAATCGCCAGGTTGCGCGGTGTCGTCCCCCCGCAGGCGCGCGTCGTCAGCAATGCCAATGTACCGGTTTCAGGCTCGATCGACACCATGGCGATGCTGTCATGCCCTCGGTTCGCCACATACAGCACACGCCCATTGGGATGCACCTGAAGATCCGAGCAATAATTCTCGATCGTCTCACCCGCCGGCAAGGTGGGCGCGCCATCCAACGCGCGCAGCGTGCCGCCCGGCGCGTCGTAGTGAAAGGAGAGAACCGTCGAATTGAGTTCACAACTCACGAAGACCAGTCGGCCGCCGGGATGGAACACCAGGTGCCGTGGCCCCGATCCTGGCGGCAGCGCGATGCGCGTCGCGGCCCCCAGATGTCCCGTCGCTTCATCGAAGGCATAGGAAAAGATCGCGTCGAGACCAAGATCGGCGACGAGGACGAAACGATTATCCGGACTCGTCAGCACGCAATGGGGATGCGAACGCTCCTGCCGATCCGGGTCCGGCCCGTGCCCAACATGCGCCACACTCGACACCGCAGGGGCCAGGCCACCATCGCCGCGAATAGGAAAGACCGCTACGGCCTGGTTCGGCCCCTCATCCTCGGCCGCCATGCTGTAATTGGCGACGAGCAGAAAGCGGCCAGTGCCGTCGATACTGTTATGGGCGGCGATGCTGCCAAGGCTCGGCTGCATATTGATGGCGCGCAGCCTCGTCGCCGGAGGGGCCAGTGCGCAGGCGCTGACCAGGCCTTCCGCCCAATGGGACACTTCGCTCGTGGTGTAGATGTATTGTCCACTCCCGTGGACAGACAGGAAGCTGGGATTGTCGATGGCCCCGGTCGCCCCAACAAGCGTGGCCTCGGCCGTCATCTCGTCGAAGGCATAGACACTGAGGCCGATGCCCCGCGCGGCGCGAAAATAGGGCGCCAAACGATTGAGACTACCGACGATCATCAGCGTGGATGATGTCATGCGAACTATGTCCCCAGAACAGGAGGTGAACCTGTCGGGACCATAGCGCCAATAGGCTGTCGATCCCAGGCTGAGGACGACAAGACCCGTCAAGCCATGCAGACGCTACTCGCGTGACGTGCAATGGTTTGACGATGCAATCTGAAAGCGTCCCCGCCCTCACCGTCCGCTGGCTGATAACCCGATCGCGCATCATGGGTGCGATCGGCGGGGCCATCGTGGGCGCCTTGGTGCTCCTCGGCTACGCTCTCCATATCGATTGGACATGGCGGCTGTCGCCAGGTGTCCCGGCTACGCACCCACTGACCGCGATCTGTCTCGTTCTTTTGGGCCTGGGCTTTTTACCGACACGTGGCCGTCCACGACGAATGCGGGTCCTGGCCCGTCTCGCGGTGCTGACCGCGCTCACCATCCTCCTGCTGCGGTTTGCCCGGCCCCTGATCGGCACGACCTTCCTGACCGACATCACGCCGTTCGGGCATATCGTGGCGGAGCAGCCATCGGGATCTCCCATCAAGGTCGGCACCAACGCGGCGCGCGTCCTGACAGCGATCGCCGTGTCGGAAATCCTGCGGTGGCTGCGCTGGCCCGCAGCCTCCCAGGCTGCCGCCTTCGGCGCGATCGGGCTCGTGATCGTCGCCCTTGTCGGCTATATCGACGGCGTATCGACCTTTCGTGGCGGTCTGGCACCGCAAACCGTGTTGGCCGCCAGCTTTCTGGTTATCGCGACCTTATTCGCCACACCGCGACATGGCTTCCTCCGGCCGCTGGTGGCGGATTCCGAACCCGGGCGGCTCGCCCGCATCCTGCTCGGCTGTGCAACGCCGCTGCTGGTGCTGATCGGCTGGGTGATGTCGCGGTCGATGCATTTTCACGGCCTCAGCTCCGTGGAAGCCCAGACATCCCTGTCGTATCAGACTGCGGCGGTCATCATCCTGACCTGGGTTCTGGTCACCGTGGCCTCCACCCGCGCCGAGCGCATCGATCGGCGCCGGCGGAGAGCCGAAGCCTCCGTGCTGGCGGCCGCCAGCACGGACGCGCTGACCGGCCTTCTCAGCCGCGACCGGATGGAGCAGTTGCGGACCCCGCGTGACAGTGATCAGCGACCGCCGATTGCGGCCACATTGTTCATCGATCTCGACCGCTTTCGCGCGGTCAATGAGGCCTTCGGCCATCGGATCGGGGATGACATGCTCGTCGAGGTTGCGCGTCGCCTGCGGACGGTCGCCGGACCTCATGCCGTGGGTCGTGTCGGGGGCGACGAATTCGCCATCTACTGCGTCGGGGTTTCGCCACGAGAGGCGGAGGATATGGCGGTCGCGGTCACCGCGGCGCTCGGCATTCCCTTCAAGATTGGGGAGCGACGCTTTCATCTCACGGCGAGTGTCGGTGTGGCCCATAGTGAGACCGCGCCAGAGGCGGATTTGCGGCAGGCAGCCGACAGCGCCATGCATGTCGCGAAGCGACGGGGCGGCAATCAGGCCATGCCCTTCGTCAGCCTCATGCATTCGGAACGGCGCAGCCAGATCGAACTGGAGCAAGATCTGTATGAGGCGCTGAACCATCAGGATGAGTTGAGTCTCGTCTATCAGCCGATCATTCGCCTCTCCGACCGCCGCTTGGTTGCGGTTGAGGCGCTGGCGCGCTGGATGCACCCCCAGATGGGTGCAATTCCACCCAATCGCTTTATTCAGGTTGCCGAAACGACGGGGCTCATCGTCCCGCTCGGCCTCAAACTCATGGCCGCCGCTGTCCGTCAGGCAGCACTCTGGCGGGTGCGCGATCACGAAGACGCACCCGTGATCAACCTCAATATTTCGCCCGTCCAATTTGCGAGCGGTGATGTCATCAGCGACCTGGTCCGCATGCTGTGGCAGGCGGATCTTCCGACCAGCGCCATGTGCATCGAAGTGACCGAGGGCGCCTTCACGGATGAGGACGCGATTCGCGCCTTGCGCGAAGCGCGGCAGGCGGGTTTCACGGTTGCAATGGATGATTTCGGTGTCGGCTATTCGTCCCTGTCACAATTGCCGCGCCTGCCGCTCGCGTCCGTCAAACTCGACCGCAGCTTCGTTCTCGACGCAACGGCCAGTTCAGGGGGCGCGACGATGCTGACCGCCATCGTGCAACTCGCCCATGGGCTTGGCCTGAAGGTCGTGGCCGAGGGTGTGGAAAAAGCCGAGCAGCTCGCGCTCGTCACGCGCGCGGGCTGCGACTCGGTGCAGGGCTTTATCTTCGCGCGTCCGATGAGACCCGAGGAGTTCGATACCTGGCTGGCCGAAATCAAGCACAGCGCCAAAAACCCCGTGGAGACGACGTCATGATCTATGAGCTGCGTGTCTATCATTGCGTGCCCGGCCGTCTTCCGGCGGTCTTGAACAGGTTCGAGACCATCACTCTCGGAATCTGGCAACGTCTCGGTATCCGCCAGGCCGGGTTCTGGACCACACTGGTCGGTAGCTCGAACCAGACGCTGACTTATCTTCTGGCCTGGCAAAGCCTGGCGGAACGGGAGACAAAATGGACCGCATTTCTGGCCGATCCGGAATGGATCCAAAAGCGCGCCGAGACGGAGAAGGATGGCCAGATCGTGGCGCATGTCGTCAATGAGTTGCTGACACCCACACGTTTTTCGAGCGTGACGTGATCCTGCCGCGCATCGTCGCGATCGTGCTGATGGTGGGCCTGCTCTCCGCTTGCGAAGATCAGGCGCCGCCGCCGGCAAGCGACCAAAGCGCGGCGCCGGGGTCGTTCACCGCGCACCTGCCCGGCAGTGCCACCTTCTTCGTGGGGACCGCCTCTAGCCGTTAAAGCGCGAGAGCCTTGCGGGCCATATCCACCGCGCCGTCGCGGGACCGCGCAGCCCCCACGAAGCGGCGCAAATGCACGAAGACCGCATCCGGCACGCCGGATTCGGCGGCAAGCTCATCTGCCTGCAAACCCGCCCAAGCCTCGGGCAAGGGCAAACGCTGCGCGAATGAGCCGGGCTCCGGCGGCATGGTATCCAACATCCAGTTGCCGTTCGATGCCGGGGTCACCGCGAAGATCACAGGCAGGTCATGCGCGAACACCGCGTTCTTCCAGGGCATCCCGCGAGCGAGGATGAGAAGCCGGGGATCCTCCGCCGACCGATGCGCGTCAAGCACTTCGGACTCCGCCATGTGGCGTGCGCGAAGGCTCTCGACGCGGCGCTTGAGAACGCCCGTGACCAGGGCAGCCGCTTCCATAAAGGCCGCATCCCCCGCGGTCGGGCCGGTGGAGGCCGCGTCGTCCCAGTTCGGGTTGAAATCGCCCACCAGGCTCGCGAGGCCCAGGCTGTCTCGCGCCACGGGACCGGCCGGTGAGACGCCATTATCGATCTCATCGATCCGGCGCACCACGCTTGCATCCACTTCGGCGGCGATGGCCTGGGCGAAGCGCTCGCAGCCCAACGGCGCCAGCAGGGCCTTCACGGCACGAAGACCATAGGCTTTCCAGATCAAGCCCGCCGAGGAATAAGGCGTGCCATCGCTGCGCAGCGGTGCGCCGCGCTGGTGATGGTCAAACCGGCCAGTGTCCTCGTCGTAGACAGTGCCGACATCCCAAACGATCGTCCCGGACGCGATCAGTTCCGGCGTGCGCGTGCGCAGCAAAACATGGTCGCGCCCCGCCTCCTCCAGGCCTAACGCCAGGCGGAGCGCGGCATAGGCGAAAACCTCGTCGCAATGAAACTTGCCACTGTGGGTGACGAGAATTGGAAGGGTGTCATTCGCCATGTTGCAATCCGATTACACTCAGATCGCGTCGATTATACCAACTTCTTGTCTCTGTCTGCCATCGTTACGAGGATGCTGCCAACACGCCACGGCGCCTCTGCGTTACCATGCGTTACAATCTCTACGCCGTCGCTGCCGCGTCTCGGCACCTGGCTGTTAAACGTGGATCTCTGTCGGAATATGCATGCCCGGCATCAGCAGGTGCAGAACGACGAGCACCAGCAGAATGGTAATCAGCACGCCGAAGACGCCGCCGAGCAGGCGCAAGGCCGCGATCATGAGAAGGACGGCGATGATGATCAGGATGGCACTCTGAAGCTGGCCGTTGATCCCGGCCTGGATCAGCAGGTGGCGGAAAAAATCGTCCACCGCGCCGATCACCGTCATCACGGCCGCCACCAGGCGCAAGATCAGCGTAAGCACGAAATCGATTGCGTCGTTCATGCGGAGGCCCTTTGTGCGATGCCCATCAATTAAGGGTCCCTGCCGGGAGCGCAAGGGTCGGGTGGCAGGTCGCGCAAGTCGCCCCAGATAGGGTAGGACTGCATTGACCGCAGTTAAGGAACAGCACCATGGCCAAGATTCACTACAAAATCGTGCAGCATGACGGCGGCTGGGCCTATAAGCTCAATGACGTCTTCTCCGAACCCTTCGCAACCCATGACGCGGCCTTTGCCGCCGCTAAGCGCGTGGTGACCGAGCAGCATATACCGGGCGACACCACACAGATCGAATATCAGGACGCAGACGGCGTCTGGCGCACGGAAGTGGCCGAGGGCGACGACCGGCCCGACGGCGACGTGAGCGGCTAAGTCACTCCGGCGCGGAGTCCGTGCCCGGCATGGCGCCGGTCATGATGGCCACCACATCCGCCATGGAATGCGCCTTCGGCGTCGTCAGCGCGACGCGTCTGCCGAGGCGCATGACATGAATGCGGTCCGCCACCTCGAAGACATTGGGCATATTGTGGCTGATCAGGATCACTGGCAGGCCACGATCACGAATGGCCTTGATCAGATCCAGCACCTGGCCGGTTTCTCGCACGCCGAGGGCGGCCGTCGGCTCATCCATAATGACCAGTTTGCGCGCGAAGACGGCGGCGCGCGCCACCGCCACACCCTGGCGCTGGCCGCCCGACAGATCCTCCACCGCGTGGCGAATGCCGGGTAGCCGGAACTTCAACTCCTCCATGTGTCGCTGCGCTTCGCGCCGCATGCGCGGCTTGTCCAGCATGCGGAACCAGCGTCCGAGTGGACCCGACCGGCGCAATTCCCGCCCGAGGAACAGATTGCTGGCGATATCGAGCGCCGGGGCCACGGCCAATTCCTGATAGACGGTCTCGATCCCCCGCACCCGCGCATCAAGCGGACTGCTGAAATGGATCGGCTTGCCGTCCAGCAGCACCTCCCCCTCATCGGGTGTTACCGCCCCGCTCAGCACCTTCACCAGGGTGCTTTTGCCAGCACCATTGTCGCCGATGACGGCAAGCACTTCCCCGTCCCGCAATTCAAAGTCGACGCCGCCAAGGGCCGTGACATGGCCGTAGCGCTTGATGACCTTGCGGGTTTCCAGAACGATCGGCGCAGTGGCACTCACATCCGTCTCCAGCGCGACAGCTGGTCAAGCGCCACGGCCGCGATGACGAGCACACCGGTGACGAGATCCTGCCATAGCGGATCGATGCCCACGAGCGTCAGGCCATTGCGCAGCACGCCGACGATGAGCGTGCCGACCAGCGTGCCCCAGATGCTGCCGCGACCGCCGAACAGACTGGTGCCGCCGATGACGACGGCCGTGATGCTATCGAGATTCGCCGATTGCAGCGCATTCGGATCGGCATTGGGAATGCGTCCCAAGGCCAGCCAGGCGCCGAGTCCGTAGAGGAAGGCCGCGAAAACATAGACCGAGAGGATGCGCCGGGTGACGGGAATACCCACCAGCCGCGCGGCCGCTGGGCTATTGCCGATGGCATAGATCTGCCGACCCCAGGCCGTCTGCGTCAAGATATACCAGATCAGGCCATAGAGGCCGATCATGATGACCATGCCATAGGTGACGGGGGCAGCGCCGATCTGGACCACGTTTCCGGTCCAGGCCAGCAGATCATCCGTCACCGGAAATGCGCCGCCTTGCGAGATCAACCGCGTCGCGGCCGTGACGATTCCGAGCAGGCCGAGGGTGACGATGAAGGGCGGCAACCTCAACCGGCTGACAAGCGTGCCCGCGACCAGGCCAACGCAGGTACACAACACGATCGCCAGCACGAGGCAGCCGAGGGCGTCATAGCCGTCATTGACCAGGCGCCCGGCGACGATCGTGCCCAGCACAGCGATCGATCCATTGGCAAGGTCGATGCCGGCGGTCAGAATGACCAGCGTCTCGCCAATCGCCAGGGTGCCGACGATCACGCTCTGCTGCACCACCAGCGACAGATTGCCCGGTGCGAGGAAGGTGTTCGTCATCACCGAGAAGATGGCGCAGAAAATCAGCAGGACGATGAGCGATCCGATCGGCGGCCGTGCCAGGGTGCGCAGCACGGCCGCCGGATCACGCTTGGTGAGCGTCTCGCTCATTCCAGCGAACCGAACTCTCGACCGTCAGCCCCAGCAGTTCTTCACACCGAAGGTCAGATCCTGCGACGGCACGCCGGGCATCGGTTGCCCGGTGATCACGTCCGATCCGGTATTGACGAATCCGGTCGGCTTCTTCCCCGTTTTCGCATAATCGACGACCGCATCGACACCTTCGGCCGCCATCTTCTTCGGGAATTGCATCACCGTCGCCCAAATCTTGCCGGCCTTGACGTATTTGACGCCGAGGCATCCGCCGTCGATGGAGGTGAGGACGATACCTTTCGTCTTTCCGGCCGAGCGGATGGCGGCGAAAGCGCCTTCGGCCGCAGGCTCGTTGATGGTGTAGACGACATTGATGTCAGGATGCGCGGAGAGCAAATTCTCCATCCCCGTCTGGCCTTTGTCCTGTTGGCCATTGGTGATGACCTTGCCGAGGATGGCGGGGTCGCCCTCGGCGAGTCCGATGCCCTTCAGGAAGCCGTTATGGCGGAAGGTATCCACCGTGCCGCCCGGCGTTCCATCGAGCATGGCGAGTTTCGGTGCCTTCCCGGCCAGTGCCGCCTTCGCGTATTCACCCTGCTGCACGCCGGCCTGGAAATTGTCGGTAGCGAAGGTCGCATCGACGGCATCGGCCGGATCGGTTGCGGTGTCGAGCGCGATGACGATAATGCCTTTCGCGCGCGCTTCCTTGACAACGTTCAAGACCCCGCTTGAGTTGTTTGGCGTTACCAGGATTCCGCGAGCGCCAGCGCTGATGAGCGATTCGATTGCTGCGACCTGCCCCTCATTGTCGCCGTCGAACTTTCCAGCGCGCGCGATGAGGCGCACGCCCCTGAGTTTGGCTTCCGCCGCAGCCGCCTGTCTCAGCTTGACGAAATAGGGATTGACTTCGGTCTTGGTCACCAGCCCGACGATGATCGGGCTATCCGCGCGCGCCATGCGAATACCGACGGCGACCGCCGACGTGGCAAGACACAGGATGGTGGCTGATGCGAGGAGAGCCCGATAACGGGACGTCGTCGAAAACCGGCGCGTGAGGCGCTTCATTGTTATTTCCTTCCCAAGTCGACCAGACGGTCGGCCGCGTGCTTCTGATGAGCCTCGTCGGCGATCCCGTGATGAGGCTACGTCCGCCCGGTGGAAAGCGTCAACAAGATTGCAACTGCCCGAAAAATCGGGCTTTGGAGCCGTCAGCCCTTAGCGAAAGCATTGGGCGCGCGGGTCACACCCAGGAGCGATAGGCCATGATGCCGGATAGCGCGCTCAATCATCGTTTGGCCTTGGATCGTCCTGGCCGGCGATTCTTGGCTGTCTCGGGGTCGCGATGGGGCGAGCTTGTGCTGCCGGCGCCCGAAGAAGTTCGTGCCGAGCTTCCGCAAGGGCTCCGGCTGGTCCTGTTCGTGAGTTTTGAGTTCGGCTATCTCGTGCTCGAAGCGGCGAAGGCCTATCAGCGACGCTTCCCCGACCGCCTGCAACTTGTCGCCGTGGTGACGGATGATCCGGCGGATCCCACGGCCCTGATCGGTTTGCGCAAGCGTGTCTGGAAATACTTCGATCAGGATGCGCGGGTCGCCGCTGAAACGGCGGTGGTGGAAGCGGCTTTATCCGCCGGCGTGCCTGCCTATACCGGCGAAGTCAAAGTTGCAGGGTTCCGTGACCTACTCACCATGTGGCGGCCCGACGCCATCGTCAGCTGCGTCTTCGGTCAAGTGATCGATCGCTGGATCATCGAGAAGCCTGCTTACGGCATCTACAACTTTCACCCGTCAGATCTGGCGCACGGCTATGGCGCTGGAATTTCGCCTGCCCAGGATCTCATGGACCGGGGCGCGACGACCACGGTCTGGACCATCCATCATACGGTGGAAGCCGTGGACAGCGGCCATATCGTCGCGGTCTCTCCGTCCGTTCGCGTGTGCAATGAGGCGGGCGTGCTGCCGGGCGATCCGCGCATGATTTACGACAAACTGCTGGAGCCGGTGGGTGCCTTGGCCGTCGCCCTGGTCGATGCACTGGTGCGACGGACATCCGTGTCGCCTGCTGGCAAGCTAGAGACGGTGGACGTATCGGATGCCATTTCGACCGATCTACGCGATCGGATGCTGGCGCCAATTGCAGTGACCTGCCACGGCGATGAACTGCCGGTGTTCAATCCGATGATACTGGAGCGTTGCGCGGCACCGTGACGGCGGGGACTTCTTCCCCGTCGTCACGGTAGACTGTTGGAGGAGGCTACTGCGGCGGCGGCGGGTTCATGTGTTGGTCATGGACATGGTGGTGATGGCGCGGCGGGGGCGGCGGCATGAAGTGATGATGGTGGTGGTGCATCGGCGCGCCCGGCGGAGGCGGCGGCTGCTGCGCGAAGGCGGCTGGCATCAAGGGGACCAGCAGAACGCTGCCGAGCAGCGTCGTCCGTAAAAAGTTCTTCATCACTCACTCCATGTCTTGCCCCGTCGCTGGGGTTGCCCTCCATAGACGCTAGCAGGGTGGCACACCAAGCGCCGAAGCATGGCCCCGCCAAGGCAGCGTGTAACGAAGTGTTTGTTCGGCTGTCCCTCGACACAAGGCCGAGCCGCTGTTCCAAGGAAGCGGTGAGTGTTCTTCAGAGGTCGCCGCAGCATGACCGGAATCGCCACGCCTGACGATCGTCAGCCAAACCCACGACCGACGGCAGCCCACCCCGAGCCTCCGGGCATCGGCGTCACCACCGCCCTCGCCGCTCTGGGAATTGTCTTCGGCGACCTCGGCACCAGTCCGCTCTATACCTATCAAACCATCGTCGAGGACATCGGCGGTCATCCCTCGGCCGCCAATGCGCTCGGGCTGCTGTCCCTCGTCGTCTGGACGCTGATCGTCACCATCTCGGTCAAATACTGCGGCCTCGTGATGCGGGCAGACAATCATGGCGAGGGCGGCATCCTCGCCCTCATGTCCCTCGTCACCAAACGCGGCGCGGACCACAGCCGTCGCGGCGCCGCCGTGCTGATCGCCATGGGCCTTTTCGGCGCTGCGTTGATTTATGGAGACGGCATCATCACGCCCGCCATTTCCGTGCTCAGCGCGTTGGAGGGCGTCAACGTCGCCACTGATGTCCTCAAGCCCTTTGTGATGCCGGCGGCGCTCGTCGTTCTGCTGGCGCTGTTCGCGGCACAGACCCGCGGCACTGCCAGCATCGGCCGGCTGTTCGGGCCGATCATGCTCATCTGGTTTCTGGTCATAGCGGCGCTCGGGCTCTTCGGTATCCTCAAACATCCTGCCGTGATCACCGCGCTCGATCCCCGGCACGGCATCACGTTTTTGGCGCATCATGGCTGGCGCAGTTTCATCGTGCTTGGCGGCGTCTTTCTCGCCATCACAGGCGGGGAGGCGCTCTATGCCGATATGGGCAGCGTCGGCCGCGCCCCCATCCGGCTGTCCTGGTATTGCATCGTATTGCCGGCCCTCCTGTTGAGCTATGCCGGGCAGACCGCCCTACTGATCCAGTCGCCGGGCCTCACCAGCAACCCTTTCTTCAAGCTGGCGCCCGGCTGGGCCGTCATTCCATTGGTGGTGCTCGCGACGGTCGCCACCATCATCGCTAGCCAGGCCATCATCACCGGCGCCTTTTCCCTCACCCGACAGGCGATGCAACTCGGCTGGTTTCCAGGCCTGAACATTCGCCAAACCTCGGACCGCGAATACGGTCAGATCTACGTGCCCTTCGTGAATTGGACGATGATGATCGGCACCCTCGCCCTCACCTTCGGCTTTGGGAGTTCGGACCGGCTGGCGGGCGCCTATGGCACCGCCGTCTCGACCACAATGCTGCTCACGACGGCGCTGCTCTACAACGCCATGCGCGACCTCTGGCACTGGCCGAAACCCCTCGCGCTTTGTGTGAGTGGCGGGTTCCTGATCTTCGACCTCGCGTTTTTCGCGGCCAATCTACTCAAGCTGAAGGAGGGCGGCTGGCTGCCGCTTCTCCTTGGCATCTTCATTTTCCTGATCATGACGACCTGGCGACGGGGCGTCGATGCGGTGCGTGCCCGGCTCGCGGAGCATGAAATGCGCCCGGCGGATTTCCTCGCGAACCTCAAAGAGGGCAACATCCCGCGTGTCCACGGCGCCGCCGTGTTTCTCAGCCGCAGCGGTATCGACATTCCCCTCGTGCTGGTGCGCCACGTCGCGGAGATGAAGGCGCTGCAGGAAACGGTGGTGAGCCTCACGCTCGTCTTCGACGAAATTCCCCGCGTGGCGGACGAAGATCGCGCCCGCGTGGAACGCATCGCGGAAGGGCTGTGGCGAGTGACGGTGCGGTTCGGTTTCGTTGAGGTGCCAAGCCTGACGGTGGCCCTCGCTCGTGCGCAAGAACACGGTTGCCCGCTGAACCTTGACGAGGCGGTCTTCTTCGCCGCGCGGGATGAGGTCATCCGCAGCAAGACCCGCCCCCGGCTTGCAGGCTGGCGGCGTGTCATCTTCGCCTTCATGTATCGTAATGCGGTGCGGACGCCGGATCGCTTCGATCTGCCTGCCGACCGGTTCCTGGAGGTCGGTCGGCAAGTGGAACTGTAACGCCCATAAAAAAGCCGGCGGAAGGTTTCCCCACCGCCGGCTTTTCTGTTTTGCGACGCGTTAGGCGCTCTTGGCCATGATCTCGTCGGCCACATTGCGCGGCACGGGATCGTAGTGATGGAACTGCATGGTGAAGGACGCGCGGCCCTTCGTCATGCTGCGCAGGTGGGAGATATAGCCGAACATCTCCTTCAGCGGCACATGGGCGCGCACGATAACCGTGGACCCCGAGCTTTCCTGGTTCTGGATCATGCCGCGGCGCCGATTGAGATCGCCCACGACGTCACCAACGTGGTCGTTGGGGGTCGTGACCTCCACGTCCATGATCGGTTCCAGAATGATCGGGCCGGCCTTCTTCATGCCATCGCGGAAGCAGGCCTTGGCGGCGATTTCGAAGGCGAGCGCCGACGAATCGACGTCATGGTACTTGCCGTCGATCAGGGTGTATTTGAAGTCGACGGTCTGGAAGCCCGCGAGCACGCCGGTATCGGCCTGGACGCGAATGCCCTTTTCTACGGCCGGAATGTATTCCCGGGGGACAGTGCCGCCAACGACCTTGTTTTCGAAGACCACGCCCGTGTTCCGCTCCAGCGGCTCGAAGGTGATCTTGACCTCGGCATATTGGCCCGAACCGCCCGACTGCTTCTTGTGGGTATAGGTCTCGGTGTGCGACTTGGAGATCGTCTCGCGATACGCGACCTGCGGGGCGCCGATATTGGCGTCCACGCCATATTCACGCTTCAGACGGTCGATGATGATTTCCAGATGCAGCTCGCCCATTCCGGAGAGAATGGTCTGGCCGGTCTCCTGGTCCGTCTTGAGGCGCAGCGACGGGTCTTCGCCGGCGAGCTTCTGCAGGCCGAGGGTCATCTTCTCGACGCCCTCCTTGGTCTTCGGCTCGACGGAGATATCGATCACGGGCACCGGGAAGGCCATGCGCTCCAGCACCACCGGATCATCGGAGGAGGCGAGCGTGTCGCCCGTACCTGTATCCTTGAGGCCGACGAAGGCCGCGATGTCACCGGCTGACACTTCCTTGATCTCGGCGCGCTTGTCGGCATGCATCTGGAACATACGGCCGATCCGCTCGCGATGGTCCTTGGTCGTGTTCATGACCGTGTCGCCGGACTTCAGGGTGCCCGAATAGACGCGAACGAAGGTCAGCGTGCCGTATTTGTCGTTGATGATCTTGAAGGCGAGGCCGGCGAAGGGCGCATCGGGGTTCGCCGGGATGACGCGGCGGGCGGCCGCGAGCTCGGGGGTGTCTTCGACGTCTTCATCGGCGGCGATCTTGATGCCCGGCACGTCGATCGGGGACGGCAGGTAGTCGAGAACGGCGTCGAGCAAGGGCTGCACGCCCTTGTTCTTGAAGGCCGTGCCGCACAGAACCGGTCGGAACGTACCATCGATGGCGCCGCGCTTTATGCAGCGCTTCAGGGTCTCGACCGAAACGTCGCCCTTTTCGAAATACTCTTCCATGGCCAGGTTATCGACCGAAACGGCCGTATCGAGCAGAAGCTGGCGGGCCTCGGCGGCCCGTTCAGCGAGATCCTCGGGAATCGGAGCATCATGGAAGGCCGCGCCAAGCTCGCCGCCTTCCCAGATGATGGCCTTCATCTCAATCAGATCGACGACGCCGATGAAAGTGTCCTCGATGCCGATCGGCAGCTGCAAGGGCAGTGCGACGATGTCGAGCTTTTCCTTCAGCGTATCAAAGGCGCGGTAGAAGTCGGCGCCCGTGCGGTCCAGCTTGTTGATGAAGATGATGCGCGGCACGTTATAGCGGTCGGCCAGGCGCCAATTGGTCTCGGACTGGGGCTGCACGCCCGCCACGCCCTCGATGATGAAGATAGCACCGTCCAGAACGCGCAGCGAACGGTTCACTTCGATGTTGAAATCGATATGGCCGGGCGTGTCGATGATGTTGATGCGGTGACCCTTCCACTCACAGGTCACGGCGGCGGAGGTGATGGTAATGCCGCGCTCACGCTCCTGATCCATGTAATCGGTCGTGGTATTGCCGTCATGGACCTCACCGATCCGGTGGGAGACGCCCGTGTAATAGAGGATACGCTCGGTGGTGGTGGTCTTGCCGGCGTCGATATGAGCGGTGATGCCGATGTTTCGGATCAGGCCAAGCGGCGGGGTGCTGGTCACAATTGCCTCCATGCAAGAAAAGCGCGGCAGGGGCAGTGGCCCCGCGCGCTCGGTCACGTCCCAGCCCATTGCCGGTGTTTTCGAGGGGCATCTTTTGCGCCAGCGACGGCGGTTTAGCAAGCGTTGGGCGTTGCGTGTCTGGGATGGCAGCTTGCCTGCGGGATCGATGCTAAATGCCACGCCTGCCTGCCATCAACGCGCGACCGATACGCCAGCTCAATTTGAGGCAAACCATCATCAGAACAAGTATAAACGAGGTTGGCCATAGTCAGGCGCAATTCTGCGGGCATCTGAAGCTGTCATCGCCCCAGTGAAACGGCGGCCGCTCAAGGTCATATCATCGATACCGGGATTCAAGATTAAGTTGCTGTAATCTGGAAACCGCCGGGATTACGGCGAACTGCTATCTATTCGTTAAGGATTTGCGGCTAAGCTCAAGGGTGAAAATCCCGGTATCCCGCAGTGCAAAAATCGGGTAGGACCGGTCAACTAAGTTGCCATTCGCAGCGAGAGATTGACGTTATTGAATGTTTGGGGTCGTTCCTTTGACGGCTCGCCACATCGAGAGGATCGACCCGTGGAAGGTCTCAAGCGATAATGGATACAATGAACGAGTTTGATCCCTCGGCCTCCGGGCACATCAACGAGACATCGGTCAGCCGGGAACCCGGCCTTCATACCTGGCTTGTCGGCGCGCTGGCGATCGCCCGCTATCACGGCATCGATCTCGATCCCACGACCTTCCGCATTGATCCCACCACGCCCGTGCCGTCACCGGCCGCGCTGGTCGAATGGCTTCGGGAGCAGGGGCTTTGGGCCAAGGCCATCCGCATGAAATGGCAGCAGCTCATGCGGCTGGAATCGGCTGGCCCGGTCATGCTCCTCATGAAGGATGGCGGCGCCGTCCTGATGGTCGAGGTTGATCCGGCCCGAAATCTGGTCTTCGTCAAAGAGCCTACCATGAGTGGGGGCGGTGTCTCTGTTCCCGTGGATGAGTTGCGGCTGTCCCAGGTCTGGGAAGGCGAAGTGCTTCTTATTCGCCCTCAACGGGGTGACAACGACCAGGACGTTCCGCTGAGCTTCGGCTTTCTCACGAAGCTTGTTATGGCGGAGAGACATCTTCTGCGCAGCATTGCCTTCGCCTCCCTGATCATCACCATCCTGACGATCGCGCCTATTCTGGTCGTCTATTCTGCGATCCAGCGCATCATCGAATATCACAGCATGAGCACCCTGACGCTCGTGTGTATTATCATGCTGGTGGTTGTGCTGTTCGATGCCTTGATCGAGCATGCGCGCGGCAATTTGCTGCAGGTCGTATCGACCCGGATCGATGCAAAGATTCAGCTTTTCGTCTTCAAGCGGCTGGTGTCCCTGCCCCTCGACTATTTCGAGCGCACGCAGCTCGGCATCATCGGCAGCGCCATCGGCAAGATCAATACGATCCGCGAATTCATCACCGGCCGGCTGCTGACGACATTCATTGACGGCATTATGCTGGCGATCTTGCTCCCGCTGCTCTTCTTCATGAATGCGACGCTGGCCTGGACGATCGTCGCGGCGGCAGGCCTGATCATGCTGATCATCGCCTGCTTCCTGCGCCCCCTGCGGGAACTGACCGGCAAGGTGGCGGGCGCGGAATCGCGTAAATTCTCTGTCTTGATCGAAACCCTTCACGGCATCAAAACCGTCAAGTCACTGGCCCTCGAATCGGTGCGCTACAGCCAGTGGGACGAGAATGTGGCGCAAGCCGGCGATCTCCGCCTCAAGGCCGGCCGGCTCGCACTTTGGCCGCAGACCCTGACCATTCCGTTGCAGCGCTACTGCCAATATGGCGTCATGCTGTTGGGGGCTTATATGGCCATGGTCTCCAAGAACGAGGCCGAAATCGGCTCCCTGATGGCCTTCTCGATGCTGTCGATGCGGGTGGCCTCGCCCTTGGTAAGTTTTGCCAAGCTGATGCAGGATTTCGAGGATGTCCGCGCCACGATGGGCGAAGTGCAGGCCGTGATCAACACGCCGCCTGAAATCCGTGGCATCGACCGTGGCTTGCGGCCGAACTTTGCCGGCGCGATCGAGTTCGACAGCGTCTTCTTTACCTATAATGGCTCCGTTCGCCCGGCCTTGGATGACGTCAACTTCTCGGTCCCGGCTGGCACCATGCTTGGCCTTGTGGGCCGAAGCGGGTCGGGCAAGTCCACGATCACGCGCCTGCTACAAGGCATCAGCCGTGACTATATGGGCTTCGTGAAAATCGATGGCGTGGAACTTCGCTCCATCAATCTGCGCCATCTGCGTCGCAATTTCGGCGTCGTGCTGCAGGAAAACTTCCTGTTTCGTGGGTCGATCCGGGACAATATCATCGGTGGCCGCGCTGGACTGACGATGGAAGACGTTGTCCGGGCTGCGCGTTTGGCCGGTGCGGAAGAGTTCATCGAACGCATGCCGGCGGGCTATGACACCTTCATCCAGGAAGGTTCGCCTAACCTGTCCGGTGGTCAGAGGCAGCGGCTGGCGATTGCCCGCGCTGTCATCACCGACCCTCGCCTGATGATCCTCGACGAGGCGACGAGCGCACTCGATCCGGAAAGCGAGGCCTTGGTCAACGCCAACCTCAAGCGCATCGGCGCGGGGCGGACGATGGTGATCGTGTCTCATCGCTTGTCTTCGCTCGTCGATTGCAACGCCATCATCGTGATGGATCGTGGCACCGTACTCGACGTCGGCACCCATGCCGAACTCGTAGAGCGTTGCCCCGTCTACCGCATGCTGTGGCTGCAGCAGAACCGCCACATTACGGACAACCAGGGAAACCCGCGCCATGGCTCGCCGACTCCTGTCCTCGCCCAAGGCGATTGATCCCCAGGGCGATGCCCTGGCGATTCTCGAATTTCAGTCGCCGACCGCGGCGCTCATTGCGACGCCTGTCCCGCAGTCCGCACGCTACGTGACGCTGATGGTGGGCGTAGGCGTGGCCGCCTGCATCGTCGCCGGTTGCGTTATCAAGACGGACAAGGTTGTCACGGGCGAAGGCAAACTTGTGTCCACCGTTCCGACGACGCTGGTGCAACCGCTCGAGACGTCAATCGTGCGCAATATCTATGTGCACGCGGGTCAGGTGGTTCATAAAGGGGATCTGCTGGCTGAGTTGGACCCGACCTTCACTGCGGCCGACCTGAAAGCCGATCAGGAACAGGTCGACAGTTTTTCCGCGCAGGTCGAACGGCTCAATGCTCAGCTGGCAAACCGGCCCTATGTCCCCAGCGTCATTAATGGCCAGTCGGCAATGCAACTCGCCAGCTACAACCAATTGCAGTCCCAGTATCACGCGGGTGTCCAAAACTTCGACCAGCAGATCGCGAGTCTTCAGGCGACCTATCAACAGGCTGTCGGGGATGTTCAGCAATATTCGCAGCGGCTCGCTCTAGCGGCGAATGTCGAGGCGATGAGAAGCCAATTGCAGCAGATGCAGGTCGGCAGCCGGCTCGACTCCCTCGCGGCCGCCGATACCCGATTGAGCATCGCCGGAAATCTGGCCGACGCCAATGCCCAGGCTCGCAAGGCCCAGGGTGATATCGCCTCGATTGAAGCGCAGCGTGAGGCTTTCATTCAGCAGTGGTTCTCCAACCTCTCCCAGCAGCTTCAGGTCGCCGGAAATTCGCTCGCAACCGCGCAGCAGAGCCTGACCAAGGACACCAAAATTCATCAGCTGGTCGATATACGCGCAGATAGGGATGCCGTGGTGCTGACCCTTGCGCATGTATCCGTGGGTTCGGTTCTGCAGAGTGGGCAGCAGTTTATCAGCCTGACACCGCTCAATGCGCCGCTGCAGGTTGACGCAAACCTCGATGGCAGCGTGTCAGGGTTTGTGGCACCCGGCAATCCCGTGGATATCAAACTCTCATCTCTGCCTTTTACAATGTATGGCGACTTGAAGGGTAAGGTCACGTCGATCAGTGCCGATTCGTTTGACCCAGCGGATGTCGGGTCTGGCGCCGTATCGGACGTCAATGGCACCGCACCCACAAGCCTCTTCTATCGTGCCCATATCGAAATTGACGGAAACGAGTTGCACAACCTGCCGCCTGGCTTTGTTCTGACGCCGGGCATGCCGGTCGACGCCGACGTGAAGATCGGTAAGCGGACGATTATGGAATACTTGGCCAAGCGCGTTCTTCCGGCCTTCACGACCGGAATGCGTGAGCCGAACTAAGGCTTCCCCATGCCACCGTCGGAGGGCGATATCGGCTTTCGCGGCTCCCTGAAGGCGGTGCGGCGCGAAGGTGGTAAAGCCAACGACTGTCCTGGCAGGGCGCCGTGTGACATATCTGCGGGGTTCGCCCGTTGCAAAGTACTGACAGACTGAGAGCCGTCATCGGCCCGTTAACGTGATCACAGGGCCTGTGAGGTGACGCGAAAAGGACGAAGATCTTGGCTTTCGGCTGGCTGACATCGCGCAAAGACACCAAACTTCTGCAGCGCGGAGAAGCGCTTATTGAGGCAGGCGAAGGCGCCGAAGGGTTTAAGCTGGTCGCGCGCGCCGCCCAAACCAAGCTTCCGGCCGCGGAATATCGTGTCGGCCTCTGTTACCTGCAGGGAAAAGGCGTCCCCCCAAGCCGGACCGAAGGCCGGCGCTGGCTGGAGCTCTCCGCCAGCCAGGGCTTCGCCGAAGCGCAAGCCGCCCTGGCGACCTTACTGGTCACAGGACAAGCGGAAGATGCGCCAGCCGGTCGCCGGTCCGGTATGTTTAGCGAGGAGCGCGCCGCCCAACCCGACTTCATCACCGCCGAGCGCTGGGCCCGTCGTGCGGCCGAAGGCGGATCGGCCGATGGGCAGGCGCTCCTGGGCTATATTCTGAGTGTCGGCCCCGAGGCGATCCAAAACCTCGAAGAGGCCGAAACTTGGTATAAGCGGTGCGCGGAAAGCGGCAGCGCGCAGGGCAAGCTCGGCCTCGGCCTTTCTCTTCTGCGCCGTGGCGGTGGGGATGACGCTCTGCAATCCCAAGGCGTGGCCTCGATTGTCGCTGCGGCGGCGCCCGAGTTCGACCTGCCTATGGCGCAATACCTCCACGGGGTCTTGCTCGAACACGGCGTCGGGCTTGCAAAGGATATGTCGTCCGCCATCAAGCTCTACGAAAAAGCGGCCAACCGGGGCCTCCGTTCCGCGATGTCGCGCTACGGCCTCGCCTTGATGGAAGGGCGCGGCCACAAGGCTGACAAGGTCACGGGGGAATCCTGGCTCCGGCGCGCGGCACTTGCCGGTGACCTCGAGGCGTCGGCCTTGGTCGGAGACCTCTATGCCAAGGGGGGCGATCTTCCGCCGAATTTCGCGGAAGCCGCCACATGGTTCCAGCGCGCGGCGGAAGGCGGTCACGCCATGGCCGCCCGTGCGCTTGGCATGCTCTACCTGACCGGCGCGGGCGTTGCCCGCAATGCCGAGGAGGCTGCGATCTGGTTCGACCGGGCCGCCGCCGCCGGCAATGTTCGGTCCCAGGTCGATCTGGCCAATCTGGTCTTGCAAGGCGATGTCCGCGACGCCGATCCCGATCGGATGCGGTCTTGGTTCGAACAGGCGGCCGAAAGCGGCGACCTGATGGCCGCGTTCAATTTCAGTGTCTGCCTGTCCCGTGGCTTCGGTATCGAACCAGACCCCGAGCGCGCGGCCTTCTGGATGCACCGTGCCGCCGATGGCATCGTCAATGCGCAGTATCACTACGGCCGGATGCTCGCAGACGGCACCGGTATCCCCGTGGACATGGTTGCCGCACGGATATGGTTCACCAAGGCGGCCGACCATGGCATGGCCGATGCCCAGGTTGCTCTCGCCGAAATGATGGTCAACGGTCGCGGCGGGGCGCGCGATCATCACGAAGCGGCACGCCTTTTCGCGAAAGCCGCAGCATCCGGTCATGGCGGCGCCATGTTCGGGCTCGGTGCCCTGTATGGCGGCGGTCACGACGTACAGACCGATCGCGCGCTTGCCATGCATTGGTTTCGCGAAGCCGCCGACCGCAGCCATCCGCAGGCGCAGTTGATGCTGGCCCGCTACTTGGCGCTGGGAATTGCCGGGCCCGCCAACCTGGAGGAGGCGCGGGTCTGGTTCAAGCGCGCTCAGGACAATGGCATTGCGGAAGCCGCGGTTGAGATGCGTCGGTACGATGCAGCGGCCACGGCGCCCGCAACCTCGACGCCGATCGAATTGACCGAGTCTCTGGAAATCCATCCGCCGCCTCAGACCACCGCGAGCCTGCAGCTCATCAATCGCTAAGGATGCGCCGCAAGATTCCGGTCGCACCCAGGCTGCTCTGACAGAATGCCGAAAGCGCCTTCTGGTTCCGACAGCGACCATCGACCCCCTGATGCGATGTGGCTTCTGGCCGATGATGATCGCCCGGCGTTGCAGGCGCTCGACCTCGGCCTGGCGGCGTGGCGGAAGGGTCATGCGGCACTCAATGACGGGGATCTTGTCGCCGCGCGCAATTGGGCGGAGCGGGCTGTCCGGCTTGGACCGGATGATACTCAGGTCAGCTTTCTGCTCGGTCTCGTTCTCCTGAGGCAGCGAGATCGGAAAGCCTACCCGCTCTTCATCGACCTGCTGCTGCGGTCCGATACGCTTCCGGTCCATAGCGGCCTCATCGCCGCGGCCGGGCTAACGGGCATGCCCACCCTGCTCCGCGATGCCGTCGGCGCGACCTTGTCTCGCTTTGTCGCGCCAAAAGACGCTGCCTTCGCGTCAAGCGCGCGCCAGGCCGCGACCCAAGCCGGTCTTCCGGGGTGGTGTGCCGTCGATAGCGACGGCATCCTGACGCTGGTTGGACATCAGACAGTGGCGCTCGCTTTCGATGATATCGCCACCACAGCGCGACGTCGGCCCGATGGTCGTCACCAATTGCCGCGCGGCTGGCGAACCGCCCGCAGCCTGTCGGTGATGGCCGATGGCATGCATTTTCTCGGCAGCCCGATCGATCTGACCCGCCGGCGTGAGGTCGAAGGGTTCGTCGAAGTGGTTGATGGTGACCTTCGCGGCTGGGCCTGGCGCCCAGCCGACCCGAGCACTGCCGCGCCGCTTACTGTGGAGACGGCGGTGGAAACGGGAAGCAGTCGCTTCCCCGTCCTCACCATCGAACCGGACGGCGGCGCTAGCTATCCCAATATGGATGGCCTGACACGACCCCGCGCTTTCACGGTTTCCCGCGCGCAACTCGGCGAGCGCGCAGGACTGCTCCACCTTCGCGATGCCTGGGGCCGCGACCTGACCGGCAGCCCGCTCGATCCCAGGCAATGGACCGCGACGGCGGTCGGCGTCAGCCGCATGATGGCGGTGGAAACCGCCCGCGACGGCGAGGCGCCTGCGCGACGGCGCGCACCCCCCCTCCTGCCGCCCCGCCCGACAATGCCCATTTGGGCAGATGTGCCCATGCCGACCCTGGTGCCAAGGCCCGGCCGTTTAGGGCGCCGCCTTCTGCCGGCCGTCGTTATCCCGGTCTATCGCGGGTATGACACCACCTTGCTCTGTCTGACGCGACTGCTGGAGACGGTACCTCAGGGCACGCCGCTGATCGTGGTCGACGACAATTCGCCGGAACCTGCGCTGGCCGCCGCGTTGGATGATCTCGCCCGCGCCAAGCACATCCGGCTGATCCGCAATCCGCGCAATCTTGGCTTTCCAGCCAGCGCCAATATCGGCATGCGCGCGGCGGGGCTTCGCGATGTCCTGCTGCTGAACAGCGATGCTCTGGTGCCCGCCGGTGTCATCGAACGTCTGGCGGCGGCGGCACGGTCAGCCCCCGACATCGGCACGGTGGCACCGCTGTCCAACGACGCGACGATCCTCAGCTATCCGCGCGTCAACGCGGCGCAACCTGCCCCCGATCTTCGCACGATCGATCGCCTCGACCGGCTGGCCGCGCGGGTGAACGGCGGCGCGGTGGTGGATATCCCGACGAGCGTCGGATTCTGCATGTACATCCGCCGCGATTGCCTGAGCGATACCGGCGCCTTTCGGGAGGATGTTTTCGCGCAAGGCTATGGCGAGGAGAACGATTTCTGCCTGCGCGCGCGCCACCTCGGTTGGCGTCATGTCGCGGCACCGGGAATCTTCGTGGGCCATGTCGGTGGCCATTCCTTCCGCGCTGCCCGCGCGCATCTCCTGCGGCGCAATCTGGGCATCCTCGAACGTTTGCATCCGGGCTACGGCGCGCTCATTTCAGCCTATGTCGCGCGGGACCCGCTGGCCCTCGCACGTCTCCGCCTGGATATCGCGCGGTGGCACGCCCGCCCCAAAACACCGATCGTCATTCTGATCACCCATGCCGAGGGCGGTGGTGTCGAGCGTCAGATCAAGACGCGCTGTCGCGATCTTGGGGAGGCTGGGTTCAGACCCGTCATCCTGAGACCGGACGGGGACGGCGCCTGCCGTCTGGAGCCTGGCCTCGCCACAGGAGATCTCTGGCGCGACGACTATCCGAACCTGCGCTTCTCGATCCCCGACGACATCGGCAGCCTCGCGGCACTCCTGCGCCGCGATCATCCCGACCACATTGAACTGCATCATCAGCTCGGTCACAGGCACAGCCTTCTTGATCTTGCGCCGCGCCTCGGCATTCCGATGGACGTCTACGTTCATGATTACGCCAGCATCTGCCCCCGCGTGACATTGGTCACCGTATCGAAAAGATATTGTGGGGAGCCGGATCACACGGTCTGCGACGCCTGCGTCGCCGATCTCGGGAGCCGCCTGCGCGAAGATATCGCCGTCTTGGCGCTGCGCCAGCGAACCGCGATCGATTTCTCGGCGGCCCGGCGCGTCGTTGTCCCCTCTGCGGAGGTCGCCACGCGCCTGCGCCGCTACCTGCCCACCCTGCAGGCAGAGGTCGTGCCCTGGGGGGACGACACGCGGTGGCCCAAGGTCTCCCGCCCCCGTGACACGGCGCGGCCCGCCATGGGCCGGCGCCGCGTGGCGATCATCGGCGCCATCGGCGTCGAAAAAGGTTATGAGATCATCCTTGGCTGCGCCCGTGACGCTGCATTGCGCGATCTCCCTCTGGAGTTCGTCATTGTCGGCTACACCCGTGACGACCATCGCCTTGTCGAGACAGGGCGCGTCTTCGTCACCTATCGTTTCGCCCAAAATCGGGCGGTCGAGGAGATTGCGGCGCAGAATGCCGATATGGCCTTCATCCCCTCAATCTGGCCTGAAACATGGTGCTTTGCCCTGAGCGATGCCTGGGCCGCCGGCCTGCGCGTGGCCGTGTTCGATATCGGGACCCAGGCGGAACGCGTGCGGGCCACTGGCAAGGGCTGGGTCCTGCCCCTGGCTCTTTCGGCGGCCGGCATCAACAATGCCCTGCTCGCCGTCCCGGACATCACGCATCGAGCACCGACATTATGATGGCGCGCTATGCGGTGCGGCATTGACGCGGGGCATTTCACACGGCTGTTATTACATCATTCCAGCCTGTGCGCGCGGCGCTCGCGTGTTTTCCAAAGACGATCAAAACGAGGCGCTTCATGTCCCAAGCTGAAAAACAATCCCCTCCCCAAACCGGCGACAGCCGGGTGGAGGAATTGCGGTCATCTGCCCATCTGATGATGCTTGAGACGGGGATCTATTGTCTCGTCAACGGATCGCCCTTGCCGACCGCCGGCCTTGCAGGCGTTCGGGTCTCCACGATCGATCCCACCGATAGCAATATCGCCATCACATCCTTTCGGTCCGATGGCTGGCTCAGCGGAACCGGAGATGCCGCGCTGATCCGGGTGATGAGCGGACCCGCCCAGGTGATGATCACGATTTACCAGTCAACGTCTGTGTCGGACGCTCCTCCCAAGATCCGCGTGCTGCGACTATCCGAGACGGCGCCCACTGCGGTGACGACCGCACCGGTGGCGGCAGTTGCCGGGGCCGCGCGCCGTCCCGTGATGATCCTCACGGAGCCGCATGACGTGGTCGCCCATGTTCAAAGCACGGGCGATGTCGGCATTGCCTTTGGTGATTGGGCGGGCAGGCCGGGCAGCCAATTTGCAATCGAAGGCTTCAGCCTGCGCGCCCCTGCGGACCTTGCCCCGAGCGACCTGACCTATCAGGCGGTCCTCGGGCGCGGCTGGCTATCCCCCTGGTCGGAATCGGGACAGTTCTGCGGCAGCCGTGGCATGGCCTTGCCGCTGCTCGGCCTGAAGGTGAAGCTGAGCGAGGCGGCGGCCAAGCGCTATACCCTGACCTATGAAGCGAGCTTTGTGGACGGGTCGCAGATCGGCCCAGTGGGCAGCGAGGAGAGCTGCGAGACCGAAGGTCTGTCCCCGCTCGAAGCGATGCGCGTGACGCTCGTTCCGAAAACCACCAAATCGGCGAAGCTTGAAAACGTGCCTGTCGCGAAGGCCCCGGCCCCAGCGCCGGTCAAGGCCGTGCCGAAAGTCCCCGCCGCGCCACCCAAGCCCATCGCCAAGGCGAGCCCGATGGCAGCGCCCGCGAAGTCGAAGCCGATCCCACGGAAACGCTGACCGACCGCGCCTGACCACGGCCGCGTGCCGGCATTGCCAGCGCGGCGCGGCGCGGGCTATGTCGGCAGGCGGCCGTGCTCCTTTTCAGGGACAGGAGCGGCCCTCCATTGATCTCCCGGCCGCCTCTACCGCCTCGGTCCAAGCCGATTGTCCACGGGTAAAGCATCCTTGCGCTTCCTCATCGTCCACCAGAATTTTCCCGGCCAATATCACCATCTCGTCCGTCATCTGGTGGCACACCAGCATGAGGTCGTTTTCCTCAGCGAACCCAATGCCAATCAGGTGCCCAACGTCCGCAAGATTTCCTATTTTTCTCCGCGTGCCTCAGATGAGCGCATCCACAGACACGCGCGGGAATTCGAAATCGCGATCCGGCGCGCCGAAGCAGCGGCCACGGCCGTACGACAGATCAAGGCCCTCGGCTTCAGCCCCGATATCATCATCGGCCATCACGGATGGGGGGAATTGCTGAACCTGAAGGACGTCTTTCCCGCAGCGCCGATGCTGGGCTATTTCGAGTTCTTCTACAAAACCAAGGGACAGGACGTCGATTTCGACCCGGAATTTCCGACCAAAGACGAAGACTATCCAGGCGTGCGATCGAAAAACGCCGTCAATCTCCTGGCGCTGACCCTACCTGGCAGTCACGGACAAACGCCGACGCTC
The DNA here is from genome assembly GCF_030252425.1 of Acidisoma sp. PAMC 29798. Lineage (GTDB taxonomy): Bacteria > Pseudomonadota > Alphaproteobacteria > Acetobacterales > Acetobacteraceae > Acidisoma > Acidisoma cladoniae. The sequence continues at coordinate 660,173 of NZ_CP126994.1, read as the reverse complement.
TGGCAGAAGAGCACCTATCCGCTGTGGGCGCAGGAGGGAATCACCCTTTTGCGGGAAGGCGTCGATATTACGGCCTGTCATCCGCCGGCGCCGCGCGCGAGCCGGTCTTACACCCTGCCCAATGGCTTCCGCATCGAGTCGAAGCACAAGATGGTCACGTATATGGCGCGCAACCTGGAGCCGTATCGCGGCTTTCACGTGTTCATGCGCGCCCTGCCCGCCATGCAAGCGGAGCGGCCGGATCTCCATGTCACGATCGTCGGCAACGAAAACGTCGGCTATGGGGCCATGCCACCGGATGGATCGAGCTGGCGCACCACCATCATGCGCGAGATGGAGGGCAAGCTAGACCTCGATCGCATCCATTTCCTCGGCCATGTCTCCTACGACACGCATCTGGGGATTCTGCGGCGGTCGGACGCGCATGTGTATCTGACATATCCGTTCGTCGCCTCCTGGTCTCTGCGGGAGGCGATCGCGTCAGGCTGCGCCATTGTCGGCAGCGATACCCCGCCGGTCCGGGAATTCATCACGGATGAAGAAACCGGCTTGCTGGTGCCCTTCGCGGACCCCGATGCTTTAGCCGGTGCTCTGCTGCGCCTTCTGGAGGATGACGTGCTCAATCGCCGGCTGCGGGCGAATGCGCGCCGTTATGCCGAGGCCAGCTTGGACCTCGACGTCTATTTGCGGGAATACGATCAATTGATCGAGCGGCTGACACATCAGCCGCTGGTCCATGCGAAGCCCAAGACGGTCGAGGTCCTTGGACCTCGCAAACGGGCTCTCAAGACGCGGTAGCAAAGCGGCCTCCGCGCAAACGGAGGCCGTTCCGTCGGAGGCCGAAACTACTTGATTTTCGCTTCGCGGAACTCGACGTGCTTGCGCACGACGGGGTCATACTTCTTCATCGCGAGCTTGCCCGTCTGGGCACGCGTATTCTTTTTGGTCACATAGAAATAGCCCGTCTCCGCCGAGGAAATGAGCTTGATCTGCACCGTGTTCGACTTGGCCATAGGTCCACTTTCCGCCGCTGCCGAAGACCTCTGCCGCCGCGCGTCTGCGGCCCAGGGAACTCCGGGATCGAATTCATTATGACAAGCGCCGCACATGGCGCATCGGGCGCCGTCCGGTCAAGCCCATTGCATGCAGATGTGACCCTTACTCGCCCGAAAGCTCGCGCCGCCGGCGGTCAAGCTCTTCGGTATAGCGGCGCAGGGTATGCTGCTCGGTCAGAATCCCGACCACCCGCTTGGTATCCATACTATCGACCACCGCCAGCGCGTCGCTTTCCGACTCCTCGAACATGGCGACCGCCGTCTTGACCGTCATTTGCGGCATCAGAACGGTATCCGCGAAATGCAGGATTTCGCCCACGTTCTCCACCACAAGGTCGGGGCTGAAGGCCTCGGCGGTCTGCACGATGCCGGCATAGCGGCCGGTATCGTCGATTACGACGACGCGGTGTGTCGATCCCAGTGGAAAGTCCCGCCGGAAGGACTCCAGGCTGGTGGTGGTGCGGATCGTGCGCACATCGCGCCGCATCATGCGGCCGACGCTCAGGGTATTGACCCAGCCGATATCGACGGCGCTGCGGATAGCCTCACCGCGCAGATGGAAGCGCCAGGTCGCGAAGGAATAGCCGAAGGTCCGTCGCGCCGTCAGGGAGGAGACGATGACGGCCGCCAGCACAGCGACGGTCAGCGGGAAGCTCTGGGTGCTTTCCAGGGCCAGGAAGCACATCGTCAGTGGCCCGCCGATGACGGCCACGGCCATGGCGCTCATGCCGATCAGCCCATAGACGACGGCAGGCAGAACCGGGCCCACGGAGAGCATCGTTAGAATATCGGCAAACAGCTTCCCCACCAGGGAGCCGAGAAACAGGGAGGCGAAGAACAAGCCGCCCCGAAACCCCGACCCGATCGAGACGGCCGAGGCCAGTGATTTCAAGACCAGCGCCGTGCCGACCAGGATGAACGGGTAGTCGATCCCAAGGCCGTCCTGGAGGGCGCCATGGCCGGAGGACAGCACCATCGGCGTCACGAGCCCGCAGATACCCACGATAAGGCCGCCGACCATCGGTCTGGACCACACCGGCAGCGGGCTGCGGCGGAACCATTCCTCGGCGATCGTCACACCGCGCATGATGGCGATTCCGACCAAGGCGCAGATGATGCCGAGGGCGAGAATCGGGATGAATTGCACGACCGGAATGTCGGAGGGCAGGTTAAGGTTGAAGCCACCGACGCCGCCCATCACGCCACGCTCGACATAGACAGCCGTCAGCGATGCCACCACGACCGGCGCCAGGTTGCCGATCGTATAGGTGCCGATCACGAGTTCGATGCCATAGAAGGCGCCGGCGAGTGGCGCATTGAAGGCGGCGCCGATGGCCCCGGCCGCGCCGCAGCCCACCATCAACCGCAGGTCGTTGCGGCGCAGGCGGAAACTGCGCCCGATGGCAGAGGCGATGGCGGAGCCCATTTGCGTATAGCCGGCTTCGAGTCCCACCGATGCGCCAACCCCGCAGGAGGCCAGGGTCTGCAGGCATACGATCACACTGTCGGTGATGGACATACGGCCGCCGTACAGCGCATTCGCCTCGATCGGATCGACGGCGCGGCGCGGTCGCCAGCGGGCCAGAGCGAGGCCTGCGAGTCCCAGAAGCAGGCCGCCCAGCGCCGGCACCAGAAGCAGGCGCGGGATTGCCACTTCGGAGGAGGAAGACAGCCGCGTGCCTACGGGCAGATCGAACAGCGTCTCATGCATGTGCTGAATGGTTGCATTCATCAGAACGACGATGATGCCGGCGCAAACGCCGACTGCAGCCGCCAGGACCGTCAGCCAAATTTCATCCGCCCGAACCAATGCGCGCAGCGTTTGCGGCGCATGCACAACCCAGTCGCCGATGGCCTGGCTTCTGGTTCGGCTACCCGACAAGGTGCGGCTGGACATGGCCAGGCTTCCCAATGACCCGCCGCGGCGGACCATCAAACCTAATTCAGGCGCAATTCAGATCGGGGGGCTCACGGCGATCACCCAACCATCGCGCTCGTCGATGGCATATCGCGCACCGCGCCTCTTTAGCCCAGATCTATGTGGAAAGAATAAGATGCTCGCGCTGTTCAAAAGACAAAAAAATCCCGGCCATGCATGGGCTGCAATGGCCGGGTCTTTTCAATCAGTCGGTTATTGCAACGGCCGCTATAGCTGCCGCGCGGCCGTGAAGGTCAGAACGATGAAGATGACGCAGATGACCAGGAAGACGAAGAAGAGCAACTTCGCGATCGCGGCGGATGCACCGGCAATGCCGGTAAACCCGAGAGCACCCGCGATGAGGGCAATAACTGCGAATATGATCGCCCATTTCAGCATGACGAACACCCGAGGTTGTTGATGATCAGGACTTGGGGCCGCCAGCCCATTTGCCAATACGCGCCGGCCCCGCGGGCGCTATAAATAACTGCCGGCGGCAGCGGCTTTCGGCAGCAGGGCGACGGATTCGCCATTCTGCCATTGCAGCACGCAGGCGAAGGCGCGGGTGTTTTCGCCACCCAGGCCGAACAGGGCGCCCCAACCATTGACCATGCCGCCCTCCTTTACCCCCAAGCTGCGGACAACGCTCAGAACATGGTCGCGGTCGATACTCCCCGCGGCCTTCAGGCTGGACAGGCAGAGTTCGGCACCAGCGTAGTGGGACAGGCTGTAGCCCGAGCGGGGTGGCGCGCCGAAGCGTTGCTCATACGCCTGCGCCACTTTGGCGGCGTTCGGTATCAGCCTGGCATCCGCCCGATAGGGTGGCACGGTCACCGCGAGGGTGCCGTCGAAGGATGGCCCGATCATGGCTGCCGTCTCGGTCATCGCATAGGCGGGCGTCGTGCCGATGATCCGGCCAGGCTGCCACCGCAGCGCCTCCAGGCTGCGATACAGCAGAACCACGTCCTCGCTGCTGCCGTGATGGACCATAACATCTGGCTTGATCGCATGTAGGCGGGTGGCGATACCGCTGAAATCCACGGCATCGGGCTGATAGGCGATCGCGATCAGGCTCGGCAGGCCCCGCCGATGGGCGGCCGCCGCGACGAGCGAAACCAGCGCATTCCCTGATGCCGTGTCGGCATAGAGAAGAACGATGATGAGCGGGGCCGCCTTGGGCTCGGCAGGGCCATGGCGCAGGGCCGGCGCGACCAGATCCAGGGCGGCATCCAGGCAGCCCTCGGCAATGCTCGATTCGGGCTCGCAGACCCGCAGCAGATAGCGGAAGCCTCGGGTGGTGACGGCGGGTGTCGTCGCGCTCAGTTCCCAATAGGGCACGCCGGAGCCCTCGCTCGCTTCGCTGGCGCCCAGGCTCAGCGCGCCGTCCCCGGTGCCGAGAAGCAGCGCGGGCTGGGCGTCGGCAATCAGGCGTCGTGCCTCGGCAACCGCTCGATCCGGATCGGCGGCGTCACCGCTCACCAGCACGACCTGGCGGCCGAAAAGTCCGCCAGCGCGATTGCAGGCCTCGGTCGCCAGGATGACGCCGCGCAGGCATTCGTCGCCATGGGCCGCCAATGGGCCGGTCGCGGGGAAAAGCGTACCGATCGTGACCGGGGCGTCAGCCGCAGCGGCTGGGCGGGTCTTGGCAGCGCGCGCGCCAGAAACGCCCAAAAGCGGGACACCGAGGCCTGACAGCCCGAGACCCGCGAGAAGATCGCGTCGACCCCAGGCCATGATATTCTTCTCCAAACTTCAGTTCCGAAAAGCATACTAGACCAATAGACTGGCGTAGAGAGCTAGACAGCGGAATACGCTACGCTTTTCCGCCCTACCAAGAGGACCACATGACCCTTCCGAATGAGATGCGTGCGATCGTCGCCGAGGGCAAGGGTGGGCCCGAGGTGATGCGCCTCGGCACGTTGCCGCTGCCCGAGTTGCGAGACGGCGAGGTGCTGATCCGTGTCGAAGCAGCCGGCGTCAACCGGCCCGACATCATGCAGCGCGAGGGGAAATATCCGCCGCCGGCGGATGCGAGTCCCCTGCTCGGCCTGGAAGTGGCCGGCACCATCGCGGCCCTCGGCACCGGCGCCACGGGTTGGGCGGTCGGCGACCGTGTTTGCGCCCTGGTCAACGGCGGCGGCTACGCAGGCTTTTGCGCGGTTCCCGCCACCCAATGCCTGCCCTGGCCGAAGGGCTATGACGCGCTTCAGGCGGCGGCCTTGCCGGAGACCTATTTCACCGTCTGGGCCAATCTGTTCCAGATGGGCAATTTGCATGCTGGCGAAAGTGTCCTGATCCATGGCGGCTCGGGTGGCATCGGCATCACCGCCATCCAGCTCGCGGCCGAGTTCGGCGCCGTGGTCTTCACCACCGTCGGCAGCCTGGACAAAGCGCGCGCGTGTGAAAGGCTCGGCGCCCATGCCGCCATCAATTATCACGACATCGACTTCGCGGATGAGATCAAGCGCCTGACGGCCTACCGGGGCGTGGACGTCATTCTCGACATGGTCGGCGCGCCCTATTTCGAGCGCAACATCGCCTCCCTCAAGCGGGGCGGCCGTTTGCTCTACATCGCCTTCATGCAAGGCAGCATGGTCGATCAGGCCGATCTGATGCCGATCATGATCAAGCGGCTGACAGTGACGGGATCGACCATGCGGCCCCGCACCATCGCCGAGAAGGCTGCCGTCGCGCGCGGCTTGCTGGAGCGTGTCTGGCCGGTGCTCGACGAGGGCCGCTGCGCGCCGGTGATCGAAACCAGCTTCCCGCTCGCCGAGGCGGCGGAGGCGCATCGCCTGATGGAAAGCCGTGACCATATCGGCAAGATCATGCTGCGCGTGGCGGATTGATCGCTGATGCGGCTACATGCCATCGATGTCGGCACGGATGGTGCGCGCCCGCCCGTCGTCCTGCTGCACGGCCTGTTCGGCTCGATCCGCAATCTCGGTGGTTTGCAGAAGAGTCTGGCGGCGACGGGCCGCCGCGTCATCTCCCTCGATCTTCGCAACCACGGTGACAGCCCGCATGCGCGCGGTATGCGCTACGGCACGATGGCCGAGGACGTCGTGGAGAGTTTGGCGGCAATGGGTGCCCTGCCCTGCCACCTGCTCGGCCATTCCATGGGCGGCAAGGTCGCGATGCGGCTGGCGCTCGATTCGCCCGATCGGGTAGCAAGCCTGATCGTCGCCGACATCGCGCCGCGCGCCTACGCCCACGGCAATACCGAACTCGCTGGCGCGCTTATGGCGCTACCGTTGCACAGTGGCATGACCCGTGCGGAGGCCAACGCGGCCTTGGCGCCTGCCATCCCTGATGCGACGATCCGGTCGTTTCTGTTGCTGAACCTCCGGCTCGGCGGGGACCAGCCGCCGGCTTGGCGCATCGGCCTGGCTGATATCGCAGCGGCGGTGCCTGATCTCGAAGGCTGGGAGGGCGTCGGCGGGTCTTTCGCAGGCCCGACGCTCTTCGTGAGCGGTGGAAAGTCGCATTACGTGCCGGCCGAGGCGCATGAGGCGATCCGCGCCTTATTTCCCCGCGCGACCTTCACGGTGCTGCCTGACGCCGGCCACTGGCTCCACGCCGAGGACCCGGCGGGGTTTCTTGCCGCGATCGTGCCGTTTCTCGATGCGCAGGGCGGGGCATGACTGAGCGTCGCGCAACACAATCGTCATCCCCGGACTTGATCCGGGGATCTACCCCTCGTGGCGCCTCAACGCCGTTTGGGCGCTTGAACGGGTAGGCCCGCGCATCAAGTGCGCGGGTGACGAGTCTCTTAGGTTGACCCAAACCTCACGACGCCGGTGCGGATGGCGCGGCCAGCGGCAACAGCAAATACATCCGGCCCGGCGCGTTCATCGCCCCCGCCCCGGCGGAGGCTGCCTGACCCGAACCAAAGAACAAATCCGCCCGCAACGGTCCCTTGATCGCCGCACCCAAATCCTGCGCGACCGTCAGCCGCTGCAGCGGCGCGTGGGTCACCGGATCGGTCGTATCCAGCCACACTGGCGCGCCGAGCGGCAGGAAGCTCTTGTCCACGGCAATCGATCGGCCCGGCGTCAGGCTGACGCCCAGCGCCCCCGGTGGCCCGGCCGCACTGCTCAGATCGGGCGCCGTGCGGAAGAACACATAGGACGGGTTGCGCTCCATGATCGACCGTGCGCGGTCGGGGTGCGCGTCCAACCAGGCGCGGATGCTCTGCTCGGTCACGTCATTCGCAGCCAGCAGCTTCTGATCGACCATGACGCGGCCGATCGGCACATAGGGCCGCCCGTTCTTGCCGGCATAGGTCACGCGCATGACACTGCCATCCGGCAAGTCGATGCGGCCCGACCCCTCGATCTGGAGAAAGAAGGCATCGACCGGATCGGCCACCCAGCCCACCGCCAGGCTATCGGCATCCAGGGCGCCATTGTCGATCTGGAAGCGGTCGAAATAGGGCACGATCGCATGGCCGGTCAGACGACCCACCACGGTCTTGCCTGCCATAGACGGATCGAAAGCGCCGAGATCGAAGGTCACGAGGTCGGGGGGCAATCCCAGCAACGGCGTTTGAAAGTCACCCTCGCGGCTCGCCGAGCCCGCCACCTCAGGCTCGTAATAGCCGGTCACCTTGGCCGTCGATTGGCCGGACTGGGTGATCAGATAGGGCTGAAACTGGGACTGGAAGAAGGCGCGGGCGGCGCCATCATCCGCCGGCGGCACGCTGCGCCCAGCAGCGCAAACGGGACCCCAGGCACCGGCCCGGCCACCAAGCTGGGCAGCAAGGCCCGAGCCGCCAAGCGTCTGATCCGGTGGGAATATCTGAATCCGCTGGCAGCTGACCACAAAGGCCGCCAGCGCCGCGGACGGAGGCGCAGCAGACCAGCCGGGAAGCTGTGAAAAGCCGATTGGCTGCAAGTCGAGCGGGCCGCTCTGCTCGCCCGGCGGCATCACGCAGCCGGCGAGCGCCGCCAGCACACAGGCAGCTACGACGCGCCGGGTCCGCGCGCCTATCCAGTGAATACGCAAAGCCGAACTCAAGCGCTGCGCGCAGCCGCCAGACGCCAGGTCTGGTCACGCGTTCCGAGATCACGCTCGAAGGTCCAGACATCGACCATTTCGGTAATGCCGTCCGTCCCCGACACCGGCTGGTTCTGGGCATCGCTCGTGACGTTCACCTGGTCGGACACGAAGCGCACGCTGATATCGGCGATGCGCCCGTTCAACTCTGCTTCGGTGATGGCGGCGGCGGTGATTTCACGGATTTCGGTCCGCTGCGTTTCGGACGCCGCTTCGCGCGCTGCGATCGCGGTCTCGAAGGCGCGATACGTGTCATCCGTGAGCAAGCCCCGCAGCGTCACCCGGTCGCCGCCCGCAAAAGCCGCGACGATGGTGCGGAAGGTGCCCTCGGCAGCGCCCAGGAAACCGGCGGCGTCGAAGGCGGGGTCGACCGTGCGCACACGGCGCAGTGCCTCACCCAGGGCCGAATTCGCTTCCGGCAAAGCACGCACAGGGCGCGGCGCCGCAGCCTCCGCGCGGCCGTCGATGGTCGGGGTCGAGTCGCCACGGGCTGGCGGCACAACACGGCCGCCAACGGTCGGCGGTGCGGGGCGCGCACGCCCTTCGAATCCGGTACGGCGGCCGAGGATGCTGCGCAGCCTCAAGATGAGGAAGGCCGCGATCAGCCCGAACAGCACGAGGTCGACAGGGAAACCACCGGGGAGGTTCATAAATAATCCGTCCTGGCGCGCAACATCATGTCTGGCACGCCGTTGCTCTGTGCCGAGACATAAGGCTCGGCCGGCCGCACCGCAACACAAACACGGGGGAGCCTGCCTCCGCCGGAGTTTCGACGGCAGGCGATCGCGCTATACTGGCCGCATGATCCTGATCCGCCACGGCCAAAGTGAGTTTAACCTGCATTTCTCGGCGACCAAGGTCGATCCGGGGATTCGCGATCCGAAGCTGACCCCGCTGGGCCATCAACAGGCCGAGGACGCGGCGGCGACACTCGCCGCCCTGCCGATCACCCGCATCATCGCCTCCCCCTATACCCGGGCGCTGCAAACGGCGGCCCCCTTCGCGCGCCGGTTCGGCCTGCCTGTCACCATTTCACCGCTGGTGCGCGAGCGCTACAAATTCGTCTGTGACGTCGGCACCCCAATATCGACCCTGCAAGACGCCTGGCCGGAGCAGGATTTCGGCGATCTGGAAGATCATTGGTGGCCGGCGGAGACCGAGACGGAGGCAGCCACCCTGGGCCGCGCAGCTGACTTTCATGTCGAGATGGCGGCGCGATCCGACCATGCGGAAACGCTGGTGGTGACGCATTGGGCGTTCATTATGGCCATGACCGGGCAAACTCTTAACAATGGAGAATGGATTGTGGTGGAGCCGAATGCCGGCTTCGCCGCCACCATCACTTGAAGCCGCAGGGCTCCCTTAACGGCGCCGCATTGATCCGCTGGCGCACCACCGATCCCGATGCTAACGCATCCGCCACGAAGTAAGAGAGAGAACCATGTCACTGGACACCACCCCCTCTACTGGCCAAGCGACGCCGCCGCTCGTCGTCAATGCCCAGTACGTCAAAGACCTGTCCTTCGAGGTTCCCGGCGCACCGCAGATCTATTCCACCCTGCGCAGCCCGCCGCAGGTGTCGGTCAATCTCGATGTGCAGGTGAAGCGCCTGACGGAGGATCAGCTCGTCTTCGAAGTCACGCTCATCGCGCGTGTCGAGGCGGTCAAGCCCGTCGAGCCCGGTCCCGGCCCGCTCAACGGCACCGAAACGCCGGTCATCGTCTTCCTGGCCGAGCTGTCCTATGCGGGCATCTTCACCCTCACCGGCATTCCCGAGAACCAGATCGAGCCGGTATTGCTCGTTGAAGGGCCGCGCCTGCTGTTTCCCTTCGCCCGCAACATCCTGGCGGATGTCACCCGCGACGGCGGCTTCCCGCCCGTCTTGCTGGGCCCGATCGACTTCCTGGCCATGTGGCACGCGCGGCGCGGCCAGGCGACGGTGACGCCCGCTCCGGAAACCCTCAATAGCTGAACAGGCGATGGCGATCCTGACGGGGAAGGCACGGCTCGCCGGGGTCATCGGCTGGCCGGTGAGCCACTCGCGGTCGCCGCGCCTGCACGGCTATTGGCTCGACCGGTACGGGATTGATGGCGCCTATCTGCCATTGCCCGTGCGGCCGGAGGATTTTGCCACGGCGGTGCGTGGCTTGGCCGCGGCCGGCTTCGCGGGTGCGAACGTCACGATTCCCCATAAGGAAGCGGCCTTCGCGCTGTGCGACACCATCGATGAGTCGGCCAGCGGGGCCGGGGCGGTCAATACCTTGCGTTTCGAGGATGGCCGCGTCATCGGCAGCAACACAGATGGCACGGGCTTCCTCGCCAACCTCCGCCAGCATGCCATCGACCCCTCTGAGGGACCGGCCCTGATCCTCGGTGCCGGAGGCAGCGCAAGGGCGGTTGCGTCGGCCCTGCGACAACGAGACATCAACATATGTTTATGTAACCGTAGCCGGGATCGCGCTGAAACCCTCGCCGCGATGCTGCCCAGCTGCACGGTCATCGACTGGGAGGCGCGGCATTTGGCCGTCGCCGACCACGCGCTCATCGTCAACACCACCTCGCTCGGGATGACAGGCAACCCGCCTCTGGATCTCGATCTGTCACGCGCCGGAACCGACACGGCGGTGGCCGACATCGTCTATGTGCCGTTAGAGACGCCGCTGATCACCGCCGCCCGCGCGCACGGCCTGAAGACGGCGCCTGGCCTTGGCATGCTGCTGCATCAGGCGGTGCCGGGCTTCGCCGCCTGGTTCGGCGTCACGCCCGAGGTGGATGAGGCGCTGTATCGCTACGTCGCCGCAGATCTTCTCATCCCGTGAAGGTCATCGGCCTGACCGGCAGCATCGGCATGGGCAAATCCACCGCCGCCAAACAATTCCGCCGGTCTCATATCCCCGTCTTCGACGCCGATGCCGAGGTCCATAAGCTGCAGCGCAAAGGTGGCGCCGCCGTGCCCGCCATTGCCGCCGCCTTCCCGGACACGGTGCGAGACGGCGTTGTGGACCGCAATCGGTTGCGGGCGGCGCTGACCGCGACGCCGGCGGGATGGAAGACCTTGGAACAGATCATTCATCCCCGCGTGCGCGCCGCCCGCCGCGCCTTCCTCGCTCGCTGCCGCCGCCAGGGGCGCAGCATCGCCGTGCTCGACATTCCGCTGCTGCTCGAAAACGCGCCGAACCCGGATGTGGATATCGTGCTCGTCGTCTCGACCTCGGCCGCGAACCAGCGCGCCCGCCTGCGCCGTCGGCGCAAGATGAGCGAGGGCGAGATTGCCGGCATCCTCGCCCGCCAAATGCCGGACGCCGAAAAGCGCCGCCGCGCGGACCGAATCGTTGATACCGGCCTCTCCCGCCGCTATGCCCAGGGGAAGATTCTTCGCCTCATCCAGGAGCTTCGCACATGAGCCGCTCGGTGCTCTTCGATACCGAGACGACGGGCCTCGATCACCGCGAGGGCCACCGCGTCATCGAAGTCGCCTGCCTGGAATTGTTCAACGACCTGCCGACCGGGCGGCATCTGCACCACCTGATCCATCCCGAGCGCGATATTCCCGATGAGGTCATTCGCATCCACGGCATCACGCTCGACCACGTGCGGGAGAAGCCGATCTTCAAGCTGATCGCGGAGGAATTGATTGCCTTCCTGGGTCCGGACGAAATGCTCGTCGCCCACAACGCGCCCTTCGACTTCGGCTTCCTGAATGCCGAGTTCGCGCGTCATGCTCATCCGCCGCTGCCTGTGACGCGTATGGTCGATACGCTGATGATGGCGAAAAAACGTTTTCCGGGCATGCCCAATAGCCTGGACGCCCTATGCCGGCGGTTCGGCATCGATCTCTCGGCCCGCACCGCCCACAACGCGCTTCTCGACTGCAAACTGCTTGCCGAGGTCTATATTGAGCTGACCGGCGGACGGCAGCGGGGATTGTCCCTCGCTGCGAGCGTCGAGGCCTTCACCGTTGCGACCTACGAACCGCGACCGGATAGGACAATCCGGCATGTCATGGTGTCAGAGGCGGAATTGGCACGCCATACGGCGTTCCTGGAGCGGATTAAGGCGCCGATCTGGCTGGCCTCGTGACGGCTCAGAAATCGGTGCAGCGGCCCTTTTGTTCCCAGTCGCCGTAGCGCGTGGGCTCAGGGCCTTTCGGGCCGCCGATCTCGATCGGCATCGCAGCATTCGGCTCGACCGGCGGCGTATCCTGCGGTGCCGGGACAGGGTCGTCCTGCGGCGCAGGACGCGGATCAGACAAAGTCATGGATGCATTCGTCATGAGAAAGACATAGCGCGCGCGCCACGCGGCACAAGTATCGGCGCACCACCGGTGTGGTGGAATGCGCTGCGCTTTTCCAACCTACGGCGCCTTAACGCTCTGCGCCGCCGCGTCCGCCTGCGCCTTCAGCGCTAGGAGTTGCGGATCGGACCGTATCTCCAGCGCCTTGGCCCAGGCCGCCGAAGCCGCAGCCGCATCGCCCATGCCGGCTTCCATATTGCCCATGAGCACAAAACCCTGGCGCGCCTGCTCGCTATGCGGATCGAGCGTCTGGAGTTTTGCACGCAGCATATCGAGCATGGCGAGGTCCTGCCGCGCCTGTTCCTCGGCCGCCGCAATGCGGGGGGCGAGCGGTGCAGCCGGCATCATCGGCGTCGCACCGGGAAGATAGAGCGCGATGGCGAGGGCCGGCAGCAGCAGCACCATGGCCGGCAGAAGCCAGCTCAGCCGACCCGCCTTGGGCAAAACCTCCTCTGGCGTTGACGCCGTGCTCAGCAATCGGCGCTCGATCTCCAGCTTCGCCTGGGCCTGCTCGGCGGGCCCGATCCGCCCACGCTCCCCCTCATTCTCCAATTCGACGAGCTGCGCGCGATAGAGCACGAGCGCCGATTCCCGCCGGCCGCGCAGGCGGATATGGCGCTGCGCCAACATGAAGGGCGCCAGCACGATCAAGGACAGGATGACGAAGCCGAGCCAGATCATGGGTTCAGAATCGTCTCCAGGCGGGTGCGTTCGGAGTCCGACAGCGGCGGCGGCCCCTGGACCGGATTGCGGCGCCTCTGCCGCATGGCGAGGAAGGCGATACCGAGCCCCAGGGCCAAGGCGAGAACCGGCGTGATCCACAGGATGGCGGTGAGCGGATTGAAGGGCGGCTTCAGCAGAATGAAGCTGCCGTAGCGGTGGACCATATAGGCGACGATCTGATGATCGGTCTGCCCCGCCACCACTTGCTGACGGATGATGGTGCGGATGTCGCGGGCGAGATCCGCGTTGCTGTCCTCGATGCTCTCGTTCTGACACACCAGGCAGCGCAGCGTCTGGCCGATGGTCTCGGCCCGCGCCTCCTGCACCGGGTTGGACAGCAACTCGTTCGGGTCGCTGACCGCCCCGGCGGAGGACGCGGCGACGGCCAGGAACAGCATCGCCGTGAGAAGTGCGCGGATCATGACGTGCTCGGCTTCTGCGCGCGCTGCCATAGCGGCAGAAGGTCCCGCTGCAGCACCTGGTCGGTCAGGGCGCCGGCATAACGCCAGCGGACGATGCCGGCGCCATCGATGAAATAGGTTTCCGGCACGCCATAGACGCCCCAGTCGATCGCCACGCGGCCGGGCAGATCGACCGCGATGCGGGCATAGGGGTTGCCCTGCCGGGCGAGAAAGGCCTGGGTCGCCGAAGGCTTGTCCTTATAGGTGATGCCCCAGATCGGCAGGCCCTGTTTGGCGACCTCGGCCAGGACGGTGCTCTCCTGAACACAAGGCACGCACCAGGAGGCGAAGAAGTTCACCAGCATGGGTTGCTGGGGCTTCTGCAAATCTGCACCGGTGATGCCCGCGCCCGACAGCCCGGGCAGAGAGAAGTCCGGCACCTGATGGCCGATGAGCTGGCTCGGCAAGGTATGCGGGTCGAACTCGCCGTTTCGCATCCGGTTGAGCATCACCGCCCAGCCACCGGCCGCGACGGCGAGGATACCCAGTGGCGCACCCAAAAGAAGCCGCCGGCCGATCATTCGGCGGGCGCTGGCAAGGGTGTGCTTGCGCGACGGCGCAGCCGGATGGGCGCACCGATGCGCATCCGGCGATCAGAGAGGGACAAGGCGCCGCCGAAGGCCATGATCAGGGCGCCGAACCAAATCCAAGGCGCCAGCGGATTGACGTGAAGGCGCAGCACCGCGCCACCATTCCGTTCGTCACCCATAGCGACATACAGGTCGCGCATGCCGTTGGTCTTGATCGAGACATCGGTCGTCGTCTGCTGTTGCAGCGGGAATGACCGGCGGCCGGGATGCATGATGGCGATCAGGCGCCCGTTCGCGGCGTCATTGACCTGAAGCGTCGCGATCCGCGCGGTGTAGTTCGGCCCCTGCGCGTCATTGAGGGAGACGAGCGTCCAGCGGTAGCCGCCGAGCGCGACCGTCTCGCCGGGTTTGACGAGCTGGATGGAATGCACGGCCAGGGACATCCCGACCATGCCGGCGACGCAAACGCCCAGCCCCGCATGGCCGATGGCAGCGCCGTAGCTCGCGCGGGGTAGCAGACGCAGACGCGCCCAGCTCACCGAAAGCGGCACGCGGAACAAGCGCGCCCGCTCCACCAGCTCGGCGGCGGCGGAGAGCACCATCCACAGCGAAAAACCGAAGCCGAGTGCGGGCACCGCGCCCATGCCACGTGAGGCGATGAGACCGACGACAAGGGCCGCGAGCGCCGCCCACCACAACCGGATCAAGGCCGGCGCCAGCGCTGCGCGCTTCCAGGACAGCACGGGGCCGAGGCCCATCGCCGCCATCAACGGTGCGGCAAGCGGAATCGCCGTGCTGTCGAAGAAGGGCGCGCCGACGCTGATCTGCTGCCCGAAGAGGAGTTGCACGAACGGGGGATACATCGTGCCGACCAACACCACGGCGGTGATCGAGCAGAGCAGGATATTGTTCAGGACCAGCGCGCCTTCCCGCGAAATCGGCGCGAAGATGCCGGCCGGCACCAGCACCGGCGCACGAATCGCAAACAGCAGCAGCGAGCCGCCGATGACGATGCCCAGCAGGGCGAGAATGAAGATGCCGCGCGTCGGGTCATTGGCGAAGGCATGCACCGAATTGAGCAGACCCGAACGCACCAGGAACGTGCCTGACAGGCTCAGGGAGAAGGTGGTGATGGCGAGCAGCACGGACCAGATTTTCAACGCCTCGCGCTTCTCGACCACGATGGCGGAATGAACCAGCGCGGTGCCGGTCAGCCAGGGGAGCAGCGAGGCATTCTCGACAGGGTCCCAGAACCAGTAGCCGCCCCAGCCGAGTTCGTAATAGCTCCACCATGACCCCAGCGCGATGCCGCAGGTCAGGAAGCACCAGGCGGCCAACGTCCAGGGGCGGACCCAGCGGCCCCAGGCGGCATCGACGCGACCTTCGAGCAGGGAGGCGACGGCGAAGGCGAAGGCGATCGAAAAGCCGACATAGCCCGCGTAGAGAATCGGCGGATGGAAGGCGAGGCCAGGATCCTGCAACAGGGGATTGACGCCCTGCCCGTCTGCCGGCGGCGGCCAGACACGGTTGAAGGGATTGGACGCCGTCAGCGTAAACAGCAGAAAGCCGGAGGACACGGCGCCGAGCACGCCGATGACACGGGCGCGCAGCGCCGACGGCAGGCCGCGGCCGAAAACGGCGATGGCGGCGCCGCAGAGCGACAGGATGAGGCACCAGAGGAGGATAGAACCCTCGTGATTGCCCCAGGTGCCGGTGATTTTGTAGAGCAGCGGCGTCAGGGCGCTGGAATATTCGGCGACGTTCATGACCGAGAAGTCGGAGACGACACCGCTCCAGACCAAGGCGGCGAAAGACAGCCCGACGGCGATGAATTGGCCGAGCGCGAGGGCTGGCGCCGCTGCGATCAGCCGCGCGTCACCGCGATGGGCGCCCCAGATCGACAGCACGGCCTGCGCGGCGGCGATGACGCAGGCGAGGGCGATGGCGAAATGGCCGAGTTCAGGGATCATGGCGTGGCGCCCATGGATCCCCGGATCAAGTCCGGGGATGACGATGGAGGGGTATGAGCGGTCCGCCGGACCAGACATAAACCGTCACCCGCGGACTTGATCCGCGGGCCCATGGGCGCCCAAACCAGCGTCGGCATGATCATCCCCCTACCCGCCCGCGAGCTTCGCGGCCGTGCCGTTCCAGGCGGCGGCGGGCGGCGCGTTGCCGGTGGCCGGATTCCACATGCCGTTCTTCTTCAACGCAGCCTCGACCTCCGGCGGCATGTAATCGGCACTATGCTTGGCCAACACCTCCGTCGCGCGAAAGGCACCCTCCGGCGTCATCGCGCCCATGGCGACCACGCCCTGCCCTTCGCGAAACAAATCGGGCAGCACACCGATATATTCGGCCGACACGATATGGCCATGGCCATCCGTCACGCCGAAGCGCGCGCCGGGCTCGCCATCCACCATCGTCTCCCGCAGCGTGCCCTGCGCCACCATGCCGCCGAGCCGGAAGGCATGGCCGGGATCGGGATGCTTGGACAACACGTCCCCCGGCAGCATGAAGAACACGATGTCACTGCTGAAGGCGGACAGCGTCAGCGCCGTGGCGCTGCCAAACCCGATGGCGCAGGCCGCAACGACCCAGAGGCGGCGGCGCTTGCGGGTCATGCCTTCGCCGCCCGACGACGCGGCGATGCGGCGTCCAAGACGGCCAAACGGCGCTTGGCCTGGCTCAGACGCCGCCAGGCATCCGCGCTCAGCACCAGAACGACCACGACGGCAATGCCGTAGGACGCTGCGATGAAGCCGAGATGCGTCATGCGGGCAGGCCCTCGGCACGCTGCACGCGCGCCATGAGCAGCGACCGGATGCGCCGCTCCATCACCGCCGCGCGCAGCCGCGCCAGCACCAAGGCTGCGAACAGCAGCGTGAAGCCGAGGGCGCAGACCAACAACGGATGCAGCATCGAGCCCGACATCGTGCTCTGGCCGAACAGATGGATGGTGTCGGGCTGATGCAGCGTGTTCCACCAATCGACGCTGAACTTGATGATCGGCAGGTTCACGGCCCCGACGAGGGCGAGAATGGCGGCGGCGCGAAAACCCCGCTCCTGATTGTCGAAGGCGCGCACCAGGGCGATATGGCCGAGATAAAGAAAGAACAGCACGAGGACGGAGGTGAGGCGCGCATCCCAGACCCACCAGGCGCCCCACATCGGCTTGCCCCACAGACTGCCGGTGATGAGGCACACAGCGGTGAAGGCGGCGCCGATCGGCCCGATTTCCATGGCCGCGAGATCGGCGAGCGGATGACGCCAGATGATCGAGAACAGGGCACAGAGGGCGAGGCCCGCATAGCCCATCGAGGCGAGCCAGGCCGCCGGCACATGCACATACATGATGCGCACCGCGTCGCCCTGCTGCCAGTCGGCGGGGGAGAAGAACAGACCCCAGGCCAGGCCCGCCACCGTCACCACGCCGCCCGCGACCGCGAGCGGCGGCAGAACGCGCCCCGACAGCCGCAGAAACCGCCCCGGATTGGCGAAGCGATGCAGACTGCGGCTAGGCTTCGGCGGCGTGGTCGAAACGGCTGTGCTGAGAGCTTCCACATCCTCTCCATAGCCGAGGCGCGCGCGGGTTTGAAGCGGCTTGCGGCTGCACTACAGTCAGCACTGCATCACAGAGGCGCAATCCCATGAATTTCACCATTACCAACATGGACAAACCCGACAGTTTCGCGCTCCGCGCTGCGACGCGGGAAATGCATCTGGGTTATCTCGACAGCATCGTCGGCGTGATCGTCGCCGGTGGCGCCTTCCTCAATGCGGAAGGCAAACCGATCGGCAGCCTGCTGATCGTCGAGGCGCCAGACCAGGAAGCGGCCCAGGCCTTGGCCGCTGAAGACCCCTATGCCCGGGCCGGACTGTTCGCAACCATGACGGTCTCCCCGTATCGGCTGGTCTACAAAGACGGCGCGCGCGTCGCGTGAGGGGCGCATGACCGCCTATTGGCTCGTCAAAAGCGAGCCCGACGCCTTCAGCTGGGACCAGCAGGTGGCGCATGACATCGAACCCTGGACGGGCGTTCGCAACCACACCGCCAAGAACAATCTCGCGGCGATGAAGACAGGCGACCTCGCCTTCTTCTACCATTCCAATATCGGCAAGGAGATCGTGGGCGTCGTGCGGGTGGTGCGCGAAGCCTATCCTGATCCCTCCGCCGACAGCGGGCCCTGGGTCTGCGTCGATATGAAAGCGGTCAGCCCCTTTCCGAAGCCGGTCACCTTGGCCGCGATGAAGACCGATCCAGCGCTGGAGGGGCTGGCCCTGCTGCGCCTGTCCCGCCTGTCAGTCGCGCCGATCAGCGCCGAACATTGGAAGCATATCTGCAAGCTCGGTGGCTGGAAGGGGTAGTGCGTAGCGAATAGGGCTACTTGCCAAAGCGGGTGGGCGGCAGCGAAGATTGACTCCTGTTAACCTCGCCGCTAACCCCGGCGCCGCATTGCAGGACCGCCGCCAGCCTCATCTTCTGGCTTCGGACGATCTTCACCGGTTCGCCGGTCGTATCCCTAAGGACAGTCAATGGTCGTTCGCGCCTTCATCTTTCCCGGTCAGGGAAGCCAATTCGTCGGCATGGGCCAGGATCTGGCCGCCGCCTTCGGCGCGGCGCGGGATGTGCTGGGAGAGGTCGATGAGATCCTGTCCCAACGCCTGTCCAAACTGATGTTCGAGGGGCCGGCCGAAGACCTTACCCTGACCGAGAATGCCCAGCCCGCACTGATGGCGGTGTCGCTCGCCGTGCTGCGCGTGCTGGAGCGTGAGGGCGGCATGAACCTCGCTGAAAAAGCCGTGCTGGTGGCCGGCCATTCCCTCGGCGAATACAGTGCCCTGGCCGCCGCCGGCGGCCTGTCGGTCGCCGAGACCGCCCGCCTGCTGCGGTTGCGCGGCAGCGCCATGCAGAAGGCTGTGGCGCCGGGCGAAGGTGCGATGGCGGCGCTGCTCGGCACCGACCTCGATCAGGCGACCGCCATTTGCAACGACGCTGCCATCGACCCCGAAACCGGCCTGCGCCAGATCGTGCAACCCGCCAACGATAATGGCGGCGGCCAGGTGGTGATTTCGGGCAACAAGGCGGCTGTGGAGCGTGCGGTCGAACTCTCCCGCCAACGCGGCATCAAGCGCGCCCTGCTGCTGCCCGTGTCCGCGCCCTTTCACTGCGCCCTGATGGCTCCCGCCGCCGATGCCATGGAGGAAGCGCTGGCGACGGCACCGATCGCCGCGCCGATGATCCCCCTGGTTTCCAATATCTCCGCCGCGAAAATGACGGAACCGGACGACATACGCCGCCTGCTGGTCGAGCAGGTCACCGGCATGGTGCGGTGGCGCGAAAGCATGCTGGCCATGGCGTCCATGGGCGTTAGCAGTTTCGTCGAACTTGGCGCGGGCAAGGTGCTGTCAGGCCTCGCTAAACGAATCGTGCCGGAGGCGGAGGTCCTATCGATCGGCACGCCGGCGGATATCGAGGGATTCCTGAAGACCCTTTGACGGGGTAGAACGTGATCACAGTCGATCGAAAAGCGGCCATCCTATCCTCGTCATCCGCGCACTTGATGCGCGGATGACGAACGTAAGGGCAGGGCCACCCCCGTGGCTGAAACCCTCAAAAACGAGGAACGCAGAATGTTCGATCTCAGCGGCAAGGTCGCGCTCGTCACGGGCGCATCTGGCGGCATCGGCGGTGCCATTGCGCGCGCCATCCACGCCCAGGGCGGCGCCGTCGCGCTGTCCGGCACCCGCCGCGACGCCCTGGAGGCGCTGGCGACGGAGCTGGGCGAGCGCGTCGCCATCTGCCCCGCCGATCTGCGTGAGCCGGCTGCGGCCGACGCGCTGATCGCGGCGACGGAGGCCGCCCTCGGTCCGCTTTCGATCCTGGTCAACAACGCCGGCTATACGCGTGACATGCTGGCCATGCGCATGACGGATGACGATTGGCAGGGCGTGATCGATGTCGATCTCTCCGCGCCCTTCCGGCTCATCCGGGCCTCGCTGCGCGGCATGCTCAAGCGTCGCGCTGGGCGCATCATCAATATTGCCAGTATTGTCGGCGTTACGGGCAATGCCGGCCAGGCCAATTACTCCGCCGCCAAGGCCGGGCTCATCGGCATGAGCAAATCCCTCGCCCAGGAGGTCGGCAGCCGGGGCGTGACGGTCAATGTCATCGCGCCTGGCTTTGTCCAGACCGCCATGACCGAGGGGCTGCCGGAGCAGCATAAGGCCAAGCTGCTGGGCGCCATTCCGCTCGGCCGCATGGGCAAGCCGGAGGATATCGCGGCGGCCGCCGTCTATCTGGCGGCCGACGAGTCGGCCTGGGTCACCGGCGCCACCTTGCATGTCAATGGCGGGATGGCGATGACCTAAGCCCGTTCCCTTACGGGTCGCCATGGCGCGCACCGCTGACAAAGCGGTGAGCGGGCTGTTGGCGACCCGAACAAAACCATGCTAAGCGCGCCGAATTCCGGGGTATGGTTCGGAACGGGCGCGAGACTAAGCGCCCGGGCCGGTACTCGCCCCGGGTGAGATCGGATCAAATCAAATAGCCGTCAGGCAGGAGTTTCGGGGCCCATGAGCGAAGTAGCCGACAAGGTGAAGAAGATCGTGGTGGAGCATTTGGGCGTCGAGGAGTCGAAAGTGACTCCCGAAGCCTCCTTCATCGATGATCTCGGCGCGGACAGCCTCGACACGGTCGAGCTGGTGATGGCGTTCGAGGAAGCGTTCAGCGTGGAGATCCCCGAGGACGCCGCTGAGAAGATCAGCACCGTCAAAGACGCCATCGATTATATCGAAAAGCAGAAGGCCGCCTGAGGCTCTTCCAATGGCTGGATTACGAACAGTCGAACTGCGTCGCGTCGTCGTCACCGGCATGGGCATCGCCTCCCCTCTGGGGATCGGCGTTGAGCATGTCTGGCGGCGATTGATCGCGGGGGAATCCGGGATCACCGCGATCCAATCCTTCGATGTCTCCGACCTTCCCGCCAAGGTCGCGGGCGAAGTGCCCGCCGGCATTCGTGCCGAGGGGGGCCTGGATCTCTCCGAATGGATCCCGGTCAAAGACCTCAAGAAGATGGATCGCTTCATCCAGCTCGGAATGGTCGCCGCCATCGAGGCGGTCGAGGATTCCGGTTGGATGCCGACCGATGAGGAAGATCGTTGCGCCACCGGCGTGATGATCGGCTCCGGCATCGGCGGCTTGCAATCAATCTATGAGGCGTCGGTTCTGGTGAATGAGGGCAAGGTGCGGCGCCTGTCGCCCTTCTTCATCCCCTCGGCCCTGATCAATCTCGTCTCGGGTCACGTCTCGATTCGCTATGGCTTCAAGGGTCCGAACCATTCCGCCGTCACGGCCTGCGCCACCGGCGTTCATGCCATCGGCGATGCCGCCCGGCTGATCTCGCTCGGCGATGCCGATGTGATGGTGGCCGGCGGCGCCGAGGCCGCTGTCTGCGCCTTGGGCATCGGCGGCTTCTGCGCCTCCCGCGCACTCTCCACCTCCTTTAACGAGACGCCGGGCCAAGCCTCCCGCCCTTGGGATAAAGACCGTGACGGCTTCGTCATGGGCGAAGGCGCGGGTGTTTTGGTGCTTGAAGAATACGAGCACGCAAAAAAGCGCGGCGCGAAGATCTATGCCGAAATCGGCGGCTATGGCCTGTCCGGTGACGCGCATCACATTACCGCCCCGGCCGAGGGCCATGATGGTGCCTTCCGCGCCATGAAGGCGGCGCTGCGCAACGGCGGCCTGGAGCCTGCGGACATTCAATACGTCAATGCCCATGGGACATCGACGCCGATGGGCGACGATCTGGAGCTTTCGGCGGTCGAGCGATTCTTCGGCGACCATGGCCGCACCCTGGCGATGTCCTCGACCAAATCAGCGACGGGCCATCTGCTCGGCGCGGCTGGCGCCATCGAGGCAATCTTCTCGGTCCTCGCCATCCGGGACGGCGTTGCACCGCCGACGCTGAACCTGGAAGAGCCGAGCCGCACGAGCGTCATCGACCGCGTGGCGAAAGTCGCGCAGGAGCGGCCGATCACCACCGTGCTGTCGAACAGCTTCGGCTTCGGCGGCACCAATGCGAGCGTGATCTTCCGCGCGGCGGCCTGATCAGCCGGAGGGGCGACCGGTGATCGGGCGTCTCTCACGCTGGATTCTGCCGCTCGTGGCGCTTCTCGCCGTGATTGGCGTGGGCCGCAGCTACATCGGCCAGACTTGGCTCGGGCCGGGGCCTTTGGTGCAAGAGACGACGGTGGTCGTGCCCCATGGGGATACGCGGACCGTCGGCGCCGCCCTGCAACAGGCCAGCGTCATCGACGGTGTCTTCGCCTTTCGGGTTGCCGAACGGCTGACGCAGTCGGACGGCGCGCTGCATGCGGGCGAATTCGCTTTCCCCGCCCATGCCAGCCTGCGCGACGTGCTGGGTATCCTGCGCCATGGCCGGCAGGTGGAGCACCACCTCACCATCCCCGAAGGGTTGACCGCGCAACAGATTGCCACCCTGATCGGGCAGGCACCGGTGATGACGGGCACTGTCACAGCGCCAGAAGAAGGCGCGATCCTGCCCAATACCTACGATTATCTGTACGGGGCGCCGCGCCAATCGCTGCTGCACCATGCCGAAGCGGCGTTGGACACGACCTTGGCGCCGCTATGGACGTCACGCGCGGCCGGACTGCCCCTCGACTCGCCGCGTGACGCCATCACGCTCGCAAGCATTGTGGAACGCGAGACGGCCAAGCCCGAGGAACGCGCGATGGTCGCCTCGGTCTATCTCAATCGGCTGCGCGCGGGGATGAAGTTGCAGGCCGATCCGACCGTGATCTATGGCGCGTCGAAAGGCAGTGGCGCGCTTAATCGTCCGTTGACCCATGCCGATCTCTTGGTGCCGGATCCCTACAACACCTACCTCAATCCCGGCCTTCCGCCGGGGCCAATCGCCGCCCCGGGAATTGCGTCGATCGAAGCGGTGCTGCATCCGGCCGACACGGATGCTTTGTATTTCGTGGCGGATGGCAGCGGCGGCCATGTCTTCAGCCACGACTACGGCAATCAGGTGAAGAACGTCGCCAAGTTGCGGAAGCATCCTGCCAGACGGGATTGACCAGTCAACCGCGTGGCAAGATGGGGTTGAGCGTAGGGCGGAAAAGCGCCGCGCATCCGCCAAACCTAGCCCTGTCAGACCAGCTCTTGCCGCCCCAGGTCTTTACGCCAGGGCGCATCGGCGCCTTGCCGTGCGCAAGTCAGGCTCGCGACTGTCTGGCCCAGGGCCAGCGCGTTTCGCAATCCACTGCCCGACAGACGTGGCAGATCAGCCGGCGTGAGGTCGCCGGCCTCGTGCAGCCGCGCCAGCAGTCCCGCCATGAAGCTGTCGCCGGCGCCCACCGTATCGACCATCTCGGTCGGGATCGACGGCGCCGCGATCCGTGCGCGCCGGGTCCATCCCGTCACGCCCTCGGCGCCACGGGTGATCACCACCAGGGCCGCGCGGCCCTGGAACCAGGACGACGCAGCGTCATCGGGGGACACGCCCGGCATCAGCCAGTCGAGGTCATGGGCGCTGATCTTGATGATGTCAGCCACCGCCAGTAGCCGCGCCAGACGCGCGCGATAGCAAGCCTCATCCCTCACCAGCTCCGGCCGGATATTGGGATCGAGGCTGACGATGCGCGTGCCACCGGCTTCGGCCAAAGCGAGTGCGGCGAAAGCCGCCCCCGCAGGCTCCCTCACCAGGGCGATCGAGCCGACATGCAAAGCAGTCACCTCTGCCGGCAGAGTGTCGCCCGGCGCTGGCTGCCAGGACCGCTCGGCGGCGCCAGTATCAAAGAAGGCGTAGACCGGCTCGACGCGGTCGAGGCTGACGAAGCCCAATGTGCTCGGCAGATCGAGGCGCTGCAGGAAATCGGTCCGCACGCCGCTCTCTCGCAATCCGGCGATCAGATCCTCCCCGAAGAAGTCGCGCGACACGGCGGCGAGCAGGCCCGTGGGCACACCAAGGCGACCGAGCGCACGCGCGACATTATAGGAGGAACCACCGGGACAGGGCCGATAGGCGCGCGCGCCACCGACCGTTTCAACCGGAATAAAGTCCATGAGGGCTTCGCCGCAGGCAAGGATTAGTCCAGTCAATAAGGGCCGCCCCTGCGCTGATGGCCGCTTATGCGAAACAGCGCCAGCGCCGTCAACACGCCACACGTCGCTTGATCGTGTTTGGCACTCGCGGTCCAAACACCCTTTATGAAGTAACCAGAGAACAATAGAGTGTCGTGATGGTACCGTTACGTGTTTTGCTTGTTGAGGATGAACACCTCATTCGTTGGCTTGCGGCGGAAGCTTTGCGAGACGAAGGGTTTGAGGTGCTCGAAGCGAGTGATGGCGACGAGGCCGTCAGTCAGCTTCGTGATCCCGACCATGTAGATGTCCTGTTCACCGATGTCCGCATGCCGGGGGAGTTGGACGGTATCGCGCTTGCCATGCGCGCGCGGGAGATGTCACCCGGCCTGCCGGTGATCGTCGCGACCGCCTATGCGTCCCAAGTGGCGATCCGTCTGGAAGCGCTGAACCCGCCGGCCCATTTCCTGCGCAAGCCGTATAGCATCCGCGAGATCGCGGATATCGTGCGCCAAGCCGCTGCTTAGGCTCGCATAACTACCGCTCTGCGATGATGGCTTTAACGCGGCTCGCCAGACCTTCCATGGCGAAGGGCTTGGTCAAGACATGCATGCCAGGATGCAGGTGGCCGTTGCCGACCACGGCATTCTCGGCATATCCGGTGATGAACAGCACCTTGAGAAGCGGCCGAAAGACGCGTGCAGCATCCGCCAATTGACGGCCGTTCATGCCGCCCGGTAGCCCGACATCGGTGACCAGAAGATCGATGCGAATGTCGGATTGCAACAGTTTCAGGCCCGACGCGCCGTCGATGGCTTCGACCACCGCATAGCCGAGTTCTTCCAGAACCTCCGTCACAAGCATGCGAACGGTCGGCTCGTCATCCACAACAAGGACGGTTTGGCCCTCATCGGCACGGGGTGCGCCGCGCGGCTGCGCCGCCGGAACTTCAGATTTTTCATCGTCCCCAAAATGCCGCGGGAGATAGAGACATACGTTGGTGCCCTGTCCGGGCTCGGAGTAGATGCGTACCTGCCCGCCGGACTGACGCACGAAACCATAGACCATGCTCAGCCCCAGGCCGGTTCCGGCACCGATGGGCTTGGTCGTGAAGAAGGGGTCGAAGGCCCGTTCGATCACCTCCGCCCGCATACCTTCCCCGGTATCGCTGACGCAAAGCGACACATATTGCCCGGATGGCAGATCGCGGTCCTGCGCGGCGCGCTCATCGAGCCATTTGTTGCTGGTCTCCACCGTCAATCGGCCACCGCCGGGCATGGCGTCCCGCGCATTGATGCAGAGATTGAGCAAGGCGTTCTCAAGCTGGTTCTGATCGACCAGGGTGCTCCATGGCCCTGCCGTGCCGACCACCTCGACGGTGATCGAAGGCCCCATCGTGCGCCGGATCAGCTCCTCCATATCCGCGATCAGCCGGTCGGGTCGCGTCACCTTCGGCTCCAGCGTCTGCTGCCGCGAAAAGGCAAGCAACCGATGCGTGAGCGCTGCCGCGCGCTTGGCCGCGCCCTGCGCCGCCGTGATATAGCGGTCGAGTTCGCGGAACCGACCTTGCGCGAGCCGAGACTCCATGACCTCCAGGCTGCCCGTGATGCCCGTCAGCAGATTGTTGAAGTCATGGGCGACGCCACCCGTGAGTTGACCCACGGCTTCCATCTTCTGGGACTGACGGAGCCGCGCCTCGCTCACCTGCAGGGCCGCCGTTCGCTCCTCCACCTGGCGTTCCAGCGACCCCGCCAAAGCCTGCAAGGCGTTTTGCGCCCGCCTGCGTTCCACCGCCGAACGGGTGCGTTCCGCCACTTCGCGAATGAAGACCAGCTCGTCCTCGGTCCATGCGCGCGCCACGTTGTTGTTGAGAAAGAGCAGCGCCACGAGGCCGCCTTGTTCCCGCACCGGCATATTGATGGCCGACACGGCGCCAATCGCCCGCAGCTTCTGCGCCGTCGCCTTGGTGCGCGGATCGGTCTCCGCATCGGCGAAGACCACCGTCTCACCGCGCTTGAGATCGTCGATATAGGTGCCGTATTCGCGAAACTTCAGCACCCCGGCAATGCTCATCGAACCCGGCATATTCCAGTCACGCTCGATGGAGATCGTCTCCGCCTCAAGATCGATCGTGCCATAGCCCGCGCGCGTGACGCACAGGGTGCGGCCCAGGAGCTCGGCCGCCATGAACGAGACGTCGGCCGGGTCGTCGCTATTGCCGAAGCGGTCGGCGAGATCGATGAGGGCGGCATGATGCGCCTCGGCCCGTTTTTGGTCGGTGACGTCGCTCGAAATGCCGATCATGCGCAGCGCCACACCGTCCGCGCCGTAGGCCGGCTGACCGCGCACAGCAACCCACCGCACCTGCCCGGTCTCGCTCACGATTCGATAGTCGATCGCATAATCCTGGCGGGTTGCAACGCTGCTGGCCACCGCTTCCAACATGCGATCCCGATCATCGGGATGCACCACCGCAAGCAGTTCGGCATAGGTGACGTCGCGCTCTGGATCCTGTCCGAACGCCAATCGGCACAGGGGCGACATTGTTATGTCGCCGCTGACGAGATTCCGGCTCCAGGTTCCGAACCGCCCCGCCTCAAGCGCCAGACGGAGATCGCCCTCTCTGGCACGCAAGGCGGCCTCACTGCTGCGGAGCGCGATCTCCGCCCGCCGCTGTTCCGTGATATCGACAACGATTCCCGGAAACCGGTTGGGCTGGCGATCCGCATCATAAACACACTGACCGTACGCCAGAACGTGGCGCACGACACCGTCCTCGCCGCGCAGACGATATTCCTCGGAGAAGGGTTCGCCGGTTTGGAGGCCGAGCGCCACGAAGGCACTGACCCTGTCGCGATCATCGGGATGAATGGCGGCCATGAACGCGGCAATCGGCGCGCCGGCCGCCGCTTGGGCGGGGTCCACGGCGAAGAGACGAGCAAAGCGGGTGTCGGCGTAAACGAGGTCTTCGCGAATATGCCAGTCCCAGAAGCCGACGATCTGAGCATTGCTCAGCGTCAGTTGCAGCCGCTCCTCGGTGTCGTGCAGAGCCTGTTCCACGGCATGGCGTTCGGAGATGTCACGCGAGATGGCGACGATCTGGACCGGCGCGCCCTCGATCTGCACAGGCGCGAAGCGTACTTCCCACCAGCGCGGATTGCCCATCGCCGTCGGCCCAAAGCCTTCGACGCTGATCGTCTCCCCCACGCCCGCGCGGCGGACGGCTCCCATGATCTTGGGGCGCTCAGCCTCAGGCCAGATGTCCCAGAAATATTGCCCCAGCACCGCCTCGACCGAGGCGATCTCCTTGAGTTTGAGGCAGCGGTCGTTGACGAATTGGATGCGACCGTCCGCCGATAGCACGAGCACGCAGTCTGGGCTGGCCGCAATAACCGCCAGAGCCGTGGCACCGTCGAGTTCGCCGGATGCGCCATATGCGCTGGCAGGCTCCAACTCGCCGGTCCGATCCGTCATGCCCAACGTCCTTCATCGCTGCACAGCTGATGCTTCGTCTCGATCCGGTATCGCACGGCCTGCGCATAGCGCTCAAATCTCGACAACGTGACCTAAGCGCCTCAAGCACTCTTTACGGACCCACGAATCGCAGTTATGTTCCCGTTTCGTTCGCACGACCTTCGTTAGCACGCGTTATATTGCGAGACGGGAGATTGAGATGGCGCGGATCAGGAAAGAGGACCATGCGAGGATTCTCGAAATGGTCGATGTCGAGGAACGCAAGGTCGGCGAAGTCGCAGTGGCCTTTGGCTGTACCACAGCCAATATCTATGCCCTTCTTGGCAAGTTGAGGCGCGCGACCTTCAAGGCCGAACACGATAAAAGCCAGACACCGTTGGAGCTGGAAGAGACCAAACCCGCACCTGCGGACGATAATGTTCTGGCCTTTGAGCGCATGCCCCCTGTCACGGAGGTGAGACCGGTTCGCCCGCCAGCCCCGCCTCGCCCCGCGCCGGTGCCTGTCGCGCGCATGCAGGCCGCGCCTGAGGTGGAAGCGGCTCCCGAACCGCGTGAAAAAATCTCGAAGCTTGGCGCCAAGCTGGCAAAGCCGGGCGTCGGCCTTGTCATGCGCACCGCCGATGGCGAGGAGAGCATGTCCCCGTTTCGCTCGCTGGACGATCTGCTGTCGGCGATCAAGCCGATCCTGCGCGCCACTGCGCGCAATGCCGATCCGGTATGGTTCTCTCTCCAACCCGTCGATCTCAGCGCCATCGAAATCGACGCCGCTTAGGCATTACGGATCGGTGGTGCTGGGGCCCTGCGGCGTGAGTTCCGGCATTTGCGTCGGCGCCGCGCGGGCGACCACGAAGGCGCTCTCGTTCTCGACGCCAGGAGTTCGGCGCATACGAAGCAGTGTGAAGCCAGACAGCAACAGCAGCGCCGCGGCGATGAAGAAGAACAAGGAATTGGCGCCACCCGTGCGGGTCATCACAGCGCCTGCCGCGACCGGGCCGATGGTCGAGCCCACCGCCCAGGCGAACAGCAAGCCGCCGCTCGCCGCGACGTAATCGGTGCGTGCAACGCGGTCATTGGTCTGCCCGGCGCCGAGGCCGTAGAGCGGCGCGGTGACGCCCGAGAGCAAGCTCCCCAGCAGGATCAGCACCCAGAAGGGCGACCCGCCACAGAAGGCGAGCAGCAGGGCCAGCACAATGGCGAGGCCGAGGGCCGCCAAAGTCATTGGCCGGCGGCCGAAGCGATCGGACGCCATGCCGACGGGATATTGCACGAGCAAGGCAGCGATCAGCGCGCCCGAGAGAAACACAGGCACCTGCCCCGGGCCATGGCCGTGCCGCTCCAGATAGACCGGCACAAGGGTATAGAAGCAGCTATTGACGAGGCCGGAGGCGAGCACGCAGGTCGTGCCCATGGGCGACGTGTTATAGAGCCGGCGCAAACTGAAGCGTTTGCGCTCCCCCATCGGCGGGTTCGAGACGGGGGTCACAGCCATGGGCAGCAGGGCGCTGGCGAAAGCGACGCCGGTCATGATCAGCGCGGTATCGGCGTTGCGCAGCAGGCCGAAGGCGAGCGGGCCCATCGCCGCGCCGCCCCAAGAGATCAGCAGATAGGCGCCGAAGGTGCGACCCCGCGTCGCGCTATCGGTTTTGTCGTTGAGCCAGCTTTCGGCGACGAGAAAGACGCCGCTGAGTTGCCAACCCATCACCAGGCGCAGGCCAGCCCAGACCAAGGGCGAATGCGTGCTGGTCATCAGCAGCGCGCAATCTGCCGACAGGGCGGCGAAGACCGCAAAGGCGCGGATATGGCCGACCGCCCGCACCAACCGCGCGCAGGTGAGCGTGCCGACCAGGAAGCCCAGGAAGTAGGCGGAGCCCACAAGGCCGATGACGCCCGAATGGGTATCATGCGCCGAGAGGGTCAGCGGGATGAGGGTGGTGAGCATGCCCAGCGCCACTTCGGCGATCAGCACGCTCAGGAGGACGGGAATGATCGAGTTGAAGCGGCTGGGCATGGCAATCGGTATAGCCTGGAGGGTGCGACGGTGGCCCATCGCAAATTCTCATGGCGATGCGCGTTTTGGTGGGCGCGGCACGTTTCGTCTTATCGTCCCTCGCGGCGTTTGCCGATCGGCGTATTGCCTGTCATTATGACGACCATCTAAACAAGGAGCTTCCGATGTCGCTCACGATGTATGCCATCACCGTTCCGGCCTTGCTGCGCGGCTTCGGCGTCATGTCGCATTATCTCGATGCGGCTGAAGCGTACACCACGGACAAGAAGATCAGCCCCTCCGTTCTGCTCGATGCGCGGCTGTATCCCGACATGATGTCGCTGACCGGCCAGGTGCAGCGTATGAGCGATGCGGCCAAGTCCGCCATCGTGCGGCTAACCGGTGTCCTGAACATGCCCATGGCAGATACGGAAACGAGTTTCGACGCACTCCGCGATCGCGTGGCGAAAACCGCAGCGATGATCAGCGCCGTCGATCCGCATCTGTTCGAGGGGAGCGAGGACAGGACAACCGAGGTGAAGATTCGCGGAGGTCAAGGCAAAATGCGCGGGGACGCCTATGTTCTGCAAGTCCTGCTGCCGAACTTCTATTTTCATCTCGCGACCGCGCACGACATTCTTCGCCATAACGGCATCACTGTCGGCAAGGCCGATTACTTCGGCGCGATTGCGTTCAGCGAGAGCGCGACGTAACGAGCGCCGATGTGAGGGCTGTTCCCTCGTCAAAGTGTCTCGTCATGCGCGGTCGCATCGTTCTCTGCACGCAACTCACCACAGCGCCTCTTCTTGTCGTCATCCGCGCACTTGACCCGTGGATGACACGGAAGAAAAACTAAAGCCGCACAGTCCCCTCCACGCACGTCACCACCGCGCCGGCGATCCAGATATCCGCGCCGATCTGATCGACATGCACACGTCCCGCACGGCCGAGTGTCGTGCCCTGGCTCGCGATGTAGGACGGCGGGGCAATACCCGCACCGATCAACCATTGCGCGATGCCGGCGTTGAGGCTGCCGGTGACCGGGTCCTCCGTCACGGCAGAGCCCGGAATGAAAGCCCGCACCTCGAACTGCGCATCGCGCCCCTCGCGGGAGGGATCCCAAGGCGCCACCACACCGATGATCAAACCTGAGAGCGCCGCGAAGTCCGGAGTAAGCGCCAATACCTCCGCGCGGGAGCGCAGCATGACGCCGATCCAGGGCGGGCCATTCTCGATGCGCTGCGAGGCCACAATCGCCTCCGGCGCCACGCCCAAACCCAGCGCGATGCGTGCCAAGACCTCCGGCTCCACCGCGCCACTCCGACGCAAAGGGGGTGCGGCGAAAGCCAACCGACCGCTGTCACGGCGAATGCGCACGAGGCCGATATCGCATTCCTGCACAACTTCGTCGGCCTTGGGCATGCCGCCGGCCGCGAGCCAGACATGGCAGGTCCCGAGCGTGGGGTGGCCGGCGAAGGGCAGCTCCGTCTCGGGCGTGAAGATGCGCACGCGATAGTCCGCCTCAGGCGATGTCGGCGCGAGCAGGAAGGTCGTCTCGCTCAGATTGGTCCAATTCGCGAAAGCCGCCATCTGGACATCGGTCAGCCCATCCGCGCCGATCACCACCGCCAGCGGATTGCCCTTCAACGGCTCGGTTGAGAAGACATCGACTTGTTGAAAGCCAAAAACCGCCACCGTCACGTGCCCGTCGGCATATGCAAATACATCGATTGCAGACCCAACCGCCCCGGACCGGTGAAGCGGTTGGTGACGAAACTCATGCTCGCGAGCAGACCGGTGGAGAGGTTCTGCACATTGGTCCGCATCTCGACCGTGGGATCCTTATAGACCCAGGCTCCGGGTTCGACGTCGATCGATTCGCCTGGCGCCAAGATCTTCTCGAACACATTGCCATAGCCATGCAGCCACAGGATGCCGTCACCCGCCCCGGCGCGGAAGGTGTCGATGAAAAAACCATTGCCCCCGAACAGCATGTTCGAGAATCCACGCACCCGCTGGTAGGTATAGTCGAGGCTCGCGGTCGCGGCGAGAAACTGATGCTCCCGCACATCGAGGGATTGGCCGTGCGCGAGGTGGATCGGCACGATCTGCCCGGCGCCGTCCCGGCTGAAGGCGATCATGCCTGGCCCCTCGGCCTTGGTGACGATGACTTGAATCCCCGCCATGATGCGCTTGATGGCGCCGCGCAGAGGCATGATGCCGATTTGCACGGCAGGCTGCTTCCATAGCATGACGTGATGCTCGAAATAGACCGGCACACGATCAAGCTCGACCGTCAGGCTCGGGACCAGCTCACCCTCGATATGATAGACGACGCCGCCGAAACTTTCGTCGCGGATGGCGGTCTGCCTGATCCTCGGCGCCTGGAAGCCCGTCGTCGTCGCCATGCGTGACACTCCTCAGAAAGCGGCAATCGCCCCGGCGACAGCCAGACAGGAACGCTTAGAAGTCGCTCGCCGCCATGCGGCAACCCGCTGGCGGCACGCCCGGGAAGCGCGTCCAGGTTTCGGTCTGGCCCAAAGCCGGGACGAACAGATATCCGCGCAGCTTGAGCACACCGGGCGAAGCGAGTTCGATCCGCGCGTTGTAGGTCTTGCCGCTCTTGGGATTGGTGATGGAGCCAAACCAAGCGCCGTTGCTGCGCTGTTTCAGGTTGCCGATGAACGGAAAATCGCATTGCGGACGATGGTTCCATGTCATCGGCATGGGGTCAGTGGGATGGTCGAACTCCATACCGACCAGGGCGCCGCACAAGGTATCTACACCGCAGGTGTAAATCTGCACGACGCCTTGGTGGTCGGCCGTCTCCCAATAGCCCAAGGCGCCTGGCTCCGAGCGATTATCGGCCAGGGCGGCCGGCACGCTGAACACGCTCACCGCAATCAGCAATCCGGCCAGAAACCGTGTCACATAGCTCGTCAAGCCAATCCACCCCTTGCCCACGGTCGCACGTTTTGTGGAACTATTTCCGAAGGCCGTCCATCCGGCCGATTTGGCGGCCACCACCGAAACGCCTAGCCTTGTCACGTTGACCAGGAGTTTCGATGCGCGCCTTCCATAGCCTGTCCCTGCTCGCCGCCCTGCTGATGGGCGCAATCGTGCCGCAAGCAGCCCTCGCCCAAAGCAGCGATCCGCCACAGGGGCTGATCGGCGCCTGGGGGCCGGATCGTGATTGTGCGCAGGAGGTGGCGGTTTTCCGCACGGATGGCACCGTCATCGACACCGGGGCCCCGGCCGGGCAGCAATCCGCAACCTATGCCGTGACCGGCGATACCCTTGCCTTGACGCAGAACGGTAGCACGGCGCGATTTGCCTTCGCGATGAGCGGCGGCGCCATCGCCTGGTCCAATGGCGTCGACATGGTGCTCAAGCAGCGCTGCGACGACCAGATGGCCTTTGCCGCCCAGCTTGGTCATCCCGGGCCTGTCGTGCCCCTTTATGACCAGATCCTCGCCTTGGCCGGGCAGACGCTGCGCTATGGTGCGACGCCGGTCACGGTGGTCAGCGTCGATGGCCATCCGCGCGGCGGATCCGGGGCCTATGACGAAGTGGTCGCCCATGCCGATCCCAAGCTTGTCGGACGGAACAGCCTGCTGCTGTATCGTATCTTCCCGACGGTGAAGGCCGCGACGGATCATGTGTCGCTGGATGTGCAGGCGCCGGGTGATTTCCTGGCCAGCAAGCGCGGTCTCGGCACCATGTCGGTGGTGGCCGCCAAGGATCTCGGCCCCGGGGGCAGCGCGCCCACTGCGGATCAGGGCATGATCAATTGTGTGCGTTTCCACCCCAAGGGTCAGGGCACCGTCATCATCACCTGCCTGGAACACAGGCCCAACACGCGGCTGGTCGCGGGTGGGGAGCAGAGCTTTACCTTACCTGCAGGTGCGACGCCTGAGGATCTCGGCACCCAGGACGAGCTGACCGAGACGCTGGATCTCACCAGCCTCGCAATCGACCAGGTTCGCGGCTTCCTGGCGGCGAACCCCCAGCTTTAGCGAACCGCCTTAGCGGGCCGACGGATGATGGCCGGACATCTCATCCCCCGCCTCGTCCGGCAGCCGCAGGGCGAGGAAGGCGGCCGGCAGCATGACGAGGCCGACCGCCACGAAGGCTATGGAAAAGTCGCCGAGGGCCGGGTGCGTGCGTCCGCCGAGGAGGCCTGACACCGCGAGCACGGCGGCGCCGAGCGTGACCCCGAGCGTCAGCGACAGCTGCTGCAAGGTGCTGTAGAGGCTGGTCGCCTGGCTCATCCGCAGGGGCGGAATATCGGCATAGGCGATGGTGTTATAGGCGGTGAATTGCACCGAGCGGAAAATGCCGCCGACCAGCAGAACGACATAGATCAGGGCGATCGGCCAGGACGGGCGGAAGGCGGCGGATAGACCCACCACGACTGCGGCGATGCCGCCGTTGAGGGAGAGGACGGTGCGAAAGCCGAAGCGGTGCAGCAACGGCTTCACGATCGGCTTCATGACCAGGGCGCCGGCGGCTGAGACGAAGGTGATCATGCCGCTGCGGAAGGGCGACAGCCCGAAGCCCAATTGCAGCATCAGCGGCAGCAGGAAGGGCAGCGCCCCGACGCCGACCCGAAACAGCGATCCGGCAATCACCGAGGTCGCGAAGGTCGGGATCCGCAGCAGCGTCAGGTCGAGCAGCGGATGCGGATAGCGGCGCCCGTGAACCACGTAGCCCAAGGCGGCCATGGCGCCGATGGCGATCAAGGCGACAGCGGCTACGGGTGGCAGAGCGCCGCGCCCAAAGGACGAGCAGCCCATGATGATCCCGGCCATGGCCGTGCCGGCGAGGATCTGGCCGAGGATGTCGAAATGCGTCTTTTCGGTCTTGTCGTCCCGTTTGATCAGCATGGTGATGGCCGCGACACCGACGATGCCGATCGGGATATTGATGTCGAAAATCCAGTGCCAGGAGAGTGTGGTCACCAGGAAACCGCCGACGGGCGGACCGATGACGGGGCCGAGCAGCGCCGGCATGGTCAGCCAGGACATCGCCGCGATGAGGTCCGCCTTGCCGACCCGGCGCAGCAGAAGCAACCGCCCGACCGGCACCATCATGGCGCCGCCCAGGCCTTGCAGGATGCGCGCGCCGATGAGCATGCCGAGGCTGGTCGAGATGCCGCAGAGCACGGAAGCCAGCGTGAAGACGATGATGGCGGCGCGGAACACCTGCCGCGCGCCATAGCGATCCGCCACCCAGCCGCTCGCCGGAATGAAGGCGGCCAGGCTGACGAGGTAGGAGGTGATGACGATGTTCATCGTCACCGGCGCCACGTCGAAGGCTTTCGCCATCGCCGGCAGGGCCGTGGAAACCACGGTAGAATCGAGGTTCTGCATGAACAGCGCGGTTGCCACGATCAGCGCCGTGACGCGCATTTCGGCGGGCAGACCGCGCCGGGCCCCTTTGTCGGGGGCCGGCACGCCGTCTGGAGGAGCCCGCTTCGCGCTGCGGCCAAACAGGCTATCGCGCTCCGCGCACTGCGTCATGCTCTGCGAAGGCAGAGCATCCACGCCTTCCTTGCGAAACGAAGGCAAGGCGTGGATGGCACGCCTTCGCGTGCCATGACGGGAGACGGGTACGACGGATCAACCCGAACCCGTCATGCGTGATCAAAGGCTAAGCCTCGATTTCGCTGCCGTCCTGGCTCCACCGGGTGTGGAAGCTGCCGTCCTTATCCAGGCGACGATAGGTATGGGCGCCGAAGTAATCGCGCAGACCCTGGAGCAGATTGGCCGGTCCCCGCGCCCGACGCAGACCGTCATAATAGGCAAGCGCCGAGGAGAAGGCCGGCACCGCCACGCCGTTCTGAACGGCCCGCACGATGACCTGACGCCAAGCGGCCTCGGCCTTCACCACCGCGTCCCGGAAATAGTCGTCGAGCAGCAGGTTCGACAGCTTGGGGTCGCGGTCATAGGCTTCCTTGATGCGGTCGAGGAAGCGGGCGCGGATGATGCAGCCGCCGCGCCAGATGGTGGAGATTTCGCCCAGGTGCAGTTCCCAGCCGAACTGCTGGGCGGCGACCGTCATCTGCTCGAAGCCCTGGGCATAGGCGACGATCTTGGAGGCATAGAGCGCGTCTCGGATAGCGTCGATCTCGGCCTTCTCGGGCTTGCGAATGGCCACTGCCGGATGCGGGTACTTTTTCTCGGCCTCGCCGCGCATGCCGCGACGACCGGACAGGGCGCGGGCATAGACCGCCTCGGTAATGGCGGTGACAGGCACGCCGAGGTCGAGGGCGGATTGCGCCGTCCAGCGGCCGGTGCCCTTCTGCTCGGCTTCATCCACGATCGCATCGACCAGCGGCTTGCCGGTGTCGTCCGTCTTGCGCAGCACGGCGGCGGTGATTTCGATCAGATATGAATCGAGGTCGCCGGCCTTCCACTCGGTGAAGATCTCGGCCATGGCCGCGGCGTCGAGGCCATAGAGCGTCTTCATCATGTCATAGGCTTCGGTGATGAGCTGCATATCGGCGTATTCGATGCCGTTATGCACCATCTTGACGTAATGGCCGGCGCCTTCAGTGCCGATATAGGTGCAGCACGGCGTGCCCTCGACCGTCACGGCCATCTTGGTGACCATCGGCGCGATGTGGTCATAGGCCGAGCGCTCGCCGCCCGGCATCATGCTCGGGCCTTCGAGTGCGCCCTCTTCGCCGCCAGAAATGCCCATGCCGATGAAGCGGATGTTCTTCGCCTGGCATTCCTTGAAGCGGCGGCTGGTATCGGTGAACAGCGAATTGCCGCCGTCGATGATGATGTCTTCGGCGTCCAGATGCTCGGACAGTTCGGCGATCATGTCATCGACCGGCTTTCCGGCCTTGACCATGATGATGATGGCGCGGGGCTTCGCGAGGGCCGCAACGAAATCGGCGACCGACTTAGTCGCGACGAACTTTCCTTCATGGCCGTGTTCAGCCATCAGCTTATCGGTGCGCTCGTGATTGCGGTTGAACAGCGCGACCTCGAAGCCCTTGCGGGCGGCGTTGCGGGCGAGATTCGCGCCCATGACGGCCAAGCCCAGAACGCCCAGTTCCGCCGTTCCGGCTGCTGCGTGATCACTCATGATGTGTCCTCCTCGTCTCTCTGACGGCTACGCCGCGTCGGCCGGGACCCTAATCCGCGAGCGGGGCCTTCGCATAGGCCGCCCCAAGCGCGGCGGGGTCCCAAGCGCGCCGGGTGTGACACGACATCGATCGCCGCTGTCGTATAAGATGGCGCGCCACCTTGAAGGGCGGCAGAGCCCGGCGCGGCTGGGCGCATCACAAAGGGAAAGACCATGTCCACCATGCTCGCCCAGGAACACTGCGTGCCCTGCCACGGCGGCATGCCGCCGCTGGATCTTGCCGGCATCACAGCGCTGCTGCCGGAGGTGCCAGGGTGGCATCTGGCGGCCGCGCCCTCCCGCATCGAACGCGAGTGGAAGTTTCCCGATTTCGCGACGGCCCTCGCTTTCGTGAACCGCGTGGGCGATGTGGCGGAAGCCGCCGGACATCACCCCGACATCGCCTTTGGCTGGGGTTTCGTGAAAGTTTCGCTGCATACCCATGCCATCGGCGGATTGCATCGCACGGATTTCGTCGTTGCCGCGCGGATCGATGGCTTGGGGGAAGGCTGACTTAAACGCCCAGGGTGGCGGAAGGCGCTGCGCTTTTTCGCCCTACATGGTGAAGAAACGCATCACGACCTTGTTGCCGGACTCTGGCTTCGCCTCCGGCCCGGGCCATGCGACGCTCAATCACGCATCATCGAAAGGAACGACGCTATGAAAGCTACCTGGAACAACCAGACCATTGCCGAAAGCGACGACATCGTGACCGTCGAGGGCAATGCCTACTTCCCTGCCGCGTCACTGCGGCAAGACGTGCTCAAGCCGAGCGCACTCACCAGTGTTTGCCCCTGGAAAGGGACCGCGCATTACTACAGCCTTGAAGTCGGCGGTAAGACGAACGCCGATGCCGTCTGGTACTATCCCGAGCCCAAGGACGCCGCCGCGAACATCAAGGATCGGGTCGCCTTCTGGAAGGGCGTCACCGTCTCCTAAATCAGATCATCCTGCATCAGGGGGTAACGATTCCCTAAGTGTCATGAGTCCAGAACAGCGGACCCATGACGCCAGATGCGATCACCGCCAATAACCTCGCCATCGCGCTTGAGAATGCCGGCCGCTTCGATGAGGCCGCCGCGGGCTACCGGGGCGCGTCAGTGCTCGCGCCGCAGGATCCGAGAATTCACCGCAACCTCGGCAATGCCCTGATGCGGTTGGAGCGGCCGGAAGAGGCCGCCGTCGCCTATCGGCAGGCGATCCATCTTGCCCCCAATCATCCGGGCACGCATTTTAATCTCGGCCGCGCGTTGCTGGATCTGGGCCGTGTGAGCGAGGCCGCCCAGGCCTTTCGCGATGAAGCTGTCCTGGCGCCGAACGACGCGGACACCTACCTCAACCTCGGCTGCGCCCTCGAATTCGAGGGGCGCTTGACTGACGCCATCGCCGCTTACCGCAGGGGGATCGAACTCCGGCCCGAGACTGCGTCGGCCCATGTCAGTCTCGGTCTCGCGCTGCTGCGGACGGGCGAGCTGGCGGCGGGCTGGGCCGCCTATGAACGGCGATGGCAAACGCCCGTGATGATTGCGTCCTATCGCACCTTCCCTCAACCGCGTTGGCACGGGGAGGCCGCGCCGGGCCGACGGTTGCTGGTGCATATCGAAGGCGGCTTCGGTGACACGCTCCAATTCTGCCGCTTCGGGCGGCTGGCCGAGACGCGCGGCTTGAAGGTCATTACCGAGGTTCAGAAACCGCTCGTCCGGCTGCTGCGGGGGGTGACCGGGATCGGCCAGATCGCCGTTGCGGGCGAAGATCTTCCGAACTTCGACCTGCATTGCCCCGCGCAGAGCATGCCCTTCGCATTGGGCACGACGATCGACACCATTCCGAGTGCGCCCTCTTACGTCACGGCCGATGCCGCGCTTCGCGCCGAATGGCGGGTGCGTCTGGCGGCAACGGTTCCACCAGGCCTGCGGGTCGGCCTGGCCTGGGCGGGCGAAGCCTATTCCCACGCCCCCGCCTTCGCCGCCATCGATCGCAGACGCTCAATGGATCCGCGCTATCTCGCGCCATTGTTCGACCTGCCGGGGGTGCGGTTCGTGAGTCTGCAGAAGGCCGGCCTGCCGGCACCAGCTGGCTTTCCACTGATCGAGGTCATGCAAGACGTGGAGGATTTCGCCGACACCGCCGCCCTGATGGCCAATCTGGACCTTGTCATCGCAGTCGATACCGCCGTGGTCCATCTGGCCGGCGCAATTGGCACGCCGGTCTGGCTGCTGAACCGATTCGATTCCTGCTGGCGATGGATCAGGGGGCGGCGGGACAGCCCCTGGTATCCGTCTCTGCGCCTGTATCGCCAGCCACAGCCGGGCGACTGGGGGTCGGTCATGGCGGAGGTCACGCGTGATCTGCACGCGCTGGCCATGCAAACCCCGGCGCTGGCTGGGCGGCCTACGCCGCCCAGGGCGAGTCCTGTTTAGCGCGGGTGGCGATACTGGCCCCGCGCGGGCTTGGCGGCCTGCTGCTGGCCGCGCGGGGCGTGGCCACCCTGGGGACGCTTGCCGCCACCCAGGATCGGCGCCTTCATCGTGGACAGCCGCGCCGCCTCGGAGTGATACGGATGATCAGTCGACATCGGCACCGGCTGGCCGATCGTCCGCTCGATCGCATGCAGCCAGGCGCGGTGCTCGGGCTCGCACAGCGACACGGCCAGGCCTTCGCGCCCGGCACGCGCCGTGCGGCCGATGCGGTGGACATAGCTCTCTGCGATATTGGGCATGTCGAAGTTGAAGACATGGCTCACGTCATCGACGTCGATGCCGCGTGACGCGAGGTCCGTCGCGACAAGAACGCGCACGGCGCCCGACTTGAAGCCGGCAAGCGCCCGCTCGCGCTGGCCCTGCGACTTGTTGCCGTGGATCGCCTCGGCGGGGGAGCCCGCGAGGGTCAGCGCCTCCGCGACCTTGTTGGCCGTGCTCTTCGTCAGCGTGAAGACAATGGCGCGGCTGACTTCGGCCGGCTTCACCAGCAACTGGATCAGCTTCAGCTTATTCTCGGGGTCCGTGAACATCACGGTCTGGCCGATGCGGGAGACGGTGGTGGAAGGCGGCGTGACCTCAACCTTCGCAGGGTCGCGCAGCAAGCCATCGGCCAGCGTCGCGATGGCGCTCGGCATGGTCGCGGAGAAGAGCAGCGTCTGGCGGTCGGAGCGCAGCATGGCCACGGCCTGACGGATCGGCTTCACGAAACCCATGTCGAGCATATGGTCGGCTTCATCCAGCACCAGCACGCCGGTATGGCTGAGGTCGATATGGCCCTGGCTGACGAGGTCGAGCAACCGGCCCGGCGTGGCGATGAGGAAATCGACGCCACGGCGCATGGCCGAGACCTGATGCACTTGGCTGACGCCGCCGAAGACAACCGTGTGGGTCATGCCGAGATCGCCGCCATAGGCCGCGATGCTGGCATCGATCTGGGAAGCGAGTTCGCGGGTCGGCGCCAGGATCAGGACATTGGCGCAACGCGGCGGGGCCGGCCGGCGGTCGGCGGCGAGGCGATGCAGGATGGGGAGCAGGAAGGCGGCGGTCTTGCCGGTGCCGGTCTGGGCGAGGCCGAGCAGATCGCGGCCCTTCAGCAGGAAGGGGATGGCCTGCGCCTGGATCGGGGTCGGCGTTGTGTAGCCTTCCTCGGCGAGGGCCGCGAGAAGCTTGGGGTTCAGGCCGAGGTCGGCAAAGGTGGGGTCGATGGCGGAGAGATGGCTCATAAGCTTTGGGCGCCTCCTAGGCGCGTTGGTCGGCGCGGCGGAAGGCTGCGCAAATGGGGTCGGTTGATGGGTTGGAATGTGCCGGCAGAAGGAGCGGCGTCCCTGGCGAGGCACGGTCGCGCCCTTCTCGCTCAACCCCAGGTATAAATACAAGCCTCACATAGTATCACGCGCTATACGCATGGCTCGGGATCGCTTGGACGGCGGAATGCGCTGCGCTTTTCCGCCCTACGAGAGGCGGACCGCCGTAGGGCGGATGAGTGCAGGGTCATCCGCCACATGCGTCTCGCCTACTAGCTGCCCTCGTCCACTTCCGTCGAAAACGCGATCTCCTTCTGCGCATCGAGGGCCGCGACGCGGCCCATCAGGGCCGCTCGCACGCGGACATAGGCGTCCGCACCGAGGAGAAGGCGTAGCGGCGCGGGCTCGCTCTCCGCGCTATCGATCATCGCCTGCGCCATCTTCATGGCGTCGCCTTTCAAGACGAAGGTGCCTGTCTTGACGGCGCGGCGCACCGCCCCTGCCGGCGTGTCGTCATACACCGCCATGGGTGGCGGGCTGACGAGCCCCGCGCGGAAGTTCGTCCGTGTCGGGCCGGGCTCGACGATGGTGAAAGCGACGCCGAAGGACGCGACTTCCTGTGAAACGGCCTCGACGAAGCCTTCGATCGCCCATTTGCTGGTGTGATAGAGGCTGAAGTTCGGATAGGCGATCTGACCGCCCTCGGACGAAACCTGCATAATCCGACCGCCACCCTGCGCGCGCAGATGCGGCAGCGCCGCGCGAATGACCTGGATCGAGCCGATCACGTTGGTGTCGATCTGCTGCCGAATCTGGTCGTCCGTCACCTCCTCCCCCGCACCGAACAAGCCATAGCCGGCGTTGTTCACAACGACGTCGATGCGGCCGAGTTCCGCAAAAGCCCGATCCACCACGGCGCGCACTTTGGCGGTATCGGTCACGTCCAGCGCCGCCAGCCAGAGCCGGTCAGCATATTGCGCCTTGAGGTCATCGAGGGCGCTGACCGTGCGCAGCGTGGCGGCGACGCGGTCGCCGCGGGCGAGAAGGGTTTCGACCAATCCTCGGCCGAGGCCGGAGGAGGTACCGGTGATGAACCAGGTCTTGCTCATGGGATGATCCTTTCGGGTTGCGACGGCGGATCTAGACCTCAGCCATTCATGGCACTATCGGCAGGATGTGGCATGAGTTGGTGAAATTTACCCATGAATGAGCGACCCAGTCTGAGCGATCTTGCGGCCTTCGCCGCCATCGTCGCGCATCGCAGCTTCCGCAAAGCCGCCGACGAGTTGGCCCTGTCGCCCTCCACGCTCAGCCATATGATGCGAATGCTGGAGGCGCGCATGGGCGTACGCCTGCTGCATCGGACGACGCGCAGCGTCTCGGCGACCGAGGCCGGCGCCCGGCTGTTCGACCGGCTGCAACCGGTCCTACGGGATTTCGATCGCGCGCTGGAGGAGGTGGAGGGCTTCCGCGACAGCCCGAGCGGCAGGCTGCGGATCAATACCAGTGAGGTCGCGGCGCGGCTGTTGCTCCGCTCCGTCGTGCCGACTTTCCTGGCGCGCTACCCGGACATGGAATTGGACCTGGTGACGGAAGATCGGCTGGTCGATGTCATCGCCGAAGGATTCGACGCCGGCATTCGGCTGGGTGAGGCGGTGCCCAAGGACATGATCGCCGTGCGCTTCGGCGGCGAGGCCCGCTTCGTGACCATCGCCTCGCCCGATTATCTGCGCGGCCGAACCACGCCGCAGACGCCCGATGATCTGCGGGATCACGCCTGCATTCGCTTCCGCCTGCGCAGTGGCAAGCTGTTTCGGTGGGAGTTCGCGCGTCATGGCCAGGAACTGACGATCGATGTGCCCGGCGTGCTGACGCTCGACCATGTCGAACTCATGGCGGAAGCCGCCGTTGGCGGGCTTGGCGTGGCCTATGTGCCGGAGCGGACAGCCCGGCCCTATCTCGACGCCGGCAAGCTGGTGCGGCTGCTGGACGATTGGTGCCCCTGGATCCCCGGCCTGTTCCTCTATTACCCGGGCCATCGCCATGTGCCGCCGGGGCTGCGGGCCTTCATCGACGTGCTGAAGGCGTCGGAGGGAACCTCAGGCGGTCCCGCGTAAGGCGCGCAACGCGGCGATCGTCGGAACGGTCAGGAGCTCCGGCGGTGCAGCAGCCAAGCCTCGGTTCTTTGGTCGTCACGCGTCACCACAAAATACGTCTACACACGGCGTTTATACTGGGGGGTTACGGTCAACCAAACTCACGCCAGTATGAACCATCGGCCGCCGTGCTACACCGCGCCCATGACCCTCCCCAAACGCCAATTGATGTCCACACGCGTCACGGCTGACCTAGGTTTCTCCCTATGATCGCTGTGATTGGCGCTGGCCCGGCCGGGCTTATGGCCGCCGAAATCCTATCCGCCACCGGTCAAAGTGTGACGGTCTTCGACCGCATGCCCTCGGTCGGCCGCAAGCTGCTGATGGCCGGGCGCGGTGGCCTCAACCTGACCCATTCCGAACCGCTCGACGCCTTCGTCACCCGCTACGGCACGACCGATCCGCGTCTTGCAGCCGCAGTTCATGCCTTTCCGCCCGACGCGCTCCGCGCCTGGGCGGAAGGGCTGGGTCAGGAGCTTTTCACCGGCTCCAGCGGACGGGTTTTCCCCAAAGCTATGAAGGCCTCGCCACTGCTGCGCGCCTGGC
Source organism: Acidisoma sp. PAMC 29798 (assembly GCF_030252425.1). Taxonomy (GTDB): domain Bacteria; phylum Pseudomonadota; class Alphaproteobacteria; order Acetobacterales; family Acetobacteraceae; genus Acidisoma; species Acidisoma cladoniae. Next base: position 616,996 of record NZ_CP126994.1, on the reverse strand, counting down.
TGGCGCGACTCGCAGCGCAGGGCGTGCGCTTCGACCTCCGCCACCGCTGGCACGGTTTTGCCGATGACGGCGCGCTGCTGTTTGACGGCATGGAGCCGGTGCCGGTGGAGGGCACGGTGTTGGCGCTCGGCGGCGCGTCCTGGCCGCGCCTCGGCAGTGACGGCAATTGGACCGACATCCTCACAGCCAAGGGCATTGAGGTCGCGCCGCTGAAGCCCGCGAACTCGGGCGTGATGATCGGCTGGACGCAGGTGTTTCGGGAGCGTTTCGCCGGAACGCCGCTGAAATCCGTGGCGATCCGCGCCCTCGGCCGCGTTTCACGCGGTGATGCCGTCATCAGCGCCTATGGCCTGGAAGGCGGCGCCATCTATGGCCTGTCCTCGGCGCTCCGCGATGCCGGGCCGAGCACCATTACGGTCGATCTTCGCCCCGACCTGAGCGAGGCGGCGGTCGCCGAAAAGCTCCGCATGCTGCGGCCACGCGATAGCCTGTCCAACGGCTTGCGTCGCACGCTGTCGCTCGCGCCGGTCGCCATGAACATGCTGCGCGAGGGCCAGTTCGACCTGCCGCGAGATCCCGTCACCCTCGCCGCCCTGATCAAGGCCCTGCCGCTGCGGGTGACGGGCGTGCAAGGCCTCGACCGTGCCATTTCCTCCGCCGGCGGCATCGCCTTGGATGAGGTCGATGACCGCTTCATGCTCCGTCGCCTGCCCGGCGTTTTCGCGGCCGGCGAAATGCTGGATTGGGAGGCGCCGACCGGCGGCTACCTTCTCCAGGCGTGCATGGCGACAGGCGCCGCCGCCGCGCGCGGCTTGCTCGACTGGCAGACGGCGGCTTGATAAGCCCGTCGTCTGCCAGGGCCACGGAGTCGGGATGACGGTTGCGATCGAGATGGGGCTGACAGCGGCAGGCGGTGCCGCGACCCTCGATCTGGAGGAATTGCTCGCCACCCGCCTGCTGGTGCAGGGCAATTCCGGCTCCGGCAAATCCCACCTCCTGCGGCGCCTTATCGAACAAAGCGCGCCCTGGGTGCAGCAGGCGGTGATCGACCCCGAAGGCGATTTCGTGACCCTCGCCGAGCGCTTCGGCCATCTGGTGATCGATGCCGAGGCCCATACCGAACAGGGGCTGCAATTGGCGGGGGAGCGCGCCCGCGCGCATCGCGTGTCGACCGTGCTAAACCTCGAAGGCCTGGACGCCGAGGGCCAGATGCGCCGCGCCGCCGCCTTTCTCGGCGGCTTGTTCGAGACCGGGCGCGACCATTGGTACCCCATGCTCGTGGTGGTGGATGAGGCGCAGCTTTTCGCCCCGGCCGTCGCCGGCGAAGTGTCGGACGAGGCGCGCAAACTCTCCCTCGGCGCCATGACCAACCTGATGTGCCGCGGCCGCAAGCGCGGCCTGGCCGGCGTCATCGCCACGCAGCGGCTGGCCAAGCTCGCCAAGAACGTGGCGGCCGAGGCCTCCAACTTCCTCATGGGCCGCACCTTCCTCGACATCGACATGGCGCGCGCCGCCGATCTGCTGGGCATGGAACGCCGCCAGGCGGAGGCCTTCCGCGATCTGGAACGCGGGCATTTCATCGCCCTCGGCCCTGCCCTGTCGCGCCGGCCGCTGGCGCTGCGGATTTCGCCGACGGAGACGGAGGCGCGCAGTTCCAGCCCGCGCCTGATGCCCATGCCGGGTGCAGGGCTGGACGATGCGCGTGCCGTCATTCTCGCCGCACCGCCGCCGGAGGCTGCGCGGATCGCGCGCCGGGCGCCCACGCCACCGCCGCCCGATCTGCTCAGCCAGTTGATGGCGACCAAGCCCGCCGCGAGCGAGTTGCTGACCGAAAGCGCAATCGAGACCAGCCCGGCGCTGCTGGCCGAGCGCCGCGCCCGGCTGGACGCCATCCTGCGGACGATGCTGGCCGATCCCGAGGCCGGGTTCCGCGCCATCGGCGTGCTGTATCAGGATTTCCTCGTGCGCTGCCGGATCGAGGGCATCGGTGCCGCCGCGCCGGACCTGCCGGTGTTCCGCCGCATGCTGACCCATGCCCGCGCCGGCGTCGGTGCGGACGAAGCCGAGGATGCGAGTTGGCAGGACGTGACCGCCCGCGCTTCGGTGCTGCCCGAGGATATGCAGGGCATTTTCCTCATGCTCGCCCGCGCGGCGCGGGACCGGCTGCCTTGCCCGAGTGACGGCGCCCTCGCCCGTGCCTATGGCACCCGATCGCTGGGTCGGGCGCGGCGGCTGCTCGCCTATATGGAGGAGCAAAACCTCATCGTCTGTCAGCTCGACGGGTTGGGTCGGCGGATCGTGACGCTGGTGGAATTGGCCTGGGCAACGGCGCCCGCACATCCCGGTGTGGACGAATTGGCGCTGGGTTAGGCGCCATCTTGCTTAGGTCGGCGTCCCCGTGACGCGGCGAAACACCACCGTGTCATCATAGGCCCGCCACAGCACATAACCCGCCGCGAGATCCTGGCCGAGCTTGGCATAGACATCCATGTTCCGCGTTTCGGGCGCGCCGATGTCCGGCACGCGCTTGCAGATCACGAACAGCGGCTTGGTCGCCATGATGCGATCGAACTCCGCCATCGGGTCGATCTCCGCCACATGCGCCAGCAGGCGCGACAGCACGAAAGACGTAAAGGCATAGCGCGTCGGCGGCGTGACATGCAGCAGGCTGTAGAGAATGGGCTGATCGTCGAAGACATAGACGGTGGCACCGGGCGTCTTTGCCAGTTCGGGCCCGATCGCCGCCGCGACATCGGCAGTGGTGTCTCGCAATAGACCGAGACCGACGGGCGGGCGAGCCAGCACCGGGCCCATGCGCGCAATATCCGTGCCCGCCGCCCGAAGCGGTGCCACGAGCACGAGTACGGCCAAGATCACCAGAACGGCGCGCGGGGCGAGGCTGGCCCGGCGCGACAGATCCAACACCATGATGCCGGTGGCGATGCACAGCACCGGCAGAATCTGGATGAAGTAATGCGAGAAATAGAGGCCGCCTGAGGCAACGCCGACCGCGCTCGTCACCACCCAGGCGAGCAGCATGAGGGTGCCGCGTCGCTCAGCGGCAAAGAGTCGCAGGAGCAGCCAGAGCGGCGCGACGTACAAAGGCGGGAACAGCACGGCATGGGACCAGAAGGCGCTCAGGAAACGCGCGGCCGAAAGCGGCACGGCGGCGCGACGGAGGTTGGACAGCAGGCTGGCATCGACAAAGACCGCGAACTGACCGTGGGCGGCGTAAAGCGCGGCGGCGGCCAGGAAGGGCAGCAGCATGCCGATGGCCATCAGCACCGCATAGCGCAGCAGATCGCCCAGTCCCACGAGGCCCCCGCGCGTCCGGCCGAACACCAGGGCGGTCGCGAGCAGCACCGCGCCCACGTCGAAGACCGCGACGTATTTGACCATGAAGGCGACGCCGAGGGAGAGGCCGATGGCGAGCAGGCGCCCAGCCCCAAGGCGTGCGCCGCCGGTCATGGCCATCAGCATGGCGAGGCAGGTGAAGGGCACCATGAACAGCTCGGTATTGGAGGCGACACCGTCTTCCGCGACCGTCGCCACCACGAACCAGGCGCCCGCGAGGCCGGCGCAGAGTTCCACCGCGCGACCTTGCCGCGCCATGACATGGCGGGCGATGCGGTAGATCAAGATCGCGGTCGCGAAAGTCGCCACGACGCCCGCGATGCGCATGGAGGCGACACTGTCCCCCAGCACGGCCTGGAATGCCGCAAAGATGGCGTAGATGCCGATCGGCTTATTGTCGAACAGGGTGGTGTACGGAAGATGCCCGGCGCGCCATTGCTCGGCCATCAGGAAATACAGGCTCTCGTCCCAATCGATCACGCTGAAGGCGAAGGCCGGCAGGCGCGTAGCGACGGAAAGGACCAGAAGGACCGCCGCGACGATCCAAGGGCCGATCGCCCTGGGGATCATGTGCGGCGGCCTGTCTGTCAGAGGCGAGCGATCAGGCCTTGGTGCTGGCGAAGAGCTTCATCGCGGCTTCGATCGCGGCCTCGGCCTCGATGCGGCCACCCCAGCCGGTAACCTTCACCCATTTACCGGGCTCCAGATCCTTGTAGCGGGTGAAGAAGTGCTCGATCACCTTCATGGTGATCTCGGGCAGTGTCGAAAGCTCGGTGTGGTCCTTGAACTGCGGATGCACCTTGTCATGCGGCACGCAGATGATTTTTTCGTCCTTGCCGGACTCGTCTTCCATGAACAGAACCCCGATGGGGCGGGCCCGGATCACCGCGCCCGGAACGACCTGGGCCGGCACAAGAACCAGCGCATCGGCCGGATCGCCATCCTCGGACAAGGTATTGGGAATGAAGCCATACGCAGCCGGATAGGCCATGGGCGTGAACAGGAAGCGATCGACCACGATGGCCCCGCTGTCCTTGTCGATTTCGTATTTCACCGAAGACCCCTGTGGGATCTCGATCACCACATTGATGTCGCCGGGCGGCGCCTTGCCGACGGGGATCTTGGTCACGTCCATCACACTCTCCGGTCTCGGTGGTTCGATGGCTCTAGCAGCCCGCAACGACAGCGTAAACTTGGGGAAGCGGCCTCTTGCCGGAACTGGTATGATGACTGTATCATTATGCTGCGCCCATGACGGGGCTCGCCAAGAATTCAACAGCGCCGCCTGAATGCGACGCATCCAAGGGAGGTTTTTGCTTGCGCAAGAAGACCGGTTTCGCCGTATTCGCCGTGGGGCTCACCCTGGCGATGGCACCGGCGGCATTCGCCGCCAACAAGCTGATCGTCATCATCACGCCCTCACACGACAATCCGTTCTTCGCGACGGAAGCCAATGCAGCTGACGCCAAGGCTAAGGCGCTCGGCTACGATGTGCTGTCGCTGTCCCATGATGATGACGCTAACAAGCAGAATCAGATGATCGACACGGCCATCGCCCGCAAGGCATCGGCCATCATCCTCGACAATGCAGGCGCCGACGTCTCCATCGCCGCTATCGAGAAGGCCAAGGCCGCCGGCATCCCGAGCTTCCTGATTGATCGTGAGATCAACAAGACCGGCGTGGCCGTCGTGCAAATCGTGTCGAACAACTACCAGGGTGCTACGCTCGGCGGTCAGGAATTCTCCAAGGTCATGGGCGAGAGCGGCGATTATGCCGAACTGACCGGCAAGCCTTCGGACACCAATGCCGGCGTGCGCTCCAAAGGCTATCACGACGTGCTCGACCAATTTACCGGCCTGAAGATGGTGGCGCAGCAGAGCGCCAACTGGAGCCAGACCGAAGCCTATTCCAAGATGGAATCGATCCTCCAGGCCCAGCCCAATATCAAGGGCGTCATTGCCGGCAATGACACCATGGCGATGGGCGCCTCGGCCGCGCTTCAGGCCGCCGGCAAGAAAGACGTTTTCGTCGTGGGTTTCGACGGCAGCAATGATGTGCGCGATGCCATCGAGCAGGGCAAGATCCAGGCGACGTCGATGCAGCCCGCCTTCGACATTTCGCAAATGGCGGTGACTGAGGCTGACCAATACCTCAAGACCGGCTCTACGGGAAAACCCGAGAAGCAGCTCGTCAACTGCGTGCTCATCACCAAGGCGAATGCGGCGAAGCTCAACAACTTCACGCTCTCTCCCTGATCGATGCTGGTATCGTCTTTCCGCGACATGCACCCTGTGGTGCATGTCGCGACCCCATCGCGGCGGGACCTTCTCTTGTTCGGTCTCGTTCTGGCAGCACTTCCCGGATGCAAGATCGTTCGCAACGGCACCGCCGTCAAAACCGATCCGCAGAAGCCCGATAGCTTCGACGCGACGGCCTATGTCGCCACACTCTGGAAGCCCAAGGTTGTGCCCTTCTTCGCGGCTGGCGCGCATGATCTGGCAGCGGTCCTGGCCGGGCTCGCCAAGGATTCGGACGCCGCCGATAAGCAATACGGCCAGCCACCGGCCGCCGAAGGTGGCGCCTGGACCTTTGCGATCAAAGGTACGGGCAAGGTCACGGCGGTCGACCTGAAATCGGGTCACGGCACAGTGACGCTCACTGTCCCCGCCGTCTCCTCCCCCGTCATCGTTCAAGTCGGGCCCGTGGTCTTCGGCAGTGCGGTACGGGACTGCCTGCCCTTTCTCGACTTCGCGGCCTTCGTCAATCAAATCGAATACGCCACGGTCTCCCGCGCGCTGAATATGCAAGCGATGGCCGATATTCACAAAACCATTGATCTCACCACCCTCCTGGGCAAGTCCGTGACGTTTTCCGGCGGCATGGCGGACCCGTCCTCGACCGGGGAGATCGACATCACGCCCGTGACCCTGGCGGTGGCGGCATGAGCGACCTCGATCCCATCATCCTGCGGGCGCGCGGCATCGGCAAAGTCTATCCGGGGACCACCGCACTCACCGATGTCGATTTCGATGTCTATCGCGGCGTGGTCAATGTTCTGGTGGGTGAGAACGGCGCCGGAAAATCCACGCTCATGAAGATCCTGGCCGGTGCCGAGCGGCCCAGCGTCGGCACCTTGGAGCTTGACGGCAAGCCGGTCACCTTCTCCTCCGTGAGGCAGGCGGCGGAGCACGGCATTTCCATCATCTTTCAGGAACTCAACCTGTGTCCTAACCTGAGCATCGCCGAAAACCTGTTTATCGGCCGCCCGCTGGGGCGTTACGGCCTGACGATCGACCATGCCGAGCAGCTTCGCCGCGCCCGCGAGATTCTGCTGCGCATGGGACAGACGCTCGACCCGCGCACCCTGGTCGGTGATCTTCGCATCGGTCAGCAGCAGATCGTGGAGATCGCGAAGGCGCTGGTCGAGGATGCGCGCATTCTCATCATGGATGAGCCGACATCGGCGCTGAGTGCGACGGAAGTGGATATCCTGTTCCGCATCGTCAATGACCTGACAAGCGCAGGCGTCGCGATCATCTATATTTCGCATCGCCTGGAAGAGCTCGTACGCATCGGCGATTATATCACCGTGCTGCGAGATGGCAGACTGCAGGCGCGCGCGCCGAAGGCACAGATTTCCGTGCCCTGGATCATTCATGAAATGGTCGGACCGCTGGAAGCCGTGCTGGCGCCTGCCGTGCATCACGCCCAGCGTGTGGTGCTGGAGGCAAAGGACATCGGCCTAGCCGGTCGCCAGGGCCGCCGCGTCGTCGATGGCGTCTCCTTCACCCTGCGCGCGGGTGAGGTCGTGGGATTCTACGGCTTGCTCGGTGCCGGGCGCTCCGAATTATTCGAGTGCATTATGGGCGCGCATGCCGAAGCGCAGGGGCGCGTGGTGGTGGATGGCACCGATCTGTCAGACATGAGCCTGCCTGAACGCATTCGGCGCGGCGTCGCCTTCGTGCCGGAAGACCGTCAGCGCGAAGGGCTGGTGCAATCGCTTTCGGTCGGTTCCAACCTGTCTCTGTCTGCCCTATGGCGCTTCACACGAGGCTTCTGGGTATCGCGCAAGGCGGAAATGGAGGGTATCGATGCCATGATCCGCTCGCTCTGGATCAAGGTGTCAACAGCGGAGGTTGAAATCACGGCCTTGAGCGGCGGCAATCAGCAGAAGGTCGTCATCGGCAAAGCTTTGTTGACACGACCGAAGCTTTTGCTGCTGGACGAGCCCAGCCGCGGCATCGACATCGGCGCCAAGGCGGAAGTCTTCCGTTCGGTGCGTCGCCTCGCGGACGAAGGCCTCGCCATTGCCTTCGCAACTTCGGACCTGAAAGAGGTTCTGGCCTTGTCGGACCGTGTGCTGGTGATGACGGAAGGCCGCATCGCGGGCGAATTCACCCGCGAGACCATGACCGAGGCCGCCCTGGTTGCGGCCTCCACACCGAAATCCCACCGAAAGCAGGCCGCGTGACGATGAAGCCCGCCCCTCTCAGCCAAACGCGCGTCGCCGCGCCCAGGGCCCGCATGTCCCTGCCCATGCTGCTCATCAGCATGCGCACCTTCATTGCCCTCATCGTCGTGTTGGTCTTCTTCTCGATCACCACGCCGAACTTCCTGACGCCATCGACCTTGATTATTCTGGCAAAGCACGTCGCGATCAATGCCTTCATGGCGATCGGCATGACCTTCGTCATTCTCACCGGCGGCATCGATCTTTCGGTGGGATCGATCGTCGGCCTCGCCGGCATGGTGGCGGGCGGATTGATTGATCAAGGTATTCCCATAACCGCCATGGGTCTCACCATCTATCCCAACGTGCTGGAGACGGTGGCCATGACGCTCGCCGCGGGCATGCTCATCGGTGGCTTCAACGGCGTGCTGGTGACAAAGCTGAACGTGGCGCCCTTCATCGCGACGCTCGGCACGCTCTATATCGCGCGCGGCATCGCTCTCCTGATTTCCAATGGCCAGACCTTCGCCAATCTGGTCGGCAGCCACGATCTCGGCAATACCGGCTTTCCGTTCCTCGGCTCCGGCACCATCCTCGGCATTCCCTTTTCCATCGTCGCCCTCGTCATCCTCACCGGCGTCGCCGCCTATATCGCGCGGCAGACGCCCTTCGGGCGGCAGGTCTATGCCGTGGGCGGTAACGAGAACGCGGCGCGCCTGTCGGGCGTGCGCATCACCCGCATCAAGATCGCCGTCTATGTCATCTCCGGCCTCTGCGCGGCCTTCGCCGGGCTTGTCGTGTCATCCGAACTGGTCGCGGCCAACCCCGCCAGCGGGGAGAGTTTTGAGCTCAACGCCATCGCCGCCACCGTGCTCGGCGGCACCTCCCTCATGGGCGGGCGCGGCACCATCGGCGGCACGGTGGTGGGCGCCTTCGTCATCGGCGTACTGAGCGATGGCCTTGTCATGCTCGGCGTCAATGCCTTCTGGCAGATGGTCATCAAAGGCCTGGTGATCATCACCGCCGTGGTGCTCGACCAGGTGCAGCGCAAGATGCAACGCAAGATGGCGTTGCAGGCGCAGCTCGGCTAGCCGAAGGTCAGACATGGCACGCGAATCGATCCGGCTGACCTATCGCATCGAGACCGCCGGCGACATCGCGCGCATGGCGGAGAAGATCGCGAGCGACCAGACCACCGGCACCTTCGTGGAGGTGCCCGGCGAGACGGCCGACCTCAAGGATCGGTGCGCCGCGCGCGTCATCGATATTCGCAGGCTCGAACCGCATGCGCATCCGGTGTTTCCCCAGGATGCGGTGACATCAGGCATTTCGCACCCCTATGCGCGTGCCGATGTCGATATCGAGTTTCCGCTCGATGTCATCGGTACGGATATCGCGGCCCTGGTAACGATCGCCTTCGCCGGAGTCTTTGCCGTGCGCGGCCTATCGGGGGTGCGCATCGTCGGGCTGACGCTGCCGCCCGCCTTCATCCGCGCCCATCCCGGCCCCGCTTTCGGCATCGCCGGCAGCCGGAAATTGACCAACGTCTATGACCGACCCTTGATCGGTAGCATCATCAAGCCGGCACTGGGTTTGACGGCGGAAGACACCGCCATGGTCGCCCGCGAACTCTGTGACGCCGGCGCGGATTTCATTAAAGACGATGAAAAGATGATGAACCCCGGCTATGCGCCGCTTGCCGACCGTGTGCGCGCCGTGATGCCCGTCATTCTCGATCACGAGCAGAAGACCGGCAAGAAGGTGATGTATGCCTTCGGCATTTCCAGCGCCGACCCAGAGGCGATGCTCCGCCAGCACGACCTGGTGGCCGATGCAGGTGGCAATGCCGCCGTGATCAATATCAACGCCATCGGCTATGGCGGCATGACCTATCTGCGCCGCCGGTCCCGCCTCGTGTTGCATGCGCATCGCAGCGGCTGGGACATGATGACCCGTCATCCCGGCATGGGTTGGGATTTCAGCGTCTACCAAGCCCTGTGGCGTCTGCTCGGTGTTGACCAGTTCCAGGTCAATGGCATCGGCGCCAAGTATTGGGAACCCGACGAGTCCTTTCTACGCTCCTTCCGCGCTGTCTCGACACCCTTGCTGACCGAGGCCGATTGCGCCCTGCCGGCGGTGGGGTCGGGCCAATGGGGCGGCCAGGCGCCCGAAACTTATGCCCGCAACGGCGGCTCCGTCGATCTGCTCTATCTCGGTGGCGGCGGCATCATGGGTCATCCCGGCGGCCCCGGCGCGGGCGTGCGCGCCATCACCCAGGCGTGGGAAGCAGCTGTCGCCGGCATTCCGCTGGCAGAGTATGCGCGGCAGCACCCCGAGCTTGCACAATCCATCGCGGCCTTCGGGGAAAGCGGCGCGTCATGACCACGCTTTTCCCTGAAAGTGGACCGCTCATCGCTTGGTATGGTGATGACTTCACCGGCTCCGCCGCCACCATGGAGGCACTCACCTTCGCGGGCCTGCCGTCGGTGCTGTTCTTCGACGTGCCGACAGCGGCGCAACTCGCGCGCTTTCCGGGCCAGCGCGGCATTGGCATCGCCGGCATCGCACGCTCGAAAAGCCCCGACTGGATGCGCGATCATCTGCCACCGATCTATCAGGCGCTGCGCGCCACCGGCGCGCCTCTGATCCATTACAAGATCTGCTCGACCTTCGATTCCGCGCCGGAGATCGGCTCCATCGGCGCCGCGATCGATATCGGCGAGGCGGTTTTCGGCAATGGCTGGATCCCCCTGATTACGGCAGCGCCCGCCATTCATCGCTACCAGACCTTCGGCAATCTGTTCGCAACGGTTGCCGGCACCGGCTATCGCCTCGACCGGCATCCGACGATGAGCCGTCATCCTGTCACGCCGATGCATGAGGCCGATCTGCTCCGTCATCTCAGGGCACAAACCACGCTCCCCGGCGGATTGATCGATGTTGTCGCCATGAAGCAAGGCCGTGGCGATGCAACGCTCGACCATGTCCGGCGCGAGGGTGCGACAATCGTCTCGCTCGATATCGTCGATGACGACACCCTCGCCGAAGCCGGGCGCTTGGTCTGGGCGCATCGTGAACCGACACAATTCGTGGTGGGATCACAGGGTGTGGATTATGCGTTGATCGCCCATTGGCAAAAGGCGGGTTTCATTTCGCATGCCGCGCCACCGCAACCAGCGCCCCCCGCCGCCCATGTCGTCGCGGTTTCCGGCTCCTGCTCACCTGTGACGGCGCAACAAATCGCCTGGGCCGAAAATCACGGCTTCGCCGGCATCCGGTTGAACCCCGCCGCCGCCGTCGATGAGCGTGCCTGGGATGCCGAACAGGCGCGTGTCGCGGCCCTGGCGCTCGCCGCCCTCTCCCTCGGCCAGGATCCCGCCATCTTCACGGCGCGTGGCCCGGATGACGCCTCGGTGCCCGAACTTCGCCGCGCGGCCGAGACCGCGGGCGTCTCGCTGGAAACCGTGAACGACCGGATCGGGACCGGCCTCGGCCGCATTCTGGACCGCGTCATGCGCACGGCGGGCATTGACCGCGGCATCATCGCCGGCGGTGATACCTCAAGCCATGCGGCCCTGGCGCTGGGTGTCTTCGCCCTCACCGCCCTCGCCCCGACCGTGCCGGGTGCGGCGCTTTGCCGCGCATATTCCGAAGACCCCGCGCATCATGCGCTGGAACTCGCGCTCAAGGGCGGCCAGATGGGCAGCCCGGACTATTTCGTCCGCATCAAGGCGGGCGGCTAGACACGATGAAAAGGATCATCCCATGACGAAAGTCGCTCTCCTCGGCGCCGGTGGCAAGATGGGCGTCCGTCTTTCCACCAATCTGCAAGGCTCGCGCTTCGATGTCGATCATGTCGAAGTGTCCGAGACCGGGCGTGAGCGCCTGAAGAACGCTGTCGGTGTCAACTGCGTCGAACGGGATATCGCCCTCGGACAGGCTGATGTTGTCGTCATGGCGGTGCCCGACCGGCTGATCGGCAGCATCGCGCATGACATCATCGACAAGATCCGGCCAGGCACAGCCATCATCGTGCTGGATGCCGCCGCACCCTATGCCGGCAAGATGCCGACGCGCGCGGATGTGACCTATTTCGTGACCCATCCCTGCCATCCGCCCATCATCAATGACGAGACAACGCCGACCGCCAAGGCGGATTTCTTTGGCGGCGTCCACGCCAAGCAGCATATCGTCTGTGCCCTGATGCAGGGCCCTGAAGAGCATTATGCCCTATGTGAAGAAGTGGCGCGCGAGATCTACAAGCCGGTGATGCGGGCGCACCGCTGTACGGTGGAGAATATCGCCATCCTGGAGCCCGCCTTGTCCGAGACCGTGGGTATCACGCTCTGCCTGGCCATGAAGGACGCGGTGGATGAGGCGGTGCGCCGGGGCGTGCCCCAACAAGCCGCGACGGATTTCATGCTCGGCCATATCAACATCGGCCTGTCCATCGCCTTCGGCATCTTCCCCGAGGGCCGCTTTTCGGATGGCGCGCTCCTCGCCATCGAACAGGCAAAGCCTCAGATCTTTCGGGAGGGCTGGCTCGACCGCGTCTTCAACAAGGATGCCGTCATGCAATCGGTTAAGGACATCTGCGAGGCGTGAGATGAGCGCCATGTCCGCACCAAAACTGCGCGCCGCTGTCATTGGCTGCGGTTTCTTTGCCCAGAACCATCTGCATGCCTGGTCGATGATCCCCGAGGTCGAGATCGTCGCCGTCTGTGACCGCGACACGGAAAAAGCGGAAGCGGCGAAGGCGCAGTTCGGCGTTGCGCGCGCCTATACCGATGCCGCCGCCATGTTTGCCGCCGAGCAGCTCGATTTCGTCGATATCGCGACCACGATGCAGACGCATCGCGATCTTGTCGGCCAGGCGGCGGCGAAGGGCGTACATGTCATCGTGCAAAAGCCCCTGGCCCCGAACTGGGCGGAGTGCATTGCAATCGTAGAGACCTGTAAGGCGGCCGGTGTGCGCCTGATGGTGCATGAGAATTTCCGTTTCCAGACACCCGTCATGGCGGCGCGCAAGCTGGTGGCCGATGGCCGCATCGGCACGCCGCATTTCGCCCATGTCTCCTTCCGCAGCGGCTATGACGTGTTTTCCGGACAGCCCTATCTTGCCACCGAAAAGCGCTTCATCCTCATCGATCTCGGCATTCATATCCTCGACATCTGCCGCACGATCATGGGCGAGGCCGAGACCCTCTATTGCACCACGCAGAGCGTGAATCCCGCCATCGTCGGGGAAGATGTGGCGTCAATGATCATCCGCCATGAGGATGGTGCGACCAGCATCGTCGATTGCAGCTATGCCAGCCGCCGCCTGCCCGATCCCTTTCCGCAAACACTGCTGCGCATTGAGGGTGATCTCGGCACTGTCGAACTGATGGAAGGGTATTGCATGCGGGTGACGGCGCAGGGCAAGGTCGACGTCTATTCAGTCGAGCCTGAAACGCCGCCATGGACCACGAAACCTTGGCATGTGCTGCAGGAAAGTGTGCTTAACCTGCAGCGCCATTGGATCGATGCCTGGGCGCGCGATATGCCGCCGGAAACCTCCGGTGCCGATAATCTCCGCACCTACGGCCTGGTGATGGCGGCGTATGAGTCCGCCGAACGCGGCGCAGTGGTCGCGCCCGCCACGCTGTATCCGCCCGGCTAGAGGATGGCGAAACCTGACGCCATGGCCGTGCTACCGATCGCGCGGCGCAAGCTCTCCGACGAGGTTTTCGATCGCCTGCTCAAGCAAATCGAAACCGGCGGTTTCGCGCCCGACTCACAAATCCCCTCCGAGCGCGAGCTGATGACTGCCTATGGCGTCGGTCGCCCGGCGATACGGGAGGCGATGCAGCGGTTGGAGAAGCTCGGGCTGATCGCCATCACTCATGGCGAGCGGGCGCGCGTGGTTCAGCCCACGGTCGCGGATGTCATTCGCCAGATCGACCACGCCGCGCGGCATGTGCTGGCAACGCAGCCGGAGTCCCTGACGCAACTGCAGGAAGCGCGGGTGTTTTTTGAAATCGGCATGGTGCGGGAGGCCGCAAAGAAAGCCGAAGCCGCCGACATTACATTGCTGGAGGCAGCTCTCGCGCGGCAGGCCGCGCATCTGACGCATGACGCCGGCCGCTTCGTCGTGGCGGATATGGAGTTTCACACCACCATCGCGGCGGTGACACGCAATGCCGTGCTCGAAGCCGTCAGTCACGGCATGCTGCATTGGCTCAGCATGTTCCATGCGAGTGCGCTGCATTGGAAAGGCCATGAGCATATCACGCTGGAGGAACATCGGCTGATCCTCGACGCGATCATTGCCCATGACGAGGAAGCGGCCGCGGAGGCGATGCGCATGCATCTCCAACGCAGCCGCTTGTTGTTCTCCTCACCGCAAGCGGGTGGTTAGCAACGAGGCTCGTTGGCGGATGACGCTGCGCTTATCCGCCCTACGATGCGCGATGATGTGCGGTGCCTACTCCGCCGGCTCCCACTTCCAATCCGCGACTTCCGGCATGTCCTTGCCATGGGCCACGATGTAGCGGCCGTGCTCGACCAACTTGTCGCGGATCGCCTGCTTGGCATAGACGGCCTTGGCGCCCAGGCTCGGCACGTTGTTGATGACATCGTCAAACAAGTGAAACCGGTCGAGCAGATTGCGCACCACCATGTCGAAGGGGGTCGTGGTGGTTCCCTCTTCGATGAAGCCGCGCACATGGATGTTGCTGTGGTTGGGGCGCTTGTAGACCAGACGATGGATCACCGCCGGGTAGCCGTGGAAGGCGAACAGCACGGGCTTGTCCGCCGTGAACAGGGCGTTGAAATCCGCGTCCGAAAGCCCGTGTGGGTGCTGCGCCTTGGGTTGCAGCGTCATGAGATCGACGACGTTGATCACCCGCACTTTCAACTGCGGAAGGTATTCGCGCAGCAGCGTGACGGTCGCGAGCACTTCGATCGTCGGCACGTCGCCACAACAGGCCAAAACGACGTCCGGCTCGCCGTCCTTGTCGTTACTCGCCCATTCCCAAATGCCGATGCCCTGGCTGCAATGCTTGATCGCGGCATCCATGCTTAGCCACTGCGCCTCCGGCTGCTTGCCGGCCACGATGACATTGATGCGGTCGAAGCTGCGCAGGCAATGATCGGTCACCCACAACAGCGTATTGGCATCTGGCGGCAGATAGACGCGCGCGACATCGGCCTTCTTGTTGATGATATGGTCGATGAAGCCCGGATCCTGATGGCTGAAGCCGTTGTGATCCTGGCGCCAGACATGCGAGGTCAACAGGTAGTTCATCGAAGCGATCGGGCGACGCCAGGGGATTTCACGCGAGGATTTCAGCCATTTCGCATGCTGGTTGACCATGGAATCGACGAGGTGGATGAAGGCTTCGTAGCAGGAAAACAGCCCGTGCCGGCCGGTGAGCAAATAGCCTTCCAGCCAACCCTGGCAGGTATGCTCACTGAGAATCTCCATCACCCGTCCGTCGGCCGCAAGACGATCGTCATCCGCAACGGTCTCGGCGTCCCAGGCGCGGTTGGTGACTTCGAGCACAGCGTCGAGACGGTTGGAATTGTTCTCATCCGGTGACCAGACCCGGAAGTTCCGTGACTCGGCGTTCGCGGCCATAACGTCCCGCAAAAAGACGCCCATCACCTTCGTCGCCTCACCCTCCACCTGGCCTGGCGCGGGCACATCGACGGCGTATTTTGTATAATCCGGCATCCGCAGCGGGCGTTTGAGCACGCCGCCATTGGCATGGGGATTGGCGCTCATGCGGCGTTCGCCAATCGGCGCCAGGGCCGCGATCTCGGGAAGGATGTCGCCCTTTTCGTCGAACAACTCCTCAACGTGATAGCTGTGCATCCAGTCCCCGAGAAGTTCGAGGTGACCCGGCTTGTCCATATTCGCGAAGGGCACCTGATGCGAACGCCAGTTGCCCTCTGCGGGTTTGCCGTCCACGGTCTTGGGGCCGGTCCAGCCCTTGGGGCTCTTCATGACGATCATCGGCCAGCAGGGCCGTGCGGTTTCGCCACCCTCGCGGGCCGCCTTTTGAATGGCCGCGATCTTGTCGAAAGCCGTGTCGAAGGCCGCCGCCATGGCCTGATGCATCGCGCCGGGCTCATGCCCTTCCACGAAGATGGGGTCATAGCCATAGCCGCGCATGAGTGACTCCAGCTCGGCATGTGGAATCCGCGCGAGCACGGTCGGGTTGGCGATCTTGTAGCCGTTCAGATGAAGAATCGGCAGCACCGCGCCATCGCTGACGGGATTGAGGAACTTGTTGCTATGCCAGGATGTCGCGAGAGGGCCGGTCTCGGCCTCGCCGTCACCCACGACGCAGGCGACGATCAGGTCAGGATTGTCGAAGGCCGCGCCATAGGCATGAGAGATGGAATAGCCGAGTTCGCCACCTTCGTGGATCGAGCCGGGGGTGTCGGGCGCCGCATGGCTTGGAATGCCGCCAGGGAAGGAGAATTGGCGGAACAGGTGACGCAGACCGTCCGTATCGCGGGACACGGCGGGATAGATTTCGCTATAGGTTCCATCGAGCCAGGTGCTGGCAACAACGCCGGGTGCGCCATGGCCGGGACCCGCGACGAAGAGCACCGACACGTCCCGCGCGCGAATGATGCGATTGAGGTGGAGATAGAGGAAGTTCAATCCCGCCGTCGTGCCCCAATGGCCGAGTAGACGCGGCTTCACATCCTCCTTCACCAGTGGCGTGCGCAGCAGCGGATTGTCGAGCAGGTAGATCTGGCCGACGGACAGGTAATTGGCGATACGCCACCACTTGTTCATCGTCGCCACGAGTTCAGGCGAAAGCGGGCCGTCGACTGTTTCGACCGGGCGATTATCCATGCCGGTCTTGCTCATGCTATTCATTCAGACTGTTCCTAACTTCAAAGTCTCAATCGTATGACGGAGGATCATCGCCTCCTCATCGGTCGGAATGACCCGCACTTCGACGCTGCTTTCAGCCGTGCTGATGCGGGTCGCATGCGCCTCGTTGGCAATGGGATCGAGGATGACGCCGAGCCATTCTAGCCGCTTGCAGATCGCCTGACGGATGGCGGGCGTGTGCTCCCCAATACCGGCGGTAAACACCAGCCCGTCCAGCCCACCAAGGGAGGAAACGAGAGCGGCGGCTTCCCGTGCGATTATGTAGACGAACAACTCCACCGCTTCCCGCGCGTGGGGGTCGGCGCTCTCGGCCAGTTCCCGCATATCGGCGGAGATACCGGAGACGCCGAGCAAGCCGGATTTGCGATACAGGATGTCCTCAATCGCGTCGGCGTCCAGCCGCTTCTCCTGCAACATATAGAGCAGGATGCCGGGGTCGATCGCGCCGCAGCGCGTGCCCATCATCAAGCCGTCGAGGGCCGTAAAGCCCATGGTGGTGTCCAGGCTGCGGCCGTTAGACATGGCGCAGAGGCTAGCGCCATTGCCGAGATGCGCGACGATGACGCGGCCCTGGGCCAGTTCGGGCGCCGTCTCCCGCAACTGACGCTCGATGAACTCATAGGACAGGCCGTGGAAGCCGTAGCGGCGAACGCCCTCATCCTCATAGGCGCGGGGAAGCGCGTAGCGAGCGGCGACGGCCGGCATGGCGTGATGGAAGGCGGTGTCGAAGCACGCCACCTGCGGCAGTCCGGGCCGGGCGGCCATAATGGCGCGCACCGGCGAAAGGCTATGCGGCTGATGCAAAGGGGCGAGCGGGGTCAGGGCCGTCAGCGCCGTCAGCACCGCATCATCGATGCGAACGGGCGCGGTGAAGTCCCGCCCGCCATGGACCACGCGATGGCCGGCGGCGACGAGGGTGTCCTTGCCGAGATGACCCTCGGCCCAGTCGAGCAAGCCGCCGATCAGCGCCTCGTGGTCCTGGCCGGCATCCCAATGTTCGTCGCCGATAACCGCGCCCTGGGTGTTGTGCGCCACAAAATGAGGCGCGGTGCCGATGCCATCGATCGCGCCGCGCGCGATGCCCTTGGCCGGCGTCTCCTCAGCGATTTCAAAGAGCGCGAATTTCAGGCTGGAGGAGCCGGCATTGAGGATCAGGATGGCGTCCGGCATCAATGACTCCTTCAAAGACAGCGCCTGTGTATCACCTAGGTGGGGGCGGCCGGCTTGATCGAGGTCAACCGAGCGCGACGATCCTGTGACATTGTCGCCCCGGTGCCCGAGGGTGGCGATGGATCCGTCCGCCTGATAGTTTTGGGCACTGGCTAAGGAATGCACATGGCGACGACGGATCTCTATCAAACCCTCGGGGTGCCGCGCGATGCCAAGGCGGATGACATCCGCACAGCCTATCGGCGCTTGGCGAAGCAGCATCATCCTGACCTCAACCCCGGCAATAAGGTGGCGGAGGATCGCTTCAAGGCGGTCGCCTCGGCCTATGACATCCTGAGCGACACCGAAAAGCGCGCGAAATATGATCGCGGGGAGATCGATGCCAGCGGGGAGGCACGGCCCGAACGGCCATCCTATCGCGGCTATGCGGAGGGTGAGCGGGGCGGCCGGTATCGCCAGGGGGCGGAGATGCCGGAGGGGGATTTCGGCGATTTGTTCGAGGATCTGTTCGCGCAGCGCGAGGCCGCCAGCAATGCACCCCGGCGGGGCCGCGACGCGGGCTATACGCTGACGATCGATTTTCTGGATGCGGTTGCCGGCACCACGAAGCGCATTACGCTGCCGGACGGCAAGAGCCTGGACGTGAAGATTCCCCCCGGCATTGAGGAGGGGCAGACCATGCGCCTCAAGGGCAAGGGCAACCCAGGCCGCAACGGGGGCCCTGCCGGGGATGCGCTGATCGAAATTCACATCAACCCGCACCGCTTCTTCCGGCGGGAGGGACGTGACATCCATCTTGATCTGCCGGTGAGCCTGTCCGAGGCCGTGCTCGGCGGCAAGATTTCGGTGCCGACGCCCACGGGTGCCGTAGCCATGACGATCCCAAAGCATTCCGACACCGGCGCCGTGCTACGGCTGCGCGGGCGTGGCGTGCCGGCGCATGGCGGCGCGCAGGCCGGCGACGAATACATCACGCTGAAGGTGGTGCTGATCGATGCCGATGAGGCGCTCGAAACCTTCCTGCGCGAATGGTCCACCCAACACAGCTTCGACCCCCGCGCGGGCATGATGGAGCCGTCATGATCACGATCGAAATGGTGACCCGCACCGTCAGTGGCGTGCAGCCTGAGGATTTGCGGCGGTGGATCGATAATGCCTGGGTGCGGCCGGACGGCGAGCCCGGCCACTATCGTTTCGATGACATCGACGTCGCGCGTTTGCGGCTGATCGTGGAATTGCGGGACGATCTGGGCGTGGATGAGGTGGCCTTACCCGTGGTGCTGTCGCTGCTCGACCAGCTTTACGAGACGCGGCGGCAGATGCGCCGGCTTGCGACGGCGATCCCGCCGGATATCCGCGCGCGCATCGCGGGGGATGTGTCGGCGGGATAGCCACCCGTCATGGTCGGCGAAGGCCGACCATCCACGACTTGCTCCGGTGGAGCATCACGAAGGAAGCCGTGGATCCTCGGCCTTCGCCGAGGATGACGATGGTGGCGTGAACTACTTCGGCGCGACCATCTTGCCGTCGATCCGGCGCCATAGACCCTGCGGATTGGAATCGCGCAAAGCATCCGGCAGCAGGCCTTCGGGCACGTTCTGGTAGCAGACCGGCCGCAGGAACCGACGAATGGCGAGCGTGCCGACCGAGGTCGTGCGACTGTCGGAGGTCGCCGGGAACGGCCCGCCATGGACCATGGCATGAGCCACTTCCACGCCCGTCGGCCAGCCGTTGATCAGAATGCGGCCGGCCTTCTCCTCCAACACCGGCAGCAGCTCAGACAACAGCGACTTGTCCTCATCCGTCATATGGACGGTGATGGTGAGCTGACCCTCCAGACTGTCCAGCAGGGACAGCAGGCCGTCGAAATCACTGTATTTCACGAGCAGGCCGGCCGAGCCAAAAACCTCCTCCGACAGATGCGGCGTCTTGGTGAAGGTCTTGGCATCGGTGCCGAAGAACACCGCGCCCGCGCGACCCTCGGCCGTTTTGCCGGCGCCGAGGGGTTCGACCCCCGGCGTCTGCTCCAGATGAGACACGCCCTTCTCATAGGCGGCGAGGATGCCCTTATGCAGCATCACGCCCGCCGCCGCCTCCTGGATCGCACCGCCGGCGGCGCCCACGAAGGCATCGAGGCCGGCGCCGGGCGAGGCCAATAGCAGGCCGGGGTTCGTGCAGAACTGACCGGCACCCATGGTCAGCGAGCCGATGAAGGCCTTACCCAAGGCCGCGCCATTGGCGGCGAGCGCGCCCGGCAGAAGGATGACAGGGTTGATGCTGCTCATTTCCGCATAGACCGGAATAGGCTCGCGCCGGGCGGCTGCGATGGCCGCCAGAGCCAGCCCACCGGCCCGCGATCCGGTGAAACCGACCGCCTTGATGCGGGCGTCACGCACAAGCGCGCCGCCCAGCCAGTCACCGACGCCGAACAGTAGGGAGAAGACGCCCTCGGGCAGGTCGCATTCGGCAACCGCCGCCTGAATGGCGCGGCCGACCATTTCCGACGTGCCGGGGTGGGCAGGATGGCCCTTCACGACGACCGGGCAGCCGGCAGCGAGCGCAGAAGCCGTGTCACCGCCCGCGACGGAGAAGGCGAGCGGAAAGTTGCTGGCACCGAAGACCGCGACCGGGCCGAGGGGCACGTTGCGGAGGCGCAGATCGGGGCGCGGAAGCGGCGCGCGATCCGGCATGGCGGGGTCGATACGCGCTTCCTGCCAGCCGCCGTCCCGCAGTTCGGCCGCGAACAGGCGAAGCTGGCCGACGGTGCGGCCCCGCTCGCCCTCGATCCGGGGGCGCGGCAGGCCTGTTTCGGCGCAGGCGCGATCCGTGAGGGCATCGCCCAGGGCCGCGATCTTCTCGGCGACGGTTTCGAGAAACTTCGCGCGGGCTTCCGGGCTGGTGGCGCGATAGGTCGGGAAAGCCTCATGCGCCAGGGCGCAGGCTTCCTCGACCTCATCCTTGCCGGCGCCACCGAAGCGTGGCGCCAGCACCGCGCCGGTCGCGGCGTCATAGCCCTCGAAGCCTTGTTCCGGGCCGGGCACGGCGCGCCCGCCGATCAGCATTTCGCCGCGAATATCCATGACTGCAGTCTCCGTTCTTCGTCGCAGGCGTATAGGCCTATTTGCCCCAGCGCAGAACCAGGGGGTCCAGGCGCCGCGCCGTATCCAACAGCCCTGCCCGCGTTTCGGGCGACATGGGCAGGATCGGATGACGGGGCGCCTCACAGGCGATGACGCCACCCTCCTTCATCAGCGCCTTGCAGGCGAGCAGCCCGCATTGGCGGTTCTCGTAATTGATCAGCGGCAGCCAGCGGCCATAGCCTTCGACCGCCGCTTCGCGGTCCCCCGCCAGGTGGGCATGGACAATCGGCCGGAGACCGTCGGCATAGGCGCCGGCGGTCATCGACCCGGTGGCGCCGGCATCGAGATCGGCGAGAAGGGTGATCGCCTCCTCCCCGTCCCACGGACCTTCGATAGCGTCCCCGCCGAGGCGGATGAGGTCGCGCAGCTTCTGCGCGGCATTCGCCGTCTCGATCTTGAAATAGGAAACCTGGGCGATCTCCTTCGCCATGCGCGCCAGGAACGGCGCCGAAAGCGGCGTGCCGGCGGCCGGCGCATCCTGAATCATGATCGGAATCTCGATCGCGTCGGACACTGCCCGGAAGAAGTCGAAGATGCCGAGTTCGCCCACGCGGAAGGTCGCGCCATGATAGGGCGGCATGATCATGACCATGGCCGCGCCCTGGTCCTGCGCGCGCTTGCTGCGCTCGGCGCAGATGCGCGAGCTGTAATGCGTGGTGGTGACGATGACCGGCACCCGGCCCGCGACATGTTTGAGGATGGCGGTGGTCAGCGTCTCCCGCTCCTCATCCGACAGCACGAACTGCTCGGAGAAATTGGCGAGGATGCACAGCCCGTCCGACCCGCAATCGATCATGAAATCGACACAGCGCAGCTGGCTCGGCAGATCGAGGCCGCCGAATTCGTCAAAGGTGGTGGGCACCACCGGGAAGATGCCCGTGTAGCGGCGCGTGACCTCAGTCATGATAGGGGCTCCATCGTCTCGTTCAGGGGTAGTTCGGCTCTGCTTTATCGAATGACGGAAGCGGCGCGCCCCGTCTTCCAGCGATCGAACAAAACCGCGAGCAGCAGAATGCCACCGCGCACGAGGTATTGGTAGAAGGTGGGCACGTTCAGCAATCCCATCGCGTCCTGCACGCAGCCCATGATCAGCACGCCGACGACGACGCCCGATATGCTCGCGATGCCGCCTGAGAGTGACACACCGCCCAGGACGCAAGCGGAAATGACGCCGAGTTCCAGGCCGATCGAGGTCTTCGGATCGCCCAAGCCCATGCGCGACGCGAGCAGCGTGCCCGCGAAACCGGCGAGCAGGCCCTGCAAAACGAAGACGAGGATACGAATGCGATCGACAGGCAGGCCGGCGAGACGCGCGGCCTCCACATTGCCGCCGATCGCCAAGACGTCTCGACCGAACACCGTGTAGTTCAGCACGATGCCGAACACGACGAAGCAGGCGAACATGACCCAAACCGGCGCGGATAGGCCGAGGAAGGAATAGGAAGCGAGGCTGAAGAAGCCGGGCGCCAAAATCATCACCGCATCGCCGCCCGAGGTGATGTAGGCGAGACCGCGCACGATCTCCATCGCCGCCAGCGTGGCGATGAGGGAGTTGACGCCGAACTTCGCGACCACGACGCCGTTGCAGAAGCCGACCGCGCCACCCGCCAGCACGCCGATGAGGATACCGAGTGGGGCGCCCAGTGAATCCGCTGCCACCGAGGCGACGACACCGGCAAAGGCGACGGTGGAGGCGACCGACAGATCGACCTCCCCCAAGGCCAGCACCAGCATCATGGTCGCGGCGATGGTGCCGGTGAGCGTGACGGACAGCAGCAGACCCACGACATTGCCGCGCGTCATGAAGTCCGGCACCAGAACGGCCAACAGCACGACGAGGATGAGGAAGACGAGCACGATGCCCGACTGCTGCATGACGCGCCGCAGCGCGTTGCCGCCACGGGACCGGCGCGGGAGAGATACGTCTTCGGTGGTCACAGGCTGCATGATCAGGCTTCCGATTGAGAGGGCCGCGCCCTATTGGGGCAGAGCCATGGCGAGCAGCATCTCGGGCGTCGCATCATCGCGCAGAACCTCGCCCACGATCCGGCCTTCCCGCATGACGACGATGCGGTCCGAAATCGACATCACTTCGGGCAGATCGCTGGAGACCACGATAATGCCGCGGCCTTCCTCGGCCAGGGTATAGAGGATGTCATAGATCTGGCTCCGGGCGCCGACATCGATACCGCGCGTCGGCTCATCCAGCACCAGCAGATCGATGGTCTCGGCCAGCCAGCGGCCCAGGATGACCTTTTGCTGATTGCCGCCGGACAGGTTGCGGATGGCGGTGCGACCGCTCGGCGTGCGGATGCCCAGACGCTCGATATAGGTCTTGGTCGTCTCGTCTTCCCGCGCCCGGTTGACGAAGACACTGCCGAGGGCGATGCGCCGCCGGACGCTGACATTGATATTGTCGCCGACCGAGGCAATGGGAAAGATGCCCTCGGACTTCCGGTCCTCAGGGCACATCGCGACGCGCTGGCGTATAGCGGAGCGCGGCGAGCCGAGGCGCATCGGCTTGCCATCCAGCTGCACGCGGCCGCCGGTCGGCTTGCGTGCGCCACAGAGAAGACGCATCAACTCTGTTCTACCGGCACCGACGAGGCCGAAGAAACCCAGCACCTCCCCGCGACGCAGCGAGAAGCTCGCGGGCGCGGTGACGCCGGGACCGATCAGCCCTTCGACCTCCAGCAGCGTCTTGCCGAAAGGCCGGCTGCGATGGCCGTATATATCCTCGATCGAGCGGCCGACCATTTCGCGCACCAGACTGGACTGATCGACATCCGCCATCGTGTTGTGCACGGCGACGCAGGCGCCATCACGAAAAACGGTGACGGCATCACAAATCTCAAAGACTTCGGCCATGCGGTGGGTGACGTAGATGATGGCACGGCCATCATCGCGCAGGCGGCGGATGATGCGCTTGAGGTTTTCAATCTCCCGCGCCGAAAGGCTGCTGGTCGGCTCATCGAAGGCGATCACCCGCGCATCGCGCAGCAGCGCCTTGCCGATCTCGACCATCTGGCGCTGCCCGATGGAGAGGCGGGACACCAGCATGTCAGGCTCGATATCCTCACCGAGATCGCGCAGTGTGCCTAGCACCTGACGGCGCAGGGCGCCCCGATCAACGAAGCCCATGTGGCGGGGCACATGGCCCAGCATCAGGTTTTCCGCGACGCTCAGCGCCGGCACCAGATGCAGTTCCTGGTAGATGATGGCTATGCCAGCCTGCAGGGCATCGGCTGCCGAGCGGAATGTCAGCGTCTGGCCATCCAGCGTGATGGTACCGGCGGCGGGAATGTTCACGCCGCTCAGCACCTTCAGCAAGGTTGATTTTCCGGCGCCGTTCTCCCCCATCAAGGCATGGACCGAGCCGCGTTCTACGGCCAGATCCACGCCCTTCAGCGCCTTCACGCCGGGAAACTCGACCGTGATGCCACTGAGGGAGAGAAAGGGAGCCGCCGCCCCGGAAACCGGAGCGGCGACGGTGGTGGCGAGACTCATATACCCAACTGCTGCTTCACTTGCTGCCAGTTGTCACGGGTCATCAAGCGGCCTGTGGTCTGGGTATCCGCCGGCGGCTGCTTGCCGTCCTTGATCCAGGCGACGAGATTCTCAAAGCTCTGGCGACCATGCATGGTCGAACTCACGGCGATGGTGCCGTAGAAACCCGTCGCCGTCGGCTTGGAGAATTCCGAGAAGGCTGCGCCGGTGCCGTTGATGCCAACGCCGATGACATCGGTCGGCGGAAGATGGAAGGCTTCGCTCGCGCGCACGCCACCCAGCACCGATTCCTCGTTCAGGGCGTAGATCACCCATTTCTTAAAGTTGGCATGCCGCGCGAAGACCGGGCTCGCTGCCGTCTCCCCGCCTTCGGTGTCCGTCGTGCGCTGCGGCGCGTCGAAGATATTGGCCTTGTCGAAGCCGCCGGCGATCAGCGCGTCGGTGGCGCCATTGGTGCGCTGAACGGCGGTCGGCAGTTCCGCGTCAGAGATGCGCAGGGCCGCAACCTCAGACGGATTCCAGCCGCGCTTCTTCATCTCGGCGACGATCGTCTGGCCGACCTGAAGGCCGATCTTGTAGCCAGACATGCCCAGATGCGGCACCTGCGGCATCGGCTTGCCATCGAGGCCGAGGAACTGGTCATCGACCGTGACCACCTTCATGTTCTGCGCCGTGGCGCGCGCGTAGATCGCCGGCCCCAGCTTCACATCCGGCGGGCAGATGACGAAACCCTTGGCACCCTGGGCCGCCAGGTTGTCGATCGCGCTCATGACCATTTCGCCGTCACTGCCGGCGAGCTTCACGACGATGACGTCCATCTGCTTCCCGGCGGTCGCGGCGGCAGCCTGCTCGTTGATGAACCAGGCCTGCTCTGGCATCTTGACGATGAAGCCAACCTTGATCGGCGCATCTGCGGCGGCGATTTCAGGCGCGAAAATGGCCGTCAGGCTGGCGGCAAATCCGGCGGCGCTCAATTGGCCAAAGCGGCGTCTTGTCGGTGTCATGGCATTCCCCTCATGCGGGCATTCTTGCCCGTCCAGCCTCGGTTTAATCAGAAGTGGCATACGCGACCAATACTATTCCGAGTGTTTCTCATATCAATATGGGCATGGAATAGGGAGGCAAATTAGAGTCCGAAATCCCGCATGGCGATATTGGCAATGATCGCGTCACTCGATCCACGGATATTGGTCCAACCGCGACGGATCACCACGATCATCGCGTCCGCCGCCGCCTGCGCATCGCGATCCGCAATCGCTACCACCACGGCGCCATGCTCGGCATGCGTCACGCTTTCCGCCGTGCGGTCGTTGTTCGGCGCGCTGATGGCGAAGGAGGCCGCGAGCGCCGTTCGGATCAAGGCACCGATCGATTGCAGAAAGGGATTGGACGACGCTTCCAGGATATAAAAATGGAAGGCGACATCGGCCTCCGCGAAGGCGGTCGCATCGGTGCCTGCTCGCACCATCTCGGCCAGCAATTCCCGCAGACGGGCGATCTGTGCGTCGCTGCGCCGTGCGGCCATGAGGGATGCCGCCAGCGGCTCGAAGGCCTGGCGCATTTCAAATAGCCGCGCGAGGAAGTCGCGGTCCACGCCCGCCTGCAAGCGCCAACCGAGGATTTCGGCGTCGAACATGTTCCAGTGGCTCTGATCCAGAACGCGTGTGCCAACCTTGGTCTTGGCGACGATCAGACCCTTGGCTGCAAGTGTCTGCAAGGCTTCCCGCAACGGCGTGTTGGAGACGCCGAAGCGATGCATGAGGTCGTGTTTGGCGGGCAGGATGGTGCCGACCGCGAATTCGCCCGACATGATCGCCATGCCGATCCCGCGCAGCACGATGTCATGCGCCGAGCGGCGACGTGGCCTGCGAATAGCCGGTCGGTCAGTGGCCAGTGCGGACACGTCGTCTACTCGTCAATGCCAGCAAGACCCGTTGCAACAGAATGAAGCCGAACAGCAAGCCACCAATCATGATCTTGGTCCACCAGCTCGACAAGGTACCGTCGAAGGTGATGTAGGTCTGGATCAGGCCCTGAATGAGCACACCGATCAAGGTTCCAGCCACAAAGCCGTAGCCGCCCGAGAGAAGCGTGCCGCCAATGACCACCGCCGCGATGGTGTCAAGTTCGACGCCGACGGCCGCCAGGGAATAGCCGGCCGAGGTGTAGAGGGAAAAGACGATGCCCGCGACGCCGGCACAGAGACTCGACAGCGTATAGATCAGGATCGTCGTCCGGGCGAGGTTGATGCCCATCAGCTCGGCGGATTGGCGATTGCCGCCCACCGCATAGACCGAGCGTCCGAAGCGCGTGAGATGCGCGATGATGATACCCACCACGAAGACCAGAAGCATGACGATGCCGATCAGCGACAATCGGCCGTGATGCGGCAGATGGATCGAGATATCGTTCAGCCAGGTATAGAGCGGCGCGGTGATGGGAATGGAGTCGGTCGTGAGCACCGAACTCAATCCGCGCGCGAAGAACATGCCCGCCAGCGTCACGATAAAGGGCGGAATGGAAAAATAATGGATGATCGCGCCCATCACGGCGCCAAAGGCCGCCGAGATCATCAAGACGCAAACAAAGGCCAGAAGCGGCGGCATATGCAGGTTCTGGATGACGAGGGCCAAAAAGACGCCGCTGAAAGCGACCACGGCGCCGACCGAAAGGTCGATCCCGCCCGAGATGATGACGAAGGTCATGCCCACGGCGAGAATGCCGAGGAAGCTGTTATCGGTCAGAAGATTGCCGATGACCCGGAAGGACGCGAAGGCCGGGTATTGCACCACACAGGCGCCATAGCCGATGCAGAAGATCAGGACCGTCAGGATCAGCGGCAGGTGGCGCGCCCGAATGCCGCCGATCACGACGCAACCCTCCGCCGCATGGAGCGTATGCCGCGCAGCATGGCCGGCGACTGGAGCAGAAGTACCACGAGCACAACGACAGCCTTGACGATGAGGTTGAATTCCGGCTGGAAGCCGGACAGCAGAATGCCGGTGTTCATCGCCTGGATGATGAGCGCACCGATGACGCTGCGCACTAGGCCGAAGCGGCCCCCAAGCAGCGAGGCGCCGCCCAGAACCACGGCCAGAATGGCATCCAGCTCTGTCCATAAGCCGACATTATTGGCATCCGCGCCGCGAATGTCGGCGGCAGCGATAATGCCCGCCATGCCGGCGCAAAGGCCGGACCAGACATAGACGCTGACCGTCACGACCCGCGTCTCGACCCCCGCATAGCGACTTGATAGCGCATTGGCGCCCGTCGCCTCGATCAGCAGGCCAAGCGCCGTCCATCGCACGAGGGCGATGGTGATGAGCAGCACGAGCGCCGCGATGACGATCGGCAGCGGGATGGCCAAAAGGCTGGAACTCGCTACCCCGATCAGATGCACATCGTCGAAGGTGACGATCTGACCACCGGTGATGAGCTGCGCGATGCCGCGCCCCGCGACCAGCAGGATAAGGGTCGCGACGATCGGCTGGATGCGAATGATGGCCACCAGGAAGCCGTTCCACAAACCGCAGAGGCCGCCGAGTGCAAGCGCCAGGGCGATGGTTTCCCATAGGGGCACATTGCTGTTGATCAGCACCGCCGCGAAGGCGCCCGAAATCGCCATGATGGCACCGACGGAGAGATCGATGCCACCCGTCGCGATGACCAGGGACATGCCGATGGCAAGCAACGCCACCGGCGCACCGTGATAGAAGACGTCGATGACGCTGCCGAACAGCCGGCCGCTCTGCAGGCGAATGTTGAAGAACTGATGCGACACCAGCCAGTCGGCGCAGAGCACCAGGATCAGCGCCATGACTTGCGGCGCTGCGGGTCGCACCGACCGCAGGGCGTTACTCTTCAAACTCGGGCGGTTCATGGCAGCGTCTCAGCCTCGGCGGTGGGGGCCGCGATGGTGGCGACAATGCCGCCGACGCTGACCGCATCGCCGGACAACTCATCGACATGGCGCCGGTCGCGCAGCACGCGAACGCGGTCCGAATAGGTCACGATCTCCTCCAACTCGGAGGAAATCACCAAAAGCGCTAAACCGTTTTCGCAAAGCCCTTCGATCAGGCGGACGATCTCGGCATGGGCGCCGATATCGATGCCGCGTGTCGGCTCATCGAGAATGAGGAATTGCGGCTCCGTCGCCAGCCAGCGGGCGAGCAGCGCCTTCTGCTGATTGCCGCCCGACAGGGACTTGATGGGCGTTTCGGCATCGCGCGTGCGAATATCCAAGCGACGGATGAACTCATTCGCGATGCGGTCCTGCTCCGACCGGCGCAACGGTTTCAGCCAGCCCCGCCGCGCCTGCAAAGCGAGGATGATGTTTTCCCGTACCGAAAGATCGCCGACGATGCCTTCTGTCTTCCGCTCCTCCGGGCAATAGGCGAAGCCGGCGGCAATGGCGGCGCGCGGACTGGCGATGCGACACGGGCGGCCATTGATGGTGACGGTGCCACTATCGGCCCGATCGATGCCGAAGATCAGCTTGGCCGTCTCGGTGCGGCCGGAGCCCAGAAGGCCCGCGACGCCGACTACTTCGCCCCGCCGGATGGTCAGGTCGAAGGGCGCGATAGAGCCTTGGCGGCCATAGCCTTTGAAGGCGATGAAGGCATCGCCAGCTTCGCTCTGCGGCGCCTTCACACGATGCACGACCTCGGTCAATTCATGGCCGAGCATCATGGAAACCAGTTCCATGCGCGGCAGGCTGGCGGTGGCCTTGGTGCCGATCAGACGGCCGTTCCGCAAGACCGTAATGCGGTCCGAGATTTCGTAGACCTGATCGAGGAAGTGACTGACGAACAGGATGCCGATGCCGCGTGCCCGCAAATCCCGCATGATCACGAACAAATGCGCGACCTCGCCGGCGTCGAGGCTCGCGGTCGGTTCATCGAGAATGAGAACCTTGGCCGAGAAATCGACCGCGCGGGCGATGGCGACCAATTGCTGCACCGCCACGGAATAGTCCGACAGCGGCGCGCGCACATCGACGTCGATGCCATAGACTCGCATGATCTCAGCAGATCGACGCTGCATCGCAGCGAAATCGATCAAGCCGAAGCGGCGCTGTTGCCGGCCCATGAACAGATTTTCGGCGACCGAGAGATTAGGCAGGAGATTGACCTCCTGATACACCGTGCCGATGCCGAGGCGCAGCGCGTCAGACGGATTCTGCGGTCGAATGTCCACGCCGCCGAGCGTGACGGCGCCCTCATCCGGTTGCGCGACGCCTGTCACCAGTTTGATGAAGGTCGATTTTCCGGCGCCGTTCTCACCGAGCAGGGCATGGATTTCGCCCGCCTCAAGATCGAAATCGACGTGATCGAGCGCTTTGACGCCCGGAAAGGTTTTGGTCAGTCCTCGGGCGGACAGAAGAGGCATGGCCATCTTCCTCCCATCATAGCCAGTCACGATGTTCATAGAGTCTCACGCGGGGCGATATTCGCCCCGCGGAGATAGCAAAGCGCCAGATCAGTAGCCGAGATTCTTCTTTTCGTCGTATTCTGCCTGGGCATCGGCGGGCAGCAGCAGCTTGGACTTGGTCTGGATGAAGTGCGGCGGAATGGTGCCGTGCTCCTTGAAGGCGATCAACGCGTCGAAGGCCGGGCCCGCCATGTTGGGCGTCAGCTCAACAGAAGCATTATCCTCACCGGCCATCTGCGCCTTCAGCATATCGGGCACACCGTCGATGGAGACGACAAGGATGTCCTTGCCCGGCTTGAGGCCGGCTTCCTTGATGGCCTGGATGGCGCCCACGACCATGTCGTCGTTATGCGCGAAGACGGCGCAGATATTCTTGCCGTTATCTTCCGCCTTGATGAAGCTTTCCATCACTTCCTTGCCCTTCGCACGCACGAAGTCTCCGGTCTGGCTGCGGATGATCTTGATATTGTCGTGGCCGGCGATCGCCTGCTCGAAGCCCTTCTTGCGGCCGATGGCGGGGCTGGAACCGACGGTGCCCTGGATTTCGACGACATTGCAGGGCTTGGTGCCCACGGCGCCGACCAGCCAGGTGCCGGCGACATTGCCTTCATGGACGACGTCGGAGCCGACGGCGGTCAGATACAGGCTTGGGTCCTGGGTATCGATCAGGCGATCAAGCAGGATAACGGGGATATTGGCGTCCTTGGCTTCCTTGAGCACGGGGTCCCAACCGGTCGCGACGACGGGCGCCAGGAAGATCGCATCGACATTCTGCGCGATGAAGGCGCGGATGGCGCTGATCTGATTTTCCTGCTTCTGCTGAGCGTCAGAGAATTTGAGAGTGACGCCGTGCGCCTTGGCTTGTTCGCGCGTCACGGTGGTTTCGGCGGCGCGCCAGCCCGATTCCGAACCGATCTGCGAAAAGCCGACGACGAGCTGCGCGGCCTGAGCCTGCACGGCGCCGAGCGCGAGGGTGGCGCAGAGAGCGGTCGACGCGAGTATGGTTTTTAGGGTCATGCAATCCTCCTGGTGTTTCTGTTTCCGCGCCTGCATTTCCTGCCGGCGTTCAGTAGCGAAATGAACGATAGCGCAATCCCAATAGTAATAAAATAGCATTTATACATATAAATCGGTTTGATATCGTTCTATTGACAGCAAACGCTCATGTGGGATAGCTTTCACTCATGATCATCACGCCAGAGCAAATCCGTGCGGCCCGCGCTTTGCTTCGGCTGGACCAGGACGAGCTTGCCCGCCGGGCCCAGGTTTCGGTGGTGACCATACGGCGCATCGAAGCGGCCGAAGGCTCCGCCCGCGTGGCCGCCGCCACATTGGGCGGAGTGCGCCAAGCGCTGGAGGAAGCTGGCGTCCAGTTCATCATCGGCGGCGTCCGCCAGCGGCCGGAGCTCACTCCGGATCAGCAAGCCCGGTTTGAAGCCGCTGAGGCAATCAGTCTCCGCAGTGCGGAGGAACTGAGAGGGCGCGTTCTCCTCACGGATGATGACATGTACGATGAGAATGGTCTGCCTGCTGAGTGATTGTTGTCGATAGCTCGGCCCTGATCGCCATACTCCACCGAGACGTTGAGGCGAACTCCTTTCTGAACATCATGGTAGCGGCCGAAGGATGCCTGCTCTCCACAGTGGGCCTCGTGGAGACGAGTATCGTCTTAGCCGGACGGATGGGTAACGAAACGTCTTGGGTACTGCTGGAAGAGCTTTTCGTCGTTACCCGCGTGTCGATCGCAGAGCAGGATTACGCTCAGGCCGGTATCGCGCGGCACGCCTTCCTCCGCTATGGCAAAGGGCGGCACCCTGCGGCGCTCAATATGGGTGATTGCGCGGCCTATGCCCTCGCCAAGACGCTCGACTTACCGTTGCTCTTCAAGGGCAATGATTTCTCCCGCACCGACCTCGTTCCGGCGGCGGCGGCTGTCTGAGCAAGGCCGCTGTGCCGCGTGCAGGCCTCCCCTGTCACGCTTTTCCTACCGAAACCGACAGTTAATAGAGTAAGGGACCCGCTCACATCCGGCTGGATTCCTGCTTCTTATGCCCTTCCCGACCCTGAACCCCGCTTTGACGCGCGCTCTCGACGAGCGTGGCTATGCGGAACCCACCGCCGTTCAAGCTGAAATCCTTCAGGCCGAGGCAGGCCGGGATCTCCTGGTGTCCGCCCAAACCGGCTCCGGCAAGACCGTGGGCTACGGCCTCGCTTTCGCCGATACCTTGTTCGCCGGTGCCGAGCGCCTGCCCCAGGCAGGCCCGCCGCTGGCGCTGATCATTGCCCCCACGCGCGAACTGGCCCAGCAGGTTCATACCGAACTGACCTGGCTCTATGCCGCCGCCGGTGGGCGCGTCGTCGTGTGCGTCGGTGGCATGGACGCTCGCAGCGAAGCCCGCGCCCTGTCGCGCGGCGCCCATATCGTGGTCGGCACCCCCGGCCGCTTGAAGGACCATCTGGAGCGCCGCCAGCTCGACCCCTCGGCCCTGCGGGTCCTGGTGCTGGATGAGGCCGACGAAATGCTCGACCTCGGCTTCCGCGAGGAGCTTGAGTTCATCCTCGGCCAGGCGCCGGAAGAGCGGCGGACCATGCTGTTCTCGGCCACCATCCCGCGCGACATCGCCATGCTCGCCCGGCGCTTCCAGAAGAACGCGCTGCGCATCGACACCGTCGATCGCAATGCGCCGCATCAGGACATCGAATATCGCGGCATGAAGATCGACCCCAATCAGGTCGAGGCCGCGACGGTCAATACGCTGCGGCTGATCGATTCCCCCGCCATCATCTTCTGCGGCCGGCGTGACGGCGTGCGCGCCATGGCCGACGCCCTGATCGGGCGTGGCTTCACCGCAGTCGCCCTGTCCGGCGAATTGTCCCAGCAGGAGCGTAACAACGCCCTGCAGGCGGTGCGGGACGGTCGGGCACGGGTCTGCGTCGCGACCGATGTCGCGGCACGCGGCCTCGATCTGCCGGAACTCGGCCTCGTCATCCATGCCGATCTGCCGACCAACAAGGAAACCCTGCTGCATCGCTCCGGCCGCACCGGTCGCGCGGGCCGCAAGGGTATCTGCGTGTTGATGGTGCCGCATACGCGCCGCCGCCGGGCCGAGCAGTTGCTGTCTTCGGCCGGCATCACCGCGACCTGGAGCACGGCGCCCTCGGCCGACGATATCCGCGCCCAGGACCGCGCCCGGATGCTGGACGACCCCTTCATCGTCATTCCGCCCTCCGATGAGGATGGCGCTCTCGCCTATCAGCTCGCCGAGCGTTATGGCGCAGAGGCGATGGCGGCGGCCTATGTTCGCCTCCGCCGCACGGCCCTGCCCGCCCCGGTCGAAATCCTGGGCGCACGCTCGGGCAACGAGCCCGCATCGACCTTCACCCCGGCGCCCGATCGCGGCCCCCGCGATTACTCCGCCGGCCGCCCCGAGCGCAGCAACGAACCGCGCCCGGCTTTCTATGAGGCCGAGGGCGTGCCGATGGTCTGGTACAAGACCAGCGTCGGCCGCAAGAACAAGGCCGACCCGAAGTGGCTGCTGCCGCTGATCTGCCGCCTCGGCTCGGTCACCAAGCGCGAAGTGGGCGCCATCCGCATCACGGATAACGAGACGCGGTTCCAAATCACGGAAGCCGCTTCCGAGGCCTTCATGACCGCCATCCGCGATGCCGGCGAGAACGAGATCCGCATCGAGCAGGCAGACGGCCCGCCGACCGAGGCGCATAAGCCCCGCGAATTCAGCCGCGCCCGCTCGGCCCGGCCCGAAGGCGGGGACCGGCCGGACTATGCGCGCGCCAAGCCGCGCTTCAAGCCGGACAGCGCGCCGCGCAGCTACCGCAAGCGGTCGGTTTAAGCAGCCCGCTTTAAATCCGGTCCACTAGGCGGACCCGGGGCCGCCTTCTATGGTACGCCCTCTTAGCTGAGGGCGATGCCTATGTCTGGATCCTTGAAGGTCGGCGTCCAGATGGACCCGATGGAACCCGTCAACATCAATGCGGATTCGACCTTCGCGCTGATGTTGGAAGCGCAGGCGCGCGGCCATCGCCTGTGGCATTACGAAGTCCGCCACATGGCACTGCGCGGCCAGACGCTCACGGCCAGGGCTCATGCGGTAGAAGTCCGGCGGGAGATTGGCCGCCACTTCACCTTCGGCGAGATGGCGGAGATCAACCTCGGCGATATGGACGTGATCCTGATGCGCCAGGATCCGCCCTTCGACATGGCCTATATCAGCGCCACCCATATGCTGGAGCATATCCACCCCAAGACACTGGTGGTGAACGACCCGGCCGAGGTGCGCAACGCGCCCGAGAAGCTGCTCGTGGCCCATTTTCCCGACCTGATGCCGCCGACGCTGATCACCTGGGACCGCGAGGCCATCCGCACCTTCCGCGCCGAGTTCCACGACATCATCATCAAGCCGCTCTTCGGCAATGGCGGCGTGGGCGTTTTCCGCCTGAAGGAGGATGACGAGAATTTCGGCTCCCTCCTCGACAGTCATTTTTCGCGCTCGACCGAGCCGCTGATGATCCAGCGCTATGAGCCGGCCGTGCGCGCCGGCGACAAGCGCATCATCCTCGTCGATGGTGAGCCGATGGGCGCGGTCAATCGCGTGCCGGCCTCGGGCGATGCACGCTCCAACATGCATGTCGGCGGTCGGGCGGAAAAGAGCACCATCACGGCGCGCGAGCATGAGATCTGCGCCCGCATCGGCCCCTATCTGCGCGACCATGGGCTGCTGTTCGTCGGCATCGACGTCATCGGCGACTATCTGACCGAGATCAACGTGACCTCACCAACCGGATTGCAGGAAATCACGCGCTTCGACGGCATCAAGATCGAAGAGACGATCTGGGACCGAATCGAGGCGAAGGTCTTTCGCCGTTAAGATCGTGGCCGCGCCCGAACCGTCAGAGCGCAGCGCGCGCCTGCTCTCTTCGGACGGGTCCTGGCCCTGGGTGCCTCGCGTCAATGACGGTGTGCTCGTTACCCTAAGGGCCTTGGCTGCCGGGCTGTGGACCCTGGCCTGCGCGCCTGTCCAGGCGGTTTTTCTGGTCCTGCCCGGGCGGGGGAAGGCGTGGTTCGCCGCCGTCTACTGGGCCGGCATCTGCCGCGTGCTCGGCCTGCGCGTGCGGATCATCGGCGCCCCCTTGGCGCGCGGCCTGCCCGTCGTCTTCATTTCCAACCATTCCTCCTGGCTGGACATTCCAGCCCTCGGCTCCTGCTTGAAGGCCTGCTTCATCGCCAAGGGTGAGGTCAGCCGATGGCCCGTCATCTCCATCGTCGCCCGGCTCGGCCGCACGGTCTTCGTCAGTCGGAAGGCTGCCGGGGCTGCGCGGGAGAATACCGATATCCGCGCGCGGCTGGCGGCCGGCGACAGCCTGATCCTGTTCCCCGAAGGCACGACGTCGGATGGCGCGCGCGTCATGCCCTTCCGCTCGGCCTTCCTGGCCATCGCCGAGACCGGGCTGCCCCATATCCTGCAGCCCGTGTCGATCGTCTATGACGAGATCGACTGGCTGCCCGCCCGCCGCGCCGATCGGGCGCTGTTTGCCTGGTTCGGGGACATGGACCTCGCCAGCCACTTCAACCGTATCGCGCGCCACCGGGGCCTGCGGGTGACGATCATGCTGCATCCGCCGATCGAGCAAGCGCCAGGCATGAGCCGCAAACACTTGGCGCGGTCGGCCTGGGCACAGGTCGCGGACAGTGCCGCCGAGTTGCGGCGAAACCGCAGGCCGTGACGCACGAGACCTTGCGCGATGCCTTCGACCACCTCGCCTTAGCGCCCGCCTGGGTGTCCGCGCCGGTCTGGAGCACGCTGATCCTCATCGCTGCCGGTGCCGTCGGCCTCGTTCTGCACCGGCTGAGCCTGGTCCTGTTCAAGCGGCTGCAGCCGCCGCGCAAGGTCCGCACCTTTTTCGAGCTGTTCGTCGAAAACACACGCGGCCCCAGCCGCCTCGCCTATGTCGTCTTCCTGGTCGGCGCGGCGCTGCCCTCGGTCAGTTTCTCGGCCAGCACGACGATCGTGATCGCCCATATGCTGTTGGTGGGCTTTGTCCTGCTGGTCGGCTGGACATCGATCCGCGCGTCCGAAATCGGCGCGACGCTCTACCTGCATCGCTTCCGCACCGACGTCGATGACAATCTGCTCGCCCGCAAGCACCTGACGCAGGTTCGCATCCTGAAGCGCGCCGCCGATATCCTGATCGGCTTGGTCACGATCGGCGTCGCTCTGATGACCTTCGATGACGTGCGCCAATACGGGTTGAGCCTCTTCGCTTCGGCCGGCGCCGCCAGCTTGGTCGTGGGTCTCGCGGCGCGACCGCTGCTGACCAACCTCATCGCCGGCGTACAGATCGCCATCACCCAGCCCATTCGCCTGGAAGATGCGGTGATCGTGGAGGGCGAATGGGGCTGGATCGAGGAAATCACCAGCACCTATGTCGTGGTCCGGCTGTGGGATTGGCGGCGGATGGTGCTGCCGATCGCCTATTTTCTGGAAAAACCTTTCCAGAACTGGACGCGAGAATCCGGAGCCCTGATCGGCTCGGTGTATCTCTATCTTGATTACAGCGTGCCGGTGCAGGCGGTGCGCGACAAACTGAACGAAATCGCCGCCCAAAGCCCGCTCTGCGACGGCAAGGTCATCAACCTCCAGGTCAGCGACGCGCGCGATTCGGTCATCGAGTTACGGGCCTTGGTCAGCGCACGAACGGCGCCGCAGTGTTGGGATCTGCGCTGCGAGGTGCGGGAAAAACTGATCGCTTTCGTGCAGGCCGACTATCCGCATGCGCTGCCACATCTGCGGGTCGACTTCGGCAAGACCGCAACACCATCGTCATCCCCAGGCGCCAGACCGGTGTGACGATGCCCCGGCGGCATGGGTCCTGTGTGCGGGATGCTGCTGGACGAATAGTGCAGAGCGCTTATTGCGGCTGCAACAGCGCGTGAGGGATCCCGCCATGAGTGCCATTGTCCAGGACAGCTCCGCCGCCATTCATGGTCGCGAGCAATATACCTTTTTCACGGGCGGGATGGCGGCGCTGGCCGGCCTCATGTTCGGTCTCGACATCGGGGTGATCTCGGGCGCGCTCGACCTCATCGGGAAGGCCTTCCACGCCTCCGACCAGGCCAAAGAATGGATCGTCAGCAGCATGATGTTCGGCGCGGCGGTCGGCGCGTTGGCCGCCGGCATGCTGTCCTTCCGGCTCGGCCGCAAACTGTCCCTCATTCTCGGCGCCATCCTCTTCGTGGTCGGATCGTTGTTCTGCGCCTTCTCCTGGGACATCCAGTCGCTGATCGTGGCGCGCGTTGTGCTGGGCGTGGCGATCGGCATCGCGACCTTCACGGCGCCGCTGTATATTTCCGAAATCGCGCCGCCCGAGAAACGAGGGTCGATGATTTCGACCTATCAGCTCATGATCACCATCGGCATCCTCGCGGCCTTCGTGTCCGACACGCTCTTCTCCTATTCTGGCGCCTGGCGCTGGATGCTCGGCATCGTCGCCGTTCCGGGCATCCTGTTCCTGATCGGCGTGACCCGCCTGCCCAACAGCCCGCGCTGGCTGATGATGCGCGGCCAGAAGCGCGAGGCGCGCGAGGTTTTAACCGCCCTGCGCGCCAATAAGGCCGCCGTCGATAAGGAAGTGGGCGAGATCGAAGAGCAGTTGCGCCGGCCGCAGATCGGCTGGTCGCTGTTCCGGCAGAACTCCAATTTTCGGCGCTCGGTCTTTCTCGGCATCATTCTTCAGGTCGTGCAGCAATTCACCGGCATGAACGTGGTGATGTATTACGCACCGCGCATCTTCGAAGTCGCCGGCTTCCAGGGCCACGCCCAGCTGTGGGGCACGGCGATCGTCGGCCTCGTGAATGTGCTGGCCACCTTCATCGCCATCGGCCTGGTCGATCGTCTCGGCCGCCGGCCGGTTCTGCTGACCGGCTTCACCGTCATGGCCATCGGCATGGGCGTGCTCGGCTTTCTGCTTCATATCGGCACCCATGACCTCGCCATGCGGCTGTTTGCGGTCGCCATGTTGCTGATCTTCATCACCGGCTTCGCGATGTCCGCCGGCCCCTTGATCTGGGTCCTGTGCTCGGAGGTTCAGCCCACCAAGGGCCGGGACTTCGGCATCGCCGCCTCCACCTTCACCAACTGGGTGGCGAACTTCATCGTGGGCATCACCTTCCTGTCGATGCTGAACGGCTTGGGCAATGGCCCCACCTTCGGCATCTATGCCGCGCTGAACGTCGTCTTCATCCTCTTCACCTTCTTCTTCGTGCCGGAGACGAAGGGCATCACCCTAGAAGGGATCGAGGCGAACCTGATGGCCGGCAAGCCGCTGCGCCACATCGGCACTTAAAGAGGGCACGTCATGCTCGGCCTTAGCCGAGCAAGACGCAGGGGATGTCATCTGACGGCGGCGATCGCCACCGCCGAGCGCAGCCCCGGCGGCTTGCTGATGCCCAACCAATCCCTGCTGATGACCGGCCGGGTTTTCGCCTGCTCCCAGCTTCATGAAATGATGCACCTCGCCCGCGAACTTTGCGGCGGGCAGATTTGCGTGACGCCGGATGTCGCGTCCTTCCGCGATCCCGAAACCGGGCCGTGGCTGGAGAAATACTATTCGGTCAACGACGAATGGCAGGCCGATGACCGCCGCAAGCTGCTGGCTTTGGCCCGCGACTTGCTCAATTCAGACTATGCAGGCCACCGGCTGACCTTCCAGCTTTTTGCCCAGGCGCCACCCTTCGCGCATCTCGCCGCCGTCTATCGCAATTTCGATTGGGACGAGCCCTTGCGCTTCGTGCATCGCGCGGCCGGCCTGTCGGATCGCGTCGCGGGCGGCGAAGCGCCGTCCAAAGCGGCAGCGGAGTAGACCGATTGATCCACCGCCGCATTCGCCCTTTCAATACGCGCGACACCTATCCCGAGCAGAACCTCGACAACGACTTGTGCCAGGCTGTCGTTGCGGGACGCACGATCTATGTGCGCGGGCAGGTGCCGCAGGATCTCGACACGCGGGAAAATGTGGCCGTGGGCGATCCCGCCGGCCAGGCCGAGAAGGTGATGCAGAACATCGCCCTTCTTCTGAGCGAATGTGGCGCCGAGCTCGAGCATATCTGCAAGGTCACGGTGTACCTCACCGACATCCGCTACCGGGAGACGGTGTATCGGGTGGTCGGCCGTTGGCTGAAGGGCGTGTTTCCGGTCTTCACAGGGCTGGTGATTGTGGCCCTCGCCCGGCCGGAATGGGTGGTGGAAATCGACATTATAGCGGAACTGCCCGAGTAACGCCCGTCGCATTGTCGAGGGCGGCGATGGCATTCCGGTGCAGCACGGCGCGGAGCTGATCCCGCCGGTCCTCATCGATATCTGTCCAATTGAGGGCGCGGAGCTGGCCGTCGAGCTGTCGTTTGAAGGCTGATGCCTGTCCCAGCAGCGCAATTGACAGGATCCGGCATTCGTCATCGACCTCCGGGCGCGCGATGATGCGGGCGACAAGGGCCGCGCAAGGGTCGAGTACCAGGGCGTACGTGGTGCGATAGGGCCAGAGATCGGCTTCCGGCGGCTCGACCTCGGCGCGCGTGAGCAGCAGCGACCAACTCGGCCGCCATTGCAGGTTCGAGCGCCCGAGCATGATATCCAGCCACTGATCCAGGAAGGCCAGAAGCAGGGGTCGCAGGTCTTGTGACGGCGCGGCCCGGTCGTCGGCGAGTGCGGCCAGAACTCGCTCTGCCATTGGCCGTGTCACATCGTCGATACGCGCGATCACATGCTCCAGCGCTGCGGTGTAGAGATTGGGCTTGCCGCCGAAGTAGTAGGTGAGCGCGCCGAGATTGACCCCGGCGCTTTCCGCCAGTTGCCGGGTGCTCGCGCCGCGATAGCCGCGCGCCGCGAATTCCTCGATGGCCGCCTCCAGGATGCGAAGACGCGCTTCCTCGCCACGGGATTGCGGCGTGGCGCGGGGCGGCTTGGGGGAGGTGTTGGGCATGGAGCTTCCTACCCTGACGGTTGCGACCGGCCCATAGCAGGAGCGGCTTACAGAAATTAGTCAAACGTTTGACTTTATCAAGATGCCGGCTTAGGAGCGTCCTTGTGATGGTTCGGACGGTATTGACATGACGGCTGAGCGTGCGCGCCAAAGGCTTCGGGCAGGAATCCGCCGCGACATCGGCCGAATCGAGACCTATCTCGGTGGTCTCACCCGCTCGCAATTCGCCCGGGACGATCTGCGCCGGGACGCCGTCGAGCGGTGTATGGCGCGCATCGCCGCGATCGCAGATCGCCTGCCGGCGCAAGACCGGGCGCGTTATCCCGCCCTGGCGATCCTGGGGACGCCCGGACTGCGTCCGCCCCTGGATCGATTGGACAGCGACGTGGTGTGGGGCGTGGCCCGGGCACTCAGCCTGCGCGTGGATGCCGCGCTGTGAGCGGGCGTCTGGCTGCCATCGGATTGTGCGGCGCCCTGCTCCTGCTCGGCGGATGCGCGCGGACCACCAGTTCGGCGATCCTTTCCACGGCATCCCCTGCCCCTGCCTTGCCGCCGACGCGGCTGCTTCTGGCCCTGGATGACTCCGCTCTGGCCCAGGATCCGGATCATGCCGATCGGGCGCGGATCGATGCGGAGATGCAGCGCCGGATGATCGACGGGTTGCGGCAGCCGGAGATCCAGGTCATCGCCTTGCCGCCGAACACCCTGGTGGTGGCTGGATCTGCCCGCACTCTGCTGATCCGCTGCAAGGTCACGACCTTCAGGGCAGGCAACCAGGCGCTGCGACTGACGGTGGGTTTCGGTGCGGGTCGCGTCGAGCTGGGTCTCGCCACGCAAGTGATCGACTTGCGCGGGCCGATGGCCGTGCCGGTCGCGCATTTCGACAGCCGGAGCACGACGGGGCGGATGCCGGGTCCAGGCCTCGGCCTGTTCGGCGCGGTTGGAACGGGGCAGGTACTGGGAATGGCGGGCGGTGCAGCAGGGCTTCTGGCCGGCTCACAGGTGACGCTCACGGCTCAGGACAAGCGCTTGAGCACCCTCGTGGTGGCCCAGTTGCACATATATTTTCGAGAACAAGGCTGGGTCGCCTTGGCTCCGCCCGATCCGGCGGTCTTTCCGCAGGCAGACTCCTTGGCGGCGCCGCGACCGCTTTAGGCGCCGCTGTCACTCGGCGGAATGCGCTACGCTTTTCCGCCCTACCTCGCTTGGATGGTGAAGGCGCAGCGCGCCGCAATCGAGACTGTCGCTTGTCATTCCTGCCCGCCTTGACCGGGCTTGCGCGACGCCGTCTCTTCCACCGCAAATTGGAGATGCGCCATGAGCGGTTACACCGGGACCACGCCGATCCGCCTCGTCGTCAGCGATATCGACGGCACGCTCGTGCGCCACGACAAGACCCTCCATCCCGAGACCATCAAGGCAGCCCAGGAATTGCGCGACGCGGGCATCGTGCTGTGCCTTGTCAGCAGCCGGCCGCCGCGCGGCATGAAGATGTATCTGGAAGCGCTGGGCCTGAAGACGCCCCATGCCGGCTTCAATGGCGGGGAGACGGTGGGCGCGGATGAGCAGATCCTCGACCAGCTCGTGATCCCCGGTGACGCCGCTCGCACAGCGGTCGCGCATATGACCGCAGCCGGCCTCGATGTCTGGGTCTTCGCCGGCGACGGCTGGTATGTGAAGGGCGGCGATGGGCCTTATGTCGCGCATGAGGCGGAGGTGACGCGCAATACCTTCACCGTGGTCGATGATTTCGAGCCCTATCTCGACAGCACCAACAAGATCATGTCCTCCAGCAAGGAGTTCGACCGCGTGGCGCGGGTCGAGGCGGAGTTGCAGGGCCTGATGGGCGAGGTCGCCTCGGTCAACCGCTCCTCTCCCTATTATGTCGATGTCACCAATGTCGATGCCAACAAGGGCCATGCCGCCCTGGCGCTTGCCCGCATCATCGGCGTCTCGCCGGAGGCGATGTGCTGCCTGGGGGACATGAATGTCGATGTGCCGATGCTCAAGGTGGCGGGGCTGTCCGTCGCCATGGGCAACGCGGCTGACTCCGTGAAGGCCGCCGCAATGGTCGTGACGGGCACGAATGACGAATCCGGTTGGGCGGATGCGATCCGCACCTATGTCTTGCCGAAGGCACCTTGAAGGAGAGTTCCATGCGCGCCGTCGGTTATCAGGCCTCGCTTCCGATCGAAGATCCCGCCTCGCTTGTCGATATCGACCTGCCCACGCCACAGGCCACGGGGTACGACCTGCTCGTCGAGATCAAGGCCATTTCGGTCAATCCAGTCGATACCAAGGTCCGCAAGCGCGCGGCGCCCGAGGCCGGCGGCTGGAAGGTGCTCGGCTGGGACGCCGCCGGCGTGGTGGTAGCGACGGGGCCCGACGCAACGCTGTTCAAGCCCGGCGACGAGGTCTTTTACGCCGGTGACATCGCGCGGTCTGGCACCAATGCCCAGTTTCATCTGATCGATGAGCGTATCGTCGGTCACAAGCCAAAATCCCTGACTTGGGCCGAGGCGGCGGCCATGCCGCTGACCGCCATCACGGCGTGGGAGGCACTGTTCGATCGCCTCGACGTGCGCAAGCCGGTGCCGGGCTTCCCGCCCGCGATCCTGATCATCGGCGGCGCCGGCGGTGTCGCGTCCATCGCCATCCAGCTTGCCTGCCACCTGACGGATATGACCGTGATCGGCACGGCGTCCCGGCCCGAGACGGAAAGCTGGGTGCGCGATCTCGGCGCCCATCACGTGGTGAACCACAGCAAGCCGCTGGGGGCGGAGGTTGCGGCCCTTGGCCTGGGCCCGATCGGATTCGTGTTTTCGACCACCAATACGGATGCGCATCTGAAAGAGATCGAGGCGCTGATCGCACCGCAGGGGCGGTTCGGGCTGATCGACGATCCTTCGACCCTCGACGTCAATCTGTTCAAGCGCAAAAGCGTCTCGACGCATTGGGAGCTGATGTATACGCGGTCGATCTTCCAGACGGCCGATATGGCGGAGCAAGGCGCGCTGCTGAACGAGGTGGCGCGTCTCATCGACGCGGGCA
This sequence comes from Acidisoma sp. PAMC 29798, assembly GCF_030252425.1. GTDB lineage: Bacteria > Pseudomonadota > Alphaproteobacteria > Acetobacterales > Acetobacteraceae > Acidisoma > Acidisoma cladoniae. The sequence goes on along the minus strand of NZ_CP126994.1, from coordinate 574,004 downwards.
GCATCCGCACGACGCTGGGCGAGAACTACGGGACCATCAACGCCGCGAACCTGAAGCGGGCGCATACGATGCTCGAAAGCGGCAAGGCGCGCGGCAAGATCGTGCTGGAGGGGTTTGCCTGAGCCACCGACGTCACAGTGGTGTGTCTCCGTCGGTCAGAATGGTCGCATAGTCCTGGCCACTGGAGAACACGCGTATAACCTGTACCGCATCTTCGTCGACGCGATATGCAACGACGATACGACCGAACATTGGATAGATCCGAATGCCCACACCGAGGTCATGGCGGACAGGTCCAAGCTCTGGGTAAACGCCCAGAGCGCCGCATCGAGATAGGATCTCGTCCACAAAACTGGCGGCTCGCGTCGGGTTGTCCGCTTCGATGAAATCAAAAATGGAATCGAGGTCCGCTAAAGCAGCCGGGCGATAGGTGAGCCTAAGCCGCTTCACGGCTCCTTGAGCGCATGAGAACGCCGCCGCTCAAAATGCCTGTTGACCTCCTCCTGTGTCAGAGAGGGTCGAGGATCGGTATCAGCCTCCGCGATTTTGCGCCTGACACTGGCAACGTCAATACGCTGAACCTCAGCGCGTTCCGTGGCCTCGGTCCATTCCGTCCGAGCGGAAAGAGGATTCAGAGGATCATCCATAGAGAAAGCATAAGGATTCGCGCAGCCAATGAGAAGCGCGGAGTGCCTACCTTGTCAGCCCCTCTACCAGTGCCCGGAGGAAGGCATCCCCCGCCGCCAACTCGTCTCGCGTGATGTACTCGTCCGGCTTATGCGCGCGGTCGATCGATCCGGGACCACAGATCACCGTGGGAATGCCTAAAACCTCCCGGAACAAGCCGCCCTCGGTTCCGAAGTCGAGCTTGGTGAAGGCGGTGGAGGCGCCGGCAGCGGCGGCGAGGCTGACCGCGACGGAGTCCTCGGGCTCGGCCAGACCCGGATAGGCGTTGGTCACATCGATCTCGATCGTCCCGCCCCGGACAGCCACAATCCGCGCGGCAGCGGCGCGGAGACGGTCGAGCAGCACGCCCGCGTCTTCCCCAGCCGGCAACCTCAGTTCGAAGGCGAAGGCGCAATCGGCGGGCACAATATTCAGCGCCGTGCCGCCATTGATGGTCCCAACCTGCGCGGTGCCATGCGGCACCTCATACGCCGCGTCGCGGATGCCGCCCTCCGACAACCACAGCCCGATCGCCTCGACCTCGGCCACCATCGCCGCCGCAAGGCCGATGGCATTGATGCCGCGCCCCGGATTGGCCGAATGCGCGGCCAGGCCCCGGCATCGCATCAGCGCAGCAACCTTGCCCTTGTGCCCGGTCGCGATGCGCAGCCCGGTCGGTTCGCCTACGACGCAGGCAGCAGCGGTGAAACCCTCCTCAGCCAAGAGCCGCAGCATTGGCCGCACACCGACACAGCCGATCTCCTCGTCATGCGAGATGGCGAGATGCAGAGGGCGCCGCAGCGGCATGCGGCTCGCCAATTGGGCTGCCGTCACCATACCGGCGAGGAAGCCCTTCATGTCCACCGACCCACGCCCATGCAAGCGGCCATCCTGCTCGCGCAGGATGAAGGGATCGCCGGACCAGGTTTGGCCGGCGACCGGCACCACATCGACATGGGCGGAGAGCACGACGCCATCGGCGCCCATCGGCCCGATGGTCGCGAAGAGGTTGACGCGGTCGTCATCCGTGCCCGGCATCACCCGCACGATGGCGCCGATCACGGTCAGCCGGTCCGCGAGCCACGCCATCAGATCGCGGTTGGGCCCCCGCGTGATGGTCGGGAAGGCGACCAGACGCGCGAGGGTTTCGACGGTTCGGCTCATGGGCGGAGCCTAACATAGACCTTCGATCCGGCCGATCTTGGGCCTGGAATGGTTCTTGCGTTAAAGTCATCCATGAGAAGTGCGAAAACCATGCTGCCGGCCGACGGAAGCTCCGGTCCGGCCCATATCGAGGCGGCACATAGCCACCCGGCGCCCCCCGCTCCTGTGTCCAAGCCGGGTCGGCAGCGGAGCTTCATCGACCGCGCGATGACACCGCGCGCGCCGATCTCGGCGCGGGCCAGTGTGATTGCCGGCCTATCGGTCTGGGCCGTGATCCTGCTCGTCTGGTCCGCCCTGACCTATGGCGGCATCATGCCGGACATCTTCCTGCCTTCGCCCACGGCCGTCATCCAACGCGCCATAGAAATGTTCGGGGATGGCACGATCTGGCCCAATATCTGGTCCAGCGTGCAGGTGATCCTGCTCGGCTTCATCATCTCCTCGGTGGTTGCCGTACCGCTCGGGCTGCTGATGGGCACGTACAAGATCGTGCAGTCGGCGCTTGAGCCGATGGTCAATTTCATCCGCTACCTGCCGGTCACGGCCTTCGTGCCGCTTTTCATCCTGTGGATCGGCCTTGGTCTCAGCCAGCGCGTCGCCATCATCATCTTCGGCACCTTCTTCCAGCAGCTCGTGATGATCATGGATGTCGTTGCCGCAGTGCCGGAGGATATGCTCAACGCCTCCTATACCCTCGGATCGTCGCGGCGCGATGTGCTGACCCATGTGCTGTTGCCGGCGGCGCGCCCGGGCATCATCGATACGCTGCGCATCACCATGGGCTGGGCCTGGACCTATCTCGTGGTCGCCGAACTCGTCGCTGCCAGCAGCGGATTGGGCTTCATGAGCATGCAGGCGATGCGCGGCTTCCAGGTCGATAAAATCTTCCTCGCGATCGGCATCATCGGCTTGCTCGGCCTCATCACCGACACCTTCTTTCGATTGCTGCGCGCGAAATTTGCGGGATGGGCGGCATGAGCGCGGTGATGACGCCACTGTTGGACGCACGCGCGGTCGAACTGCGTTATGCCAGCGGCAAACAGTCAGTTCTGGCACTCGACCGGGTGTCCTTCGATGTCGCGGACAAGGAATTCGCTGTCATCGTGGGGCCATCCGGCTGCGGCAAATCGAGCCTGCTGTATCTCGCGGCGGGTCTGCTGGATGCCACGGGCGGGGAGATTGTGGTCGGCGGCACCGAGGTGAACGGCCCCGGCCGCGATCGCGGCATGGTCTTCCAGGCCTATACGCTGTTCCCCTGGCTGACCGTCGCCGAGAATGTCGAATTCGGGTTGAAGCGCCGTCGCCTGCCGTCGGCGCAGCGGAAGGAGATCGTAGCCCATTACCTTCACGAGGTCGGGCTGGATCAATTCGCCGCGCATTATCCCAAGCAGCTTTCTGGCGGCATGAAGCAGCGCGTGGCCATTGCCCGCGCCCTGGCCAATGACCCCAAGGTGCTGCTGATGGACGAACCATTCGGCGCGCTCGACAGCCAGACCCGATCGACCATGCAGAAGCTGCTGCTGCGGGTGTGGGAACACAGCCACAAGACCGTGCTGTTCGTGACCCATGACATCGACGAGGCGATCATCCTGGGTGACCGTGTGCATGTGATGACGGCGCGACCCGGCCGGATGAAGGCGACAGTGCCCATCCCCATCGCGCGCCCCCGCTCACTCGACATGATGCTCGATCCCGACTTCATCGCCATCAAACGCCAGATTATCGCTCTGTTGCATGACGAGATCGATGAAGAGCACTGAGGGCGCGCCATGAGCCGCGATCCCCGCTACGATGTGCTGTTCGAACCGGTGAAGATCGGCCCCGTAACGGCGAAGAATCGCTTCTTCCAAGTGCCGCATTGCAACGGCATGGGATACCGCGACCCTTCCGCGCTTGCCACCATGCGCGCGGTCAAAGCCGAGGGCGGATGGGGCGTGGTCTGCACCGAGCAGGCGGAAATCCATCCGAGTGCCGAGATTACGCCCTTTATCGAGTTACGAGTGTGGGATGACCAGGATCTGCCCATGCTGTCCCGCATGGCGAATTCCGTTCATGAATACGGCGCCCTCGCAGGGTTGCAGCTTTGCCATAACGGCATGAATGCGCCGAACCTCTATTCCCGTGAAATCCCCATGGGTCCGGCGCATCTGCCGGTCGCCAGCATCTTCAACGATCCCGTGCAGGCGCGGGCGATGGACAAGACAGACATCGCCGATCTGCGCCGTTGGCACCGTGATGCCGCGCGCCGCGCCAAACAGGCCGACTACGACATCGTCTATGTCTATGCCGGCAAGCTTTTCGGCGGCCCGATGTTCTTTCTGTCGCGCCGCTACAACACCCGCACCGATGAATATGGCGGCTCGCTGGAAAACCGCGCCCGGCTGCTGCGCGAACTGATTTCGGACGTGCGGGACACTGTGGGCGATCGCTGCGCCGTCGCCTGCCGCATTTCCATGGATGAACTGATCGGTGAGGAAGGCTTTCACGCCGCCGAAGCGCGTGACGTAATTGCCCATATGGCAGAGCTGCCGGACCTTTGGGATTTGACCCTGTCGAGCTGGGATAATGACAGCCAAACCTCCCGCTTCGCCGAAGAGGGCTATCAGGAACCCTATGTCCTCGGCGTGAAACAGCTCACGACCAAGCCGGTGGTTGGCGTCGGGCGCTTCACCTCGCCGGACACGATGGTGCGGATGGTTCGCCAAGGCGTCCTGGACTTTATCGGCGCGGCACGGCCCTCCATCGCCGATCCCTTCCTGCCCAAGAAGATCGAGGAAGGCCGTCTGGAAGACATCCGCGAATGTATCGGCTGCAACATCTGCGTCGCCGGCGATCACACCGCCTCCATCATCCGCTGCACCCAGAACCCCTCGATGGGGGAGGAATGGCGGCGGGGTTGGCACCCCGAGCGCATCGCCCGGCGCGCCTCGGATGAGACCGTGCTGGTGGTGGGCTCCGGCCCCACGGGCCTGGAAGCCGCCATGATGCTCGGCCGCCGCGGCTATGAGGTGGCGCTGGCCGAACGCGGCACCGTGCTCGGCGGTCGCGTGGCTCGCGAAAAGCTGCTGCCGGGGCTGTCGGCCTGGGGCCGTGTCGCGGATTACCGGCTGGGCCAGATTGCGGCGATGCCGAATGTGACCCTGTATCCTGGCAGCGATCTTACGGCCGATGATGTGCTGTCGATGGGTTTTGGCCATGTGGCGATCGCCACCGGGTCGCGCTGGCGTCGGGATACGGTGTCACGCAATGTGGTCACGCCGATGCCGATCCACCCAGCGGCCGATGTGCTGACACCGGATGATCTTATGGAGGGGCTTCGCCCGAACGGTCGTTCCGTTCTGATCTATGACGACGACCACTATGTCATGGCCAATGTGCTGGCGGAGCTGCTGGTGCGGGAAGGGTACGCCGTCAGCTTCGCGATGCCGACGCCCGATGTCGCGAACTGGACGCGCAACACCATGGAGCAGCATCGCATCCAAACCCGGCTGATCGAGATTGGCGTGACAATCATTCCACAACGCGTCATCCGTGCCATCGGCGCAGAGACCGCGACCCTCGCTTGCATCTTCACCGGGCGAGAGGAAACCATCGAGGCCCAGTCCGTTCTTCTGGTCACCAGCCGGCTGCCGGAGCGACAATTGTTCGACGACCTCCAGCACCGCGCCGATGACTGGTCCAGTGCCGGTATTAGGAGTGTGACACTTCTTGGTGACGCTCTCGCGCCCGGCACCATCGCCGCCGCGACATGGAGCGGCCGCCGCTTTGCCGAGGAGCTTGATGCTCCTCGTTCCGATGCTCCCGTCCGCTTCAAGCGTGAAGTGGCGGAGTTGCTGCCGTTCGACGTGCGCGCCATCATCGACGCCACGTTGCCTCAAGCGCCACGATGATCCCAAACCTGAACAGGAGACTTCCAGAATGAAGAAGACATTCGGCTGGCGGCGCGGCGCTTGTGCGGCGATCGGCCTCGCCATGGGTGCGGCCTTGACGATGGGCGCGGCGGTTCCGGCCCAGGCCGGCAAGCTGACCATCGCAATGACCGTTTGGGTCGGGTACGGCCCGATGTTCCTTGCGCGCGATCTTGGCTACTTCAAGGAGAAGGGGCTCGACGCCAACCTGACCATCGTCAGCGATTCGACGCTCGCCATGGGCGCGATGGCGGCTGGGCAGATTCAAGGGTCCGCCGTCACGCTCGACGAAATTCTGAAGTATCGCTCGTCGGAATTTTGCTTCAAGGCGGTGATGGCGCTCGATGACAGCCATGGCGCAGATGGCATGGTCGCTGGCAAGGACATCACCAGCATTGCCCAGTTGAAGGGCAAGGAAATCGCCATGAACGAGGGCTCCACGAGCCAGTTCTGGTTCAATTACCTGCTCGCCAAACAGGGCATGACGCAGAGCGACTTCAAGGTCGTGAACATGACGGCCGATGATGCCGCCGCCGCGTTCATCGCCGGCCGTATTCCTGCCGCCGTGACCTGGGAGCCGAACCTCTCCTTCGTGAAGGAGCATGACAAGGGCAAGATCCTCATCAACAGCGCCGCTACCCCCGGCGTCATTCTCGATGTTCTGATTCTGCGTTGCGACACCATCAAGAACGATCCTGCCGATGTCCAGGCGCTGGTCGATGGCATCATCAAAGCCGTTGATTATACCAAGGCACATCCGAAGGAGGCTTATGCCGATATGGCCAAGAGCGTCGGCGGATATCTGTCCAATCCGGCTGACTTTGCAAGCGCCGCCGGTGGCGTGAACTTCTATGACGCCGCTTTGAACAAGTCCTATTTCGGCACCTCCGCCAATCCCGGCGCCGCGAATGGCGTGATCAAGCTCGGTCTCGACATCTGGGGCAAGCTGGGCAAGATCAAGATGCCGATCACCTACGACACGGTCATCGATCCGCAGTTCATCGATAAGTAGAGCTGCTGACTCCAGAGTGCGATGGAGTTAAGCAGGTTCAAAGACCAAGTCTCTCGTCATGGCATTCGAAGGCATGCCATGACGAGGTGCGTGGAGAGCGATGCAGAGTCACCACATCGCTTTCTCAATACGGTCGTGCAGCGCGGTAGTCTTTGAAGCACGCTTGACGTGAACCACCGCGCATGCGCACTCGTTCCATGAAGATTTTGTTCCGGCTTCCGATACTGGTCTTGATGCTCGCACTTGCCGCCTGCGCCCATATCGTTCCGCTGGTCTATCAGCCGACAGTGTTCATCGCGCGTTCCGGGCCACCGATCGTGATCAGCGTCAGCACCATCGATCAACGGGGCGAGGACGATCCTCGGTGGTTTGGCGCGATCCGCGGCGGCTATGGCAACCCGCTCAAGGTGCTCAACGCGCCGACCCCACTGGCAGACGTGGTCTCACAGGCCTTTCGCGCGGCGCTTGCCACGCGCGGCTTGCTGGCGGCCAGTGGACAAGGCGACATCGACATGAACGTCACGATCGAGCAATTCGAGAGTGACCAGTATCTGCGCCGAGAGGCCCAAATTCGCTTGACCCTGACGCTGACCAGCCGCCGGCTGGGGCGCGAGATTTACCGAGATACGGTCGCCACCGATCTATTGGAGGGTAGCCTTCTGGACTTCGAAAGCGGCGCTTTCGGCTCCGTCGAAAAGCTGCGTTTCGTCGTTCAGATCGCTCTGAGCCAGACGATCGATGCAGCCCTTTCCAAACAAGGCTTCCTCGATGTCATGAGAGGCGAAGGGCTTCAACCCTCGTCATAAGTGGCAAGACGCAGGCTGCTAGTTCAAGCGGCTGCGCAGCCGGCGCATGGTGGCGCGGGCGACATCGGCGTCCTCGCCTGGCGGTATCAGCGCCACGACGCGCCCCATGCAACGAACCGCCGCCGCCATCTGGTCGAGCTGCTGGTTGAGCACCGCCGCTTCCTGCCATAAGGCGATCGTTTCGGGCGCGATCCTCAGCATGTCCTCGACGCAGAGAAGCGTGCCAGGCAGGTTCTTCGCCTTGTACCGCCTATGGGCAATGTTACGTTGCAGCCGCAACAGAACATCCCGCTTGCCCATGCGGCCGCGACCGATGGTGCCGCCACGCTGCGGCTTGCTGCCCTGGACGCGCATCAGCAGGTTTTCGAGGTCCTCATCATCCAGCGTCTGGCCGCTGGCGAAGACATCGATGATGACCCGGCCATCATCCGCGTCGAGGCCGAGGATGAAGTGGCTGGGGATATCGATGCCGTAGCAGTCCCACCCAGCGACCTCGGCACAGTGCAGCCAGATGAGGCCGAGGCTGATCGGCAGGCCGCGACGACGCTCGGTGACACTGATCAGATTGGCGTTCTGAAGATCGTCATAGGTTTCATAATCGCCGCTATAGTCATGGCGGGCGCCCAACATGCCCGACAGCGCTTCGGCCTGGGCGGCGGCGCTTTCGCCCGCCCAATGAGACAGTTCCGCCGCCTCCCGCGCGAGCAGGCTCAGATGGTTGCGCGCACCACGCCAATCCGCCTCAGGCTCATCAAGCCGGGCAAACAGCAGCGCCGTCTCAGCGAGTGCGATCTCACTGTCCGGCAGCGTTCCCACCGCGTCCAGAGCCGCGCGGATGACGGCGCCTGTGCCAGCGCCGCCCCCATCGGGCGGATCACGGCGCTGATCGGGATCGTCTTGCAGGGTCGTTCTCCTCAGGGTCGCTAGATAGGTAGAGGCGCCGACTTTATGCGCTCCATCGCGAAACGGCTCGTCACGTTGCGGAGGGGTAGAGCGGCGATCAACTGGCGGTAGAAGGCGTCATAGGCACTGATATCGGGCACGACGACGTGCAGAAGATAGTCCACATCACCCCCCATACGCCAGGCATCGACGATCTGGGGCGTGCGTTCCACCAGTTCGGCGAAACGGGTCAGCCACTCAGCCGAATGGTCAGTCGTTTCGACCGAGACAAAGACCGAGACGGGCAGGCCCAGCGCCTTCTGGTCCAGAACGGCGACGCGGGACTTGATGACGCCGTCCTTCTCCAGCCGGCGGATGCGTTTCCAGCAGGGCGTCGGCGTAAGGCGGACCTGTGCCGCGATTTCGGCCAAGGAGAGGGACGCATCGCGCGCGATGAGGCGAAGGATTGCACGATCAATATCGTCCATCGCGACGGCTGACATTATTGGTTAACACACCCTGTTTTGCGGAAAGGAGGCACAGATTCGCCGCGAGGTGCAAATCATTCCGCACCGAGCGTGACGTTTCAGAGGGTTTTTGCGCGCTCCGCCGGGGTCCGCAGCGTCAGGGCCAGGGCGTGCAGGCCGGCCGCAAACTCATCCGCCAGTGCATCATTGACGGCACGCGCACGCGCGACGCGGGTCATGCCCTCGAAGCATTCGGCCGCCATGATGACGTTAAAATGGGTCTCTCCGCCCACTGCCGCACCGGAATGACCGGCATGGCTGCCACTGTCATCGACCACGTCCAACGACAGTGGCGCGAAGGTGCGGGTCAGTGTCTCAGTGATGCGGTCGGACCTCGTCATGACGTCAGCTTGAGGGCAAACCCGGCGTGTTTCAAGAACCCCCCGCGTGATTCTGCCGTGCGCGTCTGGAGTTGCGAAGGGGCAAGGACGGGATTGCCAAGAATGGCGGCGGGCGACCATATAGCGTCCATGACAACCAGACGCGTCCCCCGTGCCCGGGCCTACGCGCCCGACCCGGACGCGCCGGGCCGGTTGTGCGACATGCCTGATTGCAGCGCGCTGGGCTGCTACAAGGCGCCGCGGTCCCGGACCTCTCTCAACGAGTATCTGTGGCTCTGCCTGGAGCATGTGCGCGCCTACAACGCGAGCTGGGACTATTACAAGGATATGACGCCGGGGCAGATTGAGGTCGAGTTGCGGGCGGACGCTTCGTGGCAGCGGCCAACCTGGCGTCTCGGTGCCAATGGCGGCCCCCGCCTGCCAGATGAGGCGATCCTGCGCGACCCCTTCCTTGATCTCGCCGGGCGGCGCACCGGCTCGGCCGAGCCAGCGGCGGACCATGCGCCGCAGGAACTGCGACAGCCTTTGGCGGTGCTCGGGCTGGGTTGGCCGGTGAGCCTGGATGTCGTGAAGGCGCGCTACAAGACACTCGCCAAGAAGCATCATCCGGACGCGAATGGCGGCGGCAACGCAGCCGAGGAGCAGATCAAGGCGATCAACATCGCCTATGCGACGCTCCGCACCTTGTGGCCGGCCGAGGAACGACAGATGGCGCGATCCTGAGACCCCATTGTTAGAGGCGGCGACCTCGCGGGGGATGCCGGTCGCCACTATATGAACGGAAGGCGGCGCCCTGGGCCTTGCGGCATTGGTCACCGCCGCTACTCTGACTGCAACACAACAGGACGTTCTTTTCGATGATGAATGGCGCCAATTCCGGCATCGCGACCACCAGGACTGTCGGGACCCTCGGCACGCCGGACATCACGCTCAAGGTTCGCGACGTCTTCAAGATCGATTCCGATATCACCGTGCCGGCCTTCAGCACGGCGTCAGAGCATGTGCCCGAGATCGACCCCACCTACCAGTTCGACCATGACACCACGCTCGCCATTATCGCGGGCTTCGCCTTCAACCGGCGGGTGATGATCCAGGGCTATCACGGCACCGGCAAATCCACCCATATCGAGCAAGTTGCGGCCCGGCTGAACTGGCCCTGTCTGCGCATCAACCTCGACAGCCACATCAGCCGCATCGACCTCATCGGCAAGGATGCCATCGTCCTGAAGGACGGCCAGCAGGTCACGGAATTCCGCGAGGGCATCCTACCCTGGGCATTGCAACACCCTTGCGCCCTGGTTTTCGACGAATACGACGCCGGTCGGCCGGATGTGATGTTCGTGATCCAGCGCGTGCTGGAGGTCGAGGGTCGGCTGACCTTGCTCGACCAGAACCGCGTCATTCACCCCCATCCCGCATTCCGGCTGTTCTCGACGGCGAATACCGTGGGGCTTGGCGACACCACTGGCCTGTATCACGGCACCCAGCAGATCAATCAGGGCCAGATGGATCGCTGGAATATCGTCGCGACCCTGAACTACCTGCCGCATGGCCAGGAAACCGCCATCGTCATGGCCAAGCTCGGCATCGATCCGAAGGACAGCCCGGCCCGCAAGCGGGTTGAGAGCATGGTGGCGCTGGCCGACCTGACGCGTGCGGGCTTCATCGCCGGCGATATCTCGACCGTCATGTCGCCCCGCACCGTCATTACCTGGGCCGAGAACGACCGCATCTTCAAGAACCTGAACTTCGCCTTCCGCTTGACCTTCCTGAACAAATGCGATGAGGCGGAGCGCGCGACGGTCGCTGAATACTATCAGCGCTGCTTCAATGAAGAGCTTGCCACGGGCGCCTTGCGCCGCGCCGGATAGGACCTCTCGTCTTGAGCGGCGCCAAGGACGGTACGGAACGCAGCGAAGCCTTCAAGCGCGCCATCGCGGGGGCGGTGCGCGCCATCGCGGGACAGCCGGAAGTGGAGGTCGCTTTCCAGGCCGGCCCTGCCAGCGTCGCCGGTGCCCGCGCCCGCTTGCCGAGCCCCACACGCGGTTTGCCGCCAGCCGAAATCGCGCGGCTCCGTGGGGCTGCGGATTCCGTCGCCCTGCGGCTGCGCCATCATGACGCGGTGGTCCACTCCGCCCGCTCGCCCGCCAGCCGCGAGGCGCGCGATGTCTATGACGCGCTGGAGCAGGTGCGCGTCGAAAGCCTTGGCAGCCGGCACATGGCCGGCATCGCCGCCAATCTCCACACCAAGCTGACGGAGCAGGTCGAGGCCGACGGCGTCGATCGGATGACCCGCAAGGAGCAGTTGCCGCTGGCGGCGGCCCTGTCCCTGCTCGCGCGGGAGCGGATGTCGGGCGTCCCTTCCCCGTCCTCGACGGATACGGTTCTGTCCCTGTGGCGCGACAGCATGGGCGCGGAGGCGGATATCGCCTTCGCTGAAATGGCCGCGACCACCGACAATCAGCAGGCCTTCACACGCGCAGCACGCAAGCTGCTCTCAGCCTATGATCTGGCCGAGGCAGAGCTTGAATCCGATCCCTCCGAAGAGCCGGAGGGCGGGGACGACGCGCCCGAGCAAAGCCCGCAGCAGGATAGTTCGAGCGAAGGCGACAGCCAGTCACAGACCGAGGCCGATGCCAGCCTGAGCGCCGAGCCGCAGGACATGCAGGGCGAGGCCGCGGATGACGACGCGACCGAGGGCGAGGAAGACGAGGCGGCGGAAGCCGAGGGCGATGAGCGACCCGGCGGCCAGCAGCCGAACAAGGACCGCAGTGGGGAGGAAAGCCCCTACCGCGCCTTTACCAAGGCCTTCGACGAAGAGATCAGCGCCGAGGATCTGTGCGATTCGGAAGAATTGGCGCGGCTGCGCCAGCAGCTCGATCATCAGTTGCAGCATTTGCAGGGCGTGGTCTCCAAGCTCGCCAATCGGTTGCAGCGCCGCCTGATGGCGCAGCAGACGCGGGCCTGGGATTTCGATCTTGAGGATGGGTTGCTTGACGTCAGCCGCCTCGCGCGCGTCGTCACCACACCGACGCAGTCGCTGTCCTACAAGCGCGAACGGGAGACGGATTTCCGCGATACGGTGGTGACCCTGCTGATCGACAATTCCGGCAGCATGCGGGGCCGGCCGATCACCGTCGCGGCCATGTGCGGCGATATCCTCGCCCGCACGCTGGAGCGGTGCGCCGTGAAGGTCGAGGTGCTGGGCTTCACGACGCGCGCGTGGAAGGGTGGCCAAAGCCGGGAACGCTGGGTGCAGGACGGCAAGCCCCGCAACCCGGGCCGGCTGAACGACTTGCGTCACATCATCTATAAATCGGCGGACGCGCCTTGGCGGCGCAGTCGACGCAACCTTGGCCTGATGCTGCGCGAGGGCCTGCTTAAGGAGAATATCGACGGAGAGGCCCTGGTCTGGGCCTATCGTCGCCTGCTGGCGCGCACCGAGCATCGGCGGATCCTGATGGTCATCAGCGACGGCGCGCCGGTGGATGACTCCACGCTGTCAGTTAATCCGGGCAATTACCTGGAGCGGCATCTGCGCCAGGCGATCACCGAGATCGAGTCCCGGCGGTTGGTGGAGCTGGTCGCCATCGGCATCGGCCATGACGTGACGCGCTATTACCGCCGCGCGGTCACGATTGTGGATGCGGAGGAGTTGGGCGGCACGATGATGCGCCAGCTCACGTCCTTGTTCGACGACACATCCGGTGATGGCGGTTGGGGCATGGCCGCCGCCGAACGCGCGCCTGCGGTGGTTTAGGTTCGGCGGACTGCGCTTCGCTTTTTCACCCTACGACGTCTTGTAGGGCGGGAAGAGCGAAGCGTCGTCCGCCATGCCACGTCGCTTAAGCCCGAATCGCCTTCCCCAACCGCGGACACTCGATTTCGAGCGCGCGCTTCACCCTGATCATCTCTTCATTGAGGCCCAGCAGCGCAGCCTGCCGCGCGGCGCGGTCGCCGATGTTGAGTTGCCGGAACTGCCGACACATCGCCACCACGCCCTGGGCGCCAATATTACCGGCGGCGCTGGTCAAGGCATGCGCCTCCGCCTGAAAAAGCGTCGTGTCGCCCATCTCGGCCGCCGCTGCGAGCGCAATCGTCAGGCTCTCCGCCTCCTTGAGGAACTCCTCGGCGATGGAGGCGAGAAAGTCCGGACCGCCGAGCGCCACCAGGCTCTGCAACATCTCCTGGCCGATCGCTGGCTGGGTCGGACGGTATCGCGGGCTGTCGCTGATGGGGGTGACGTTGCCACTGACAGGCCTGGGCAAACCTGCCACGGGCAAAATGTCGTCGATGATGTCGAGCAGGCGGTTCGGCTCGACTGGTTTGACGATGCAGAGATCCATCCCCGCCTCGCGGCAGCGTTCCGCCGTTTCGGGGGTCGCATCCGCCGTCAGTGCCAGGATCGGCAGCCGCTTCTCACCGGCGGTGGCGAAGCGATACAGCTTGGTCGCATCGATCCCGTTCAGCACCGGCATGTTGACGTCCATCAGGACCAGGTCGAACGCGCCAGTCTCCATCGCGTCCAGCGCCGCCTCACCATCTCCGACCAGCGTGCAGGTATGGCCACCCCGCTCCAGAATCTTCGCGACCACGTTCTGGTTGATGCGATTGTCGTCGGCCACCAGAACATGCAGCGGCGTCTCGCGCCGGCGGTCAGCGAGTGACGGCGCAAGGTCGGGGCTGAGCCGCGCCGCGATGGCGCGAAGCACGCAATCGATTTCGGTGCCCGGCGGGTCCTGACCCAGCACCGCCAGGGAGGCCCGGCGCGCCGCGAGCGGCGGCAGATCAGCAGGCGCATGGGCCGCCAGCAGAACGATCGGCGGCGCGGCGGCGCTTGCGCCGATGGTCAAGAGCTGCATCTGCCCATCGTCCTCGATATCCCCGCTATCGACGAAGACGGCAGCGACACCCCGCAGAAGGCCCATCGCCTGGCCTATGGCGCGCGACCCGGCGGCGGGCGGCAAGGCGTGCTGCGCGACAGCGGCGCCGCGTTCCTCCAGCCGGCGCACCAATCCCTGCAACCGCTCCGGCGCTTCGGACAGGATCGCGATCTTCATCACGGGCAAGGCCGGCTCCGCCTCGTGGGTTCTCAACAGGGGCAGCGAGACCCAGAACGTGCTGCCCTCCCCAAGGGCGCTCCGCACGCCGATTCTGCCGCCGTAGAGTTCGATCAGCTTGCGGGAGATCGCGAGGCCGAGGCCCGTGCCGCCGAAACGATCGATGATGGTCGCATCCGCCTGCGTGAAACTATCGAAGATGTGGGCCTGTGCCTCGGGCGCGATACCGATGCCGGTGTCGGTGATCTCGATCTGGAGCATCGCGCGCGCGGCGTCATGCGACACCGCATCGACGGAGATCAGGACCGATCCGCTGGCAGTGAATTTGACCGCGTTGCTGACGAGATTGAGCAGCACCTCGCTCACATGTTTGGCGTCGCCCAAATAGCGAGAGGGCGTGCGGGGCGTGATATGGGCGGACACGGTGATGCCCTTCGCCTTGGCCGCCGCCGAAACGATCCTTTGGACATTATTGATCATGGTCGGCAGGTCGAAGGGCGCCTGCTGCATCGGCATTTTGCCGGCTTCGATGCGGGAGAAGTCGAGGATGCCGTCGATCAGCGATAGCAGCGACCGCGCGGCCGTCCCCGTGGTGCGCACCATGTCCTGCTGTTCGGCATCGAGTTCCGTGCTGACCAGCAGGTCGCTCATGCCGATGACGGCATTGAGCGGCGTGCGGAGTTCGTGACTGACGCTGGCGAGAAACAGGCTTTTCGCCTGGCTTGCCTCTTCGGCAATGCGCTTGGCCGCCGACAGGCTGCGGATGAGCGACGCCGTGTAGAGGGGAATGACCAGAAGGCCCATCGAAAGCCCCCCGGCCAGAAAGGGGTCGTGGCGCCAATAGCGGGTGCTGATGACGCAGAGAAGGAACCCGACCAGGGCGAGCGCCGTCGCCACCCGGAGGTAGAGCAGGCCGAACCGAAAGCCATAGCCGAGCGCGATCCAGAGATAGGCCGGAAACAACGGTGCTGCGATATGGCCGCCGATATGCATCCCCACCGACAGCACAGAGATATCGGTGAGCAGCTGCACCACCACCCGCAGCCGGGACGGCCGCGCCCGGATGACGAGGTCTAGGAAGAAGCCGAGGCCGAACACGGCATAGATCGCGCTCAAAACCAATGGCAGGGATGAGTCGAGCGACCCACGGCTGTTCAGGATGCTGAGATAGGCAAAGATCCCAAGCGCTATGACGAGGCGGTTGAGAATAATCTGGTATTCGGTGCCTTTGCCCCGGCGCAGACGCGCGCCAGCCCATTGCAAAACCGCAACAATGTCCGGTGTGGATCGAGGCCGGGGAGCCCGCACAGGGTTACGGGACTCGGCCGCGCGGCTATCTTTGGGGCGTTGAAAATACGGCAGCTTCACTCAAACCATATCCGGTTGCGGCACATAGGATATCGCAGCCGATCCAGGCACGCGGGTCTTTGACCCGTTCAGGTTTGCCGGTTTGCCACTGTCCCCCTGCGGGGTCCAACAAATTCGCAACGATTTGTAACGATTTGCCGATGGCGGAAGCGGCAGTTCAATGGCTCGCTGGGGACAGCGTGATGGTATGAGCCCGGTAATAGGCCTCGAACTCCGCCGCAGGCAGCGGCCGGCTGAACAGAAAGCCCTGAACCTCGTCGCAGCCCTCGGCCAAAAGCTCGGCCAGCTGTGCCTCGGTTTCCACGCCCTCCGCGACCACCCGCAGCCCCAGCCCTCGGCCCAAGCCGATGATCGCCCGAATGATCGCCGAGCCGCCGGTTCGGGTCGTGATGTTCTGGATGAAGACCTGATCGATCTTGAGCCGATTGACGGGAAGGTTTTCGATATAGCTGAAGGACGCGTAGCCGGTTCCGAAGTCATCGATCGAAAAGGAGATGCCGAGCGCCTGGAGTTCCAGAAGCTGGCGCCGCGCCGTCTCCTGGTCGTCGAGATAGGTCGTCTCGGTCAATTCGATGTCGATGAGGCCAGGTGACACCCCCGCCTGTGTCACCGCGTCCCCGACCAGCCGTGCGATATCGTGCTGGCGGAAGATGGTTGCCGACAGGTTGATCGCGACGCGGGTGGGCATGGCTGCACTTTCCCAAGCCGCAGCCTGCCGGCAGGCTGCCTCCAACACCCAAATGTTGAGGTGATCCATCAACCCGGCGTCTTCCGCCAAAGGCAGGAAATGATTAGGCGCTAGCAGACCCCGGGTCGGATGGTTCCAGCGCACCAGCGCCTCGACCCCCGTGATCGCGCGGCTGCTGGCGTCGAGCTGGGGCTGATAATGGAGCGTGAGTTCGTTCCGCAGCAGCCCCGCCCGCAAGTCGATTTCAAGCTGAGCCGCATCCTGCACCGAGGCCTGCATCGCCGGCTCGAAGCGGCAAAACCGATTGCGACCCCGCTGCTTGGCGCGATACATCGCCAGATCCGCCGTCTTGAGCAGGCTTTCCAGCGTCGTCCCATCCGTCGGGAACAAGGTAATGCCGAGGCTGCAACTGCTGCTGATGGGCCGATCGTCGAGCACGAAAGGCTCGGCGAACGCCTCGGTGATGCGGGCGGCCAGGACCTCGGCTTCGCCCGGACCCTCGATCCCGGTTTGGATGATCGCGAATTCGTCTCCACCCAGGCGACCGATCGTGTCGGTGCTGCGTACAAGACGCCGCAACCGGTCGGCCACCTGAATGAGTAGCGCATCGCCCGTGTGGTGGCCGAAGGCGTCATTGATGCTCTTGAAGCGGTCGAGATCCAGGAAATGCAGGGCGAAAACGGTCTCATCCAGAGCCGCGCGATCGACCACGTTCTGCAGGCGAAGATGAAGTTGCAGGCGGTTCGGCAGGCCCGTCAGCGGGTCGTGATGGGCAAGATGATGCAGGTAGCGCTCGGCACGCTTCCGCTCGGTGATGTCGAGGGATGTGGTCAGCACCGAAGTCACGACATCCGGGCCGGTTGTCAGCGGCGTCTTCGTTGTCAGAAAAACTCTGGAAACGCCGGCGGAATCCTCGATCTCCTCCTCGAAGGCCGGCAAGGGCAGACCGCTCGAAAAGACACGCGCGTCCAGTTGCCGCGACCGCATGCCGTGCTCGCCCTCGAAGGCAGCCGCCCGGCCATTCGGGTTAGGGCCGCCGGGCCCGATCAGGCTTGCCTGGAAGGCGTTGACGAAGATGCAGTCACCATGCCGATCCGATGCGCTGATCATGGCGGGCACCGTATCGATCACCTGCGCGAGGCGATCGCGGCTGTCGCGCAGCAGCTCCTGCCGCTCCTGCTCGACGTCGTGAAGTTCTTGCGCCAAAGCATGCGCGCGATTGCGGATCAGCTTTTGGCGGGTGCCGAGCTTCAGCAGGTTGCGCGCCCGCGTCACGAATTCCGCATGATCGATCGGTGACTGGACGAAGTCCGTCGCACCGGCCTCCAAAGCCTCCAATCGATACTCGCGGTCGTCATAGGCGGTCATCACGATGATCGGCACATCGACGCCATTGGGCAGCGCACGCACCCGCTGCGTGAATTTGGCGCCGGTCATCTGCGGCATTTTGAAGTCAGTAATGATCAGGTCGGGAGTCCTGGTCGCGATCCAGGCCAGCGCCGGGTCAGGACCCGAAAACGCTTCAACCTGGATCTCGTCGCCCAGCAAACCTGCGAGCTTCGAGAAGATCGCCCGGTTCGTCGCGCGGTCATCAACGATGACGATAAACGGCATGGCGTCCCCAATTACGACGCCACCCGGACCCGGGACAGGTTGGGGGACGCCCGCTCACTGGCGCCATCCCTAGACCAAGTGAACGCGGACTAGAACCTTAATCTCCGCCAATCCACTGATGCGCGACACAATAGGCGTAGAAATTTATCCCCTTTAGGGGCGATTTGCGAGCCAGGGTTTCGGGCGTATCCCGGAAAAACCCTTCACTATGGCATCACTCGCCTAAGGACACGTGGACTTGAAGAGGCGCCTGCAACCTGAAGATTAGTCTGGTCCGGGGGCGTTTCGTTCCTCCGTCACATCGATCACCATCTTTTCTGTTTGGAGACTACCATGACCTTCATTACCAATCCCCGAATACTCGCCTCCGCCGCTCAGGCCGGGGGCCGCCTGCAAAGTCAGGATGGCGCGCTCGCCAACCTCACATCCGGCTACTACCCAACGATGCAGGTGGAACTTGATCCGCATGCCCGCGCCCTGTTCTGCTTCATGCGCCCGGATGGCCGCCCCAGCTACACACCGGAACTGCTGCGCGACATGAGCGCGATCCAGCGCGATATCTACTGCGCAACGACCGCGCCGGCGCCTGCGGCGTTTCGCTATGTCGTGGTCGGCTCCCGCATTCCGGGCGCGTTCAACCTTGGCGGAGACCTGCACTTGTTCGGCGCCCAGATCCGCGCCGGAAACCGCGCGGCGCTTCAGGCCTATGCCCATGCCTGCATCGACATCGTCTATACCAATGCCACCGGCTACGACCACAGGGTCACGACCGTCGCTCTCGTTCAGGGCGCGGCGCTGGGCGGTGGCTTCGAGGCGGCGCTGTCCTGCAACCATATCGTCGCGGAAAAGAGCGCGACTTTCGGCCTGCCGGAAGTGCTGTTCAACCTGTTCCCCGGCATGGGCGCCTATTCGTTTCTGTCACGCCGGATGGATGCCATCCGCGCCGAGAAGCTGATCCTCAGCGGCCGCGTCTTCACGGCGACGGAGCTTTACGACATGGGCCTGGTGGATGTCCTGGCCGAGGATGGCGATGGCGAAGCAACCCTGCGCACGTACCTCGCGCGGCTGGACCGCCGCTACAATACGCATCAGGCGGTTTTGCAGGCGCGCCATCGCGTCCACCCGCTCACCCGTGAAGAATTGATCGCCGTCGTCGATGTCTGGGTCGATGCGGCGCTTAATCTGGAAGAGGCCGATCTGCGTAAGATGGACCGGCTGGTGAAGGCCCAGACCCGTCGGCATGGCGACGTCGGCCTGCGCAGCGCCGCGGAATGAGCGGGGGCATCACGAGCCCTGCGCTGCCCGACGCTATGACCCTGCCGATGCTTGCCCTAAACTATCTCGGCAGAGCGAAGGAGACTAGACATGGTTCGAGGCGACACACCGCGTCTGCCGGATAGCCCTGCCGCGATGGCGGCGCTTGCCCCGGCGGAGCTGTTGCCGCGTTGGGATCTGACCGATCTCTACGACGGCATGGAAAGCCCGGCCCTGCTGCGCGATCTGGATCAGGCGCGGGCCGAATCCGCGGCCTTCCGACAGGCCTATGCGGGAAAACTCGCAGACCAGACCGCCGCCGGCCTCGCCGAGGCGCTGATTGGCTATGAGCGGATCGAGGAGAGGCTGGGGCGCATCATGTCCTATGCGCAACTCCTGTTCAGCGGGGATTCGTCCGACCCCGTGATCGCGCGCTTCTACCAGTCGATGAGCGAAAAAGTGACGGAGATCACCACCGACCTGTTGTTCTTCACGCTGGAACTGAACCGTCTGGACGAAACCGACCTCGCCCCCAAGTTGCTGGACCCGGCGCTCGCGGGCTGGCGCTCCTGGCTCGATGATTTGCGGGTCTTCAAGCCGCACCAACTGTCCGATGAGATCGAGACGCTGCTGCATGAAAAGGAAGTCACCGGCGCCAGCGCCTGGAGCCGCCTTTTCGATGAAACGATGTCGGGCCTGAAGGTCACAGTCGGGGAAGACCAGCTGACGGTCAGCGATGCCCTCAACCTCATGTCAGACCGCGACCGCGCGAAGCGCGAAGCGGCTGCCACGGCCATCAGCGCGACCTTCGCGCAGAATATCCGGCTA
This sequence comes from Acidisoma sp. PAMC 29798, assembly GCF_030252425.1. GTDB lineage: Bacteria > Pseudomonadota > Alphaproteobacteria > Acetobacterales > Acetobacteraceae > Acidisoma > Acidisoma cladoniae. Next base: position 553,886 of record NZ_CP126994.1, on the reverse strand, counting down.
TTTTCTTTGATCACCAATACCCTGGCCAAGGATAAGGAGACGTCGGACCGCTGGCGCCACTATCCGTCACCGGGAAGCTACCGCAACCGCTCCAACATGGTGGAGGACGAGGTTGTCGAGGCTTTGGTCTCCGCTGTCGTGGCCAATTTTCCCCGGCTGTCACACCGCTATTACACGCTGAAGGCCGGTTGGCTCGGCCTGCCCAAGCTCCAGCATTGGGACCGCAACGCCCCGCTTCCCGCCGATGTCGACCAGACGATCCCCTGGGACGAGGCGCGCGCGCGCGTGCTGTCGGCGTATAGCGGCTTTAGCCCGGTGCTCGCCGATGTCGGCAGTCGCTTCTTCGACAAGCCCTGGATCGACGCCGGCCTGCGGCCCGGCAAGTCGGGCGGTGCCTTCGCGCATCCGACCGTGCCTTCGGCCCATCCCTATATCTTGATGAACTACCACGGCCGCACGCGGGACGTGATGACGCTCGCGCATGAACTCGGCCATGGCGTCCATCAGGTTCTGGCGGGGGAGGCGCAGGGCTATCTGCGTTCCGGCACGCCGCTGACCCTCGCTGAAACCGCCAGCGTCTTCGGGGAGATGCTGACGTTTCGCGCCATCCTGGACGCCGAGACTGATCCGGCGCGCCGACGCCTGATGCTGGCGAACAAGGTGGAGGATATGCTGAATACGGTGGTGCGGCAGATTGCCTTCTACCGTTTCGAAGCAAAACTTCATGCGGAGCGACGCAGCGGCGAATTGCTGCCCGAGCGTATCGGCGAAATCTGGATGGATATCCAGACCGAGAGCCTGGGGCCGGCCTTCACCTTCACGCCCGATTACGCCTGCTATTGGGCCTATATTCCGCACTTCGTGCATTCGCCCTTCTACGTCTACGCCTATGCCTTCGGGGATTGCTTGGTCAACGCGCTGTATGCCGAGTTCCAGGACGGCCATCCCCGCTTCCAGGAAAAATATCTGGACATGCTGCGGGCCGGTGGGACGAAGCGGCATCGGGAGCTGCTGGCACCCTTCGGATTGGATGCGGCGGACCCCGCCTTCTGGACACGCGGGCTCGACATCATCGCGGGCTTCATCGATCAGTTGGAAGCAGACGACAGCGACGGGCACAGGACCATGCCGCATGGCTGACAAGGTGGAAGGCCGAGAAGCGACCTTCTTCGGCGGTGTGCGGCGTTTCGCGCGCACCTCCGGTGCGGTCGGCGGCATCGCGGCCCGCGTGGCGGGGGAGCGCGTCTTCGGCATCAAGACGGATCGCGCCGCCCATGCCGAAGACCTGCGCGCGATCCTGGGCGGCCTGAAGGGGCCGCTGATGAAGGTGGCGCAGATTCTGACCACCATTCCGGACGCCCTGCCCCCGGAATACGCAGCGGAACTGTCGGAACTGCAGGCCAATGCGCCCCCCATGGGCTGGCCTTTCGTGCGGCGCCGCATGGCGGGCGAATTGGGGCCGGAGTGGCAGTCTCGCTTTGCCAGTTTCAGCCAGGACGCGTCTGCGGCGGCGAGCCTGGGACAGGTTCACAAGGCGACGCTGCACGACGGGCGCGAGGTCGCCTGCAAGCTGCAATACCCGGACATGCCGAGCACGGTGGAGGCTGATCTTCGCCAACTCAAGCTCGCGATGGCGATTTATCACCGCATGGATAACGCCATCCAGAACGACGAGATCTACAAGGAACTCGCCGAACGGCTGCGTGAGGAGCTGGATTACCTGCGTGAGGCGGCGCAGATGCGCCTCTATGAGGCGATGCTCGCCGATGTCGCGGATGTGCATGTGCCGGTCGCGATCCCCGAATTGACCACGCCCCGCCTGCTGACCATGAGCTGGCTGGAGGGTGGGCCTTTGCAGCGCTGGATCGAGACTGATCCGCCGCTGGAGGCCCGCAATCGTGTGGCCGAGGCGCTGTTCCGCGCCTGGTATGTGCCCTTCTACCGCTACGGCATCATTCACGGCGACCCGCATCTGGGCAATTACCAGGTGCGGCCCGATGGCGCCGTGAACCTGCTCGACTTCGGGGCGATCCGGGTCTTTCCCCCAAGCTTCGTGAGCGGCGTGATCGCCCTGTTCGAAGCGGTGCGCGACCAGGACGACGCCAAGGCGGGCGATGCTTATCGCGGCTGGGGTTTCCAGGACATCACGCCCGAGAAGGTGACGGTGCTCAATGGCTGGGCGCGGTTCTTGTATGAGCCTTTGTTGGAGGACCGGGTGCGCCGCATCCAAGAGACTGATGGCCAGTTCGGCCGCACGGTCGCGGAGGGTGTGCATTCCGGCTTGAAGAGCATCGGCGGCGTTCGCCCGCCACGCGAATTCGTGCTGATGGACCGTTCGGCGGTGGGGCTGGGCAGCGTGTTCCTGCGCCTCAAGGCGGAGCTGAACTGGAGCAAGCTATACCGCGAAGTGACGGCCGATTACGACGAGGGGATGGTCGCGCAGCGCCAGGCTGAGGCCTTGTCAGTTGCCGGGGTTCCCCCGCCGAAATAGGCGGCGAAACCATCGCCCCCAGGACCATTGTCATCCCCGGGCTTGACCGCCAGGCGGCGCGCCCGGGGACCCACCCCTCGTGGCGCCATCACGACGTTCCGACGCAGTAACGGGTAGGCCCGCGGATCGAGTCCGCGCATGACGATTGTATCGTTTCCGCACGCGCTGGCTCATGCGGTCGCCACGTTGCGGGGCCGCCCGCCTCGTTTTCCGTTCTCACGGGCGGTCACCGCCTTGGCTTCGGTGCGGGCCTGCCCGCCGGCCGCGCCGAGGCGCGCAGCCATCCAGCGCCGCGACCCCAACACGCCTTCCAGAAGGGCGGGCACATAAAGATCCGCGTCGATCTTTGGGAAATGAAGACCGAGGCCGGCCGCCTCTATGTCGATGACTGTCAGGTCTTCAGCCGAGGCGTCTCGCAGACCCTCGACGTCGCGCGGTGTCAATCCCAGTTCAACACCGGTCGACAGCCGCACGATGACCCGGTCGCGGCCCTGATCATAGTGGGCACTCACGGCAATGGGCCCGCGCAGAAGGGCATCGCCGCGAGCCTTGGCGGCCTCGAACTCCTCTGTGGTCAGATCAGCCATGTATCCTCCTCCACGCCTCAATGAGAGCCGCCTTGTTTGCGGCAACGATTCCAACAGCTCTCCTGGCGTCGCGCTCGCTGCATCGGACGACCGTTCTGACCTCCATGACATGGATGTTGATCACCACGGACCATCCCGGCCCCAAGACATGCACATGCGCGGGAGGGTGATCGTTCGGGTAGATCGCAACCCTTAAGCCATCAAGGATCAGAACCGTTGGCATAAGCCTTTACACCATAAACCCAAGCGCTTGGAAAATCGAGTCCGTGATGGCATGGTATCGCCTCGTGGCGAATAACGCTTCGCTCATCCGCCCTACTGCGCGTGTTGGTAGGGTGGATAAGCGCAGCGTCATCCACCATCCTCGCCGCGTCGCCCAGCAAGGTCTAAGGCCGTGGTCCACCACTACTTCGTTGTTCTGAGCACGATCGCCGCCCTGTGGCTCGCGGCCATGGTGGCACCTGGGCCGGACTTTCTGCTCATTACCCGCCTGTCCATCGCCCATGGACGCCGCACCGCGCTGCGCGCCGCCTTGGGAATCGCCACTGGCGTCGCGACCTGGGGGACGGCGGGCTTCTTCGGCATTCACGCCCTGTTTGTGGCCTCGCCATGGCTCTATCTCGCGCTGAAGGTCGGCGGCGGTGCCTATTTGCTGTTCCTGGGTGTCCGCCTCTTCGCGGGAAGCTGGAAGCCGGCTGCACCGGAGGCCGCAGAGGCCCGCCCCAACCGGGAGATCCGCGCCTTTCGTCTCGGTCTGCTGACGAATATCGCAAATCCGAAAGCGCCGCTGTTCGTATCGAGCCTCTTCGCCGCAACCATGCCCCATCACGCGCCGGCGATGCTCGGTGTCGCGGCAATCTGCCTGATGTTCGCAATCGCCGTTGGTTGGCTGGGGCTCGTTGCACGCTTCCTGACCATTCGGCGTTTTGCCGATGCCTTCATGCGTGGGCGCCGCTGGATCGACCGTGTTGCCGGCCTGGCCTTCATGGGCTTCGGGACGAAGCTGGTTCTCGACCGGTCATAACCCCCACCGATTTGCGCGATGCGGCCGGGAGTTGGTAGGAAACCTCGCGCCCTGAAGAGGCGTGGTCTGGAGGAAATTCTTGCCCAAAACACCGCGCTCGGGTGCCACATACTGGCGCCTTCTGCTGCTCCTGCCGATCGTGGCCGTGGTCTGGCTGCCTTTCTATGACCATGTCGGCCCGACGCTCTGGGGCTGGCCGTTCTTCTATTGGTACCAGATGCTGTGGGTGCTCCTCACCGCCCTCATCACCGGCTTCGTCTTTCTCATGGAAGACGCCGGCTACGAGGAGAGCGGGCAATGACCGATCTGGCCCTGCAGCCTGTGGCGCTGGCGGTCTTCCTCGTGCTGTTCGTCATAGTGACCGTGCTCGGCTTCATGGGTGCGCGCTGGCGCCGGGGCGATCTCGATACCCTGCATGAATGGGGCCTCGGCGGCCGGCGCTTTGGAACGCTGATCTCCTGGTTCCTGCTCGGCGGCGATCTCTATACCGCCTATACCTTCGTCGCGGTCCCTGCGCTGATCTACAGTGTCGGGGCGATTGGCTTCTTCGCCGTGCCCTATACGATCCTGATCTATCCGATCCTCTACAGCGTGTTCCCGCGCCTGTGGCGCATCTGTGCGCGCCACGGCTACCTGACGGCACCGGAATTCGTGCGCGGCCGGTTTGACAGCCGGGCCCTGTCCCTCGCTGTCGCCGTCACCGGCATTCTCGCGACCATGCCCTATATCGCCCTGCAACTCGTCGGCATGCAGGTGGTGATCGCGGCACTCGGCCTGCAAGGCTCCGGCCTCTGGGCCGATCTGCCATTGTTCGTGGCCTTCGTGGTGCTGGCGGCCTTCACCTATACCAGTGGGCTACGTGCGCCCGCGATCATCGCCGTGGTAAAGGATCTGCTGATCTACGCGACGGTGATTGCCGCCGCCGTCATCATCCCGATGCATCTCGGTGGCTGGGGCAAGATCTTCGCGGCCGTCCCCGCCGCCAAGCTCACCTTGCCGGTGCCGGGGCCCAATACCCTCGGCAGCTACGGCGCCTATGCGACCCTTGCCCTCGGCTCGGCCTTGGCGCTGTTCCTGTATCCCCATTCCATGACGGGCATTCTCGCCGCCAGCAGCGGCCGAGTGATCCGGCGCAATGCCGCGCTGCTGCCAGCCTACTCCTTCATCCTCGGCCTGCTCGCGCTGCTCGGCTTCATGGCGATCGGCTACGGCGTCGGCCATGCGCCCGAATATGCCGCCGGCTTCCACCGCTACGGCCCGAACTTCGCCGTGCCCGCGCTGATCCTGGCGGCCTTCCCACCCTGGTTCGCGGGCGTGGCTTTCGCTGCCATCGCCATCGGCGCCTTGGTGCCGGCCTCGATCATGTCGATCGCGACCGCCAATATCTTCACGCGTGACATCTACAAGGTCTTCCTCAAGCCCGGCGCCACCGACGTGCAGGAATCGCGCATGGCGAAGTTGGTTTCGCTGGTCGTGAAGCTGGGCGCCCTGGTCTTCATCCTGGTGCTGCCAACGACGGCCGCGATCCAATTCCAGCTTCTCGGCGGCATCTGGATCATCCAGACTCTGCCGGCGGTGATGCTCGGCCTGCTGCGCTGGCGGTTGCGTCCCGGCGCGCTGCTGCTCGGGTGGGCCTGCGGCATGGCCGTCGGCACCGCCATGGCGGCCTCGACACACTTCAAGAGCGCGACCTTCGCGCTGCATCTGCCGGGCGCCTTCATCGCGCCGGGATACGCGGCGCTTTATGCGCTGATCGTCAATCTGATCGTGGCGCTGGTTCTGTCCGCCATCATGAACGCCATGCGCTCGGCCGAGGCCACCGCGCGCGACCCGGCCGAACGCTTCGGGTTTTAGTGGCGGAATACGCTCCGCTTTTCCGCCCTACGGCATTGCGGCCCTAAATTTTGACGGACGCCGCTTTGGACAGGGCGTTGTCGAGGCTCTTCTTGGTGTTCGGACCGCACAGCGACCGCACATGGTCCGCGACCTCGGCTGTGCCCCAATCCGCGCCACCGACGAGGCGGGCGCGGGGATGGCCTTCACGGTCGAAAATCACCGTCACCGGAATGCCGGGCACCTGCCAGGCTTGGGTGATGGCCCCGCCGGGATCGAGCAGGATCGGCAGATGTTCGATGTCGTGGCTATCGTAGAAGGCGCGCACCGCGCCGGCCCCCCCGATATCGGAGGAGACGGGCAGCACCACGATACCGTCCGGCGCGAGGGTCGCGGCCAGCCGGTCCATGGTCGGCAGTTCGGCCACGCAAGGGCCGCACCAGGTTGCCCAAAGGTTAAGCACGACGCCGCGCCCCCGATAGTCCGCGAGCGTTCGTACCGTGTTATTCGCGGTGAAGAACCTGAACGCTGGCAGCGTCACGCCAGGGTCGATCGCCACCATAGACTGGGCGTTGCCGAGGTCCTGCGCATGGGCCGCGCTCGGCCACGAGTTGCCGCCGATGACACCGGCCGCTACCGTGGCGCCTGCGACCAGCGCGCGGCGGCGCGAAACCTTCAAGCTCATTGGGATACGCTCCTTGAACGACAGCAGTCAGCCGCTTACGGCTCAGACGCCCCGGCCGGCCGAGACCCGCTCCGCCGGCGCGAATGCAAGCTGGGGGGGCCGCTTTGCGGCGGGCCCCGCCCAGATCATGAGCGACATTAACGCCTCCATCGGCTTCGATAAAAGGATTTGGCGTCAGGATATTCGCGGCTCCCTCGCGCATGCAGCCATGCTGGCCGGAATTGGTGTGCTTTCCACCGATGACGAAGCCGCGATCATCGAGGGGCTGGCCGCCATCGGCGCGGAGATCGAGGCCGGGGTCTTCCCCTTCGATGTCGCGCTGGAAGACATCCACATGAACATCGAGGCGCGGCTGACCGAGCGTATCGGCGATGCCGGCCGCCGCCTCCACACGGCGCGTAGCCGCAACGACCAGGTCGCGACTGACTTCAAGCTGTGGGTGCGGGACGCGATCGACGGCCTCTCTGGCCAGATGGCGGATCTGATGCTCGCGCTGGCGCAGCGCGCGGCGGAGCATGCGTCCCACCCCATGCCGGGCTTCACCCATCTGCAAACCGCGCAGCCGGTGACCTTCGGTCATCATCTGCTCGCTTACGTCGAAATGCTGGCGCGCGACCGCAGCCGGCTGGCCGATTGCCGCCGCCGGCTGAATGAATGCCCGCTGGGCGGCGCCGCCCTCGCCGGAACCTCCTTCCCGATCGACCGGCACCAGACCGCCGCCGCCCTCGGCTTCGATGGCCCGACCGCCAATTCGATCGATTCCGTCTCAGACCGCGATTTCGCGCTGGAATTCCTGGGTGCCGCCGCGATCTGCGCCGTGCATCTGTCGCGCTTCGCGGAGGAGATCGTCATCTGGTGCAGCGCACCCTTCCGCTTCATCCGCCTGTCGGACGCCTTCACCACCGGCAGTTCCATCATGCCGCAGAAGCGCAATCCGGATGCCGCCGAATTGGTCCGCGCCAAGACCGGGCGTATCGCGGGTTCGCTGGTGGCCTTGCTCACGGTCATGAAGGGGCTGCCACTCTCCTACGGCAAGGACATGCAGGAAGATAAGGAGCCGGTTTTCGAAGCGGCAGACGCGCTCGCCCTGGCGCTCGCCGCCACTGCCGGCATGGTGCGCGACCTGATGCCGGAACTGGCGCGCATGGAAGTGGCGGCGGGTCAGGGCTTCGCCACCGCGACCGACCTTGCGGATTGGCTGGTGCGCACGCTGAAGCTGCCCTTCCGCCAGGCCCATCATGTCACCGGCAAGCTGGTCGCTTTGGCCGAGGCGCGGGATGTGGATCTCGCGCAGCTCGACCTCGGGGCCATGCAATCGATCGAGCCCGGCATCACCGCCGATGTCTATGGCGTGCTGACCGTCGCGGCCTCCGTCTCCTCCCGCACCAGCCATGGCGGCACGGCGCCCGCGAATGTCGCGCGGGAGGCCGCGCGATGGCTGACCGCACTGGACAGGGAGTTGGTGGCGTGATCCGCCTTCTCGCCCTGGCCGCGCTGCTGGCGCTTGCCGCCTGCGGCAAGGTCGGCGCGCCGTCCCCGCCCGGACCGGCGAGCGACATCACCTATCCGCACACCTATCCGTCTTACTGAGATGGCCGATTTTGAAGTCTCCCTGGCCCAGGAGCCGGATGCCGCCAGCCTGATCGCGGCGCATCCGAATCTGCGCATGGACCCCGTTGACGGCCTTTGCCTGGAAGGCGTGCCCCTCGCCGTGATCGCCAAAGATCTCGGCACGCCCTGCTGGGTCTATGGCGCTGGCACCATCCGCACCCGGTTGGCGGCGCTGCGGGATGCCTTCGATCAGGCCGGCCTCGGCGCCACGCATATCCATTACGCCGTTAAGGCGAACGACCATCTTGCCGTCCTCACCGTCATGGCCGAGGCGGGCGTGGGCGCCGATGTCGTCAGCGCCGGCGAATTGCAGCGCGCCCTCAAGGCCGGCATTCCGCCTAGCGCCATCGTCTTCTCGGGCGTTGGAAAGTCGGCGGCCGATCTTCGTCTCGCCGTCGCCGAAGGCATCGCCCAGATCAACGTCGAAAGCGTCGAGGAACTGGCGATGCTATCCGCCATCTCCGCCACGGCGGGCCGGACCATCGACGTCACGCTGCGCGTGAACCCGGATGTCGATGCAGCGACCCATGCCAAGATCACCACCGGCAAGGCCGACAATAAGTTCGGCATCGCCTGGACTGAGGCCGCTGCCGCCTACGGCTTTGCTGGCTCCCTGCCCGGCCTGCATCCGGTCGGGCTCGCAACCCATATCGGCAGCCAGATCCTGTCGGCCGCGCCGTTTCGTGCGGCCTATGCCCGCATCGCGGAGTTGGTGCGAGACCTGCGGGCCGCCGGCCATACAGTGACGCGCGTCGATTGCGGCGGGGGTATCGGCATTCCCTATGAGGGCGAGCAACCGGCGCCGCTGGCGGAGATTGCCCAGGCGCTGGCGGAGACGCTCGGCGGCCTCGACCTCGACCTGATGGTCGAGCCTGGGCGCTGGCTGGTCGGACCCGCCGGGGTTCTGCTCAGCGCCGTCGTGCTGGTGAAACAGACGGCGGAGCGCCGCTTCGTGGTGCTGGACGCTGCAATGAACGACCTCGTGCGGCCGGCCATGTATGACGCCTGGCACGGCATCCTGCCCGTCGCTGCCGACAGAATGGCCGCGCCCGCGACACCGGCCGACATCGTCGGACCCGTCTGCGAAAGCGGCGATACCTTCGCCAAAGACCGCGTGATCGCGGCGCTGGAGGCTGACGCCGTGGTGGCGATCCTCGACGCCGGGGCTTACGGTGCGGTGATGAGTTCCACCTATAATGCCCGCCCCCTGGCCACCGTCGCTTTGGTGGACGGGTCGCAGTGGGACGTGATCCGCCCCCGGCAGGAGATGTCCGATCTCTGGTCGCGGGAGATCGTGCCGGCCCGTTTTGGGACGCGCTGACCGCCGCCCGAAGGATCGCCTGACGCGGCGCATCGCCCGCTGGCGGCGCGCGACCAAGCTGCTGCTGATCACCGAAGCGCTATGGCCCGTGATCTGGGCGCCATTGGCCGTTGTCGGTGTCTATCTCTGTGCGGCTTTGCTCGATCTGCCGCAGCGTCTCGGGGCGCGGATCAACACCGCCCTGCTCGTGACCGATCTGGTCATGGCCGCAATCTGGCTCGCGGTCGGCCTTTGGCGGCTCCACTGGCCAGACGACGCGGCGGTCCGCCAGCGACTCCAGCGCGCCTCGGGCCTGACGCATGACCCCATCGCCGCGCTGGAAGATACGCCGGCGCAGACCGATGCCTTCGCCCGTGCCTTGTGGGACATTCACCGCGCGCGGAGCGTCGCGGCGCTGCGGACACTGCGCCTGGGATGGCCGCAGGGCCTTGGCGGGCGGGACCGCTTCGCCCTGCGCGGTACGGTGCTGGTGGCGCTGGCCATTGCCGTTTTCGTCGCGGGACCTGCCGCGCGCAGCCGGCTCGACCGTGCCTTCACCCTCGACACCGGCCTGTTCTGGGGCTCTTCCGTGCCGCCGACCGTCACGGCATGGATCACGCCGCCGGCCTATACCGGCCGGCCGCCAGTGCTGCTGCCGGCCTCGCAGGGAACAATCAGCGTGCCGGCAGGGTCGCGACTGACTGTCACGGTGTCGGGCGTGCAACGCCCACCGCATCTGGACGCCCAGGCCTTCCAGGTTCTGGACGCGAGCAGCTTCCAACACGACAGCACATTGACGCAGAGCGGGCTGCTGACGCTGCGCGGCGGCGGGCAGAGGCTCGCCCATTGGCAGATATCCGTGGCCCCAGACGCGCCGCCGACCATCGCCTTCACGGCACCACCGGGACCCGACGGCACCAGCGCGAGCCTCCGCCTGCCCTGGCGGGCGACGGACGATTATGGCGTCGCCTCCGCCATGATGGAGGCGCGCCTCCAGGCCCATCCCGATGCGCCGCCGCTGATTCAGACACTCAGCCTGCCGGACAGCGCGACACCCACCATCGCCGGCGTTCAGGTCTCCGACCTCTCGGCAAACCCCTGGGCGGGCCTGCCGGTCACGCTGAGACTGACCGCGCGGGACGCGCTCGGTCAGCAGGGCGCGACGACACCGCTGGTCATGACCCTGCCGGAGCGGGCCTTTACCGATCCCTTCGCGCGTCGGGTCATCGCCATTCGCAAATTCCTCGTCATGGCGCCGAACATTCAGGAGTCTGAAGGGCGGGATGCGGCGGCTCATGCCGTCCTGGAGACCGCCGCCGAGGTCAGCCAGGCCGGCAAGCCGGCGTCTGTCGTGCTGCCGCTGGCGGCCACCGGCTGGTTGCTGGTGGACGATTTCCAACCGGGGGCGGTCGCCGAGGCGATCGACCGGCTGTGGCAGGTCGCCTTGCATTTGGAGCAGGGTGACGCCGCCGATACCGCCCAATCCCTGCGCGCGGCGCAGGATGCCTTGCAGCAGGCCCTACAATCCAAATCACCCGATGCGGGCCAACTGTCCCAATTGATGAAGGCCGTGCAAGCGGCTGTGCTGCAACACCTGTCGACCCTGATGCAGATGGTGCAACGGCAGAACGGCGCCATCGGCGCGCCATCCAATGGGCCTCGGCTCGACCTGTCGGATCTCGCGCGGGAGATGCAGGCGATGGAAGCAGCCGCCCGCGCCGGCGACGCCCAGGGCATGCGCGATCATCTCGCGGCCCTCGAGAAAGAGCTGCAGGCGCTGGAGCAGGCCCGCGTCGTCAAGCCTGACCCCGCGCAGCAGGCGGCACGCCAGCAGGCGATGAAGGACCTGGCGGCGCTTCAGGGCATGATGAAGCAGCAGTCCGCGTTGATGGATCATTCCGCGCGCCGCCTGACTTCTGAGACTCCAGACCCTAGTGGCCAACGGCGGGACGGCGTGGCCCAGGATGCACTTCGCCGCGCCCTGCATGGCCTGTCCTCGCGTCTCGGCACTTCCGTCGATGGTGCAGGCCAGTCGATGGGGGAAGCGACGCGCCAGCTCAATCAAGGCCAGGACGGCGCGGCGACGGCGGCCCAGCAGCAGGCGCTGACCGCCATGCAGCAAGCCGCGAACCAGCTTGGGCAAAAGCTGTCGCGGCAGTCAGGCCAAGGCGCCATGATGATTGGCGATGGCCAGAGCGGCGAGGCGCCCGGTGACTCGTCCGGAGACGGATTGCTGCCGGGTGACAGCGGCACCGACCCCTTCGGCAGACCGCTTCCCACCGGCCACGGAAGCAGCCTCGGCTCGGACATCGCCGTGCCCGATGGCTCCAGCCAGGCACGGCTGCGCGCGATCTTGCAAGATCTCCGCGCCCGCGCCGGTGACCGGTCACGCCCGCAGCCGGAGCTGGATTACATCGATCGGCTTTTGCAACCGTTTTGATGACGCGATTGACCAAAGCGGATGGCGGAATAGGCTGCGCGTTTCCGCCTGACGAAGCGTCCGATGGGCGTGTCCCTCAAACTCACGGAACCTCCTGTGGCATCCAGGCCGAACATCCTCATCCTCATGGCCGACCAGCTTACGGCCGGGGCATTGCCCGCCTACGGCAATCCGGTTGCCAAGACACCGCATCTCGATCGCCTGGCGCGGGAGGGCGTGGTCTTCGATGCCGCCTATTGCAACAGCCCGCTCTGCGCACCGTCCCGCGCCGTGTTGATGTCGGGGCGCCTGCCCTCCGCCACCGGTGCCTATGACAATGCGGTGGAGTTCCCGTCCCAATCACCGACCTTCGCGCATTACCTGCGCGCGGACGGTTACCGCACCATTCTCGCTGGCAAGATGCACTTCTGCGGCCCCGACCAGTTGCACGGCTTCGAGGAACGGCTGACGACGGACATCTATCCCGCCGATTTCGGCTGGACGCCGGATTGGACGCGCCCGAAGGAGCGTCTAGATTGGTTCCATTCCATGGATAGCGTGACGCAGGCGGGTCTTTGCGTGCGCACCAATCAGATGGATTTCGATGAGGAGGTCGGCTTCGCCGCCCGGCAGAAGCTGTACGACATCGCGCGCGACAGCGACGATCGGCCCTTCTGCATGATCGTGTCGATGACGCATCCGCACGACCCCTTCACCATGGCCGATCCCTATTGGTCACGCTACGCGGATGCGGAGATCGACATGCCGCGCGTGCCAGCATCCGTTTCCGCCCATGATCCCCATGCCGCGCGCCTCCGCCATGTTTGCGGCCAGGACCTGCAGGAGATTACCGACGATCAGGTGCGGGCCGCGCGCCACGCCTACTACGCCGCCATTTCCTATTTTGACGATCACGTCGGCGCTCTGGTCGGCGCGCTGACCGAGACGAAACTGGTTGATGACACCATCGTGATCGTCATCGCCGATCACGGCGAAATGCTCGGTGAGCGTGGCTTGTGGTTCAAGATGAGCTTTCATGAGGGCGCATCGCGCATCCCCTTGATCGTCCATGCGCCGGGCCGTTTCGCGGCGCACCGGGTGTCGGCGCCCGTCTCGCTCGTGGACATCCTGCCGACACTCGGCGCAATGGCGCGGAATGGCGCCGAGGCCGCGTATGCGACCGCTCATGATGGGCGGAGCCTTTTGCCCTATTGCAACGGCGAGGATGATGACGGCGTCGTCTTTGGCGAATACTGCGCCGAGGGTGTGGTGGCGCCGATGATCATGATCCGCCGCGCGCGCTTGAAGTACATCCACTGCCCGACGGACCCTGACCAGCTCTATGATCTTTCGGTTGATCCCGATGAGCTGGACAATATCGCCGCGCGGGCGCCGCACGACCCGCGGCTGCTCGCACTGCGGGCAGAGGCGGCAGGGCGCTGGGATCTCGATCGGCTGCATGCCGATGTTCTGGCAAGCCAGAAGCGGCGGATTTTCGTGAACGGAGCGCTGTCGCAGGGCCATCAAACGTCGTGGGATTTTCAGCCCCTGCGCGACGCGAGTCAGATGTATATGCGCAACCACATGAAGCTCGACGATCTTGAGGCGATGGCGCGATTCCCAAAAGTGGTGCCCACGCGTTCGTGATCGCGCCGACTCTATGGTCCGGATTATGTGCCCTAGTATCAGCATAGTTGTCGCGCAGCGTGAGCGCCGCCACCGATCATGGGTAGCCTGGAATTATGAGAGACGTCACATCGAAAGCGGGCACCGGCCCCCGCCCCTGGCCGATCATTGTGGCGATCGTCATCAGCGTGGCGCTGATCGGCGCCTACGCCCTTGTCAGCCGGTATGTGATCTAGCAGTCCCTTCCTACATCAGCACTTCAAGCCCCTTCCGGCGAATGACGTTCAGCAGTATCAACGCTGGGCCGGTTGCCGTGGTTTCTCCACGTTCAAGCTTGGAGATGTAACCAGTGCTCATGTGAAGGTAACGGGCGAGAGCGCCCTGGCTCATCTGGGCTTTTTCACGGATTGCACGGATGTCGCCACCCGTAATAGGCGCATCCGTAGGCAGAACGTCTGATCCTATGTGCCGCACGGTGATTTTGCGGTAGGTATCTTCTTTCATGAGACCGAGACGGAGCTGGTCATGCGCCATTTCCATAATCTCGTTCTGTAAACGGCTAGGACTTTTCGTCGTCATAGTCGATCTCCTTTAGCGTGCCATCATTGATCGCCTGTGAAATCGATCTCTCATCCGCTGCAAGCCAATTCAGACCGATTGTCTGCAACGCCCCTAAATCATCATGCTCAATATTCTCGCGATCACTCTTGGCGAAACCATAGAGAATGACCGCCCGCGTGGCTGTGCGAATGGCGACGATCATGCGGAAGCCGCCCGATCGCCCCTGACCCGGCCGAGCAACGCGCTGCTTAATGAGGCTACCACCAAGATCCGCATCAACCAGGCCCCGGTTAGCCCGATCGACCGCCTCGCGCAGACTACCGGCGCTGATGCGTTCTTGCCGGGTGAACTTGACCACCCCTTTCGTCAGGAAAACTCGCAACAAACACCCGTCCCAAGAGAACTATAGTTCAATAGACCATGGTTTTCAAGGTAATCTTACGTGGCATCGCCTATAACTCAAAGGATGAGTTCCGAGCCTGGGTTTGGCGGATGACGCGTCGCTTATCCGCCCTACGACGCACGTTTGTTATGCGCGACGCTACCCGACCGGCAACATGCGATAATGACTGACGCCCCACTCGGTGCCCTTTGCATGACCGAACAGACCGGCGGTCGCCAGAAAGAACAACCGCCAACGACGCTCCCAGATCGCGGTTTCCGCGCCATAGACCGGCGTCAGGATCTCGCGGATCGCAGGGCGATTGGCATCGAAATTGGCCAACCACGCCTCGGCCGTCTTCTGGTAATGCGTGCCGCTCCAGCGCCACTCCTCAGCAATGCGGAAAACGTCCGGGAATTGCCGCATCAAGCCGTGGCTCGGCATGATTCCACCGGTGAAGAAGTGACGCGCGATCCAGTCGCCCTCATCGCCGGCATCGAACCGATAGGGGGCACGGCGATGCGTGAAGATATGGATCATGGCCATGCCGGCCGGACGCAGCCAGCGCCGCATGTTCTGTAACAGAGGGCGCCAATTGGCCATATGTTCGAACATCTCCACCGAGACGATGCGGTCGAACCGACTGGCGGTCGTGAAATCGTTCATATCCGCCGTAATCACGCGCAGATTTCCCAATCCCTTTTCGGCGGCGACCTGTTCGATATGGGCGCGCTGAGAGGATGAGTTGGAAACGGCGGTGATCCGCGCACCCGGGAAGCGCGATGCCATGAACAGGCTCAACGAGCCCCAGCCGCAGCCGAGTTCCAAAATGTCCTGACCATCCGCCAGGACTGCGTGCTCAACCGTCGCTTCAAGCGCCAGGAATTCGGCCTCAGCCAAAGTCTCGTCACCCGTCTCATACAGACAGCTCGAATATTTGCGCCTTGGGCCCAACACGAGTTCGAAGAAGGCCGCCGGCACTTCATAATGCTGCGCATTGGCCTCGGCCGTATTTTGCGCGATCGGGAACGCCGCCATGGCAGTCGCGAACTCCGCATCAGGCTCCGCGTCACCTGCGGCCGAAAGCTTGCGCCGCGTCTGTTCCACCATCATCGTGATGCCGGCGCGCGACAGCCGGTCTGGCAGCGACCACCGCTCTGCGGCCGAGGCGGCCAATGCCGCGAGCGAGGTCATGACGCGCGTCCCTTGGGCGGCAGGGGGAAAAACTTGCTGACCCGCCGTTGATAATCGCGAAAGGCGTCACCGCGGGAGCGCAGCATATGCTCCTCGGTCGGCGGAATGCCGGAGCCGTAGACCAGCACGACATACATGACGATGGGACCGAGCCAGGCGAGCCAGCCCCAGGTCCAGCCCAAAGCAAAGACGGCGTAAGACACCCAGATCAGCCATTCGAAGAAGTAGTTGGGATGGCGGGACCAGCCCCAGAGCCCGACTTCGCAGATCTTGCCTTTATTCGCCGGCACCTTCGCGAATTGCCGAACCTGCTCGTCCGACAAGGCCTCACCGCAAATGGACAGGATGGCGATAACAATCGCCACGATATCCAGGGCGGTCAGACCCGGGATCGGGTTGCGGCCAGCCAGCATGATAAAGCATGCCAGGATGAAGACGCTGGCTGCCTGCATTTGCAGGAAGACGAACATCTTCCAGCCGTAGCTCTGACCCCAGCTTTCCTTCAGCTTCGCGTAGCGCGGATCGTCGTGGCCCTTCAAAGCCCGGCGGACGATATGGCTCCCCAACCGCAAAGCCCAGATGGCCGCGACCAGGCTGACCACGATCTGACGGGTCGTGAGCGCGCCAGCATGCAGCGGCCACAGCGTCAGTCCGATGCCGGCGGCGCCTGTGCCAAAGGTCCAGCAGACATCCACCCAGCTGCTATTGCCGCTGCTTTGCTGAACGCGCCAGGCAATGACCATGAGAAGGGAGCAGAGAACCAGAACCGCGAGCAACAGGAGGGTCATGCTGAGGTTACGCCGCCCGTGATGGGACGGATGCATGGGCCGCGATGAAGCGGGCACTGTCCATCAAGGTCGGCGCAAGGAAGCGGAAGGGCACGCCGATGGCACCCACAATCTCCTTGTGATCGATTCCCGGATAGATCCGGCTCTCGACCTGGCCGCCACTGGCCGCGACGCGAGCGGCCAGGCGCGTGGTGTTGCGGGGCAGCACCGTTGTGTCCGCATCCCCGGCCAGAAGCAGCATCGGCGGGTTGCGGCCATCGACATGGTTGATCGGCTGGGTGTCCGGCGGCGTTGGCGGCTGGCCGAAGATGATCTTCAATTCGGGGTCTACCAAAGGTAGAAAATCATAGGGACCGGCAAGACCCAGCATGGCGGCGGGGCGGGGCGCCGCGGCACGCGCGAGATAGGTGGGATCGAGCGCGAGCATGGCGGCATTATAGGCGCCCGCCGAATGACCCATCAACACTAAGCGCGTGCCACCTCCGAAACGGCCGGCATTGGCACCGGCCCAGGCAAAGGCCGCCGCGCAATCGTCGAGAAAGTCGGGAAACCGCACCTCGGGATAGACCCGATAATCTGGAATGATCGTCACAAAGCCGCTGGCAGCGAGGGCGCCACCGACGAAGCGATAGTCGGCCTTGGAGCCGCTGTTCCAACTGCCGCCATAGAAAAACACGACGACGGGCGCGGCCTTCGGGCCATTGGCCGGCACATAGACATCGAGGGTCCGACGCGGACCATTCCCGTATGGAAGATCGCGGGCGGTCAGCCGATCTGGCGCCAGCCCATTGAGAACCCCGAGCGGCGAGCAGGCCGAGGCCAGTACACCGATGGCACCGAGGCCGGTGAGCGGGAGCAAGCGACGACGAACGTTTAATTTCTCATGGCCCATTCTTCAAAAATGGCACGCCCCTACGAAATGACGAGGTACAAAGGCGCATCGCTGGCGTTTGCATCCGAGACCGGCGAAACGCCGTAACGCTCAAGCATACTTCCCGAGGGTCTCGATGGACGTGGTCTCACCCCAACTCGACGTCGCGGTGATCGGTTCAGGGATCGCAGGCCTCTCCTGTGCCTGGCTGCTGAGCCAGCGGCATCGCGTGACGATCTATGAGGCCGAGGAGCGCCTGGGCGGCCATACCAATACGATCGGCACCCTCACGAGCGAGGGCATGCTCGGGATCGATACGGGCTTCATTGTCTTTAATGAAAAGACCTATCCCAATCTGACAGCGCTCTTTGCCCATCTGGGGGTCGAGACTCAAGCCTCCGAAATGTCATTTGCCGTGTCGCGGGATGCCGGCCGCTTCGAATACGCCGGCACCGATCTGGGCGGCCTCTTCGCGCAAAGGCGCAACCTCGTCCGCCCGCGCTTCTGGGCCATGATGCGCGACCTGCTGCGCTTCTATCGCCAAGCCCCGCGCGATATCGCGATGATGGAGGCGGAGGGTCTCAGTCTCGGCACCTATCTCGACCGGAATCGATATGGTGCCGCCTTCCAGCAAGACCACCTGCTGCCCATGGCCTCCGCGATCTGGTCGACGCCCACGGTGTCGATCCGCGATTACCCGGCAGCCGCCTTCATCACGTTCTGCACCAATCACGGCCTGCTCCAGATCACCGACCGGCCCATCTGGCGCGTCGTGACGGGTGGCTCCCGGCGCTATATTGATCGGCTCATGGCGCCGGTGTCCGGCCCGGTCCATCTCGGCAGGCGGATCAGCGCGGTTCGGCGCGATGCGGGATCGGTATTGGTGGCCGATGCCCTGGGTGATGTCCGCCGCCACGATCACGTGGTGATCGCGACCCATGCGCCCCAGGCCCTCGCCATGCTGGATGACGCGGATGCCGAGGAGATGCGATTGCTCGGCGCCTTCGGCAGCACACGGAACCTCGCCGTGCTCCATACGGATGAGAGCCTCATGCCGCGCCGCCGCCGCGCCTGGTCGAGCTGGAATTTCATCGAGGACGCTGCCGCCCCGCCCTTCCTCACTTATTGGATGAACCGGCTGCAATCGCTTCCTGGCGAGACCCAATATTTCGTGACACTGAACCCGCCGCGCGCGCCACGACCCGGCACGCTGCTGCATACCGAACAGTATAGCCACCCCTTGTTCGATCATGCCGCGGTGGCCGCGCAGCGCAGCCTGTGGTCGATCCAGGGCCAGCGGCGGACCTGGTTCTGCGGCGCCTGGTTCGGCGCGGGCTTTCATGAGGACGGTCTGCAATCCGGCCTGGCGGTGGCCGAGGCCCTCGGCGACGTCCGTCGGCCCTGGCGCGTCGCGGACGAATCCGGCCGCATCCATCTGCCTGCGCCGGCCTTCGCGGCCGCATGATGAGCCTGTCGGCGCTCTACCCCGGCGTGGTCATCCATCAGCGGTTTCGGCCGGTGCGCCATCGCCTGCGCACGCGTATCTTCTCCCTCCTTCTCGACCTCGACGAGCTGCCTGCCTTGTCCCGCCGCCTGCGGCTGTTCTCAGTCGATCGCTTCAACGTGTTCAGCTTTCGCCAGGCCGATCATGGCGGCGGCACCGGAACCGGCTTGCGGGACTGGGTGGTGGCGCAATGCGCCTCCGCTGGCATCGCGAGCGATGGGCCCATCCGCCTGCTCGCCATGCCCAGAGTCTTCGGCCACGCCTTCAACCCCTTGAGCGTCTTCTTCTGCCATCGGGCGGACGGTGCCCTGGTTGCGACGCTGTACGAGGTGCGCAACACCTTCGGCCAGCGCCACAGCTACCTCATCGCCGCGACAGATGACGGCACGCCGATCCGCCAGTCCTGCCGGAAGGTGTTCTACGTGTCCCCCTTCATGCCGATGGAGATGGAGTATCGCTTTCGCGTCCTGCCGCCCGGCGCGCGCGTCGGCGTGGTCATCGACGGGATCGGGACCGATGGCCCCTTGATCACGGCGAGCCTGACCGGCCGCCGCGTGGAGTTGACTGACGGCGCCTTGCTCCGCGCCTTCTGGAGCGCGCCGATGCTGGGAGTGAAAGTCGTGACCGGCATCCACTGGGAAGCCCTGAAGCTCTGGCGCAAGAAGGTCGGCTTCCATAGCCGGCCCGCACCACCCGCCACCCCCCTCACGATCGTCACAGGGTGATCATGTCCAGTGTAATCGCCGCCGCCCCGCCGATCTTCGCACCCGCCTCCCTCTTGGGGCGGATGCTGCTGACGAAGCTGCTGCGCAGTATGGCGCTCGGCCATCTCATCGTCAGGTTGCCCTCCGGCCATGAGGTGGAGGGCACCGGCCTCGCGCCCGGCCCCGAGGCCACGCTCATCTTGCGCAACTGGAAGCCGCTTTGGCAGATCCTGGTGGGCGGCGATGTCGGCTTCGCGGAATCCTTCATGGATGGAGACTGGACCAGCCCGGACCTGCCGGCGCTGATCGAACTCGCCGCCCGCAACCAGACGGCCTTCGGGGACGCCATCACCGGCTCCCCCCTCATGCGGGTGCTGCATCGCCTCCGGCACGGTCGCAATGCCAATACCAAGCGGGGCAGCCGGCACAACATCGTCTCCCACTACGACCTCGGCAACGACTTCTATGCCGATTGGCTGGATGTCGGGATGTCCTATTCCTCGGCGATCTATGCGTCCGAGGGACAAAGTCTGGAGGTGGCGCAGACCGCCAAGCAGGACCGCATCATCGCACAACTCGACCTCAGCGGGGGTGAAAGCGTGCTGGAGATCGGCTGCGGCTGGGGCGGCCTGGCGGAGCGGCTGATCCAGCAGGGCTGCGCCGTAACCGGCCTGACCCTGTCGCCCGCACAGCTTTCTTATGCTGAAGCGCGGCTCTCAGCCGCCGTCGCGAACGGGCGCGCGGATCTGCGCTTGCAGGACTATCGGGATGTCGAGGGGCAGTATGACCGCATCGTCTCGATCGAAATGCTGGAGGCCGTGGGGCGCGACTATTGGCCGCTCTATTTCCGGCGGTTGCGGGAGTGTCTGAAGCCCGGCGGAACAGCCATTCTGCAGGTCATTTCCATCGCGGAGGAGAAATTCGACGCTTATCTGAGCACGCCGGATTTCATCCAGCTCTATATCTTTCCCGGCGGCATGCTGCCCACGATCACGATCATGCGAGAGCAGATCGCCCAGGCTGGACTGGTTTTGGAGGGGTTCGAGCCCTTCGGCCTCAGCTATGCCCGCACGCTTGCCGAGTGGCGTCACCGCTTCCATGCCGCGTGGCCGAAGCTGCGCCTGGCCGGTTTGGACGAGATGTTCGGCCGCAAGTGGGACTACTATCTTGCTTATTGCGAGGCAGGCTTCCGGGCCAGCGCCATTGATGTCGGGCTTTACCGGATCCGTCTGGCCGGGTAAGCGCGCGGGCGTCGCCTCGACAGGAAAGCCAGACAACCGGATGGTCCATCAATTGACGTTCCTCGTGCTCGGCGCGACAGGCGGGACGGGAAAGCACTTCGTCTCTCAGGCTCTCGCAGACGGTCACAGGGTTAAGGCGTTGGTCAGGACACCAGAGAAGCTTCCCCAAGGCGCCAGTAACCTTGAGGTGTGGCACGGTTCGATCACCGACATGATCGACACCGACGCATTGGTCGCGGGGGTCGATTTCATCGTTTCTATGCTGGGGGACGTGAAGCTTCAGAAAGACGCCAAGATCAACACGGCCTTCGTGAAGAAGCTGGTCCCATCGATGCGGCGGCACGGCGTGAAGCGCTTCCTGTATCAGGCCGGAGGCTTGAGCCAACCGTATCAAGGGCATCTTTCGCCCATCCTTTGGACGATCCGGCACACGCTCGCGCGCGGCTATGCCGGCCAGCACGAAGACAATGAAGCCGTGATGGCCTACTTGGCGACGGAAGCCCCCGACATCGAGTGGATGGTTCACCGCGCCGGCATCGGATCGGACGGACCCTCCAAAGGCGTTCTGGAGCGGTCGAAGACCAAGTTCAGCGTGGCGACTCATGGGGACTGCGCGGCCTACAACTATCGCACGATCATGGACGCAGCGGCCGTGCACACGGCCGACCTCAGTCATTACGTCAAAAAATAGAGGCCCGCGATCATCACGTCGCCGGGGCCGTTTCGCCAGAGGCCTTGAAGGCTGCCTTATATTTACATTCGTTGATGCAACAAAATTCTTCCCGATTTGGGCATCAACGGCCAATTCGTTGCATAGTAAAAATATTGCACAAGCCGCGCAAATTATGAGTGCGCAGGCGCAACATGCGCTTTTGGACAGATTGTCAAATGATGCCCCATAGCAATGCCGGCAGATTTGGTGCAGCGTCATCGCCAAGATTAAGTGTGTGATAGGGCAAATAAATGGCGAAGAAACTCCCGCAAAACCTGCGGTACCCGCGTGAAAACTTCTACGGGACGCTGCTTTCCATTTTTGGCGTCATCTTGTGGGTCGCCCTGGTCGCAGTCATGGTGAATGTATTTTATAGCAATCCAAGAATCTTCTTCCTTTATTGCCTTTACGTCGTGGCCTTCGCTCTCTTTGCGTTTCTTTCGGCGCTGTTTTTTAGAGCCTATATTTATGGACACTATGTTCTAATCGGGCCGACGCAGTTCCCGCATTTGCACGAGGCCGTGGTTGATGGCGCAGCACGCCTTGGCCTTACGCCTGTGCCCGTCACATTCGTCTACAACTCCAATGGTCTCCTCAACGCGTTTGCCCGGCGGCTGTTTGGCAAGCGGTTCGTGTTCCTCACGTCAGCGCTGATCGAGGTTGAAACCGATGCGCAAATCAGGTTCGTCATTGGTCATGAGCTGGGCCATCACGCCGCAGGCCACCTCAATCCCTATAAAAATCTGATGCGTCTGCCGGGCCACTTCGTGCCCTTTCTGGGCCGTGCTTATTCGCGGCGGCGGGAACTCACCTGCGACAGGGTCGGGGCTTACCTGTCTGAGGACCTGCAGGCCTGCCGGTCCGCGCTCAACATGCTTGCCTGCGGCTGCCAGCGTCTGAATGCGTCGTTGAATTGTGACGCCTTCGAAGCGCAGGAGCGTTTGGTTCCCGGATTCACGGGCTGGCTGACTTTGATCTTCTCGAGATATCCCCGCACGACACGACGCGTGATCGAGATATCGAAGTTCTTTGCCCAGCGGCCCCCTCTTCGCGGGGCGTAATATCCATCAAGCTGTGCGCGCGAAAGGGTCAAGCCTGTCGCGCGCGCAGCCCTTTCTTATGCCGTGCGTGCCTTAAACCTTCGCGGGGCCGGCCGAATCGACCGGCAGCAGCGTCCACACGTCGCCAGGGGCTGCGGGCGGCTGGCAATAGATCGGCACCGCATTCGGCGTCCGCACATTCGGCTCCAACCCCATCGCCGAGCGGATGGCGCGGAACAGGGCGCCATGGGCCACGATCAGCACCGGCGCGGGCTTGGCGATGGCGCGGTTGACGGCCTCCGCCGCCCGCGTGCGCAGATCGGCGAAGACCTCGGCGCCCTTGGGCGTATAGGTGCCAGCGATCCAGTCATCGTACCAATCGCCCATGGGCAGGCCTTCCTGCTCCCCGAACTTTACCTCGCGCAGGCGATCATCGGTCTGCACCGGCACGCCGGTCACCTCGGACACCGCCTGCGCGGTGTCGAGCGCGCGGGACAGCGTGGAGGAGACGATGGTCGAAAGCTTATGGCCTTCCATCAGGGCGGCGGCCGACTTGGCCTGCGCGCGGCCCACGGCGTTCAGCGGAATGTCGATATCGCCCTGGGACAGGTTCTGCGCATTCCAATCCGTTTCGCCATGGCGAATGAACCAGAAACCGGTGGGCGTCAGCAGATTCATCCGTAAACCCTTAATCGAAGAGCGAGCTGACCGAACTCTCGTCGGAGATGCGGCGCATCGCCTCCGCCAACAGCGGTGCAATGGTGACCTGGCGCACGTTGCTCGCGAGCCTGACCGCCTCGGTCGCCAGAATGGAATCGGTGATCGTCATCATCTCAATCGGAGAGGACGCGATGCGCGCCACGGCACCGCCGGACAGCACGCCATGCGTCGTATAGACACTGGCGGAGCGGGCGCCCCCCTGGATGAGGGCGGCGGCGGCATTGCACAGCGTGCCGCCTGAATCGACGATATCATCGACCAGAATGCAGTCCCGCCCGGCGACATCGCCGATGATGTTCATGACCTCGGAGACGCCGGCCCGCTCGCGGCGCTTGTCGATGATGGCCAGATCGACATCGAGGCGCTTGGCAAGCGCACGGGCGCGCAGCACGCCGCCGACATCGGGGGAGACGATCATCAAGTCGCGGCCGGCATAGCGTTCCCGCACGTCGCGCGTGAACAGCGGCGCGGCATAGAGGTTATCCACAGGAATATCGAAGAACCCCTGAATCTGCGCCGCATGCAGATCCATGGTCAGGACACGGTTGGCCCCGGCTTCGGTGATGAGATTGGCCACCAGCTTGGCGCTGATCGGCGTGCGGGGGCCGGATTTCCGGTCCTGCCGGGCATAGCCGAAATAGGGGATCACCGCCGTCACGCGCCGCGCTGAGCTACGGCGGAGGGCATCGAGCGTGATCAGCAGCTCCATCAGGTTGTCGTTGGCGGGATAGGAGGTGGACTGCACGACGAAGACGTCCTCGCCACGGACATTTTCGTGAATCTCGACGAAGACCTCCATATCCGCAAAGCGCCGAACCGACGCTTTCATCAGCGGCAGGCTGAGCGCGGCGGCCACTGCTTCCGCGAGCGCGCGGTTGCTGTTGCAGGCGACTATCTTCATGCGGCGGGTTCCGGAAGAAGCGCGGGTGTCGCTTCACGCGCGCGGCTTCTACCAACCGGACCGCCGCCTGTCCACGCAAAGACCGACCCGCAGTCAATGCATGAATTCATGACGTTTTGGCGGCCGGGCTCGGGTGCGGGGCAGCGCGCTTGCCGATATTGTTGTCGATCACTTCCTTCACGCCCGGCGCCGCCGCGCTGACGGCGACGACCGCGACATCCCCCCAATAGGTGTCGAGCGACCCTTTGGGAAAATCATGCGGCTGCGTGACCTTGCCGACTTCCTTGCCGTCCGCCGTCTGCACCGTCCACATGATGTCGATGTGCTGGGTATTGGCATCGACCGTCGAGAGCCTGGAGGCGCCTCGCACGAGGTAATCCGCCGTGTCCCGCTGATCCACCAGAACCACGCCGAGGCCCGGCAAATCCTTCCGCATCTCTTTCGCGAGCGACTGGTCCCCATCGCCCGGCGCGCCTTTCATGCCGAAGAACTCCACCCGCGGCGGCCGGTTATAGAGGCTGTGAGGGTCGTTTTCCTTGAGGGCGGCATCGATGTCGGACAGAAGAGACGCAAGCCGGGGGCCGACCGCCGTCGCCGCCTCGCCCAAGGTCGCGGCATCGCCATTGGCCCAGGCGCTGCTGGGTAGCGGCGTCCCGGTAATATGGCCCTGCACATGGCCGCGCGGATCGACGATGGAATAGGTCGGCGTCACGAGGTCGCCCGTCAGGCTGGCCGTGGCCGCCAGCACCCAATCGCCACGATCCGGCTTCTGCGCGAAGGCGGGAATGGTTTGAGCGACCAGAGAATTCGTCAGATCGGTTGCGAAGACGCTGGCCGACGCATCGTCCAGCAATGCCCGATGCGGCACCGGCACCACGATCCGCTGCGGCGGCGGATGCGCCAGAATCATCCCCATGCGGCCGGGATACCCCATCATCGGCTCGGGGAAATCTCCGCAAGCGGCCGGCAAAAGGGCGAGCCCCAGAAGAAGGAAGCGAAAGGGGCGTTTCATCATCGGCATAGGATCCCCGAAATTTGGTGGCCGATCGGGCCGCCCCCGGCCAAGGTCCGGCGACGGTGGCTGAAGAAGCGGTCGGGCTCGGCCGCCGTGTCCCCAGCGGTGACGGAGACAGTGGCGACGCCCGCCGCTGTCAGGCGCCAGGCGCAATAGCCGGCGAGGTCGAACATCCAGCGGTCCGGGCGACCAGGCGCGAAGAAGCTGTCATGCGCAGGGTCTTCCGCCAGCACCGCGTCCCGCATGTCGGACGCCACTTCATAGGACAGCTGGCGGATACAGGGGCCGACGACCGCGACCATGCGACCGGGCCGGGCACCCAGCGCGACCATGGCGGTGACCGTCGCTTCCAGCACACCGCCGACCGCGCCGCGCCACCCGGCATGGGCGGCGCCGACGACCCGCGCCTCGGCATCGGCGAACAGGATCGGCCCGCAATCGGCAGTGACGATGCCCAGGGCTATGCCCGGCACCGCCGTGACCATGGCATCGGCGCGCGGGCCTTCGCCGGGGAGCCAAGGCGTGGTGACGGTCGCGACGGCGTCGCCATGGACCTGATGCAAACCCACCAGCCGGTCCGGCGCAGCACCCAGCGTCCGGGCGACACGAGCGCGATTTTCCAGCACGCTCGCCGGATCGTCCTGGCCCGACAGGCTGCAATTGAGGCTGGCATAGGGGCCGGTGGAGACCCCACCCTCCCGCGTGAAGAAGCCATGCGGCACCAGAAGCGCGGGATCCGTGAGGCTCGGGACAGGGACGGTCATGCGGCAAACCCCGGCAGGCTGGGAAAGGACGGCGGCGTGATCGCCATCGCCTTGAATAGCGCGCCCATGGCCAAGGGTTCCACAAGACGGCGCGCCCCCGCCATCAAGCCGGCGGCGTCTTCGGCCGAGCGCCCAAGGCCAAGACGCTCGGCGCGCTGAAAAATGCCCAGCCGCTGCAGGAAGACGCCTTGCGAGATCGGCCCCTGCACGCCAGCGCCGGCCGATGCCGCCGCGCGGCCGACCGCGCCGAAATCGACCAGGGCGGTAAGATCGGCCTGGCCCGCCGCCTGCAAAGGGTCCGCCGGACGCGCGGACCTGATCGCCTGCAAGCTGTCGCCAGGGTTTTCGGCCGAACCGTAATCGAGGATCAGCGCCACGCCGGGTTCGGCCACCAGACGCGCCGCGAGGTCGGCGGCGAAGCGGTCGGAGGTCTCGTTAACCTCCAGGATCCCCTCCCCGTCCAGGTGAGGCGGGGCGTCACAGGGCAGTTCGACGAAGGCGCCATCGGCCACGAAACGCTCGGACCAGGCCTCGCCCTCATGTCGGAATTGCCGGATCGGCAGGGCATCGAGGAATTCATTGGCGATCAGGATCATCGGCCCGGCCGGGACGGTCGAGAGATCGTCATGCCATTGCGCAGCGGGCAGGCGGCGCGCCTGCTCCCCCCTCAACCTCGGCGAGGTTTCAATAAAATGAAGGGCCGAGGCCGCGTGAAACTCGGCCGCGACCCGCGCCGTCAATCGGCGGGCGTCGGCCATCAGGGTCCCGCGACCGGGCCCGACTTCCGCGAGGATGACGGGGTTGGGGCGGCCCAGCATCTCCCACACCACCGCCGCCCAAGCGCCGATAATCTCCCCAAAGATCTGGCTGATCTCGGGCGCTGTGGTGAAATCTGCGAAGGGGTCGCGGTCAGCGTAATAGGCGGCATTGGCGCGCGCCATGAAATGGTCCAGCCGCTCAGGCTCTGAAGGCACTAAGCCGTCACCACCGGCAGAGGCCGCGTCCGGCGGGCATAGATGACGAAGGCGAGCCCAGCTACGATCATCGGCAAGGACAGAATCTGGCCCATGGTCAGGCCGGACCAGAGGAAGCCGAGAAAGGCGTCCGGCTGGCGGAAGCACTCGCCGATGATCCGGGCGATGCCATAGCCGATCAGGAAGCAGCCCGTCAGCAAACCGGGCCTGGCGCGAAGGCCGGCCGATCGCGCCAGCAGCAGCATGACCACCAGCAAGACGAGCCCTTCCAAGAAGGCCTGATAGAGTTCGCTCGGGAAGCGCGGCTGCATATCGACGCGCGGATAGATCATGGCGAAGGGCCAACCCGGCGGGGACGGCCGGCCCCACAGCTCGCCATTGATGAAATTGGCGATGCGCCCGAAGCCGAGGCCGATCGGCGCCACGATGGCGATGCGGTCGGCGAAGGCCAGGATATTGATTCCGTTGCGGTGGCAGAACCAGATGATGGCGAAGGCCACACCGAGCATGCCGCCATGGAAGCTCATGCCGCCCTCCCAAACCGCGATGATGCTCATCGGATGCTGGAGGAAATTGCCCGGCTGGTAGAACAGCACGTAGCCGATTCGACCACCGAGCACGACGCCGAGCGTCGCCCAGGACAGGAAGTCATCGACGAGCTGCGGCGTGCCGACGGCCGGGCTCCAGCGGGACACGCGCCGCATCAGCCGCCAGCCCAGCACCAGGCCGGCGATATAGGCGATGGCATACCAATGGATCGCGAAGGGGCCGATTTTGATCAAAATCGGATTGAAGTCCGGGAAGATCAGTGGGTTGGTCATCTTGCCCCATTCAATCGCGCGTGCGCGGCCAGGCCGGAACGGCAGTCCAGACGACGCATCATACCGTCATCTGTCCCCGTGCGGCGCAACTCTGCTAGTGTCATGCCCAAGGTCGGCGATGACCGGTTCATCGCGGCGGCTTATACGCAAGCATCCGCCAAGGCGGAAGGCAGGAGGACGGAAATGAAGGAGCGCGGTCGCTTCATGGACGATCTGGCGGGGGTGGCCC
Source organism: Acidisoma sp. PAMC 29798 (assembly GCF_030252425.1). GTDB lineage: Bacteria > Pseudomonadota > Alphaproteobacteria > Acetobacterales > Acetobacteraceae > Acidisoma > Acidisoma cladoniae. Next base: position 525,889 of record NZ_CP126994.1, on the reverse strand, counting down.
AAGGCGCCTTCTCTGCCTTTTCGGGCCTTAAGGACGAGGCCGAGGCCGTGTTCACCGCCCGGGTCGAGGCGGTGATCCAAAAGCTCGACCTCGCGCGGGGCGAACAGCTCGCGGCGGTGCAGGAGTTGGCGGCCAATGCCCGCGCCGGGCAGGAAGCGGCGGAGGCCACTGTCGCCGCCCTGACCAAGCGCGTCGAGGCACTGGAGGCGAAGCTGGCACCTGCGGAGCCCATCGCGATGCCGTCGCCCAGTGAGCCAGAGGGCTTGCTGCCGCCGTAGGGTGGAAAAGCGAAGCGCATTCCACCAGCTTGGCCGACAGCTCAGGCGGATAACGCTGCGCTCATCCGCCCTACGGGTACGTGCCTCTCATAGGGCGGAAAAGCGAAGCGCCTTCCACCTTCCTCACCCGAGAGTTTCGTCAACGCATCCGTGCAACCCCCTGACTCGGAAGGTTTGCTTGCGAATGTCTGCGGCACTCCCCTAGTGTTCAATCGGAGGCGGCGATTCGCGACGCCGGGATGAACGACCAGAGCGTTCATGATCCGGCAGCGGCAACGGGTTCGCTGTCTATCCGGCCTTCCTCCCAGCACCGAGGAGACCTTCGATGTCTGCTACCGTTATTGCCGCTGAACCCAATGTCGCGAACCCGCTCGATGTGATCGAGCAGATCATATCATCCAACGAATGGGCCTTCGAACGCCGCAACGATGCGGAAATGGCCGCCGAGGCCCCCGGCCAATGGTCCGATTACGGCCTCTATTTCAATTGGTCGCAGGAAATCTCGGCCATGCACTTCACCTGCGCCTTCGACATGAAGGTGCCCGAGAAGCGCCGCGCTGATTTTTACGAGCTACTGGCCCTCGCCAATACCCACCTGTGGATCGGCCATTTTGGCATGGACGCGGATGACGGCATGCCGGTCTTCCGGCACGCGGTCTTGTTGCGTGGCGCGCGCGGCGCCTCCTCCGAAAGCCTCGAGGATATGGTGGATATCGCCATCACAGAATGCGAGCGCTTCTTTCCGGCGTTCCAGTTCGTCCTTTGGGGTGGCAAAACCCCCGCAGAAGCCTTGACGGCCGCAATGCTGGAATGTGCCGGCGAGGCCTGAGCGTCGCGTCATGCTCGGCCATCGCCGGGCATGACGCCGTTTCTGCAATCCCATGACCTCGCATAAAGATATCTTTATGAATGATCTCGAATTCGACGCGGCTCTGGTGACCGCCGTTCTGACCAAAGCGGGGGAGCGCGGTTGGCGAGAGGTCAGCATCGTAACCGCCGCACGCGATGCGGGGCTCGATCTCGCCCGCGCCCGGATCCGTTTCCCCACGCGCCTGATGGTCCTGACGCGCTTCGGCGCGATCGCGGATCAGGCGGCACTCAGCGCGGCAGCCGGCACCGGGCCAGTCAAGGATCGGCTGTTCGACATGGTCATGCAGCGCTTCGATGTACTGCAGGCGCATCGCGCCGGCGTGCTCGCGGTGCTGGATGCCGCCGCAATGGATCCAGCCCTCGGCCTGATGCTCGGGACACTGTCATCGCGCAGCATGGGCTGGATGTTGGATGCCGCCGGCGTCTCAGCCGCCGGCCTGCGCGGCCAGCTTCGCGTCAATGGCCTTCTGGCGGTTTGGCTGTGGGGCATCCGCGCCTGGCGTGAGGATGAGAGCACCGACCTCTCTGGCACCATGACCGCCGTCGACACGGCTCTCGATCGTGCTGGGCAGGCCGCGCGCTGGATCGGTGACGATCGCCCCGCGCCGATCGACGAGGAGCTGCCCATCGATCCCGCGATTTGAACTCCGGTGATCTGACCGGCCACACCTTTTGCCACGCCTGGCCATGCCCATGTTCTGTAGCGAAATGCGCACGAGGCGCTTTCCTCAGAAAAGTTGAACTCTCAGGAGGGTTATGATGTCAGATGTGTCCAAGGACGCGGCAGCCCATATGTTTGGCGATGCCATGAAAACCGCCAGCGACATGACCACGAAGTATTTCGCGTCCTTCAAGCCGCCGGCGCTGCCGGAAATGTCGGCGTTGATGGAAATGCAGAAGCGCAACCTCTCCGCCCTCGCGGCCGCCAACAAGCTTGTCTTCGAAGGCGCGCAAGCCATCGCGCAGCGTCAGGTCGAGCTGATGCGGCGCCAGGTTTCCGATGTGTCCGAGGCCGTGAAGACGCTGAACAGCTCGGTCGATGCCAAGGACCGCACCGCCAAGCAGGCCGAGCTGATCAAGCTTGCTTATGCGAAGAGCGTGGCCGACCTCAAGGAAGTCGAGGACCTGATGCGCAAGTCGAGCGCCGAGGCGCTGGAACTGGTGCATCGCCGCTTCGTGGAAGCGATGGACGAGGTCAAGACGGTGGTGGTGAAGCCCATCGGCGAGTGATGGCCTAAGCCGGCGGGAAGGCTAGAGGAGGGTGCGAACGGTGATCGCATCCCCCCTGCCTGACCAGACTACCGCGACCTAAAACGCGCCCTCGCCTCCTCAGTGACGGGCATATACAGCGATACCGCCGTCCCCTCCGGGTCCCGGAATTGGAACGTCCTATTGCCCCACGGCATCGTCTTTAATGCGTGCACGAGCGGGACCTTATCCTTCAGACGTTCATACTCTGCCTCGATGTCCGCGACCTGAAACTCGATAGAGGCTGTCCGATTGGCGCCAGGCTCGGCGCTCCCCTCTTTCCAGAGCGCAACGGTTTCAACGGCGCCGATCGCGAGCGTGGCGCCTGGCGTGACGATCTCGGCAAAGACAGGCGCGAGCCAATCGGCCGAAAGCCCGGTCACCATTTCATAGAATGAGACCATGGCCGTGATGTCGGCCGCGATGAGGCGTATGGACGCGAACTTCATGGCCAATCCTATGATTCAGCGGCAAAATCGCTTTTGGCCCGTCTTGTTGCATAGGTCTGCTGACAGCATCATGTCAGCAGGAGTTCGCTCATGCGTCCCACAGACCGCTTATTTCAGATCATTCAAATTCTGCGTCGGTCGTCCCACCCCAAGACGGCGGCGGCCTTGGCCGGGGAACTCGGCGTATCGACGCGCACAATCTATCGCGACATCGCAGATCTGATCGGTCAAAGGGTTCCGATCGAAGGGGAAGCGGGCTTCGGGTATCTGCTCGCTTCGGACTATGACATGCCGCCGCTAATGCTCACGCCGAACGAAATTGAGGCCGCGGTGCTTGGGGCCCAATGGGTCGCGAGCCGTTCCGACACGGTTCTTGCCCATGCGGCCCGCGATCTGATGGCGAAGATCGCCGCCGTCATCCCCGCGCATCTCCGCCCGTTCATCGCCGAGCCCAGCGTGGGCACGAGGCCGGCGATCGGGGGACCAGGGGACACCATCGACACGTCTATCTTCCGAACCGCGATCCGTGACAGTCGGAAACTGCGGCTTCGCTACCGGTCCGACACAGGGCAGGACAGCGAGCGCATCGTGTGGCCGGCAATGCTCGGTTATGCCGAAACGCACTGCCTCCTCATCGCATGGTGCGAGCTGCGGCACGACTTCCGCCACTTCCGCCTTGACCGGATCATCGAGGCTGAAAGTCTGGAAGACAGCAATGGCTTGCGCAAAGGGGAGTTACGTCGCCGCTATCGTCTGTGGCGCGAGACGAATGCCGGTATTTCCTAATGCGCGATCTGATCGATTGCAGTGCGGTCCGCGTCGATGACACGACGGGCTTGCTCCGCCGGAGCCGGGCGCCCCGTGAGGAAACCTTGAACATAGGGGCAGCGTAACCGAACGAGTGCGGCTAGCTGCGCCTCGGTCTCCACACCTTCCGCGATCACAGTCAGGCTGAGGGCAGCGCTTAGTTCCAGGAGGGCCGTCACAATGGCCAGAACTTCCGGTTTCTCGACCATGTCCTGCACGAAGACTTTGTCGATCTTGATGACCTGGAATGGGAATCTCTGAAGATAGGCGAGTCCGGCATACCCCGTTCCAAAATCGTCGAGGCTGAAACGCACACCGAGCGCGCGCAGGCCGGACATGATGCCAAGCACCGTGCTGCTATCGTCCAGCAAGAGTCCCTCGGTCACTTCCAAGACCAGCCGGCTGGGCAGAAGGCCTGTCCGGCGCAGGATGTCCGTCAATTCGTCGGTCAAGGATCCATGGCTGAATTGCGCCGGTGACAGGTTGATGGCGATGCGCAGATGCGGCGGCCAGGTCGCGGCCTCCGCGCAGGCAGTTTCCAGCACCCAAAGGCCGATGGAGGTGATGACGCCCGAATGCTCGGCCAGGGCGATAAACTCCCCTGGCGGAATGGTACCCCGACTGGGATGCCGCCACCGCAACAGCGCCTCAAACCCGCCCAGACGGAGCGTCGCGACATCGCGAATCGGTTGATACTCAATCTCGAATTGGGCGCGATCCAGCGCCAGGCGCAATTCCTGCTCCAGTTCGAACAAGGCCTGCTGGCGGGCATCCATGTCCTGATCGAACAAGCAGGCGATGCCACGTCCCTCCGCCTTCGCGCGGTAGAGTGCCACGTCCGCATGGCGCAGCAACGTGTCGGCGTTCTTGGCATGCGAGGGATAAAGCGCGAGGCCGATCGATACACCGACGCGACACTGTCCACCCTCGATATCGAAGGGCTGGCTGATCGTCTGTAAAAGGCGATCGGCAAACCTCAAGGATGCATCAGCATGATCGGCCATCGGCTGGATGATGGCGAATTCATCTCCGCCCATGCGCGCGACGGTATCGATGCCACGCACAGCCGCACGCAGCCGATCCGCCACCTGGGCCAAAAGTTGATCACCGACGCTATGACCACGACTGTCGTTCACAAGCTTGAAGCGATCCAGGTCGAGATACAGAACTGCGAGGCCACGGCCGGTCCGGTCCGCGAGATCGATGGCATCCTCCAGACGTTCCTGAAACACAACGCGATTCACCAACTTCGTGAGTTGATCATGATGAGCGATATAGCTGATGCGCTCCTGCGACGCCTGTCGCTCGGTGATGTCTGTATAGGTCCGCACCATGCCACCGTCTGGCAAAGGCACACTCTGCACTTCCAGAATACGGCCATCCGGGCGCTGTCTTTGGTACGTCAGTCGCTCGCTGAGGTCGATTTCCAAGGCCTCGCCGCGCCAGGGGCTTTCGAGGAACTCTCCCTGCGCTTTTTGATAGGCGATGATATCATCGAAAGGATAGCCGGCCGACATCATCTCCCCCGGCAGGCCGAGCAGTTGGATGGCTTGTGTATTGCTGACAACGACATTGCGATCGGCATCGACCATGACGATGCCCTGGCTCATCGTCTCAAGCGTCGTCTTCAGCGCCGACGATGTCTTGGCGAGATGCGTCTGACTGTCCTGAAGGGCGCGGGCCTGCTCCTCCATCCTCCGTCGGGCTGTGATGAGGGAAAGATTTTGTTCGGCGAGGGAAGATTCCGAACTCTCTAGCCTCTGCAATTGCAGAAGAAGCGCACGCAGCATGACGCCGATACCGAGGACGGCGCTGAAGGTACCAAGCGCCACCAGCGTCGTAGCGCGCCGCCAATGCGACAACACCTTTTCCTGTAACACGCTGACATCCACAACCAGCGGGTAATCGGTCAATGGATGGACCGAAATGAGGCGCATTCCGGGGTTGAAGAACCCGGGCACGTTCAAAATCCCGGACGTGTTCTGGGCCACCAGATGATACCATGACGTATGAGGCAGCTTGGCGCCGATTCGCGCCGCGATCGGAAAGCTGGCGAGCCCCGTGCCGTCCCGCTTCAGGAGGGTGACCGCGGTATCGGCTCCGCTGGCCAGCGCCGCGTAAAATTTTTGGAAATAGTTCAGATCTATTGCGCATAGCACCAGGCCCAGGAAAATGCCGCCGGGTCCATCGACACGCCGCACCACATAGACGGTCCAATTGCCATCGCCGCGACTGCGAACCGGCTGGCTCACGAATGGATTGGGATCATCATGGGCGCGGAAGTATGCGTAGTAATCCCGATCCGAAAGATCGGTGGCGGGGATCGGCCAACGGCGGGAGAAATTCACCAAACGGCCGTCAGCGCCGATGATGGTGAAGGCATTGGCCTGAGGCAAAGCCTGTTCCGACCGATGGAGCGCTTCCTCTAAGGCCGCATTCTGCAGTTGCGCGGAAAACTGCGCGGGCGTCGCGATCCCCTGACGCTGGATGCGCTGTTGCAGGTCCTGCAAAATCAGGTCGACCGCTTGGACGGATCGCGCCGTCTGCTCGGCGATCGCGATCCCCAGCCTGGAGACGTTGTCGCGCGCATCCGTCAATGCCACGACGCGGAGATCCCACATCGTGAGTGTCACGGCGCCCACCATCGTCAACAAGAGGGCAAAGCCCGCCCCAACGAGGCGCTTGCTCGCCAGGGAAAGACCAGACCAGAGTCGCCCTGCCGAAACTCTCATCAACCCGCCCGAACCGCCGAAGCCGAGAGTGGAGCATTTCAGCCCGTCAGGTCAAAGCCTCCCCGAAACGATCGCTTTCAGGCGGCGGCGGTCGCCCGGCGCAGTTCGCGGAATGAGATCAGGCGGCGGCGCTTTTCGTCCCATAGCACCAGGCTGACGCATCTCAGGCTTTGGAGGAGGGTCAACCGGCTTTGCCCACGCAAATCGGGATGGTCGCGCAGCACTTCCTGCAAGCGGTAGGAGGGGATCTTGCTGGAGAGGTGATGGACGTGATGCACGCCGATATTGGCGGTGAACCACCGCAGCACGAGCGGCAGATCGTAATGCGAGCTACCCTGGAGCGCCGCATCCTGCACGTTCCAGGTGTCGTCCCCGGTCCAAAGCGTGTCTTCGAACTGGTGCTGGACATAGAACAGCCAGACGCCGATCGCGGCGGCCCCGAGCACGACCGGCGCATGGATCAGCAGGAAGGGCCAGAAGCCGACCGCCCAGATCATCAAACCAGCGGAGACGGTGATGGCAAGGTTCGTCGCCATGGTGCTGAACCAAGGCTTCCAGCCCTTGCGCATGAACCCGAAGGGCAGACGGCTTTGCAGAACGAAGAGATAGAAAGGCCCGACGCCGAACATCACCGCCGGATGGCGGTACATGCGGTAGCGCAGACGCCCCCAGCGGGACTGGGCAAGATATTCGGCGACGGTCAGGGTGCTGACGTCCCCGATGCCGCGATGATCGAGATTGCCCGCATTGGCATGGTGAATGGCGTGGCTCGCGCGCCAGTAATCATAGGGCGTCAGCGTCAGGACGCTGATGACGCGCCCGACCCAGCGGTTGCTGACGCGGTTGGGGAAAAACGAATCGTGGCCGCAATCATGCTGGATCATGAACAGCCGGACGAGCAGACCGGCCATGGGCAGCAGAAGCAGGCCGTAGAGCCAGAAATAGTGAAAATGGATCGCCAGGCACATCACGGCCCAACCGGCCACGAAGGGAATGGCGGTGACCGCCAATTCCCGCAGGCCGCTGAAGGTGCGCGGCTGGCGATAGGGGCCCAGTTTCTTCGCCCAGCCGCCCGTTCCGGATTTTGGCTTGCGCGCGACGGCGGGCGCCGGCTCTGGTTCAGACGGTTCAAGGCCAGGCAATTCGAGGCTGGGCAATTCGAGGCCAGACATATAGCGAGGCTCCTTTACCCGTGTCCCGGATCGTATGGATCGCGCGGCGTCCGGCGGCCGGGGTCAGGGAGGCGCCCTTATGCGCCGGAACGTGGCCGGAGTTAAGCACCATCGATAAGCACGCCGCGCAGATCAGGCGGCGGCGCCGCCGAGATAGGCCGCCTGAACGCGCGGGTCGCGCGCCAGTTCTGCCGCCGGGCCATGGACGAGGATGGCGCCGCTTTCCAGCACATAAGCGCGATCCGCGATGCGCAGCGTCTGGCGGGCATTCTGCTCGACCAGCAGCACCGCCATTCCTTCGTCCCGCAGCCGGCGGATGATGTTAAAGATCAGGCGCACGATCAGCGGCGCGAGACCCATTGACGGCTCGTCCAGCACCAGCAGGCGCGGCTGCAGCATCAGGGCGCGGGCGATGGCGACCATCTGCTGCTCCCCGCCCGACAGCGTGCCCGCAAGCTGCGACCGACGCTCGGCGACACGCGGAAACAGCGCATACATCGCCTCCATCCGGCGGCTGATCTCGGCCGGCTGGTCGCGGATCAGATAGCCGCCGAGGCGCAGATTCTCCTCGACAGACAGTGGGCTAAACAGGCGCCGCCGTTCGGGCACGTGGGCGAGGCCGCGCGCCGTGATGCGATGGGCGGCGACGCCGACCAGGCTTTCGCCCGCCAGCGTCACATGGCCGCCGCGAATCGGTTCCAGGCCGGAAAGCGCGCGCAGCGTGGTGGTTTTGCCGGCGCCGTTGCTGCCGAGCAAAGCGACAATCTCCCCTGGCGCGACGGTGAGGTCGATGCCGTGCAGCACCTCAACCTTGCCATAGCCGACGCGCAAGCCTTCGACGGTGAGGAGGCTCATGCCAGGCTGCCCACGAGCGCCTCTTCCTCGTCTTCCTCGGTGCCGAGATAGGCCTCGATGACGCGGGGATTGGACTGCACGGCGGCGGGCGCGCCCTCGGCGATGATCTGGCCGCGATCCATGACGATGACGCGGTCGGACACGCCCATGACCAGGAGCATGTCATGCTCGATCAGCAGCACGGTGGTACCGAGGTCGCGGATACGGCGGATCAGGCCCATCAGGGACTGCTTTTCGGTCGGGTTCATGCCGGCCGCTGGCTCATCCAGCAGCAGCAGGCGCGGCTGCCCGGCCAGGGCGCGGGCGATTTCCAGCCGCCGCTGGTCGCCATAAGGCAGGTCCCCGGCGCGGAGGCCGACCTGCGCGCCGAGGCCCACGAAGTCGAGCCAGTTGCGGCAGGCGGCGTAATGCAGCCCCTCTTCCCGATGAGCGCCAGGGAAGGCGAGCATTTCGGAGAAAAGCGGCACGCGGAAGCGGTGGTCCATGCCGACCAGTGCATTCTCGAACACCGTCATATCGTCGAACAGCCGAATGCCCTGAAAGGTGCGCGCCAGGCCGAGGGCGACGACGCGATGCGGCGCGAGGCCCACCAGCGATTTGCCGGCCCAGAGGATGGCGCCCGAACTTGGCGGCAGCACGCCAGTGAGGCAGTTGAAGACCGTGGTCTTGCCGGCGCCATTGGGGCCGATGATGCTGAGGATCTCGCCCTTGCGGACGGTGAAGCTGACATCGCTGACGGCGCGCAGCCCGCCGAAGACGCGGCTGATGGACTTGACCTCCAGCAAGGTCGTCGGTTCGCCGAGCGTCGCTTCTGCCACCTGGGCCGAAGGATCCGCCGCAGGCACCGCATGGGCGGCATCAGCCGAGGGCGAGGCGATATGGCGCAGGCGCGCGGGCCAAAGCCCCTGCGGTCGCACCAGCATGAGGATGATCAGGGCTATGGCAAACACGAATTCGCGCCACAGATGAAGGAAACGCAGCGCCTCGGGCAGGCCCGCGACGATCATGGCGCCGAGAATGACGCCGGGCAGGCTGCCACGGCCGCCGAGCACGACGATGATCAGGATGGTGACCGACTGGGCATAGGTGAAGGAGGTGGGATCGATGGCGCCGAACCGCGCCGCGAACAGACTGCCGCCGAGGCCGCCGATCACCGCGCCCATGACATAGGCGAGCATCTTGACCCGGAGCGTGGGCACGCCGACCGCTTCGGCGGCCGACTCATCCTCCCGCAGGCTGGTCCAGGCGCGGCCGAGCCGGGAGCGGCCGAGGCGAATGACGAAGATCAGAACGACAATAAAGAAGGCGATGCCGAGTTCGTAGACAGCCTTCGGGGCGGTGATGTCATGGCCCAGAACATCGGCCGGATCGATGCCATAGATGCCATTGGGGCCGCCGGTGATGTCGAGGTTGGTCGCGATGATACGCACGATCTCCCCAAAGCCCAGCGTGACGATGGCGAGGTAGTCGCTGCGCAGCCGAAGCGTGGGATAGCCGATGATGATGCCGGAGATGCCGGCGAAGAGCATGCTGAAGGGAATCGTTTCCCAAAAGTTCAGATGCAGCAGCGTTTCCATCAGCGCCGTCGTATAGGCGCCGATGGCGAAGAAGGCGGCGTAACCGAGATCGAGAAGTCCCGCGTAGCCGACGACGATATTGAGGCCGAGGGCGAGGATCGCATAGGTCAGGATCGTGAGCGCGACGTCAATTTCGTAATTGTCGGTCACCAGCGGCAGCGCGGCGGCAGCGATCAGTGCCAGCACGGCGAAGACGGCGGGCGGCGCGCGGAGGGAGGCCGCCACTACATCCTCTCCACGACGCGCTCACCGAACAGGCCCGTCGGTTTGATGACGAGCACACCGATGAGAACCGCGAAGACGATCACATCCGTCCAGCGGGAGGAGATATAGCCGGCGCTGAACGCCTCCAACAGACCGATCAACAAGCCGCCCGCCATAGCGCCGGGAATATTGCCGATGCCGCCGAGCACGGCGGCGGTGAAGGCTTTCAAGCCGACGAGGAAACCCATGAAGAAGCTGATCTGGGTATAATACAGCCCCTCCATCACCCCCGCGACGGCGGCGAGCGCCGAGCCCACGAAAAAGGTAATCTGGATGATGCGCTCGACATCGATGCCCATCAGTCGGGCCGCATCGCGGTCGACCGCAAGGGCGCGCATTGCGGTGCCGATGAAGGTGTGATGCACGAAGAGATACAGCGCCGCCATCAACGCGAGGCTGACGGCGATAATGCCGATCTGCACGTAACTGATCTGAGCGCCGCCGAGAACGAAGCCCGCCGTGCTGACGAGATGGGGATAGGTGCTGAAGCCAGGGCCATAGATCAGCAGCACGCCATTCTCCAGCGCGAGCGACACGCCGAGGGCGGTGATCAGGATCGACAGGCGTGGCGCATTCAACAGCGGCTGATAGGCGAAGCGCTCGATGATGACGCCGATGCCGCCGGTGAGCGCCATCGCCAGGATCACCGCAAGCAGCAAGGCAATGCCCCAGGGCATATGCGTCGCGGCCAAGGTGGTCAGCACCGTCCATCCCAGGAAGGCGCCGACCATGAAGATGTCGCCATGGGCGAAGTTGATCAGGCGGACGATGCCGTAGACCATGGTGTAGCCGAGGGCGACGAGGGCGTAGAAGGACCCCGTCGTCAGGCCCGCGACCACAAGTTGCAGAAACTCCGTCATGCGGCGGCGAGCTTTGCCGCGGCGATCAGGCGCGGTCTACTGCACGGACACCCACTTGCCCGCGGGATCCAGCATCATGCCAGGCGCGAATTCGCCGTTCTTGACGACGACGGTGATATAGACTGCGGTTTCGCGGTCACCCTTGGCGTTGAAGGTGATGTCCCCGGTCAGGCCCATGAACCCCTTGATCTTGTGCAGAGCCGCCGTGATGGCCGCAGGGTCGAGGGAATTGGCGTCGGTGATCGCTTTCGCCACGACATCGACCGCATCATATTCATAAACGGAATAGGGACCCGGCGCGGTTTTATAGGCGGCGGTGAAGTCGGTCACGAAGCCTTTCGCGCCACTCAGGAATTGCGGCAGCGGCGCCGTGGTCGCGGTCCAGCCCTCGGCACCCGGGCCGGCGGTCTTGATCAGGGTCGGGTCATTGGTGGCGTCACCGCCCATCATCACCGCCTTGATATGCAGCGCCGCCGCCTGCTTGGCGATCAGCCCGGCTTCGGAGAAATAGCCGGTGTAGAAGATCACGTCCGGCATCAGCGTCGCGACATGGCTGAGCACGGCCGAGTAATCCATCTGCCCCGGGGTGATGGCATCGTAATAGACGACATCGACACCATCCGTCTTCAGTGAAGCGACGATGTTGTCGGCGAGGCCTTTCGAATAGGTAGTGTTGTCATCGATGACAGCGACCTTCTTGGCATGCAGGTCGTTCGCCATATAGCCGGCGGCGAAGGGTCCCTGCTCGTCATCACGCCCGATGGTGCGGAAAACGGTGGTGACACCCATCTCGGTCAGCTTCGGGTTGGTGGCGGCATCCAGGACGTAGGGAATGCCGGCGCGCTTCAGCGCCGTGAGTTCCGGCAAAGCCGCGCCGGAACAATAGGAGCCTGCGACGGCGACGACGCCGGAATCGACCATTTTCTGAGCGGCCTGCACGCCCATCTGGGCGTCACAGCCATCATCTTCCGGCACGAGTTCGATCTGCTTGCCGAGCACGCCGCCGGCCGCGTTGATCTTGGCGGCTGCGAGCTTACCGCCATTGACGATATCGATGCCGGCATTGGCATAGGGTCCCGACAGCGGCACCGGCACGCCGATCTTGATGGTGTCGGCCGCGAAGGCCGTGCCGCCGGCCAGGGACAGCATCAAAGGCACAGCGGCGGTGAGGATCGGCTTGATCATTCCATTCTCCGATGGCGGGTGAGGCGTGGAAACGTTGTGCAAGCACTGAAGGCCAGGGATGCTATGACGCACCCCAAGCGAAACGTTCCATGCAATCGCCGCGCCAAGACGATTGGGTTCGGACTCCTGTCTCGTCACCCGCGGACTTGATCCGCGGGTGACGGTTAAGGTTGGTACCTAAAACCTTAAACACCTTCGACGAAGAACACGCGGTAGTCCGCGCCCTTCAGCCGATGCTCCTTCGCCGCCTGATAGGCCGGGCTGTAATACCAGGCATGGGCATCCTCCAAGGTCGGGAAGGAGATGATCACAGCCCCCTCGACCTTTGACCCCTCAAGCGTTTCGATCGGACCGTAAAACGCGAGCGGCGTCACCGGATGGCCGACGCCGGCAGCGGCGGCCGCAGGACCGTATATGTCCATTTCAGCCTGATCGATCGTGTGCTCACGCGTGAAGACGCCATAAACGGTCATGCGGCTGCTCCTGAGAGAAAAGGTTAGGCGGCGACGGCGGTGTCAGACATCGCCGGATAGTCCGTATACCCCTCCGCGCCGCCGCCATACATGCCATCGGTGCGAAGATCGTTCAGCGGGGCGCCCGCCTTGAGGCGCGCCGGCAGATCCGGATTGGCGATGAACTTCACGCCGAAGGCAATCGCGTCCGCCGTGCCGCTGTCCAGCGCCTGCTGCGACTGCTCGACCGTGAACTTCTCGTTGGCGACATAGACGCCGCCGAATTCACGCTTGAGCGCAGCGCCGATTGAATCCTGCGCATTGTGCTCACGTGCGCATAGGAAGGCGAGGTTGCGCGTGCGAGCCTCCCGCGCGACATGGCTGAAGGTGCCGAGCAGATCCGAATCGCCCATGGTGTGGGCATCGGCGCGCGGGGCCAGATGCAGACCGACGCGCGACGCGCCCCAGACGGAAATTGCCGCGTCCACCGCCTCGAACATCAGGCGGGCGCGGTTCTCGACCGAACCGCCATAGGCGTCATCACGCGTATTGGTCGTGTCCTGCAAGAACTGGTCGAGCAGATAGCCGTTGGCGCCATGGATCTCGACGCCGTCGAAGCCGGCGGCCTGGGCATTCTCGGCGGCCTTGCGGAAATCCTGGACGATGCCGGGGATCTCATCAAGGCGAAGGGCGCGCGGTGTGGGATACGGGCGCTCGGGGCGCAGCAGGCTGACATGGCCCTGCGCCGGGATTGCGCTCGGCCCAACCGGAAGGTTGCCATCCAGCAGCGACGGGTCCGAAACGCGGCCGACATGCCAAAGCTGGGCCGAGATCCGGCCGCCGGCATTGTGAATCGCATCCGTGATCATTTTCCAGCCCGCGACCTGCTCGGCCGACCACAGGCCAGGCGTATTCGCATAACCGACGGCGGAGGCGCTGACGACCGTGGCCTCGGTTAGGATCAGGCCGGCGGAGGCCCGCTGGACGTAATAGTCGCGCATCAGGGCATTGGGCACGCGGCCCTCCCCCGTTGCGCGGGCGCGGGTCAACGGCGCCATGAGGATGCGGTTCGGCAGGTCGAGGTCGCCGATGCGGATAGGATCGAAAAGGGTCGGCATATTTGGCATGTCCTTCTGGATCAATGGTATAGAGGCCCGTCGGATGTCGGTGCGGGCCATCGTTTGATGTTCGTCGAAGATCGAATACAAGGTTGGCTGTCCATGACACAAGACCCCTACCCCCACCCGCCCATCGACCAGATCACCTTGCCCGAGGTGCTGCATGCGCTAAGCGATCCGTTGCGCCTGTCGATCCTCAAGGTCCTGATGTCGGGCGAAGAGACCGCCTGGAGCGGCTTTAGCGTCAGCGTGGCGCCTTCGACCCTCAGCCATCACATGAAGGTCCTGCGCAACGCCGGCCTGATCGTCAACCGCAAGGATGGCACGCGCTGCTTCGTCTCGACCCGGCCGGAGATCGACACGCGCTTTCCGGGCCTAGTGGAGACGGTGCTGCGCCTGTGCCCTTGTGAAAAACCGAGCCTTTAGGTCACGCTTCGCGAAGGCGACATTGCGCTCCCGCCAAGGCTATACATCTCGTCTTTCTTGAGACAGCTGGGGACCCGTTTCGACCGATGACCGCATCCTCACCCGCCACCGAACCTTCTCGTATGCGCACGGGTGTGGCCGGTCTGGACCAGATTCTCGATGGTGGTCTGGCAACCAACCGCCTCTATCTCATCGAAGGCGCGCCCGGCGCTGGAAAGACCACTCTCGCCTTGCAATTCCTGCTCGAAGGCCGCGCGCGGGGCGAACGCGGCCTTTATGTCACCTTATCCGAGACTGCGGAGGAATTGGCGACCGTCGCCGCCTCCCACGGCTGGACCCTAGGCGGTATCGACCTGTTCGAACTGGCCGCCGCCGAAGCGGCCCTCAGCCCCGACCGCGAGACGACCTTGCTGCACCCTTGGGAGGTTGAGCTTGGGGAGACCGTCAAGCTCATTACCGATGAGGCCGAGCGCACCGGCGCCGTGCGCGTGGTCTTCGACAGCCTGTCCGAAATGCGGCTTCTGGCGCAAGATTCGCTCCGCTTTCGGCGCCAGATCCTGGCACTGAAGCAGTTCTTCGCCGGCCGAGGCTCGACCGTCTTTCTTCTCGACGACCGGGTCAATGCCGGCGGACGGGACCTGCAATTGCATAGCCTGTGCCATGGCGTGATCAGCCTGGAGCGTCTCACGCTCGATTTCGGGGCCGCGCGCCGGCGGATGGAAGTGTCCAAGATGCGCGGCGCCCGCTACCGGGAAGGCTGGCACGACTATGTGATCACCTCAGGCGGACTCGACGTTTTCCCACGCCTGATCGCGGCCGAACATCATGTGCCCTTCGTGGGCGACGCAGTGCCGAGTGGCCTTGCCTCGCTCGATGCCATGGTCGATGGCGGACCGCTGCGCGGAACCTGCACGCTGATCAGCGGCCCGGCGGGCACCGGAAAATCCACCATCGCGGTGCAATACGTCCATACCGCCGCGCTTCGCGGCGAGCATTGTGCCATCTATCAGTTCGACGAACGTGCGGGCACGCTTTTGACCCGCGCCGCCAAGCTGGGTCTGGATCTTCGGCCGCATATCGAGTCCGGCATGGTCACGCTACGGCAGATCGACCCTGCCCAGGTGTCACCGGGCGAGTTCACCCAGATGCTGCGTCTGGATGCCGAGCAGAACAAGACCCGACTCGTCGTCATCGACAGCCTCAGCGGCTATGTGACCTCGATGCCGCAGGAAAAGCAGCTTGTTCTGCAACTGCATGAGTTGCTCTCCTATTTGAATCAGCGCGGCATCCTCACCTTGCTGATCAATCCCCAGTCCGGCTTGATGGGGAATATGCAGAGCAATTTGAACACCAGCTACATCGCCGACACGATCCTGCTGCTGCGCTATTTCGAAGCGGGCGGCCGCGTGCGCAAAGCCCTGTCCGTCATCAAGAATCGCGGCGGCGCGCATGAGGATAGCATTCGCGAATTCCGGATCGATCAGGCGGGCTTGCGCGTCGGTGAAACCTTGGTCGAATTCCAGGGCGTCTTGACGGGAACGCCAACCTATCTCGGCGAGTCCGCGCCGCTGCTGGAAGAGCGCGGGGTGGACTTTGCCTGAGCGGCTGGGGGGTGAGGCTGCCGGCCCGCTTCTGATCCTCGCCCCAACCGGACGCGACGCCGAAGGCGCCGCCATGTTGCTGGGCCGCGAAGGCATCCGCTGCCGCGTGTTTCCCACCCTCGATACTTTATGTGCCGCGATCGACGAGACCGCCGGCGCCGTGCTGGTCGCGGATGAAGCCTTGATGGGACTGGCGCTGGATGCCCTGTCGCAGCGCCTGCAAACCCAGCCGCCCTGGTCGGATCTGCCCTTCATCGTTCTCACGCATAGTGGGGCGAAGGCGCGCAGCGCGGTGTTGGAGCTGCATCTGCCGGAGGTTCTGGGCAACATCATGTTCCTGGAACGGCCGCTCAATGCCCTCAGCCTGATCAGCGCCGCGCGGTCTGTGTTGCGGGCGCGGCGGCGCCAGCGGCAGGTGGGCGAGCATCTTGCCAAGCAGGCCGAAGCCGAACGCCGCCTGCGGGAGAACGAGGCGCAAATGCGCCTTCTGCTCGATTCGATGGGCGAGGGCTTTTATGCCGTCGATCGTCATGGCGTCACGACGCTATGCAATGCCGCCTTCCTGCGCATGCTGGGTTTTGCCAGTGCCGAAGACGCGATCGGCCGCAGGCTGCATGATGTCATCCACCACTCGCACCGGGACGGTTCGCATTACCCGGCCGATGACTGTCCCATCTACCAGGCGGCCAACGGCGGTGACGCCGCTCATGTCACGGCCGAGCTCTTCTTTCGTATCGACGGCACCGGATTTCCGGTCGAATACTGGGTGCATCCGATCTTCCGGAACGGCGAAGCGCATGGCTGTGTCTGCACCTTCATCGATATCACTCAACAGGAACGGATGGAGGATGAGCTTCGGGCGCTGAACGAAACCCTGGAGCAGCGGGTGGCTGAACGCACGGCGGAGTTGCAAGCCGCCGAGGAAAGTCTGCGCCAGGCGCAGAAGATGGAAGCGGTCGGCCAGCTCACAGGCGGTATCGCGCATGACTTCAACAATATGCTGCAAGGCGTGGCCGGCAGCCTGGAGCTGATGCAGCGGCGCATCGCCCAAGGCCGGCCGCAGGAAGCCGGGCGCTTCGTGAATGCCGCCGCGAAAAGCGTGGAACGCGCCGCCGCACTCACGCACCGATTGCTTGCCTTCGCGCGACGTCAGGCCCTGCAACCGATCGCCGTCAACGCCGACGTTCTTGTGGAAAGCCTGGCGGAGCTGCTGCGACGCGCCATCGGCCCGCAGATCGACCTTGAACTGCAGCTCTGCAATGGCGCGTGGCCTGTGCTGTGCGATCCGAACCAGCTTGAGAGCGCCTTGCTCAATCTGGCGATCAACGCCCGCGACGCGATGCCGGAGGGCGGCCGGATCACCATCCGCACGGCGGAGCGGACGTTCACCGCCGCCGATCTGACTGGGGAGGATAGCCAGCCAGGCGACTATGTGGAGATCGCGGTCATCGACAGCGGCACCGGTATGGAGCCCCATGTGCTGGCCCGCGTCTTCGAGCCCTTCTTCACGACGAAACCGATCGGGCAAGGCACGGGGCTCGGCCTATCGCAGCTGTATGGCTTCATGCGGCAGTCGAACGGGGTCGTGCGGTTGGAGAGTAAGGTCGGACAGGGCACGACCGTTTTACTGTACCTGCCGCGCTCCCTGCATCTTCCGCTATCGAAGACCGAAGCCAGTGGTGGGCGACCGAATGTCGATCTGCCGAACGGCACCATCCTGATTGTGGAAGACGAACCCGATGTCCGCGCGCTCTTGGCAGAGACGCTGCGCGAACTGGGATGCCGCGTGCTGGAGGCCGCCAACGGGTCCGAGGGCCTGCGCGTGCTGTATTCGCGTGAGCCGGTGGATCTTCTGATCACCGATGTCGGTTTGCCGGGTATGAACGGGCGCCAGCTTGCTGACGCTGCGCGCGAGCAGCGACCTAACCTGCCTATTCTGCTGATCACGGGTTATGCCGGCGCCGCCTTGGAACACTGGGATCTGGCACCGGGGATGGAGGTGGTCGGCAAGCCGTTTCGGTTGGAGGCGCTGACCGCGCGCGTGGGCGAGATGCTGCGACCGGTTTAGGATGTTGCGCTGATGACAATCTCGATCAGGTTCGCCTGTCCCGAGGCGATGCCCGCCTCGATCGCCGGAGCGATATCGCCCGCACGTTCGATCCGTCGCGCGGGCACACCGTATGACTGTGCCATTGCGAGATAATCGACGGCCGGTTCCGTAACCTCCATCGCAATAAAGCGGTTGCGCCGGGCCGACAGATAGTTCGGCTGCGCCTTCAGGAAGTTCTTGAGGATGTTGTATTCGCGGTTGTTCATAACGATGAAGGTGACGGGCAGCTTTTCATGCACCGCCGTCCACAATGCCTGCGGCGAATAGAGCGCGGCGCCGTCTCCCACCAGACAGACAACCGGCTCCCGCCCCAGGCCGAGCGAGCAGCCAATGGCCGCCGGCATGCCCCAGCCGAGCGCGCCACCCCGCAGAAACGAATATTGGTGCGAGGAATGGCTGTTGAGGAAGCCGCGCAGATGCATCGACGTCGCGATCGCCTCATCGACGATGGAAATATCGGGCCCGACGGCCCGCGCCACTTCCTGTGCCGCGACCAGCGGCGTGATCACCGGCGCGTCCCATTGCGATGCCGCGAGCGCGGCCAGGCTTTGACGTCGCGCGCGACGATGACCGGCCGCTGTCTCGACAAGCGCGGCATAGGCGGCAGCGCGCGGCGCTGTCGCTGCCCGCAGCAGCGGCGCCATGGCCCGCAACGAGCTTCGAATATCCCCCACCACCGACAGTGGCGTCATGTACGTGCGGCCGAGATCACGCACATCGGCCGACATCTGGAACACCGCGCAGCTTGAGGGCACAATCGGCCCCTCGGTGTAGAGGATGGTGATGAGCGACTTGCCGCCGAGGGCGAAAATTGCATCGAAATTGCTCAGCGTCTTAGCGATGTCGGTGCCCTTGTTCGGCATATTGCCGGCCCAGAGGGCATGCGACGTCGGGTAAGGCAGACGGGACGGCCAAGACGATCCGTAGACCGGCGCGCCCAGCATTTCGGCGAGTTGCACCACCTCAGCGCCAGCATCGCTCGCATAGACCTCATCGCCGGCAATGATGGCGAGACGCCCCGGCGCGATTGCCGCGAGATGGGTGGCCAGGACATCGAGCGAACCGGCGATCGGGCGGCGGTCGATCACTGAACGCTCCGTGATGCCGACGGTGCTCATCTCCTCCATCACGTCCATCGGCAGGGACAGAAAAACGGGTCCGGTCGGCGCGGCATTGGCGTCGTGAAACGCCCTGCGAACGAGCACCGGCAATTGGTCGGCGTGGGCCACTTCCTGCGCCCATTTCACGGCGGGACGGGCGATCTGCACCAGATCGCCAAACAGCAGCGGGTCGGTGATGGTGTGGCGCGAATCCTGCTGCCCGGCGGTGACGACTAGCGGCGTCTGGGACACGCTGGCATTGATGAGATTGCCCATGCCGTGGCCCAATCCACCGGCGGTATGGAGGTTGAGGAAGGCCGGCCGGCGCGCCGCCTGGGCATAGCCATCCGCCATCGCGACGGCGCTCGCCTCCTGCAAGGCCAGGATGTACTGCACGTCGGGCGCTTCCAGCAGCGCGTCCATCAAGGGCAATTCCGTCGTGCCGGGATTGCCGAAGATATAGGCGACGCCCTCGCTGCGCAGGATTTCGAGGAGCACGGCCGCCCCCCGGCGCGGCGTCGCGCTTTCGACGCTCGTGATCGGGCTGTTCGGCATCATGCGGGTTCCCATCCGTCTAACACTCACGTCGTCGATTGCGGGGTCTTGTGCAAGACGCCGCGCGCGGATGCCGCTAAGCTGGCCTTTCGCCACACACAGGAACGAAGCAATGATCAAGCACGGCAAAGCAGTCTGGGCAGGCGGCATAAAGGACGGCAAGGGCGCCATCTCGACCGAGAGCGGCGCGCTGACGGACTATCCCTATGGCTTCGCGAGCCGGTTCGAGGGCAAGCCCGGCACCAACCCCGAGGAGCTGATCGGCGCAGCTCATGCCGGCTGTTTCACCATGGCGCTGTCGCTCATTCTGGGCGAGGCCAAGCTGACGGCCACGCATATGGAGACCAAGGCCGACGTGACGCTGGAGAAGGACGGTGACGGCTTTTCCATTACCGCCGTGCATCTGACCTTGACGGCGACGATCGCCGGCACGGATCAGGCAACCTTCGCGGAGCTGGCCGGCAAGGCCAAGGCCGGCTGCCCGGTGTCGAAGCTGCTGAAGGCGCCTATTACGCTGGACGCAACGCTGACTGCGTAAACCCCCGCCCCTCCGCCGGGACGCGTGTCCCGGCGGATTGGCGGAATGCATCCCTTTCAGGGCAAGATTGAAAACGCTGACGGTCAATGCGCGTTGGGCGTTCATGACCATCGGCTCGTAGACGGATATAAGAGGATGTCTTCACACCGTATCGCCCCTGCTTTGGTCGCCAGGGAGCCCAAGCGCGAGCGCGGCAAGCAGCGCGTGACGCAATTGCTGGATGCCGCCGCCGCCGTCTTTGCGGAAAACGGCTATGATGCTGCGACGATGACGGAAATCGCAGCCCGCGCGCATACGGCCATCGGCTCACTGTATCAGTTTTTCCCCAATAAGGAGACGCTGGCCGATGCGCTGCTTGCCCGTTACGCGGGGCATTTGCGCGCGGGGCTGCAGGCCATCGAGGATCGGTCGACCCCGATGCCACCTGCGGCGCTCGCCGATGCCTTGGTCGATCATATGCTCGACCTGCGGGGCGACCGCGCCTCGATCCTGGCCCTGCTGGATGCGCGACAGGACGATGGCGCCTTGCGCATCGCCCTCCGCGCCGAGACGCGCGAGCGTGTCACAACCTGCGTGGCGGCGACGCTTCCTGGCGTGACACAGGAGAAGGCCCATGCCATGGCGGTGGTGGTGCTTCAGGTCATAAAGACTGTGCCGACGCTCGCTGACGAAGACGAGGCGGCGGGCTCGGCGATCATCGCCGAGGTGCGCGACATGCTGCGCCGATACCTCACCCAGGCGCGCGCATAGGAACCCGATCAGAACCAGTGAGGGGCGATCACCCGCAAGGCACGGGCATGGGTACCGCCTGCCGCCATGATGTCATGCAGCGCGCGTCCCAATTCAGGCCCCTCTGGGCGTGGAAGATCGTTGATCGCGCCTTCCATGAGCATCGCGAAACGCCCGCCGTCGCTCTGCATGCGAATATCGAAGAGAAAATCCTGGAAGTCCGGGTCATCGCGCATCTCCGCGATCATCTCGGCGTCATACTGTGCGGTGCCGCGATCGGCCTGACGAATGTATTGCGCCAGATCATCGACCGTCAGGTCGGGAAACGCGGCCTGGTAGCGCTGGACCAAAGCGGCATACGTGACGATAGGGGTAGGCTTGCGCATAGATCTCGTTCTCGTTGAGGGGGCGTCGGTTACCATGACGGCTTCCCGGTGGATACCTTGCAGCTTGACGTGCTCACCCCGTCGCGCCATTTGGAACGATCCATATCGAACGGGAAAGCGCAATGGCATCAGCACGCGCGGCCGTCGTCGAACGGCCCGGACGGATCGAGATTCGGAACTTCGAGATCGCGGACCCCGAGCCGGGCGCGGTCATTCTCAAGATGCGCTACTCGGGCATTTGCGGCACGGACAAGCACACGTTTCTCGGCGAGAGCAAGCAATATGCCGGCACGCCGCATGAGCGTGACCTCACCTACCCGCTGATCTGCGGCCATGAGAATGTCGGCGAGGTTGTCGCGACCGGCGGCGTGGTGTGCGACAGTGAAGGCCGGGTGCTCAAACCCGGTGACAGGATCGTGCCAGGCGCCAATGTGGCTTGCGGGCAATGCCGCTTCTGCCGCAACGGCTTTCCGTATTACATGTGCGAGCATCTGGAAGATTACGGCAATAGCCTGCATTGCGGACGGGCGCCGCATCTGCTCGGCGGATGGGCCGAGCACATGTATCTGCTTCCAGGCTCCGTGCTGTTTCGTGTGCCGGATAGCTTACCCGATCATGTCGCGGTGCTGACCGAAATCATGGCCGTGACGCACGGTGTCGAAAAGGCCAATGCCTTGCTCGGCCAGTTCGGTGGCACGCCCTTCGGTGGTTCCGTCGCGGTGCTGGGCGTCGGCCCGCTGGGTCTTTGTCATCTCATCAAGGCGCGGCTTCTAGGGGCTGCGCAGATCATCGCGACCGATCGCCACGCCACACGATTGCAGATGGCGCGCGACTTCGGCGCGAGCCTGACGCTGTCGGTGGACGAGACAACGCCCGAGGAACGCATCGCCCGCGTGCGTGAGTCGACGGGCGGCATCGGCGCGGATATGGTACTCGATTGTAGCGGTGTGCCGGCGAGTTTTGTGGAGGCGCTGAAGATGGTGCGTGTCGGCGGTGTGGTTGTGGAGGCTGGTGCCTTCGTTGATCTCGGCCCCGTGCAAATCAACCCGAATTCGGACATTTGCACTAAGAATGTGAGCATCATCGGTATCGGCGGCGAAACTGCGACGTCCTACCTGGCGGGGATGCGCCTGATGGCCGCCAATCTGGACCGCCTTCCTTTTGACCGCATCGTCACCCACCGTATGCCGCTCGACCGCGCTGAGGAGGCGATGGCCATCGCCCAAGACGGTGCCTCCATGAAAGTGGTCTTTGCACCGAACGGCGTACCGGCCCGTTGACGCTGCCACCCAGCCCACGCCACAAGCCGCCAACCATCCACGATGTCGCCCGGCTGTCGGGCAAGTCGAAGTCGACAGTGTCGAACGTCATTCGCAACGCACCCGGCGTCAATCCACAGACGCGCGAAAGCGTGCAGGCCGCCATCGCTGAATTGGGCTATCAACTCAATATCGTGGCGCGGCAGTTGGTGCAGCAACGCAGCGCCGTGATTGGTGTCGTGGTCGGCGATCTTGCCAATCCCTTCTATGCCGAGATGGCGAAGTTCATCGAGAATTTCGCCTCCTCACGCGGCTTTCAGGTGATGTTCTGCAATACCCAGGTCGATGAGGATGTCGAATTGACAGGCATCCGCAACCTGATCGAGCATCGCGTCGCGGGGCTGATGTTCCTGGCCTATGCCGGTGACGCGGCCGGGGCGCGGCACGTGGTGGCCGACCGCCTTCCCGTCGTCTTCGTGACCTGCGCTGCCGATTGGGGCGATGTCGTCGCGGTCGATGATTTCGCCGCCGCCGCCGCCGCAACCCGCCATCTCATCGCCCTCGGCCACCGCCGCATCGCCTATTTCGCGGACAGTGTGCGCGAGGAAAAGGCCGACACGGATCGGCGCGGCGGTTATGCTGGGGCACTGGCCGATGCGGGGCTGGAACCGCTGGTTCTGCGGTGGCACCGCAAGCCCCATACCGTCGTGGCAGAGGGCGTCATCGTGCCGGTGGAGACGATCTTGACAGGCGTCGGACGCGTGACAGCCGTTTTCGCGGCCAATGATCTGCATGCGATCGATGTACTGGATTGCGCCGATCGCGCCGGCCTCCGCGTTCCGCATGATCTTTCCATCATCGGATTCGACGATGTCGCCCTCGCCCGCATCGCCCGCATCGGCCTCACCACTATCGCGCAGCCGAAGGAAATGCTCGCTGAACTCGCCGTCGATACGCTCACCCAACGCATCAAGGGCGAGTTGCAAGGGGGCTTCATCCGCCACAGCCTCGACTTCACGCTGATTTCCCGTGCGACCACAGCGAAGGCACCGATCGACGACGACCGTCATTCCGCTTGACGACGGGTTCGGATTTATGGAACGTTCCATAACGGCGACAGAAGCGGCGGGAAGGGGAACGGCTGAGGTGTCAGCGTTGAAGATCGGCCTTATCGGCTGCGGTGTCATCGCCCAGGTGATGCATCTGCATTTCCTGGCCGAAATGCCGGAGCTTTTCGAGATTGCGGCAGTCTGCGATGTCTCCCGGGAGGTCGCGGAGGCCTGCGCGCAACGCTACCACGTGCCTTTGGTCATGGAAGACTGGCGGGACTTGGTCGCCGCGCCCATCGATGCCGTAATGGTGTTGACACCGGGCAGCCACGCACCGATCGCCATCGCCGTCGCCGAAGCCGGCAAGCATGTTTTCGTCGAAAAACCTCTCTGCTTTTCACCCGCTGAGGGCCGCGCGATGATCGCCGCCGCCGACAAAGCGCGTGTCGTCATGCTCGTCGGATACAATAAGCGTTACGATCCGGCTTATGAGCGGTTGCAGGCAGACATGGCGGAGGTCACGGATCTGCGCCTTGCGCGCGTGACGACCTTCGAATCGCCGTTCGAGCCGTATGTCGCGCATTTCCCGATGCATATCGGCGCGGCCTTGTCGGACGCGATTATCGCGCCACTGCGACAGGAAACGGCCGATCGCCTGGAAACGGCGGTCGGCGGCGATGCGGCATCGCGCAGGCTGTATCACACCATTCTTCTCGATAGCATGGTGCATGAACTGAATGCGCTGCGCGGCATTCTCGGTGAGCCGGACGGGGTGGAGTTCGCCGATCTCGGCCGCCATGGGGCCACGATCGTGCTGCGTTTCGGCGACCGGCGCGCTATCCTCACCTGGATCGATCTGCCCGGCTTCGCCCGCTACCAGATGGAGTTCGCCTTCTTCGCGCCCGACCGCAGGCTGACGCTCGCCTTCCCCTCCCCCTATCTGCGCAATGCGGCGGCGACGCTTACCGAGGAGGTTGGCGTTTCCGGCACCACCGAATCCTCCAGCACAAGCCGGATGTTGTCCTATCATGCCGGCTTCAAGACCGAGCTTGTGCATTTCCATGATTGCATCGTGAACGGCACCGCCCCGCGCACCCCGGCTTCCGATGCGCTGCGTGACATCGCCCTGTGTGGCGCGATCCTTGAGGCGCATCGCACTTGCGCGCCTGTGGCGAACCCAACCAGCGGAGCGGACGCATGAGCACCATCGCGATTGCCAATGCCCCCGTGAGCTTCGGCGCCTTCGAAATGACCGTCGGCATCGATCCCAATACGCCTGACGGCGAAGCGGTGCTGGATGCCGTTTCGAATGCCGGCTATGTCGGCATCGATCTCGGCCCCGTCGGCTATTTCGGAGAAGGCGAGGTGCTCGCGCGGCGGCTATCGGAGCGTAAGCTGGGACTTGCCGGTGCCTATCTCGAACTGCCCTTCAGTGAACCTGAGCCTTTGCGGGACATGCTGCCGCAACTCGATGCGCTGCTTGATGCCCTGGATGCCGTGCGCGACCTCGGCCCCTTCCCGCCGCGTCCGACATTGGGCGATTTCAGTGATCTCGGCCGTCGCGCGCGTCCGGGTCAGGCCGCGAAGGATCACAGCCTGGGTCTGGATGAAACCCGCTTCCAGCGCTTCGTCATCGGCGTGGAAAGCGTGACCGATCGCTGCCGCCGTCGTGGCTATGAGCCAACCTTCCATAACGAGACCGGCACTTATATCGAAGCGCCGTGGGAGATCGAGCGGATGCTTGATCGCACCAGCGTCAACCTCTGTCTGGATACCGGCCATCTCATCATCGGCGGCGGCGATCCCGTGGCGGCACTGCGGGACTGGGGACCGCGCATCAACCATATCCATATCAAGGATGCCAAGCGCGCGGCGATTGCCGACATCGTGCGCGATGCGGCACCGGCTGAAGCGATTTGGGAGCGAGGTGCCTTCTGTGCCCTGGGCCATGGCGATGTCGATCTCGACGAGGTTTTGCGCCTAATCCACACAAGCTTCTCGGGCTGGGTCGTGGTCGAGCAGGATATTCTGCCGGACGCCGGCGGCATCGCCAAAGCCGCCGCCGATCAGTCGGCCAATTTGCGATTTCTTCAAGCGCGCGGGTTCTAAAAGTTTATGGAACGTTCCATGGCAGTCATCATGATCAGGAACCCGCCGCGGTGAGCAGCGTCTCCATCGATCATGTCTGGCGCCGGTTCGGCACGCAGATCGCGGTCGAAGACCTGACGCTCGACATTGCGGATGGCGATTTCCTGGTGCTGCTGGGCCCCTCCGGCTGCGGCAAGACCACATCGCTGCGCATGCTGGCGGGGCTGGAAAGCCCTACCGAAGGTGAGATCCGCATTGACGGTCGTATCGTCAATGATGTGCCGCCAGGCGAGCGCGACGTCGCCATGGTGTTCCAGAGCTACGCCCTGTTTCCGCATATGACGGTGCATGGCAACCTCGCCTTCGGGCCGCGCATGCGGCGCGAGAATCGGGCCGCGACGGCGGCCAAGATCACCGACGTCGCGACCGTTCTCGGATTGACGCAGCTGCTGCATCGCAAACCCTCCGAACTGTCCGGCGGACAACGCCAACGCGTGGCACTCGGCCGTGCCCTGCTGCGCCAGCCGAAGCTGTTCCTGATGGATGAGCCGCTCTCCAACCTCGACGCCGCGTTGCGCGGCCAGATGCGCAGCGAATTGGTGTCGCTGCATCGTCGCCTCGGCATCACCACCGTGTATGTGACGCATGATCAGGTCGAAGCGATGACCATGGCGACGCGCATCGCCATCATGTTCGAGGGTAAGCTTCATCAGGCGGGAACGCCCGCGACCATCTTCGATGACCCCGCAAACATCCGCGTCGCGCGCTTTATCGGCGCACCGCGCATGAACATCCTGCCCGGATTTCTGCGCCACGATGGCACGCGTCTGGTGGCCGATGTCCTGGGTCACAGCATGCCGCTGCCGCATGCGCTGCGCTGCCGCGATCCGGCGGCGCTGCTGCGCGCCGTTTCCATCGGTGTTCGTCCCACCGACATCGCCTTGCAGGCGTCGCCATCGGGCGACCCGCTGACCGGCGTTGTGGAGTTCATCGAACCCATGGGCAGCGAAACCTTCGTGACGCTGCGCATCGGCGAGCACGCAGTTGTTGCACGCGCATCCGGCCGCACGCGGATGACGCTGGGTGAGCGCGTGCCGCTGCGCCCCGACCCCGAGTTTGTCTACGCCTTCGACCTGGAAACCGGAACCGCGCTGCTCGACCGCTCGGGTCTTCAGCCGGTGTCGGTGTCCAACCGCCTAGCCTCCGCGTGACGACCGCCAAAAGGATGGATTTTGCTCGCAACCCCCTAGAAGGAGTGACGGTGACATGCCCAAACCAGGCTTAGGACGACTGGCTCTGACCTTTCTTGCATCGGCGAGTGCATTGACCGCACTACCAATGCTGGCACATGCCCAGGCGAAAACCGTGGTCACCCTCGCCTACGGTTCGGAATATGTTTTCGACACCAACGACTTCGCCAAGAAATGGTACGATGACGTGAAGGCTGCCTTCGAGGCCAAATACCCCGAGGCCGAGGTGAAGCTGGTGCCCATTCCCGGTGGCTATACCGACATCATAAACAAGCTCAGCCTGCTGTATCGGTCGCCGAGCACGGCGCCCGATGTTGCGCAATTGCCGACGCCGGCGCTGGGCCAGTTCCAGTCTTCGGGATGGCTCGCACCGATCGACGACAAGCTCGCGACCGCCGATTGGTGGAAGGAATTTCCCGCCGCGATTCAAAGCGAAGGCCGCTTCGACGGCAAGGTTTTTGCCGTCAGCACGGGCGAGAATGACAGCCAGCTTTACTACAATATGGATATGTTCAAGAAGGCCGGCCTGCCGGTGCCGTGGCAACCCAAGAGCTGGGACGATGTGCTGACCGCCGCGCGCGCCATCAAGGCCAAGATCACGGGCGTGGTGCCGCTGTGGCTCAATGTCGGGACGAGTTCAGGCGACAATGGCTTGCTGCAAGGCACGGGCAATCTGCTCAACGGCTCCAGCGACGCGACCATTCTCGACCCCAAGACCAATAAATGGGTTGTGGACAGCAAGGGCCTACGCGAGGTGCTAACCTTCACCAAGACGGTCTATAACGAAGGCCTCGGCGATACGCTCAGCGACTTGTTCTCGCCCTCCGCCGTGACGATTCCCCTCACGTTGTTCCAGCAAGGCAAGCTCGCCATCGCCGTCGGCTCCAACTACTATGGCGGCAACTGGACGAAGACGATCTCCTCGCCCTATTGGGAAGATGCGCCCAAGGTCATCGGCGTGGTCGCCATTCCCACCGTCACCGGCCAGGCGCCGGGCATATGCACGACGCTCGGCGGCTGGGATCTCGCCGTCTCAGCGACCAGCAAAAGCCCCAACTATGCCTGGAAGTTGCTCGATGTGATGGAGCAGGAGACGGCGCAGATCGATGCCGCGAATTGGGCCGGATTCGTGCCCGCTGCCGAAAGCTACACGAAGTCAGCCGATTTCGTGAATTTCTCCCCGCCGTATAACGCAGTTGCCGCCCAGGTGCTGCCCTACGGGATGCTGACGCCGGCCAAGGCCGAATACGAGGTCTGGTCACACGCCTTGCAGCAAGCCACGGGCAATCTCGCCCAGCACAAGGACATGACGGTTGATCAGGCCATCGCCAGCATAAAGGGTTACGTCTCCAACCAGCTCGGCGCCGACCAGGTCGAGACGCGCTGATCTCATGAAGTTGGGAGTGACACGCCCCGATGGCGTCGGCCTGCTTCTGCTGGCGCCGTCGGCCGTGTTGCTTGTACTGCTGTTCCTGCTGCCGGTCGCCTATGCCTTCTATCTCGGTCTGACCAATATCACGCTGATCGGCATTCATGCCCAGCACTATTGGTTTACCGGTTGGACCAATATCCACCGTCTGCTCGGCGATACCAGTTTCTGGCATTCGCTGTGGCTGACGGGGGTTTTCCTGCTCGGCTCGGCGGTGATCGGCGTCACCGTGGTCGGCATGGCGCTGGCGCTGCTCTTGCAGCACGCCTCGCCCTTCTGGCGCGGTCTGACCGGCGCTGTCGCGATCGTCGCCTGGATGCTACCGCCCGTCTCCGCCGCCTTGATCTGGTATGCCTTCAGCACCACGGGCGGCACGCTTAGTCAGATCTTCGGCGGCCATGCCGATCTGCTCGACGATCATCCCATGCTCATCGTCATCATGGCGAATATCTGGGCGACGGCCGGCTTTTCGATGCTCATGCTGTCATCCGGGCTGCGTGGCATTTCAAAGGAAGTGCTGGAGGCGGCGCGGATGGAAAACGCCTCGCGCCTGCAAACATTCCTGTTCATCACCCTGCCTTTGATGCGGCAAATCATCGTGACCAACCTGCTGCTGGTGACGCTGGTGATCCTCGCCAATTACGCATTGACCTATATCATGACGGCGGGCGGCCCGAACGACGCCACCAATATTCTGCCGATCTATTCGTATCAGCAGGCCTTCACCTTCAGCAATCTTGGCTATGGCGCGCTCATCGGCGATGTGCTCGTGCTGATCTCCACCGTTTTCGCCTATCTCTATGTCCGCGCGCTGCGGCCGAATAAGAGCGCAGCGTGATGCGCCGCCCGACATTCATCGCGAATCTGCTATTGGCGCTGCTGGCACTGTGTTTCCTCGCACCCATGCTGTGGCTGGCGCTGGCGTCGGTCGATGCCCATGCCAGTTGGTCGCTCAATTGGCCTAGCCTCACGCTTGCACATTATCGCAACGTGACGCGATCGGATTATCTGTGGTCGCTGGGAAATACCTTCTTGCTGGCCCTGGTCGCGACCCTGGTCGCGGTGGTGCCCGCGATCTTCGGCGGCTATGCGCTGTCGCGCCGCCGGATTCCCATGAGGGACGGTCTGATGGTGACGATCCTGTTCCTGACAGGCATTCCCGTCGGCATCATGATCATTCCGGTGTTTCAGATCTTCGCGCACTTCGGTTGGCTGAGCCTGGTGCCGACCGGCATTTTTCTCGGCGCCAATAGCCTGCCCTTCGCGCTATGGCTGATCAAGACGGCGATGGATGGTGTGCCGCGCGAAATGGAGGAGGCCGCGCAAATGGAGCGCGCGAGTCTGCTGCAAACCATTATCCATGTCGTGATCCCGGTCTCGCTACCCGGCATTGCCGCAGCTGCGATCTTCAGTTTCATCAATGCCTGGGGCTCATTCATCGTGCCGCTGGTCTTGATCAGCGACCCGGACCAAGTGACCGGGCCGCTCACCATCTACGGCCTCATCGCCGCCGCCAATGTGCGTTACGGCGATATCGCCGCCTTCTCGATCGTCTATTCCCTGCCCGTCGTGCTGCTGTATCTGCTGATGTCGCGCAGCTTTTCCGGCGGCTTCCTGATGGGCGGCGCGGTCAAAGGCTAGGGGCCGACGTGGCCCAGCGCGCCATCAAAGTATTCGATGGCAGCGACCCATCGAGCAGCTTGCGCGCCTGGTCGACTCCGCAAATGGCCGGGATGAGAGCGGGGTCCAGCAGCCCAACCTGCACCAGCACGCTCGCCTGATCCCAATAGATGTGCTCGTTGAACAGCTTGTCGCCCCGGAAGGCGACGATGGCGACCATGGGAATTTCCACGGCGCAACCGGTCGGCGCGACATTGGGCAGCAACCAATCCACCTCCGTCGTGTGGGTAAAACACATGACGAATTCATCGACCATCCGATCCGTGCCGATGGTACGCGAAATCGGCACCATGCGCATATCGGGCGGATTATTGCCGATGAAGTGGTTCTTGTAGAAGCGATGGAGCATTTCGAACCCAACGCCGCCGGTCATGGTCGGGACATGATTGACGTAAGGCTCCGGCACCATCGTCGTCATCGTGGTGTCGGGGTCGCGCGCTTCAAACTCCAGGTAGAAATGGTAGTCCGCGATGGCGCCCAGGTCGTAGCGCGGCCCGATCGCCTGCCGAAATACGGCTAGGCTGCGTGTATAGGCGAGCGCCGCCGCCGAAGCATCATGATGGTGTCCGGGGCGCGCGAAGGCATGGCCGGCGCCGCGATAGACGTGGATGGCGGTATCCGGATGTCCCGCGAACCGCTCGCGAATGCGGGCGATGGCATCCGGCGGAAGATAGTCGTCGGTTTCACCGAAATGCATCATCAACGGCGCGGTGATCGCGCTCGCCCGATCTAGGCACTGGTCGATCCCGCCGCCGTAGTAGCAGACGGCGCAATCGACGTCGGTGGCCGCCGCTGTGAGGAAGGCGAGCTTGCCACCCAGGCAGAAGCCCATGACGCCCACGCCGGCGCCATTGGTCGAAGCGATCACTTCCGGTCGCGCGCGCGCGGCGGCGACCGTTGCCACCGCATCCGACACGGCGAGCGTGATGTCGAGCGATTCATACAGAGAAAACGCCTTGGCGAAATCGGCGTCACTACCGCCGAGTTCGATTCCGGGCTCCAGCCTGTGGAAGATATCCGGCGCCAATACCACATAGCCTTCTTCGGCATAGCGGTCGGCAATGCCGCGGATATAGTCGTTGACGCCGAAAATCTCCTGCAACAGCACGATAGCCGGGCCGGAGCCGGCGCTGGGGAGCGCGAGATAGGCGGAGAAGTCGCGGCCGTCTGCCGCCGCGATGCTGATCGTGCGCGTCATGATCTGTAATCTCCTCGATTGGTTCGTTCAGCTGCGCCGCAGCGTCTCTGACGGCTTTTCGCCGAAGCGATCGGCATAATCCTGCGAGAAGCGCCCCAGATGCCCAAATCCGGCATCGAGCGCAATGGTGGTGACACTGCCGTCACGGCCCGTCGTGAGGAGTTGCGCACGCACCCGGTCCAGCCGGAGGTTACGAAGATGGCGCATCGGGCTGACGCCGCGAAACCGGCGAAAGGCGTCATACAGCGTGCGCAGTGGCACGCCGGCGGCCTCGGCGATGTCACCAAGCTGGATCGGCTCGGTGACATGCGCCTCGATATAGGCGAGGGCGCGATGCACGGATCGTGGTGAGGCGCCCCGTGTCGCGGACCTATCGTCACGTACGCCGTGGCCATGAACGAGGAGCTGGACGAGAAGATCGCCATAGCTTGCGGCGATGCGTGCGTCTTCGCGCACGAACTTCACCGCCTGTTCATCGGTCGCGAGAGTCCGCAACGCCGCGACCCAAGGCTGAAGGCTGGCGCGATTGAGATCGACAACCGGCTGCAGCATGGGGTTGCGCTGACCACTGAAGGCCGCGAGACGCGTCTTGTCGATGCGCAGGATGAACTGTTCGCAATCGGCCGAGAATTGACCATGCAGGCTTTGTGACTCGTTGACGATGACACCGCGATGCGCCGTGGCCGTCATTTCGGTTTTGCCGCTCCGCAGGCGCGCCTGGCCGCGCAGGCAAAAGATCAGCAGGCAGTAGCCGTCCAACGGTGGCACCTCGATCGTTTTTTCACCGAAGGCGATGGTGCCGATGGCGACGCCCGGCATGCGCAGGAAATCCATGTGCGAGCGGTGCGGCTGCTTGCGGCCGATGGGCGTGAGGGTATGGGGCTGCATGACGCTGGAAATCCGCTCGCGCGTTTCGTCGAGATCGCTCGATTCGAACAGCCGACAGGCACGCAGCGCGAGGCTGTCGGATCGGAGCGCAGGCATCATGACCGTCACGGAGCCCTCCCATGGCGACGCCAATGCCCGAATATCAAGCAAGTCCTATGCCGTTGGGGCCTCAGATCCAGAACCGAGTCTGGCCCGCACTCTGGCGCAGCAGGGCGAAATGCTCGACCAGCGCATCGCTTTGCGGGGCCGCATATTCCGCCTCGGCACGCCGTTTGGCGGCCAAATGACGCGTGATATCGATCCGCCCATGGTCCTGGTTGTTTCGATCCGCCGCGCCGCTGAAGCTCAAGACACAGCCGAGGCCGGAGCGCGCGCTGAGGCGTTCCCCGAGTGATTGGACGAGGCGATGGTCGGTGTCGTTGGTGTCGCCGGCCACGCAGATGGTCTGGCAGTCACGCGCCCAACTCAGCAGATCGAAGGCCGAGACCAGGGCATCCAGGATCGACGGGTCACGCACAGCGGCCCCGTCATGCAAGCCGATCAGCAGAAGACGTTCGGGCGGCAGACCGAGATGCGCCACCGCGCGCCGCGCCGCTGCGGCCTTTTCCGCCGCCATCGCCGCGCCTTCTGGCCCCGCGCCGCCACTGCCATCCGTCAGGATGGTCACGAAGGGCGGCCTGCCACGGCGGCACAGTTCCGCAATCAGCCCGCCGAAGCGGCTGCTCTCCTCCGACGGGCGCACGGCGATAATGAGGATATTGCTCTCGACCGCGAGCCTGCGCTCGGGCCATGCCGCCATGTCGCCGCTCACGTCTGACCCCTGTCGTCATCCCTCTCAGATCAGAGGCCGGCACCGGATCAAGTCAAGGGAAGGTCCGCGACGAATGGCACAAAGCGGCTAGTGGGCCGAGACTTCTGCCGAATTCGGCTATCGCCCGCCGGGTCGTGATGCCACCTCATGGCCGGTATCATGGGAGAACTGATCGATGATCGGGGCGAACACCGGCATGACGGACGCGAAGGGGCCGACGCGGCGGCGGGTTTTTCCGAATCCTGATGGATCGCGCGTGTCCTATGAGGTCTTCAGCTCCCAGGCCATTTACGACCGCGAGCAGGAGCGTATTTATCGCGGCCCGACATGGAGTTTCCTGGGTTTCGAAGCCGAAATTCCGAACCCGGGCGACTATAAATCGACGTTTATCGGCGATACGTCGGTGGTCATGGTGCGCGCCGAGGATGGCAGCCTGGCCGCCTGGGTCAATCGCTGCGCCCATCGCGGCGCCATGGTCTGTCGCCAGTTGCGCGGCAATGCCTTGACGTTCAATTGCATCTACCACCAATGGAGTTTCGGCACGAAGGGCAACCTTCAGGGCGTTCCCTTCCGGCGCGGCCAGAAGGATGCGACGGGAATGCCGAAGGATTTCGATCCGGCCAAGCACAACCTGCGCCAGCTTCGCGTCGATAGTTTTCGTGGCCTGGTCTTCGCAACCTTCAGCGACACGGTCGTAGACCTTGCCGCCTATATCGGACCCGAGATGCGGCCCTTCGTGGAGCGCATTTTCCATAAGCCGATCGAATATCTCGGCTGTACACGGCAATATTCCGATTCGAACTGGAAGCTGTATCTGGAGAATGTGAAGGACCCGTATCACGCGAGTCTGCTTCACCTGTTCCATACCACCTTCAACATCTTTCGCGTCGGCATGAAAGCGAAATGTATTCCAGACGCCACGCACGGGTTGCACAGCATAATCTATGTCTCCAAGAACGACGAGCAGAACGCATCGGAATACAAGGCCGCGAATATCCGATCCTATGATGACGGCTTCAAGCTGGAAGACGATTCCATTCTCGCCAATCATCAGGAATATGAAGAGCTGACCACCAATCACATTCAGCCCATCTTTCCGCAACTTGTCATCCAGCAGATCCACAACACCTTGGTGGCTCGCCAATTGCTGCCGAAGGGGCCGGATCATTTCGAGCTGATCTTTCATTTCTTCGGCTACACGGACGACACGCCGGAGATGCGCAAGCTGCGCCTCAAACAGGCAAATATGGTCGGGCCGGCCGGCTATATCTCCATGGAAGATACCGAAGCGACGGAACTCGTGCAGCGCGGCACGGCGAATGACGGTGACCTGACATCGATCATCGAAATGTCCCGCGCCGCGCCGGATGAGCAGAATACGCTAATCACGGAAAGCCTCGTGCGCCGCTTTTGGGTGGGCTACGAGGCGCTGATGCAGCTCGACACCGCTGACACCGGAACAGCCGTATGACACTTCCAGAAACCTTGATGCTGCGCCTTGAGCTGATGGCATTGAACGATCTCTATACCAGCATCCTCGACAATGACCGGCTGGAGGAATGGCCGCGTCTGTTCGTCGATGACTGTCTGTATGAAATCATTCCGAGCGAGAATGAGGATATGGGCCTGCCTGCGCCCGTGATGCTGTGTGACAATATCCGCATGATGCGGGACCGTGTGGTGGCGCTGCGCCATGCCAATATCTACGAAAAGGTCGCCTATCGGCACATGGTCTCGGGCCTGGAATTCACCGTGGCCGAGGACGGAACGATCACCGCGCGCTCAAGCTATATCGTTGTCAACACATCGCTCGAAGGCTTTTCGGAGGTTTATCAGGCGGGATCGTATCGCGATGTCATCGTGCGAACGCGGGAAGGCCTGCGCTATAAAAGCCGCCGCTGCGTCTATGATACGCTGAAGGTGCAGACCTTGCTCGCGGTGCCGATATGAGCGGCTCGGACCTCTGGCATGATGTCGCGGCCCAGGATGCCCTGGACGACGAGGAGGTGATCGGCGTGTCAGCAGGCGGCGTGCCCATCGCGCTGTTTCGCCTTGGCGACGGTTATCATGCATTGCACAATCTTTGCACCCATGGTCAGGCGCGGCTATCGGATGGCTATGTCGAGGATGGCTGCGTCGAATGTCCTTTGCATCAGGGCAAGATCGACATCCGGGACGGCGCGCCACGCTCGGCGCCGATCACCGTGCCGGTGCGGTCCTACCCGGTCCGCGTCGTGGAGGGCCGCATCGAGGTGATGGTAGCGGCGCGCCCGCACGGTTAATGCTCAGAGAGTCCTTGCGACGCCACCCGGTTTCCGCTTAGGTGATGGGTGATGGTTCCCCCAGAGGGGATTAAACGGGAACGCGGTTCAAAACCGCGGCTGCCCCCGCAACTGTAAGCGGCGAGTCGTTCGTCACGATGCCACTGGGGCAACCTGGGAAGGCGACGACCGACAGAGACCCGTGAGCCAGGAGACCTGCCATCAATAGGCGTCGACGCATTCACACCGGGCGGGGTGCCTCGGTGGGTTCAGGTTCGTGCTTGCCTGGGCTTGTCTGCATAGACGAACGCCGAATGAAGGCAGGCTAAATCATGTTGAGAATTCTAAGGCACATCTTCAATGATGCCTCCGCCGACGTGCGCGGCAAGGTCATCGGTATTTACGTCTTTCTAATCGCCACGAATATCGGCGCCTGGGTGTGGGCGATCGTGGCCTTTCGTAGCCACCCCGTTCTGCTGGGGACCGCCCTGCTGGCCTATAGCTTTGGTCTGCGGCACGCCGTCGATGCAGACCATATCGCCGCCATCGACAACGTCACTCGCAAGCTGATGCAGGATGGAAAACGCCCCGTCACCGTCGGCTTTTTCTTCTCGATCGGCCATTCTCTTGTCCTGCTGATCGGGACGGCGATCATTGCCTTTGCGGTCGTCAGTCTGCAGACCGGTTTCGACTCCTTCAACAACGTTGCAGGAACCATCAGCACCCTCGTGTCAGGGCTGTTTCTCCTCGTCATGGCGGCCATGAACCTGATGATCGCCAGGTCTGTCTATCGGACCTATCGTCATGTGCGGCGCGGGGGACATTATGATGAGGACAGCTTCAATATCCTGCTGAACAATCGGGGATTGATCGCACGCTTGCTGCGTCCGTTGTTCCGGCTCGTCAATCAGAGCTGGCACATGCTTCCGGTCGGATTTCTGTTCGGCCTGGGCTTTGACACCGTCACTGAGGTCAGCCTGCTGACGGTCGCGGCGACAGAGGCGAGCAAGGGATTGCCGGTCTGGTCCATCCTCGCCTTTCCCGCGCTGTTTTGCGCGGGTATGTCCTTAATCGATACGACTGACGGCATTCTGATGCTCGGCGCCTATGGCTGGGCTTTTGTGAAGCCAATTCGCAAGCTCTACTACAACCTGACCATCACGCTTGTTTCGGCAATCGTCGCCATCCTCATCGGCGGCATCGAAACGCTCGGCCTCATCGGCGGCGAATTGAACCTGCAAGGTTGGTTCTGGGATCGGATGAACGACCTCAACGAGAACTTCGGTCTGCTCGGCTATGGCATCATCGGCGTTTTCGCGGCCGCCTGGATCATTTCGTTCATCATCTATCGCGTCAAGAAACTCGACGATGTCGAGATCAGCCAGCCCGGCGGCACGATCCTGTAGCGTCCATCCGCCGCTCCGAAACAAACCGGCTTTGACACCGTTACGCGAGGCGCGCCATACGCATCTGGCCTGCTGATGCGGGTGATTGCCTCTCCATGGCAATCACCCGTTGGATGGGCCTGTTCGGCGAGGGTGCATGACGGATAACGGGCTACCCACATTCCTTCGCCGTGAATGGCCCCTTGCGGCCAGCCTGGCCACCTGCGCGATCTTCGCCGTCTCCGGGCACAGCCTGATGGCGGATCTCGGCAATCCGCTCTGGCTCGCCTTTATCTTTCTGTGGCTCTTCGCGGTCATCCTGGGCTCGGCCATCTCCGTCGTCCGTCATGCCGACCAACTTGCCATCCGTCTCGGCGAGCCGTACGGCACGCTGATCCTCACCCTGTCCGTCACCTTCATCGAGGTGATGAGCATTTCCGCCGTCATGCTGCATGGCGCCAATAACCCGACCCTGACACGCGACACCCTGTTCGCCGTCGTCATGATCCTCCTCAATGGCATGGTCGGCCTGTCTCTGCTCGCGGGGGCCTGGCGGCATCGGGAGCAGCATTACAATCTGCAGGGCGCCAATACCTATCTCGGTGCGATCATTCCGCTGATCGTGCTGAGCATGATCATGCCGGATTTCACGCAGACCACAGCGGGCCCCGTGCTGTCCTTGCACCAGAGCCTGTTTCTCGCCCTGGTCGCCATCGGCCTCTACTGCACCTTCCTGGCCATGCAGACCGGCCGTCACCGCAACTACTTCATGCTGCTGGATGAGGTCGAGGCGCACGAGGCGCAAGACACGCCCAAACCGCCCATCCCGCGCCATGCCATCCTGCTGGTCGCCTATATGGCGCCGGTGGTCTTCCTGGCTGAGCAACTGGCCCACCCGATCGATTATCTGATCGAAACCCTGCATGCACCGGCGCCCCTGGGCGGTGTGGTCATGGCCGTTCTGGTCGCGGCGCCCGAGGCGATCGGCGCCGTGCGCGCGGCTCTCGCCAACCACTTGCAACGGTCCTTCAACATCTTTCTGGGATCGGTGCTCTCCACCATCGGCCTCACCATTCCAGCGATGATCCTGATCAGTGAGCTGACCGGGCGGCACCTGATCCTGGGCGTGGAACATACCGACGAAGTGATGCTGCTCCTGACCCTCGCCGTCAGTATCGTCACCTTCGCGAGTGGCCGCACAAATGTCATCCAGGGCGCGGTCCACCTCATCCTGTTCGCGTCCTATATCGCCTTGATCTTCGAGAACTGATCGCGGCCGGCATGGCCGCCGCCGAAAGGAATTGCCATGACCGTCAATGAGAGCGTCAGCAGCTTCAGCCGCCGTGGCTTCGTTATGACGAGCCTGATCAGCGGCCTCACCCTCGCAACCACGCGGGTCGAAGCGCAGGTCATCCACACGGATAGCGCCGGCCTGATGGCGGGTGAGACGAAGATCCCCGTCTCCGACGGGGCCCTGCCGGCCTATGTTGCGCGGCCCGATGGGGTCGGGCCATTCCCCATCGTCGTGGTGATCGAGGAGATTTTCGGCGTCCATGATTACATCAAGGATGTCTGCCGGCGCCTGGCCAAGCGCGGCTATCTCGCCGTGGCGCCCGAGCTTTACGCGCGGCTGGCCGATCTCTCGACCATGACGGACGCGCAACTTATCATGCGCAATGTGATCCTGAAGGCGCCAGACGCGACGGTGCTGTCGGATCTCTCCACCACCATCGATTGGGCGATTGCCCATCAGGGCGACGCGGCGCGCATCGGCACCATCGGATTCTGTCGCGGTGGCCGCGATGCGTGGCTATTCGCGGAGACGGAGCATCGCCTGCGCGCGGCGGTCGCGTTTTACGGCCCGGTCGCCGGGCCCACCAGCGCCATCCAGCCGCGCAACCCGATCGACATGGCGACGGAGTTGAACTGCCCGCTGCTCGGCCTCTACGGTGGCAAGGACCCAAGCATCGCCAAGCATGACGTTCTGACGGCCGAAGCCCGCGCCAAGGCTGCGGGAAAGACGGTCGAGATCGTCTATTTTCCGGATGCCGGCCACGGCTTCCACGCCGATTATCGGCCCAGCTACAACCGCGCGGATGCGGAAGCCGCCTGGGCGCGGGCCATAGCTTGGCTCCAGCACTACGGTGTCGGCTAGCGTCAGGGGGAGACAAGCGGCGGCGGCGCCGCTAGCTTTTTCCTATGACAGATCTCGCAGACCTCTCGGCCGTCGCCCTCGTTCGCGCCTATCGTGAGCGCAGCCTTTCCCCGGTGGAGGTGACGGAGGCGGTACTCGCCCGGATCGACGCCTGGGATGATTGTCTCTGCGCCACCTGGGCCATGGACCCCGAAGCGGCGCGCGGCGCCGCGCGGGACGCGGAGGCGCGGTGGCAGGCGGGCACGCCCGCCGGTCCGCTCGACGGCGTGCCGGTGACGGTGAAGGAAAACATCGCGACCAAGGGCGTGCCCATGCCGGCCGGCACCGCCGCCGTCGATCCTGTTCCCGCGACCGCCGATGCCCCGGCTGCCGCCCGGCTGCGGGAGAGCGGCGCCATCATCTTCGGCAAGACGACGATGCCCGATTACGGCATGCTCTCCTCAGGTCTGTCGACCTTTCACAGGCTGGCGCGCAACCCCTGGAACCTGGCCATGAACCCAGGCGGATCGAGCGCAGGCGCTTCCGCCGCTGCCGCCGTCGGCTATGGCCCGATCCATATCGGCACGGATATCGGCGGCTCGGTGCGTCTGCCGGCCGCCTTGTGCGGCGCCGTCGGCTTCAAGCCGAGCTTCGGGCGCATTCCCGTCTCCCCGCCCTTTCTCGGTCGCGCGGCTGGGCCGATCACCCGCACGGTGGCAGATGCGGCCTTGGCCATGACCGTGCTGTCGAAGCCCGATGCCCGCGACTACATGAGCCTGCCGCCGGCCGATATCGATTGGGCCGCGCCGCCACTCTCCCTGCGCGGGCTGACCATCGGGCTATGTCTCGACACTGGCATCGGGTCCCAACCCGATGCCGAGATCGTCACGGCCGTGACCGAAGCGGCGCGGGCCTTCGCCGAGGCCGGCGCGGTGGTGGAACCGCTGGCCCCTTACTTGACGCGTGCGATGCTGGATGGGTTGGACAATTTCTGGCGGGCGCGTTTCGGATCGGACACCGCCGCCCTGTCCGAGGAACAGCGGGCCAAGATGCTGCCTTATATTCGCGCCTGGATCGACGGCGGCCAGGAGCTTTCGGGCCGCGACGTCTATCGCGGCTTCAGCCAGATTCCGGCCATGAGCCAGACTACACTGGCCGCCACGCATCGCTTCGATTTCGTGCTGTCGCCGGTCTGGCCGGTGGTGTCCTTCCCGGCCGAATTCGCCTCGCCCTTGAACGACCCGGCGCGGCCTTTCGAGCATATCGGCTACTGCGTCGCCTATAACATGAGCGAGCAGCCGGCGCTGTCGATCAACTGCGGCTATTCGGCCAGCGGCATGCCGATCGGGCTGCAGATCGCGGGCCGGCGGTTCGACGATCTTGGCGTGCTGCGCGTGGCGGCGGCGTATGAGGCGATCCGGCCGGCGCAACAGCCATGGCCGCGCTTGGGCTAAACAGGACGTCGGTGGAATAAGCTGCGCTTTTCCACGCTACGCGCAGGGCGGTGTCGCCACGTGCAAGCGGCGCCATGGCCGTGCCCCTTGGCGATGGTCGGATCGAGGCCATCTACGGTCCACGACCGAGACAGAGGCCGCGTAACGCCCACTCGCTCTTGACGGCAACATAACGGAGATCGTTACGATGAAACTTTGGATTGCGCTCGCCATGACGGCGGCGCTCGGGATGGGGGCCGCCCTTCCCGCATCTGCGCAAATGGCACCGCCACCACCCCCGGGTTACAGACCGCCCCCACCGCCGGGCTATCGGCCGCCGCCGCCGCCGCCGCCCGGCTATTATTATCACCATCATCGCCACCACCATCATCGCTACCCGCCGCCGCCCCCGCCGGGTTATCGCCCGCCACCGCCCCCTGGCTATCGCGCTCCCGGCAGCTACTGACACAAAAAAGCCCGCCCCGTTTTCCAACGGGGCGGGCTTCCTTTTAGCGAAGCGTTAGGCGTGGTGGGGAGGGATTAGAAATCCATCCCGCCCATGCCGCCCATTCCGCCCATACCGCCGCCGCCGCCGCCGCCGCCCATCGGGGCGGCCTTCTCGGGACGATCGGCGACCATCGCTTCGGTCGTGATCATCAGCGACGCGATCGAGGCTGCGTGCTGCAGAGCCGAGCGCACGACCTTGGTCGGGTCGATGATGCCGGCCGCAACCATTTCCTTGTAGTCACCGGTCTGGGCATCGAAACCGAAGTTGTATTCGGTGTTCTCAAGCACCTTGCCGGCGATCACGGCACCGTCTTCGCCAGCGTTCTCGCTGATCTGGCGCATCGGGGTCTGCAGAGCCTTGCGAACGATCTCGATACCGAAAGTCTGGTCCGAGTTCTCGCCCTTCAGGCCGAGCAGCGACAGGGAAGCGCGTGCCAGGGCGACGCCGCCGCCCGGAACGATACCTTCTTCGACGGCTGCGCGCGTCGCATGCAGCGCGTCGTCCACGCGATCCTTGCGCTCCTTCACTTCGACTTCCGTCGCGCCGCCGACGCGGATGACGGCAATGCCGCCGGCCAGCTTCGCGAGACGCTCCTGCAGCTTCTCACGGTCGTAGTCGGACGTGGTCTCTTCGACCTGGGCGCGGATCTGGGCGCAACGACCCTTGATGTCCTCGCTCTTGCCGACGCCTTCGACGATCGTGGTCGTCTCCTTCTCGATCAACACCTTCTTGGCGCGGCCGAGCATCTCCAGCGTCACGGTCTCAAGCTTGATGCCGAGATCGTCGCTGATGACGGTGCCGCCGGTGAGGATGGCGAGGTCTTCCAGCATCGCCTTACGACGATCGCCGAAGCCCGGAGCCTTCACGGCCGCGATCTTCAGGCCGCCACGCAGCTTGTTGACGACGAGCGTGGCAAGCGCCTCACCCTCGACATCTTCCGCGATGATCAGCAGCGGGCGGGCCGACTGCACAACCGCCTCAAGCAGCGGCAGCAGGGTCTGCAGGCTCGACAGCTTCTTCTCGTGGATGAGGATGTACGGGTCATCCAGCTGCGCAGTCATCTTCTCGGCGTTGGTGATGAAATACGGGCTCATGTAGCCGCGATCGAACTGCATGCCTTCGACGACATCGAGCTCGGTCTGGATGCCCTTGGCTTCTTCGACGGTGATGACACCCTCGTTGCCAACCTTCTGCATCGCTTCGGCGATCATGCGGCCGATTTCGCCTTCGCCGTTGGCGCTGATCGTGCCGACCTGGGCAATTTCGGCCTCGGTCGTGATCTTCTTGGTGCGCTTGGCGAGCTCTTCGACGACGGCCACAACGGCCTTGTCGATGCCGCGCTTCAGGTCCATCGGGTTCATACCGGCGGAAACGGCCTTGCCGCCTTCGCGGACGATCGCCTGAGCCAGAACGATCGCGGTCGTGGTGCCGTCGCCGGCCACGTCGTTGGTCTTGCTGGCAACTTCACGGACCATCTGGGCGCCCATGTTCTCGAACTTCTCGGCGAGTTCGATTTCCTTGGCGACGCTGACGCCGTCCTTGGTGATGCGCGGGGCGCCGTAGCTCTTGTCGATGACGACATTGCGGCCCTTGGGGCCGAGTGTCACCTTCACCGCGTCGGCGAGGATATCAACGCCGCGGAACATGCGGCTGCGTGCGTCTACGCCGAAGCGAACGTCTTTACTGGCCATGTGGCTTAATCTTTCTTGTTATGGAACCGAAAGGTCGCGACGCGTTTTTGTTACGCTGCGATCTTCTTGTCGGTCGGCAGGCCCTCGATGACGCCCATGATGTCGGACTCCTTCATGATCAGGAGCTCCTCACCATCGATCTTCACTTCCGTGCCCGACCACTTGCCGAACAGGATGCGGTCGCCGGCCTTCACTTCGAGGGCGACGACGGCGCCCTGCTCGTTACGGGCGCCGGGGCCGACGGCGATCACTTCGCCTTCCATCGGCTTTTCCTGAGCGGTGTCGGGGATGATGATGCCGCCACGGGTCTTCTCTTCGGCCGTGATACGGCGAATGACCACGCGGTCGTGCAGAGGACGAAACTTCATGTTCTTGATCCTGGATGAATGGAAAACGCGATCCGTGACGGACTCGATCAGAATCCGGTCCAGCACTGTCTATCGCTCGCGAAAACCCTTTAGCACTCTCTGGGTGGGAGTGCCAGGGGGTATCGAGTGGCGGTATCAGCAGGCGATGGCGGTGCTCGGATGGGGCGGCGTGGGGTCCCCCGCCACGACCACGGTACCACGCCCGGCATGCTTGGCACGATAGAGGGCGGCGTCGGCGCAGGCGGTGAGATGTTCGAGATCGGAACCGTCACGCGGGGCGAGGGCAATGCCGATACTGGCGCCGATCCGCACGTCTTGGCCGTTGAGGCTATAGGGCTCGCCCACCACCTTGACGATGCGATGGGCCAGAAGCATTGCCTCATCGATATTGCGGATCGCCGGCTGAACGATGATGAACTCATCCCCGCCCAGGCGCGCGACGGTATCGCCGGCTTGGAGCGTCCGGGTCATCCGCCGTGAGACGGCTTGAAGCAAGGCGTCCCCGATCGGATGTCCATAGGTGTCGTTGACGAATTTGAAGCGATCGAGGTCGAGGCAATGGATCGCCATGAGTTGGCCACCCCCGCGCTCCGTCCGGATCGCGCCCTCATCGAATCGCGCGCGGAGCAGGATACGATTGGGCAGGCCCGTGAGCGGGTCGGTGCCGGCAAGGGCCGCGAGATCCCGCTTCGCCAGCAATTCGCCAACCACGGTCCGGTACATGTGCAGCACGGTTTCCACGCTGGCGGCGATGAAACCCCCGAGCATGAGGGTCTGCACCGCATAGCCCGCCACTGAGTCGAAATCGCCGGCGCCGCTGACATGCAATCCGAAGCTGACCACGGTCGGCACCGTCGTCAGGATGAGGGACATGAAGCAGATGCGGGGACGAAACGAGACGCGAGTCACCAGGCCGGCCGCATAGGCGAAGGTCAGGGCGGAAATGAGCATCGGCGCCAGAGAGAAGCCGGTCGATAACTCCCACGCGTTCATCACGCCCACGAGCAAGGCGAAGCTCATGCTGCCGACGGCGTAGCGTCGCTCCCACAGCCGCGCCTCCGTCACGGTGAGCGAAGACCTGGCGCGGCGACGCTGATAGGACTGAATCATGAGGATACGCGCCACGGTCAGAACAACACTGAGGACGGTCAGACCCCACAGGAAGACGTCATTCTGGAAACTCGCAATCAGGGCGCCGA
This sequence comes from Acidisoma sp. PAMC 29798, assembly GCF_030252425.1. Taxonomy (GTDB): domain Bacteria; phylum Pseudomonadota; class Alphaproteobacteria; order Acetobacterales; family Acetobacteraceae; genus Acidisoma; species Acidisoma cladoniae. The sequence continues at coordinate 481,946 of NZ_CP126994.1, read as the reverse complement.
CCAGGGCGACGGCGATGCCGATAATGATGGTCGGCAGCATGATCGTGAACAGCAGATCGACCAATTCCACGAGCACGCCGTCAGGAAGCTGCTTGGTCGTCGAGCCGAATATCTGTGACAGCTTTGCCATGCCGCTCACTCGCACATCGCAGGAGTCGCCGTCAGTAACGGATCGTCACTTTTCACGGCACGGTCACCGGCTCCCCGAAACTTGATCCATGCAACAGCAACCCACTCGGCACCATGAATGCAATTATTAGTTTTGTAAGTTTAGTGGTATTCTTTGAATACACCTTTAATTAAATCAGATACCCGCAGGATATTTCGTGCAAAATACCGATGTTTATGCGTTGCAGCGTTCGGAACTGAACGGATTCTTGTTCGCGGACGTGGGTACCGAAGCCAATGGCATGACATTGAGCGTTCTCTCGGCGCTGTCGCGCTTGGGCATGGACCCATGGGCTGAGGCTGCGCGGCTGGCGCGGCTGCCACGAAACGGTGCGATCGATGCCCTGGCGCGGCTCATTGCCGGCATGCCCGGCAGCCTGTGGCCGATGCCGGACGCCACACCGATCGCGACCCGCCTCGTGGCCCTGCTGCCGAGCGGTGGCGGAAGTGCTGCGGCCGCTCCGGCAACGGCACGGCCGCCGGCCGGCATCTTCGGCGCCAAGCTTGTGGCGCTGGTGCAAGGCACCGGTCGGCCCTCCCTCAAGGGATCGCTCAAGCCAGGCTCGGTGATGCCGACCTCGCCCCGCCAATGGACAATCGTGGCGGTTCTGCTGGCGGCCGTGCTGGCAGCCTTGACCTTGAATGTCACCGGCTATCGCCCGGCCATGTTTCAGGACAATCCGGCGGCCGCGGTAACGACCCCTGCGCCGAAAGCACCTTCGGCACAGTAGTGAGAGCGGCGATGGGATTAGGATGGTGCCCGAGCCTGGATTCGAACCAGGGACACTGCAATTTTCAGTCGCATGCTCTACCAACTGAGCTACTCGGGCACAGCCTCTCGGCCGAGGCGGCTGGGTAGCGCACCGCGCGGCCCCGATCAAGGGGGCTGCGCCGCGAACCTCCCTCTCAGGTCAGATAGCGCGCCGTGAGATGCGCCTCGAAGGCCGTGGCGTCGAGCGGCTTGCCGGTCGCGGCACGCAGCAGATCATTGAAGCCGAGCAGATTGGCCCGACCGTGAATTTCGCGCCGCACCCAGCCCATCAATGGCGCGAGGTCTCCGGCAGCGATCGAGGCGTCGAGATTGGGCAGATCGGCCCGCACCGCTGCCATGATCTGCGCCGCCGCCATGGCGCCGAGCGTATAGCTCGGGAAATAGCCGAAGGCGCCGTCATACCAGTGGATGTCCTGCAGGCAGCCGCGCCGGTCATCGGGCGAGGTAATGCCGAGCAGCGCCTGAAGTCCATCATTCCAGGCGCCTGGCAGGTCTCGCACCGCAAGATCGCCAGCAATCAGCGCCTGCTCCAGCCGGAAGCGTAGAATGACATGGGCGGGATAGGTGACCTCGTTCGATTCGACTCGGATAAAGCTGCGCTCCACGTGGCGGAGCTGCCGGCCGAGGTTCGCGCCGCTATAGAGGGCGACATCGCCACCGAACTCGGCATGAAGCTGCGGCCCGAGCCAGGACAGATAAGCGTCGCTGCGGCAGACCTGCAATTCGATCAGCAGGGACTGGCTTTCATGTGCGCCCATGCCGGCCGCCTCGCCCACCGGCTGGCGGGCATGATCCGGAGGTAGACCCATTTCATACATGGCGTGGCCGGTCTCATGCATCACGCCCATGATGCTCTGGAAGCACTCATCGGGGGTGTAGCGGCTGGTGATACGGCTATCCGTGGGCGTGCCGCCGCTGAAGGGATGCGCCGAGCGATCAAGCCTAGCGTGGGTATAGTCGAGCCCGGCGGCGGCTGAGAGACGACGGCACAGCGCCTCCTGCACATCGATCGAAAAGGGTCCGGCGAGCGGCTTGGCGGCGCCGCGCGCAGCCTGGATCGCCTCGGCACGAGGCAGGGCGTCCGCCAGGAAGGTCTCGTAATCGCCGAAGATGGGCGCCACATCGGCGACGCCAATGCCGCGCTGGAAACCATCCATCAGCGCATCATAGGGTGTCATGCGGAAGGCCTCGCCGAGGGCGACCGCACCTTCCCGCACCAGGCGCACGACCTCCTCAAGGTGAGGCCGAACGGCCGAAAAGTCTGAGGCCGGCCGCGCCCAGCGCCAGACCGTTTCACAGGCCGCATTCGCCCGGCTCTGCGCCTCAACCAGATCGGGCGGCAGGGCGATGGCGCGCAAATGGCGGTGGCGCATCAGCTTCAGGTTCGCCGCCTGCCAGACATCGGCGGGCGGCGCGTCACCTGCTTCCGCGATGTCATCAGCCAGCGCGTCAGCCGTCGTCATCTCATGAGCGATGCCGGACAGCACGGCGAGCTGGTCGCCCCGCGCGGCGGCGCCGCCGGGCGGCATCATGACCGAGGCATCCCAGCCCAACATGCCGATCGCCTCACCCACCGTCGCGATACGCGCGAAGCGGGCCACCAGCCGGTCATAGGCGGGAGGGTTCGTCATGGGCGGACCACCTTGAAGCACCAAAAAAGGAATTGGATGAGAAGCACCCCGGCAAGGCCGAACCAGGTCAGGGCATATTGCAGATGATCGTTCGGCGGGCGCGGCAGATTGCCAGCGGGTTCTGGCCAGCCCCGGGCCGGGGGCGCGCCCATCGCGATCAGCACGAAGGGCGCCAGATCGGGGACGCCGATCTCCGGCCCGATGCGCGTCGGGGACAGCAGGAAGAACTGCCGATGGGCGACATCATCCTTTGGCGTGAACAGGTTTGGGCGTTCCGGCGCCTGCGCGAAGCCGGATATCGAGAGGGTCTCTGGCAAGGTGACGTGGCCCTCCGCCGCTTCAGGCACCCAGCCGAGATCGACCAGGATGGGCGCCGCACCGGCGCGGCGCAGCACCACAATCGCCTCACCGCCGAGGATGGTATTGCCCTGAGTGTCGTCCCGCACATCCTCTGCGAAGATCGAAAGCGTCGCCATATCCGGCGTGCCGGTGACGAAGACCTTCTCGAAGGGGGAGGGCGCCGTCGGCAAGGGCATGGGCGGCGCCCGTTCGGCGGCGGCGATATGGGCGAGGATCGCCTCTTTCCAGCTCAGGCGATTGATCTGCCAGAAACCGAGGGCGAGCAGGATGGCGAAGACCGGCCCGCAGAGCAGCGCGAAGGCCGCAATGCGGCGGCGGGCGGAGGGTGGCGCGCGGCGGGGTGCGCCCGCCTTTAAGGTCGCGCCCCCATCGGCGCCGAGGCGTGTCTGCGCCAAGGCTTAGGCGACCGTGATTTTGCTCGCGCCCCAGAGGTAGATGCAGACGTAGAGGAACAGCCACACGACATCGACGAAATGCCAATACCAAGCGGCCGCCTCGAAGCCGAAGTGGCGCTTGGGCGTGAACTGACCGTCCCTGCTGCGCACGTAGCAGACGATGAGGAAGATGGTGCCGACGATGACGTGGAAGCCGTGGAAACCGGTCGCCAGGAAGAAGACTGAGGGGAAGATGCCGCCACCGGAGAACTTGAAGGGCGCGTGGCTGTATTCCACCGCCTGACAGCAGGTGAAGCTGAGGCCGAGCAGAATGGTGGCGCCGAGGCCGGTCATCAGCGACTTGCGGTCATTCTCGATCAAGGCGTGATGCGCCCAGGTGATCGTGGTGCCGGACAGCAGCAGGATGAGCGTGTTGAGGAAGGGCAGGCTGAAGGGGTCGAAGGTATGGATGCCCTCGGGCGGCCAGACCCGGTGTGTTGCACCCGAAACATTCTCGGGGAAGACCGCGAAGTTGAAGAAGGCCCAGAAGAAGGCAACGAAGAACATGACTTCGCTGGTGATGAACAGCGTCATGCCGTAGCGGACGCTGATCAGATCCAGGATGCTATGGGCGCCAGGAATCAGGCTTTCGCGCACCACCGTGCGGAACCAGAAGAACATCGTCGTCAGCAAAGACAGGATGCCCAGGGCGAGCACGATGTAATTGCCGAAATGGGCCGCGAAGATGATGCCCATCAGCACGAACATGGCACTGAATGAGCCGATGATGGGGTAATGGCTTGGCTTGACGAAGTAGTACGGATTCTTGAGGCCGGACTCGGTCACCGTCGCGGCATTGCTCATATCGGTGCTCATGCCCGTCAGCCCTTCCTCATGTCGTCGTCAAACCACGCGTCGTCGTGTGTCACGTCTATTCCATCCAGGATAGGCCGTAATGGGCCAATTTCACCATGGCGACCGCATAGAACAGGCCGCAGAAGAGGACGAGCAGGCCGAGCACGCCCCAGTTTACCCGGCGACGGCGACGGTCGAAGCGCTCCCGGGGCGTGAGGCCGTCCGTGGGCGGTGTGGGCATCTGCGCGCCGTCCATGTTCAACCCACCAGCCGGCACAGGGCGAGTGCGGCGAAGAGCAGGAACAGGTGCATGAGCGAAAAGCGGAAGGCCTTCCGCGCGGGGGCATTATTGGTCAGGCTGGTGCCGCCCGGCCCCTGCCCGTCCATCAGCACGCGCAGGGCGTGATAGACGAACATGGCCGACAGGATGAGGGCGAGGATCAGGTAATCGATGCCCACGAAGCCTACGGCCCAGGGGCTGATGGCGACCGGCACCAGCGCTAGCGTATAGGCGAGGACCCAGGCGCGGGTGATGCGCGGACCGGACACGACGGGCAACATAGGCACGCCGGCGCGCCCATAATCCTCACTCGCGTAGAGCGACATCGACCAGAAATGCGGCGGCGTCCAGAAGAAGATGATGGCGAACATCAGCAGCGGCACGAGATCGACAGTGCCGGTCACCGCGGCCCAGCCGATCACCGGCGGGAAGGCCCCGGCGGCGCCGCCGATGACGATGTTCTGCGGCGTGCGGCGCTTCAGCCACATCGTATAGATAAAGACATAGAAGCAGATCGACAGCGCCAGGCCACCGGCGGCGACGAGATTGGTGGCGATCGCCATCATCAGCACACTGGCGCAGGCGAGCACGACGCCGAAACCAAGGGCCGAGCCCGGCGCCATGCGGCCGGCGGGTATCGGCCGCCCTGCGGTGCGGCGCATAATCGCGTCGATATCGCGGTCGTACCACATATTGATGGCGCCGGACGCACCGGCGCCGGCGGCGATGCACAGCACGGCGGTGATGGCCAAGACGGGATTCAGATGGCCGGGCGCCAGCAAGACGCCGATCGCCCCGGTAAAGACCACCAGGCTCATCACCCGGGGTTTCAGCAGGGCGATCCAATCCTCCAGCTCGGCGCCGATCGGGAAGGCGCCGTCCATGAGGACGGCGGCGGTCGGCTTATCCATGATCCGGTCTACTCGTCATCTTTGGCCCAGTTCCACTCAATGGAACTGGGGAAGCTCATCGAAGGTATGGTGCGGCGGCGGGGACGGAAGCTGCCATTCCATCGTGGTTGCACCTTCCCCCCAATAGTTCGGGGCAAGCTGCTCGGATGAGGTGAAGATCCGATAGACGACATAGAAGAAGATCAGCACCGAAAAGCCGGAAATGAAGGCGCCGATGGAGGACACCATGTTCCAACCCGCAAAAGCGTCAGGATAATCAGGATAGCGTCGCGGCATACCGGCAAGGCCAAGGAAGTGCATTGGGAAGAAGGTCAGGTTCACGCCGATAAAGGACAGCCAGAAATGCACCTTGCCCCAGAATTCCGGGTAGGGGCGGCCAGTCATCTTGCCGATCCAGTAGTAGAAGCCGGCGAAGATCGCGAAGACCGCGCCCAGCGACAGCACGTAATGGAAATGGGCGATGATGTAGTAGGTGTTGTGGAGAATCTGATCGACGCTGGCATTGGCCAGGATCACGCCCGTGACGCCACCGACCGTGAACAAGAAGATGAAGCCGATGGCAAACAGCATCGGCGTCGCGAATTCGATGGCGCCGCCCCACATCGTGGCGATCCAGGAGAAGATCTTGATGCCCGTGGGCACGGCGATCACCAGCGTGGCGGCCATGAAATAGGCCCGGCTATCGACGCTGATGCCGGAGATAAACATGTGGTGCGCCCAGACCACGAAGCCGACCACGCCGATGGCGATCATCGCATAGACCATGCCGATATAGCCGAAGACCGGCTTCTTGCTGAAGGTCGAGACGACGTGGCTGATGATGCCGAAGGCCGGCAGAATCATGATGTACACTTCGGGGTGGCCGAAGAACCAGAACAGATGCTGGAACAGCACCGGGTCACCACCGCCCGCGGGCTCAAAGAAGGCCGTGCCGAAGTTGCGGTCGGTGATTTCCATCGTCACGCCGCCAGCCAAAACCGGCAGGGCCAGCACCAGCAGGAAGGCGGTCACGAGCTGCGCCCAGACGAACAGCGGCATCTTGTGCAGCGTCATGCCGGGTGCGCGCATGTTAAGGATGGTGGTGATGAAGTTGATGGCGCCGAGAATGGAGGATGCGCCGGCGAGATGGAGGGAGAAGAGCGTGAAATCCATCGCCACGCCCGGCATATACGTGCTGTTCGTCAGCGGCGGATAAATCGTCCAGCCCACGCCCGAACCCGCGCCGACCACAAGGCCGAGGGTCGCGAAGATGAAGGCCGGCGGCAGGAACCAGAAGGCAATATTGTTCATGCGCGGGAAGGCCATATCCGGCGCGCCGATCATCAGCGGAATGAACCAGTTGCCGAAGCCGCCGATCAGCGCGGGCATGACCATGAAGAAGATCATGATCAGGCCATGCGATGTCACGACCGCGTTCCACTGAGCACCGCTATGGAAAACTTGCAGGCCCGGCCGCATCAGTTCCCACCGCATCAGCATCGACAGCAGGCTGCCGATGACGCCGGTGAATACGGCAAAGGTCAGGTAAAGAGTCCCGATGTCCTTGTGATTCGTGCTGAACAGCCAGCGTTCGGCAAAGCCAGGTTCATGATGAACATGCGCGTGGTCATCATGAACATGGACATGCGCATCGGCATGGCCGTCGGGGATCGCCCGGTGCTGAAGGGGATCATGCGTCGAGGTTGACATCGCTCTGCTCCTTACACTGCCTGGCCGGGTCAGCGCGTCGTCTGGGTGGGCAGGATCGTCACCGGGTCATTGCTGCCACCGGGGCCGCCATTATCAGCCAATCGCAGGGGCTCTGCGGCACCCGGCAAGCGGGGTGGTGCCGAAGCCATGGAGAATTGCGCCTGCGCGGACTTCACCCAGGCATTATACTGATCCATGGGTAAAGCTTCGATCGCAATCGGCATGGAATCATGGTTGGTGCCGCAGATCTGATTGCATTCGCCATAATAGATGCCGACAGCATCGACACGCACCCAGGTCTCGACCAAACGGCCAGGCACGGCATAGCGTTGGACACCCAAACTCGGGATGAAAAAGGCGTGCAGCACATCGCCGCTGCCGATCAGGATGCGAATATTCTGGTTGACCGGCACAACCAGCGGATGATCCACCGCCAGCATGCGCACCTGCCCCGGCTGCAGCTTGTTCGCCGGTATCATATAGCTGGTGTAGTCGAGGCCATTTTCGCCAGGATAGGTATATTCCCAATACCACTGATGACCGGTGACCTTCACGGTCATATACGGGTCATGCGTCCTGTCCTCGAAATAGACGAGGCGAAAGGACGGGATGGACATGGCAATCAGGATGATGATCGGGCCAAGCGTCCACAGCACTTCGATGACAGCGTTGTGGCTGGTCTTGGTCGGCACCGGATGGCGCTTGGCGCTGTAGCGCCAGCACACATAGAGCAACAGACCCGCCACCAGCAGCAGCACGATCAGCAGCCAAGCCATCAGGTACAGATTGAGCCAAACGATGTCGCGCTCGACCGGGCTATGGGACGGCTGCACCCAAATCTGCCAGGGCTTCGGCACCGAGATCACACTTCCGGGAGGCAAGGTCTGCGCGAAGGCTGTCGCGCCAAATGCGAAGAGACCAGCCAAGGCACTGCCGCAGGTAATCGCTAGACGCCGCATGATCCGTGCCATCAAACCCCCGCGCGACGCCGACCATCGGCAACCAAGCTACGGCTATGAAGTAGACCGAGCGCCGCCGCTGATCAACCAAGGCGCGGTCGTGAAACCGCGATGGGGCTTATGCGTATCTTAAAGGTTGGATGAAACCTCGCCGATCACGGGCAGATGGACGAGCGTGAAAAGGCCAAAGGGGCCGACCGGCACAGCCTTCGCCCGCTTCATTTCCTGGGGCGTCAGCAGCGCTTCCATCGCGAAATCCGGGTGCCAGCCGAGTGCGTGGGAGGCCGGCGCCGCGGCCTGTTCCACCCAGCGGCGTGGCCCGGACGGGGAGATGAAATGGTTCACGAAAAGAATATGGCCGCCGGGCCGGACCAAACGGCGAAGCTCGGTCATCAGCCGCTTGGGATGCGGCACGACCGATGCCACGAACATGGCCACGGCCGTATCGAAGCTTTGATCGGCGAAGCCGGTCGCCTCGGCATCCATCTCATGCAGCCCCGCGACATGATCGAGGTGCAGTTTCTTCGTGCGGCTGCGGGCGCGGGCCAACATCTCGGCCGAAAGATCGATCCCGGTCACGCGCTTGTCCGTGGTGTAAAGGGGCAGCGCCAGGCCCGTGCCAACGCCCACTTCCAAAACCTCGGTGCCAGGTAGGGCGTTCACCAGGGCGACGGCGCGTTTGCGCCCCGCCGCCGAAATCAGCCCGAAGGCGCCGTCATAAACGCCGGCCCATCGCTTATAGGCGGCTTGGACAGCGGCCTTGTCCATGGCGGAGCGTGGCCGATGGTCTCGAGTCTCGGAAGCTTGCATGGCGATTGAAACGGCCCGTTCTGTGCCTGTTTGACGTTCCTCACCACGCCTGGGGCGTGGTCGCGGTCTGTTACGAAAGACTTATCAGCGTTGCGGAACAGTGACCAGCCGCCAAGCACGCAATGACCCATCATCGGGCGGTTGGGCATGAAAGGTCGGGACCCGCCCGATGCGATCGCGAAATTGCTGTCGTGCCGTGGCATCCGCCTCGATCGCCGCAATGACGCTGGGCACGGCCTGCAAGGCATGGGCCTGACCGGGCTGTGTTTCCCAGGCCTGACACAGCGCCGCGAGTGCGGCCAGACCGGCGGCATGGGGTCCGGCGAAAAGCTCATGCAGCGGCGGATGCAGGCGTGGCCGTAGGATTTCGGCGAGGCCGAGACCAGAAAAACCGAGGAATCTCGGCTTGGCGGGATCTTCCGCCAATGCGGCGGTGAAGCTGTCTGCCAGCACCGACCGCCCCCGCTGGGGCAGGCCCGCCGAATCGACGACGATGGCCCCCGCCAGATGACGAAGCCGGATCTGGCGGGCGATGGCGGGAATGACGGCGCGGTTGAGGGCGAGCTGCGCCTCCTTCTTCGGGCGGCGATCCGCCGTCGCGGCGCCGGCATCGACATCGATGGCGGTCAGCGCGGGCGTCGGGCTGATCGTCATTCGCGCGCCGGCCGGAAGCGCCACCACGAGATCCTCCAGTGCCGACCATTCGGCATCGGCCTCGCCCCGAAGATCACCAAGGCCGATCTGGAGTCGGGACCGCAAGGCCAACGGCACTGCGACGGCCGGACGATCGATGCGGATCTCTGCGGTGGGATGCAGCGCCGCCAGCCGCGCGACCGCGCCGGGTCCGCGCGCCAGTAGGCGAATCGGTCCCTCCGCCACGTCGTCGGAGGCCGAGAGGCGGCAACCTTTGCCGCCTTGCGGGCCACGGGTGACGCGTAAAGCGACGAACCGCCCTTCTGTCAGACCGGCGGCGCCCGCCGTGTCCGGCAGGAAACCGTCTGGCTCCGCGCCGGGCAGCGCGACGAATGCGCCCGCCATCGCTGGCACCCGCGCGGTGATCCGGCCGATGACCTCATCTCCCAAGCCGAGCGGGCCACCGGGCCGCTCAATGGCGCAGTCGATTGCCCCCGCATCATCGAGGGCGATCGCCCGGATCTCGCCCGGGCTGGAGGTGACGAGGATGACGACGGAGCGGTCGTCCGTCAGCGGATTTGCTCGCCCGGCAGGCTGCCCCAGAAGTCCGCGCGCTTGAGCCAGCCGCGGATATGCGCGACCCTAACGTGACACCAGTCCGCGCCCGTGTCGCAGCGCTCGATCGTGCCGATGACGCCGGGCATGAGCTGGGCGACTTGGCTCGCCCCGCCGGCGGGGCTGTCGAAGACCGTGACCGCATTGGCGCCGGTCACGATGAAGCGCCGCGTGCTGACCAGCGTGGCGCCGTTCATCCAGCCCTTGGTGCCATCCGCGTCCTCGACCAGGCGCCACACATCGTATTCGCGCAGCACTTCAACCGGCAGGCCCGCGCGCTCATACAACCAGGCGATCGGATACTGGTCGCCTGGTCCCACCCGCATGTTCACCTGATCGGCGCGGAGGGAGACGAAACGGGGAATGGGCAGGCCCGTGGACGCCCCGACATGCGGGTCATAGGTCTTCTTGACCGGCGGCGTGGCAACGGCCGGGGGTGTGGCCGTCGCACTTTGGGCGGACGCCAGGACGGGCCAAAGGCCGAGCGCCGCGCCGAGGAGCATGAGGGGAAAGAGACGAAGGTTCCGAAGCATCATGAGCCCTGCGTGCCAAGTGACACTCGTCGGGTCAAGCATTTCACAGGCTGATGATCTGGCCCTGCCCGGCATCGGAGAGGAAGCGCGCCACGCCGGAGACGGTGACGCCTGACAATAGCCGACCGGGGTCGATGGCCTCGGCGCGCAGCCCGGCATCACAGGCGAGGAGCACGACGCCGAGTTCGACACAGGCGTCTCGCAATTCGTCTAGCCCGCCGACACCCCGCGCGCGCAGCACCGCGTCCCGCCCGGAGTCCACCAGGCCCGACCAATCGGTAAGCAAGGCGTGGCAACCGGCATTGGTGGCGAAGACCTGGACCCGGCGTCCGAGTGCCGCCGCGCCGGCGGCGATGACGAAGGCATAATGCGCCCGGTCATGCGTGCCGGAGATGAGCAGCACGCTGATAAGCTCAGAGCTGGGCGGCTCAGACATGAGGGGAAGAGCAGGCCGGGCAATGCGGATCGCGCGGTACCCGAATGGTGCGGAACCGCGTCGCCAGCGCGTCCCACAGCAGCAGGCGGCCCGACAGGCTTTCGCCGATGCCGAGAATTTCCTTGATCGTTTCCGTCGCCTGCAAGGTGCCCATGACGCCCGTGACGGCGCCGAGCACACCGGCCTCGGCGCAAGATGGTGCGAAGCCCGGCGGCGGCGCTTCCGGGTAGAGGCAGCGGTAGCACGGGCCTTCGGGATGGAGATGCGGCTTGAAGACGCTCAACTGCCCCTCGAACCGCAGAACCGCCGCCGAGACCAGGGTTCTGCGCGCCCGCAGGCAGGCATCCGCCACCAGATAGCGCGTGGTGAAATTGTCCGACCCGTCACAGACGATATCATAGCCGGCGATGAGGTCGGGCGCCTCAGCCTCGGTCAGGCGGAACGGATGCTCGACCACCGTCACGAGGGGGTTGATCGCCCGCGCCGCCGTCGCCGCCGATGCGGTCTTCGACTGATTCAACGAAGCCGTGGTGTGGGCGATCTGGCGCTGGAGATTGGAAAGATCGACGTGGTCGTCATCGACGATGCCGATGGTGCCGACGCCACCGGCCGCGAGATAGAGCAGCAGAGGGCTGCCGAGGCCGCCGGCGCCGACGATCAGCACGCGCGCCCGGCGAAGCTGCGCCTGCCCGATGCCGCCCACCTCCGGCAGCAGAATGTGGCGCGAATAGCGCTGCACTTCCTCCTCGGTGAAATCGAGATCCAGGTCCGTGCCGTCCATAAGTCCACCCCAAAGACCAAAACCAGAACGAATTCTTAACGGGATCATAAGAACGGATGGGAAACGCCCAACCCTTCACGCAGGGCTCTTAAACAAATTGCGTCACCCAGGCGTGACGATGTCCGAAATGCCAATCTGTGCTATGCGGCGCCGGAACAACCGACCGAGAGGAAGGCGGCCATGCCCGAGACGATCATTACCCAACGTCCGCAGACCGACCTCAAGGTCGAGCGACCGAAGATGTATAAGGCTGTGCTGGTCAATGACGACTACACGCCCCGCGATTTCGTCGTCAACGTGCTGCGCGCGGAGTTCCGGCTGAACGACCAACAGGCCCGCAAAGTCATGATCACGGCGCATCAGCGCGGGGTGTGCGTGGTCGCCGTGCTGACCAAGGAACTGGCCGAGACCAAGACGACCAACGCGATCGATGCCGCTCGTAAAGAGGGCTATCCCCTTCTCTTCACCACCGAACCGGAAGAGTAGCGGCAAACAAAACGCCCGGAGTCAAGATTTTAGAGACTTTTGATCAGACAGTGGATTAGTAACGACTGCGATCCACCTTCTCGTCAGGTCCGCTTATGTCCTGCCTTCCTGTGCGTCTGCTCAGCCTTCTAACCCTTGCGACGCTCACCGGCTGCGGCGGTGGATACGCCTCCTACGGTCAAGCGACGTCCATGACCTGCGTGCCCTATGCCCGCCAGATCTCGGGCCTCGTCCTCAACGGCGATGCCTGGCAATGGTGGGATGCTGCTGCGGGCCGTTACGCGGAATCGCAGCTGCCCGAAACCGGCAGCGTGCTGGTGTTCCGCCGCACGTCGCGCCTGCCGAGCGGGCATCTCGCCGTCGTTTCCGCCATCGTCTCTCCGCGGCGGATCATCGTCACTCAGGCGAACTGGCTGCCCTACCGCGTGACGAATGATCAGCCGGTGCTGGATGTGTCGCCCGAGAACGACTGGTCGGCGGTGCGTGTCTGGTGGCCACCTTCGGGTGCCTGGGGCATGACGGTCTACCCGACCTATGGCTTCATTTTACCCCAGCCGGGGCCGACGGGCGCGGGAACGCCGGTGGCGTATGGCGGAACGCGCTGCGCTTTTCCGCCCACCAAGGCGACGTCGCTTAACAATGGTGCGGCAGCAGCTTGAACTGCGCCAAGGTCCCATTCATCGTGAAATTGCCGAAATCCATGGAAAGGGCGTCCGCGACGCCATTATCCCAGTACCGCATCGCCAGCAGCATATCGGGCAATGCCTGAGATCGGTCACCGAAATAGCCGATATGGACGAAGAGGCTCGGTAACTTGCTCAAAGGCGCGAAGCTGGTCGGCACAGTCTCACCATGCGCCGTAATGACCGAGAAGGTATTCTCGACCATGCTGTCAGACGTGCCATCGAAAACCGGCAGGGCCACGAACATCTTGCCCGTGCGGGCCGCTTCTAGCACCGCCTCGGTCTGCGCCATCGGAAAGACCGTGCCGGCGGGCAAGGTCAACCGCTTGGCGTTTGGCTGGGTATAGACGGCGACGCCGGGCTTGCCGGGCGTGATCTCCGCAAAGCCGACACGCACCACCGTTTGATCGTTGGTGCCCTGCGCAATCCGAAAACGGAAGCTGCGCCCGTCCTTCGCTTCCCAGGTCGAGTAGTCGGAGGTCGTATGGGTGTCCCCACCCTCCCGGTCCAGCACCGTCATGTCCAGCCGCTGCTGGGTGGCCCAGCCGTCGCACCCGTCGATCACTTGGTATTCCATGGCGCCCGAGGCATTGGTCACGCCACTATTCTCGGTCGAGGCCAGGGTCAGACGATAGAACGCGCGATGGGCGGCGAGCGCCGCAGGCGTGGGCGCCGCCTGGGCGATTGCGGGCAAGCCCAGGAAAGCGGCGAGAGCAAGCCAGGCGAAGGGACGTGTCATGCGGGGCCGTATTCTCCATCTTGCGCGCCGGACCTGGCCGGCGCCACCTGCCGACTCGACCCAAGGTCATAAGAGCACGAACGATAGGCCGGACCCATGCCCGTTTTAACGCCCGCCCCGACGCTCTATTCCATCGGCTACGAGAAGGCGGGCTTCGCGGACTTCATCCGGACGCTTCAAGCTGCGGGCATCGCCACCGTCATTGATGTGCGGGACTTGCCGCTGTCGCGCCGCGCCGGCTTCTCGAAGCGCCAGTTGCAGGCGGGGCTGGCCGAGGCCGGCATCGGCTATCTTCATCTCCGCGCGCTTGGCACACCGGCCGAGGGGCGGGAGGCCAATCGGCGCCGCCGTTGGCCGCTATTCTGGGACATCGTGACACAGAGCCTCGCCCGACCCGAGGCCGATATCGCGCTGGAGCAGGCCGCCGCGACCGCCCGCGCCGCGCCGAGTTGCCTGCTGTGCTATGAGGCCGATGTCTGCACCTGCCATCGCCTGCGTGTAGGGGAGATGTTGAGCGCGCGGCACGGCTTCACGCTCAGCCATCTTCAGGTCGCGCATGGGTTCGATATTGCGGTGTCGGGCGCCACACTTTAGCGTGTCCACTGTGGATTCCCTCATCAGCGGCTATCAACGATTTCGTGGCACAGTCTGGCCGGAACGGCGCGCGCTGTTCGAAGGTCTGGCACGTCGTGGTCAGCAGCCGGAAACGCTCGTCATCGCCTGTTCCGACAGCCGGGTCGATCCGACCATGATCTTCGACGTTGCTCCGGGCGAAATCTTCGTCGTGCGCAACGTCGCCAACCTGGTGCCCCCCTTCGAGCGTGACACCGCCTTCCACGGCACCAGTGCGGCTCTTGAATTCGCGGTCAGGGTTCTGGGCGTGAAGGATGTCATCGTGCTGGGCCATGCCATGTGCGGCGGCATCCACGCCCTTCTGTATCCCACCTCCGCCGAGCGGCTGGACTTCATGTCCTCCTGGATGGAGATCGCGGCCGAGGCGCGGGACCGCGTTCTGGCCTGCGAGCCGGTGGAAGAGCGTCAGCCACAGATGTGCGAGCAAGAGGCCATCAAGCTGTCGCTGCGCAACTTGCTGACCTTCCCCTGGGTCGCCTCCCGCGTCGAAGCCGGCCGGTTGCAGCTTCATGGCGCGTCCTTCGACATCCGCACCGGCGTGCTGTCCAAGCTCGACGAACACGGCGCCTTCCAGCCGGTATGACGGAGGCGGCGGCCGACCTTCCGTCGGCGCTGGGTGAGCGGCGATTCGGGACCATCCTCGCCGATCCGCCCTGGCAATTCATCAACCGCACCGGAAAGGTGGCGCCGGAACATCGTCGGCTGGGCCGCTACGGCACCATGGACGTGGCCGCCATCGCCGATCTGCCGATCGCCGACTATGCGGCGCCGACAGCGCATCTCTATCTCTGGGTGCCCAATGCGCTGCTGCCGGAGGGTTTGCGGGTCATGCGGGACTGGGGCTTCGCCTATAAGTCCAACATCGTCTGGCACAAGATCCGGAAAGACGGCGGGCCGGACGGGCGTGGCGTTGGCTTCTACTTCCGCAATGTCACCGAGATTCTTCTCTTCGGCGTGCGCGGTCGCAATGCCCGCACCGGCCCTGCCGGGCGCCGGCAGGTGAACTTCATGGCGACGCGCAAGCGCGAGCACAGCCGCAAGCCTGACGAGCAATATCCTTTGATCGAATCCTGTAGCCCAGGCCCGTATTTGGAGCTGTTCGCCCGTGGCCCGCGCGACGGCTGGACGGTTTGGGGCAACCAATCGGCGGAATACGAGCCGCATTGGAAGACCTATGCCCATAATTCGGCATCGGACCGTGAGGCGGACACGGCCGCGCGCCCCAACTTGGTCTTGTCGCCACCGCGCGGATGATGCGATTGTCGCCCCTTCAAGGATGGCCTGAATGATCACACGTCTGTCCCGCCTTCTGATTAGCGCCGCCCTAATCCTGGCGTGGCTGGCCGTGATCTGGGTGGTGATCGACATTCTGTTCGCGGATCAGGATACCTTGGTCGGTGATTCTATCGCCATCATCTGCGCCGTCCTGTCCCCAATCCTGTTGCTTCTCGGCTGGAGCCTCTATTGGGCGAGCGAACGTGCGGCCCGCCGACCGCTGGCACGCGCTTAAGCTTTCGACTTCGCGTCGAAGGCGCGGCGCGACTCCTCGATGCGTTGAAGATTCTGCGCGGCCCAAATCCAAACGCCGCAAAAGGCCTCGCTTAGCGTAAAGCCCAGCTCCGTCAGCTTGTATTCGACCTTGGGTGGAATGACGGGATGGATGGTGCGGATGACGAGCCCGTCCCGCTCCATCTGACGTACCGTCTGGGTCAACATCTTCTGGCTGATGCCACTGGCAACTTCGGCGAGGCGCGTGAAGCGCAACTCCCCATGCTCGGTCAGCGCCTCCAGCACGATCATCGTCCATTTATCGGCGACCCGACCAATCACCTCATTCACCAAGGCTTCAACCTTCGGATCAAGATCCGCGGGGTAGTCGTGACCGTGCGTGGCCGACATAGCAACACTCTCCGTTTAGTAAGTATAGAACTTTTAGGTGCCTACTTCCCGATGGTAAGCGTCGCTCGGTATATCACCTTGGCGCGACGGTTACACGCGCTTTGCAAGGGGCAAGAGCCATGAACATCACGGGCAATACCATTCTGATCACCGGCGGCGGATCGGGCATCGGGCGCGGCCTGGCTGAGGCATTCCACGCCGCCGGCAATCAGGTCATCATCGCCGGCCGTCGGCCGCAACCGCTGGAGGAGGCCTGCGCCGCCAATCCTGGCATGGCCTTCCAAACGCTCAATGTTGAAAGCACCGACGCCATCCGCGCCTTCGCGGCCCAGATCATGGCCGATTATCCGGCGCTGAATGTCCTGATCAACAATGCAGGCGTCATGCGCGCGGAGAATCTGCTGACGGAGCCGTTCGACCTGACCGACGCCGAGGCCACGATCACCACGAACCTGCTCGGGCCCATCCGGCTGACGGCGGCTCTGCTGCCGCATCTTCGCCAGCAGGCCCGCGCGACGGTGATCAACGTCACCTCCGGCCTCGCCTTCATGCCGCTGACGGCGACGCCGACCTATAACGCGACCAAGGCGGCGATCCATTCGTATAGCCAGTCACTGCGGCATCAGCTTCGCGAGACCTCGGTTCAGGTGATCGAACTCATTCCGCCCGCAGTGCAGACTGACCTCATGCCGGGCCATAACGAAAACCCGAACGGGATGCCGCTCGCCGATTATATTCAGGAGAGCATGGCGCTGTTGCAGGCCAATCCCGATGCCGCCGAAGTCTGCGTCGAGCGCGTGAAGATGCTGCGCAACGCCGAATCGACCGGCCAGTACGAAAAGGTTTTCGGGATGCTAAACCAGGCGCATTGAAGCAACGGTGGGCGGAACACGCGGCGCGTTTCCGCAACGTTCCGCATCTTACCGACGCCGGGGGTTACATATGGTTCCGATCATCGATACCCATCTCCATCTGATCTATAAGGATCGGCTGCGCTATCCTTGGCTTGGCGACGTGCCCGTGCTGAACAAGGACTTTCGCCTCCAAGACTATCGCGCCCAGGCCGATGCGCTCGGCATCGAAGCGGCACTGCATATGGAGGTGGATGTCGCGGAGGAGGATCAGGCGGCGGAGACGGCGTTCGTCACGGGCCTGGGCGCACCGGTGATCGGCGCCATCGCCGCTTGCCGGCCTGAGGCAGCCGGCTTCGCGAAAACGTTGGAGGCGCTTGCCGCCAACCCGCAGGTGCGGGGGGTGCGGCGGATCCTCCATACCTCGGCGGATGAACTCGGGCAGCGCGCGGTCTTTGCGGAGAATCTTCGGCGGCTCGCCGCGTATGACCTCAGCTTCGATCTCTGTGTTCTGGCGCGGCAACTGCCGATCGCGGCGCAGCTCGCGCAAGCCTGTCCGGATGTCCGCTTCGTGCTGGACCATTGCGGCGTGCCCGATGTCGCTGAACAGGCACTCGATCCCTGGCGCGCCGATATCCGGCGTCTTGCCGAACGCCCCAATGTCGTCTGCAAAATCTCGGGCATCGTCGCCTACGCCGGCGCGGATTGGACGGTGGAAACCCTGCGCCCCTTCGTGGAGCACTGCATCGAAGCCTTCGGCTGGGACCGTGTGGTCTGGGGCAGTGACTGGCCAGTCTGCACAGTGACCGCCGATCTGCCGCGATGGGTCGCGGCGAGCCGGGCGCTGGTGTCCGGCTGTTCCGAGAGCGAGGTCGCCGCGCTGTTCCATGGCAATGCGCGCCGCCTGTATCGTCTGGGCTAGCGCTGAGGCACGGTTGCCAGCACGCACACGCACAGGCAGCATCCGCGCGATTGGCGGACTCGCTTTGGGTGCGCGCAGCGGAGACTACGCATGGACTTGGCAGCCCTTCCCTTCGACAGTGAGGCAATGCTCGCGGGCCTGCGCGCCTGGGTAGACTGCGAAAGCCCCACCTGGGACAGCGCCGCCGTCAATCGGATGATGGACCTCGCGGGGCGGGACCTGATGCTGGCCGGCGCCCGGGTGGAGCGCATTCCGGGGCGCATGGGCTTTGGTGACTGCCTGCGCGCGCGCTTTCCGCATCCTCAGCCCGATTCGCCCGGCATCCTGATCATGGGCCATCTCGATACCGTGCATCCGGTCGGGACGATCGACACGCTCGCCTGGCGGCGCGAAGGCGGAACCTGCTGGGGACCCGGCATCTATGACATGAAGGGTGGCAATTATCTGGCGCTGGAGGCGATCCGCCAACTCGCGCGCGCTGGGATCGCAACCCCCTTGCCCGTGACTGTCTTGCTCACCAGCGACGAGGAAGTCGGCAGCCCGAGCACGCGCGACCTGATCGAGGCAGAGGCATCTCGCAATCGCTACATCCTGGTGCCCGAGCCGGCGCGCGAAGATGGCGGCGTCATTACCGGGCGTTACGCCATTGCGCGCTTCCGCCTGGAGGCGACCGGCAAGCCCAGCCATGCCGGCGCAAAGCTTGCCGACGGGCGCTCAGCCATTCGCGAAATGGCGCGCCAGATCGGCATCATCGAAGATATGACGACTGCGGACTGCACCTTCAGCGTGGGCGTGGTGCAGGGCGGCCAATGGGTGAACTGCGTCGCCAGCACCTGCACGGGGGAAGCGTTGAGCATGGCGAAGCGTCAGGGCGATCTCGACGCCGGCGTTGCCAAGATGCTCGCCCTCACCGGCTCCTCACCCGAGACCGGGTTCGCCGCGACACGCACAGTCACTCGGCCGGTGTGGGAGCCGAATGCGGCCTGCATGGCGCTGTATGAGCAGGCACGCGAGATTGCCGCGAGCATTGGAGTGGTGCTGCCCCATGACAGCAACGGTGGCGGTTCGGACGCGAATTTCACCGGCGCCCTGGGGATCGCAAGCCTGGATGGGCTCGGCGTGAAAGGCGGCGGTGTGCATACGCTGAACGAGCATATCGACGTCGCCAGTCTTGCCGAGCGAGGCCGTCTGATGGCCGGGCTGCTGGCGACGTTGCGGTAACGTCGCGCAGCGCCCTACTCCGCCGCCTTGGCCATCGGGTCCATCTTCGACGCCAGCCTTGGCAGCGTCTTGAGACGCTGCGGGGACAAGGCGGTTTGGAGGCGGTCGAGATACAGGTAGATGACGGGGGTGGTGTAGAGCGTCAGTACCTGGCTCAGTAGCAGGCCGCCGACCATTGCGAAGCCGAGCGGCTTGCGCAGTTCTGACCCTGCACCGCTTTCCAGCATCAGCGGTAATCCGCTGAAGATCGCCGCCATTGTCGTCATCAGAATTGGCCGGAATCGCATCAGGCAGGCCTGACGGATGGCCTCATGGGGGGACTTGCCCTCGCGCCGTTCGGCATTGATGGCGAAATCCACCATCATGATGCCGTTCTTCTTGACGATGCCGATCAGCAGAATGATGCCGATCAGGGCGATGACGGTGAGCTGGTAGTGGAAGATCATCAGCATGAGCAGTGCGCCGACCCCGGCTGACGACAGCGTCGACAGAATGGTCAGCGGCAGGATGTAGCTCTCATAGAGAATACCCAGAATGATATAGACCGCGATCAGCGCCGCCATGACGAGATAGGGCTCGGACTTCAGCGAGGACTGGAAGGCCTGAGCGGTGCCCTGAAAACTTCCTTGCACGGTCGAAGGGACGCCCATCGATGCCTCCATCTGCTGCACCTGGCTAACTGCGGCGCCGAGCGCGCCGGCGCCCTTCAGATTGAAGGAGATGGTGACCGAGGGGAACTGGCTCTGATGGTTGATGGCCAGCGGCTGCACCGGAACGGTGGTGTGATGCACCAGGGTGGAGAGCGGTACGGGAATGCCGCTGGATGATTGCACATAGAGTTTTCGTAGCGTGGCGACACGACCGAACTCATCGGGCATCGCTTCGAGGATCACGTAATAGGCTTTGTTGCCGGTGAAATATTGCGCCACTTCACGCTGACCGAAGGCATCGTACAGGATGTTATCGATCGTCGCAGGTTGAATACCGAACCGCGCCGCCTGGTCGCGATCATAGGTCAAGGTTTCGGTGGTGCCGGAATTTTCCTGATCCGAGGTGACATCAGTGACGGTCGGCAGGGTGCGCATCTTGGCCAGGATCTTGGGCGCCCAGGCGTTCAGCTCATCCTGCTGCGCATCCTGAAGCGTGTATTGATACAACGTACGACCCAGCCGCGCGCCGACACTGACATCCTGGGCGGGCTGCATGAACAGCTTGATACCCGCCAATTGCTGCATGCTGCGGTCGATGCGCGCGACCACTTGGCTCGCATCCATGCCGGGGCGCTGGCCCCAGGGTTTCAGCGTAATGTACATGCGCCCGTTATTCGCGGTCTGACCGCCTGCGCCCGCGCCGACCGAGGCAGCGACGGAGGCGACGGCCGGGTCCTTCAACACCAGAGCGTTCACCCGCTCCTGAAGCTTGGAAATCTGCCCATAGGACGCGTCCTGCGCCACTTCGGTGATGCCGATGATGATGCCGGTGTCCTGGGTCGGGAAGAAGCCCTTTGGAATGATGATGTAGAGGAAGACCGTGAGCGCGACTGTGCCGATGAAGACCATCAAGGTGATGAACTGGAAGCGCAGCGCAATATCGAGCGTCTTTTCGTAGAAATCGACCATCGCCTTGAACATGCGCTCGACGGCGTTATAGAAGCGCCCGTGCTGATGCGCCTCGGGGCTCAGGAAGCGAGCGCACATCATGGGTGTCAGTGTCAGGGACACCATCGCCGAGATGATGATGGTGATCGAGACGCAGATCGCGAATTCGCGGAACAGGCGGCCAACGATACCACCCATCAGAAGCAGAGGGATGAAGACCGCAATGAGCGAAAAGCTGATTGAGACGATGGTGAAGCCGATTTCGCCAGCGCCTTGCAGCGCCGCGTCCATCGGTTTCATGCCTGCTTCGATATGGCGGAAAATATTCTCCAGCATGACGATGGCGTCATCGACGACGAAGCCGACCGCGATGGTCAGTCCCATGAGTGATAGATTGTCGAGGCTGAAGCCGCAGATATACATCATGCCCAGCGTACCGACGAGCGCCACGGGGATCGTCACGCTGGGGATCACCGTCGCCCACAGGTTGCGCAGGAATAGGAAGATGACCATCACGACGAGGCAGATGGCGAGCAGCAGCGTGAACTCGACGTCGTTGACCGAGGCGCGAATGGTCTGGGTGCGGTCGGAGATAAGGTTCAGATGGATGTCGGGCGGGAAATCCGCGCGCAGCGCCGGCAGCTTCGCCTTCACCCCATCCGCCGTCGCGATGACATTGGCATTGGGCTGCTTGAAGATCAGCAACAGAACTGAGCGCTTGCCATTGGTCCAAGCCGCCAGCTCGCGATTCTGCGGACCGGAGACGGCGTGGCCGATATCGCCAATACGGATCGGCGCGCCGTTCTTATAGGCAATGATGACGTTGTTATAGGGCGCGGCGGTGGTGAGCTGATCATTGGCGTAGATGGTGAAGGACCGATCGGGGCCATCCACGCTGCCCTTGGGGTTATCGACGGTGACGTTGGTCAGGACGGTGCGCACATCCTCCATCGTCAGGCCCATATTGGCGAGGCGGGCGGGGTCCACCTGAACGCGGATCGCCGGTGTCTGCTGGCCGCCGACCAGCACCTGCCCGACGCCGGGAAGCTGTGAAATCTGCTGCTCCACGACGTTTTCGGCATAACTGTCGACATCGGTGATGGGCGCCTGATCGGACTGCATCGCGAGCGTCATGATCGGGCTATCGGCCGGATTGACGGCGCGGAAGGTCGGCGGGCTCGGCATGCCCTTCGGCAGTGAGCCCTGGGCGGCGTTCATCGCCTCCAACACCAGGGTTTCGGCATTGGCGAGATTGACGCCGAGACCGAATTGCAAGGTGATCTGCGTGGTGCCGAGGACGCTCGCCGAGGTCATTTGGGACAGGCCCGGCAACATCTGGCCGAACTCGGTCTCCAACGGGGTGGCGACGGTCGAAGCCATGGTCTCCGGGCTCGCACCCGGATAGCTCGCGGTTACCGTCAGGGTCGGAAATTCGACATTGGGCAGCGGCGCAATTGGCAAGGACGGATAGGCGGCGAGTCCCGCCAGGAAGATCGCCGCGGCAATCAGCGATGTTGCGATCGGTCGCCGGATGAAGGGTGACGAAATGCTCATCTCAGGTGGGGGCCCCGGTGCTATTGGGGGCGGCTTCCGCCGTGGGCGTGACGGGCTTCGCGACCGTCGCTTTGATATGGGCGCCAGGGGCAAGCCGGGACTGGCCGGAGAGCACGATGGCTTCGGTGCCCCTCAGGCCCTTGGTGACCACCGACAGGCCGTTATCCTGATAGCCGACGTCGATCATCACCTGTGCGGCCGTACCGTCCGGCTTGGCGACATAGACGAATAGGCCGCTCGGCCCGTGCTGCACGGCGAGTGACGGCACTGTCACCGCCTTCTTCAGGGTATCGACCTGCAGGCGGACGTTCACGAACTGCCCCGGCCAAAGGTGATCGTCGGTATTGGGAAAAGAGGATTTCAGCGAAATGGTGCCCGTGCTGGTATCGATGGCATTGTTCGGGGTCAGCAGCGTGCCGCGCGCCAATAGAGTCTGGCCGGTGCTGTCATAGGCCAGCGACAAGACCGGGCCCCGCGCCCGCGCATCCTGCACTTGCTGCAATTGATCCTCAGGCAATGTCATGACCACCGCGATGGGCTTGTCTTGCTGGATAGAGATGATGCCGCTGGTGCCATTGGCGGTCACGAGGTTGCCGACGTCGAGCTGATACAGACTGATCCGCCCGTCGAAAGGGGCGCGGATGACACAATAGCCGAGGTTGATCTGCGCGGTTTCGATCCGCGCCTCATCGCCTGAGACGGCGGCATTGTCCTTGCTCACCGTCGCCTGTTGATCATCGACCTGCTGCACCGGCGCGTAGCTGCTCTTTGCCAGCGACTGATAGCGATGCAGATCGAGCTGGGCGCTTTGCAACTGCGCCTCATCCTCCGACCGCTGGGCGACCGCCGCGTCCAGCGCGGCCTTGTAGGGGGCAGAATCGATCTGGGCGACGATGTCCCCCTGATGCACCTCCTGGCCCTCCTTGGCGGGAAGCGCCTCCAGAATGCCCGTGACCTGGGCCCGGATCTGAACCGTCTTGAAGCCTTTGACGGTGCCGAGACCATCAAGGAAGACGGGCACATCCCGCACCTGGGCGGTCTGCGTCGCGACCGGCACCACAAGGGGCGCGGGCTTTGCCGCGTTCGACGTATCAGACGTGGCGTTCGCAGCGGGCGAGGCCGCATGGCCATCCATTTCCCACCAGACACCAACACCGACGACCACAACGACCGCGGCTATGATCCAGAGGCTGCGCCTTCTCATCATCGTTCTCCACCCTCGATGAGGGCGCGCGCGCCCCGCCGTTCAGATACGCTTGCTTTCCGCCAGATGGGACACGTGTTCACGTGTTTATGAGCCCCGGTTGCACTCGGTAACATCCGGTCACCGCCCAGTGACGCGGTGACACCTGGCCTTTCAGTCGCTACGAGGCTGGCTATGGGACCGATTTTCGACGAAATCTTTCGGCGGCAACTCCTCGATCTCTTTCGCTGGCGGCGGGATGTGCGCCGATTCAAGACCACGCCCGTCGATCCCGCCGAGCTGGACGACTTGCTGGAGATCGCCGGGCTCGCGCCTTCGGTCGGCCTGAGCCAGCCGTGGCGCTTCGTGATTGTGGACGACCCTGCCCGCCGCGCGGCCATTCGGGCGAGCTTCCAACGCTGCAATGCCGAGGCCCTGGCCAGCCAGGATGACGACCGCACCGGCCTCTATGCACGGCTGAAACTCGCGGGGCTGGACGAGGCACCCTGTCACCTCGCGGTCTTCGCCGAACCGCATCCCGCGCAGGGCCATGGCTTGGGGCAGCATACGATGCCCGAAACCACGGCCTATTCGGCCGTCATGGCCATCTTCACGCTATGGCTGGCCGCTCGGGCCCGGTCGCTGGGCGTCGGCTGGGTCTCGATCCTCGATCCCGCCCAGGTGACGGCGGCGTTGGATGTGCCGGCCGATTGGATCTTCGTGGGGTATTTCTGCATCGGAACGCCCGAAGCGGATCACGACACGCCGGAGTTGGAGCGCGAGGGGTGGGAGCACCGGCGGCCTGCCGTCAGCGTTCGTCTCCAACGATAACGGGGACGATGCTGCGCCGACGGGTCGGCGCTGACAGGCGACGCAGCAGGCGCTGAATGGGCTGATCAATCCCGAAGGCGAAGATCGCACTGAGGGCGTAGATCGAGACGAGACCGAGAAGCGCGACCACATAGAGGGTCGGCAGCCCGTAGGTGCGGCCTTTGGTATGGACGGTCACGATCAGCAGCAGCGGCGCGTGCAGGATATAGAGCGGGTAGGACATCGCCCCGAGGCGCTTTGCCATGCGGCCGAAACGCAGCACGCCATGGCGTTCCAGCACGGCGAGGCCAAGGATGACCGCAGCGAAGGCCAAGCCACCGGGCACCGCCATGGCAGGCGACCCAAAGTCGTGCCCCCAATGGGTTGCCGGCAGCATGGCCGCCAGGGCCGCAACCCCGACCGTAAGGGCGCCGAACGCAGCCCAGCGGCCGACCGGCCTTGCCACCACGATCCAGCCGCCGAGGAGACCCGCGAAGAAGTAGAATTCGAACGGCGCCAGAAAGCGGCTCGCCGCATGGGTGGCGAAGCGGGTCAAGGCTGCGGGCGGCACGAGCCCGACCTGGCTCAGCAGCGCCGGCGGACACCAGACCCAGCAGACGGCGGCGACCCATAGCGCCAGCAGTGGCCGACCGACCTTGGGCAGCAGGCAGAGGCCGAAGACGAGGTAGAAGGCGACTTCGTAGCGGAGCGTCCAGGCCGGTGGATTGTATTCAACCACATCGACCGGCCACAGGCTCACCAGGTTCGCCAGATAGGACGGCGTGAGAAAGGCATAGAGGTAGTGGATGGGAATGAGGAGCGTGATCCAATAGGCGGGATAGATGCGGCAGATGCGCCGCCACCAGAATCGCGGCAATGCCGCCGCGCGACCGAAATCCGCATGATGGGCGGTCATCATGACGAAGCCGCTGAGCACGAAGAAGAATTGCACGGCGATGGCGCCGGGAAAGGCGAGGCCGCCGAGGATCGAGGTGCCGGCGACCGCGGAGTGACGGCCGATATCGGACAGCAGATGGTCGATGACGACAACGGAGGCTGCGACGAAGCGGCCGATTTCGAGCGAGCCGATGGTGGGTCTGGATCGCGCCGGTCGCGATGAGGCGGCCGCGATCGGTTCACTCATGAGATGAGTTTATGCGTGAACCAGCGCAGGTTGCCAGCGAGCTTCTACGCCAAATGGCGTGATGCCCACACGACTCTGTCGGCGACCAGGCGGAACGGCACCAGCGCGCCCAGTGCCACAGGCTCCCCATCCTCGACCAGAACATCCGGCACGCAGTCCCGCAGTTTTTCGAGAAGGAGTTCGACGGTGGATGCGTCTGCGTTCAGCCGGGGCATTTCCGCGCATTCCGCCCGCCAGAGTCTGGAGTCGTCGTCCCAATGGGCTTTGATTTCGAAGGTTTTCATGATGCCCCCTGCGAGCAGGATTTCTGGACTGACCCGGCTGCGACTATAAGAGAATGAACCTTCGTTCTGACTGCAGACAAGTTAAGTTGGCGTTGAGGAACATCACATTCACGGTATTGCGGTGTGCACGTTCCGATCGAGATTACGTCGATCATCGACGTCATCCGTGGTGATCACATGCTTGAATTTCATGGAATACGCTGCGGCGAAACGGCGGAGAGTGGTGAGCCCGTCGGGATTCGAACCCGAGACCCCATGATTAAAAGTCACGTGCTCTACCAGCTGAGCTACGGGCTCTCCGCATCGCGCAGGCTGCCTTGAAGGGCATGGCTCAGCCTGCGTCAAGAGTGGCGCCCGACGCGGTGCCCCGCGTCGGGGTAGCAACGGCCCTGTTACTGGGCCGCGACCGTCATGTGGATGATCCGGTCAGGGTCGGTCACGCTGCCGCTCTGGCCGACGCCCTTCTTGATATCATTGACGTATTCCATGCCGCTGACGACCTGACCGACGATGGTGTACTGGCCGTCGAGCCAGGGGGTCGGCGCCAGGCAGATGAAGAACTGGCTGTTCGCGCTGTTCGGGTCGCCCGTCCGCGCCATGCCGACCGTGCCGGTCAGGAACTTGGCGTCGGTCGTGAATTCCGCCGGAACGTTGGGCAGCGGGCTGCCACCCGATCCCGTGCCAGTGGGGTCGCCACCCTGGGCCATGAAGCCCGGAATGACACGGTGGAAGGGCGTGTTGTCATAGAACCCTTCGCCGGCCAGCTTCAGCAGGCGGGCGGAGGCCTGCGGCGCGATATCGGGCCGCAGCTTGATGACCACCGTGCCGTATTTCAGTTCCATGTTCAGCGTATCGGCCGCAGCCTGTGCGTCGCTCATTCCTAATCCCATCACGGTTGCGCCGAGGGCGACGACGATCGCCTCTCTTCGGTTGATGATCATGACTGTTGTTTCTCCTTCACCCACGCGTCGAGCCGTTGTTCCGCCAAAGGCGGCACGAAGCTCGAAACATCTCCACCGAACGACGCGATTTCCTTCACGAAGCGCGAGGAGATGAACTGGTGTCGCTCGCTCGCCATCAGGAACACCGTCTCGATCGTCGGATCAAGGCGGTAGTTCATGCCTGCGAGTTGGAATTCGAAATCGAAATCCGAAATCGCCCGCAGGCCGCGAATGATGACGCTCGCCCCCATATCCCGCACGAAATGCACGAGCAGTGTGGAGAAGGGACGCACGTCGATGACCATGCCGTGCTCACGCGCGACATCGGCGGTCACGTCCTGCACCAAGGCCACACGCGCCTCCAGCGACAGCATGGGGCCTTTGCCGGTGTTCACCGCCACGGCGATGACCAGCCGGTCCACCACCCGCGCGCTACGGGCGATGATGTCGAGATGGCCATTGGTGATCGGGTCGAAGGTGCCGGGATAGACCCCCACCCTCTCCACGATCGGCCTCACCTGGCTCGACACCTCAGGCTGCGGTGCCGTCATCATCTGGCTCGCTGTCGTCGGATACGTCTGGGAACGTCTCATCCGCGATGGCTTCGGGGATGATGCCCTCGATCGTCTCGGGCTCGGTCGGCTCTTCCATGACGGGGAAGACGCTGGTCACGGTCTCACCCTCCGTCAGGCGCACCAAAGTCACGCCCATGGCCTGGCGTCCGGTGATGCGAATCTGGTCGCCCGGCACGCGGATGAGGCGCGCGGCATTCGTCACCAGCATGAGATCGTCACCCGGACGCACCGGGAAGGTTGCGACCACCGCCGTGCCATTGCGCGGCGCCAAGGTGATATTGGTGATGCCCTGCCCGCCTCGGCCCGTGACGCGATAGTCGAAGGCGGAGGACCGCTTGCCGAAGCCGCCATCCGTCACGGTCAGCAGCATCTGCTCGGCCTCTTCCATCGCGGCGAACTTCTCCGGCGAGAGGGTGACATCGACCGAGACGCCTTCGGCCTCGGCTTCCACCTCGACCTCGGCCTCTTCCTCGTCAGAACCACGACGCTTCTGGGCCATGATCTTGAGGAAGGCGACGCGCTCTTCGGTGCTGGCTTCGAGGTGACGCAGCACGGACAAGCCGATGACGCGGTCACCGGCGGCAAGCCGAATGCCCCGCACGCCGGCGGAATCACGACCTGCGAAGACGCGCAGATTGTCGCCATGGATATGGAAGCGGATGCAACGGCCGCGCTCGGTCGCCAGCATCATATCGTCCCCGTCGCGGCAGGTGGCGACGCCGATCAGGTGATCGCCCTCGTCAAGCTTCATGGCGATGAGGCCCGAGGTCCGCATATTGCGGAAATCGGAGAGCTTGTTGCGGCGGACATTGCCGGCGGCGGTCGCGAAGACGAGGTGCAGATTCTCCCACAGGCTCTCATCCTGCGGCAGCGGCAGCACCGTGGTGATGGTATCGGTGCCAAGCTCCGGCAGCAGGTTGATGAGCGCGCGGCCCTTGCCCTGCGGCCCGGCCTCCGGCAGGCGCCAGACCTTCTCGCGATAGGCTTTGCCGCCCGAGGAGAAGAACAGTACCCATTGATGGGTATGGCCGTTGAAGCTGCGCGTCACCACGTCACTGCCGCGCGTGGCGGCGGCGGTGCGTCCGCGCCCGCCACGATTTTGCTGGCGGAAGGTTTCGAGCGGCGTGCGCTTGATGAAGTTGTCGCGCGTGATGGTCACCACCATCTGGCCGGGCTCGATCAGGCTTTCATCATCCTGGTCAGCGGCGGCGTCGATGATCTCGGTCATGCGCGGAGAGCCGATTTCGGCCCGGGCCTCGGCCAATTCCTCGCGCATCACTTGGAGCCGGCGGGGGCGCGAGGCGATGATCTCCAGCAAATCCGCGATCTTGGCGGCGACCTCGGTCAGCTCGGCCTGGATCTTGTTCCGCTCCAGGCCGGTCAGGCGCTGCAGGCGCAGGTCGAGAATGCCGCGCGCCTGCGCTTCCGTCAGGCGCACGAGATTGGTCTCGCCGACGATATTGCCGCGATCCTCGATCAGAGCGAGCAGTGGCAACACGTCATCGGCCGGCCAGTCCCGGTCCATCAAGGCCGCGCGGGCGGCGGCGGCATCGGGCGCCGCGCGGATGAGGCGAATGACCTCATCGATATTGGCGACGGCGATGGCGAGGCCGACGAGCAAATGGCCGCGATCCCGCGCGCGGGCGAGATCATGCCGCGCGCGGCGGAGGATGACATCCTCGCGGAAAGTGATGAAGCAGGTCAGTGCCTCGCGCACGCCCATCTGGCGCGGGCGGCCATTGTCGAGCGCCAGCATGTTCACGCCGAAGGAGGTCTGAAGCTGGGTGAAGCGATAGAGCTGGTTCAGCACCACCTCCGGCGTCGCGTCGCGCTTCAGCTCGATGACGATGCGCATGCCAGAGCGATCGCTTTCGTCCCGCAAGTCGGAAATGCCCTCGACCTGCTTGGAGCGGACCAGATCCGCGATGCGCTCCATCAAGGTGGATTTATTCACCTGATAGGGGATTTCCGTGACGATGATCGCGGTACGATCCTTGCGGACCTCCTCGAACTCGGCGCGGGCGCGCAGGATCACGCTGCCGCGCCCGGTCTCAAAGGCGGAGCGGATGCCGGCGCGGCCGATGATGATGCCGGCGGTCGGGAAATCGGGGCCGGGAACGATGGCGAGCAACTCATCCAGCGTCAGGCCCGGATTCTCGATCATCGCCAATGTCGCGTCGATGATCTCGGTCGGGTTATGCGGCGGGACATTGGTCGCCATGCCGACGGCAATGCCGTTGGCGCCGTTGATCAGCAGGTTCGGGAACGACGCCGGTAGAACCTTCGGTTCCTCGGCGCTCTCATCATAGTTGGGTTGGAAATCGACGGTATCGCGGTCGATGTCGTTCAGCAGCAGCATGCTGGCGGCGGCAAGGCGCGACTCGGTGTAGCGCATGGCCGCCGGTGGGTCGCCATCGACAGAGCCGAAGTTACCCTGGCCGTCGATCAGGCGGACGCGCATCGAAAAGGGCTGCGCCATACGGACGAGGGCGTCATAGATCGAGGCATCGCCGTGCGGGTGATACTTACCCATCACGTCACCGGTGATGCGGGCCGATTTGCGATAGGGCTTGTCGGGCGTGAAGCCCGATTCCTGCATCGCGAACAGAATGCGGCGATGGACCGGCTTCAACCCGTCCCGCGCGTCGGGCAGCGCCCGCGCGACAATGACGGACATGGCGTAGTCGAGGTAGGAGCGTCGCATCTCCTCCTCCAGCATAACGGGCTGGAAGGCGGAGATGGGCGGAAGGGGCGGCTGGTCAGATGGGGGCGTATCGCTCAACGGTCTCTCGGCGCTGCTCAATCAAGAGTGGGGACTGGCAGGAGTGGACAAACGGGTTGGGTTGGATCAGCGGGTCATGGAGCACGACGCGCGCCAGAAATATCGCCGCCCCGAGGGGTGCGATAGATAAGCCCTGTATGCCTCTAAAGCGGCTTCGGGGCAAGCTCAGGCCGGATTTGCCGGCTCCTTCGGCCAGCGCTTGTGCAGCCACAACCAGGAGCCGGGATCGGCAGTGACCCAACGCTCGATCGTCGCGTTCATGGCCACCGTCAGGGCGTAGACATCGGCCTGCCGATCACCGCTGCGCGGCACATCGAGCGCCGGTTCGCAGACCATGCGCAGGCGCGCAGGCCCCAGACGCTCGACCCGGATGGGCACCAGAGGCAGGCCGAATCGCAGCGCGAATTGCGCCGCCGCCGGCGCCGTCATGGCCATGCGGCCGAAAAAGGGCGCGGCGATGCCGTCATTCATCTTCTGATCGACCAGCAGGCCGAGCGACCCGCCCGAGACGAGATGAGTCAGGGCGGCGCGGGCGCCGCGGGCGCCTTTCGGGAACATCGTCACGCCCGGCTCCAGCGCAGCGGACCGCTGGGCCATGATCACGCCGTCCATCACGACGTTCGAGGCGGGGCGATAGAAGCCCGAGACGGCGCGGCCGAGCTGGGAAGCTATGGGCAGCACCATCTCCCAATTCCCGAAATGGGCGGAGAAGAAGATCGCCTGTCCCGGCGGCAGGTTATCGCGCCCGACCATTTCCCAACCGGGGCCGGTGGCGGTTTCGCGGAGCTGGGCGAGATGCGCCAGTTCACCGACGTTGCGGCCGAGCGTGTCCCACACCTTGGCGATCGTCGCGCGGCGTGTGGCGGCGGTCATTTCGGGGAAGGCTTGGCGGAGGTTGCGGTCAGCGACCCGGCAGACTGGGAGGCGCATGCCGATGATGCGGGCAACGCTGGCCGCGAAGTTCGAGGCGCGGACGGGTCCCAGGCGACGGAGAAAACCGAGGCAGGCGGTCACGGCATGGAACGCGAGGATGTCGAGAAAGGCGCGAAGTTTGGAAGGTCGGCCACGCCCGGACATTGGGGTTCCTAGGCATTCCGGTGTGGTGGGAATGGCGGATGACGCTGCGCTTATCCGCCCGACGACATCGCGGTTGTCGCCGTCGTCCCCGGGCGGTGTGCCCGGGGACGACGATCTATTCCGCGACTTACTCTGCGGCGTCGTCCTGGCGCGGCTTGGACGCAATGTCCTGACCCGTCGCCTGATCGACCTGCTTCATCGACAGCTTGACCTTGCCGCGATCGTCGAAGCCGATGACCTTGACCTTCACGGCATCGCCCTGAGTCACGGCATCGGAGGTCTTGGAAACGCGGTTGACCGACAGCTCGCTGATATGCACGAGACCATCCTTGGCGCCGAGGAAGTTCACGAAAGCACCGAAATCGGCGACCTTCACGACCTTGCCGTTGTAGATGCGGCCGATTTCGGGCTCGGCAACGATGCCCTGGATCTTGTCGATGGCGGCCTGCGTCTTCTCGTCGCTGGTGGACGCGATCTTGATCGTGCCGTCATCGTCGATGTCGATCTTGCAGCCCGTCTGCTCGACGATCTCACGGATGACCTTGCCGCCCTGGCCGATGACTTCGCGAATCTTGTCCTTCGGCACGGTGATGATGGTGATGCGCGGTGCCGTGGCGGCAACGCCCCCACGACCTTCGGTCAGCGCCTTGGCCATCTCGCCAAGGATATGCAAACGGCCTTCCTTGGCCTGATCCAGCGCGATCTTCATGATCTCGGGCGTGATCGACGTGATCTTGATGTCCATCTGCAGGCTGGTGACGCCCTGCTCGGTGCCGGCCACCTTAAAGTCCATGTCGCCGAGGTGATCCTCGTCGCCCAGGATGTCGGACAGCACGGCAAAGCCACGGTCTTCCTTGATCAGGCCCATGGCGATGCCCGCGACCGGACGGATGAGCGGAACGCCCGCATCCATCAGGGAGAGCGAGGTGCCGCAGACGGTCGCCATCGAGGAGGAGCCGTTGCTCTCGGTGATCTCGCTGACCACGCGAAGGGTGTACGGGAACTTGTCCTTGGCGGGCAGCAGCGGGTGGATGGCGCGCCAGGCAAGCTTGCCATGGCCGATTTCGCGGCGGCCCGGAGAGCCCATGCGGCCGGCTTCACCGACTGAGTACGGAGGGAAGTTATAGTGGAGCATAAAGTGCTCGCGATACTCGCCCTCAAGCGCGTCGATCATCTGCTCGTCCTGGCCGGTGCCAAGCGTCACGACGCAGAGCGCCTGAGTCTCACCACGGGTGAACAGCGCGCTGCCATGGGCGCGCGGCAGGATGCCGACTTCGGCGACGATCGGGCGCACCGTGCGGGTGTCGCGGCCGTCGATGCGCAGGCCCGTGTCGAGGATCGTGTTGCGCACGATATCGGCTTCGAGGTCCTTGAACAGGCCCTTCGCCTTATCGGCATCGAGGCCCTCGGCCGTCAGCGCGACGCCGGCGGCCTTCTTGGCGGCGCCGATCTTCTCGTAACGGGCGGCCTTCTGGGTCTCGTTATAGGCTTCCTTGATGTCGGCACGCGCCAGCGCATCGACGCGCGCGGCGAGCGAAACCTCGGCGGCCGACTTCTCCGGCAGGGCCCAAGGCTCCTTCGCGGCATGCTCGGCAAGCTCGATGATCGCGGCGAGCACGACCTGGAAGGCGGTGTGGCCGAAGGTCACGGCGTCGAGCATGATCTGCTCAGACAGCTCCTTCGCCTCGCTCTCGACCATCAGCACGCCTTCGGCGGTGCCGGCGACGACGAGATCAAGCTCGCTTTCCTCGGTCTGGGCGAGCGTCGGGTTGAGGATGAATTCACCCCCGATGCGCGCGACGCGGGCGGCGGCGACGGGGCCGAAGAAGGGGATGCCGGACAGGGTCAGCGCGGCCGAACAGCCGATCAGGGACACGATGTCGGGATCGTTCTCAAGGTCATGGGCGAGGACAGTGGCGACGACCTGAACCTCGTTGCGGAACCCTTCGGGGAAGAGCGGGCGCAGCGGACGGTCGATCAGGCGGCTGACCAGCGTCTCGTTCTCATTCGGGCGGCCTTCACGCTTGAAGAAGCCACCGGGAATCTTGCCGGCCGCGAAGGCCTTTTCCTGGTAGTTGACCGTCAGCGGGAAGAAGTCCTGCCCCGGCTTGACGCTTTTGGCGCCGACCGCCGTGCAGAGCACGATGGTGTCGCCATAGGTGATCAGGACGGCGCCATCGGCCTGGCGGGCGATCTTGCCCGTTTCCATGATGAGGGGGCGACCGCCCCATTCGATTTCCTTGCGGAAATAATTGAACATTCAAACATCCTTTCAAGTGCGCAGGATGCGACGGCGAATGGACGGGCGAGCCTGGCAGGGCCAAAGAAACGGGGCTTCGGCGTCTCGGGCGGCATGGGGAGCGGAATGCGTGGTCTAGTCTGGTAAGACCGCATCCGCCGGCCATGTGGCCGGAAACGCCGTGTTGCCCCGGACCGCTTCGGGTTGCCGGGCCGGCTTGCCTTATCTGCCGCCGCATGCGCGGCTGCATTGTCGCGCCGCCGATGCGGCGAAACCCACCTTCCCCCGCGTGGCGGAAGGTGGTCGCATAGCGTCTTTTAGCGGCGCAGGCCGAGGCGGCCGATCACCGTGGTATAGCGCGAGGCGTCCTTGCGCTTCAGGTAATCGAGCAGCCGGCGGCGACGGCCGACCAGCATCAGCAAGCCACGCCGGCTATGGAAATCCTTGGCGTGGATTTTGAGGTGCTCGGTGAGGTTCACGATGCGCTCGGAAATGATCGCGACCTGGACCTCGGGGCTGCCGGTATCATTGGCGCCCGTGGCATATTCGGAAATCAGCGTCGTGCGACGCTCGTCTGTAATCGACATCGTGAAAGATCCCTGTGGTCTGGAGTTACAACAGGCGTTCGGGCTTCATCCAGCCTTCTTCAAGCCGGCATAATCCGATCACGCGGCCCCCCACCATGGCGCGCGCCAAACCACCTGCGGGATTGGCGCCGTCCGGTATCCGCCCCATAAGATCGACCAGACTAATCGCCTGGCCATGGCTGAGGCCGATGGCTTCACTCTCGGTCAGGGCCAGCGCCGGGATGTCGGCCAGCGCGGTCGCGACCGGCAGCAAAAGCTCCGGGGAGATGGGGGCCATATCCTCCCCCATTTCCAGCTTGTCCAGGGAAATCGCCATTTCCTCGGTAAAGGGGCCGACCCGCAGCCGGCGCAGGACGGTGATATGGCCGAGGCTGCCGCAGGCCCGGGCGATGTCACGCCCCAGGCTGCGCATATAGACGCCCTTGCCGGATTCGACCTCGAACACCGCCGTATCCGCATCCGGCCGATCGATCAGCACGAAGCGATCGACCTGGGCGGGGCGGGGCTCCATCACCGGGGCGCGGCCTTCGCGCGCCATGTCATAGGCGCGTTCGCCCGCCACCTTGATGGCGGAATAGATCGGCGGGATTTGCATGATGCTGCCCCGGAACGCCGGCAGGGCGGCTTCGATGGCGGCATCATCGGGACGCGCGTCCGTGGTTTCGATCACCGCGCCATCGGCATCGTCAGTGTCCCGCGCTTCCCCGAAACGAATGGTGAAGCGGTATTTCTTGGTGCCGTCCATCACGTAGGGCACGGTCTTGGTGGCAGCGCCGAAGGCGATCGGCAGCAGGCCGGTGGCCAGCGGATCGAGCGTGCCGCCATGCCCCGCCTTCTCGGCGTCGAACAGGCGCTTCACCTTGTTCACCATATCGGTGCTGGTGGGGCCCTGGGGCTTGTCGAGGATCAGCCAGCCATCCAAGGGACGGCCGCGCCGGCGGCGTTTCATCATGTCGTGCGCAATACTAAAAAGAGGGGGGCGGCTATGGCAGGAGATGGCGGGATCGGCAACCTCGCGGCGCTTGCATCCGAGCCCCGATGCCATGAGTTTAAAGATTAAGGTGACCTTACGCCCATCGGAAGGGCCGCGCTTGTGCAATCATAATGTCTGATCCGAGGCCGGCGGCGCCCCCTATCGTCAGGCGGCTGACCCTGGGCTACCTCGCGGCGCTGACCATCGTGGCGCTTCTCACCGTCGTGTCCCACCTCACGCTGCAACACGCCCTGCACACCGAAAACGGCTCAGCCGCCGTGGTGAATGTGAGCGGGCGCCAGCGCATGCTGTCCCAACGCATCGCGAGCCTGGCGGCGCAATACGCCCTGGGGGACGCGGGCGCGCGGGCGTCCCTGGAACTCGCGCTGACGCAGTTCGATACCGCCCATGCGCGCCTTGTCCATGGCGACCCGGCCGAGGATCTGCCCCCGGCCGCATCATCGCCCGGCCTGCAAGCGCTCTATTTCGGCGGTCCCGATCCGCTGGATGCCCAGGTCCGCCGCTACAGCGCCGCGGCGACGATGGTCCTCACCCTGTCGCCAGCCGACCCCCGCATGAAGCCGCTGCTCACGGCCCTGTTTGCCCAGGCGCGCGCGCCGCTATTGGTAGGGCTCGAAGCCGTCGTGATGGCCCATCAGCGCGCCAGTGAGACGCAGCTCAGAACGCTCCGGCGCATTCAGGACACGACGCTGATCGTGATTCTGCTGACCCTGATGGTTGAGGCCTTGGCTATCTTCCGCCCGCTGGTTCACCGCATCTCCCGCTATGCGCTGCAATTGATGACCCTCGCCACGATCGACCCCCTGACGGGTGCGCTCAATCGTCGCAGCTTCTTCGAGCGTGGGGCCAGCATTCTGGAACAAGCCAAACGCCATCAGCAGCCACTCAGCCTGCTGATGATCGACGCCGACCGCTTCAAGCTGATCAACGATCAGCATGGCCATGCGACCGGGGATACCGTGCTGCAGGCGCTGGCAAAGGCGCTACGAGAGGGTACGCGAGGTTCGGACTTGGTCGGCCGCCTCGGCGGCGAGGAATTCGCGGTGTTGCTGGCGGATGCCGATGCGGTCAGCGCCCGCCAGACGGCGGAGCGGCTGCGCGCGGCCGTGGCGGCGCTGCGCCTGGGGCGTGATGGCGCGGCGATCCATTTCACCATCAGCATCGGCCTGGCGTCGGTGGCGCCGGCCGATACGGGGCTCGACATCCCCCTCGCCCGCGCGGATGCGGCGCTCTACATCGCCAAGGAAAGCGGCCGCGACCGCGTCGAATGCGCAACCTGAAGCTTGAAGCCTTAGGGTTTGAAGCATGGGCGTTGCGCGGTGTGGTGGCTATCGCCGGCATCGTGCCCGTGGCCGCCGGCCTGTCCGGCATGATCCGGGGTGCCGCCATGCTCGGCGGCGATCCAGTCGCGAATCTGACGTTAGACAGCCACCTGCGCTACCTCTCAGGCCTGCTGCTGGCCATCGGCCTCGGTTTCTGGAGCACCCTTCCCGCCATCGAGCACCGCACGGCGCGGTTCCGGCTGCTGACCGCCATCGTGGTGATAGGCGGCCTCGGCCGCCTGTTCGGCATCCTGGTCGAAGGGCTGCCCCCTGCCCCGATGATCTTTGGTCTCGTCATGGAGCTGGGCGTGACACCGCTGCTGTGCCTGTGGCAGGGCCGGGTCGCAACGCAAACCGTTCAACACGGCTGACAGGGCGCGGCCGTTCCACTATGTGACGGGGCATGACCGACACGCCGCTTTCCCTGATCCGCAACTTCTCCATCATCGCCCATATCGACCACGGTAAGTCGACGCTGGCCGATCGCCTGATTCAGGTGACCGGCGGCCTGTCTGCCCGTGAGATGACCGAGCAGGTGCTCGACACCATGGAGCTGGAGAAGGAACGCGGCATTACCATCAAGGCCCAGGCCGTGCGCCTGAGCTACACCGCCAAAGATGGCCTGACCTATGCGCTGAACCTCATGGACACGCCGGGCCATGTCGACTTCGCCTATGAGGTTAGCCGCAGCTTGGCGGCCTGCGAGGGTTCGCTCCTCGTGGTCGATGCCAGCCAGGGCGTCGAGGCGCAGACCCTTGCCAATGTCTATCAGGCGATCGAGGCCCGCCACGAGATCGTGCCGATCCTGAACAAGATCGACCTGCCCGCCGCCGAGCCCGACCGGGTGAAGGAGCAGATCGAGGACGTCATCGGCATCGATGCCTCCGACGCGGTCATGATCAGCGCCAAGACGGGCGTCAATATCGAGGGCGTGCTGGAGGCGCTGGTGACCCGCCTGCCCCCGCCCACAGGCGATATCGACGCGCCACTGAAGGCCCTGCTGGTCGATAGCTGGTACGATGCCTATCTCGGCGTCATCATTCTGGTGCGGGTCAAGGACGGCCGCCTGAAGAAGGGCCAGAAGATCCGCTTCATGGCCAAGGGCTCGACCCATACGGTCGATCAGGTCGGCTTCTTCCGGCCGAAGATGGAGCCGGTGGACGAGTTGGGGCCAGGGGAGATCGGCTATATCAATGCCGCCATCAAGACGGTGGCCGACTGCAATGTGGGCGACACCATCACCGATGACCGCCGCCCGGCCGCCGAGCCGCTGGCGGGCTTCAAACCCTCCATCCCCGTCGTTTGGTGCGGGCTGTTCCCGGTGGATGCGGATGATTTCGAGAAGCTGCGGGAGAGCCTGGGCCGCCTGCGCCTGAACGATGCAAGCTTCCACTATGAGGCCGAAAGCTCGGCCGCGCTCGGGTTTGGCTTCCGCTGCGGATTTCTGGGTCTGCTGCATCTGGAGATCATTCAGGAGCGGCTGTCGCGGGAATTCGACCTCGACCTGATCGCGACCGCGCCTTCGGTGGTGTATCACATCACCCGCACCAACGGGACGATGGAGGAGCTGCATAACCCGGCCGATATGCCGGACCCGATGCAGATCGCCCATATCGACGAGCCCTGGATCAAAGCGACGATCATGGTGCCGGACGAACATCTGGGCTCTGTGCTGACCCTCTGTAACGAGCGGCGAGGCCAGCAGCAGGACCTGACCTATGTCGGCACCCGCGCCATGGCCGTCTACAAGCTGCCGCTCAATGAGGTGGTGTTCGATTTCTACGATCGCCTGAAGTCGAGCACCAAGGGCTATGCGAGCTTCGACTATGCCATGGACAGCTACGCCGAGAGCGATCTGGTGCGGATTTCCATCCTGGTGAACCAGGACCCGGTAGACGCCTTGAGCTTCATCGCCCACCGCTCGGCGGCTGAGGCGCGGGGTCGGGCGATTTGCGCCAAGCTGAAGGATTTGATCCCCAAGCAGCTGTTCAAGATCGCCATCCAGGCGGCGATCGGCGGCCGGATCATCGCCCGCGAGACGATCGGCGCGATGTCGAAGGACGTGACGGCCAAGTGCTATGGCGGTGACATCAGCCGCAAGCGCAAGCTGCTGGAAAAGCAGAAAGAGGGCAAGAAGCGGATGCGGCAGTTCGGCAAGGTCGAAATCCCGCAGAGCGCCTTCCTGGCGGCGTTGAAGATCGACGCCTAGCCGGCCGCGCCTAGCCGGCCGCGCCTAGCCGGCCGCGCCTAGCCGGCCGCGCCTAGCCGGCCGCGCCTAGCCGGCCGCGCCTAGCCGGCCGCGCCTAGCCGGCCGCGCCTAGGGAGGGTGGTTCGCGCCGGAGGCGGTTGCGGAAGCGCCCGGTTCTGGCTAGGAAGCGTGCCGCTGGAGAGATGGCCGAGTGGTTTAAGGCGCACGCTTGGAAAGCGTGTGTGCGTGAAAGCGTACCGTGGGTTCGAATCCCACTCTCTCCGCCAGAATCGTCCGACAAGACGTTGAATTCATTCAACTAATTCCCTCGTCAGGCGTTTAGACCCACTCCCAGTCCCATTTCATCGAACAGCCGTTGGGGACATCGCGGCATGAATGCGAGTGCCAATAGCGCATGGTCGAGAAGGTTCTCACCGAGTGGCTGCAGGATGGGGCTATCTGCCCGTCCCGGCGGGGGAGTGACCACCGCTCGCACCAGCCAGGGTGCGGACTCACAGCGTACTCTTGGTCTCTTATGGCATTCAAGGACCCGTTTGTTGCGATCCAGGCAAGCATAGGCCTCTTGAGGCGCCAGACGGCCATGATCGCAAATTACCTTGACCGCGCAACGGATGGCTTAGGAGGGTTTTCCGCAGCCCAGCAACAAAGCGCGCATTCGACGAGCAGGGCTACCTCATATCTATCCAGATTTCGCTGCCGCGGTTGCCGGTGCCATATTGCCAGCGGCTATGATCACCTCAATCGTTGAGGGGGCGAAGGGCGGGTCATAAGCCGCGTCAACAAAACCTTCGTAAAGCTCGACCTACATATTATAGAAGTTGACCAGCTTTCATTCTTCTTCGGCCTGCTGTACTCTGTATATTAGGGCGGCCTTGCTAAGAGCTTTGCAAGTGTAATTGTAGTGGGCCGTTCTGCTACATCAATGGGGTCGGCGTAAGGACGCGGGATGCTTTTCGGAGCATTCAGGATCAGTGCGATACTGATCGGCTCCACCATAACAGCTGCACCAGTCCACAGCCTCGCCGTGGCGGCCACAACCGCGACCTCGATACCCGCAGGGTTTCCATTAGACTCTCGCCCATGGTTGCGCCGCTTGCTCCACCGCCTCCCACGTCTCCACTATAACGAGCCGGCAATGTCTCCGAAGCCATAAAGCGTAACCCTTTAGGGCATCTCCTTAGGCAAAATGACCAAAAGGCGCACACCTAATTGATTAGCCGCGGGATTGCTGGCGGCGCTTAAAGGCCCGGGGTGGATGATCCCCGTGCGGGTTCGCTCCGCGCGGCCAGATCGGTTGGCGCCGTGATGGGCCCCGCTGTGTTACTCAACAGAAGCACCGCGGTGCCTGCTGCTTCCACTTCACAAACATTAGACAACAATCCTCACGAAGCAGTGATACTCACTATTTTGCCATACTCCGGCCTGCCCGCATTTCTATTCGGCGCCCGTCTCATTGCTGATTAGGAATACGAATGGCCTATTGCCACGACATTGCGCGCAGAAGCGAAGCGCAACGACTGTTCGCAGCGCTGACAGAAGCTTTAGTTCTGCGAGATGTCTCACGCTTTTCATGGCCCGAGGGGCTCAACAACGTACAGACGATAAAAGTGCTGCGTGCCAGGGCATCCCTGGCCAGTTCGTTGGCCGCGTATCGTAATCGGCCTTGATGCGAAGGGCGCCCCGCCAGGCACGCCCATCGACTGGCCTCTGTCACGGCCCCGCGACCGCCTGCATAGCCGTCTGCACACGGATGCGTGTCGTCACGCCAAGCCGGGTGATCCGCCCTCCCCCTGCCGTCACCAACCCCTTGACGGCCAGTTTGATTACGCAACAGATTGCGTGATGACGAATCGATTCCGCCTCTTGCCAGTCGCTCTAGCTTTGGCGCTCCTGCTTGGACCGCCAGCCTTCGCCCAGAGCGATACGAACCAATACTACCGCTCGACGGACGGCTCCGAGGTCCACCGCCCGACCAAGCATCCGGACAGCCACTACGGCCGTGAAACTGCCATCTGCGAGGACGGCACCCACAGTTACAGCCACCATCACCGTGGGACTTGCTCGCACCATGGCGGCGTTGAGGAGTGGGAAGATTGATCACCTTGGAGATGGGGCTGCTTGCGGCATTCTGCAGCTCCTGATTCGACAGCAGTTTGCACCATGGTGAGGTCTCGAGTCTCTGGAGAATCCTGATGGACGATGAAGCGAACGTCCCAGAAGCGAACGTCCCGGAGGCGGATGATCAGGATTGGAAAGATCATAGATTTGACGAATACGCCCTCGCGGTTGGATGGATCGCGGGACTTTGGTCGCAGATAGAGGCTGGACTTGATGAGGCGATCTGGGAACTGGCGAATGTGGAGATTGGACCAGGTGCCTGCATTACCAGCCACATCGGATCCATAGGCGGACGCATCCGAGCGTTCATGTCACTTATCGATTACCGTGGCGCGACCACGGAGCAAGCAAAATACTGGAATGGGTTATTTGTCAAAGTCGAAGGATTGGGGCGCAGACGCAATCGGTTCGTTCACGACGCAATTACCATCGGCGGCGAGTCTGGAATCCTGCGGCGCAGACAGGTCACCGCTGACAGGAAGCTGGTATTCGACTATCTTGAGGCCGACCTTGCGCAGATGAAGGACTTGCAGAACGAATTACGAAGTACGAGTGTTACTGTACACGAATCGTATCAGAAGCTCGCAAACGAACTTCCTCCATGGCGGCATACACCGCGCGAACAACGTCCGGCCAACTTTCTATTGCGTCGACTACCTCAAGATATCGACCCATCATGACATCGTTCCCGGCCGCAATCATCTCGTCTGTAATCTCGAAATTGCTGGTCAAGAGTCCTACTCCAAGTTGTCAATCACCCGATCTCACCGCAACCCGCTCGACCGAATTTTTGTTGCTGTCAGAAGTCGCTCACCGTGCATCGTGCCACTGACCGTCGATTGCAGAGTGATACATCCCTTGATGAGGCGCGCCGCTGCCCGGCATGGCCGTCACCGTCTTGAGCATGGATCGGCCAGCACCTGATGACCGGGCCGTAGCCTTGGCGCCAGCCGGTAGGCCGGAGATGTTCAGGTTGACGGTGTGGACGCCGCTATCGCCGTCATCACCGCCAGCACGCAGCTGAGCCGCTGCCGCCTGCGCGCCTGCCGTGGCGGACAGACCTCCATCATCCTGCGCCGCATCGGCGCTCATATGGCCTCTGCTGTGCGGGCCGGAGTAGGGGCCCCCGGTTGGATCGCCCGCAGCGCTGGCGAATTCATTGGCGGCTGCCGTCCGGTAAAGGATACTGCCCGTTGGATTGTCTTTGTCTGCCGGCGCCAGATAGTCGTGCATCAGAAGTCGCGTCGCCGACGCTGTGTCGAGCTTGCCGCTCATCAGCTGCGAGTAGACCGAAGGGTAATCAGCCTTCATCTCGCGCATGAAGAAATCGGTCTCTTGCGCCATCGTAGCCTTGTGGATGTCGATGCCTTCGACCTTCTGGAACAGAGTCTGGCGCGGCGCCTCCCACTGGAACAGCCCGTAGCCGGGGCCACCGCCGTTCTGCGGCTTTGATGGGTCAAGCCCGCTCTCGATCGCTGCATTGCCCAAGGCTGCGGCGATGAAGGAGGGCGGGGCGCCCTGGGCCTTCATGGCGGCCGATAGATAAGCAGCGTTGCCAGCCATTGACGTCATCTTCTTGCGGCTCAGCCCAAGGTCATCCATCCCAGGCGTCTCAGGCCATAGCGCAATCATGGCCGCCGCGCCGGCACCAAGGGCGCCATCCGATACGCTTGCGCCGAGCGGCAGCAGCTTGGACCAAAGGGAGGGTGAGGTTGCTACGGCGCCGGCTTCCGCTCCTTCAGCGGCGGCGGCCTCAGGGGCTGCTCCTGCGCCTTTCGGCAGCACCATCTTGAGCAGCTTAAGCGACGTCAGTGACCCCACCAGGCTGCCGATGCCAAGCTCGAACTCGCCGAAAGCCTTCTGATGGTTGTCGATCCAATCGGACAGGCCATTGAGCGCAGGGGTCAAAACGGGGGAGAGGTAGGTGGCGGCGGCGACGCCTGCATCTTTGACAGATGACCCCAGATGGCTGAAGCTTGTGGCGAGCCCATCAAGCTTGTTCGCCTGGTCGTCATTCATCGAATGCTTTGATGCGGTGTCGAGTTCCTTCTGCACATAGGCCGGTCCACGAGCCAGGACGTCCTGCATAAAGTCAGGAGAGATCTGAAACGCACCCTCCAACTCGGACATAGCCTTGGCTTTAGCGTCGCCCTGCAAGCCAGAGACAGCTTTCGAAATGGCGAGAAACTTGTCGGTGTCCGTTTTATATCGGGTTGCCCAGCCCGCACCGAGAAACTGGTTGGCGTACCCCATTCCCGGTGCGCCCATATTCGTCATTTCCGTGACGGCTTTCTCCATGCCGGAGATGCTCGATGTCGCGGACTCTGCAGATGACCCGGCGGCGGCGGCGGCATTCTGCCAGGTCGAAAGCGTCTTGACGTTCATGTTGATGCCGCGTGACGCGTTGAGCTGGGCCTGACCGAAAGTCGCGAACTTATCCGACAAACCTACGATTCCGGCGATCGACCCAGCGCCGGTGAGCACGCCCATGGCATCGACAGAGCGGGAGATGTTCTTCAGGAAGTCAAAGCTCGCGAGGCTGGCGCCCTGGAAGCCCTTGGTCAGTCCCGCGATCCCGCGCGTGTCAGTCATCTTGTCCAGAGCTTGGCGCGACCGCTGCGATTGCGCCCGGAACAAGTCTATCTGCTTGCCAGTCTTTGCAAAGACCTTGTCGAGGTCGCTCTTGCCGGTAATGACGACGCCAATTGCGGGAGCGGCCATGGTGGTTATCCTTTACGCGTCGGTGTTCAGCAAAAGGGGCGGCCCGGCTCACGGTCGACAGCCGCCCCAACCCCGCGCTGATAAGACGGGGGCTATCCAGCGGACCCAAGGAATGAAAGCCGCCGAATTCGCATTGAGAGGCCTAAGCCGACACGACGGACTTGAGGAAAATGCCGCCGTCACGGAGCACAGCGTAGGTATTTGTGGCCGTCTGGCCGGCGCCGAAGGTGACAGCGTTCTGATTGAACTCGCCCTTCACGTAGACCGCGCAGACCGTATCGCCGGCAGTCGCATCATAGCTGTCAGCGAGGATGCCGAACGGAGTCTGGCTGCCGTCGCTGGCCGCCAGAAGGCTGACGGTGAACTTCCCAGACGTTGTGATCATCCCGACCAGGGTGCCGCGCGCGAGGTTCTGTCCGGCAATTAAGATGCCGTCCGGCTTGGTAACAAGTTGAGTCAGACC
Organism: Acidisoma sp. PAMC 29798; assembly: GCF_030252425.1. Taxonomy (GTDB): domain Bacteria; phylum Pseudomonadota; class Alphaproteobacteria; order Acetobacterales; family Acetobacteraceae; genus Acidisoma; species Acidisoma cladoniae. The sequence continues at coordinate 438,104 of NZ_CP126994.1, read as the reverse complement.
GACGACCAGGCGGTCGGGGGTATAGGTTTCGCTGAGTTGATAGGGATACTGGGGATTGTTCATATCGATTGCTCCTTCAAAGCTTGACGAAATTGGCAGAAGGCTCGACGCCAGGCGGCAGCGGATAGCCCCGGCCGACGTATCGCGGCATATCAAAGGTGCTGATCTCGAATTCCTGACCGCGAACAACGGGGAATCCGTCGGGCTCTTCGTCGGTGACGACGGTGAAGCCGCCCGTGCAAAGCATCCGGACACGCGGCGCCGAAGCGCGAGCGGCATCGTGCTGCGCTAGTATCTTGGTGAGTTGGACCTGATCGTAAGCACGGGCCCGGTCCTCAGATGTCATTACGGTAAGCCCCGTCGAGGCGGGGGAAGCCATATGGTCGGTCATCGCAGGAATCCTTTAGAAGCTGCCGTATTGATCATGGAAGACAACGGGACCCATCGGATCGGGGCCAAGCTCGGAATGGCCGTGCCGGGTCACTGAAACATGCGGATCTTTCTCAGCGCCCCAGTTGTGCTTTTTCAGACGCGCCAATGTCTCCGCGTTTCGCGCATCGACAGCAGCGTCAGCCGCCCTCTGTCGGGCCTCGGTCACTTCGCGCGGCGGGACATAGACAGAGCCCGGCAGGATGTCCTGCCCGTTGACTGTCACCATCGACATGTTGATCTGCTTTGGCCGGTCAGGCGGCAGCTTCCCCGTCACGGGATGATGTATCTTGCCCTGGGCGTACAGGGCCTCAGCCTCCACCGGCGTCGCCAGCATCTCATCGCCGCCTTCCAGCCGGAGCGGAGGAAGCTCTCTGATGCCGGACGGATGCGGAGACACAATGTGGACGCGGCCAGGTGCAATCTTGACGCGAATGTAGTGGTTCATTTTCAGCCCCATCCTGGGAACAGTGAGCGAGGACCGGGGGAGGGAAAGGCAGGCAGCGCGACACCGACCGCGCCCGCTTCCCGAACTTCCGGACGGCGATATTCAGACTCAGCGGCGGCAAGGTAATTGCGGTAAAGAGCGACCGCCTGATCCTCCAACCTGAAGCCAGAGCCGATCATCTTACGAATTTCGAGGAACTCTTTTTCCTTCCAACCCGCCAAGGCAGCTATGGCTTGGGCCACGCGCTGGCCTTCCTGACGCAGGGATAGTACGGTCTTCTGCCCCTCGGTCACGAGCAGCTCGGCGCGCATGCCTTCCAGGAGCTCATCGAGGCGTTTGATCGCCATGCGGAGCTGAGCAGTTTCGCGCTCGGCCTCCGCTAACGCTTTGTCGGTGATGGAAAGGGCCGGGCCTTGAAGGGTATCGGTGATTTCGACGATGCGGCTGGACAGTGCCACCTTCGTGCTGACGACGCGGGAAATCGCGATACGCAGGCTGTCGCCATCAATGTTGATGGGCTTCATCGACAGAATGTCGGGAAGAGACGGGATTTCTATTTTGGGCATCAGCGGCGACCCTGGGCTCGAGCGAATGAGGCCAAGACGAAGTCGCCAGCTTCCCTGTCCGCAGTGTCTGCGGCTGCTTTGCGAGAGGCGGAACTTGCAGCGTCGGTCTCAGCCGCACGGACGCGGGCGGTAGTGGCTGCGGCGATATGGGCGAAGCGGCTCGCAGGCGGAACAGTTGCGGCCGCAGGCTTGGCGGCGACGGGAGGCTTCTTGATCGCGGCAGGGGCGGGCTTCGGTAACGGTTTGGTAGGCATGGTCTCGATCTCCTCGACTGGAGACAGAGTACCATTAGCGAATCAGCAAAGTCGCTTTGAAGCTCACGACATAGGCTCAGCGTTTATGTCGTAGGGATCGGCGTCCGTTCGCCGCGAACAATACGAAGCACCTGGCGGCCGCTGATCTTCTCGCCATCGGTGAAGTGAGCGATCTGATGGAGCAGAACGGTATAGGGGTCGCCGCCTGGCGCCTGGGCGAGCAACTTCTCCTGCGGCCACTGGCGACGGAGGTAGCCTTCTAGATCGGCTGCCACCTGATCGCAGCGAGACGTCTCAGAGGGCTCGTCGACAAGGTAGGATGCTTCCACGATCAACGCATCTCGCTGATCAAGGTGGCGCCGCTGGCGCACCCGCTGCGGCAGGAGCTGCTCCACCAGGCCGCCGAGGAACAGCAGTTCGCCGAGGTCCGGCAGTTGCCCACAATGAAGCTTGGAGAGGATGCGCTCTGCGGTGCGCTCTTCAGAACTGGTCAGCATCCCCATCAGACAGCCGCCGCCATCTCGACGTCATCCCACGCGATTCGCATGCCCTCCATCCAGTTCACCTTGAACCTTGGGTGATCCCTCCAATCATCCAGCTCTTCGGGGGGCGCCTCGATCTCCTCCAGCGTCTCGATGGCGACTGCACGGCCCCGAAGATGCCAGGCGTTCACCAAGGCCTGGGCATCGGCGGCCGGCATCTTTGCCTCGCTCAGAAGGATCGCCAGCTCGTAGGCGCCGCCATCAGTCACGCTCGCGAGGGCCTCGGCGGTTGCGGACAGTTCCGGTGCGGACACCTTGGCAAGTGCGGACATTTTTTTTGAGGATGTCCGCACTCGGTCTGCAGCGTTTGCAGAGCCCCGGCTACTTTCGCGCCAGCCCGTTCCAATGCCAGCCGGATCGATTGTGCCGTCGGTGAATCGCGCGAGCCCGCCTCGCTCGACGTGACGGCGCACAAGTTTTTCGCTGCACCCGTCGCGTCGTGCAAATTCGCGGATCGAGATTCCGAGGAGTGGTGGCTTCTTGGGCGTGTTCATGAGTGCGGACACCTAAATTGAGGTTTGGCTAGCGACACATCGGGCTAGCGCAATGCCCGCATGGTTTTGGGATGGTAGAGGGACCCATAGCCCCCCCGGCCCTCCATTGCGTGCATGGCTTGCTGGATGGTCACCGTCATGGGGTGTTGGCCCGCGTCCAGGATTAGACCGGAGGGATCGAGCGCTCCCGGACGGACATTTAAGTAGATTGGACTCGGACATCCCCATTAGGGTTACTCCTTTAGGGTAAGGATGGGGGTTCGAGTGGCTGAAGGGTGGATTGCTACTGAAATCACACTGACTTCTGACGAGCGATCTGGCGTGAAGACGCTCAAGGTGCCGTGCGGTTCGATCGAGCGGAGGCCGAACATCTATACCAGCAGGAAGCTGGAGAATGGTCGCACGGTGCCGGTCAGGACGTCGCGCGCCCACTTCATCATCGCGGTAAGCGATACCGAACATCTGAACGACTTCGAATGGCAGCACCTCTCGATCCAGGATCGAAGCGGCGACCTGTTCCAATATCATGTCGATCAGGTAATTGAGATCGAGCCGAAGGTCATTCGCCTGACGCTGTCCGACTGAGGTCATGGGCGCCACCGTGCGCAAGCGATCAGTCCCGCGATCATCAACGCCTGATCGATCTTCTGGGGCACCGCGTTCTGGGCTTCGGTCTGGATGGCGAGGCGTTCGTCGGCTTCGTCGTTTGAAAGGTTGTAAAGGTTGTAAAGGTCAGTCTCAGCCGCACCCTCAGATTTAGCAGGGGGTTTACCATTGAAAATGGATTGCGAAGATGGAGTGGGGGTTGGGAACTGACCTTTACAACCTTTAAGACCTTTAGACATGACACTCGGTTGGTCGGTTGAACGTCTCACTTCACGACCTCCACGTTCCACCTCAACACGCCACCGTTTGCGGTCCCGGCCTTGATCATCCGAAGCCCGCCGATAATCCGGCCCGCATGATCCATCAGCCAGGTTCCGAGTTTCCTCGTGTTGACGTTTCCTCGCTCGCCAGCGATCCGCAGAAGCACGTCGCGGAACTCAGGGCAGGCGAAGTCGGGCGGCTCACCCATCACGGTTGCTTCCCTCTTGCAGGCCGCTTCAGCCGCGTCCCTGGCCGTGAAAGCGTAGCCGCTGCCGGAGCCTAGATGCGTCTTCCACAGCGCGAGCACTTCCCGCAGCTCGGCGAGGTCGGGATCATCTTCGCGGGCAGATTCCATTGATGTGACCGGGTCTTGGCAGCCTAGCCAGACAAGCGCCGAGCGAACGGAAGCCGACCAATCCTCAAACGACGCGAGTGCAGGGAGATGGTGCGGACGACTGGCAGCGGCGTAAGCGCGCACGATGGTCAAGCAGGCGGCGACATACTTGCCACGGTCGCTCAGCACGTCATTGACTGGATCGGTGTCGAATTTTCGCAATTCCGGCCGCTCCATCTGGGCGTCAAGCGACGAGATGAGTGACCGGCGAACCATATCGCCGCGCACCCGGAGGCCGTTGCCTGTGGCGAAGACGGTCGCCCGGCTTTCCAGTTCCATGATCTCGCTCCGGCCGAGGGGACGCACCCTGATCAACGGTCGTTCGATGAGCTGGCAAAGAAGGTCGCCGCCCAGCTCACCGTTGACGTTGTCCACCGACACGATGGGGAAGCCCGCAATGAGCAACCCGACGAGGCGCTTCTCGGTCTCCTCGTCGGTCTGACCAGCGGCGACCACTGGGCACGGTCTCCCAGTTGCGATGGCGCTGATGATGTCGACAAGGAAGCTTTTACCGCTGCCGGCGGTGCTGGCCTTGAATGCGTGAAGCGGCACGACCGACAGGGCGCCGCGCACGACGGGGGTGATGAGGCCAGACAGAGCGACGGCCCGGTCTATCTCGGTTACGAACGGGAACCCCGTCAGCAGCGCCTTAAGCTTGCCCAGCGCTTCCTCGGCCTGGCTTCGCGACGGCTTCTCCGGCATCGCCCCGAGTTTCAGGCTGGGATCAGCAACATGGAATAAACGGGTTGCAGCGTCATATCCGGGCTCGAACAGCAGCGATCCATCCGGCCGGAGCGTCGGTGTGGTGATGACGCCGGCAACCAGCGGCAGCTTCCATTGCCCCTTCCTGCTCAGGATGATGGAGGGCACGGCAGCGGGTGGATCGCACGCAATCTCGGCTTTGGCGCGCTTATCGAACCGGACCCAGTGTGCGGATTGGCTCAGAAGGTCGAGGACGGCATGTGTGCTCAACTCCGTCAGACCTGCGGCCACTGTTGTCCGGCCCCGTGAAGCGCTGACCTCCTTGCTGATCGGCCGCACCAGGACATCACCGCGCTGATAGATAGGAAGGTCGGACGAGCAGAGGGCCGCCTCGCCCTTCGTCGCCAGCGTGTCCAGCTCTCCGGCGCGTACGAGGATCGTCGGCTTCGTGGTTGGTTCCGGCGAAGGGTGGCGCCCGGCGCCACAATCGATATGCTCCACCCCGATCCCACTAGAGCCCTCGTCGGTGAACAGGGCCAGATCTTCTTCGTCAAAGACTTCCTCGAAGACTTTAGCCACCAACGCCTTCAAGTCAGCCTTAGTGCCGCCTGCTGCTATCCAATCATAGGCGTCACCTTTGGGCGGCAGGCCGGGCAGCGTGATCGTTGCGATCGTAGCCCAACGCGATAGGCCTCTAACCACCATGTCGCGGTGAAGGCGGCCGGGCTCGTCATTGTCGGGAAGAACCACCACCGTCGCAGATGAGAAGTGATCGGCGAACTCGCGCCGCCACTTATTCGCACCACCTGGCGAACACGTCGCGGTGACGCCGAGGCCACATAACGCGTCGGCTGCCTTCTCACCTTCGCAGATGAATACGGGGCGCCCTTCCTTCACCGCCGCAATGACTTCGGGCAAGCGATAGAGGACACGTTTGGTGCCACCCGTGTTCCACAGCCACGAGCCAGGCTTCTCAGGATCCGGGCGCCGCTGCCTGAAGTCTTTAGGCTCCATGCGGCAGACTTGGTAAAGCAGAACGCCGTCAGCGTCAGTATAGTCATAGGTCGACATGATGTTAAACGAACCGCTGCGCGTTGCGACGGGTTCGATGTGCTTGCGTTCGCGCAGCCACGCCACGGCACCCGCCTTGTCTGTCCTTGTCTCGACCATGACGAAATCGACGACACCACCGCCGACGTTCGCCTCATGGTCGTGCCAAACTCCCTTCAGCAAATCCACTGCCAAGCTGCCACGCTGCCGGAATCGTAACTCGTGCTTTGTTTCGAAGGTAGGATCGCCAAGCAGTTCACGAGCGACCGGCCCCATGGCGCGCACGAACTCTGAAGCAGGTTGGGCGTAGGCGCTCACCCCGCCACCTCACCTGTCAAAGCCTGAGCGGCAAACATGCCGGCGCTTTCGAGCATGAAGGCGACGCCGGCTGGCCCGAGACGTTCTGCGGTGATCTCCATCGTGTAGTGGATGACCAGCATCAGCGATGACACGCCGGCGTCGGGCATGCCTCCCGTTTGGGCCAGCCAGCGCTTCAACTCGTCCGCGGTTTTCTCGACCAGGGCTTTACCGAACTCGGCCATCTCCGGGGCGTCGCTCATCGCGCACCCTCCCGCAGCGCCGCGGCCCGCGAGTAGAGCCGATCGGCGGCGTCATGCCGCCCCTCACCATCGGCTTCGATCGCCCAACGCGTGACGAGAGCGGCAAGGCCCGCCAGTTCGTCGGCCGTGACGGAAACGGTGCGCATCGGCACCATTCCCAGGGACCGGCGCCCATAAGAGGTGCCAATCGTCGCGCTCACTGAGACGTCTCTCGCATCTGGGCTGCCTGCTGGCTGAGCCTCTCCGCCACGGCGATGTGACCCCAAGCAAGTTCCTGATCCGCGAGCCGATCCAGCTTGGCCGCGAAGTCCGGGACGTAGGTGTGGCGTGGATAGGATGTCGGGAGTCTTGAAGGTGTGTGCATCGAAATACTCCGATGCCAGCCTTTGGTCTTGCGCAGCGAAGGTCGGTGATCTATCTAGGCGGTGCAATCCAGCTTTGATATCAGCGACGCAACGCCGGCTCCCCCAAGGGCCGGCGTTTTTGTTTTTAGGCGGCCTGCTTCGGGTGAAGCCGCGGGAGGTTTGCCAGATAGCGGCGGACGCTTGCTGCATCGACAAGAGTGCTGCGCCCCATCTTCATCAGCGTGATCTCGCCAACCGCGGCGGCACGGTAAATCGCACTGCGCGACAGGCCGAACACTGCGGGAGCCTGGGGGAGAGGCACGACCATTGCCTCGACGACGGCAACAAAATCAGAGGCTCGATTCATTTTACGTCCCTTTGCGATCCGGCGCACTGTGCGCCGCTGGGACATCTCAATAATCGTAGTAGGCGGCGTAATGTCATGTCGAAGTGAGTATGGGTAGCTCCTACATGTAGAAGCCACCCTATTCGGCTTCGACATGAAGAAGCCTACCCCTCTGGCTTCTTCAGTTGGCCGTCGGCATGTTCCCGCCCCTCGGCGACACGCAGATACCGGGCTCGATCGCTTCGTGGTCCATAAAGTTCGTGTAGCTTTTGGATAGCCTGCTGCGACGTAAAGCCATTTTCCCGCATACTCTCGTAGATGCGGAATTCCTGCATCTTTTGTGTGGTCGCATCGACGGCAGAAAAAGCATTCCAACCGCCCTCTCTGGTCAGTCCAAGAACGAGCGGCACTAGCTTCACTGCCTCGGGCAGACTGATGCGACGCCGCCGTAGATCGTCCTGGAATTCTTGTGAGTTCATGGCGTCGTCGGGAGATGAAGGAACATACGTGCCCACTAAAGGCTGCACCCTCGGGTCCAGTCCTGCCGAGAGCGAGAGGAGATTTTCTGTTATCTCCTGGATGTAATCGACCAGCCAAGCCGGAAATGATGCTTCCTGATCTATACCAGAACCTTGAAGATCGCGGGCCCAGAAGATCGCTTGAAACGCTAACCATGCGTAGATTGGGTTTTGCGTTGACGCGGCAAGTTGATGATAGCGGTCCAGCAATTCTGGGAGCTTGTCCGCGAAGGTAGGTTCCTGCTCGGTATCGCCCATTGACGCACCCCTTATTCGATCCGGCGAGTATGACCGGACCTGGAAGGGAACGGTAGGAGATGTGTTTTTCCATGTCTTACCCCTCCGCCGGCTTTGGCTTCGGCTTCGGCTTCGGCTTCGGCTTCGGCTTCGGCTTCTCGCCTAGCCGCACCGGGATGACGAACTGGCGGGTCATGCGCCCTCCCCTTTGACGACGCGCAGGTTCGGCTTCTCGTGCTGGTCGATGTCCGAGCCGAACCGGCGACCGAGTTCCGCGAAGTGATCCACCAGAGGACCACGCCGCCGGGCGGCTTGCTTAGCCAAAGCAACTGCAGCGTCGAGATTCCGCTGCTGCAGCCGATCAGCCATACTCCGCATAATCTCTCGAAGCTCCAACGAGGCAGCCTTTTCCTTTTCTGTCTGCGGCGGCTGCGGCGGGACGATCGGCGGCGGCGCCTTCTTGGTGCGCGCGGTCATGCTGTGGCTCCCTCGATCTTCTGGGCAACACGGAAGATGCATTCCCGAGCCAGCCCACCCAAGTGCAAGGCACCTCATCGCTGTCTCGAGGCGTGCCGTTGGAGAGCGCCTCCATAATCTCGGCGAGGACCAAGGCCTCCTGAAGGGCTTGCCGGAGTGCCAGTTCCTTCTCCTTCGCGGTCATGATCTTCGCGGTCATCCGATGTGCCTCCCCAGGAGGTCGCTGCACAGCGACGCGACCATCGGGCTTTCCAGTGCGATGACGTCGGCCAGCACTGCCGCCTTGCCTCGCATGCCTTCAGGAGTGCGGGCGGGGATCTCCGCGATCTGGGCGCAGACCTCGTGCCAACGATTGACCCGCACATACATGGCCTCCTGATGGGCCTGCTCATCGCCTCCGTGCTGCTCGAGGAAGTCATCAGCACGCACGCTCTCGGCATGGTTCTCCACGGCCTCCCTGCACAGGGCCAGCAGCTCACCATCCAATTCCTCCGCCTTGGCTATGCCGGCCTCGGCAGCCACCAGGATGAGCATGGAGGCGACGCCGATCAGGCTACGGCGCCCTACGCCGCGCCGGCCGCTCACAGTCGCACCTGCGACTGTGCAACGTGCCCCGCGAGATAGGTCATGAAGCCGACGACAAGACCGCTGTCAGGCTGCTGAACCTTGCCGCCGAATGCCCTGATCATGTCCAGGACAATCCAACCCAAAGCCGGGCTTAAACCCTCCCGCTGGAGGTAACGAGCCGCCTCCTCGCCATAGGCCCGACCCAGGGTGCAATTGTCGTGGAAGTCTCCGCTAGGACTCACTTGCCAGAACACGCGGCGAAGGTTGTTGTCGTCAGTCGGCTCGCGGTCCGTGACAAAGGACAGCAGCGCGATTGGGTGGATGAGCGCCGGCTTAGTCTTTCGCTTGCTCATTTCGCCACTACCCGCCCGGCAAGAACGCGGCTGGCGGCAAGCGGAGCAGCCAAGCCGGCCGCGAGATGCGGAGCGATCTCATCGTCAGTCGCATCAGCCGCACCGGCCAAAATCAGCTCGATCCACTCATTCACCGATTCGGTGAAGAGCAGCCGGTCGACGCGGCGGGAAAAGGGCTGGTCGGTGGAAAGTGTGCTAGTGGGGTTGCTGATAAGCGGCGGCGGGGTAAGCGCGGTTCCCCCTCCTGTGGTATGGGCGCGGTCAGCCATAGCCGTCTCCTTGCTCGAGCGGTTGCGGTCAGGCCGGGTGGGGTGCTTCCAACACCGCGCTCGGCCGTTGTTCCTTGTGGAACGGCATTAGAAGTGCCATGATCATCGCCATGAATGCAAGTGGAAACGGCATTGAAATTGCCATCTCTCCCGCACAGGTTCGAGCGGCTCGGGGTCTACTTGGCTGGTCTCAGGATCGGCTGGTGGAAAAGAGCGAGGTCCCTAAGCGTACACTCGCCCGATTTGAGCTAGAGCAGGGAACTGCCCAGAAGCGCACCCTCTCCGCCATCCGGGCCGCGCTGGAGGCGGCCGGCGTCATCTTCGTGGAGGAAAATGGCGAGGGGCCGGGGGTGAGGTTGAAGAAAGTCGATTAGAGCCGCGCGCGACCTGCTATCTCGATCCTTGGCGACACACGGAGGTATTCGAAGTGGCTCTACAGGAAATCTATGAGGTTGATTGCGTCCGAACCGCCGACGGGTCGGTCATCAGGTGCTATGAGCTGAGGTCACATCCTCTTCCTGGTCAGGAAACTGATCACGCTCAACTTGTTCAGGACGCCCAATCCAATATGACCGATGAAGGACTGGCGAATCCGCCCTATCGGGGCATCACCTTCACCGTGCGTTTGATTGAGAAGGGCGAAATCTGATTCTCTCTGGCCAGCAGGCGGCCGGCGTCGAGTTCATAGAGCAGAACGGTGGCGGCCCGGGGGTGAGGTTGAGGAAGGGCGCGTGACAGCGATGAAGGGACAGAGGGTGCCGTAGGAGCTGCCGCTTATATGCAGTCTCTTTAGCTATAGAAATCAGTTGTTTACCTACAGGTTGCAGCTTAAGCTATCGATCGTAATCTTATTTGTCAGGTGACGTAATGCGCCCAATTGCACCTAGCGACATACAGCGAAGGATAGAGCGGGATAATCCTTGGTGGACGTCCCCCGGGAAAAAACTTCCGGAAGATGCTTTCCCTCGACGAGTATATTTTGAGCCATTCCTATCGCTGGCGCTGAATTACGGCGTGCGGCGTGCCACAGTCCTGTTGGGGCCGCGGCGGGTAGGCAAGACTGTCATGATCAAGCAACTCGTCCAAGAGAGCATAAATCGGGGGATTTCACCATCGTGCGTCATGTACGTAAGCATCGATACCCCAATATATTCAGGCATTCTTCTTGAAAAGTTTCTGGAGTTTATGCCGACGTCCGAAGCTAGTGAGCAAAAGCTTATTATCTTTGATGAAATACAATATCTCCGCGATTGGGAAGTACATCTCAAAGATTTGGTCGACAGCAACCCGCAAACGAAATTCATTGCATCAGGATCAGCTGCTGCGGCCCTGAGGCTTAAGAGTCGCGAATCAGGGGCGGGTCGGTTCTCTGACTTTATGCTTCCTCCACTTACCTTCTATGAGTTCCTACTATTCTTAAATGAGGATCATCTTGTCATCGAAAATGAAAAAAATGAATATCGTGCGACGGACCTTGAAAAACTAAACTTGCGGTTTATCGACTACCTCAATTTTGGAGGCTATCCCGAGGCGGTTCTAAACGATCAAATTCGTGCTGATCCCGAGCAATTCATAAAGAATGACATCATTGACAAGGTTCTCCTCAAAGACCTTCCAAGCCTGTACGGGATCGATGAGATACAGGAGTTAAATCGGCTATTTTCATTTCTCGCTTACAATGCAGGCAGTGAGGCGAGTCTTGAAAACATTTCGCAAGAGTCCGGCCTAGCCAAGCCGACCATTAAAAAATACATTGAATACCTTGAGAGCGCGTTTCTAATCATCAAGCTCACTACAGTCGATGACAATTGTCGGACGATGAAGAGGGAACGAAATTTCAAGATTTACCTGAACAACCCCTCAATGCGGGCCGCTTTGTTCGCCCCCGTAGAAAGCACTGACTCCGAAAGAATCGGGCACCTCACCGAGTCCGCAATTTTTTCCCAGTGGCAGCATTCTTTTCACTTCAAGAATCTTCGTTACGCAAGATGGAGAAATGAGGGCGAGGTAGATATTGTTTCGCTCGAGGGTGCAAATCAACGGCCTGGCTGGATTGGTGAAATTAAGTGGTCGGATCGGATCAAAACCAAATTTTCAGAGGAGACCCGTGGGATCGCAGCTCTGTTGAGAAAACACCCGAGTATTAAGTCCGCATTTTTCACGACTAAGACCCTCTCGGGGACCATCACGGTCGAAGGACATCAGGTCAAATTATCTCCTAGCGCTGTTTATTGTTACACAGTCGGTCGGAACATAACCAAAGACATTGGGCTGTTTTCGGGACCGGTCTCTTCGGAAGAGGATGAGATATCTGAGAAGGACAGCGAGGAAGATCTCATTTCCCCTAACGATGAGGTTGCGGATTGAGAGGTTTGTCGCTCCTAAAGCCGAGCCCTCTATAATCGCCGCATGATTCAGCTCCGCCATGCCGAGATCGACTCTAGCTGGCTCCGCACCTCATCCCTACGCTTCCATCATCTCGCGCACACAGCGGCCATCTGCCCCCTCACCGCCTCGGCCACCTTGTCGGTGACACACCACTTCCCCACGCCTCCATCATCTCCTGCCGCTTCTCGAACAGGTCGCCACGCCTGTATGCAGCCGGCTACGCTCTCCCGCACCACTCGCCCCATTCCTTCATTAGCGGCCGGCGCCGCTCCATGAGGTCGGTTCGGGCGTACGCGGCCTCCGTCTTGTCTTTGAGGGTGTGGGCGAGCGACGCCTCCACAACTTCCCGCGGATATGCGGTCATCTCACCGGCCCAGACCCGGAAGCTGGAGCGAAAGCCGTGGGGCACCACCGCCCGGCCGCTGATGTCACGCCAGGTGGGCGGCTTCGTCTCGCCATTCATGCGCCTGACCACCATCGACAAGGCCATATCCGACAGCGGCACTACACCTTTACTACCGGGGAAGACGAGGCTGTCCCGCTCCCGCATCGTCGGCGCGAGTCTTTGGAGGATTTCCAACGAGCGGCCCACCAAAGGAACACGGTGCATACGGCCCGCCTTCATCCGCTCGGCCGGCACGAGCCAGATGCCCTCCTCTAGATCGATCTCCTGCCAGCGCATTCCCCTGACCTCGCCGGTGCGGGCCGCAGTAAGGATAGCCAGTTCCAGCGCGGCGGCGCCCGTTCCCGCCTGGGCCCGGAGCGCCTGCATGAAGGCCGGCATCTGCTCCCACGGTAGCGATGGCTGGTGCTCGACGCGGGCCATCCGCCCCTTCGGCGGCAGGAGGCCCGATAGGTTGCCTTTCCACCGGGCCGGGTTCTCACCGTGCCGCCACCCCCTCCCCTTGGCAGCATCCAGGATCGCCTCGATGCGCCCGCGAAGGCGCGAGGCAGTCTCTGGTGTCTTCGCCCAGATCGGCTTGAGCACATTCAGCACCGCGTCCACGTCGATATTGGAGACAAGAAAGTCGCCGATCGCGGGGTAAGCGTGAGCCTTCAGGGTTGCCTCCCACTGCGCCACGTGCTTCGGGTTTCGCCAGCTCGGGCTATGTGCGGCGAGATAGTCGGTCGCGGCTTCGCGAAAGGTCCGAGAGCTCAGAGGGGTGGCGGTCGCCTGCCGGGCTTGGAGCGGATCGGCCTTGGCCCGTAACACTGCATTGGCGTCTGCGGCCGCGCCTCGCGCGCTGGAAAGCGACACCTCTGGGTAAGACCCAAGACCCATATCCTTTGTCTTGCCTTGGCGGGTGTAGCGGAACACCCAGGCCCGGCGTTCGGGACCTCTGACATGGAGATGCAGGCCGTCGCCATCGACGTAGCGACCGGGCTTGACCAATGCCTTGAGCCCCAAAACAGTCAACTTACCGGCCATTGTTCAGAGACCACTCCAAGCAAACGAATCTCTCCGTCGAACTGTATGGTCCCATTTTCAGTCCCATTAGACAAGCCGGATTAGACCGAATTGAAGGGGAATTCTGGGGGACGGGTATGCCGAGATTGCCGATAGAGTCTTGAGAGTTCGAACCGGCAGGAAATGCCCCGAAACGCTATTTCTACAGACACTCTCTCCGCCAAAACGCGCATAACCTATTGCGCCAGGTTCTGCTCGGATGTGGAACGCGCATCTAGCCGACCAGTACTCTTCCTGTCCTTGGTCGCATCTTCATCTTCGTTACTCATTCTGAGTCCGCACACGCCGTATTGAGATGGTCGCGCGCGGGCTGAAGTGAGAATAGCACGAGCCCATGATGGCTTTGTCGAGCGAAGCATTCGTCCTTATCTGGAGATTTTGACAGTTGGGGCGGAGGAGGAGGCACCGGAAATCGGTTGCTTTTGTTTCAGGACGTGTGACGACGACTTCCCAAGTCCTATCGACGAGGCGCTCAAGTTCCATTTCGGATCAAGCGAGCATCCCTCAAGGTTGAGCAGGTTCGGTTCCGCCAATGCCAAAATTTATCTGATTATATCTGGTGGCAGCTGAACCGGGCGCCGCTCCGAAATCGCGGATGCCGCGTCAGGCTCGTATTCCGGACGAACCTCCCCACCAGTCAAGTCTAACACTCCAGGCCGACATAAAAGGCATCGAAGCTGCCGTTTGACCCGAAGCAAGAGCGGACACGGACGTCTGGTCATATGATCATAGTCATTGACGTTCGTGCAGGCGCTTGTATGATGGCTCAACAAGAAGAACGGGCAGTCCACTCGACAATATTGCTTCAATAGAAGTTTGCAGACGATGCTTCTCCCTCGCTCGCTTCGAGAGGGCAGTATGTGCAAGCTAATTCTATAGAAAATAGATTACCTATTAAGATCACGGGAGGGATCTGAATTGGAAACTAATTGTATTTTAGAAGTCTCCGGCCTTAGAAAGGCTTTCGGTGGTGTTTCAGCACTAGAAAATGGAGAGTTTTGTCTTACAGCAGGTTCGGTTCATGCCCTCTGCGGTGGAAATGGCGCTGGGAAATCGACATTTCTGTCCATTATTATGGGCATAATCCCACGTGATGCTGGAGAAATAAAGCTTGATGGACGCTCGGTCTCCTTTTCCCGACCGGCAGAAGCATTGGCCGCAGGAATCGCCATCATTGAACAGGAACTCAGCCCCGTCCTCGATATGACGGTCGCAGAGAACATTTTCCTGGGACGCGAATATACCAAGCGCCTCGGCGGAATCGACTTCGCGGGGATGAACCGCGATGCCGCCAAGTTGCTAGCGCAACTTGGCTTCGATATCGCGCCAAAGTCCTTGATGCGAGACCTTTCGGTTGGTCAGATTCAGCTGGTTGAGATTGCAAAGGCGCTCAGCCATGAGGCTCGGATCATCATCATGGATGAACCAACCTCGGCTCTTGGCGAGAAGGAAGTGGACAGCCTGATCGAGGCGATCCGCAGGCTGAAGGCGCAAGGCAAGGGCATCATCTATGTCTCGCACCGCCTCTCCGAGATTTTCGGCATCGTCGACACTTATACGGTCTTTCGGGATGGGAAATTTGTCGCTTCGGGCGGGATCACGGAGATTAATCGATCTGAACTGATCAACATGATCGTCGGGCGCGAGTTGAAAGATGAATTCATTAAGGAAAACCAACCCGGCCCCAAGACACGCCTAGCGGTGAAGGGCCTGAACAGGCCGGGCAAGCTGCACGACATATCCTTCGATGTGCATGAAGGCGAAATCGTTGGTCTCTATGGCCTGATGGGCGCCGGTCGGACTGAGATTCTGGATTGCCTCTTCGGTATCGATACCGACTGGACCGGAGAGATCATCGTCGATGGCGCAACCCGCGCGATGCGTACGCCGCGTGACGCCATGGATGCCGGCCTCGCCTTGGTGACGGAGGATCGCAAGCAGAGCGGCCTCATCATGAGCGACACCGTGCGCGGCAACCTCTCCCTCGCAGTGCTGCCGGAGCTCTCGCCGCAGGGTGTGATGGACCGCAAGAAGGAGGCGGCATGGTCCGCCAGGATGATCGCGCAATTCCGCATCAAGGCCGCGACCGATAGGCTTTCCGTCGGTAGCCTGTCCGGCGGCAATCAGCAGAAGGTGGTGATCGGGCGTTGCTATCTCACCGAACCCGGCATCCTGCTCTTCGATGAACCGACACGCGGCGTCGATGTCGGCGCCAAACGAGAGATTTATGGCATCATGTCCGAATTTGCGGCCGCCGGTGGATCGATCATCATGGTTTCCGGCGAAATCGACGAAATCCTGGGCATGGCGGATCGCATCGTCGTCATACGTGATGGCGCAGTATCCGGCGAACTCCCACGGGCCGAGGCCAATCAACAAGCTCTGCTGAACCTCGCCGCCTGATCTCCCACGACGACAGACCGGAATCTGACGAATGGCAACTGCGCCGCAATCGACGAACGTATCTATGACCACGCAACGTCGCTATCACTATCTCCACGTCGCCCTCGAGCTTTTGAAGAGCTACGGCATCATCACGGCCTTCATCGTGCTTTGTGTCGTTCTAAGCATCGTCTCCGACTATTTTCTCGAACTGCAGAATATCCTCAACATCCTGCGCCAGACCTCGATCAATGGCATTCTCGCGATCGGCATGACCTTCGTGATCCTGACGCGCGGGATCGATCTTTCGGTCGGGTCGGTCGCGGCACTGGCTGGCATCGTCGCTGCGAGTTTTGCCACGACATCGAGCATCGCGGGCATGCCCGGTGCCCCTTACTGGGCGGTCTTTGCGACTGTGATCGGCATTCTCACCGGCATGGTCGCTGGTGGTCTGTCCGGCACCGTCGTGTCGCGCTTTCGGGTGCCCCCCTTCGTGGTGACCCTGGGCATGCTGTCGATCGCGCGCGGGCTGACCTTGCTCTATTCCGGTGGCCTGCCGGTCCCGGATCTCACACCCCGCTTCCGTTGGATTGGCACCGGCGAGTTCTTTCGCATTCCGATCCCGATTTTCGTGCTGCTCGGTGTTTTCGCAGTGTCGTGGTGGGTGCTTGGCCGAACCCGTTTCGGGCGACATGTCTATGCGACGGGTGGCAACCCACGTGCCGCGACGACATCAGGCATCAGCGTCGGCCGGGTGCGCCTGCTGGTCTACGTCATCTCCGGCGGCCTTGCTGGGCTTGCTGGCATCATCCTCGCGGCGCGCACGGGATCGGGCCTGCCGCAGGCAGGCATTTCCTACGAACTGGACGCGATTGCCGCCGTCGTCATTGGCGGGACGAGCCTATCGGGCGGCATCGGCGGCGTGACGGGCACGCTGTTCGGCGCCCTGATTATTGGAGTCATGAACAACGGATTGGATCTGCTCGGGGTCGACTCGAACTACCAGCAGATCTTCAAGGGCTTGATGATCGTTGGCGCTGTGATGCTGGATTCCACGCGTCGCGCAGACTCTCATTAGCCCGCAACCAGGTCAACGATGATCGTACAGCATGTCGACTCATCTTGGTGCCGCAAAATACAAGCGGCTTTGATTATACAAAGGGGGATTAACAATGAAACTTAAAATGGCCTTCCTCGCGAGTACTCTGGCTTTTATGACCGTGTCCGGGGTCGCGGAAGCGAAGCCCGTCAAGATCGGCGTCGCCCTCTATGGGTTGAAGGCCGAGTTCATGCAGCTTTGGGCGGCAGCCGCCAAGAACAGCCCTGAGGTCAAAAGCGGCACTGCCGTCGTCACGGTGTTCGACGGGCGGTACGACCCGCTCGTTCAGCAGGGCCAGTTCGAGACCATGATTAGCCAGCACTATGACGCCATCATCTTCGCACCGATCGACGCCGATGCCGGCGCGACCGCTGTAGAATCTGCGCATACCGCCAATATCCCGGTGATCGGCACCAATACCCGCGCCAATACCGATCTGCTGACCTCCTATGTCGGGTCCGATGACGTCCGCTCTGGCTATCTTGAGGCAAAGGCCGTGCTCGACAAGATCGGTTGCAAAGGCAACGTGGTGATCATCGAGGGTCCGATCGGTATTTCCGCCCAGATCCAGCGCAGCCAAGGCAACCAGAAGGCCCTCGCGGAATGCCCGACGGTCAAGGTATTGGAGATGAAGACCGCGAACTGGTCGCGTGCCGAAGCGCAGGCGCTGATGGAAGACTGGTTGACCCGTCACCCCGGCAAGATCGACGGCGTGATCGGTCAGAATGATGAGATGGCCCTCGGCGCGATCGAGGCCATCAAGGGCGCTAACTTGAAGGTCAGCGACTTCGCCATCGGCGGAATCGACGGCATCACGGATGCTTTGCTGGCTGTGAAGGCGGGCGAGATGACCTCGATCCTCCAGGATGCCAATGCACAGGCGCAAGGGTCGCTGGACGTCGCGATACGTCAGGTTGTGGGTGATAGCTACAAGCCGCAATCGGCAATCTGGCAGCAGTATCCGAATATGCCCTGGGCTGGCGGCACTGCCAAAAGCTATAATGTGCCGTGGACCCCTGTCACGCCTCAGAACGTCGATGCACTGCTGAAGATGCGTCAGTAACAGTCGAGGTGCGGCGACTGGGGCGTCTCGCCCTTGTCGTCGCACCCCGGTCATCGCACCTCACTTCTATCCGGAACCTTTGTTGATGATCGTTGTATTTGGCTCTGTTGGCGTCGATATCGTCACCAACGTGGCACGCATCCCACGTCCGGGCGAGACGATGGCCTGCGACGGCTATGTCGTCGTGCCGGGAACCAAGGGCGCCAATCAGGCGGTCGCGGCGGCGCGGGCGGGGTCTGCGGTCACGCATGTCGCGACCTGTGGTGACGACGCCTTCGGACATGTCGCCGTCTCGATCATGAAGGAGAGCGGGGTCGATCTGTCGCATCTCGCGATCATCCCCAAGCCCACCGGTGTCTGCTTGATTGTGGTTGATGCCCAGGCCGAAAACACCGTCGTGGCCGCTGCCGGCGCCAATTTGGAAACGCGACTCGCCCAACTGAGCGACTGTCCCTTCGGTGCCGGCGATACAGTGATCCTGCAACGCGAAATTCCGGACCGCGATACCTACGCCGCCGTGGCCCTGGCCAAGGCGCGCGGCGCCCGCGTCGTCTTCAACGTCGCCCCCGCGGGACCCGTTCCCGCCGAGGTGCTGCGTGACGTTGATGTTTTGATTGTCAACGAACATGAGCTGCACGCTGTGGCGGAGGCTGTCGGCATCGACGGCGGGGATCCCAAGATCGCGTCATGCCAACTCAGCGCCCGGTTCGGCTGCGCGACGATCGTGACCTTGGGGCCGCTTGGCGCCCTCAGCTGGCAGGACGGGACCTTCGCCGCCATTCCCGCGCCGGCGGTCATACCGCGCGACACCACAGCGGCTGGGGATAGCTTTACCGGCGCCTTCGCCGCGGCTCTCGACCAGGGCATGGATTTCGTGACGGCAGTCACGCGCGGCGTGATCTCGGGTTCGATTTCTTGCACCCGCGCAGGTGCCCAGCCGAGCATCCCGACAAAGGCCGAAATCGATGCGTTTTCGCCTTCGGCGAGCCGGATGACAGCATGAGCGAGGCCGATCTCGTCACCGAAATTGCGGCGCTCTATTATCTGCAGCACATGACGCAGGAGGAATTGTCAAAGCGATACAACACGTCTCGCTCGACGATTTCGCGCCTCATAAAACAGGCTCATGACATCGGTGTCGTCGAAATCAACGTTCGCGCGAGCCCGAATGTCGCGCGCGACCTCGAAGGAGAATTTTGTCGCCGCTTTGGCATCGCCCGTCTATTTTGCGCGGTCGATCGTCCTGATCCCGATATGCAGCGGGCGGATGTGGCGTCCCTCGTCGCCAATTATCTCGATAAGACGCTGCTCGACAATTCCGTCGTCGCTGTCGGGATGGGTCGCAATGTCAGTGCCATCAGCAGCGCCTTTGGTACACCGACGCCGCGCAATGTCCTGTTCGCGTCGGCGATCGGCGGTTCGATCCATGGTGGCGAGATCGTCAACCCAGATCACATTGCCCGACGTCTCGCGGCGCGCTTCGGCGGCCGGAGCGAGACGCTTTATGCGCCGGCGATCGTCGCCGACAAGGCGCAGCGCGCCGCGCTCCTGTTGAACGAGACCGTCAAGCAGACGCTGGATCGCGCACGACAGGCAAGCTTCGCGCTGATCGGCGTCGGTGATCTCACCGAGGACAGCAACATGATTCGCATGGGCTGGTTGACACCGCACGAAGTCGCCAAGGCGCGGGCCACAGGCACCATCGGCGATATGATGGGCAATGACTTCATCGACATCCAGGGCCGGCCGTCGAGCACGATCGTTCAAGGCCGCGTGATCGGGCTGACCATTGCGGAGCTGCATCCCATCCAGGATGTCATCGTCATCGCCAGCGAAAACACCAAGAGCGGCATCATCCTGGCGGCCCTCCGTACCGGCGTCATCAATACGCTGGCGACCAGCCTGTCGAATGCGCGTGCCGTCATCGATCTCGATGATTCGACATCCGAGAGAAGATGAACGTGCGATTGGGTCCGTACGGCAACAAGTGGAATTTCCGCCATGACTAAAACGGTATCGTCATCGACGATGATGCATTACGGAGCGCCAATTTCCTTGGAATCCGCCAAGACGATCATGGCGGCGGCGGAGACGGAGGCAGACCGGGAGGGTTGGCCCCTGGTAATTGCCATCGTTGATTCCGGCTGCAATCTCGTCATGCTGCACCGTATGAACCAAGCCCAGCTCGGCAGCATCATGATAGCCCAGCAGAAGGCGGAGACCGCCGTCCGCTTTCGCCGACCCACCAGCGTTTTCCAACAGCTTCTCGATGAAGGAACGGCGCATCTGCGGACCCTCGCGATGCCCAATGGTCTGCCGCTGGAAGGCGGCATCCCCATTGTGGTCGAAGGTGTGATCGTGGGTGGAATTGGCGTTTCCGGGGTGCGCTCGGCTCAAGACAGTCAAGTGGCGCGCGCCGGACTCGCGGCTTTGACCGGCTAACGTCGATCAGCAGGGTCTGTTGCACATGGCCAAGCGGGCGCCAGGCCAGGCTTGCCTACGAACGATACGATCGTCGATCGTGCAAGCCCGAGATCGTGCGTACCTGGAACTCCGCGCGCTTCGAGCCACCGCATCCCACCCTCCAATCTCGCAGGGCTAGAGAGTCAGATCAACGCTACCTCCGCGCTTTAATCTCCGCGGCCTGCCAGAAGGAACGCCGCCCCGAGATTTTGCGCTGCACAAGAAGCCAGATGACGACAGCAAGGCTTTCAGTGAACGCTTACAAGTCTTGACACTCGGTTAGGACACGCGCAGCCTCGATGAACTACGGAACCAAAGTTCCAAGTAATGAACAACGACAAGAACACCTCACGTTTGACGCTCTCTTCTCTCGGGAACGTGTAACGGTCCTGGAGCGACGCAAGCGATTCTGGCCATGGCCTCACTGCCAGTTAGCAGCAGTGTGGCGGGCCAAGCGCTAAGTTCCTCATCTTATCTTCAACGGGTCTGACCGCGACGCGTGTGTTGCGCTGCACCGGAAGTCACTTGACGACAGCGATACTTTTCGTGTGAACGCAAGAGGATTGACAGTCGCATTAGATACGAGCAGCGTAGCTCAAATAAGGGAACTAGAGTTCCAAGTAATGAACAACGACGGACAAACCTCCGCTCTAAAAGTTCCTGCTCTCGGAAAGGGAGTAGCGATTATGGAAGCGATCGCGCGCGAACCTGGCCTTGGTTTTACTGGCATTCAGGAACGGCTCGGCATGCCAAAAAGCTCAACCCATCACCTCATCTCCACGATGTGCGAACTTGGCCTGATTAAGCGGAGGTCGTTGGGCGGCTACAGTTTAGGACTCAAGCTGTTCGAGCTTGCCGGTATTGCAAACGAGAACAATGATCTGCAGCGGGAAGCGCTGCCGCTCCTTCACGATTTTGCTCAACGGGTCCAACTCACATGTCATCTGGGTGTGTTGGAGCAGAGCGAGGCGGTCTATCTTGCACGTGTCGAGGGTGCACGCGACATCGTCGTCAAATCTCATGTCGGCCAACGATTCCCTGTCAATTGCAGCGCTCTCGGCAAAAGCCTGATCGCGTGGCTGGCGCCTGAGCGACTCGATATCGTGATCGCGAACCTCACGTTCGAAAAGCGGATGCCGAAGACGGCGATGAACGCGACGGACTTTCGTGCTCAACTCACCGATGTTCGGAAGCGCGGCTGGGCGCTCGATGATGAGGAACAGGCACCGAACTGCCGCTGCATTGCAGCACCGATCCGTGATCGCGACGGCGTCGTTGTCGCCGCAATCAGCGCGGTTGGCACGCTAGAGCAAGTCGAAGATCGACGCTTCGAGATCCTTGCAGCGCAAGTGATTGTCGCGGCGAGCGCCATTTCGGAATCTGTCTACAGCACAGCCGCACAAGCAACTGCGCCGCCGAAATTGCGCGTGGCCAAAAGCAGGAGGAAGGTTCGTTGAACATCGGATTTATCGGCTTGGGCGTCATGGGACGCCCGATGGCGGAACACCTGATCAAGGCAGGCCATCGGGTTGCTCTCGCAAGCCGCTCAGGCGTCCCGGCGGGCATGATCGACGGGGACGTGATCACATGCGCGAGCGCGGCCGAAGCGGCCAAGGACGCTGACATCATCATCACGATGGTGCCCGATACCAGCGACGTCGAAACTGTTCTGTTCGGCGCAGCGGGTGTCTCTGAAGCGGCAAGGCCTGGCTCCGTCGTCATCGATATGAGTTCCATCTCTCCACTGGCGAGCAAGCAATTCGCGGCACGCCTCGGTGAGCGTGGCATCGGGTGCCTCGACGCGCCGGTATCGGGCGGCGAAGTCGGTGCAAAAGCGGCCTCGCTGACCATCATGGTCGGCGGTCCGGAAGACCTGTTCGAGCGTGTGAAGCCTATCCTCGGATTGATGGGACGGAACATCAACCGGGTCGGCGAGCACGGCGCGGGCCAAACGACGAAAGTCGCCAACCAGATCATCGTCGCGCTTACAATCCAGGCGGTGTCTGAGGCCTTGGTGTTCGCCTCACGCGCAGGCGCTGACCCGGCGCGCGTGCGTGAGGCCCTGCTCGGCGGCTTCGCCAACTCCCGCGTACTCGAGGTTCATGGCGAACGCATGATCAAGCGCAATTTCACGCCCGGCTTTCGCGTTGAATTACACCAGAAGGATCTCAATATCGCCCTTGAGAATGCGCGATCACTCGGCGTCTCGCTCCCCGCGACCGCTCTGGCCCGATCACTTTTTAGCGCGTGCGAGGCTCATGGCGGCGGCCGCGACGACCACTCGTCCCTGGTACGCGCGCTCGAGCTGCTCGCCAACCATGAGATCGGACAACCTATCTGATGAGACAAAAAATCTACGTCACGCGCGAGATACCGCGTACGACAATTGAAGCCCTTCAGGCGGAGCATGACGTCACAGTCAACTCTGAGGATCGCGCGCTCTCGCCCGACGAGCTTCGCCGCAATGTTGCAGGCTGTGCCGCCATCGTATCCTTGTTGACGGACCGCATCGACGGCGCCCTTCTCGATGCAGCGGGCCCGAATTGCCGCATTGTCGCGAACTACGCCGTCGGCACGAACAATTTTGACGTGGCTAGTGCCACAGACCGCGGCATTGCGCTGACCAACACGCCCGGCGTGCTCGACGACGCGACCGCGACTCATACCATCGCCCTAATGTTAGCGATGGCGCGCCGCATTCCTGAAGCCGAGCGTTTCCTGCGCGAGGGACGTTGGGACGGGTGGAAGCCCATGTTCTTCATCGGCGCAGACGTCGATCGTAAGATACTCGGCATCGCCGGAGCCGGCCGGATCGGGCGTAACGTGGCCCGCAAGGCGCGTGCGTTCGACATGAAGATCATCTACAGCGACGTCGCGCGTAATCGCGACATCGAAGACGAGACTGGCGCAGAGTTCGTCAACAAGGACGACCTCATATCGCGATCAGACTTCCTGACGCTGCATATGCCGCTTTTGCCGGAGACGCGGCACTACATCAGCGCCCATGAACTCGGCCGGATGAAGCCGACCGCCATCCTGATCAATGCGAGCCGTGGACCGATCGTCGACGAGAAGGCCCTTGTCGAGGCCTTGCGCGCACATCGCATCTGGGGCGCCGCGCTCGACGTCTTCGAGGATGAACCCGCGCTCGCCCCAGGCCTCACGGACCTGCCCAACCTGGTGATCGTGCCGCATATCGCCTCCGCAACGGAAGAGACGAGACTGCAGATGGGTGCGATCGTCTCGCGCAACGTGCTGGCTGTGCTGTCAGGGCGGGCGCCCGACGCATGCATCAACTGGGAGGCAGTGGCACCTCGCTTTACAGAGTAATTGCGACACGAGATCGTGCTCATTTCTGTGCCGAATCGCCCCGCAGGAATGTAGACGGTTGATGACACCACTAGTTAAACTGTGTAACGTTCTGACAACGAGCGGGACGGGCATGTCAGACCCGATCACTCGGGAAGACGAAGCATTCGAAAACATTGCCGCCGGAAAAATCGAGCGGTAATAGGCAAAAAACAAAGGGATCGAAACATGCTGAGCCGGCGCAACGTTAATCTAGCACTCCTTTCTGCGGTCGCGATGAGCGGCCTGTCTTCGGTGGCGAGGGCGGCCAATGTGCCGACGATCGGCGTGATCGTGCCGACGTTGGATTCGGAGTTCTGGAACAGGTATATCGCGTTCACCAAGACGGGTGCCGAACAGCTTGGCGCCAATCTCATCGTCCTGAACGCCGACAACAAGCCAGACAATATGCTCCAGTTCACCCAGGACCTCATCTCTCGCCATGTCGATGGCATCATCTCGGTGGGGTACTGGTCCTCTGCCCCCGCCACCATCAGATTCGCCCAACGCGCGAATATTCCCGTCGTCATCACCGACAGCTATCCGGAATTCGCCCCGCTGAGCGACAAACACGAAAACTACATCGCCTTCGTTGGACCGAGCGACAAAGATGCCGGTTATCACATGGGCAAGGCGTTGCTTGCCGGCCTCACACCAGGCGCGGACGGCAAGAAGGTGATCGGCGTCGTTAACGGCACGCCCGGCACGTCCGTCGCCATTGATCGCCGCAAGGGCCTCGCTCAAGCGATCGCGGAAGAGGGCGCCGACAAAGTCACAATCGCCGGTGAGGTCGAGGGCAATTTCGTCCGCGATCAGGCACAGTCGGCGTTCGAAGCCCTCTACCAGGGCCATCCAGAAATCAAAGGGGTGTTTGCGTCGAATGATCCGATGGCGATGGGCGTGATCGCGGCATTGGAGCGCACAGGCAAAGTGCCCGGCAAGGATGTTCTCGTCGTCGGCATGGACCTCAATGGCTCCAACGTCATTGCCATGAAGGGCGGCAAGCAGCTTTTCGACATTGGTGGCCATTGGCTACAGGGCGGCATCGGATTGTTGATCATGTATGATTACCTGCATGGTTTTAAGCTCCCTGCCGACCAATCTAACTTCAAGCTTAAGCTGCTGCCGATGACGCAACCTGATGTCGTTCGCTTCGATAAAGACTTTCCGGGTGGCCAGCCGAACTTTGATTTCAAGGCGCACTCCAAGGTCTACAATAAGGACGCACCGGCTGCGGACACGATCGGCGCCGCCGTCCTCCGATACTCCAACTGATGCGGTGATAAGACCGGCTCACATCGGAGGTGGCGTCTTCGACGTCACCTCCCGCTTTCCCGATCACCTCATAAGAGGTTAGGCACAATGACGCTCGTGGCGAGCGGCTTGAACAAGCGGTTTGGACCAACCATTGCCGCCCGCGATATTTCGATCACGCTCCGCACTGGCACGGTTCATGCCATCGTCGGTGAAAACGGTGCAGGCAAATCCACGACTCTGCGGATGCTGGCCGGCGTCATACGTCCCGACAGTGGTGAGATGACGTTGGACGGCACACCCTACGCGCCGCAATCCGGCTTCGAGGCCACGCATAGAGGTGTGGCGCTGGTTCATCAGGAAATCACCATCAATCGCTCGTTGAACGTGTCGGAAAACATCTTTATCGGCGATCTGCGTCTCCATGCGGGGCCTCTTGGTGTGTTGAAGCGAAAGCAGATCGCTGCGGCAGCCCAGGCATCCCTTGACCGGATTGGTGTGAAGATCTCCGTCACCGCCAACATCGAACGATTGAACCTTGGCGAGTTGAAATGCATCGAGATCGCACGTGCGATCTGTACCAATCCGAAGACTCTCCTGCTCGACGAGTCGACGGCCTATCTTGACCACAGAGAAGTGGACGCCGTTCTCCATGTCATGCATGAGCTGAAGTCCCAGGGCATGACGATCGGTTTTGTGTCGCATCACCTCAGCGAGGTCCTTGCCGCGGCCGATGATTTGACGATTCTTAAGGACGGCCAATTTGTTGGTTCCTATCGTGCGACAGGCATCGAGGCGAACGAAATTCATCGTCTAATGGTCGGCCGCGATGTCCTGCAAGGCATCTATCCGCAACGTGCGCCACCGCGTGCCACCGCCGCCGCCCCCGCGCTCCGTGTCAAAAAGGTTGCTGTCGGCCGAGAACTGAACGACATCAGCCTCGAAGTCCGACATGGCGAAATCCTTGGACTGGCGGGGCTGAAAGGTGCGGGTGCAGAGGCGCTGTTTGCCGGGATCGTGGGTGACGAGCCGTTGCGTCACGGCGATCTGCAACTCGAAGGTGAGGACTATCACCCGAGCAATCCCCGTGCGGCTTGGAAACACGGCATCGCCCATCTGCCAGGAGATCGCGGCAATGAAGGGTTGATCGCGTCCTTCAGCGTCCTCGACAATCTCGTCATGGCGCGGCCGCCGACGTTCGGCCCATTTTTTGCGCAGGCCCGGGCGCGCGCGATGTCAAATGATTTGATCAAGCTGATCGGCATTCGCACATCGAGTGCAGCGGCGCCCTGTCGTTCGCTGTCGGGCGGGAATATGCAGAAGGTCGTGCTGGGAAAATGCCTCGCCGTTGTCCCCGGGCTTCTCCTGCTGAATAACCCGACACGTGGCGTCGATGTCGGCGCCAGAGAAGAAATCTATCGCCTTATCCGCCAGAAAGCGTCCGAGGGTCTCGCCATTCTTCTCTCGTCTGAAGACATGCCGGAACTCATCGGCATGTCGGACCGTCTCGTGGTTCTTCGGCAGGGCGTGATGGTCCGCGAGTTCGACTCGCTGGACAACGTCGAAGAGCACGACATCGTGCAATATATGACTTGAGGCAGGATGATGAACGACGCAATCACGACCAACGCTCGCGACGCGACTGCCCCACCGCCCGAAGGTGGATTGAAAATTGTTCAGATTGACCGGTTGCGTCGCGGTTTCCCCATCATCTTCCTGGTGATCCTCGTCATCGTCTTCACCATCATGACGCGGCGTTTCCTGTCGATCGATAATCTTTCCACCGTTCTTGAACAGAGCACCGTGCTGCTTGTGGCCTCACTGGGCGCAACCTTCGTCATCATGGCGGGGTCGATCGATATTTCGGTGGGCGCAATCGTCGCCGTTGCGGCGCTGGTCGCGGCACTGACGGCCGACACACTCGGCGCCTGGGCGATCATCCCGGCAGTCGCAATCGGTGCGATGTGCGGATGCCTCAATGGTCTGCTGCTTGCAGTTGGCAAGGTGCCATCCTTCATTGCGACATTGGGAACCATGGTGGTCTTCCGTGGCCTCGTTCTCTACGTCACCCACGGCGCACCGGTGGAGATCGACAACGACGGATTCCTCAACACCTATTCCAGCGTCAGCTACGGCATTCCGCACACGGTCATGATCGGGCTGGCGCTCGCGGTTGTGGCCTGGGTCATCCTCAAATACACCGTCTTCGGTCGCGAGGTTCTGGCAATCGGCGGCGGCGAGCGTGTCGCGATCCTCACCGGGATCTCCGTCACCCGCGTCAAGATTCTGATGTATGTGCTGCTCGGCGCTATGTGCGGCATGGCCGGCATGCTGCAGGGCGCACGCACCATGGCCGCAACGTCCCAACTCGGTCTCGGTCTTGAACTCGATGTCATCGCTTCCGTTGTGGTCGGCGGCACGCCATTGACGGGCGGCTACGGCAGCATCATCAGCACCATTCTAGGGGTTTTGATCATCACGCTCCTCTCGAACGGCATGAATATGGCGGGAGTCGATCCTTACCTGCAGAACATCATCAAGGGTGTCGTGCTGATCACAGCAGTGTTCATCAATATCGATCGCAAAAAAATCGGTGTCATTAAGTAGCGGCGATCGTTGCACACGACCGACGCTCCAGCAGGTTAGAAGGAACTCACGCGGATGGAATATCGTCAACTTGGCCGGTCCGGCCTCAAAGTCTCCGCCCTTACCCTCGGCACAATGACGTTTGGCGGCAAGGGTAAGTTTGCCTATGTCGGTAATACTGACCAAGCCGGGGCCACACGCATGGTCGACATCGCGCTCGACGCCGGGGTCAATCTGCTCGACACCTCGGACCAATACTCCTTGGGAACCTGCGAGGAGATGGTGGGTGAGGCGATTAGAGGCAAACGGGGGGATGTGCTGCTGGCGACCAAGGCGCGCTTTCCAATGGGGTCAGGTCCGAACGATACCGGACTTTCTCGCCACCATCTCGTTCGTGCCTGCGACGCCAGCCTGAAGCGACTCGGGGTCGATCACATCGATCTGTATCAGCTCCACGAGTGGGATGGCCTGACACCGGTCGAGGAGACGATGGCGGCGCTGGACTCCCTCGTCACGTCGGGAAAGGTCCGTTACATCGGCGCGTCGAATTTCACCGGCTGGCAGCTCATGAAAGCGCTGGGGGCCGCCGATCGGGCTGGCAGTGCACGCTTCATCAGCCAGCAGATCCATTACACCCTGGAAGCGCGCGAAGCCGAATACGAGTTGGTTCCCGTTTCGCTGGACCAAGGCCTCGGCATCCTGGTCTGGAGCCCGCTCGGCGGCGGCCTGCTATCGGGCCACTATCGTCGGGGCCAGGCCGGTCCCGCAGACGGACGCGACTTTGCCGGATGGAAAGAACCACCGATCCGCGACGAAGCCCGGCTTTATGACATCATCGAACGACTGGTCGAGATCGGTGAGGTGCACAGCGTGTCCGCGGCTGAGGTTGCCTTGGCCTGGCTGCTGCACCGGCCGGCGGTGGCGTCCGTCGTGATCGGCGCGAACACGGAGGAGCAGCTTCGCACCAACCTCCAGGCAGCGGATCTGAGTCTCACGAGCGACGACATGGAGCGGCTGAACGCCGTCAGCAAGTTGCCCCTGCTCTACCCATACTGGCACCAGGCCCTGACGGCCAATGATCGGCTTGGCGCAGTGGATCTTGCACTGCTGGAGCAATATCTGCCGACGACCAACGCCTTCTAAGGCAGAGTGGCTCTGACGTGGGTCCGAAAACATCAAAGGTTCCAGTTCCCATGAAACTCGATCGCGTGGCCGCTCACCACCTTTTAGAAACTGTTGTGACGCAGGCGCATACATTGGGGCGTCCTGTCTGCGTCTCGGTGACCGACGAGCGCGGCGCGCTTTTGGCGTTCACGCGCATGGATGGGGCGCCGATCCGAAGTGTCAAATTGTCGGAAGCCAAGGCCTATAGCGCCGCCAGGCTCGGCGTATCGACCGCCGCTTTTCACGCGCGCTTGGAGCGGGAAGGTATACCCGCGGCGTATTTCGCAGATCCGACGCTGACGGGCCTGCCCGGCGGCGCCGTCATTTGCAGCGAGAGTGGTGCAACCATTGGCGCCATCGGTATTAGCGGTCTCGCGCCCTCTGAGGACCAAGAGATTGCCGACGCCGCTGCTGCTGCCTACAGCGCTTCATAGGAGGCCCTGGGGAATCGATGCCGAAATTTGCCGCGAATCTGACGATGCTGTTCACGGAGTTGCCGTTTCTGGCGCGCTTTCAAGCTGCGGCCGCGGCAGGGTTTGATGCGGTCGAGTTCTTGTTTCCTTATGATTTCGAGAAAGAAGTGGTCGCCGACACGGCGCGCGGCGCCGGCGTGCGGGTGATCCTGCACAACCTGCCGTGCGGCGACTGGAATGCCGGCGAGCGCGGGATCGCCTGCTTGCCCGACCGGATCGAAGAGTTTCGGTCGGGCGTCGCAAAGGCCATCGACTATGCGACCGCCCTGGGTTGTCCGACATTGAACTGCCTCGCCGGTCTCACCGTCGAAGGCGTTGATCCTGCCAGACAACGTGCGGTTCTTGTCGACAATCTGCGCTTTGCTGCGGCGGCGCTGGCAGATGCAGATCTCCGCCTGGTGCTGGAGCCGGTGAACGATATCGACGTTCCCCGCTTCTACCTGCCCACCACGCGAATGGCGCTCGGGATCATGGACGAGGTTGGCGCCACAAACCTTCGTTTGCAGTACGACCTCTATCATCAGCAACGCATGGCGGGTGAACTCGCCACAACGCTCGAAACACAGTTTGCGCGCATCGGTCATATCCAACTCGCCGATAACCCCGGCCGTCACGAGCCGGGCACGGGCGAGATCAATTATCCCTACCTGTTCAACCGCATCGACGCGCTTGGCTACACGGGTTGGATCGGTTGTGAATACAAGCCAGCGACCACGACGATTGCGGGTCTTGGTTGGCTCGCGCCATATCTTGGTGCCACCTAGTCCATGTGCGGACAGCACACATTTTGAGGACAACTGTGCCAGCCGAAGCCCGATAATCGGTATGTGCAGTCAACTTAATCATCGGGGGAAACGAAAAAAATGATCAAGAAACTCCTGCTTGCCGGCGTTGCCTTAACTTTCTGTGGCAATCTCGCCTATGCCAAGGATCTCAAGTTGATTGGCATATCCGGCGCCTCTATGGGCAACCCGTTCTTCGTGGCTTTGGCGAAGGGTGCCACCTTTGAGGCCAAGAAAATCAATCCTGCCGTACAGGTCACCACCGTCGCTTACGACTATGACCTGGGCAGGCAATTTACTGAAATCGACAACTTTATCGCGGCCGGCGTCGATATGATCTTGTTGAGTGCGGGTGATCCAAAGGCGATCAAGACCGCGATCAAAAAAGCTGAGGCGGCAGGCATTACCGTTGTTGCCGTTGACGCGCGCGCCGAGGGGGCGGACGTGACGGTGACGACGGATAACGTCCAGGCCGGCGAGGTCTCATGTCAATACCTCGTCGACAGGATGGGGCACAAAGGTAATGTCATCATCGAAAGCGGTCCATCGGTCTCTGTGGTGTTTGACCGTGTGAAGGGCTGCGAGAGCGTTCTGGCGAAGTATCCAGATATCAAGATCTTGTCGTCCGGCGAGAATGGCAACGGATCGCGCGACGTTGGCTTCTCCGTGGCGCAGTCGTTACTGACGCGGTTTCCCCAGGTTGATGGCCTGTTTGCCATCAACGATCCGGAGGCCATCGGTGCCGCCTTGGCCGCCAAGCAGCTGGGCCGTACAAACTTTCCAATTACGGGAATCGACGGCTCGCCAGATATGGAGAATGCGCTCGAAGATCCCGCAATGGCGCAGATCGTAGGAACCGCCACTCAGGATCCTTTTCTGATGGCGCGGATTGCGGTACATCTGGGCGACGAAATGATGAATGGCCATAAGGTGGATAAGCCGCTAACGCTGCTTCCATCGGTCCTGGTCACGCGCGACACCGTGAAGACTTACAAGGGCTGGAATTCACCCAGCCATTAGGCACACCGCGCCTTCGGCTATGCCCAAAGGCGGGGTCGCGATGCGGCCCGGCCAACATTGAGAAGGAATGGCGATGGAATATCGGCAACTCGGACGCTCCGGCCTTAAGGTGTCCGCCCTCACCCTTGGCACCATGACGTTTGGCGGCAAGGGGCGGTTCGCCTTTGTCGGTAAGACCAATGCGGCAGACGCCAGCCGTATGGTCGATATTGCGCTTGATGCCGGGGTCAATCTCCTGGACACCTCAGATGTCTACTCAACAGGAGCGTCTGAGGAAATCCTGGGCCAAGCGGTCAAGGGCAAACGCGATAACGTCCTGATCGCGTCCAAGGCACGCTTTCCGATGGGTGCCGGGCCGAATGATGCCGGTCTCTCCCGTTACCATCTGATCCGTGCGTGTGAAGCCAGTCTTCGGCGCCTCGATGTGGATCATATCGACCTCTACCAAGTCCATGAATGGGACGGACTGACGCCCGTCGAAGAGACGATGCAGGCGCTGGAGTCGTTGGTGGCGTCGGGCAAAGTGCGCTACATCGGTGTCTCGAACTTCTGCGGTTGGCAGCTCATGAAAGCCCTTGGCGCGGCAGACCGCGCCGGAACCGCCCGCTTCGTCAGCCAGCAGATTCACTACACGCTGGAGGCACGCGAGGCAGAATATGAGTTGGTGCCGATCTCACTCGATCAGGGGCTCGGCATTCTGGTCTGGAGTCCCCTTGCTGGCGGGTTGCTGTCGGGAAAGTATCGTCGTGGCGAGACGGCAGCCGAGGGCGGTCGTGATTTCGCGGGCTGGCAGGAGCCGCCCATCCGCGATGAGTCGCGACTTTACGATATCATCGAGTTGCTCGTGCAGATCGGGGAAGAACACGGCACCTCAGCGGCCGAAATTGCCTTGGCCTGGCTATTGCGTCGTCCGGCGGTGTCGTCTGTGGTGATCGGTGCCACGACTGAGGCACAGCTGCGAACCAATCTGAAATCAGTCGAACTAAATCTGACCGATGACGACATGGAACGGTTGAATGCCGCCAGCAAGCTTCCGCTGCTCTATCCCTATTGGCATCAGGCCCTGACCGCGAGCGACAGGCTCGGCGCGGTTGATCTGTCGCTGCTCGCGCAGTATTTGCCTGTCTGAAGCCGCCGTATCGGTCACTTCGCTTCACGCGACATAGTGAGAACCTTGCCATGGAATGCGTCCCTGGCGAGGTTCGTTGCAATAGAAGGTGCAGCCATGCTCCGTATCATCTGCTACGGCGACAGCAATACATGGGGCTGCGGTCCCACACTTCAGCCGCCCGCGCCACGCCATCCGCCCGAAAGCCGTTGGCCTCGCGTCTTGGGCGCTGAATTGGGGCCGGACTGTGACATCATTGAAGAGGGGCTGAACGCCCGAACCACGGATACTGCCGATCCGATGCAGCCGGCGATTACCGGAGCCGGGGTGGATGGAGCGGCCTATTTGCCGGCTTGCCTCGCCAGCCACCTGCCACTCGACTTTGTGGTGATCATGCTTGGGACAAATGACCTGAAGGCGCATTTCGCCCGCTCACCCTTGCGAATCGCACTGGGTGCCGGGCGATTGATCGATATTGCGCAACAGATCGGCGGTGGCATCGGCACGCCGTATGTCAGCCCCAGGGTGCTGCTCATCTGCCCTCCGCCCCTGGCTAAGATGGCCTTCTTCGCCGACGAGTTTGCTGGCGGGCTGGAGAAGTCCAGGGCGCTGCCGGCGGCGTATGCGGACGTGGCCAAGGCAGCCGGCGCCTTGTTCCTCGACGCTGGCACTGTCATTGCCACGGATGGCCCGGACGGCCTGCATCTGTCCGCCACAGCGCAGATTGCCTTGGGAAAGGCGGTGGCGGCGACTCTGCGCAACCATGCGCCTGATCCGATGGCCTGAGCAGCCGGTGGGTCGTTAAATATCGGGCTATAGTAGAAGCAAGAAATAAGGCGGTGCGGGACTTCCTAGCACCGTCGATCGCGCGGAATAACGCGATAATAAACACACTTGAAGCTAGCAAGGCCAGTCGTTGTCTCGATGCCATGGGTCATGACCTCTGCCACGCAGCGCCCGCACAACAATCGCAAGTGACGTATCCTTGCCCAACCGGACCAGGGCCAGGCGAGGCTCAGGTTGGTGAAGGCCAAGGGGGCGAGCCTATGTGTAGAGGGCTGTGATGAAACCGGCGTCACAGTGCGAAACGGGGTCAGGTTTGGAGGTTTCCTCACGTTTTTCATTCGGGTCCTCCCAGTTGCTCAAGCACTGGTTGAGCAGGTTGTCGTAGGTGACCAAGAAGGGGTTGAGCGAGATCGGCCACCATCGTCGCACCAACACCCATCAAGCGCAGGATCGCGCTTGAGCCCACGCTACTCTCGACACGCACTGACTAAACCCTTTGAGCTTCATGACCCCTAGCCACGGAGATCACTGCCGCGTGCTATCGCTGCCACGACCTTCCGCAGTTGAACGCGCAGTATGTCAGGGGGTGTCATTGTCTTGCCGCCCAACCCCAATTCCACCACCCCATGGACCGCAGAAAAGACAGTGCGGGCAAATTGCGCGCACGCCGCCTTGTCTAGCTCTGGCTGCAGCACGTGAATCGGCGCCTCGATATGTGTAAAGGCCGCCGCAAGACGCGCGGCATACCAATCCGGCATCGCGCGTGCACCCGCCATGCGATGCTGGAATAGGGCATTCCAGCGGCCCCGATGGTTTGTTGCATAGTCCAAATACCGTGAGGCGAGGCTTTCCATCTGCGCCTCTGGTGTCGGGGCCCCTTGCGCGGCCAAGGTCATTGCGGCGTCGATGGCGTCGAGCGTGCGGCCATTCACCGCGAGGATGAGTTCATCGAGGTCGGGGAATACGGTGTAGATCGCACCGACCGAGCACCCTGCCGCATCCGCTAAGGCCCTTGCCCGCAGATCCTGCACGCCGATGGTGGAGATGGCAGACTCGGCCAGATCCGTCAGCCGTGCTGCCAGATCGCTCCGACGGACCAACGTGGCAGGCCGACGTGAACGGTGTTCATTTTTATCTTGAACGATGTTCATGTATCCGCTAATCACAATATGTGAACGCCGTTCATACATACACTCCGGCGATGTTTCAATGGTCGATAAACCTCGAGCCGAAGGAGACGACGATGAAGGTAGTCCTGGATCTGTCCAGATTGTTGGATGAAGGCACCATCACACGAGGCGAACATGATCGTCTGGCGGTGCTTGGCCGCCATGACACCGGCCTGGTGCTGGTGAACGTCTTGGTGGGCTTCGGCGTCATCGCCGTCGGGCTCGGCACCGTCGCGCTGGTACCTTCCGCACTGGTTGGCGCCATCATCGGCGGGATCCTGATGGCGACTGGCGTCACCCTCAAACTATCCGGCCCGCCTCACTTGGCCATTCTGTCTACCATCTGCATTCTGATCGCCTCCCTATTGCTGGGCGCCGGCCTTGTTCTGCTCAGCCAAGGCGTAGCGACCGTCGGCGACGTCGGCGACGCCCATATTCTGATGCCGCTCGCCCTCGCCTTCGGGCTGGTCGCCGTCTTGTTCGGGGGATGTGCTGCCCTGGCGCGCAGCGGGTTGCTGGCGGGCCTCGCGACGTTGCTGCTATTCGCCGCACTGGGTGGAAGCAGCTACTACGACGCCGCGACCTATGGGCTTCAGGTGACGGAGCCCTTCGCCACCGTGGTGCTGTTCAGCGCCCTGGCCTTGGTGGCGCATGTGCTGTCGCGCGGCCTGGCACCGCAGTGGGAGCGTCTTGCCACGATCGTTGCCCGCGTCGCCCTGTTCCTGGCCAATCTCGGCTTCTGGGTCGGCTCGCTCTGGGGCGATGACCTGGGCTGGCTGGTTCACGGTCCTCTATTCACGATTTCGGCGCATGAATTCGCGGTGGCCTGGGCGCTCCTGCTGGTTGCCACCGGGCTGTGGGCAGGCCGCACCGACCGACGCTGGGTACTGAACCTGGTGGCCGTGTTCGGTGGCATCCACTTCTATACCCAGTGGTTCGAGTGGGTGGGTGCCACGCCCGGCAGCCTGCTGCTTGGCGGCCTAGTCCTGTTGACGTGCGCGATCCTGATGTGGCGGCTCAATCACGGCCCGGATGTGACGCCAGCGCAACATGCCGCTTAGGTCTTCAAGTCTTCCTTCCGGCCAGATGAGGCGATATCGTTGAATGTCGCGCGTCTGGTCACGTATCGCCGCTCGCGCCATGTGATGCCGACTGAGGAGGATTTTCGTTGAGACTTGATGAGAAGGATCGCCCCTTGCGGATGGGCGATGGTCGCATCAGCGGCTATCTCTCGATCGCCCTGGGAGCGTTGAGCTTGCTCTCCGTAATCTGCTTCCTGTTTCCCGACTATCTGACGACACCCGCGCTGCGGGCAGGCTACGACTTGCCATTGATGCGAAAACTCTTGGCGGCCGGAATGGTGTTCTCGGCAGCATTCGGGGGCCTGACCTTCATATTGAACCGACAGAAAAGGCTTGGGGCACTGGGAATCGTGCTCACGTCAGTGGCAATGTACCTCGGTGGCAGCTCGGTACAGGTCGGGCCGCGATATGACGTTCCTGGTTACATCGGCCTCGACTGGTTCATTCTGGACTTGCTGGCCTCGGCCACGACGTTCATTGCGCTCGAAAAGATCGTACCGCACAAGCGATATCAGCCCATTCTACGTCGAGACTTCTGGCATGACGGCCGTTACTTTATCTTCAACCACCTGGCCATCGGTATCTTCCTCTTTATCAGCGTTCGCATGGTGCCGTCGCTGTTTTCGTGGACAATCAATGCGGATTTGCAAGTCTGGTTCAGATCACTGCCGGGAATCGTGCAGTTCATAGCGGTTCTCGTGACGGCCGACCTTATGGAATACGCCACGCATCGGGCCATGCACGAAGTGCCGGTGTTATGGCGGTTCCATGCAATACATCACAGCGTAGAACGAATGGACTGGATGGCCGGGTCGCGGCTGCATTTTCTAGAGCCATTGGTCACGCGGACGGCTGTCATGCTTCCAGCCTTTATACTTGGCGCCAGCGATACACCCCTGCTCTGCTACATCGTCTGGGCAGGGTTTCAGGCCGGATTGGTCCACTCAAACTTCGGCCTTGAGTTCGGGCCTTTCAAATACCTAGTGGCTACGCCGCTGTTCCATCATTGGCACCATGGTAGCGACAAGGACGCGATCGACATCAATTATGCCGCTCATCTGCCGATAATCGATCGTATGTTTGGCACGTACCACATGCCGAGCGACCGCTGGCCGGAGCATTACGGCGTGGCCGGTGATCCATTGCCGAAAGGGATGTGGCGGCAATTCCTCTATCCATTCCAGCGAAAGACGCCGGTGCCACCCGCCGTTTAGCGATTCGGATGGCCGTGGTGGATCGTTGAAATGGATACGAAAGATATCTAGGGAGAGGCATCTCCTAGCCGGACGGTCTCGAGAGTACTTTGCGTAACGACGCATCTCTTGATTTTCGAGACGTGAATAGTTTCCAAGCGCGTCGATGATGATGGCGCGCGGGGGTGCGGGCTGGGAGGGGGCGTTCGTTGGCCCATAAATAAAGATTGCTTCGTTTTAGAGGCTCGCCCTGAAGCCTAGGGCTGGGAGTGTGACCGTCTTCACCTCGTCGCAGCGCATCACCCAGTCCTGGGCGCTCTTCTCTACCATTGTCACCTGCGTGAGAGCCATCTGGACTTCCTGAAGAGACACGTTGAAGAGGCTGGCCTTCCGCACGACAAGAGCTCCGATATCTGCGTGATCCGTCATATCGGAGAGGATGGCCATCGTGGCAACCTCGACGACCAACGAGTCTTTGATGCGGATCATCTCCTGCCGCAGTTCGTCCACAACTCGGAGCTTGATCCGCAAAGCCTCCTTTATGGCTGTCAGATGGACGTTCGCCGCTACCGGGTCGAAGGGCTTCATCGACTTTTCAATGAAACCCAGAAGCGTCACCGTATGTTTCGTGGAATCGGCTCGGGCTACAATGTCCTGGATCTGCTCGGAGGCTCTGACCTCAGCAACAGCACGCGTCGCGGCGGCAATCCTATCCACGAGGCCAGCCGCCCGCGTCAGCGTATTGCTCCCATGGGACGACAACGAATCAAACGATAGCGGCACTAGGTCATTGAGGGAGTTTCGAATGAGGAAGCCCGACATCTTCATGATTTCTGGGAACTTCTCCTGCCCGCGCTTCATGGCCGGAGCAATGCTCGGATGCTCCTCCACCACGAAGATCTCGCTTGGAGCCGTGATCTGGCTTGTCGACGCTGGAGGCCCCTCACGGTTGAGTCGCGCCTCAGGCAGATCAGGAAGGTCAAGGATGCTCGCGTGACTCGAAAGGACCTTTGGCGCCGCTGGTGCGTCAGGAAGATCCAGGGCAGCGACGGCTGTATCGACCTGTGGGGCAGCCTCTGAAAAACGGGGCTGTTCAGCCGGCGCGTCGTCATGGAGGTCCAGAGGCATGACTGTGGACGCCAGACGCTTTGCCTGGCTCGGCTCGTCATCATCGCCAAA
Source organism: Acidisoma sp. PAMC 29798 (assembly GCF_030252425.1). Taxonomy (GTDB): domain Bacteria; phylum Pseudomonadota; class Alphaproteobacteria; order Acetobacterales; family Acetobacteraceae; genus Acidisoma; species Acidisoma cladoniae. The sequence continues at coordinate 400,680 of NZ_CP126994.1, read as the reverse complement.
AAGCGGACTAGCCGGAACCATGCTTATCCCTACACCCTTTCCTCGAGACGAAGAATGCCCTCACACGACGAGTGTGAGGGCATTCGAAATCCTGCAAAGGCTCGCCGACGCCAGGGGGGACTGTCCCTGCCCCAGCGCGTCCTCTACTCGTCGGAACCGACCTCGAGGCCGTAGGCGACAACGAACGACGCCCAGCCCTTGCTATAACCCTTTCCGACCGTTTCGAAGTGCCAGTCATTGCCTTTACGGACAAAGGAGCCCATTTGCACTGCGGTGCTGTTGCCGTCGTCCTCGGTTAGCTTGAAGTCGGCGATGGACTCGCCGGTGTCGCCGTCGGAGATCGTCACGCGGGCATGGTTGACATGTCCGAAATCCTGTCGGCGATCAGCGGCTTCGTAAATTTCTGCGATGACCGACAGCTCATCGATACCATCATTCTTGGTGCTGAGCTTGTCGAGGTTCAGGAACATGATATCGGTTCCACCCTTGTAGTTGTCAGGGTTGTGCATCACGGACCCGGTCGGGTCTGCTCGGTTGCCGTAGAAGATGAAGTTCTCGTCGCGCGCACATATGGGTTTGCCCCCAACGTGATTTAGCAGGAACCCGCCGACATTGAGCTCGAATTGGTCGCTCCGGCTGCGCGCTGCCGTATTGACATCCCAATCCAATTCAATCTTCCAGTTGGTGACGTGTCCTGCCTGTTTCGAGAGATTGATGCCCTCGTTCTTTTTCAAATTAATCAATGCAGTGCTCCAAAAGATCTAAACAGTTCGTGGGAAGATGCGCGTTAGTCGAGCCGCCTCGTCGCCAATGGGGCCTGGCTATCGCTCTGGATGCAGCTTCAGCCAGTTAACGAGCTTCGGGCTGACGATCTTTTCGTAGAGCTCGTCGTCGCTGACCCGGAGATTGTTCAGATTGACGAACTCGCAGTCCGATTCGCCGCTCTCCATCTGGCGCAGGAACCGGAACGAGTGTCCCGCGCCAATGCCGACCAGACAGAAGAAGACCGGATAGTCGGTGGCCCGCTCAAACGCCTCGCGTGCCTCCCCATGGTCGGAATTTTCTCCATCCGTGAAGAGAAAGCATAGGGCCGGAAGATGGTCGGCCTTCTTCTTCTTGTGAAAAAGGCTCAACAAGCCGTGGTGCTTGCCGAAATAGTGGTTTTGCATCTCATGGACGACGCCCGCGTAGCAGGTACCTCCCCACTTCCGAATTTCCTTTTCGTTCAGAACTTGATCTTCGATGTAAGTCGTGAAGTTGCCGGGTGTCGCCGGAGCGGGCAGCTGTGCGTGCTGATCGTCGAAAACGAAGTTGTCGAGTTTCTGCGTCGGATCGAACGCCATGGCGAGGCCGAGGACGTGATTCAGGGCCTCCTGCATCTCACCGTCGTAGTACATGCCTCTCGCTGAACCCGAGATGTCCCAGGCTGCACCGACACGCAAAATAGGAGGATTGCTAATACCCTTCTTCTTGAGATTAATGCCGACTTTCTCGGCCTTCTTGTGAAGGTCAATCGCCACTGGATAATTTCCTTAGACCGTTTTTTTAGCGAGCCACTAACGTGAGCATGTCCTGCTCGATGGTCTGCCGCTTGGCTGCATCCTCGATGCGGTGCAGGCGGCCGGCTTCCTCAATGTCGCGAACCTTTCCAGCCGTCTCATTGAGGATCGTCTGACATTCTGCAATGGTATCGACGCTCACTGTCGACCTCTGCTGCATCGTGGCGATAGCCACCGTGTTGTCGGCCGTCAGCTGAGCGTTCGACCGCAAGGCGGCATCCAGAGTACTGCTGAGCATATTGTCGACATCGATGGATTTCTTCTGCTCCATGGCTAGTAGTTGCTGCTCGAGAAGCGACTTCAAGGCCGGGATAACGTTGACCTTGACGCGTTCAAACTGGTCGAGGATAGCCCGTGAATTGTCGCTGGTCATCTGGAGCTTTATGGCATTTTGCTTCGCGAGGAGCATCGCGTTCTGGGCGTCTGCGATGGCCACCTGGAGGCGCTGGTTTAGGTGCTGAAGGGCGGAGACATGGGCTGCTGCCATACCATCATTTGGATCTACAGGCAGCGCCAGGGCGGCGGTCACCGAAGCCAGCCACTGATTGAACTGGACGACAGATGCCTTCCTGGTCGCATGGTATGCGAGGTTTTCCTGTTGCATAGCGGCAATGTCTTTGATGCGCTGCTCGTGAAGGATAACCTTTTGGTCGAGTTCGGCGACGATGCCGTCAACCTGCTGCTTCACGGTCTGGAGATGGGCTAGCAGTTGCTCGCGCTCGCCCCGGAAGGCGCCCAACGCCTTTTGAAAGAGGCCGTGCTTAGCCGCCTTGGGGTCGAAGCCCTTGGATACCGAAACCAACTGCGTCATCTTGACGCTCATGTCGCCGAGGTCGGATGTCGAATACTGAGCCAGAAGCCGATCTGTGATAGAAGCGTTTACCGTGCTGCCGCTATGGGCCAGCTTGCTGATATCGTCATCGCTGGGGATCGGTCCACTATCCGCAGCCGAAGGGGATGCGTCAGGGAGGGACGAGGGGGCGGATGTTGACGCAGCCTTTGGCAACGCCTGAGAGTCGTCGCTAAACAGCGCCGCGACTCGAAAAGTTTCATCGTTCGTCACATAGGCCTCCGCATTTAGTAGGCTTCTTCGAGCCATGCATCTTATTTTAGATGCGGCTCCGAAGTCATGTCAATTTCTACAGCGTATCTTCACGACGTTCTAATTCCTAGGTGCTCTACTAGAGCGGCACTGGCGTGTAGTTTTGGGCAGTGAGGACATGGTGTCAAAAAACGGTCTCTACGCTTCTCGCGGCGGCTTTCAGCGCAGTGTTGGGTTTGCCGAAAGCCTGCTCGCTCGGGTTCAGGTGGGCGATTACTGGCAGAAACACAGGCGCTCACCGGTGTTGCAGATTGCCTGACGAGCGGCCTTGCTCTTATGGCTGCCCAGGCTGTCGGCGATCGGTGCCCTTGTCATTGGGCGTGATCTCTATCAATCAAACGGGTGTTCCAGAGGATAAGCGATCATCTACTACGGGGGAGCCATGAACTACAAATATTGTCTCGGAAGCCTCACGCGGTGAATGACTTTGATTGCCGATTAGTTCTGTCGCGGCTTAACAAACCTTGCTCCGGAGCGGTTGACGTTTCTACGCGGCCACCATTTTATAGGAACGATCCGATTGTATTTCCTTTGCAGTCTATACCGACGCCAACGGCAGGAGATCACTATGACTATCCGCCTTCGCTTTGCGGCAGCCGCCTGCGGTTGTGCTCTCATAACGATCACGGGATGCCAATTGCCACCGCAGACAGGATCGTCCAGCGCAAAAACGAACACGCCGACCCTGTCCGCAAAAGACCTCGCCGCCTTACAGGTCGCGGCCCAATCCGGAGACCCGGAGGCAGAACACCAACTCGGGCGGTATTATTTCTCAGCTAAGGATTACACCGATGCTCACGCCTGGTTTGTCAAAGCCGCGCAACAGGGGAATGTGAAGTCTGAAAGAGACGTGGGGGATGATTATTATTACGGAACGGGCGTCACGAAGGATTTAGCGACATCAGTTGTTTGGTATAAGAAAGCCGCGGATGCCGGAGATTCGAAGGGGCTGTACTCTCTGGGTTACGCCTATTACAAGGGCGAAGGTGAGGCGAGAGACTACGGGAAAGCTGCATACTGGTGGCAGAAAGCCGTAGATCAAGGCAACCTGGACGCCGGCTACAACCTCGCCTTTATGTATAATAACGGACAGGGCGTAGCGCGGAACAACATGAAAGCCGTTGCCTTGTATGAGAAGTCCGCCGCCAACGGCGACCCGATGGCACAAACCAACCTTGCGATAATGTACGAGAACGGACAGGGCGTGAAGCAGGATTATGCGCAGGCCGCAGCTTTGCTCACTCAGGCTGCCAATCAAGGTGATGCCAATGCGCAAAATAATCTCGGGCTATTGTACGAGCATGGTCAAGGTGTCGCGCAAAGCCTACCTACAGCCATTGCTTGGTACGAGAAAGCGGCCGCGCAGGGGAATGTCGCTGCACAAAGCAACTTGAAAACCCTTGCCGGTCCAAGCCAAGCTCCTTCCCAACCCGCTTATTACCCAAACAATCCTGCACCGTCGTCCGATCAGAACCAACAGGATGATAGCGATGCGCAGCAACAGCAGATACAGCAGGAACAGTACCAGCAACAGCAGGAACAGCAGCAGAGGCAGCAACAGGAATGGTGGGACCAGCAGAATGCGGCTGCCGCCGCGCAGCAGCAACAACAGGAGGAGCAATACCAACAGCAACAAGAGCAACAGCAGCAGGAACAGGAACAGGACGAGCAGCAGCAGCAACAAGGTGAATGATCCTTAGCCCCGCTAAGGCTGATCTGCGAGCGGCCTCCCTTGGGCCGCCGCGAAGGAGGAGGCTAGTATGGATTTGAAACGTAGAAACTTCATGATTGCGGGCGGCATCAGTCTGGGCGCGGCGCTTGTTGTCACTATGCGGGAGTGTGGGGCGAATACCATCCCAACATTGACCTTCATGAACAAGAGTTACGTCCTGCGGACTGTCGAAGCGGGCGATACAGCTTTTGTATTCTTGTTACCGAATCAGCCAGATTCTGACGCAGGGACGGAAAGTTTCTCGGTCATATCGTACAAGGACGTGTCCAGCTACGATCAGCTTCATGCCAAGAAGGATCTTGTCGCCGCAAGCTTCAAGAAACCAGGAAGCGTTGTATTTACCGACAAAGACGCTCCACCCAGCGCCGACTTTCGTGGCGAATGCTTCCTCGTCGCCGGACAAGGCGCGCCTTCCTCGACCGACATCAATTTCTCACGTTTTGTTCTGGCGAATCAGACCGGCTTTTGCCTTCTATACACAAAATCATTCTACGACCATGCGGGAGAGTCCAAGGACTCCGCAACGATCGCTGGCGCCTGGATCAACAGCGTCGGTAGCGACGTTTCCAACGCACTCATTGGTTTCAGTATAACGCTCAATCAGAGCATTCTTAAAGAATGGGCGGCGAGCGTCCCGTGACGTTATATTCAAAGCGATGGATAGGTCTTTTCTGCTTAATTTCTTTCGCTGTTGTCGGCGCTGGTTGTGCGGCAGCACAAACGCCGCTGACAGAGCCAAAGCCGGCCGACTCTTTAAACCAGTGCGAGAACAATCCCGATGTCGACATTGCCATTTTAGGCTGTCAGGCAATCATTCAGGATCGATCTCAATCGCCACAGAATCGTGCTGCCGCCTACGCTTCTATGGGATTTTCTTCTTTAGACGACCAGCACTACGACCAAGCTGCGGAATACTTCAATAAAGCCCTGACCTTCGATCCTAACTCTGATGACGCCTACCGAGGCCGATCCGACGTCGAGTTCAGCATCGGCCAGTATGACACGGCGGTTGCGGATGCGAAGAAAACAATCAGACTAAATCCCAACTCTCATCCCGATTCATATCTCCTGCTTGGTACGCTGGCCGACCGGAACGGCGACCATGATGCCCGGATCGCCTATATGACGAAAGCAATTGAGATTCTACCGACGTATGCCGAGGCCTATGCCGGTCGCGGCCACGGTTATATGGATGAGAAGAAATACGATCTGGCCTTGGCCGATTTCAACAAGGCCATCTCTCTAAAACCGAGCCTAGCTGCGGTCCTCAGGCAGAGTTTTGTCGTCATCTACATCGAGCGTGCCAGTGACTCCATGAACATCGGACACTATCAGACAGGGATGGACGATCTTACCAAGGCGCTTCAGCTGGATCCACATAATGCAAGAGCTTTGGGCGACCTAGGGGATGCTTACAACGTCACCATGCAGTATGATAAAGCAGTTGTCATCTCGACCCAGGATATTGCCATCAATCCAGACTACGCCTTCGCCTATACAAACCGAGGAGTCGCCTATCTTCATACTGGCAAATACGCTCTTGCCCTTGCGGATCTCAACAAGGCCATTCAGCTCGGCGACCGCACGTATATTTCGTATTTTGTACGGGGTGAAATATACCAAAATGAGTCCAACAAGGCCGCGGCATTAGCAGATTTTCGGGAATCACTTGTCTTGGCGCCCGCAGATGCCCCGCGCCGCGACAATATTCAGAAGGCCATCGATGGAGTGCAGTAGGGAGGGCGTCGCATGCGAAGGCTGGGCGGCAGGCCGCTGTGACGTTACTGGCTTCCATTCGCAGGCTCCATCCCTGGCTGCGGCCTATCTTCGCTGATGGTGGCGATGGTCGTAACAAGCGGCGTCACACCCAGCGGGCTTTTGGATGTTGATGGTGCAAATCATCAAACGAGCCGGCGCATCCCAAGGTTTCGAAGTTCTCCCAAGACGATGGGTTATTGAGCGACGTTTGCGAGGCTCGGAAGATGTCGCAGCGTGCCGTTGCCGCGGGTCGAGTTCCAGCTCGGCTCATCCACATCACTTTGGCGGCCCTGATTGCGGAAAGTTCTGATCTGTAAGGCAGGTCTTCAGCCAGGACGGCTGATCGTCGGTCATCGAATCCATCGCCTCGGCATCCAACTGGGGTAGTGAATGCGGGAAGGCTTTGCCGTTTGCCGTTTCAGGATGGAGGTTCCAACGGGCGCCGGCGCCGGTGTCGTCGTCTCCGCAGTCATCATCTGCGCAGGTCGCGACGAGCTTCGGCTTCCCCTCGGTGACATCCGCAACGCTGCCGGAGGAATAGGTCCGGTACGTCGCCCAATCCAGCCCCTGACTGCAAATGCGACTATTGTTCTGAAAGTGATGTGTGGCGAAACATTGATATTCACCACTGTTGTCGGAACTGTTGTCTGGGAAAAAATCGCAGGACGTGGCGAAGCCTGCGAAAGTGCCGCCTGTGAATTGCGCGGCGAAGCGCCGCTGCCGCAAGGCCGTCTGGATCAGGATGGAAGCGTTGCCGCTGTCATAGCGAAGACTGTAAGCCAATAGACTCTCACGGCGCATTCCATCTGGTATAGTGAAGCCATATCGACCCCCTCCCCGCACGAGGCACTGACCTTGCATCGGTGGTGGTCACGACATCTGGCGCGAAGATGATAGTGATCTTGCCGCCGGGTCGATGTTTTACCTGCGCCCTCAGGGGTGAACTTCCGGAGCGTCGATGTCTCATCTTCATTGGCACGGAGGGGTAAGGGATCATTGCGACGGAACCACCAAAGGTTTGCCCGGAGGAATTGGCTCAGTACCTTGGGAGGCGTAGCCGTTTTGTTGCGAGCCGGTGAAGACTGCACCCTGGCAACTGAGAGTATAACGCTCCCAGTCATAGCTTGTGACTATCAGACGAAAGTTGATGTCGACAGCCCGGTTTACATGTCCGATTTCGGAATTGTAGGTGGCCCGTTCGCCCACGTCTCGAACAACCCCTTTCGTCGAAAGAATCGTTTGATGAGTTCCCCCATGTGGACTCCTCAAGGGTTTGGGCATGGCCATGGCCACCTGTCGTCGATATGTCGCCTCAACATAGTTCAGGCACCCGACGAAATTCGGGAAGGGGCCAGCCGTGATCGGTACGGATGGCAGCAAACCACTCGCAAATGCTGGGTCGGTTTGGAGCAACCCACAAATCACGGCCAAAAGCATCGACGAAATTCTCAATCGACCTCCACGCGCTACTGCGTTCGAGAGATAGGCGCCACACACCTTGAGGTCGTGGTAGCAGCAGGCAAGTAAGGATCGCGTCACCATAAGCTCGTTTCCCAGCGCAGGAGTGTCTATCTGGTCGTCTTAACGTAGATGCCGTCGAGGATCACGCGACCGTCCTTGCACAGGACCATCGAATTAGTGCCGTGAACCACGATACGGCGGTGATGGCGAAGTCGAAGCGAGGTGGCTTCGACGAGTCGTCGTGCGGTCCGCCGCAGAACTCGTTGTCGGAGATCGCGTCGCTAAGGAGCCGAGGCCCCCGCATCGCGACGTCCACCCTCCGGTCCCAGAAAGCCCGTCATAGACGCCTTGTCGTCGCGTTACGTCCACATTTAGGTTTTCTCTGACTGACGTATCGCGCCAGCCGTTCCAATCTCACTCCGTTCGCCTGCGACGCAAATGGAACGCCAGCAGGTTTCCACCCATGAAACCTCGGCTATGGAAGAAAGTCCAGCATCCACTGGACGCCGAACTGATCGGTAAGTTTGCCATAGTAGCGACCCCAGGGTTGCATCGCGAGAGGCGTCGTCACATTGCCGCCTGCGGCAAGCTTGACGAACAGTCCATCAGTACTGTGGCGATCGGCCATGATAAGAATATGCGAAGAACCGCGCATGGGTTCCGCGTCGTGATTGTCCGATGCAAAGAATAGGAGTTCTGGTCCTTCGAAGCGGGCGTGCATCACTTTGCCCTTCATCGCCTCGCTGGCTATCGGGATGCCGTGGTCTCCATGACGCATCAGTGTTGTTATGCGGCCGAGTCCGCATTCGGTGTAAAACGCAAGCGCGTCCTCGCATTGCGTGGTGAAGAAGAGATAGTTGGCAAGCTGCATATTTAACCTCAAAACATGGCCGAGCCCGCGCCAAAAGTCTTGCCGTGCGCCCGGCGATTTTTAGACGTTCTCTTTCCCGAGGAGCGCTAGGCTGTGGCGCCGGCAATGGCCTCAACGAGATCGGTGCTGCCGTAACTGCGTCCCGCAATGCCCCAAGCTCCTTCGGGAGCGTAGACGATATTCGACCAGATATGCTCGCGCTTCAGCCGTCCGCCGCCAATCCTTTCGACGACATCCGTTGCCTTCTCGATGAAAGCCCTTTTTTCATCGGGCGTTGCAAGTGCGATCTCAGGCAACTTGAGTTCGATAAAAGCCGCTGCAACCGGCTTGCCGCCAGCAAGCACATGTTCCTTCGGCAGCACGTTGATAGAGCCAACAATGTTGGCCCTCATAAAAGTGTTTCCGGTCAGGCCAGCGATCTCTAGGAGCGCGTCCGTCAGCCCTGCAAAGGCTTCAGCCTGCTCGTCTGGCGACAGGAGACCTTCGGGCACCGTGAGCGTAATGGGCATGGACTTCTCCTCATTTGAACAGAATGGATGTCTGATATATACCGACCGCTCTCTATCTATAAACACCGGTCACTCTTTATACAAGACATAGAGAGTGATCCCTCTTTTAATAAGGTTGGGCATGCGCTACAGCACCGAGCACAAACAAGAGACCAAGGCCAAGGTCGTCGCTGCAGCGGGAAGGGTTTTCCGTCAGGAGGGTTACGGAGGCGCTGGCATCGACGCCTTTACGAAGGCCGCTGGGGTGACCAATGGCGCTTTCTATGGTCACTTCAAATCCAAGAGGGAAGCCTTCCGCACCGCAATGTTGTCTGGCCTAGACGAGCTGCGGCAGGGCATTGCGGCGCTCAGAGCCAACGAGCCGAAAAGCTGGCTGACGACATTTGTCGGCTTCTATCTCGGTTATAAGCGGACCTGCGATCTCGGCGACAGCTGTGCCTTGCCGAGCCTCTCCCCTGACGTGATGCGCGCGGACGATGAAACGCGAGGCGCCTATACGGCAGAGTTGTATCGCCTTGTCGATGAGATTGCTGCGGGCTTGGACGGGAACGGTGATCCATGCTCCCTCGCCCCCTCGCAAGAGGATCAGGCAATTGTGCTGCTCGCGATGCTCTGCGGGGGGGTTACGCTCGCCCGCGCGGTATCAGACCCGGTGCTGTCTAAACGGATCGCTCAGCGCGTTGCACAGGCAGCACTATGTTTGACTGGCCAAGCGGCTTGATCGCGGCAACCACAACCAAGACCAAGCTTCCGTGTGCGGGAGCGGGAAAATCCTGGTCAGAGTGACGCCGGGTCAGGGACGATCGCTTCTTTCTGCGACATAGGAGGGCGGTCATGGAATGGGTGGTCAAGCTCGCGGTGATCTGGCGGGGCGCGACGTTTGAGATGGTTCAGAACGGTATCATCGCTGGCCTGAAGACCGAGCCGCGATAGGATGCGTTCAGCGGGCTTGCCACCTGCGGCATGCCCGAGCGCCTGCAGGATGTCGATGACCTGGCGCGTATGTCGAAGCAGGGGCTCAGCCAAGCCAGCCGGCTGCTCGGCAAATATCTTCTGGTCGCAAGTAGGCCTCGCGACATCGCAGACGGGCCACCCGGAGGCGAATGACGACCGGAATGCCATGCATTGGGAGGTCTCGTAATGCCCCAAAACCGTAACGACCTGCACCGAGAACCAGGCAGGACCCAGTTAAGGGGAGTTTTGGTCAAATCGGCCGGTTCGCATAGTTAAACGAACCTAACACCGACATTTGCAAGAGAACCCATTCCCACCGTGATGCCTTGACGCCTGACCAGGCGTTACGCTTATATGAACCAGTTCACATCTGTGTTGGAGCCTTCATGAATGACGTGAGTGATCCTGCTCAGGTTCTCGTCAATGACCACGAGGCTGCGGATCGGGTCGCTATCCGCGAGCTGCTGCAGAACTGGGTAATCTGGCGCGATGCTGGCGATTGGGAGCGGTTCCGCGGAGTTTGGCATCCAGACGGACGCATGATGGCCACCTGGACCCAGGGTACGGGCGACGAGTTCATCGTCATGAGCAAGGAAGGTTGGGCCAAGGGTGTCAGCATCCTGCACTTCCTCGGCGGAATCTCCATTGATCTGGCTGGGGATCGCGCGGTGTCGCAGACCAAGATGACGATTTCGCAGCGTGCCGAGGTCGAGGGCGTGCTCTGCGACGTGCTCTGCACAGGCCGATTCTACGACTTCCTCGAAAAGAGGAACGGCAGATGGGGAATCGTTCTGCGTCAACCCATCTACGAGAAGGACCGGATGGACCCGGTGACACCAGGCGCTGTGCCCCCGCTCGAGCTCGCCCTCCTAGAACAATTTCCACCTGGCTACAGGCATCTTGCCTATTTGCAAACGCGGATTGGTTATCCAGTGAAGAAGGATATGCCCGGCCTGACCGGGCCCGAGGTGGACGCCCTTTACGTCAAAGGGGCCGCCTGGCTCCGCGGCCAAGCGATCTAGTCCATGGTCGCTCCGTTCACATTCGTTGCGCATCCCGCCCGGTCGTGCTCGCACCGGCCTTGGTGGCACACAGCAAGCCAACATGATGCGCGGCCATCCATAGAAGAGTAATCTGGCATGCTGGACCAAGTTCATCTATGTGAACTTGATGTCAGACCAAGCCACAGCCGCCGGGACCGTCAAGTCCGCCGACAGGGTTCTCCTCGTGTTCGAGCTGCTGAGCAGCTGGGATAGGGATATGTCGCATACCGAGATCGCCGAAGCGCTGCAGATTCCGAAGAGCAGCCTGACGCAGCTGTTGAAGAACCTCGTGTCACGGAAGTGGCTCGCGTACGAGCCCCAGGGCAAGACCTACGCGCTAGGACCGGCCTTCACGCGTCTTGCGAAGCAGGCTGGCTTGGCACGGGATCTCGTGACGGTGTCTGGACCGGTGCTGACCGAGCTCACTGCCAAGACGCTTGAATCCAGTGCCCTGAACCTTCTCAGGGGCGACATCGTCGAGGTCGCCTGCACGGTCATGGGTCCGCAGCGTCTCGTCTCGCATCTCAAGCTCGGCGATGCGGCGCCGCTCTACGCCACGTCGGGGGCGAAGGCCATTCTCGCCCACCTGACGAAGGACATTCAGGACGACTACATCCGACGCATTTCGTTTGAGTCCAGAACGCCGTCAACGATCAAAACGGCGGGCGCGCTGCGCAAGAACCTGGCGAAGATCGTGGCGCAGGGCTTTGCGTATTCCTATGAGGAGTGGACGCCCGGCATCATCGGCGTCGCCAAGCCGATCCTCGACGAAGCAATGCGCCCGGTCGGCGCCGTCAACCTCGCAATCCCCGCTGTACGCTTCAATCCGGATGCCGCGAAGCTGTTCGAAGCTGCGCTCACCAGCGCCGTGGACGCTATCCGTCGCCAGATCGCCCTGGCTTGACGATCGCCCGCTTTCTTGGGCTGCCGCTAACGGCACAGTCTTTCTGGCTCCAGACTCCAAGTGCTCGGCGACAGGTGCAAGCCGCGCCTTTTGTGTCGCCCTCTCAGGCATTGCTAGTCCGCGACGCGGCGACGGAAATCGCACGTCAGCATGGATGCGGATCCACGATCACGCGCACCATGCCTTGGTCGCCAGCGACGCCGAGTTCCGCGAGGCCGACACCAAGCAAATGGCCATTGTGCACACTGGGAAACTGATTTACGTATGCGGACTTATAACGGCTGACATCGGCCAAAAGGCGGCGCTGTCCAAATAGCATTGGCTGCGATCGACCGAATTCCAATCTGATGGGAGGGAAAGTGTCGAAGCATTTGGATGACAGAGGCTGCTTGGCGATCAGGCATGCCCGATCGTTTGCATTCGTGGTGGCTCTGGTTCTGGAGCAGACCTGGACGTCGCGCACAGTGAACGGCGGGAGGGCGCTTGCATGACCGTCGTCGTCACCGGCGTTGCGTCCGGCATCGGGGCTGGCGTCGCCCGCTTGCTTCGCGACCGCGGGATGGTGGTCATCGGTGTGGACCGGCGGGAACCGGCCACCGGGACCTGCGACCACTTCGTCTCGTGCGATCTCGGTCACGCCGCTCCGGTCCGCGAACTTGTCGCCAACCTGCCGGCTGGCATCCGCGGGCTATGCAACATCGCCGGCCTGCCGCCGACGGCGGCGCCCGCAGACGTGCTGAAGGTCAATGCCATCGGCCTGCGTACTCTGACACTGGGATTGATTCCGAAGCTCGCAGACGGGGGCTCCATCGTGAACCTGGCCTCCTTCGCCGGTCACGCTTGGCGCGACAACGTGGAACTGATCAACGAGTTCCATGGCGTCGATTTCGACGAAGCGGAGTCGTTCTGCCAAAGGCATGCGGTCGTCACGCCGCACAGCTATTTCTTCTCCAAGCAGTACATTATTGCATGGACGCTGCTGAACCGCTGGACGTGGCGCAGCCGGGGTATCCGCATGAACTGCGTCAGTCCCGGTCCGGTCGAAACGCCCATCCTCCAGGACTTCGTCGCCACCCTCGGCGACAGGGTCGAGCAGGACATGGCGGTGATGGACCGATCGGCTCAGGTGGCCGATCTCGCACCGATCATTGCCTTCCTGCTGGAGGGCGGATCGAGTTGGCTGCGTGGCACCAACATAGAAGCCGATGGCGGTCTGGCGAGCCACTATGCCGTCCAACCCAGCGGCCTGCGAGAACTCTGACCAGCAGGCTGGCGAAGACAGCCCTCAATCGAATGGAAACGACGATGTCTTCAAACCAGATCACGCCAAGCGTGCGCAGTCACGGACTTCGCGGTCCACTGGTGATGCCGTTTGCAAATCTAACGCATCTCTCCTTCCCTGAAATGGTTGAGGCCACGCGTCTGGCGGGCTTCGACGGTCTGTCCCTGCGAGCACACGATGCTCTTGTCATCCTGGAGTCAGGTCTGACACTGGCCGACGCACGATCGATGGCGGCGGACGCTGGCATAGCAATCGTCCGTTTGGACCCGCTCAGCGCCTGGACGGCAATGGTATCGTCCGACAACACGAATCTGGACATCACGCCATTACGCTTTTTCCAACTCTGCCAGGCGCTCGGCTGTTCCTATGTGAGCCTGAACGCGACTTTCCCGACTGGCCACCTGCCGGTTGAACAGGTCATTGAGGATTTCGCGAAAACCTGCGATCTCGCAGGCGAATTCGGAGTCATCTGCGACCTCGAAAACCTGCCGATGTGGGGTGTCAGGACGCTGAATGACGCCTGGGATATCGTGCGGCAAGCCGACCGTCTAAATGGTGGTTTGGTGTTTGACATCCTGCATTTTGTTCGGGGCGGCTCGACGCTGAGCGACCTGGAAGCGATCCCTGGCGACCGCATCCACACTGTCCAGCTCAACGACGGCCCGCTCGCGCTTCCCGCCGGCGTCTCGTTGCTGGAAAACTGCTTTGACCGGCTCTGGCCTGGAGAGGGCGAGTTCCCGATCACCGATGTCTTGCGGGTGTTGGCGCGCATCGACGGTCTGGCGCAGGTCAATCCCGAGGTGTTTTCGCCCGCCAACAAGGATCTCCGGCCATCCGAGGTCGCTTCTATTTCGCGACGATCACTGCGGGACGCGCTGGCCCGCGCTGACATCGGGATTTGATCGGCGCCCGGCAGCCGCCGCAAAGGCCAGCCAGCACCACGGACTGAAATCCATCGCCATCAGGGTACAGCAATGATCGCAAATCTCATTATCGACGGCGAGCCGCAGCCCGCTGCAAGCGGCCTCACCTTTGATTGTTTTGATCCGGCAACTGGAAAGCTAGCCAGCGCTACGGCGGAGGCGGCGCCGGTGGATGCGGAGCGTGCTGCGTTGGCCGCTTCAAAAGCCTTCGCGTCATGGTCGAGGACACGCCCGACACACCGGCGGGCACTTCTCTGGCAGGCGGCAGATCGTCTGCTGGAAGCACGCGAAGAGATCGTTTCCGCAATGGTGTTGGAGACTGGCGCTGCCAGAAGCTGGGCAGCGTTTAACTGCGATCTCGGCGCGAACATGCTGCGCGAAGCCGCTGCCATGACAACCCAACTGACCGGGGAAACCATGCCGACCGACCGCTCCGGCTCGCTCTCGTTCGCCACGCGCGAGCCTTGGGGCGTCTGCTTCGGCATCGCACCGTGGAATGCGCCGATCGTCCTCTTCGTGCGCTCGTTCGCAATGGCGCTCGCCTGCGGCAATACCTGCGTCCTCAAGAGCTCGGAATCTTGCCCGGCCACGCACTACACGATCATTGAGCGCGTGTGCCGGGACTTCCCGCGTGGCGTGGTCAACCTCGTCAGCGGGTCGCGCGCCGCTACCCCGGCGCTTGTGGAAACGCTCATCCGTCATGAGGCGATCCGGCACGTGAACTTTACCGGCTCAAGCAAGATCGGGCGGGTGATTGGCCGGCTGGCAGGTGAGGCGCTCAAGCCGTGCGTCCTGGAACTGGGCGGCAAGTCCCCGCTTGTCGTGCTCGACGACGCCAACCTTGACGATGCCGTGCAGGCAACAGCGTTCAGCGCCTTCATGCACCAGGGACAGATTTGTATGGCGAGCGGGCGCGTCATCGTCGATGCCCGTATCGCCGATGAGTTTGTCGATCGCCTGGCTGAGAAAGCCTCGGGACTTGCAGCGACCCGGGGCGGCGGCAACGGCCAACTCGGCGGCATGATCAACGCATCTGCGGTTCAGAGGGTGCAGACCCTGATGGAGGATGCTGTGGGCAAAGGTGCCATTCGGCGCGCCGGAGGCACGGCCGAGGGCGTCTTCCTTGAACCGGTCGTGCTCGACCGAGTGACCCCAGGGATGGCGATCTACCACGAAGAGGTCTTCGGGCCGGTCGCCGTGGTGATCCGGACCGGATCCGACGACGAGGCGGTCCAGGTCGCGAACGACACCGAATACGGGCTGTCGGCGGCCGTCTTCAGCAAGGACATCAACCGTGCCATGGCGGTCGCGCGCAGCATCAACAGCGGAATCTGCCACATCAATGGCCCAACCATCCAGGACGAGGCGCATGTCCCGTTTGGCGGCATCAAGGCGAGCGGCATCGGCCGCTTCGGCGGTGCTGGCGGCCTGGAAGCATTCACCTACCGCCGCTGGATGACGATCGATACCGAGCGTCCACATTATCCGTTCTGAGTTAGGAACCCTTTCGGCGCAAAGCGCGAGAGGAAGACACCATGGCGTTGAACGTTGCGGTCACTTGCGAGGGAGACGATGGGTAGATATCGAGTCGTGATCATTGGAGCAGGCCGAATAGCGGCAGTACACGCGCTCTCAGTTAGCCGCGCTCCCCGGCTAAAACTTGTCGCTTTTGTTGATCCGGCGGCCGGCGCCGAGCTGCCGGACCGTTGGGATGTCCCCTGCTTTCCTGACTTGGCCAGCGCGACGGAGGCCACGCATCCCGATGCGCTGGTCATCGCATCGCCGACGGCGACGCATACTGATTACATTTACAAAGCCTGTGACCTCGGCTTGCCTGTGCTGTGTGAGAAGCCCGTGGCGTTCAGACGCGAGGCCATCGTGGACATCATTGATCATGTCAGGGCAGCGAATCTGCCGGTCATTCTCGGGTTTCATCGCCGCTTTGATCCGGCGCGGCGCGAGATGCACCACAGAGTGGCGTCGCAAGAGATTGGCCGGGTGCAGCATATTCTGCAACTCAGTCGGGACCCGATGCCGCCGACCACATCGCAAGCCTTGCATCAAGGAGGGATTGTCTCGGACATGGTGGTTCATGACCTTGACGAACTCCTCTGGCTTGTCGGCCGGTTTCCTGACCGCATAGACGCTCAGCTAGATCAGATGCCCGGCGTAGGTCCCAACGCGGTCGCTGTGGATACGGCCCACATTCAGCTTTCTTGGGCGGAAGGACCCGTTGCGCAGATTTCGGCGACACGCCAAGCCGTACATGGCTTCGAGCAGCGGCTCGAGATCTTCGGTGCCGCGGGTAGACTGATCTGCAACGACCCACGGGTCAGTGAGGTGATCCTCGACGCCGCTGATGATACGCGCGTTTCCCGTCGACACGCCCACTTTTGGGATCGATACCGGCCCGCGTACCAAGCCGAGATCGATCATCTCGCAGAGATATTGGCGGAAGGTAGCGCACCACAATGTACGCTAACCGATGGGCTACGCGCACATGATTTGGTCGAGATGGTGAACCGGGTTGCCAAGGGAAGAGGGGCAGACATTTCGTCTCAACTTGCCGCGGGGAGTTAAGGATCTGCGGCGACATCATCGATACGGCTCTGTTGCAAGCCTGCCCGCTGCTCCTGGGATGTGGCAAGCTTGGCCGAGCGAACTGCGGGTGGGCGATGAACGAGGACCAAGGCTGGCGCGATAGCTGGGATTTCGGGCGCTTCCCAAAATCCCAGCCTTTGGAAGGCGGACGCTACTTTGTCATCACCGTCGGTGGGATGATGAGATCAGTGGACAGACCATAAGTCTTGAAGATCGCCAACTGCCCCCCGGCTGCCTGGACGGAGGTCAGACCGTCGAAGATGGCGTTTCTCAGCGGGTCATTGCCCTTCTTGATCGCGACGCCGATCTTGGTGTCGGCGATGACGCTGTAGGCACGGAACAGCAGTTTCGGCTGTTGCGCGACCATGGTGTCGACATAGACGAGATCATCGAGATCGACATCGGCGCGCTTGTTGGCAACCAAACGCATGCCGGAGGCACTGTCGCTGGCCGTCATGATGTCGATGGCGCCCTTCCCCTCGGAGACGCATTTGGGTGACAGGGTGCGGAGTTGAGCTTCTTCGACCGTTCCAAGTCCGGCGACCACGGTCTTGCCGCAGAGATCCGCTTCCGACCGGATGTTCTTGGGGTTGCCAACCTGAACCAGCGCGCCATCGCCGGCCTTCATGTAATTGATGAAATCGACCTGCTTCGCGCGCTCGGGGCTGTAATACAGATAATACATCAGGCTGATCTGCCCGGCATTCACCGCCGGAAGCAGGCCCGACCACGCGCCGGGGCGGAACTCGTATTTCAGACCCTCGCAGACGAAGACGGCTTTCGCGAGTTCTATGTCTGAGCCTACGAATTTGTTGAAGTTCTTGGGGTCGCGCGTGGCATAGGGCGGTGTCTCAGGGTCGAGGCCCATGATGATCGTTTTGCCGACAAGGGTCGGGTATTTCGTGGCGAGGCCGGCGGGATCGCAAGCGGCCTTCGCCTGTGATGCGGCGAAGAGCGACAGCGCACCCGCCAGGGCGAAGGTCATGGCTTTGATCGGCTTCATGGAAACATCCTTGATCATGAGAAGAGGGTTATGGGGCGCAGCAGGCGATGACGGCGACCGGCGGCGGCACATCCATCGCGGGATTGCGGTCAAAGAATCCGACGGGCTTAAGCATGAAGCCCGCCGTTGCCACGGGCATCACGGGCCATTCCTCGGGGCGGGGAATGTGATGCACGCCGATGTTGTACCAGACCACGAGGTTGGTGTTTTCCAGAGCATGATCGCGGGCAACCCACTTGTGCAGGCCATCGGGGTTGGGGTTCTGGTTGATGTAGTCGCCCGAGGCATAGAGTTCGGCGGGGTCGTGACGCGTCGCCCATAGCGTATGGGCCATGAATCCGCCGCGTCGCATGATGGCGGAGTCCGGATGCGCAAAGGGCTTCGCAATGTCGGCGCCCGCCATGATCTTATAGGCCGTCGGCTGGCCGAGATGGTTGAGCCGGTTTGGGTTGGTGACAAGCCAACCGCGACCGATGGCGGGGTTCGCATCCCGCATGGCTTCGCCTTCGCTCCTGAGGGGACGAGCGACGGCGTGGAAGGCGGTGCCGTAGGGATTGCTCGGCCCCAGCGGGTCAGCGACCGTATCAACCTCGAACAGCGAATTGCCGCCCCCGTCCACATCCATGTCGAGCCGATAGATGAAGTGGTGCTGGTGGATGGGCGCATAGAGCTGCGGTGCGATCAGGCTGCCCCAGGGCGGCAGCGTGCCGGCCGGCACGGCGCCGGTCGACAGGATGCCGGTCAGCTTGATCTCAATCTCGATGTTGCCGTTCTGGTAGAGATGCCAGAAGAAGCCGTAATCGTAATTTCCGAGCGTCGCGAAGAACGAGACCGTCAGGCGCCGGGACCGGCGCACTTCGGTATTGCGCGTGCGCCAATCATAATGCTTCCACAGCGTGCCGGTATCTTCCTCATGCAGGCAGACCGCATTCCGGATGGTCATGGGCGCGCCGCTCATGGTGGCGAGATGGGCGTCGAAATAATGGATGGTCCCAACGCAATCGCAGCCAAGCGTCAGGCTGTTGGTCATGCGGCCGAGGCCGTATTCGCCGCTGTCGAAGACGTTCTTCTTAGCGTGCCCAGGTGTCGGGTCACCGTACGGCACCAGCATTTCGGACATCGAGGCGCGATAGATGATGGGCCGCACCCGGCCTTGGTCTTTATACGCAATCTCATGCAGCACAAGGCCCTCACGCGGCGTGAAGCCGACGCGGAAGGACCAGTTCTGCCAAAGGACTTGGTGGCCATCGACGGTGAAACTCGCGCCTTCGGGTTGAACGATCTCCAGAGGTTTGATGTCGGTTCGCAAGGGCCCGACGGTTGCAGGCGTGTAGAAACCGGTGAGGGGCGGTAGCGGCACGACACCGGTATCCACCACCTCGACCACCGTCATCGTCTCAAGATCGACATAGGCGACGACGCCCTCGACAGGGCGGCCACAGCCGACATCATTGTGGTCGCCGCGAATGCAAGTCAGGGCGAGGGCCATCCGCTTGTCCGGGTAGCGCTCATCGCCATAGGCACCGACCGACCACGGATCGATCAGAGCTTTTTCGAAATCGGTCACGCCGCGAAGCGCGATCGCCGCTCGCCAGGCAGGATCGGCCTTCACCGCCGCCTGGCACAGGGCGAATTCCTCAAGCACGATACCGGGTTGCAGGCCGGGCCGGGCGAGAACCGTGGCCACACGCCCCTCAGGCAGATCGACGGTCACCTCATAAGCGCAGCGCTGCGCGACGTCATAGAGACTGACGAAGGCGAGGCGGGACACTGCGATACCACTATGCCATGCGGCGAGGTCGGCTTTGGCCGGCTCGGCCAGGCCGATTGAGACGAAGCGAATATCCAGGCCAAAATCCGCACAGGTCCTGACTGCAGCTGCGACGCGGGCAATCTCCTCCGGCGTGAGCGGATCGAGGGGATGGCGCGCCACGTCAAAATGCCGGGGCATGGACAAAGGCGGGGCGCACCTTGGCGCGCGACACGTCATTGATCATCAAAAGCCTTCTGCCTCATGGTGGCGTCCGTCGGATAGGAGTTCCCGGATCCGACAGGATTATTAAGTCAGAGATTTTTTGTCCTGAAAAGCGAAATAACAGGCAATCAATTGGGCTAGAAGGCGATCCGGACCCGCCCAGTATCAAAAACTGAGCATATGACCGATAAAGAGCATAAGTTTGAACGCGCGTCGCACACGAGTGACGACCACTGGCGATAAAATTATCATTTACGAGAATTCGGGTTGCGGAGGGCCGCGACGCGCGGCTATCCTTCGTCGATCGCAAACGACCCGCGGCCGGGTCGTACCCTGCAACCGGATAGTCCATGCAAAGCCACGACCCGCAGAAGTTCGCAGACGAGGCCACGACGCCGATCGGTGAGCGTGTGAAGGCGCTGCGCCTCGATCGTGGCCTAACGTTGAGCGACGTGGCGGAACGCGCTTCCGTTTCCACATCCAATCTCTCGAAGATTGAACGCGGGGACGTATCCCCGTCCTTCGACATCGTCATGCGCATTTGCAGTGGGCTTGGCGTTGCGATTGAGCAGATCGTGAAGCCTGGACCCAAGATAGACGTGAGTGGCCGCAAGACGGTGACGCATCGCGGTGAGGCCGTTGCCTTCTCAAGCGAGCAATATGATTATCACGCCCATTCCATCGAGATCTCACGCAAGAACATGATCCCGCTCGAAATGTGGGTGAGCGCGCGATCCCCGGACGATTTCGCCGAATGGAGTCAGCACGGCGGCGAGGAGTTCATCTATGTCATCGAGGGTTCGATCGATGTGCATACCGATCAATATGCGCCCTTCTCCCTGCAGTCGGGGGAAAGCGCCTATTTCGACAGCAGCATGAAGCATGTCTATGTTTCGACCAGCGAAGGCCCCGCTCATATCCTGTCCATATCCTACCACGGGCGTGCATCTGAGCGGGCATCGATCGAATCCTTTCTCAATCCCGCTGCGCGGTCGCAATTGGTCAAGCGTGTCGAAAAAGCAGAACCAGCTAGAGCCATCAACGGGACCCAAGGCGATGACTCACGCCGCCTCAAAACCAAGGCGCGGTGATATTTTCCCTGATCGTGGCGCCGGGCACGCCGAGTGCCATTGGCAACCCGCGCGTTCATAGCCAAGGCGCGGCTTTCATTCGTCCATAAGGATCGTGGTATTGGGTACCCTCTCCGAGGTTCTTGGTTATTTCAGCGGAGGCTTTCTCTGGTCCGGTGCGCTCCTGGCAATCGAGATCACCGCTATCGCGATGACCATCGGTCTTTTTCTTGGTCTGGTTCTGGCCCTCACACGGCTCTCCTCGGTCAGGCCGCTCAGCGCCGCGGCCTGGCTCTATATTTGGTTTATGCGCGGCACGCCGCAGTTGCTCCAGATTGTTTTCATCTTCGACGCGCTGCCCTTGATCGGAATCACCTTCGGCAGCTTCACCACAGCCGTGATCGCCTTCAGCCTCAATCAGGCAGCCTTCTCGGCGGAGATCATTCGCGGCGGCATTCTTTCGGTCAATCCACAGCAGGGCGTAGCAGCCGCGTCGCTTGGCATGGGACCGGTGCTGACGCTGCGGCGCATCGTGCTGCCGCAAGCGTTGCGGGCCATTCTGCCCTCGCTCGCCAACGACACCATCGGCATGCTGAAGATGACCTCGGTTGCCTCGATCATCTTCGTCAATGAGCTGACCTTTCGGGCGCAGCAGATTGTGGGCCAGAACTTCAAGTTCTTCACGGTCTTCGCGGGTGCCGCGTTGATCTACCTCGTGCTCACCAGCGCCATTTCCATCGTTCAGATCTTTATGGAACGGTCGCTCGATCCCGAACGGCGCGGCGTGACGGCCCGTTGGGTGCGCTTGATCCCCGGCTATAAGCCACGCGCCGTGCCGCCGCTTGTCGTCATTCACGCCCAGCAGACGCTGGCGGTGTCACGCACCGAAGCGGTACAGGCACTTCTGCCCGACGCCGTTGCCGCACCGACCGAGCGGGACGCGCGTTTCGTCAATTGTGTGAACGTGTGGAAAAGCTATCGTGAGCGGGAAGTGCTGAAGGGCGTCAGTTTCTCGGTCAAGCGCGGCGAGGTCGTTGCCATCATCGGCCCGAGCGGTTCGGGAAAGAGCACGCTCCTTCGCCTCATCAACCATCTCGAATCCATCGATGACGGCGACATCACCATCGACGGCCGCTACGTCGGCTATACCAAAGAGCATGGCAGGTTGCGGCCGACCTCCGGCCGCGCCAAGGCTCGCGCCGAAGTCGGTGTCGCTATGGTGTTCCAGAGTTTCAATCTGTTCAGCCATCTGACGGCGCTTGAGAACATCATCGAGGCCCCGATCCGCGTTCATGGCCTGCCGCGCGCCGAGGCCGAGACGCTGGCGCGGCAGCTTCTCGACGTCGTCGGCCTCTCCAATCACGCGAACCATTTCCCCCAGCATCTGTCGGGCGGTCAGCAGCAACGCGTCGCCATTGCGCGCGCGCTTGCGGTCAGACCGCGACTGATGCTGTTCGACGAACCGACCTCTGCGCTCGATCCTGAACTGGTCGGGGAAGTGTTGAACGTCATCCGCAGCCTTGCCGATGCCGGCATGACCATGATCATCGTCACGCATGAGATCCGTTTCGCGCGTGAGGTTGCTGACCGTGTGGCCTTCTTCGACGAGGGCTTCATCGTCGAAGAAGGAACCCCGGCGGAGGTTCTCGACTTCCCGAAAAAGGAGCGCACGCGGCGTTTCCTCAACCTCGTCCTGCAGGACGATGCCCATGCGGTGTGAGGCTTTGATCATCGGGGCCGGCCTGTCCGGCGCCGTGATGGCGCGCCGCCTCGCCGAGGCCGGCATGGACGTGATCTGCCTCGAACAGGGGGCGCGGCACGGCAGCAAAGCCTATCCTGGACGCAACGCGGATTGGGAGCTCGCATCGATGGGGCAGTGGCATCCCAATCCCAATATTCGCAAGGCGCCCGGTGACTATCCGATCGACGACAGCCGATCTGACATCAAGCCCATGATGTTCAACGGCGTCGGTGGCAGCACCATTCTATATGGGGCGCAGTGGATGCGGTTCCTGCCATCGGACTTTCGGACCCGGACGTTGGATGGCGTGGGTGACGATTGGCCGATCACCTATGCGGAGCTGGCGCCCTTCTATGATCGCGTCGACCGCGCCTTTGGCGTCTCGGGCGCGAATGGCGATCCGGCCCAGGCGCGGCATGCGGATTACCCCATGCCGGCGCTACCCTTGTCGACGGTCGCGGAGCGTGTTGCCGCCGCGCATAACCGCCTGAACTGGCATTGGTGGCCAGGGTCCAATGCCATCGCGAGCCAGAGCTACGGCGCCATGAGACCCTGCGTGCAACGGGGTGTTTGCGGCACCGGCTGCCCTGAAGATGCCAAGGCCTCAGTCGATATCACCCATTGGCCGGTGAGCGAGTCCCATGGGGCCAGGTTGCTGACCGGCGCACGCGTAAGTCGCATCACTCATGACGCTGCCGGCCATGCCAGCGGCGCCGTCTTTACGGACAGGGCGGGCGTGGAGCATGCGATCGCCGCCGACATCACGATTGTCGCGGCGAATGCCGTTGGAACCCCCCGTCTGCTTCTAGCCTCGATATCGGCGCTTTTTCCCCAGGGGCTGGCCAATGGATCCGGCCTCGTCGGAAAGCGGTTGATGTTTCATCCTTTTGGCCGTGCGATCGGTCTCTTCGATGAACCGATGGAGACGTGGCAAGGACACTGGGGCCAGCAGATCTATTCCCTGGAATTCGCGGAGACGCGGCCGGAATTGGATTTCACGCGTGGCGCCAAGTGGAACTTCGGGCCTTCGGGAGGCCCCCTGGCCGCAGCACTCTTTCCCTGGCCAGGCGAGGCGAAATGGGGGGAGGCGCTGCATGACCATGTCGCAGCCTCGCTCGGCCGGTCGGCGGTCTGGGGTGTCATTTGCGAGGATCTGCCGGAGGAGGCGAACCATGTCGATCTTCATCCGGATCGTGTGGACGCAGACGGCAACCCTGTCCCGAGGCTGCATTACCGTATCTCGGAGAATTCCGCGCGCATGCTGCGCTACAACCTCAAGCGTGCCGAGGAGTCCTTGTGGGAAGCCGGTGCCCAGCGGGTCATGTCCGTGGCATTGCCTGATTTCGGTTGGCATCCTCTTGGCACCTGCCGCATGGGCAGCGATCCCGCACAGTCCGTCGTCGATTCCTTCGGCCGCACACATGACGTGCCCGGTCTTTATGTCATCGACGGAAGCATTCTGGTGACCGGCTCCTGCGCCAATCCGGCCGCGACGATTGCCGCACTCGCCTTGCGAAGCGCCGATCACATCGTCGCCACGCGATCCCACTAAAACTAAACGTCAGATAACGAGAAGATAGAATGAAGATCACATCGATCGAGGCCATTCCCTTTCGGCTGCCCACACGGCGTGATTTCAAATGGGCCGGCCTCAAAGTGGATCTGGGTGGCTTCGTCCTGATCCGCGTACGAACCGAGAGCGGCGTCGTCGGCTATGGGGAAGCGACGCCCCTGCCCGATTGGGGCGGCGACTTCGGCCGCCATGCGGGTGAAACCCTCGCGACCGTCGCGGCCCTGGTGAACGAGGTGCTGGGGCCATTGTTGATCGGTCATGACGTCACGGCGGTGACCATGGCGCGGGAGCGTATGGACCGCGCCGTGATCGGGCATGTCTATGCAAAATGCGCCGTGGATATCGCCCTGCACGACGCCTGGGGCAAGATCGTTGGCCTTCCGATCTACAAACTTCTCGGCGGCGCCTGCCGCGCCAGCGTACCCGTGGCGCATATGGTGGGGCTGATGCCTGAGGGCGAAGCGATCGAGGAAGCGGTGGGCGCCGTCGCCGACGGCATCACCGCTTTGCAGATCAAGGGTGGCGTCGATGCCGAGCGGGACGTGCGTCTCATCGGCATTCTTCGCCGCGAGCTGAAGGACGGGATCTGCCTGCGCCTCGACGCCAATCAGGGCTATCGCGAGACGAAGACCGCGATCCGCGTCGTCGGCCAATTGGCCGATGCCGGCGCCGATTACGTGGAGCAGCCGACGGTCGGTCTGCGTCAGATGGCGGAGGTTACGCGGGGTACGGCCATCCCCATCATCGCCGATGAATCCTGCTGGGATCTCAATGATGCGCTCGACCTCGATCGCACCCAGGGTGCCGATTGCATTTCGATCTATCTCGCGAAATCGGGTGGTTTCGTCGGTGCCCGCAAAGTCGGGGCTCTTGCCGAGGCGACCAACCGACCTTGCGATGTCAACGGCTCGATCGAATCCGCCATCGGCAATGCGGCCAATGTGCATTTCGCCCTGGCCACGTTGAGCGTCAGCCTGCCCTGTGTCATTCCGATCAGCGCGCCGTCCGGCACGCATCCTTACCGGATCGGCGGCCATTACTATGAAGATGATGTGCTGAGCGAGGCCTTCGTGGTGCGGGATGGGGCGATCCTGCCGCTGGATGGCCCAGGCCTCGGCATTACCATCGATGAAGCCAAGCTTGAACGCTTCCGGTGTGCCTGAGGCCATGGCGCGCGGGTATAGAATGGCGGCCGATGTCGGCGGGACCTTTACCGACATCACCTGCCTGTCGCCGACCGGCGTTCTCGGCACCCGCAAGGTGCCGTCCACGCCGCACGACTATGCGGTCGCGATCCTGCGCGGCATCACCGAACTCGCCGCCGAATTGGGCATCGCGCATGGCGATATCAGTGAGGTGCTGCATGCCTCCACCATCGCCACCAACGTCATTCTTGAAGGTCGCGGTGCTCGTACGGCGCTGATCACCACGCGTGGCTTCCGCGATGTGCTGGAGCTGCGCCGCATCCGCGTGCCACGCCTGTACGAGCCGCTGTATCAGAAGCCCGCCCCGCTGGTGCCGCGCCGCCACCGCTATGAGATCACCGAGCGGATGGGGCCGAGGGGTGAGGTCGTTCAGCCGCTGGCGGTGGACGAGGTCCGTGCGCTCGCCGCCGAATTGGCGGCCTCCTCCGTCGAGGCCGTGGCCATTTGCTTCCTGCATTCCTATGCGAACGCGGCGCATGAGGATCAGGTGGCGGCGATCATGCGCGCCGCTCTTCCGGAGGTCTTCATTTCCGCCTCTGCCGAAATCCTGCCCGAGATTCGGGAATATGAGCGCACTAGCACGACCGTCATCAACGCCTATGTCGGGCCGATGGTGGCGCGCTATCTGCGGTCGCTGAAATCCGCCCTGGTGAGCCATGGCATCGCCGGCCGTCTTTTGATGATGCATTCCGGCGGCGGCACGCTGGATGTGGATCGCGTCATCGCCAAACCGGCTCAGGTGGTGGAAAGCGGCCCGGCGGCGGGCGTCGTCGGCGCCGCGATGCAAGGTCGTGACGCCGGCTATACGGACATCATCACCTTCGATATGGGCGGCACCACGGCCAAGGCGTCCCTGATCGAGGACGGTCACGTCGTCAAGACCGACGAATACGAGGTGGGTGGCGGCATGTCCCTCAGCAGCCGGTTGGTAAAGGGGGGCGGCTACGCTCTCAAGCTGCCCGTGATCGACATTTCGGAAGTGGGCGCGGGCGGCGGCAGCATCGTCTGGCTCGATGCCGCCGGCGGCCTGAAGGTTGGGCCCCATAGCGCCGGCGCCGCGCCTGGCCCCGCCTGTTACGATGCGGGCGGCACCGAGCCCACGGTCACCGACGCCAATGTCGTGCTGGGCTATAACAACCGTCATTCCCTCGCCGGCGGCACGGTCAAGATCGACGCCGCCAAGGCGCGTGAAGCTTTGGAGACGAAGATCGCCGCCTTCCTGGACTGCGACGTGCTGGACGCAGCCTTCGGCGTTCATCGCCTCGCCACTATCACCATGATGCGCGCGGTGAAATCCGTCTCGACTTATCGCGGCCGCGATCCGCGGGATTTCACGCTCTTTGCCTTCGGCGGCAACGGCGGCATTCACGCCGCAGCGCTCGCCCGGGAGTTGGGCATGGCGCGCGTGGTGGTTCCACCCGCCGCGGGGGTGTTCAGCGCCGTCGGGCTTCTTCTGGCGGATTTCGAGGTTTCCCAGTCGGCGGCCTTTACGCGCTCGCTGTCCGCCACGCCGATGACGGAGATCGTGGCGGCGTTCGAGGCGCTGGAGGACAAGGTCGCGGCAGACATCGGCGCATCCCCGGATCTTCGCATCGGCTGGACCGCGCAGCTCCGCTACGCCGGCCAGGCCTTCGAACTTCCCGTGGACCTCGAACGCGGGCCATGGCCTGACGGTTACCCTGACGAGATCCGCGCCGCTTTCGAGCGGGAGCACGGGCGGATTTATGGCCATATCCAGCCCGAGGGCGAGGTGCGGTTCGTCGCCCTGCGCGTGACCGGCACCATTCCGCAGCCGCCCCGTAATGGGCCGATCCGCAAGGCGGTGCCGGCGTGTGGCACCGCGACGCGCGATGTCTATTTTGGCCGCGACATCGGTTCGCGTGCCACGGCTGTGATCGGGCGCGAGGACTTGACCGGCGCAGCACGCCAGGGGCCGCTGATCATTGAGGAATATGAGGGCACGACGGTCGTTCCCCCTAACGCAACGGCGGCGCTGGACAGCTTCAACAATATCGTCATCACCTTGGCGATGGGGGTCCCGGCATGAGCGCGCGCATCGACCCCATCCTGCTCGAAGTGCTCAAGAACGGCTTCGAGACGATTGCCGATGAAATGGCGCTCAATCTGATGCGCACCGCGCATTCGCCAATCGTGCGCGATTCGATGGATTACTCGACCGCCCTTTGCGATCCGGCGGGGCTGACCATTGCGCAGGGGCTGACCACGCCCATGCATCTCGGCAGCTTCTACGACGCTATGCGGCATCTGATCGTGCAATACGCGGGCCGCATCGCTCCGGGCGACGTGTTCATTGCCAATGATCCCTATGTCGCGAGCGGCCAGCATCTGCCCGACATTTATGTCATCAAGCCGATTTTCTTCGAGGGTGTGTTGTGCGGCTGGGGCACCACCATCGCCCATCACGCGGATGTCGGCGGCATCGTGCCGGGAAGCAATTCCATCGGCGCCACGGAGATCTACCAGGAAGGCCTGCGCCTGCCCTTCGTGAAATGGTTCGATGGCGGGCGTGAGAATACCATGCTGCTCGACATCATCGCCACAAATGTTCGCGTCCCCGACATGGTGCTGGGCGATCTTCGTGCACAGCTGGCGGCCTGCACGATAGGTGAGCGCGGTCTTCTCGCTTTGGTCGCACGTTATGGTGCAGATGACCTGCAGCGCCATTGCGACGCGCTTCAGGATCAGGCGGAAACCCTCGCGCGCCACGCCTTCTCCGCCATCGCCGACGGCGTCTATACCTTCGTCGACCATATCGACGGATTGGGCGAAAATCCCGACCCGATCGTGCTTCGTCTTACCTTGACCGTGGCGGGATCGGAGATCACGGCGGATTGGGCGGGCACTGCCGCACAGGTGAAGGGCGGCATCAACGCACCGCTGTCCTTCTGTAAATCCAATGTCTATGCGGCGTTGCGGTCGATCATGTCGGCGGACGTGCCCAACTGCCACGGGTATACGCGGCCGATCCATGTTCTGGCCCCACCGAGCACCTTGGTGAATGCGACGCATCCGGCGCCGTGCGGGGCGCGCGGCATCACCGGCTACCGCATCGTGGATTGCATCTACGGCGCCCTGGCGCAGGCGCTGCCCGACCGCATCACGGCGGATGGCACCGGCGGATCGACCTTGCCGACCTTCGCCGGCCGGAATGGGGACGCCGCCTTCGTCTTTTCCGAATGCGTCATGGGTACCTGGGGCGCGACCTCGGCGCATGACGGGCAGGAAGGCGTGCCCCATATGGCCTCCAACCAATCGAATGTGCCGATCGAAATGATCGAGGCCGACTATCCCATTCGGATCGAGCGCTATGGCTTCGCGCCCGATACCGGCGGCGCCGGCGAATATCGTGGCGGCCTTGGCATCCTGCGTGAATATCGCTGCCTGGTGGACGACGTCTTCCTCGGTGTGCGCTCCGACAAGGCGGTACACGCGCCACATGGACTGTTCGGCGGCGGCGAGGGCCAGCCTTCGTCGAATCTCATCAACCCCGGTGTGAATGAGGTGCGTCTGCCGCCACTTCCCATTCTGCCCATCACGCTCAAGAAGGGCGAGGTCTTTCGCCATGTCATGGCGGGCGGCGGCGGCTACGGTCATGCGATCGACCGTGATGTGGAGAGCGTGCGAAACGATGTGCTCGACGGCAAGGTGTCCAGGCGCCATGCGCGGGAGGCCTATGGCGTCG
This sequence comes from Acidisoma sp. PAMC 29798, assembly GCF_030252425.1. Lineage (GTDB taxonomy): Bacteria > Pseudomonadota > Alphaproteobacteria > Acetobacterales > Acetobacteraceae > Acidisoma > Acidisoma cladoniae. The sequence goes on along the minus strand of NZ_CP126994.1, from coordinate 371,711 downwards.
TGATCGCAGATGACGCCGCTGCGACGATCGACGTCGTTGCGACGCAGTCGGCGCGGAGCCGATAGTGGCGGTCGTCCTCGTTGCCGGCGGCGCGACGGGGATAGGCCGCGCGACCGTGCTGGCTTTCAGCCGGCAGGGTGACAGCGTTCTTCTCGTCGACCGGAATGGCCCGGCTGCGCAGACCGTCGTGGCCGAAGCGGGCGGCCCAAAGATCGCGGTCCTGGAACTCGACCTTGCATCGCCATCGGCCCCCCTGGCGGCGGTGGACACCGCGATTTCGACCTTCGGTGCTATTGATGCGGTTTTCGTGGCAGCGGCCCTGCTTTCCGCCGCACCGCTGGCGGACTGGACGCCGGAGATGTGGGCGCGGTCATCGGACCTCAATCTCCGCATGCCCTTCCTGCTGGCTCAGGCAGCGGCACCGCATCTGACCCACTCCGGCAATGCCAGCATCACCTTCACGGCCTCTACGGGCGCTCTCCGTGGCCATGCGGGCATGCCAGCCTATCACGGCACCAAGACCGCCCTGCTCGGCCTTTGCCGCAGCCTGGCCGATGAACTCGGCCCCAGCGGAATCCGCGTGAACTGCATCCTGCCCGGCTGGATCGACACACCCTTCAACGACCCCTTCTGGGCCGCACAGGGCGACCCCACCGCCGCTCGCGCTAAGATTGAGGCGGAGATTCCCCTGCGCCGGCAAGGTGTGCCGGAGGATGTCAGCGGCGCCGTGATCTTCCTGGCGTCACCCGCCGCCCGTTACATCACCGGCACCTCGCTGGTGATCGACGGCGGCTATACGGCGGTTTGAACGCACCATGTCCTTGATCTCAGGGTCTTACTCCTCACGCAGCCGCCCGGTTCTGCACGGCAATCTCGGCGCGGTTTCGGCGGCGCATCCCCTGGCCGTGGCGGCAGGGCAGGAGATACTCGTGGCCGGCGGCTCGGCGGTGGATGCCATGATCGCAGCCCAGGCCGTGCTGTGTGTCGTTTCCCCGGATGCCTGCGGCCTTGGCGGCGATATGTTCTGCTTGATCCACGCGCGGGGTGAAGCCCCGCTCGCCGTGAATGGCGCCGGCGCTGCGCCCATGATGATGACGCGGGTATCGGCCGACGGTGCCTGTGCGGAGGGAGAGGGGCTGCTGGGTACCGAACTGATGATCAACCTCGCCGCGGCGCAACGACGCGGCGGTCCACGTGCTTATCTCCATACGGCCGGGGTCGCTGTCAGCGATGCCGATGGGATGACGGTATCGTCCCTCGTCAGCGTCTTCGATGATTTCGGCTCCTGCGTCTTTGTGCCGGAATGCGGCATCACGCTGAACAACCGCGCCGGTGGCTTCACCGATGGCGCCAATGCGGCTGGGCCGGGCCGCATCCCCGTTCACACCCTCGCCCCGGCGATGGTCCTGACGGATCGGGGCACATTGGCACTCGCCACGCCGGGCGCGGACGGCCAGGTGCAGACGCTGCTTCAGGTCATGACCGGCATCTTTCGCGATGGGCTCGACCTCGCCGAGGCGGTTCGCAAGCCACGCTGGCGCAGCGAGGGCGGAGATGTATTGATCGAGCGAAGCCATCCGGCGCAGACGGATCTTGCCCGCCTCGGCCATCGACTTCGCATTCTCGATGATGGCGATGTGCGGTTTGGCGCTATCGTCTGTGCGGGAGACATCGATGACGCGCCGATAGCCCTATCGGACTGGCGCCGGCACACCTGGTCCGGAGTCGCCTAAATCGATCGAAACCGTTGGTGCTTGCGGGTGGTGTGGCCCTCGAAAGCCGGGCTCGCCAGGGCTATGTCCGAAAGCGGAATCGCGCGCTGGCCGTTGTATCCGATCGTTTTGCGGACACCGTCATCCAGATAATACGCACCAGCCACGACCTGCATCAGCACGGAAAAGCTCTCGGGTTCCTGAGTCGCCAATGTCTCCAAGAATTCTGGCACTGTTCGATCCGTGTTCGTGTCGAGCAAAGCGGCTAATGGAACGAACAGATCAGGCCGCGCGCGCATGACACAATCGATCGCGCCGTCACCATTCATAAGTCGTCCAGCGGAGGGCATGGTCGGCGAAGCCGGAAGAATGGCGTCAGCCAATGCCGATAGTCGGACCTTCTGCGTCTCGGATAGCGCGATCATGCATCAATCATGTCAAAGCAGAACTGCGGGATCAAGTCCCGAAGACGGATCTTTGGTCTGCGGCTTGGCGCAGCCGAGCGAGAGGATGTGTCAGCCGGGGATGCATGCGACAAGCGGGAGCGGCGCCAGCGGCACGCACCCAGTCTCCGTCATGTGGAGCATCCATTCCGTGCAGGCACCCCCGATGGCCTGATCATAGGCGCCGGTTTCGAGCATCAGCACCATCCCTGCACGCAAGACGGTGGTTTCTCCCTCGCAAAGACGTCTTCGCGCTTTCGCTCTATATGCTGACCGTGTTCATTCTGGCGGTGCTGTTGGGGCGGTTGCGCAACCTGCTGGCGTGCTGCCCGTTTCGTGTGGTCTGGTGGGCTGTGAGCTTTCCGCTCGCCGCTTCCTCCATCGCGGGCCGGCGCTTCGTGGCGGCAGAGCCGGGATAGATCACTGACGCGATCGCGCTCGGTTTGCTGGCGCTCGCGACGGTCATTATAGCGGGGTTGCTGGTGCGCGCCTTGTTGGGCGTCGCACGCGGCGAGTTGAAGACGTTGACGACTTCGAACACACAATGCCCTCTCTCAGCGACGCTGTGCCTCAATGCTTTCACGCTTTGCGGACATGCAAAGCATTCCAAGACGCTAGTGCAGCCATTTCGTCTTTTGCCCTAAGGAGGTTTACGATGGCTTCACAGCCGGCCCGCCCGCTATGTCTTTATGATGTCACCTTGTCGGGCCATTCTCATCGGGCTCGGCTGTTTATGTCGCTGCTGGACCTGCCGTACGAACTCGTCGCAGTCGATTTGGCGGGTGGCGCCAACAAGACGCCCGAGTTCCTGGCACTGAACCCTTTTGGCCAGATTCCTGTGCTGGACGATGACGGCATCATTGTTGCGGATTCCAACGCTATTCTGATCTACCTCGCGACCCGCTATGACGACGGACAATGGCTGCCGCGCGACGCCGTCGGCGCAGCCGATGTGCAGCGGTGGCTTTCGGTCGCCGCCGGTCCGGTCAAACATGGGCCGTGCGACGCCCGCCTCATTACCCTTTTCGGTGCCCCGCTCGACCATCAGCGCGCGTCGGCTATCGCCGGGTCATTGTTCAAGGTCATGGAAACCTATCTTCTGGACCGGCGCTTTCTGGTCGGTGAGCGCGCGACGATCGCCGATATTGCTTGCTACAGCTATATCGCGCACGCGCCGGAAGGCGGCATCTCCCTGGAGCCTTTCCCGGCCATTCGGATGTGGCTGCAACGCATCGAAGCTTTGCCAGGCTTCATCCCGATGCCGCGGAGCCGCGTCGACTGATGACTGCCGCCGATCAATCCAAGCAAAGGTAAACGTCATGCAGGCGTTGGGATGGCCAGGGAGTGAGTCGCCTTTTCACGAAGGGGAACTCGCGATCCAGCGGCGGCTCGGTGCCGCGGAGAAGATGGATCGCCAGGGGCGAAGTTCCATCCGCAGTGTCATGCCCGATCAACACCGCCAATTCTTCGCGCAATTGCCGTTCGTTCTGGCGGCGGCGGTCGATGGGTCCGGCCAACCCTGGGCTTCCATCCTGGTCGGGCAACCGGGCTTTGCCACGTCACCCGACCCATCCCGGCTGCGATTGCACGCGCGGCCTCTGAAGGGCGATCCCTTTGCCGGTACGCTCGCGGAGGGCGCAGATATCGGTCTTCTGGGGATCGAGTTACCGACGCGGCGACGGAACCGCCTAAACGGTGTGGTGAGCGAGCTGTCGGGTGACGGCTTCACCGTTCAGGTGAGACAGAGCTTTGGCAATTGCCCTCAATATATCCAGACGCGGGTGGCGCACTTCATTCGGGATCCGGCCCTGCCGGTTGAGACGCCGGTTGTGCGATCCGCCCGCCTCGATGACGCGGCGCTAAAGATCGTCACCGGCGCGGACACTTTCTTCATCGCCAGCGCCAACGAAGACCCCCAGGCCAAGGCCGGGAAAGGCGTGGATATCAGTCACCGGGGCGGCCGCCCCGGCTTCGTGCGCGTGGATGACGACCATACGCTGACCGTGCCGGACTTCGTGGGGAACTTCCATTTCAACACCATCGGCAACCTGACGCTCGATCCGCGCGCTGGCTTGCTGTTTATCGATTTCGACAGCGGCGACCTTCTGTCATTGACGGCCACGGCGGCGATCCAATGGGATGGACCCGAGGTTCAGGCCTTCGCGGGAGCCGAGCGCCTCATCCGCTTTCATATTGCCGAAGTGGTCCGCCTGCCGGGTGCACTGCCGCTCCGGTTTTCGGAACCCGGAGTTTCCCCGTTTCTCAGCCGCACCGGCGCATGGGACGAGGTCGCGCGTAACCTTGAAGCCGAGCGATTGCGTCAGCACTGGCGCCCCTTCGCAGTGACGCGGACGATGGTCGAGAGTGAGGCCGTGGTCTCGCTCATTCTGGAGCCCGCTGATGGGGGCGGCGTCGCACCGTACCGCGCAGGGCAATATCTGCCGATCCGCCTACCGCTTGCAGGTGCCAGCGCGCCCGCATTACGCACCTATACGATTTCCGACGCGCACAACGGCAAGCATTACCGCCTCAGCATCAAGCGCGAGGGTGCGGGCTCATCCTGGTTGCATGCGGCGCCTGTCGGCACGATCATCGAAGCGCTGGCCCCTCGGGGCGATTTCTTCTTCGATGAAGGGAGCAAGCGCCCGGCTGTGATGATCTCGGCTGGCATCGGCATCACGCCGATGATCGCGATGCTCAACAGTCTTCTGGTCAATGACGGGCGCACGCGCAGCCACAGCACCCTCTGGTTCATCCACGGCGCCCGCGACGGCCGGCACCATGCCTTCGCCGCGGATCTGCACCGGATGAAACAGCAATATGCCAACCTACGGACACATATCCGCTTCAGCGCGCCTGAGCCCGACGATCAAATCGGGGAGACTTATGACAGCGAGGGCCGGATCGACCGAGGGTTGCTGACGCAACTTCTGCCACTCGACGATTACGAGTTTTATCTCTGCGGGCCGCCCGGCTTCATGCAGTCGGTGTATGACGCGCTGAGATCCGTCAATGTTCCGGATGGCCGCATTCATCTGGAGAGCTTTGGCCCGGCATCCGTCCGGCGGGACCGACCCTTGCCCGCGCCTCCCCTGCACGCGGCGTCCGAGGAGGCGGTCGAGGTCCGCTTCGCCCGGAGCGGCATCATTGCGCTTTGGACCCCTGCCGCTGGCAGTTTGCTTGACCTGGCGGAGGCGCAAGGATTGGCACCCACTTTTAGCTGCCGCAGCGGGCTATGCGGCACCTGCGTCACACCGATCATCTCTGGGGCGGTACACTATACCGACCCGCCGGAAGCGGCCGTCGCGCCCGGCGAAGTTTTGATCTGTTGCGCGGTGCCACGTGCTGGGCCGTATCTGGACGAAGGCTCCGACCGCTCCGGCGTCACGCTGGATCTGTAGCTCCGCTGAGACGGAGCTGGCCGAAGCGGCCAGTCCCTGCGCTACCCGTCAAGACAAGGTGGTTAGTTCTCCGTACCAGACTCATCCGACTGACCAAAGTTCGCGAAGGCGAGCGGCTCCGCCGAAGGCTCCGCCTTGAACATCACAGAGGTCTTGCTGTCATGCGACATGTCCGGGATCTTTGCGGCGAAGGTGCCGCTATCGTTAACCTGCGACGACACAGCACTTTGCGGCGCCACCACAGTATGCGCCGATGCGATCCCGCCTCCGAGCATCGAAACGGTGATCGCAAAAGCAAAAACTTTCATGATCTTCATAGCACAGTACCTTCCACTCGTCGGTTAACCTTCACGAGGTCGCCGACGATGCCATTGCTCTCGTCGTCTTCGACCTCTTGCTGATAATGACACTGAAGGCGCGGCTTTATTCCCATCGCCGGGGAAGATTGCGAAGCGGCGTCAAGAAGCATCTGGCCGTCTGCGGTTGAAACACCCAATTATTTGGCGTGATGGAATAAATGGCGAAACCAAGTGTCGATCTGACAAGGCGGCGCCGGTTGCAGCCCTTAGGAGCGCTTATGGTTCTCACACTCCCTCGGCTGCGGGCGCTCATTGTACTGAGCGTCGCGGCCGGTTTCACGACCAACCCCTTGGCCGCCGCAATTGCCCATGCCGCTTCCCCTTCTTCGCTCGCGTCCGAAGCTCCGTTCCTGGCCGAGAATCAGACCGCGATGGATAAGATGATGGCGGATATGGCGGTCAAACCTTCCGGTGACGTCGATCAGGATTTCGCGGCCATGATGATTCCGCATCATCAGGGTGCGATCGAGATGGCGCAGGCGGAACTCCTTCACGGCCGTAATGAGCAACTGCGCCGGATCGCGCAGGAAATCATCGTCGATCAGGAGCAAGAGATTGCCGCCATGCGTCTGGCCCTCGGCCAGTCGCTTCCCCCTTCCGCGCCCGCGCCGGACCAGACCTCCGGCATGGGCATGACGAACATGCAAAAGGTAACACAATGATCCGTACTCTACTCGCAGCTGCCCTGCTTGGCGGCACTGCTTTGAGTGGCGCCTCCGCTTGGGCCGGGCAGGCGCCCGGTGCCGCTTCGGCCGCCGACATTGCCATCAGTCACCGCGACCGCGTTTATGCGGCGGAACAATTTTCCAATACCGTCTCGGTCATTGATCCCGCCAGCAATACGCTGCTCGGTGTCATTCGCCTTGGCGACCCGAGTCCAATGAACTTCAGCCCACTCTACAAGGGCCAGGTCCTGGTGCACGGCATGGGCTTCTCGCCTGACCACCGCACGCTCGCCGTCGTTTCGATCGGCTCGAACTCCGTCACTTTCATCGACACCGCGACCAATGCCGTGAAGCACACGACCTATGTCGGCCGTGCGCCACACGAGGCCTTTGTCACGCCGGACGGTAAGGAGGTCTGGGTCACCGTGCGTGGCGAGAACTATGTCGACGTTCTGGATGCCACGACCTTCGCGGAAAAGACACGTATCACGACCCCGAATGGCCCGGGCATGCAGATCTTCTCGACCGACGGCGCCTACGGCTATGTCTGCTCATCCTTCAATCCCGAGGTCGATGTCATCACAGTCGCTGACCACAAGATCGTTGCACGGGTGAAGCAGGCGAGCCCCTTCTGCCCGAATATCGCCGCGACGCCGGATGGCACGCAGGTGTGGTTCACTCTCAAGGATACGGGTAAGACGCAAGTCTTCGACGCCAAGCCGCCCTTCGCGGTGTTGAAGGTGCTCGACACAGGGCCGATCACCAACCACGTCAATATCGTGCGCAATGCGCATGGCCAATTCGCCTATGTCACCGTCGGCGGGTTGAACGAGGTGCAGGTCTTCCGCACCAGCGATTTCGTCAAGGTCGCGACCATTCAGGTCGGCAATTTGCCGCATGGCATCTGGCCTTCCGGCGACGGCACACGCGTCTATGTCGGGTTGGAGAATGACGACCGTATGGTTGCAATCGACACGCTGACGAATACGGTCATCGGCAGCGTGCCGATCGGCCAGGCACCGCAGGCGGTCGCCTATGTCCCGGATGCAGTGCCTGATGGTAGCGGCACACAAGGGCTGATGCCGCTGGGCGTGGCGGGCCAGGCCGTGCACGTCGCAATGGTGCCACTTGATCGCACACTATCGGCAAAGGCGCCGACCAGCGTGACGCTGTTCGACCAGGGCCTGATCCAGGTGCTGGAGGCGTCGATCACGGGCCTGGTGCCGAAACATCCCTATGTGCTGGCGCTGTCCACGCGGGTGGATGGCAGCGGTATGCTGGAGCCGCTGTCGGCCTTCATGACGAATCCGGCCGGCGCCGCCATTGTCAATGCGATCGGCCCGATCCGGCAAGTCGTGAAAGGGGGCGCCGATACGTCACGACGTTACCTGGTCATCGCGCCAGGCACGGGGATGTCCCCCGGCGCGCCCGTGCAAATCCAGGCGCACTGAACACCGCGAGAGACTACAAAAAAGGCCGGTGCTTTCGCACCGGCCTTTTTTTGTTATGAGGAGGCTTAGTTCCCGGAAGAACTGCCGCTGCTCTCACCCACACCGCTACCAGAACCGGCTTTCGCACCAGGGCCGGTCTTCAATCCATGGATCACCTTGTGATGATGCTTGTTCTTGAGCGCGTGGGTCGAATAGCCCGCGATGGGTGACGCAACTTTCGTGCTCGCTGTGCTTTGAGCAAAGCTTGCAGAAGCCAAAGGCGGGGCCAGCAAGAGGGCCGAAGCAAGAAGGAGTTTGTGGGCGATGATCATCATGAAGTCCCCTGAGAAATGAAACTGAAACGCCATAGTCTACAGCGCTTCTGCCACCTCATTATCTACTTTAAGCTTTCGCCGCTAACGATGATCCCGTTACACTTGAGGAGCAGCTATTAGATTTTGGCATCGACCTGATGGCGAATTTCGTCCGCAAGAGGATGCAGCACATCCGACGTCGTTGCGCCGACAAGGCTGTAACCGATGCCTCTGTCGGACCATGCATAACCCTGGATGGCGCCACTCGAATGTTCTGACATGCGACTGTTCTTATCGGTGGTCATCGGCCGCACTAAGATGGCGAGGCGTAGGCCTTGACCGTTATCGTACATCAGCAACCCGGCTGGGCCGTGTGGTGTCGCGACCAGGCGGCCACCCATGAAACGATAACCGGAAACACTCAGATCCGGCACCGCAATATCACGCTGCAGTCGGCTGGAAATCCAATCGACGAGTTGGGCACGATCGGCGGCCTTAAACTCGACCGGATGCGCCTGATCGGGGCCATAGACGCCGTAGGTATAGGCCGCCTCCTGCGCCAAGGCGGCAATACCACTTTGTGCCATAGAAGGTGAGGCCGGACCACGCAGCGACCAGCCACCAGCGCCCCCGAGCGCCAGAAGCACGACGGCGGCAGCCACTGAACGCCAAGGCACCGCCCAAGACGATCGTCTTGCCTCGGCGAGATGACGCAGGGTAAGGCGCGGCGGAATCGGCTCTGCGGCCACGGGTGCCAAAGCCGCGCGCAGAGCCGCCCGCTGACGGACATAACCCTGAACGCGGGCGGCGATATCGGGGTGCGCGTCGAGATACTCTTCCACCTCGGCCTGCCGCGCGCCATCCAGCACGCGATCGATGAAAGCGTGGAGGTCCTCTTCCAGGATGGGGCGGATGGGCTTCATTGGACACTCCGTAGATGGGGACGCTGCGCGGCGGGGGCGCTCTCCTCCTCCATGATGCGCGTCAGCCTGGCACGGGCGCGCGCCAGGCGGGACATGACAGTCCCGATCGGCACGTCCAACACGCGCGCGGCCTCAGCATAAGTGAGATCCTCGACCGAGATCAGCAATAACACGCTACGCTGGTCGTCGGGCAGGCTGTGCACGGCGGCCATGATGTCGATTTGCCGCAATCCGTCTTCTTGGGTGGAGGGGCGGGCCATGGCCGATTCCTCGGCATCCTCAATCGGAAGGTGGCGGCCGCGCCGTGTGGTCTGGCGCATCCGGTTCACGGCCAGGTTGTGCAGTATCGTGAACATCCAGGTACGGGCGTCGCCATCGGGGCGCCGCTGGTGCCAGCGGCTCACGCTGCGCTCAAGCGTATCCTGCACTAGGTCGTCCGCCGCCGCCGGATCGCGCATGAGCGATCGGGCGTAGCGGCGAAGGGCCGGTATCAGGGGCTCGATGAGATCAGCCATATCCGCCATTACACGACGGCCTTCGCTGCGCTGTTCCCGGACGGCACCATAATCGCGAACTCCAACCCGCTACGACGTATAGACACTGGCGGCGCCCTTTTATTCCCCTGGTCTGACGCCAAGGCGTTTTTTAGACGGCGGCCGCCATCCAGCGGGGACGGCAGGACACGAAGTCCCTGAGTTTCGTGAGTGACATAGAGGCAGCGCCGAGCGCGGGATCGCCGGAGAGCACGCGGCTACCCATGGCGGCAGGCAGCGTGGAGTTTTGAGTTCAGGCCGCCTTTGGTGCGCCCGATACGCCGGGGAACAGGTCCTTTTTCAAAAGGCTGGCAGCCGTCCGATGCGCCTTCAGATGGGTGGCGTCGATCATCAACCGATCAGGCTTGCCGCCCTTGGCCGCCAGCGCCGCGAAGATGCGGTTGAAGACGCCGAGGCGGCTCAACCGGCCAAACGGCTCGTCGCAGACATGACCACGGTCTAGGCGGCTTAGCATGAACACGTCAGCCGACCTCACCGCTCCGGCGTGAAGACGTATTGGCTGGACCATGGTGTATTGCCACGGGCCTTCGCCTTGGCGACCTCCTCCCGGGAGACGACGCGCAGGTGAACCTCGTCGGGACCGTCGAGCAGGCGCAAGGCACGGCCCCAGGTCCACAGGTAAGCCAGCGGCGTGTCGTTGGTGAGGCCCATGGCGCCGAAGATCTGCATCGCACGATCCACCACGCGCGTCTGCAACCGCGCGGCAACGATCTTGATGGCCGATACATCGACGCGGGCCGCCTGGTTGCCTTCCACATCCATCCGCCAGGCGGCACGCAGACACAGCAGCCGCGCCTGATCGATCTCGATCCGCGACAATGCAATCTCATCCTGATTATTGGCGAACTCCGCCAGAGCCCGGCCGAAGACCCGGCGTTGCAGCGCCCGTTCGGACATCAGTTCGAGCGCAAGCTCGCATTGCCCGATCGTGCGCATGCAATGATGAATGCGGCCCGGCCCTAGCCGGGCCTGCGCGATAGCAAAGCCCGCATGCTCCTCACCAAGCAGATTCGCGGCAGGCACACGAACATTATCGAAGATGACCTCGCAATGTCCTTCTATCGCATAGTGGTTCATGATCGGCGTGTTGCGCACTACCCGGAAACCCGGCGCATCCATGGGCACGATGATGAAGGAATGGCGGTGATGGCGAGGTGCATCCGGATCCGCGTTCGAAACGCCCATCACCAGCAGAAACGCCGCCTTCGGATGCAGGGCGCCGGTGTTGAACCACTTGCGGCCGTTGATGATGAAATCGTTGCCGTCGCGTCGTATTTCAGTTTGCAGATTGGTTGGGTCCGATGATGCGACATCCGGCTCGGTGATGGAGACGACGGAGCGAATTTCCCCCGTGAGGAGGGGATGCAGCCACTGCTTTCGCTGATCCGGCGTCGCGAAAAGATGCAGGATTTCCATATTGCCGGTGTCGGGCGCGTTGCAATTGAAGACCTCGGCCGCCCAAGGAAGACGGCCCATGGTTTCGGCAAGCGGCGCATAGTCCAGATTGCTCAGCCGTGTGCCTGGTTCATCCTCCCGCAGGCCGGGCAGGAACAGGTTCCACAAGCCCTCGGCACGGGCACGGGCCTTCAAGGGTTCGATCACCTCGACCGGATAGACACCGCTCTCGGCGAGTTCGGTCCATCGCCTGTTCTGCGGCAGAACCTGCGTTTCCATGAAGACTTGCAGCTTCTGCCGAAGCGCCTCGGCGTGCGGCGAATAGGCGAAATCCATGGGTTCAGCTCCCTGCCTGGATGCTCAGGCGTGACGGATAATGTCGAGGGCGCGGCGCGCAAACGGCCGCGCCAGATGGCTGACCTCGGCAGCATTGGCACCGGCCGCAGACCCCGCTTGCGCACGATCGGCGATGCCCACGAAAATGACGGCAAAGCGAAACAGCGCAAAGGCGAGGTGGAACGTGCCGAAACTGCCATCGGTCGCGCCGCCCGCGAAATAGCGCGTAACAAATTCTGCCTGCTCTGGAATGCCAAGCTTCGCGTGGTCAAGACCGAGGATGCCGGCATATTCATCCGGTCCCGTATGCCATGGCATGCAACAGAATCCGAGATCGGCCAGCGGATGCCCAAGCGTTGACAGCTCCCAGTCCAGCACCCCGACGACGCGGGGTTCGCTGGGGTGGATGATGAGATTGCCGAGACGGAAATCGCCGTGCGCGATGGCGACGCGACCGTCATCTGGCGGCAGGTGATCCGGCAGCCATGCGACCAGGGCGTCCAGCTCCGGGATGTCGCGGCTGGGTGAGCTTGCCCATTGGCGGGACCAGCGCGCGATCTGACGCTCGAAGTAATTGCCAGGACGTCCGTAGTCCCCGAGGCCTACGGATGCCGGGTCAACGCGATGCAGCGCGGCCAGCGTTTCCGCCATGCTGAGGTAGATCGCCCGCCGCTCGGAAGGGGCCAGGCCAGGCAGGGCGCAGTCATGAAAGACACGCCCCTCCAGCCGCTCCATGACGTAAAAGGGTGTGCCCAGAACGTCTGTTTGGGCGTGATACAACAAGGCCCGAGGCACAGGCACCTCGGTCTCCGCCAGTGCCGTCAGGACACGATATTCGCGGTCTATGGCATGCGCCGAGGGCAGGATCGGCCCCTCGGGTTTCTTTCGCAACACCAGACGGCGATCGGAGAAAGTCACGAAAAACGTCGGGTTCGATTGGCCACCGGCAATGCGGTCGAGCGCCATCGGACCGCTCACGCCAAGACGCTCGACCAAAAAGCTCCTGAGCCGGTCGGCATCGATCTCCGTCATAGCGAACTCACCAGATGGCCACCGTCCACGGTGATGGTCGCGCCCGTCATGTAGCGCGACGCATCGCTCGCCAGCAGCAGCAGCGGACCATCGAGATCCTCCGGCGCGCCGAGGCGACGTTGGGGAATGCGGGCGATCATCGCCTTCCCCGCATCGCTTGCGAAGAAGTCACGATTGAGATCCGTCGCGATATAGCCCGGTGCCAGGGCGTTGACCCGGATACCGAAGCGGGCGAGTTCCAGCGCCATGGCCTGGGTGAGTTGCACAAGCCCCGCCTTCGACACCGCATAGGCCGAAACATGACCCGCGACGCGAAACCCGAGGATCGACGCGACATTGATAATCGCACCTTGCCTCTTCTCCGTCCTCACGTGGCGCGCAAAGGCGCGTGACACCAGCCAGGCGCCCTTGAGATTGGTATCCAGCACGCGATCCCAATCCTTTTCCTCAAGATCGAGACTGGAGGCTGACACCGCAACGCCGGAGTTGTTGACCAGGATCGAGATAGGGCCGAAGGCTTCGGCCTCGGCGAAAGCCGCCACGACCGAATTGGCGTCGGTCACGTCCATCACCACGGCCATTGCCCGCACGCCACTTTCCTGCAATGTCGCAACGGCTTCGGCTAGCTTATCGCCGCGTCGGGCCGCGAGCACGATGGCGGCGCCGGCATGCCCGAGGACGCCGGCGAAATGCCGCCCGAGGCCGCCCGAAGCGCCGGTCACCAAGGCCGTGTCACCGCGCAAACTGAAGCCTTGATCGGTCATTCGGAAGCGAGCCTGACATCGAAGGCAGCCGTCGTCTTGGCATTGATCTCGTCAAGCCCCACACCGGGTGCGAGCTCCACCAGATCCAACCTGCCCCCGCGTTCGGCAAAGCGGAATACGGCGAGGTCCGTGATGACGAGGTCAACCACCTTGGCACCCGTCAACGGCAAGGTGCAATTCGGAACGAGCTTCGGCGCGCCGGACTTCTCGACATGATCCATCAACACCGTGACGCGCTTGACCCCGGCCACGAGATCCATTGCACCTCCCATACCTTTGACCATCTTGCCCGGCACCATCCAATTGGCGAGATCTCCCGTCTCGGATACCTGCATGGCACCGAGAATAGACAGGTCCATATGCCCGCCGCGGATCATCGCGAAGCTATCGGCGCTTGATACGTAGCTCGTCATGGGGATTTCACTGACGGTCTGTTTGCCGGCGTTGATGACATCGGCATCGACCTCATCCTCGTAGGGAAAAGGGCCCATGCCGAGCATGCCGTTTTCGCTTTGAAGAGTGACCGTCAGATCCGCCGCGATCCAGTTGGCGACCAGCGTCGGGATGCCAATGCCCAGATTGACATAGAAACCGTCGCGAATTTCGCCTGCGGCGCGATGCGCCATCTCCTCCCGCGTCCAGGCCATCAGGCAATGACCTCCAGACTCGGGCGGGGCCGGGTGGTTCGCCGCTCAATCCGCTTCTCGTAGGACTGTCCTTGCACGATCCGATCGACATAGATCCCCGGCGTATGGACATGATCAGGGTCGAGCATGCCAGGGCAGACGATCTCCTCAACCTCGGCGATGGTCACGGTGCCAGCCGTCGCCATCATCGGATTGAAATTTCGCGCTGTCTTGCGATAGATGAGATTACCCTCCGGGTCGGCCTTCCATGCCTTGACGAGAGATAGGTCTGCGACGAGTGCCGTCTCCATCACATAATCCTGTCCCTTGAAGCGCCGCACTTCTTTGCCATCCGCGACCATCGTGCCGACGCCGGTTTTGGTGAAGAAAGCCGGAATGCCGGCGCCTCCGGCGCGGATGCGCTCCGCGAGCGTTCCCTGCGGATTGAACTCTAGCTCCAGCTTTCCGGCCAGATAGAGTTGCTCAAACAGCTTGTTTTCACCAACATAGGAACTGATCATCCGGCTAATCTGACCGCTGGCGAGAAGAATACCGAGACCAAAGTCATCGACACCACAATTGTTCGAAATAAAGGTGAGGTTGCGTGCGCCACTCAACCTTACTGCCTCAATCAAAGTCTCTGGAATACCGCACAGGCCGAACCCGCCCGCCATGAGGGTCATGCCGTCTCGCAGAAGGCCCGTTACGGCACTCACGGCGTCGGGACAGGTCTTCATTCGCATCGTCATACGACTCCTGAAACCGGCGTGAAGGTCTGGGCCGTGGCCAATTGCTCGATCCGATGAATCGCCCGACCGATATCCGCCTGAGTGACAGGCCAGGCGACATTGGCAAGATGCGGCGCCGTCATCGTCAGCCGGGCGATATCGTCTATCTCCGTATCGGTCGCATTTGCCATGCCCAGTTCCGCCAGTCGGATTGGCAGGTCGATGCTCTGCAGAAAAGCCATGACATCGGCGATAAAGGGGGCTGACCGGTCCTCCGCCGCCAACTGAACCAGCGTGCCATAGGCGATCTGGTTGCCGTGCATCGCGACCTTCGCGCCCCGCGCCACCACCAGCCCGCGGGTCAGCGAATGCGCGATCGACAGGCCGCCATTTTCAAAGCCCAGTCCACTCATCAAGATAACCGCCTCAATCGTTGCTTCTACATCATCGGTGAGGATGCCGGCGGTGACCGCGAGGAGGGCCGCCGCCGCGTGATCGCGGAGCGTTGCGTAGCAGGCATCCGCGATGGCGATGGCTGTCATCAGTGGACGCGAACCGAAGGGCGTGTTTCCTGTGCCATTCCGGCAGCCATGTGCCTCGAATTTCTTGGCGATCGCGTCGCCAATGCCCGCGCGCAGGAAATGCGTCGGAGCATTAGCAATCACGCGCGTATCCACGACCACCAGATCCGGGCTGCGCGGCATCCGGTCAACAGCAATCATGACGTGATGCGCATCGTACATAGCGATGGCGGCGCTGGTGGGCGAGTCATTGGACGCGATGGTCGGCACAGTCACCATGGGAAGCGCCAGTTGCACGGCGACACTTTTGGCGGCATCCAGCGCCTTGCCGCCGCCCACGCCCACGACGACCGAGAGCGCGGAACCATTTGTTCGCGCAACGAGCGCATCGATCGCAGCGTAGGTGATCTCTCCACCAAAAGGCAGCAGCATCGGGGTCAATCCAGCAGACAGCATCGTGTATGCCAAACGATCCTGCAGGACAGACACAAGAAATTGATCGATGACGATCAGAGGCGTGGCTCCATACGCCTTGATGAGGCCACCAAGCGCGTCAATGGCATCCGGTCCTTGAACGTAGCGATGGGGCGATCCGAAGATGCGCATCCCTGGCGGCGTTTCCAGCCTCATCACATCCGGCCTTCTCAATGCGGGGGAAGTTCGTCGAGCGGATAGGCATCGCTCGGTGCGCCCCAAGAACAATAGCCGCCATCGACGGGAAGTGTAATAGCGGTGATGAAGGCCGCGCGGTCGGAGGCCAAAAACAACATCGCTTCCGCGATATGCTCGGCGCGGCCGAGTTTGCCCATCGGCGTGCGGCGCCGGATGCGGTCGCCATCAACCTTGCCCTCGTCGATCAGCCTCTGCAAAAGTGGCGTGAGCATATAGCCCGGTGCGACAGCATTCACGCGGATTCCGTACGGCGCCCACTCGCAGCCGAGCACCTGCGTCAGCATCCCGATCCCGGCCTTGGCGGCGCTATAGGCGGTTCGCACCGGCAGACCGAGGATGCCTGCGATCGAATTCAGGTTCAGGATCACCCCGGCCTTCCGTTCGATCATGTGTGGCGCGACGGTCTTCGATACCAGATAGGTGCCGGTGAGATGGATATCGATGAGCCGCTGCCAATGCGTAAGCGTCTGATCGACTGTCGCGACGAAAGCGTCGGGAACACCCGCATTGTTGACCAGGATATCGATGCGACCATAGCAAGCCATGGTCGCCGCGACCATCGCCGCAACCGACGCCTCATCCGCTACATCGCCGGCGACCGCGAGATGGTCCGGCCCCAATGACAGTGCCGCGGCCTCCGCGGCCTCCGCGCGTACGTCGTTGATGACGATCAGGGCACCCTCGCGCGCGAAGAGGCGTGCCGTTTCCAGCCCGAGGCCACTACCAGCTCCCGTAATCAGAGCGACCCTGCCTGCAAGTTCCGCCATTACCGGTTATCCACGATGGCGCGGACGAAACGTGGCAGATCGACTTCGTATTTCGCTTCCAGATATTCCTGTGATCCGCACTCGAAGAAGCTATCTACAAGTCCGATCTTGATGAGCGGCTTGACGAGCCCGGCATCATACAGCGCCTCCACGACCAGACTCGCCAGGCCGCCGGTCGTCTTGTGGTTCTCGGCGACGATCAGCCGATCGAAGCGGCGTGCGAAGGCCAGCACACCGTCCCGGTCGAAGGGCTTGATCGTGCCGACATGCAGCACCGCTGCGTCGATGCCCTGGGCTGCTGCGATGTTCGCCGCATCCCGCGCGCGCATCGACATATAGCCGCAGGAGATGATGCCCACTCCACTGCCCTCACGCAGGACCTTGGCCTTCCCCAACTCGAATCGGTAGTCGTCACTAAGTTCGACCGGTACTTTACCGCGAAGATTGCGCACATAGACCGTTCCAGGAATATCCGCCACGGCGCGCACCACTTGCTTCAACTCAGTCGCGTCACAGGGATCGATGATGGTCAGATCGGCGATCCCGCGCATCATATTGAGATCCTCGGTCGCCTGATGGGTCGCGCCATAACCGTTGACCAGTCCAGGCATGCCGGCGAAAATCTTCACATTCGCCTTGGAATGCGCGCAGGCGATGGCGACGAAGTCATAGGCCCGGCGCGTGATAAACACCGAGTAGGTGGTGCAATAGGCGATCTTGCCGACCTTGGAGAGGCCGGCGGCGATCATGATCAGATCCTGCTCCGCCATGCCAACATTGAAGAAGCGATCTGGAAAGGCGTCGCGGAAGGGCAGGATGTCGCTGTAGCGACCCATATCAGCGGTGAGCCCGACGATCTCCGGCCGTTCCTTGGCGAGAGCGGCGAGGCTGGTGCCGAAGGGCGCCACCTCTGTCGTCTTGCCCGCAACATCGATCAGCTCGCCCATGCCGCGTGTGCGGCCGGTCAAGGTCTCTGTGGCGTCAGCCATGGTGAATCTCCAGCTCGGCCTTGAGTTCGTCCCATTCGTCATTCGCGACGCGCACGAAATGCGCCCGATCCCGCCGCTCAAGCGTCGGCACGCCCTTTCCTGGTATTGTCCGCAACACGATTGCTTTGGGCTTGCCGTTGGGCGTTCGAGCATTGGCCAATGCCGTCACCAAGGCCTGCATGTCGTTGCCGTCGATCTCCACCGCTTCCCAGCCGAAGGCGGTGAATTTGTCGGCGACGGGATCGATCATCACGGTGACCGGGCCATCTGCCTGGATGCCATTGCAATCGATGATGGCGACGAGACTATCGAGCTTGAAGGTGGCGGCGCCCATTGCGGCTTCCCAGGTGGAGCCTTCCTGCAACTCGCCGTCCGACAATTCGTTGAAGACGCGCGCGGGTGATCCATCGAGCCGCAATCCGATCGCCATGCCGACCGACTGGCCGAGCCCGTGGCCGAGCGAGCCGCCGACCATCTCGACACCTGGCGTGTCATCGAACGTGCTCATGGGAAGAGAGGATCCATTGAGACCATAGCTTGCGAGTTCTGTTACCGGCAGATAGCCGGCCTCGGCGAGAACCGCATACATCGCGATTGCATAATGGCCGGTCGATAGTACAAAGCGGTCGCGGTCCTTCCAGTCCGGCGCATCAGGATCATAACGCAACTCGTGGAAGTACAACGCGGCGAGGCAATCGGCGATGCCGAGCCCTTGCGCAATATAGCCCTCCCCCTTGCCACTCGCCATGTTCAGCATGAGGCGGCGCAGATTGAGAGCGCGCTCCTTGAGCCGGCCGATATCGGGATGTTCGGGGGGATGATTGCGCGACATCATGGTAATCGTAAGGTCCTTGATATAAAGGCGGATCAGGCTTGGTGAGCGAGACGCAAGCCGGGGCGATCCCAGGGCATGGAGACAACACGGCCGCTTGATGACAGCGTCACGAAGGTTGTCTTCAAGTCGGCACCGCCAAAGCAGATATTGGTGGTATAGGGATCGGGTGTCTCGATACGCTGCACCAGGGCACCGCTTGGCGACACGACATCCAGGCCGCCGATGCGTAGGGATGCAATGACAATATTCCCCTCGGCCTCGACCGCGAGGGAATCGTAACGGTGAAAGCCCGGCAAGCCGCAGACGAGATCGCCGCCTGTGGGTGATGGCCAAGCCGCCTTGCCGATGACGCCGGGCGACAGGACTGGATAGGACCACAGCCGGCCGGACGATGTTTCGGCAACATAAAGCGTCCGACCGTCTGGAGAGAGGCCGATGCCATTCGGGCCGATCAGCGGAAAGGCCATCTCAGCAATGTGGCCGCCGTCCACGCGCGCATAGTAGACACTGCCGAATTCCAATTGGCGGTCACGGCGGTGGCCATGATCCGTGAACCAGAAGCCGCCGTGCTGATCGAAGACGATGTCATTGGGCGCCGACAGCGCGCGCCCGGCACAGCGATCATACAGAACCTCCACCTTGCCGGTTTCCAGATCAATCCGCTCGATCCGGCCGCCCGTGTTGTCGGGTGCTTTGGCAACGGGGCGGCGAACACCGCTCTCAGTGTGCCAGGTGAAGCCGCCATTGTTGCAGACATAGAGCCGGCCGTCGGGCCCAAGCGCCGCGCCATTTGGGCCGCCACCAGGCGCGGCGAGCGCGCGACGGCCACGGCTGTCGATATGGGTGATAACGCCACGGCCAATCTCGACGACCAAAAGAGTGCCATCCGGTAGCACGACAGGGCCTTCGGGAAAGGCCAGCCCTTCGGCGATGACGGTGAACTCCGTCATGACAGGACAACTTCGAGATTGAGGCCGAGCGCCTGCGCCAGCTGCGGCAGGTCATGCACCACGCAGTCAGCGCCGAGCACCGACATTTCGGTCGCCGTATAGAAGCCGTAGGTCACGGCGATGGCGCGCGTTCCTGCGGCCTGCGCGGAAATGACGTCATGAGGGCCGTCCCCCACATAGACGGCGTCGGCGGCCCGCGCGCCCGCACGCTCAAGCCCCAGCAAAATGGGCGCCGGATGCGGCTTGCGTTCCACCGTGTCCTCCGCAGTCACGATCGCTCTGAAGGCGCGCACATCGATGCCGGCGCGATCGAGATCGATCAAGGTTCGTGCAAGGCCCTTGTTGGTAACAAGGCTCGGGATGCGATCGGCCGCGATGATCGCCGCGATCAGCTCCCGCGCACCGTCGAAAAGAATGAGCATGGCCGCGGCCTCGGGATAATGCCGTTGATAGGCCTCAAGGCAGGTGGCCACCCGGTCGGGCGTCACAAGGCCGAAAACCTCGGCGGGCCGCATCGCATAGAAAATATGCGGGTCGATATTGGCCGGTGGAAACACACGCCGCAGTACGGTCTTGAAAACATGGCGATAGCAGGCCTCGACCGCCTTGCGGCTGTCGATCAGCGTTCCGTCGAGATCGAAGATGACATGCTTTGAGAGGATGGTCGCCATCACGAGGGGTTCCTGCCGGCCGCACGTTCAAGGCAAGCGGCGCGCGCTGCCCATGCCGGGACGAGGGCCTCTCGAATATCTCGGAAAAGAGGGAAGGCAGCGGCATAGCGCGCCGCCAGGGCCGGATCCGGCCGCACTGTCTCGACAACGCGTACCAGGCGGGTTGCCGCGTCCTCAAGCGAGGAATAGAGGCCCGCAGCATGACCTGCCAATAAGGCTACGCCGAGGGCGCCGGTCTCTTCCGCTTCCGGCACAACCAACTCGCGGTCCATTGCAGCGGCGCAAATGTCACGCCAGAGCCGGCTGCGGGCGCCGCCACCTGTGATCCGAATCTCATCTACCGGTGCGCCGATCGCGCCATAGCAATCGACCATGGACAAGGCCACACCTTCCATGACGCCGCGCAGCAGCATCATCGGGGTTGTATCGAGGCCGAGGCCCATAATGCTGCCACGCGCGGCCGGTTCATGGCGTGGTGCAGTCATCCCCGAGGTGTTCAAATAGGGATGAAAGAGCAACCCGCCCGGCAGGGGCGGCAACGCCCGCGCCTCCGTCTCGATCCTGTCGAACAGGCGTGTGCTGACAAAGCCGGAGAATTCACGGCGACCGAATGCCTCGACAACCCAATCGATGCAGATGGAGCCGCCGCCGGTGTTGGACATCAGGCGCTGCCAACGTCCCTGCGGCATCAGGAACAGAAAGCCGACACCGCGTGGCTCCATTACCGGGCGATCGACCGTCAGGTTGTTCATGAAGCTGGTTCCAATGACCGTCACCGCTTGACCCGGCAACAAAGCGCCCACCCCGATCGCGGCGGCGACGGCATCCCCGGCGCCGGTCGCCACGGGAGTGCCCTCAACAAGGCCGGTTTCGGCGGCGGCTTGCGCGGTGACGCGCCCGACCGACGCACCGGTGGGCAGCACCGGCGGGATGAGGCCGGACTTCCCCGAAAGGCCGCAGAGATCGAATACAACCTCCGACACCCGACGCTCCCGAATATCGCAGGGAAAAAACGAAAGGTCCGACTCATCAGTCGCGATTTCGCCCGTCAGGCGAAAGTTGACATAGTCCTTCGCGCAGAAAACCCGGTGGATACGGCGGAACAGATCCGGGCGATGACGCTGCATCCAGGCGAGAAGCACAATCGGCATGCCTGGAATCAGCGCGTTCCCTGAAATATCATAGACCTTGCCGACGATCCCGCTCTCCTGCCAGCGCTGCAGCATCTCGGCCGCACGACCGTCTGGCCAGGCGATCGCGCGCTCGAAAGGCATGCCGTCGCGGTCGAGCGCCCAGAGGCCGCCCATATGGCCACTGACGCCGACCGCAGCGATGGCAGTGGCGGGCAAGCCGGACTCGGCGATCGCGGCGCGGATTGCCAGGGCAACGCCGTCCCAGGTGAGAGCCGTGTCTTCCTCATGCCAGTCGGGATGGGGTCGGAACGACGGCGTCGCACGCCGCGACATGCCCAGAACGCGCCCGTCATCGGCATCGAAGACGACAGCCTTGGTCGTCGTTGTGCCCTTGTCGATCCCGAGGAGCGCCTTCATGCGGCGACGCGCTCCGGCGGCAGATGTGTCAGCGCATCCCGCTGGGGCGAGAAGCCTAGATAGATCCGGCGCAAATCCTGATAGAGGGCGAACCAGCCGTCATAGATCGGGGCAGTATCCGCGTTGGGCTCGAAGCGCGATACGGCACCCGAGGTCAGTTCGGTTGCTTCCTCCACACTTGACCAGACACCGACAGCGACACCGGCCAGAATGGCAGCGCCGAGCGCACCCGATTCGCCCACCGCGCTCACCGCGATGGGAATGCCGCAGACATCCGCAAACATCTGCGCCCAAAAGCGGCTCTGGGCACCGCCGCCCGTGAGCGTGATCGTGGATGGTCGGCAATCCATCGCCTCGAAGCAATCCCGCGTCGCGAAGCAGAGCGATTCGTAGACGGCGCGCAGAAGATGCCCCTGGTCGGTATGGGTGCTGAGGCCGAAGAAGGTGCCGCGCGCCAGCGTGTCGTGAACGGGCGCCAGAACACCGCTGCTATTGATATAGGGTAGCAGAATGACGCCGCCGGCACCCGGCGGCGCGGCACCTGCAAGACGTTCCATCTCCGCATAGTCGCGTCTTCCGTCCGGCAATGTCGGGCCGCCGAAACGATCCAGATACCAGTCTAAGACGATCGTGCCGGAGGTATTCGGGAGGATCCGGAGGTATTGCGCATCCGGCATCGCGAACAGGAAACCCACGCCTTCCGGCTCACGACTCGGATGATCGATCACCAGGGCATTGAGGCAGCTCGTGCCGAGCACGGTCATCGCCGCGCCCGGCGCCACGGCGCCGACGCCGACCGCATTGGCGCAGGCATCGCCCAGCCCGCAGATAACGGGTGTGCCCGCGCGCAGGCCCGTCTCCAGCGCCGCTTGCGTCGTCACCGCCCCCGCGATGTCGCCGGAGGGTTGCACGGGCGGCAGCGCGCCGACCCATTCGGCCGCGCCGCAAAGGTCCAGAATGCGGGAGGAAAAAGTCCGGTGATCGATGTCGCCGGGTACGAAACTGACGTCCGAAGGCTCCGTCGCCACCGCGCCGGTCAGGCGAAGCCGCAGGTAATCCTTGGCGCAAAAGACCGAGGTGGCCCTTGATCGCACATCGGGCTCATGCAAGCTCAACCAGCCGAGCAGCAAGGCGGTGACACCGGGCATTAACCCGTTGCCGCCGATAGTGAAAATTTCGGAGAGATGGCCCGCATCCTTCAGGCGCAGCAGCACGTCCTGTGCGCGCCCATCGGGCCAGCAGATGGCATTGCGCACCGCGCGCCCGTCGGCATCAATGATCCAGGCGCCCCCCATGTGGCCCGCAACGCCGATCGCGCCGATCGCGCTGCCGGGGATGCTCGCCACAGCGAGTGCGCCACGGATGACACGGCAACAGGCGGACCACGTCGCCTCAGGGTCTTCCTCATGCCAGTCGGGTGCGGGTCGCAGAACCACGACGCGCTCCTGCGCCATGCCGCATTCCCGTCCCCCCACATCGAAGACCACGGCCTTGATGACCGAGGTTCCTTTATCGATGCCAAGCAGATAGGCCGTCACGCAACCTGCGCCCGGATCGCCGCGAGCTCCTCACCAGCGCCCCGGCTGGCAAAGCGGCGCGTCATTCTGCTCTCATCATCGAAGAGGAACAGGGCATCGTCCGGAATGAACACGCGCACCGGCTCGTCAATGTCGAAAAGCCGAAGGTCGGGCGTCAGACATTGAATGGTCTGGTCGCCGATTTGCATAGTGACGAGCTGCGCATCCCCGAGTTGCTCGGTCACATAGACCTGGCCCGCTACCAGCAAACCGTCTCCGCCGAACTGCGCGTCGTTCATCCTGAGCACCGTCACCCCGCTGGGGCGGGCGCCCACTACCGCCGTGCGCCGGTCACCGCTGACATAGCGCTCCAGGCTGCGTGGCAGCTGAGCCAGCTGCCCACCCAGCCGGCCGGCGATGTGGGTGCCATGATCGACGCAAGAGTCGATGGTCACCACATTCATCGAGTGGAGGCCGAAGAACTGGGCGACGAAGGCATTGACCGGTCGATTGTGGATCTCGTCCGCGCTGCCGACCTGCTGCAGAACGCCGTCCCGCATCACGGCGAGACGATCCGTCATCGTCATCGCCTCGATCGGGTCATGGGTGACGATTACCGAGGTCGTGCCGAGGGCGCGCTGCAAGCGCTTCAGCTCTCCGCGTAGCCGGGCGCGCAGCATCGTATCCAAATGAGCGATCGGTTCATCAAGGCAAAGCAAATTCGGATCGCGCACCAGCGCCCGCGCGATGGCCACGCGCTGCTGTTGGCCGCCCGACATTTGTGAGGCGCGGCGATCCAGCAGAGTGCCGATGTTGAGCAGACTTGCGACCTCCGCCACTTTGCGATCGATCGCATCGCGGGACATGCGGCGAACCCGCAACGGGTAGCTGATGTTCTGCCGCGCACTCATATGCGGATAAAGCGCGTTCTGCTCAAATACCATCGCCACATTGCGCTCCTGCGGCGTCTTGTTCTGCACCGGCACGCCGTCGAACAGGATCGTGCCGTCTGTTGGCCGCTCAAGACCCACAAGCATGCGCAGAACAGAGGTCTTGCCCGAGCCCGAGGGGCCGAGCAGGCCGAAGAACTCCCCGTCCTCGATATGAATGTTGACATCCTGCACGGCGTGAACCGAGGGACCGAACCATTTGTTTATGTGATCAAGCGTAACGGATGCCATGATATTCGTCCTGCTCCGCGCTCAGGCGGGATGCGTTAGGTTAGCGACCGCCGAGTTCGGCGGTGAAACTGCGAATGAGATATCGTTGCATGAGATAAGACAGGATGAGAAGCGGCCCCATCGCGACGATGCCAATGGCGCCGAGCTGACCCCAGTTCGGCTCTTGAAAGAGAAAGAAGTCCGCCAGTGCCTTGGGTAAGGTGATGACATGATCGCCTGTCAGGACGAGTGAGAATAGAAATTCATTCCAGGCGAACATCATGCTCAGGATACCGGCGGTCGTGATGCCAGGCGCCGATAGCGGCAGCAGGATGTCGCGGAACATCCAATGCCATGGTGCGCCATCGACGCGGGCCGCATCTTCGTATGAGCGTGGGATCTGGCGAATGAACTCGGCGAGAAGCCAGATCACCAGGGGCAGGTTCATGAAGGTATAGGCCAGGATCAGGCCCACGTAGGTGTCATACAGACCGAGCTTTTGAAACATCAGATAGAAGCCGATCACCGGCACGATGGGCGGCAGCATACGGAGCGAGAGAATGGTGAAACTCAATTGGCCATGCGGGGCGAACCGACGCGCAAGCGCATAGGCCGCCGGAAACCCCAGGATAAGACAAAGAATGGTCGAAGATGTCGCAACAATCAGGCTGTCCCGGATGCCCCGGCCACCGCCAACCGACCAACCGGCTGAGAAGTTGACCAGCGTGGGATGGATGGGAAGCAGCGTCGGCGGGCTCGAAAACAGCTCGCCGTATGGCTTGAACGCGGTGATAAGCAGCCACACGATCGGGGCGAGGCAGAAGATGACGAGAAGGATCAAAGCGGTGTGACGCAGCGCGGTGCCAACGAGGCCCGTCGTTTCCACGGCTGTCTTCGGGGGCGCGGCCGCTCTCTGCGTGATCGCGCTCATCGCGCAGCCTCCTTGGTGACCTTGGGTGCGAGATCACGCTTCGCGACGAACTTCAGAATGAGCATGGTGCCCAGCGTCAACAAGATGAGCTGTATGATGCTCAACGCGCCCGAGCGGCCGAACTCGAATCGGCCGAAACCAAGATCATAGGTGTAGTAAGCGAGATTCTGGGTGATCGTGCCAGGTCCGCCGCGCGTCAGGATATAGATGATATCGAAGACCTTGAAGCTGTCGATGAATCGCAACACGAAGGCGACTGCGAAGTAGGGCAGCAGCATAGGGGTAACGACATGGAAAAATGTCTGCACTGCGCTGGAACCATCGACCTTCGCCGCTTCATAAACTCGGGACGGGATGGAGCGGAGTCCGGCGAGCAGGATGACCATGACGAGCGGTGTCCATTGCCAGATATCGACCAGTACAAGGGTTGGTAGCGCCCAAACGGGGGACTGCGCCCAGGCCGGCGGTGAAAAGCCCATGCCCTTGAGCAGAGCATTGAGCGGTCCATAGATCGGATTGAGAAAAAGCTCCCACGCAAAGCCGACGACGATCGGCGCCAACATCATCGGCGTCAGTAGCAACGATGCATAAAGCTCACGTCCGCGCGTGACGCCGTTGAGCAGGAGAGCGACACCAAGACCGATCAGCAGTTGCAGCGGTACGCTGATGAGCGCAAAGGCGGCGGTAATGGCCAGGCTATGCCAGAAGCGGGCGGTCTTGAGCAGGGCTTCGAAGTTCCCCAAACCGACCCAATGGATCGGCACTGGAATCGCCATTTGGTAGGAGGTAAACGAGGCATAGATCAGGTAGCAGAAAGGCCAGATAGCGAAGACTGCGAGAAATACCAAAGCCGGCCCTAGTAAAAGCAGCGTGCCGCGGTCGCCGCTACCTTTGGCGGCGCGGGGCTTTCCCCCGCGCTTTCTGGGCCGTCCATAGCCAATGGTCACATCGCTCATAAACTGCTTCCGAGACGCTAGGTCCAGTATCCGTTCTTCACCATGCGAGCGCGGTATTCGGCATAATGAGCGATCTGCAAATCGCGACCATAGGTTTCGGTGGTGTCTTCGAACTCGCTCGAAATGGCCTGCAAGGCGTCCATCGGCGTGACTTGGCCGTTGATGGCCGCTTGCACATGCTGGATGATGGAACTCATGTATTGATTGGTCCCCGGAATGGAGATGTCGAGGTAGACTTTGGGGTTGCGGAGGGCCGCGAGCCCGGTCTGCGCAAAATTATCCGCAAGACCGGAAGCTGCCGCCATCGGGAAAGTGTCCTTCGGGCTCTCGAACATGCTGACGCGCCACGGATCCATCAGCGACTGCGTAAATGTTTCCGCAACCCAGCGGGTCGCGTTGGCCGATTGTTGAATCCACGCAATAGCGGCAAACGCTCCCTTCTTGTTGGGCGAATTGGCGGCGATACCCATGGCGCGACCATAAGGCAGCATCGTTACCCCGCCCCAGCTCTGGGCACATTTGACAGTGTTGGCGACTTTGGAAATCGCCGGGTCGGAGGCACCCTTGGCCATGTCCGTCCACCAATTCGCCTGCGCAATATGGCCCGCGAAATAGAGTTGCCGGCCGACATCCCATGGCATTGCCTTGGCAAGGTCCTTCGGCATGAAAGCGGTAATTTCGATATAGCGGCGGATAGCCTCCTCGCCCATGTCATTGGCAATCTGCGGCTTCATCTGCGCATCGAAGACTTCGCCATAGTTAACCCCCTTCTCGGCGCCGATCTGAACGAAATGGTTCATGAAGAAGGCATAGACGAAGAAGTTTGTTACCTCGATGGCGCCGTAGAGGTTGTTAGCTGGGCGGGTAAAAAACTCTGCGATATCCCGATATTGCTTGTAAGTTTTGGCCGGGGCGAGGTCATATCCGTATTTAGTCTTGAAAGCGGCCATTTCGGCTGGCGCCTCAAATAGGTCGCTGCGGTAGGTATCGATAAAAAGGTCACCGTCGATGGTAATGCCCACCAGCTTGTTTTGATAGTAGTTCAGCAGTTGGAATGGCTTGGCGACATCCGAGAAATTGAGCGCGGACAGCGACCCGACATCCTCGAGCGGGGTCAGGTAAGGGCCGAAGTCACCTGCAAAGTTCTGCCAGAAATCGAAGGTATCGAATCGTCCATTGCCTTGCCGCAGGGACAGGAGATTTTGGTCGTACATATTACCGAGCGGGTATGACTCAAAATCAATCGTCAGCCCCGTCGCCGCCTTGAACTCCGGCGCGAATGTCTTGAGGATCGGCGTGAACGCACCACTGTCGAGACCAACGCGCACGGTTCCACTCGCGGACTGCGCCGACGCGGTCTTTACCAAACCGGTAAAGGTTCCAAGCGTTGCAACCGCACCGAAGATCGATGCCCGGCGCAGCAACTCACGCCGTTCTATCAAACCATGGGTGTCGATTTCACTCAACTGCTCCGCCGCGAAATGCTCCGCGGACCGCTGCTTCGAAACGCCCATCCTGTTTCTCCCCGTGCCGCTGCCTCTTATGGGTGCGGCTTATTTTTCTTGCTTACCGAAGATTGATCTTTTCGGTTGGCGAATTGCCTCGTTAAGCAATACAATAGCACCCGGAATAAGAGCACAACAAGAATATTGTACTAGATGCTTGCAGTCGAACTATTACAATTCAGCCGTCGTCCGGGTTATCGCCAGATCGTCGACGTCATCGCGGCGGCGATCGAGACCGGCCGTTTTCTGCGCGGCGCGCAACTCCCGACGCAGCGGGATTTGGCGCATCGCATGAAAGTCGCAGTGGCGACGGTCGGCCGCGCCTATGCGGAGTTGGACGCCCGTGGACTGATCACTAGCCATGTCGGACGCGGCACCTTCGTCACGGGCTTTGCAATCGTCGACGGCAGGCAGCATACCGTACAGGCGGGCCTGGAGAGCAGCCCGATCGACATGGCCGCTTATCGTGTTCCGGTGCCGCCCTTCGGCGGGGAGATCATGCGAGGGGTGCTGACGGACCTCGCTGCCAGGGACCCTGCCCTGATCCTCGGCAGCGCCCCCACGCCTGGCCTGGAGCGCCACAGGACCGTGCTGGCGCGGTGGCTGAAGCGCCAGGGTGTCACGGCCTCAGCCGAGCAAGTGACCATCACCAATGGTGGCCAACATGCGACCATGGCCGCACTCTGTACCCTTACCCATCACGGCGATCTGATTGCGACTGAGGAGTTGACAGATCCGCGCATGAAAGCCGTCGCGAGCTATCTTGATCGGCGACTGCTCGGAATCGCCTGCGACGAAGACGGCATGATCCCAGAGGCTTTTGAAAAAAGCTGTCGTGAGCATCGTATTGCCGTGCTCTATTGCGCGCCGCGCCTCCAAAACCCGTTCAATGTCATCCTGCCGGCCGAGCGACGCGCGGCGCTGGTCGATATCGCGCGGCGCTACGACATGCCGATCATCGAAAACGATATTTATGGCACGATCCTGGACGACCCGATTCCGCCCATCTTTTCATTGGCGCCGGAGCGCACTTACTACCTGACCAGCCTCGGCCGGATTACCGGCCCGGGCATGAAGATCGGGTGTCTGGTCTCCCCTCCCGACCAGGCATCGCGCGGCCAGGCAGGCGTTGGCATGTCAACGGGGACCGCGACATTGATGTGCGCTGAAGTAGCGGTAGCTCTGATCGAGGGCGGCCATCTGGACCGAATGACGGAGTGGCAGAGGGAGGAGAACCGGCAGCGCGTCGATCTGCTCACAACATTCCGTCACCTCTCCGCCGCCCGGATGCACCCTGCTAGCCCCCATGCCTGGCTGTCTCTGCCCAGCCCCTGGCGGGCAGAGGATTTCGTGGATGCGGCGGCCAGACGCGGCGTGATTGTCGCGCCCACGCATGGTTTTGTGGCCGATCGCCGATCGATCCCCCATGCCGTGCGGCTATGTTTCGGCGCACCCGCGACGATCGATCTCGTCGAGGCGGCGTTCCGCCATCTCGACCGTCTGCTGTCGAACGCGCCGCGGTCGAGTGTGGAGGCGGCGTGATGAACGATCATCACAGCTCGGCGGGATCCGTCATCATCTTCGGCGCCGGCGGTGTCGTGGGCCGTGCAGCTTTGCACATGTTCGAGGCCTTGTCGCACTGGCGCGTCACGGGCGTTTCTCGCCGCACCCCAGGTTTTGCCACGAGCGCGGAGTGGTTGCCGCTTGACCTGACGAATGCCGAAGATTGCAAGGCCGCGCTGCGGTCGCGCGCTGGCGATGTGACCCATGTCGTCTATTGCGCGCTTTATGAGGAACGCGATCTGGTCGCCGGCTGGACGGAGCGCCGGCAGATCGACGTCAATCTCGCCATGCTTCGCAATGCGCTGCAACCCTTGCTCGGTGAAAGCTCATCGCTGCGGCATGTCACTCTGCTGCAAGGCACGAAGGCTTATGGCGTGCACCACGGCCCCTACAAGATGCCCGCGAAGGAGAGCGATCCGCGCTTCATCGCCTCGAACTTCTACTATGAGCAGGAAGACCTGCTCCGGGCGCTGCCTGTCGCTTACACCGTGCTTCGACCGCAGATCGTCTGCGGATTCGCCCTCGGCAATCCGATGAACGCCGTCACCGCCATCGGCACCTATGCCGCGATCTGCCAGGAACTTGGGCAGCCGCTGCGTTTTCCGGGGGGCGCCCCCTGCTTTCAGGAAGCGGTCGATGCGCGGCTTCTGGCCAAGGCCATTCTATGGGCCGGCCAAACTCCGAGCTGCGCCGGCGAGATATTCAACATCGCCAATGGCGACTGCTTTTCCTGGCCGACGCTATGGCCGGTATTCGCCAACCGCTTCGGCCTTAGCGTCGGCCACGCACACCCTTTCTCCATGGCCGCCGTTATGGCGGATAAAGGTCCCGTCTGGGACCGCATCGTGCACAAGCATGATTTGCAGCGCCTGAGCTACGGCGAGATCGTCCATTCCTGGAATTTTCTCGACTACCTTTTGCGTCAAGGCAGCACGGTTCCGCGTCACTCGCTGGTCTCCACGATCAAGGCACGCAAGCACGGCTTTCACGATTGCGCCGACACTGAGGAGATGTTCGACGAGATTCTCGCCCATCTCCAGGATACAGGGGTTTTGCCTGGTCGTTAGTTACGACGCTGCCCTCTCGACGATCATTGCAATCCCCTGCCCGCCGCCGATGCACATGGTCACTAAGCCGTAGCGACCGCCGATGCGTTGCAGCTCGTACAAAACCTTCACCAGCAAAATTGCGCCGGTGGCGCCGATCGGATGGCCGAGGGCGATCGCGCCGCCGTTCGGATTGGTCCTTTCGGGCGGAAACGCCAGTTCCGCTGCGACGGCACAGGCCTGCGCCGCGAAAGCCTCATTCGATTCGATGGTGTCCATGTCAGCAATCGTGAGATCTGCGCGTACCATCACCTTGCGCACGGCGTCGATCGGCCCCAGGCCCATGACCTTGGGATCGACGCCCGCATGGGCATAGGCAACAATCCGCGCCATGGCCACACAGCCCGCTTGCTGAGCGGCATCGGCCTCCATCAGCAAAAGGGCGGCGGCGCCATCATTGATGCCGGAGGAGTTGCCCGCCGTTACGCTGCCGGCGGGATCGAAGGCGGGTTTGAGTTTGCTCAACCCGTCCATGTCGATATCCGCGCGGACATGCTCATCGGTGTCGAACAACACCGTGCCTTTCCGGGTTTTCAGTTCGACGGGCAGGATCTGGCTGCGAAAACGCCCTTCCGCGATGGCACTGGCCGCGCGACGATGGCTTTCCGCTGCGAACTGGTCTTGCGCTTGGCGGCTGACACCGCATTGCCGCGCCACATTCTCCCCTGTCACGCCCATATGGCCGTGGCCAAAGGGATCCGTGAGTGCGCCCACCACCATGTCGACGGCGGTCGTATCGCCCATCTTGACGCCCCAGCGCGCGCCATTCAGCAGATAGCCGCCCCGACTCATACTTTCGGCACCGCCCGCAACGGCGCAGTCCGTGTCTCCCACAAGAATGCCCTGGGCGGCGGAAATCACGGCCTGCAAACCGGAACCGCATAGCCGGTTCAGCGTCAGGCATGGCACGGAGTCCGGCAGACCCGCGTCGATCGCGGCCACGCGGGAAAGATAGGCGTCACGCGGCTCGGTATGGATGACGTTCCCAAAGACGACGTGGCCGACACTATCGGGCGCGACGGCTGCACGCGCCAAGACCTCACGCAGGCACAGGGTGGCGAGTGCTGTGGGCGGAGTATCCTTGAGCGAACGACCAAACCCGCCGATGGCCGTACGAACACCAGCGACAATCATGACGTTTCGTTTTGCCATTCGGCTTTTCTTTCGAAATTGACGATTCGATTACGCCCTAGCAGTTTGAATTACGATTGCTGGTATGTTGATATCGGTTCGGAGTGGAGGCAGCGGATCCTTGCCTTCTATTTCAGGTGTCGCGAGTATCCTTCCCCATCATAGAAGCACGTTGTGCGCCCTATTGGGTCGAGTGCAATGGCGCCGCCAGTCTTTAGAGCCTGCCGAACATGGTCTCGATGCGATGACGCTGGCGGTAGAGGGTGCAGTCGTGCGGGATCGGGATTTTGCGGTTAGCTTAGGGCGGGATGCATTGGGGTGATGCCGCGTGTTGGACGGCGGATGCGCCGGCCCGCAGGTAATAACCACCATCTCGGCGGTCGTGGCCGCATCCTGTCACTCGATAGAATCATGCACATCGGTCAGTAGCGGGACGGAGGGATAAACCTCTTCCTCGGCGCCCGCTTGGCTGGGCGGATGAATGAGCCATTCCAGCCGCGCCTTGGTGGCCGCAAACGCCCCTGAGGCCAGATGTTCCGCCCGGCGAGGACGTTCCAGCGGGACCTCGATCACTTCGTTCAACCGGCCGGGATGGGCGGAGAGGACAATGATCCGGTCTGCCAAAAAGATGGCCTCGTCGAGATCATGCGTGATGAACACCACGGTGATATCGACATTTTTCCAGATATCCAGAAGGTAGGATTGCATGCGCGCCCTTGTTTGCGCATCCAGCGCGGAGAAAGGCTCGTCCATCAGCAGGACCCGCGGGCGGTTGGCAAGGGCGCGAACAATGGCGACTCGCTGCTTCATGCCGCCGGAAAGTTGGTGCGGATACGCATTCGCGAATTTCTCAAGACCGATCAGGCCAAGCCATTCATCCGCCTGTCGCCCGGCCTCGGCGCGGCTGACCGTGTTCATGCGCAAGCCAAACATCACGTTCTTGCGCACCGTCAGCCATGGAAACAGCGTGTAGCCTTGAAAGACCATGCCACGGTCGCGTCCGGGTCCCTTCACCTGGTGGCCATCCACCAGCACCTGGCCGTGGCTGGGCGTCTCCAGCCCCGCCAGGATGCGCACCAATGTCGATTTGCCGCAGCCCGACGGACCAATAATGCAGAGGAATTCGCGCCGATGCGCGGCGAAAGAGATGTCCTCCAATGCGCTGACCTGGCCTTGTCCGCTTTGAAACGTCTTGCTCAGGCCGTCGACCTGCAAGATGACGTCACGCGCTTTCATCCGGTTCAGACGCTCGACCACCGCCGAAGATTGATCGAGATAGGATAGGGTTTGCGACATCCCGCGCGTCCTCTTGCCATTCGTCTCAGATGTTGCCGCGATCCCAAGGGAAGAGCTTACGGCCAAGGGCTGCAAGAACCAGGTCCGTCCCCAAGCCCAGAATGCCGATCATGGCGATGGCCGCGTAGACATTGGCATAGTGCTGGTAGCGTGCCTGTTGGGTAATAAAAAGGGAAATGCCCGTCGTCGCACCGATCAGCTCGGCCACGATCAGATAGGTCCAGGCCCAACCAAGCAGAATTCGCTGATCACGATAAAGGTCCGGCAAGACGCTGGGGACAATCACGTGGGTCAGCAGGCGAAGATTCTTCGAACCCAAGGTGAGGGCGGCCTCGACCAGCGAGAAGTCGGATTTGCGCGTCGTATTGGCGATGATCAAGATTTGCTGGAACAAGGTGCCGATGACGATAATGGCAATCTTCGGCCCGGAATAGATGCCGAGCACTGCGACCGCCAGCGTGCCGAAGGCCGGCGCCGGAAGATAGCGGAAGAATTCGACGAAAGGCTCGACCAGTCGCGCCATGCCGCTATGCGCGCCGCAGAAAAGGCCGAGCGGCACACCGATGAGCGAGGAGATGACAAAACCCCAGAAGATTGTCTGAATACTCATCCAAAGACTCTGATGCAGCCACAACCCGTTCTGGTCAGCGGGCGGGGTCGTGAAAGACACATAAAAGGCGGCAAGAACGGCCCCGGGAGATGGCAGATAGACCGGGTTGCACGGCTGACCAGCGGGAAGGGCGCTCTGCTGCGCCCGCGCATTGGCCAGTTCATGCGCGAAAGTTGCCTTATCAACCCGCATGCCGGGCAAGAAATAATCCACCTCGCCAGGATCGGAAATCAAAACGTCCGGGTGCCAGATGAAGGGCAGGTAGCTGACGGCGGACCACACAGCAATGGGCAACACAAAAGACAGCGCCGCGAGCAGAACGCGCAGGCGCCGGGTGAGCGGCGCACGCACGCGGAACCACTGCCCGGGCGCAACTTTAGGGGAGACGGAGGCGGCCTCGGAGGTCGGACGCGTCATGACGTCCGAGACCTGTGACACTCAGTTGCCCTCCTTATAGCCTTCGATCATGGACGCATCGATATACTCGGCGATGTTTTGCGGGGTCTTGTAGACGCCGTTGCGGACATTGAAGGCATCGGCATTCGCATCGGAGCCGTAGATGGACGACAGCAGGTCACTTTTCTTGAAGGCAGCGCGGGCTTCGGCGAGGCTCAGCAAATGCGTGCCCTTCACATAGCGCTGATAGATCTGCGGTGTGACGCCGTCACGCGCCGCCATGATCCTGATCGCATCGTCATGGGTTTTAGGGTCGTTGACATAGCCGAGAAGGCGATACCAGATCTGAATAACCTTCATCCAGGCCTGCGGATTTTCCTTCAGGCTGATGGGTGACACCGCAAGTCCGTCGAAAATCAGCCCAGGCGCCTGGGCTGAGGTATAGATCGCGCGTGAACCGGGAAGCGCCATGCGCGCCTGATCGGCGATCGGCTGCCATACCCCGATCGCCGCGACAGCGCCCGAGCCCAGCACCTGTGGCGTGTTATTGGTAACGCTATTCACCAAAGTGACAGCGCTGAGCGACATGCCATTGGCCTTGAGCGCATGTTCAAGCAACAGATGCTCGACCACGCCGACTTCGATACCGACTTTCTGTCCGGCCAGATCCTTGATGCTGGTAATGCCCGGCTTGCCGATGATCTGGTCATTGCCGCTGGAATAGTCGGTCAGCATGATCAAGACATTCTTCGCACCATTGGCACCGGTGGACAGACCATCGCCGTTGGCGACGAAGTCGCCATCAAGCTTGCCGGCGGCAAACGCATTCAGGGAGGCCGAATAGTCGAACCACTGCATCGTGACATCGACGCCGGCTTCCTTGAACCAGCCTTTGTCGATGGCGATCTGCCATGGGGTCCATCCTGGCCAATCGGAAAAGCCGATGCGCAAGGGCGTGGCCGCCTTCACCGGGGTGACGGCGCTCCCGAGAGCAAGCGCTGCCAGGGCAAACATCGTCGCAATGCGGGATACTGACTTCATGAAAACCTCATTCCTTGCGCTGAAGAATGTTGAACGACACGAATTGCTAAGAAGCAAAAACGATGCCACCGCGACGCCTGACGATGGAACGCGTGGTAACGTTTCAAAGCCTTGCGGACTCATGCCGCAATCACGCCAATCCGTTGCCCCGCGCGCACAAGCTGCCCCTTTTCGACCGACAGACTATGCACAATTCCAGCCGTCGGGCTGCGCACCTGCACTTCCATCTTCATCGACTCGATGATCATCACCGGGTCGCCGGCGGCAATCTTCGTACCTGGCACCACCAAAATCTGCCAGACGCTGCCCGGCACAGGGGATGCGACGGCGCGCTGCCCCGCGCCAAGCGGGGCCTCGTCCGGCGGGGGAGGTGCTTCACGCTCCTCGAAACGATGCAGGCCTCGTGCTACCCAATCGGCACGCTCCGCCGCGAAAGCCGCGCGTTGTGTGTCTTGGAAGGCGTCGATCGATGCGGCATTCTCCGCACAGAAGCTTCGGTATTGCGCGAGCGAGAAGCTTTGTTCCTCGATCCTGATGTCGTATTTTCCGTGCAGGAATTTGTCGCGCGCCGCGTCGAGCGCCTCAGCCGTCACTTCGAAAAAGCGGATCTGGTCGAAATGGCGCAGAAGCCAGGGATGACCGGGCGCGAAGGGCGGCGTTGTGCGATGCGTGTTCCAAACTTGCAGGGTGCGGCCGAACAATTGGTAACCGCCGGGTCCCTCCATCCCATAGATGCACATATAGGCGCCACCGATGCCGACCGCATTTTGCGGTGTCCAGGGCCTGGCAGGATTGTATTTGGTTGTGACCAGCCGATGGCGCGGATCATAGGGTGTCGCCACCGGCGCACCCAGATAGACGTCGCCCAGACCCAAAACCACATAGGAGGCATCGAAGATGATACGTTTGACTGCCTCTATCGTCTCCAGCCCATTGATACGGCGGATGAATTCGATATTGTCCGGGCACCATGGCGCATCCGGCCGCGTGGTCTCCTGATATTTGCGCATCGCCAGCTGGATCAGCGGATCATTCCAGGACAACGGCAAATGGAGCGTGCGGCTTGTCACCACCATGTCATCGGCGGCCGGCAAACCGGGCAGCGTCGCCTTCACCAGGGCCAGAACGTTATCGCGTGTGACGACATCGGAGTGAAAATGAATCTGGAGGGAGCGGATACCCGGCGTCAGATCGATGATGCCTGGCACAGCCTGTGCGGCCAGGGCATCGCGCAGCGCTTGCACCCGCAGCCTGAGTTCGAAATCCAGCACCTGCTCGCCGAATTCGATCAGAATATTCTCATCTCCCGCGCGACGGATGACGATATCGCCCTCCCGGCTGAGGATCGCAGGCTCGGTATCGGCACGGATGAAGCGCAGTCTGTCGCCTGGCTTGAGCTGTCCCATTTTCCAAAGATCGGCCTTGGTGATGACGGCAGGACAGACAAAGCCGCCGAGTGACGGACCATCGGGGCCAAGCAGGATTGGCATGTCACCGGTGAAGTCGATCGCGCCTACCGCATAGGCATTGTCATGAATATTGGACGGATGCAGCCCGGCGTCCCCGCCATCGCGGCGCGCCCAGGCCGGTTTGGGTCCAATCAGGCGCACGCCAGTGCGGGCAGAATTATGATGCACCTCATAGGTCGACGAGAAAATGGTCTCGATATCCGCGTCCTGGAAAAAGTCCGGCGCGCCATGCGGGCCATAGCGGACGGCAATCTCCCAGTCATGGGTGAGCGCACAAATGTCGGGTTGCTCTGGCGTGCCGGTGGGGCCATGGGCCAGACGCAGCGTATCCCCCGCCTTCAGCACGCCGCCATTATGTCCGCCGAACCCGCCGAGGCTGAAGGTGGCGGTACTGCCAAGATAGGCGGGCGCCGCGATGCCGCCCTTCACCGCCAGATAGCTGCGCTGTCCCGGCCCCCTGATGGCGCCGAGACTGACGATCTGCCCCGCTGACACCGCAACCGCCTGATGATGCGGAAGGCTGATGCCGTCGAGCCGCGCCTCCATCATCGCGCCGGTCAGCGCAATCGTGGCCGGCGCAAAAAACTTCAGGGTCGGACCGGTCAACGTGAGTTCCAGGGCTGTGGTGCCTGGGGCATTGCCCAGCAAGGCGTTGGCCGCCGCGAAACTCCGGCGATCCATCGGGCCGCTCGGCGGTATCCCGACCTCCCAAAAACCAAGACGGCCGGGGAGACTTTGCAGAGAGGATTGCGCACCGCCATCGAGCACGGCGATGCTCTCAGCCTGATAGGCGCAATGCGCCAGGGTTGTCGTCGTCATCATGCCGGCGCGGAACTCCGGCACATCAAGCAGCGCGGCACAATAGTGGAGATTGGTTTCAATGCCGCTGATCTCAGCGGCCGCAAGGCCAGACTGCAAAGCCGCAATCGCCGCGTCGCGGGTATCGCCGGTGGCAATGAACTTGGCGATCATCGGATCGTAGAAGGGTGAAACCGTTACCCCTGACTCCACCCAGGTGTCCACGCGCAAGCCGGGTGGTGCGCGGAAGTGGGTGATCACGCCACTGGACGGCCGGAAATCCTCTTCCGGTATTTCGGCATAGATCCGCGCTTCGATCGCGGTTCCCTGTGCGCGCAGGCTGCTCTGTTCGGGCAACACGAAGTCTCCCGCCGCTTGCGCGATCATCCATGCGACGAGATCGACGCCGAAGACCGCCTCCGTGACGCCATGTTCCACCTGCAGGCGGGTATTGACCTCCAGGAAATAGAATTGCTCCGCCGCCGCGTCATAGACGAATTCGACGGTACCGGCGGATTCGTAAGCGACCGAGGTAGCGAGCGCGATGGCCGCGTCCTGCATCCGGTCCAGCGTGGCAGTCGCCACATTGGGGGGTGGCGCCTCCTCGATAATCTTCTGGTTGCGCCGCTGCAAGGAACAATCCCGCGCGCCTAAAGCCACGACCTTGCCTGTGCCATCGCCAAAAATTTGCACTTCGATATGCCGGGCTGCAGCGACATAGCGCTCCAGAAAAAGAGCGGCATTGCCAAAGTTGTTGGCGGCCAGGCGACCGATGCTGTCGAATGTCTGTTCCAGGTCCTGCGCTGTATGGCAAAGAACCATGCCGATGCCGCCGCCGCCCGCCGAGCTTTTGAGCATGACGGGATAGGTGATGCGCGCGGCTTCCTGCAGAGCCTCGTCCACGCTCGCGAGCAACCCCGAACCGGGCAGCATCGGCACGCCGGCCTGCTGGGCCAAGGCGCGGGCGGTATGTTTGAGGCCGAAATCCCGCAACTGCGCCGGGCCCGGGCCGATAAAGACGATGCCTTCCGCGGCCAGCCGCTCCGCGAATTCGACGCGTTCCGATAAAAACCCATAGCCCGGATGCACCGCGTCCGCGCCCGTCGCCTTGCAGGCCGCGATGATCGCCGCGATGTTGAGATAGCTTTGGGCGGCCGGTGCGGGGCCGATGGGCACCGCCTCATCCGCCGCCAGCACACCCGGCGCAAAGCGATCCGGCTCGGCATAAACCGCGACGGACGCGATCTTCATCGCCCGCAGCGTCTTGCAGATACGAACCAGAATCTCGCCGCGGTTGGCGATCAGTACTTTTTTGAACATCGGCGTGATGACTTCAAGTGTCTGAGATGATGATGCGGATGGGTGTCGGCCGGAAACCGTTGCAGGGATTGTTGACCTGCGGACAGTTGGAGATGAGTACAAGCACATCCATCTCCGCCCGTAATGCGATCTCGCCACCGGGTTCCGATACGCCGTCATCGACCGTCAGCTCGCCATTCGGGCGGATCGGCACATTCATGAAGAAGTTCACGTTAGAGACGAGATCGCGCTTGCCCATGCCGTATTTGGCAAGCTCGGTCAGGAAATTTTCCCGGCAGGCATGCATGAACCGCGTTTCATGTCCGAAGCGCACGGTATTGGCTTCGCAGGAACACGCCCCGGCCGAGGTGTCATGGAAACCGCAGCTATCCGCGACCAGTGTCAGCATGGCGCGGCCTTCGTTGCTGCGGAGCACGGAACCGGTTTGCAGATAGTAGGGACCGCCGCTTGAAGCCTGCGCGGCCAGCGTGTCCTGGGCCGAATAACGCTCGGAGCGATCCTGCGCGTTATAGAACAACGCATCCACCGCCTGCTGCCCTTCCAGGTCGATGATACGCATGATTTGTCCGGCCTTGAGCGTCGCAGAAAAGGGCGCGCGGGCAGGCAAGGTTATGTCCAGGATCGCGGTCATCAGGAAAACGCCTCATCGGTGTTGATGAATCCGCGCACGGCCTCTTCCGTGAAATGCCGGCACAGATCATCCTCTGCCGGTGGCCGATGGGCGATCGCGATGCTGATCGGGCCGGTGGCGGCCGTAACAGGGCTCAGCGCATGGGGCGTGTTGGACAGCGCGACCAGCACATTCTGCTCCGCCCGCAATTCCACCATCGCGCCGGACGCGGCTGCGGCATGATACTGGAAACGCCCGGTCTCATCGGTCGCGATATGCGAAAACAGGCTGACCGCCGGAGCCAGATCCCGCCGCGTCAGGCCAAACTTGGCGCCGGCCAAGCGCAGGTTGTCGCGGCCATTGGCGCCGGTCCCGGCCTGGGCCGGGCCGTTGGGACCGATGATACTGTCATGCCCCGCGCTGGTATCGGCGGTGATGGAAGCGAGCACCCGCCCCATATCGGAGAACAGCACGCGCCCGGTGGTGAGTGTGGTGGTCCATTGCAGCTTCACCGTGTCACCCGCGTTGTAACGCTCGGAGACGTCATCCGCATTCCACAGGAACAGCGCCGCGCCGGGCGTGCCGGAGTCATTCGTGATGCGCAGCACGTCAAACCGCTTGAGGCGGAGGGCCACATAGGCGCCCGGCGGCACGGTCTCGGTTTTAAGCGGCTTTTCCAGCGGCTGCGGGGCGGTGACGGAGGGCGGCAGGGCGGTCGCCGCGCGCCGCCTTGCGGCCTCCTGCAAAGCCAGATAGCGGGCGCGGTATTGCGCGGGCGTCAGCGTGTTGAGATCAAGCATCGGCTTGCTCGGACTGAGCACAGGCTGGGGATTGCTGAAGACGGGCAAGGCGGATCGGCATGAAAGACCCTCATCGTTGAAACAAACGCTTCATTGATGCGAGGGTACGATTGGAGAGCTGATGCGTACCCACGCATCCGTGCTCTCCCGGGCTTTTGTCCCGCCGTGCATCTTGCGGATGTCTCCCGCAAGACCGCAGCTCTCGGACCAGCGCCAGCGCGTTACGCCGACCGGAACCCTAGCTGCCTGATAGGAGTTGTAAGCAAAGCCCGTGCCATGACCATGATGAGCTGACGAGGGGCGTCACGGCCCAACATCCGCTGCAAGCGCCCGGATTTTGGGCAATTGCCCAAAACCCTAGCACCTGTCGTGGGGCGTCGGACGGCGGCTCACAGCGTCAGGCCGTAGCGGTCCAATTTGCGATACAGCGTGCTGCGCGAAATACGCAGCGATCGCGCCGCCTCCG
Source organism: Acidisoma sp. PAMC 29798 (assembly GCF_030252425.1). Taxonomy (GTDB): domain Bacteria; phylum Pseudomonadota; class Alphaproteobacteria; order Acetobacterales; family Acetobacteraceae; genus Acidisoma; species Acidisoma cladoniae. The sequence goes on along the minus strand of NZ_CP126994.1, from coordinate 331,399 downwards.
CCAGGTTGCCGTGGCACTGCCGCATCGCCTCGACGATGGCGGCGCGCTCGGCATCCTCCAGGCTGGCGCCCTTCGCGTCAGCGACCGAAGGCAAGATCGCGTGCAGGGAAAAATGTTCGAGCAATCCCGCCGCTTCCGCCGGGGAGACGGCTTCCGGTTCGGGCATCAGCAACAGGCTTTCCACCATATTGCGCAGCTCACGGACATTGCCGGGCCAATCATAGTCGCGCAGCATCGCCATCACGTCCTCGCCGAACTGCCGCTCAGGCACCGCGTGCCGCGCCGCCAGCTGCCGGTTGAAATGCGCGACGAGCAGATCGATGTCCCCGTCGCGATCCCGCAAGGGCGGCGGCTGAAGGCGCGTCACGCTCAGCCGGTGATAGAGATCGCGGCGGAACCGCCCGGCCGCGACCTCATCCAGCAGGTGGCGGTTGGTCATGGCGACCAGCCGCACATCGACGGGATGCGGCTGCCCGCTGCCGAGCCGGTAGACCACACCATCCTCCAACACGCGCAGCAGGAAGGATTGCAGGTCGAGCGGCATCTCCCCGATTTCGTCGAGACAGAGGGTGCCGCCATGCGCCTGCTCGAACCGGCCGACCGCGCCGCCGGCCGTGGCGCCGGTGAAGGCGCCGCGCACATAGCCGAACAGCTCGCTAGCCAGCAGGTCCTTCACCACCGCGCCGCAGTTGAAGACGATGAAGGGGTTGCTGTCGGTCACTTCGCCATGCAGCGCCCGGGCGAATAGCTCCTTCCCGACGCCGGTTTCGCCCTCGATCAGCACCGGCACCCGCTTGCCGCGAAGCTGGCGGATGCGGGCGAGGGTCTGCTCCAACCTGGCGCTGCGGCCGATGATGGGACTGAAGCCGACCTCGGCCGGTTCCGGCGGCAGGCTGTGCAGGCGCGATGTCTCGGGAATGACCAGCACGGCCCCGATGGCGCGCCCATCCACGCGAATGACGTTGAACCAATCGGCGCACAGGGGCGCGGGCAGCGACGCGGCCCAATCCTCGACCGTGCTATCCGCACTCAGGCCGGGCAGCCGCTGACCCAGCGGCACCAGATTGGGCAATCGACCGCTGCTATGGACCAGGCGGCCTTCGCAGTCGATCGCCACCAGCCCCGCCACATCGGTGGCGGACATTCGCTCCAGGCACACTTCCAGCAGCCGCATCCGCTCCCGGCTCACCCGCGCGTTCAGCACCATTTCGATCTGCCGCGCGATGGCGACCGCCAGGCTCAGGTTGTTGCGCTGATAGGTGCTGGTGGGGCCGGAGATATCGACGACGCCGAGCACCTGCCCGGTGCCGCATTCGAAGATGGGGGCGGCGGCGCAGGTCCAGGCCTTGATGCCCTCGCAGAAATGTTCGGAGGCATGAACCTGGGCAGGCCGCCGTGTGGCGAGAGCGGTGCCGATGCCGTTGGTGCCGACCGTATCCTCCCGCCAATCGCCGCCTTGCATGAGGTGGATGGTCTGGCCGGCATCCAGCGTTTGATGATCGCCGGTGGCATCCAGCACGATGCCCTCGGGGTTGGTGAGCAGCATGAGGGAGCGGGATCCGCCGAACAGCTCGGCCGAAGTTGCGAAGACATCTGACGCCGCACCGAGCAGATCCGCATGACGCTCCCGCAGCGCCTCCATGGCGTCACCCCGCGCCGCGAGGGGGGCCGCGCGGCCGCGCGGATTGATGCCCAGTTGCTGGCTGCGCAACCAGGAGGAGACGACGAAGTTCCGCCCTGGCACGATGGCCAGCGGGTCGCCCGTGAGGAACCTTTCCCAGGCGCGCATGGTGTCGCTGCCGTCGCTGGGCAGCCGGATGTTGAACGGTCGCAAGCCCTGCGAGTCAGGCATGGGGCCTGGCATGGCTGTTCCTTCCCTGTCGCCCGCGGGGACCGCGCGCGGGTGGACGCCTGGGCGGCGCCTCTTGCTCCGGGCAGGATAGCGCCGATCGGGCGGGCAGTTCCAGCGGGAAGCGAGGGGCGTCGATTTGATCGCAAGCTTCGGGACGCCACGAGACGAGAGTTTTGCCAGATTACCCCCCACGCAACACGGGGTATCAGAATGTCGTTTCGTATTCGGGGTCTCGATCCCAGCCAATTCAGCCATCTCGCCGGTCTTTCTGACGCGGAACTGATGCGCCTGGGCGCCAAACGCTTTGTGGTCGACAGCAAGCCCGGCTTCCCGGACCGGGTTGAGGTCTGCGATATGGACGTCGGGCAAACGGCGATCCTGCTCAACTACGAGCATCAGCCCGCCGACACGCCGTACCGCGCGCGACATGCGATCTTCGTGCGTGAAGGGGCGGACCAGGCCTTGGATCTGGTCGATTCAGTGCCCGAGGTGCTTCGCATCCGCACGATATCGCTCCGCGCCTTCAACGACAGCGGCGAGATGCTCGACGCCGATCTTGCGGAAGGCACCGACCTTGTGCCGATGATCGAGCGCTTCTTCGAAAATCCAGACGTGGCGTACCTGCACGCGCATTATGCGAAGCACGGCTGCTATGCTGCACGTATCCTGCGCGCATAAGTCGTCACACCTCCGGAGAACGCCATGACTGCGGCCGCAGCGCCGGATGTCGTCCATCCCACAGCCTACGATCCACGTTGGGCGGCCGTGGTCGCGCGCGACCGCATGGCCGACGGCCGCTTCTTTTATTCGGTGCGCACGACGGGCGTCTATTGTCGGCCGAGCTGCGCTGCGCGCCTCGCGAATCCGAAGAACGTGCGCTTTCACGAGAGTGTTGCTCAGGCCGAGGCGGCCGGCTTCCGCCCCTGCAAGCGATGCAAGCCGGACCAGCCGCCGCTCGACCAGCAACACGCCGCCCTCGTCGCGGATGCCTGCCGGGCGATAGAGACGGCCGAAACCATGCCCGGCTTGGCACATGTGGCGGCCGGCTCGGGCTTGAGCCCCCATCATTTTCACCGCGTTTTTAAGGCCGTCACCGGACTGACCCCACGCGCCTACGCGGCGGCCCATCGGGCGAAGCGGGTGCGCGTCAGCCTGATCGAGACGATGCGCGTGACGGACGCCGTCTACGACGCCGGCTTCGGCTCAGGGAGCCGGTTCTATGACACGGCAGACGCCATCCTCGGCATGACGCCCACGCGCTACCGCAACGGCGGTGCGGATACGGTGATCCGCTTTGCGGTCGGCGAGTCCTCGCTCGGCCCCATTCTGGTCGCCGCCAGCGATAAAGGGGTTTGCGTCATCCTCATGGGTGACGATCCCGATGCGCTTGTGCGCGACCTTCAGGACCGCTTTCGCAAGGCGCGGTTCATCGGTGCCGATGCGGAGTTCGAGGCCATCGTCGCAAAGGTGGTGGGATTCGTGGAAGCACCCCGGCTCGGGCTCGATCTGCCGCTCGACATGCGTGGCACCGCGTTCCAACAACGGGTCTGGCAGGCGTTGACGGCTGTCCCGGCCGGATCGACCGCCAGCTACGCGGATATTGCGCATGCGATCGGCACGCCCAAAGCGGTGCGCGCGGTGGCGCAAGCCTGTGGCGCGAACGCGCTGGCGGTCGCTATTCCCTGTCACCGGGTCGTTCGCCGCGACGGCGCGCTCTCCGGCTACCGCTGGGGCGTGGAGCGCAAGCGCGCTTTGCTCGATCGCGAGGCGGAGCAAGCGTTATTTTCGAGACGCCCGCGACCTGCGCAGGATCCTTGATGACGTCGATGCGCTCACTGCTGCGACGCACCCAGGCCCATGCCACGCTTGTCTCGACCGATTGAACGCGCGCTCGGCTACCGCGACCGTTGACACTGCAACGCTTTGGCGCCGCCTCATGCGTGATGGATGAGCTGATGGCCACGACGCAGGGCGGGCATCTGAGATCGACCGGTGGACGGTTCTTTGCCTGCGTGATCGCCGGCGCGTGGACACCTGGGCAGGATAGCGCCGATCGAGCGGGCGGTTCCAGCGGAAGCGAGGGGTTGGGCTTGGTGTGGGGGACATTCCCATTCGGTGAGGTCTGACCCTGCCCGGTCGGCCGCCTGATTGCTTACGAATCCCAAAAACGGTCATTGACGGTGGCGTCATCGCTGCAGCCCTTTCCCCCTCCACCATTGAGCGATTTAGCGAGCGTATTGGGAGCGGACATACGACGAGAGGACGCCGTGACTGGCTAGTATGGAAAGCGGTCGGGAGGCACAATCCGAGAAACGTCCGGTTTGCGCCAATCCCGGTCAGATGACCGTTTCGGACGATCCCTCGGAAGCGGACGTTAAGATCTAGTAAAATTTTGACCCTCGAAGATGGAGAAATAAGTTTTCGTTCGGGACAGAGAAGGATATGGCTCTCTAGGGGATCCTGGGAATATACGACATCCTCCGGTAGTAGAAAAACATTCGCCGGCGGGATAGGGACTGTGAGGCTTACGTGGCCATGCCAGAGGACGACTGGGAAGCGATGGAACGCTAAGAGGTCGCTTTATATGAGAGGAGGCCGGGACGGATTAGCCCGTTCAGGCGAGACCAGGGGCCATTTAACCCGATTTGGACGAGACCATGGCTTCCGAGCTGCCCTATACCGTCATACTGATCCAGGCTTTAGGACCGACCGTCGTCGCAATTGCGGTGGCGGCTTTCACCATCTGGATAGCTTTCAGACAGGTAAAGATTGCCAGGCAGCAGGCCGAGATGGTGCGGGAGAAGTTGAAGCACGATCTCTATGACCGCCGGTATGCGATATATCTGACTTTCGAGAAGATGCTCCGGGTTTCTTTGGGAGAGAAGGAATTAGGAGAGAAAGAGGCGGTTATCCGGGATGCTAATATAGCGGCGCACCAAAGCCTCTTCCTTTTTGGGTCGGAGATGAAGGCCTATCTGCTCGAACTTAATTCCGTCGCGTGGCGAAGGCTGTCAAAGCGGGAGCTGATAGAAGTTATGAAGGACTTGCCGCCGGAAGCCAAAATCCAGCACGCCAAAGAGCATAGTGAAGACACAAAGAGAATAATGAATGAGGCAGACGTCCTTGCAGCCAGATTTCTTCCATATTTGAAACTGGACGACTACCGGGACGTCAAAAATTACGGCTCGAAGCGGTAATGCCTGAAATCAATCGAGTTCAGTTGCAAGTGTCGAGATTGGGAGGCGCTTTGCGCGCGGCGCGTAATCCCTCGCGTGCAGCTGCAAACGGGCATACCACGGCCTCAGCATCGATGGCTCTGCGCCATATCCACAACGTGTTTTATGGGCAGGCAAGGGGCGAGCATTGCGAGCGGGCGATCTATTGGAGCCAACAGGCAATCCAGCTGATTGGCTCGCCGCTCGCATCCGAAACGACGATCCATTGCGAACACACCATTCCGGTCAATGTCGCGGTTCGGAATCTTTGGCGGTTCATGAAGAAAACAGATAGCGGCGATGAAGAGCTTCTGGACCGCGTTCTGAGCTATACCATCGTCACCGCATGCACTCAAGCAGAGTGCCATTCAAAGACAGGGCTGGCGATGCCACGGATATACGCCACGCACGAGAAAGCAAGAGCATGGTCGCGTCATCATCCGGATATGCCTGCGGACAGAGACTGGCAGCTGACCGCACGGCCGTTCCTTCGGTACACCCAGCCTGGGCGGTGCTGAGCGTCCGTTCACTGGATATCGCTATGAGCTGCGTTTGCCCAACTTGGACGGTCATCTTTCGATACGACTGACAGCCACCTTTGGCAGCTTAACTCATTTTATAGTCCAAAGCAGCCCTTCCGCTCTCGGCCAAAACCGGACTGCGATGACCACGCGTAGCCGCAGATTACCCTGAGTGGGCACCGCGCCCTCATCCGTTAGCAGAGGGCGCCTGTTTGGCAGCGCGGCGGCAGCGTTCCGAGCAGTAGCGCACCTGGTGCCAGTCGCGAGCCCATTTCTTCCGCCAGTTGAAAGGGCGCTGGCAGACGGCGCAGATCTTTACAGGCAGGTTGAGTTTGTCGTGGGGCATGGCACCGTGTCCATAGCTTCGGGTAAATGCGATAAGGCGCTCCCGTCCGGAGGACCACGTTATCGTAGTCCAGGCTCGAAGCGAAGAGGCCGCTTTCCACCCATCCCAGCCGCCACCGTTGGAGCCCGAACTCCTCCCGCCCTAAGCCCGCCCGAGGCGCTCCGCGCCGCCGCCCAAGGCAGGCCCGGCGGTCGGGTCGTGCCCATCCGGAATGCTCGCCACCAAAGTTTGCGTGGTCAGGATCAGCCCGGCGACGGAGGCCGCGTTGCGCACGGCGGTGATGCTCACCTTCACCGGGTCCAACACGCCGGCCGCCATCAGCCCAACGATCTCCCCGCTGCGGGCATCAAAACCGAAACCGCGCGGGGCCTGCGCCACGCGGGCCAGCACATCGGCGGCATCCGCGCCGCAGTTCTTTGCGATGCAGGCGAGCGGCTGCGCCAAGGCGCCTTGCAACAGGCTCGCCCCCAGCCGCTTGCCGCCGCTCAGCCGCTCCATCATCGGCGCGAGATCCGGCACGATCTGCATCAAAGCAGTGCCGCCGCCGGCGACCACACCCTCCTGCACCGCCGCGCGGGTGGCGTTGATCGCATCCTCGATCATCTGCACCCGGCGCTTCTGCTCCACAGGCGTGGCACCGCCCGCCAGGATGATGGCCGAGCCGCCAGACAATTTCGCCAGCCGCTCCTGCAACTTGTCGCGCTCGATATTCTGCGGCGCCGCGTCGAACTGGCGACTGACCTGCACGCGCCGCGCCGCGACGCTCGCCGGGTCACCGCCGCCGGCGCTGATGATGGTCTGGTTGGCCGAAATGCGCACTTGCCGCGCACTGCCGAGGTCCCGCCGCGTCACATTGGCAAGCGTGCCGCCCAATTCCCGCGCAATCACCCGGCCGCCGGTGACGATGGCGATATCCTCCAGCATGGCCTTGCGCCAATGGCCGTATTCCGGGGGATGAATGGCGGCGATGGGGGATTGGCCGCGTTCGCGCCGGCCAAGCAGATGCACCACGCAACTCGGCGCCACCTCCTCCGCCAGGATTAGCAAGGGCCGCTGACTGCCCTGCAGCAGGGCTTCGATTGCGGCCGCATCTTCCGGCCCCGTGAGCTTGAGATCCGTCATCAGGATCAGCGGCTCCTCAAACACCACCTGCATGCGCTCGATATCGGTCACCATGTGATGCGACAGATACCCACGGTCGAAGGACATGCCGTCCACGACCTCCAGCAGCGTCTCCACCGTGGTCCCGAATTCGACCGTGACGATACCGTCCGCACCGACGCGCTGGATCGCCTCGGCGACCATGGCGCCCGTCACCGCGTCATTCGCGGCGATGGTCGCGACGGCACGGGTCTCCTCCGGTCCCGTCAGCGGTCGGGCACTGCGATAAAGCGCCGCCAGCGCTTCCGTCACGGCCAGTTCCAGGCCGGCGACGAGATCGACGGGGTTGGCGCCCTTGGCGAGAAAGTCGAGCCCCTGCTGCACCATGGCATCGGCCAGCACCGTCGCCGTGGTGGTGCCATCCCCCGCGATGTCATTGGTCTGCTTGGACACTTCCCGCAGCACCTGCGCGCCCATATTCTCGAAGGGACAGGGCAGTTCGATTTCCTGCGCGATACTGACACCATCACGCGAAATCAGCGGCGTGCCGATCGGGCGGTCGATGATCGCATTCATCCCCTTGGGGCCGAGTGTGCCGCGCACCGCGCGGGCCAGCTGGGCCACGCCGCGCCCGAGGGCCATGCGCGCCTCGTCATCATGCAGCATCATCTTGGCCATGGTGTCGTTCCCTACTTCCTGGTCGGTCCTCCACGCCCCGCTTTTTGCCGTGTCGTCTGGCGGCGGGTACGCGTCTTGATCATCCGTCAGAGACTGTGGCGCTTCTCTGCCGGCAAAGCGTGAATGAAGTCGCGCAAGGTCGGCTCCCGGGTCTTGTCCTCCGCCTCATCGAACCGCGCCGCCAACAAGCCGCGACACAGTGCGCCGTTGAACTCGACGTTGACGGCGACACGGCGGAGGGCCCGAATATGGCTGCGAAAGCTATCCGCCTCGATGGCGCAGCCATTGTCATCGACAAAGGCTGGGGCGTCATCCGCGTTGACGGCCACGATGCGGCGGCGGTCGAGGTAGCGCTCAACCAGACCGGTATCGGATAGCCGCCGGAGTGCCGCTATGGAGAGGCTTGCCAGCGCCTCCATCTCATGGCCCGCAGCCTGAAGATGCTCCACCAAGGCCACTTGCCGACGCTGGAAAGCTTTGACCAGGAAGGTGCGCCGCACCTCCTCCAAATCGCCGTCCGAAGCATCGCCAAAGGTGGTCTGGAAGGACTGCTTTTCGGCAATGCCGCTGTTGATTGTGTCGGCATACATATGCTCGCCGAGCGTCACCTGAACATCGGTGACCCAAGGGAGTGCGGCCACCGCCAGGCGCATATCCTCGGCCATCAGGAAGGCGAAGTTGGCCGCGCACCAATAGGTCGGCAGACGGAAGCTGACGCGCACAGCCCCCGCGTCACTTACCGCGACTTCCGTGACGAAGCGAAGCTCCGTCACGGATTCGTCCAACTCGGGATCATTCACGGTCCCGAGTTGAGCCCAGACGTCCGTCTCGCGCGTCATTCGGCCGCGACGCTCTGGCGATATCCCAAAGCGGCCTTCTTGGCTTCGATGTCGATATTGTAGATGCGTGCGGCATTCAGACCGAGGATCTTCTTCTTCGCGGTTAGCGACAGATCGACCTTGGTCTCCTTCCGTACCTCGTCCGGCAGTTCGAAATTCATAAAGGCATCGACCAGCCATTTCGGCGTCCAGATGCCGTAATCGCTGCCGAACAGGATGCGATCCTCGCCGAGCCAGAAAAGCAGTTCGGAGATGATATGGGCGAAGTAAGCAGGCCGGCTGTGGATGAAGGGGAGTGCCACCGCGAGGCCGCCATAGACATTCGGTTCCTGCACCGCAATCCAGCAGAAGTCGTCCAGGCGCGGCAAGCCGCAATGCTCCACGATGAAGTTCAGATTCGGGAAGCAGGTGGCGGCATCGTCGATATCAGCGACGTCGAAGGCATCGCGGTTCAGGGGCAGAATCGTCGGCCCCTTATGGACATGGATGTTCTTGATGCCGAGCTTTTCGGCGCGCTCCAGATAGCGCTTGGCGTGATCATCCGACAGTTTATAGCCCTTGCTGTCGCCGATCCACTCCGCCGTATAAAGCTTCACGCCCTTGATCTTGTATTGCTCGACATCCGATTGCAGTTGATCGAGACCGGCCTCGCCGTGGCGCGGATCGAAGGCGCCGTTGATAATAAAACGATCGGGGTAGCGCGTGCCGAGGCTCGCATTCTGCTCAAGCGTATTGAAGCCGTTCTTGTAGAACTCCTTCAAATAGGTCGGCTGGAAAATGGCCATATCGTCATAGCCTTTGACGAACAGGTCTTCATACATGGTCTCGGCGCCGTATTTCTCGAACTTTTCGCGCGGCCAAACCTCCTCCTTTGGGCTCAGCGCGGAGTGGTAACCGTAGAAGCAATTGATGAACTCCGCGCCATGCACATTGCGCTGATTCGCTGGGCTCGCGTCCCAGAGGTGAACGTGGCCGTCGATGATGAAGATTTCTTCGCCGTCTTTTGTTGTGTACATCTTGGTCTCCTCGTATGCAGACGTCGTTGCGTCAGATATAGTCTTTGACGTCGTCCATATTGCCGAACAGCACGACAGTATTGTCATCCACCATGACCATTCGACCGTAATGGGTCGAGGTGGAAATCTCAAACAGATGCGGCGTCATCTCGCGGCCCAGCCGCTCGGTGATCTCGTCCATCTTGAATTCCATCTTCCCCTCGCCGTCGATACGGATCATCGCCGGCATATAGGTCACGGTCACGCCGGGCTTCTCGCCCATAACCTCGGCGATGACACGGGCCTCGACGCTGTCATTCATCGTGACGCCGCATTGCACCGAGATCGTGGTTTCGAACTGCATGTCCTTCATGGATTTGAAGATATTCGCGGTATGGGACATCGGATATTCCTTCTTGTTGCGATGGCGCGCGGTCAGGCATCGACGATGGAGCGCACGTCGATATTCGTCTCGGCACCAATGGCGCGGAGGCGGTTCTTCGCCAGTTCCAGGGCTTCCGTGAACTGCGCCACCTTGACGCGCGGCTGGGACCAGATCGGTTGCAAGCTGCGTGCTGCCGCCATCGCGAGCGTTCCATGCTTGTGCAGCCAACTGGAAAACAGGCCGCGATTATGGTCGGCATGTGCCTCATCCAGCATCAGCATCCGGAACAGCTCGATGGTATTGGCAAGGTTCCGCTCATAATCCCCTTCAGCGGCCGAGACGACGGACGGGGTGATGAAGTCGTTCTGGGAGGCCGCTGCCTGCATCACGAAGCCGCTGCGGAACAGCTCTCCCACCAGAGGCTCGAACACGATGTTGACCGCGAAATACTGCTCCAGGAAGTCCGTCGCGCCGCTGATGGTCTCGATCGCGCGGCGCGTATCCTGCCAGATCGGATCATCGACCCAATGCGCCTTGCCGGCCTGGTCATCGAAACCGCCGATATCCATGCCGATCTCGCTCAGGTATAGTGTCAGGTCCTGCGCAAACCGGATCTTGTAAGAAGAGTTGGTCAGGATCGCGTTATTGATCATCTGCGTATAGCCGTAGCGTTGCGCCTGCATCGTCGCCATGCCGAGGCCGAACTCGGCATGCTTATAGGCGCCGATATGATCTTGCAGAATCTTGACCCAAGCCGGATCGAAGCGCTTCGGCGCGCCGGAACGGCGGCCGTTCTCCACCACGCTCTGGATCATCCCGCAGATGGTGGACTGGCGCTGGTAATGCGTGCGTTCCCATTCCTGGTCAACGCTGCGATAGGCGTGCCAGTCACTGCATTTGGCGCCCGTCCAATCCTCGGAATAGGTCGGCGTGCCATCTGCGAAGGAAATGATCCAGTCTTGCAGCAAATACCGCTTAGGGTCGGGCTGCACATCGACCGTCATGTCTTCGTAATGCGTGGCGCGGCGGCCCTTGGGATCGAAATAATTGTATTTGCGGCTATCCGATCCGGCAAAGGTGGCGGCGCCGGCGGCACCTGATTTCAGCGGGTTGGTCGGCTGTTCTACGGCTGCACTCATGATGGCGCGCTTCCCTGTTGATGGTGTTTTTGTCAGCGTGTCGCAGTGGTGAACTTGTCGAAGTAGATGCGCTCGGGCTCCACGCCGGCCATTTGCAGAACCGGCAGCACGGCATCGATCATCGGCGGCGGCCCGCAGGAATAGGCGTCGATTTCGCCTTCCAGGCCTTCGGCCTTCAGGACGCGCGCCACCACGTCATGCACGAATCCCGTCTCCCCGCTCCACTCGTCGCCGGGCTCAGCATGCGACAGCGCCGGGATGAATTTAAAATCCGGTAGCTTTTCACCGATCGCCGCAAATTCGGCGATGTGGAACAGATCGGCCTTTGTGCGCGCCCCATAGAAGAAGCGGACAGGTCGATGATCGCCCCGCGCGACGTGATCCAGCAGGATCGACCACAAGGGCGACATGCCCGAACCACCACCGACCAGCACCAAGGGTCCCGGCCGTCCTTCCCGGTGGAAGCAGGTGCCATACGGTCCCTTGATTGTCAGCGCATTGCCGGCGGTGAGGCCACCTTCGAGCCGCGCGGAGAAGGCGCCGTTGGGATAGATCTTGATGATGAATTGCAGGGTGCGAACGCCGCCCGTGGCATGGTCGCCCGGCGCATTCGCCATGGAGAACGCGCGCGTAATGCCGCTGCCGGGAATGGTGATATCGACATATTGGCCCGCCCAGAAACGCAGCGGTGCATCCAGCTCCAACGTCAGAATCCGAATGTCGCGTGTCAGAGGAAGAACGGAGACGACGACGGCGCCGATTTCCTTCACTGCGATGGAGCGACTGAGCAGATCCTCGTCGTAATTCAGCAGTTCGACCGTGATGTCGCTGTAAGCGAGCGTCCGGCACAGCAGAATATGGTCGGTGTCGCGCTCCGATTCCGGCAGCGCGAAGGTGGAATATCTAAGCAATTCGATGTCGCCATCGACGAGCTTGGACTTGCAACTCGCGCATTGCCCTTCCTTGCAGCCATGCATCACGGAAATGCCCTGGCGGAAGGCGGCATCGAGCACCGTCTCCCCTTCGTTCACATCCATTTCGATGCCCATCGGCTCGAAGCGAACGGTATGGGTGATGACCTTGATATCGGTCTTAGTGATGACGTCGTTCATAGAGGCCCCTTGTCGGGATACGGCGTGGTCGGGACCCGGCTTGCACCGGGTCCCTTCGCGTAGTGCGCCGATCAGTTGATCGGGTTGATCTTGAAGCCCTTGCGGTATTCGGCCAGATGCGCTTCCCGCGCCTCCGGCGTCATGCCCCTGATCGTCAGCAGCGGGCTGCCGAGCGTGTGGCCGCGCACATGATCCAGCGTCCACATCTCGCGGTCATCGAATCGCAAATGCGGCTGGGGCACCAAGGTCTTGCCGTCACCCCGGACGAAGCCGAGATCCTGGATGGCATCGGCGAGATCCCAACCGTGGTAGCACTCCTCCCATTCACGGCGACCGCTGAAGCGGCCCATGGCGGGCGTCGGCCGGCCTTCATAGGTAGCGGCGAAGGCGGTCTTGTGCGTCCAGCGGCACAGCTCCGAGCAATAGGTGTGGATTTTGCCCTCGACTTCGTCACAGACGATGTCTTCGCGGATCAGGCAAGGCACCATGCAGCTCCAGCAGCGATGCGGATAGGAATATCCGGTCTCGGTGTTGAAGGTCATGACGGTCTCACCGGGCTTGCTCAGCTTGGCATACCACTTCCAGTAATCGCCGAACTCGGCATACCAGCCGGGATACTTATGCTCGAACCACTCGAAGTCCCGCTCCGTCTGCGCTTCGATGCGCCAGAAATTGAGCGGCCAACCGACCGAGAAGAACTGCGCCGTCTTATGGACGTAGTGCTTCTTGACCATCCGCTCCCACGCCGCGCCGACATCGTCGTGATGGATCTTGATGCCGTATTTTTCGAGCGGCAGCATATAGGTGCGGTAGTAATCCTCGTAAATCCAGCGATGCCAGAGTTCGGCATAGCTTTCCTTGTTCTTGTCGCGATCGGTGGTGGCGTATTCGATCAGCGTGCCGATGGCGGCGTCCACAATGGCGTGGTTCTGCCAGAAGGCGTAGCGCAGATCCCGTTCGATCAACTGATGGTTGTCGGGATCGTTGATGATCGACATCAGCATGGAATGGCCGTTGCCGATATGGCGGCTTTCGTCGGACTGCACCGATAGGAAGACGGTCGGCAGCGCATAGTCACCGTTGCGCGCGGCCTCGGACGGCATGGCGACGAAGAGCGTATTGGTGAAGGCGGTTTCGGCCACGACCGTCAGGTAGATATTGGCGGAGGTGATGGCATCGCCGGTCACGAATCCCTCGGCGAATTGGCGGCCGATGGTGGTGGCGTAGCACCGCCCGAAAGCGGCCTCCGTGATATCGAATCCGGCCGGATCGATGTAGTTTTCCATATACCACTTCTTGAGATTCATCTGAATCGTCGAGTGGCGGAATTCATCGACCATCTGCATGGTGAAGCCGGTGCGCAGCTCCTCACCCGGCGCGAGACGGGCGACCATGGCCATGGACCGCGCGGCCGAAATCTCCGGGAAGGGGATGATGGCGAGGAACAGCTTCATCCATTCGACCCAGCGGGGCTCGACATTGCGGAACATGTCGCCGCGCAGCGCGGCGTCCAATGCGCCATAGACGCGATTGTCTTTTTCTTCCTGCATCGGGAAGTAGGAGCGTAGCACCTGCTTCATCGGGTCGCGCGGTGCCTTCTTGATCTTGTAGTCGGTCGGGAAGGTCATCGCTTCCTGAACGTAGCTCGGGGTCCAGCCCAGATCCGCGACCCGCTTCGCGGCTTCGCCGATGCTGATCCCTTTCTGTGCTGTGATCTTGGTTAACGACAGGCCCTCGGGCATCTGAGATTCTCCTTGGATCTTGGATCAATTTTTTGCGGCAACGCGGCCAGGACGATGTCGTGGTGTGAACGAATGGTTCCGGCGAGCGGTGCCACCTTTGTTGGTAGCAAGTGTTATGCCAGTCGATGACTATTATCCTTGGTGGTGATTCACGCAAGTACTTGGTCGAAGTTATTATTTACTGCGCTGCAGCATGTATTATTATGGGACACACTGTGTCTGTGCTGTAGCGAAATGGGACATCAGGATGTCGCCGCCGGGCTGTCGGGCCGTCCGATCGGCTTGCCATCGGCGATGAACCGCGCCGCGAGCACCAGCGTGCCCATGGTGAAGTCCTTGCCATGGGCATCGATCATCTCCTGCGCGAGCAGGCCGAGCCGTTTGAAAAAATCGTCCTTCGAGAGGTCCTCGTCGGTCATCGCTCGCGTCTCCTGCGCTTCCATCACGGGACCAAAACCGCGCGGCCACGAATGCGGCCGTGATGCAGGTCGTGCAGCGCCTGATTGGCATCCTTCAACCGATATTCGCGCGTCGAAAGATGCACCAAGCCACGGTCGGCAAGCGCCATCAGCTCCACGAGTTCCGGGTATGTGCCAACAAGATTGCCGACGATGGTTTTTTCCGAGGTGATCATGTCGAGCGTCGGCATTTCGATCCGCCCGCCGTAGCCAACGATGTAATAGAAGCCGCCATTCGCGGTCATTGCCAGGCCCTTGGCGACGGCCTCGCCTTCGCCGACGAAGTCGATCACCGCCTCAGCCCCGCGACCGCCCGTCAGCGCCATGACGCTCTCGACCTCATCTCCATCCGCCCGGATCTGGTGATGCGCGCCGCACTCCTTCGCGAGGGAGAGACCGGTGTCGGAGCGATCAACGGCGATGATCTCCGCCGCGCAGAGTGCCGCCAGAACCTGGATGCCGATATGACCGAGGCCGCCGGCGCCGATGACCACCACGTATTGTCCCGGCAGCAAATGGCGGGATGCCTTCTTGGCAGCGCGATAGGCGGTGAGGCCGGCATCCGTGTAGGGCGCGACATCCTTGGGCGCCAGGCTCTTCGGCAGCTTGATCAGCGACCTTTGGCCGGTGCGCAGGTAATCGGCATAGCCGCCATTGGTATTGACGCCGGGAAACTGGCTGTCCGTCGCATGCATGTCGTCACCCCGCCGGCAAGCGAGGCAATGGCCGCTGGTCACCAGGGGGTGGCAGATCACCGCATCGCCGACGGCGAATCCTTCGACGGCGGACCCCAGCTCCTCGATCCAGCCGGCATTCTCGTGGCCCATGATATAGGGCAGTTGAACATCGACCTTGCTGCGCCAAATGCCTTCCACGATATGCAAATCGGTGCGGCAGACACCGGCGCCCCCGACACGCACGATGACATCGGTCGGACGCTCGATCTTGGGATCGGGCACCTCCTCATAATGGACGAAAGTATCGGACGAGAGGCTCTCGTCGTAGGCGTGCAACACGGCGGCCTTCATGGCGGTTCTCTCCCTTGATGCCGCCTCGTTGGGCAGACATCTGACGCAGCGTCTTCACTGCATCAGGCGTGCCAATTGTTCATTGCACGCCATAACAAGGACTTGCCTCGGTCATGTGCCGGGACACTCTGTTCCGAATGGAACAAGCGCGGGTGCGGACCTGTTCCGTTTTGGAACAGTTGCCGATGGCACGCGCGCTTTGTAATGTCGTTTCAGGTCCCGCGCGTGGGCCATTGGGGAAACGATGCTGATCTCATCGGAGGATCGTCTCGCGCGTGCGCGAACGGTGCTCGAACGACGTCACGTCACACCGGCGGATTTGCTGTCGGCCGAGATTTCCGCGAGCTGGACGCGTTGCCTGGAGCATGGGCTCGATCCTGAAAATCCACCGCCGCCGCGCCGCATCGAGGCGCCCGCCTTGCGTCGAGCGCGGGATGCCGCGGGCGCCATGCGTCCGCTTGTGCTGGCGGAGATGGAGAATCTGTATCACCAAATCGCCGGCAGCAATTTCATGATCGCCTTTGCCCTGGCGGACGGTCTGCTGCTCGACACCATCGCCGATACGAGTTTCAACACGACCGCCGACACGACGCGCATCCAGCCCGGCTGCCTATGGTCCGAGCTGGGCTGTGGCACCAATGCCTTGGGCAGTGTCGCGGCGACCCAGCGGCCGATGACGATCCATGGCGGCGAGCACTTCTTTCGCCGCTACGGCCAGCTCACCTGCACGGCGGCGCCGGTCTTCGGTCCTGATGGCGCCCTCGCGGGTGTGCTGGATGCCTCATCCGATTGCCAGTCCCGCCAGCAGCACACCCGCGCCCTCGTCTCTATGGCCGCGACACAGATCGAGAATGGGCTGTTCCGCGACTTCCATCGCAAGGACATCGTGGTCGCTTTCCACAACCGCGCAGAATATTTGCATACCCTGAGCGCCGGCCTGATGGCCTTCGATCCGTCCGGCGTCATCCTCGGCGCCAACCCCCAGGCGAGGCTGTTTCTCCAAGGCCTGCCGGCGATCCCCGGCCGCCGGTTCGAGGGCGTGTTTCGCATGGCCTTCAGCGCCTTCATCGAAGCTGGGCGGCATGACCCAAGGATGCGACTGCAAGATCGTGTCGGCAGCGTCTTTGTCGCCCATCTCGAAACCCTGCGCGCCGCGCCCGTGGCCCTGGCCAAACCGGTGGCTCCGCCCAAACCCGTGGCGGTGGATGGCTTCGTCGCCGCCGATCCGGTGGTGGCGACGGCCATGCGGCAGGTGGAGGCCGCCGCCCGGCGCGGGCTGCCGATCCTCATCCGCGGCGAGACCGGCACAGGCAAGGAGCAACTGGCCCGCCACGCCCATGCCGCGAGCGGCCGAACCGGCGCCTTCGTGCCAGTGAACTGTGCAGCGCTGCCAGAGAGCCTGGTGGAGGCCGAGCTGTTCGGCCATGCGGAGGGCGCCTTCACCGGTGCGCGGCGCGGGGGCGCCGCCGGGCTCGTCGTTCAGGCCCATGGAGGCACCCTGTTCCTTGATGAGATCGGGGACATGCCTCTCGCTTTGCAGGCGGTTCTGCTGCGGCTGCTGGATGACTGGATGGTGCGACCGGTGGGCGGCGGCGCCACGCGGCGGGTGGAGGTGCTGCTGGTCGCCGCCACCAATGCCGATCTCGCGCAGGAGGTGGCGAAGGGCCGCTTCCGTGCCGACCTCTACTACCGGCTCGACACGATCGAGGCGCTGCTGCCGCCGTTGCGTGCGCGGACCGACTTTGATGCGATTCTGCGCCACCTGCTTGCCGTCATAAGCCCGGAGGCTGCCATCGAACCGGCTGCGATCGACCGTCTCGCCGCCCATTCCTGGCCGGGCAATATTCGCGAACTCCGCAATGCGCTGACGCGGCTGACATTGATCGACAGCGGAAGGCCGGTCGGTCCTTCCGCCGTTGAGAGTCTGCTCGGCGCCGGATCACCGGCCGGCCCCAGAGAGGTCACGCTGAGAGATGAAACGACGGCCCGCATCCTGAAGGCGCATCGGGAGACTGAGGGCAATCTCAGCGCCGCCGCGCGGCGTCTCGGCGTCTCGCGGAACCGTGTCTACCGCGCCTTGGCCAGTCAGGGGAGAAAATCGCAATGAGCGGTTGCGATGAGCAAACGATGCGGTTGAACGATGTGAGTCTGCATTTGATTGCAGAAGCCAGTTCATGGATTGGGGAAAGCCCTCAGGTGCAAGCCGGCGATGAAGCCGTATTTCTTCAGCGCGCAAGCGATCTTCCTGAGCGACTGCGGAGCTGCATGATGGCAATGTCGAACTCAAAAGCATTGGAGATGTCGCGGGATATTCCGACCCTGTGCAGCTTGGCCGCTAAAGTCGCCCTCATCCTACATGGCGCGACCTCAGCCGCAGTGACGCTTTACGAGAACGATATTTATTACTACCGCGCCTTCCCTTCGACCAAGGCTTTGGTCCTCGACTATGAAAGGTTCAAGTCCAGTCTCGGCGGGCGGCGAACGGCTTAGTCTCAGGCTACTGTAGCTTAGGATCGGGAAAGGGCAGACCTTGCTGGCCCGAGGGTTCGGCCGCCCAGCCTGTGGGCGTCTGATAGAAATCGGCCTGTGATTCCGAGGTCGCACCGGGTGAAATCATCGCCACGGTGCAAGACACCTCATTCTTATGATCCGCGGCCGAGGTTTTTACGCAAGTTCCGACGCGCATCGAGGTGTTCTTCAGCTCCGGCGGATTGCCGAGCATAGCCAGGATCGCCGTATGGGCCTGTTCGGGCGTTGGCGCCGTGACCGCTTGGGCCAACGCGGACATGGGCCAAGTGATCGCCATCAGGATTGCAAAAGCGATGGGACCCCCGCGCTGCGCCAAAGACACGGACAATCGCTTGCTAGTTTTCATTGCCTGTTCTCATTGAATTCATCTTGATGTTCTCGTTCCATTTCTTGTCCTTGCTCCATGCCTGGGCCGCTCTGCGTATCGCCCTGTGGCTGTCCTTGTTGCGCCATAATGACATCTATGCGCGCGTCCTGCCACAGTGCGTGCGTCGCTCGAAAGCCTTCGAGCGACGGTGTTCACTCTACTGCTGCTGCTGTTGTTCGTCTTCCTGTTGTTGCTGCTGCTGTTCCTCCTGCTCCTGTTCTTGCTGCTGCTGTTCTTGCTGCTGTTGGTAATACTCCTGTTGCTGCTGTTCTTGTTGCTGCTGCTGTTGCCGCTGTTGTTCGTCCTCTTCCTGTCGTTGCTGCTGTTGCTGTTGCCACTGCTGCTGTTGCTGCCACTGCTGCTGCTGTTCCTCCTGCTGCTGGTTCGCATCGCCATTATCGTTCTGCTGGTTCTGGCCGCTTGGAGGCGCCTGCATGTCTGCGGGGTTCAGCGACGGCGACGAGGTTGGTGGCGCCATCGTCCTCTGGAGGTTTTGCTGAGCATACTGGTCACCCTGAGCGGCCGAACTCTGGAAAAGCGCTGCGGCTTTGGCCGTATTCTGTCGAACGCCATGCCCGTCGAGATACAAGACACCAAGGTTATTTTCGGCTTGCGCATCACCTTTTGCGGCGCCGCGCGCGAATAGAGCGGCGGCCTTGGCATAGTCTTGTGGAACGCCCCGGCCATCCCGATAGGCAATGCCCAGATTATAGGCGGCATCGAGGTTTCCACCCTTCGCGGCCTTGCGCCACCAGGATGTCGCGGCGGCATCGTCCTGGGGAAGGCCCTGCCCGTTCCAATACGCGGTGCCGAGGGCGAATTCTGCATTCAGGTCACCCGACTGCGCGGCCGCCGTCATATGAGCGACGGCCGTCGCATCCAAGACTGGCGCGGCCGGCGGTGTCGGCGTGCCAAACATAGTGCCTGCGGGCGGCATGGCGCATCCGACAAGTCCGATGAGCGAACTCGTAACGACGGCTATCGATAGACAACGCAACGACATTTTCGTCTCCCGTTTCGTTTCGTTATGACCCGACATTCTCATGTGAGCTACCGCATGGTTCAGCATGGCGAAGACATAAGGGCATTGTGCTGGCGCAGGATTGGCGACCTGTCAATCGAGTGTCTCGATGTTTCTTGTTCTGTCATCGGTTGGCGTTTTGATTGCGTAATCTCGCTTCCCCGCGTTCATGCCGATACGTGTGAATACCAATCTCGCATGTCTACCACCCCTCGCATGTCTATCTCGCGATGTGGCAGATCTGTCTGCTGCATCGGCACAGGCTGTTGCGCGGTCGGCATCACAATGAATTGACTGCGGCATAACGATAGGGTTCATCCGAATTCTGTTTTGATTTCGAGTTAAGATCGTCTTATCCGCGCACCACTGCCGGGACGAGTCTGCCAGGCGTGATGAAAGAGGACGTCGAATAGACTGCCGAACCATGGGCTTATGACCATGCACGTCCGTCCAAGTCTCGTGGCGACGGCTCCCTCGACTTGCTGGGCTCACCCGTATCAGGCAGGAGTAGTGGGTTCTTTCGCGCCCGGCGCAAAGGACGAAGCCTCCAGGGAGCGGCCGCCCGCGATGTCAGACGATGATCTGCTGAAGCTATTTCGCATCCGCCGGCCCTCGAGCGGCGGCCGAAAGGCGGCACCTGGACCAGATATCGAAGGTAAAATTCTTGATGCGGCAGAATTTGTCTTTGGGCATTTCGGCTTCCGGGGCGCGACGACGGCGCTGATCGCCAAAAAGGCGTCTATCGCAAAACCCCACATCTATTATTACTTCGAGGACAAGGAAGATTTGTATCGCGCCATCTTGGAGCGAGCCATGAACATGTGGGCAAGAGATATCGAAAATCTCGATCTTACGACCAATATTGTGGAAATTCTCACGAATTACATCCATAGGAAGGTCGATTTCTCAAGAGATCATCCGGATTTGTCCCGGATATACGCAAATGAGATCATCAGCGGCGCGCAATACATTGGAACCTTCATTGAGAAGGTCTCGACGCCCCTGCTGCTTAATAAGATGAGACTTGTTGATGAATGGGCTGCCCAAGGCATGGTCAGGCCGATCAGCGCCCCGGATCTATTCTTCTGTATTTGGGCCATGACCCAGGCCTATGCCGATTTTTCCAGCCAGATGACCATTATGAAGAAGAAAAGGGTCTTGGAGGAAGCGGATTACGACTCGGCCAAAGCGACGATTGTCCAGCTGGTCCTTGGCGGGCTCGGCCTCAACGGTAAGGAACACTCCGTCACGGCGGCCCAGTCCCGCGGCGCATCGAAACCAGCGGGAAGGCGGCCGCCGACTAGCAGTCGGTAGAAGAGTGCTGAAGCACAACACGCTTAATACAATGCCCTATTTTTGACCACCGACCTGTTTCTAGACTGAGAATGCCTCTTTATTTGGCATTGCGACGGGGTGAATGGCGCGATGGGAGTTTGCCGCAGTCGCCAACGCCGATCTGTAAAATAGTTTTACCGATCGTTATAAATTGGCACGCCACTTGCTCAGTAACGATCGCCTCGCATGGTGCGCGGCACCAGCAGCCGGGCACGCTGTCTGGCAACGCCCGGCCGAATTTGCCCTCAACAGGCTGTCGCGGCGCGGCGACCAGTGACATTTGAGACGGGATAGACATGTCATCCAATAGCGACCACGTCACGACGCTCGTTATAACCGGGGCTCATCCCCAGCTCTACAATCACGATCTGTCTCCCACCGCGCCGGAGGGGCGGACGTGGGGTGTGTTCAGTCTCTTCGCCATGTGGATGTCGGACGTGCATTCCGTCGGCGGATATACCTTCGCGGCGAGCCTGTTCTTTCTCGGCCTGACGGGGTGGCAGGTTCTTATCTCCATGCTCGTCGGCATCCTGGCCGTTTACTTCCTGATGAACCTGATAGGCCGGCCATCCTTGAAATATGGCATCCCCTATCCCGTCGTCGCCCGTATTTCCTTCGGAGTGATGGGCGCAAATCTCGCGGCCGTCGTCCGCGGGATCGTCGGCATCGTCTGGTATGGTGTTCAGACCTACTTCGCATCGAAGGCGGTGGAGGTTCTCGTCATTACCCTGCTGCCCTCCTCGGTCGGGTTGACGCATAATAATGTCCTCGGCTTGTCGACCCTCGGCTGGTTCAGCTTCCTCTTCATGTGGATCTTCCAACTTCTCATCTTCCTGAGCGGCATGGAGCGGATTCGCAAATTCATCGATTTTTGTGGCCCCGTCGTTTACGTCGTCATGTTCGCACTGGCGATCTGGATGCTATCGAAAACCGGATTCTCGAGCCTGGCTCTGCAACTCAGCCCGCCAGCCGCCTCGACCGGTGCCACCATCGGTGTCATGGCGAACGCCGCGATGCTCATCGTCGCGTATTTCGCCGCCTTGCTTTTGAACTTTGGCGATTTTGCCCGCTTCGGCAAGGACGAGGCGACCATGAAGAAGGGGAACTTTCTTGGCCTGCCGGTCAACTTCCTTGTTTTCTCGATCATTACCGTCATCGTGACGGCCGGGACGCTCAAGGTTTTTGGAGCGGCGATTATGGACCCTGTCCTGATCGTGCAGAAGATCGGCAATCCCATCATCGTCATCGTCGGCTCCATCACCTTCATCGTCGCCACGATGGGCATCAACATCGTCGCCAATTTCGTGTCGCCTGCCTATGACATCGCCAACCTCTATCCGGAAAAGATCGACTTCCGCCGTGGCGGGTTGATCACCTCCATTCTATCCGTCTTGGTTTGCCCTTGGCTCTTTGTTGCGAGCCCATCGGCCATCACCCTGTTCGTCAGCATCTTCGGCGCTGTCCTCGGGCCCATGTTCGGCATCATCGTGGCGGACTACTATCTCGTGAAGCGCCAAAACATTAAGGTGGCGGATCTCTACACGATGTCGGAGAATGGCGACTTCCACTACGACGGCGGCTGGAACCTGCGCGCGGTCCTCTCACTGGCCCTGGCTGGCGCGCTTTCGATCGGCTTGGCGCTGCTTGGTGCCTACAAGGTCATCTTCAATGTGGGTGACTGGGGTTGGCTGATCGGCGCCACCGCCGGCGCTCTCGTCTATGTTGCATTGTCGTCGAGCCAAAGGTCACCGGCCGCCTTGCACGCCGGCGACTAAAGTCGGAAGATCAGCCCACTGCTGTCGAGACGAGACAATGCCTGCAGGCATTGTCTCGTCCACCGATGGAGTCAGGCGGCGCGAGCGGCAGTAGCGATCGTTAATCAGCTGGGATGAAGCGAAGGGTACCTGCGCGGCGCGTTGGCCTGCCGGTATCATTCGTATGATTGACCCCGTCCATGACAGGCACTTCTGGAAAGTCGAATGGGCTTACCCCGTCCAGGCAGGCTACGTTGACGGCATAGAGACTCTGGTCAGAGCGTCGTTGATGGTGCGTGTATATGCCGCAGTGAGAACAGAAGAAATGCAGCGCCGATCCGGTATGGAAGCGGTAGCTTGTCAACGCATCCTCGCCCTGCACGATCCTGACCGCACCCATTTCCGCCATGACAACGACGGCACCGCGCATGCAGCAGTACGAGCAGGTGCAGCGGCGGATCGTATTGAAGCCGTCGCTGAGCGTCACCTCCAAATGCACCGCACCGCAATGGCATTGACCCGCCCGAATACTCGTGTCGTCCACCATACTGCCTGTGGTTCCTGTTCAGATCCCGTGTGCGCCCGGTCTTGGTGACAGGCGAGTGAGCGCCATACGAAGGCATCTCCGGACTTTGATCAACCATCAAAAACGCGCCGGCCCTATGAGACACACAATAGCTATCAACGGGCTGAGATGATAAGTCTTCTGCACTGGTGCGCGACAGCGAGGCTCGCAGCCGCGCGCGTGAAATAACGAGCGATTTCGTAGGAGATGATGTGGGTGCGTGACGTAACCTGGGCGGATCAGAGTGTTCGGCAAGAACTGGCGGCACTGAAGAAAGCGGGGCCCTTCGTCTACGGCCTGACGAATTATGTCGCGGCTAATCTGAGTGCGAATGTCCTGCTCGCCGTCGGCGCCGGACCTGCCATCGGCGCCGCACCCGGTTGGCCGACAGCCTTTGCCGCTGGCGCTGGGGCGATGTGGATCAACACCGCCGCCCTGATGAGCAGCAGCCCCGAAACCTTGCTTGAGGCCGCGCGATCCGCCAATGCGGCCGGAACGCCCTGGGTGCTCGATCCCGTGGCCGTGGGGGCCGGGGCGACTGCCTATGACGATGTCGTCCACGCGTTGCTCGCCTTCCACCCAACGGTCATTCGCGGCAATGCCAGTGAGCTGATCGCCCTTTCAGGCGGCGGCGCCGGCGGCAAAGGCGTCGAGACAACGGCCAATGCGGCCGAGGCCATCGACTTCATCAAGTCGCTGGCGACGACCACCAAGTCCATTGTCGCGGTGAGTGGCCCAATTGACTATATCACCGATGGCGTCGAGGTCTTTTCCGTTCCGGGCGGCGATGTCCGGCTGACGAAGGTCACGGGCGCGGGTTGCAGCCTCGGCGCGCTGATCGCCGCGATGCTGGCGGCGGGGTCGTCACCTCTGGCGGCGACATGCGCGGCCCATGCCATCTACGCAGTGGCCGCCGAACGGGCCGGTGCCATGACGAAGGGCACAGCGTCTTTCGGTGCGGCTCTGGTCGATGAACTCTCGCTTCTCGATCCTGCCGAATAACTAGCCGTTTACGGCGACGATGCTTGCGCGGGCGGGACGATGTCCTGTCCGCAGCGGCGCGACTTTGCCTGTTCAACCCGAGGCGGGCCGGCACCAGGCGTCAGGACCGACGATTGACGGAAAGAGTTATATGGCAAAGAAGATGATGCGCCTTGCGGCCTTCATGAATGCGGGCCCGCAGGGCGCGGTCGGCTGGCGCCACGCGGATGCGAGTCCCGGGATGCTGACGGCGGCGCATTACAAACATATCGCGCGCGTTCTGGAAGCCGCCTGCTTCGAACTCGCCTTCATCCCGGATGCGCTCTCCGTTCCGCGCAGCCTCGGCGGCTCCTTTGCACCCGCGGTGAAATTCGGCTCGGGCACGCCGCGTCTCGACCCGATGCCGGTGCTTTCGCTGATGGCGGAGGCGACGACGCATTTGGGCGTGGCCGCGACCATCTCCACGGGCTATCAGGAGCCGTATCATCTCGCACGCGCTTTCGCGACGCTCGATCATCTAACCGGCGGCCGGGCGGGATGGAACGTCGTGACCAGCTTCCAGGATGCGGAGGCGCAGAATTTCGGCCAGGAAAAGCTGCCCGATCGAACCACGCGCTACGCCCGCGCGGAAGAGTTTCTGGAGGCCACGACACGGCTTTGGGATAGCTGGTCCGACGACGCGATCATCGCCGATAAGGAGAGCGGCATCTTCGGCCGCCCCGAAGACGTGGAGGCGGTCGATTTCAAAGGCCAGTATCTTAGCGTGCAGGGGCCGCTCAGTGTGCCGCGCTCGCCGCAAGGCTATCCGCTGATCATCCAGGCCGGTGCTTCACCCACAGGGCGGGATTTTGCGGCGCGCTGGGCCGATCTCATCTTCTGCAGCCATGAATCGCTCGCCTCCGCGATCGATTTCTACGCCGATATGAAGACACGGGTGGCCGCGCACGGCCGCGACCCAGATCAGGTAAAGATCCTGCCCGCCGCCACGACCGTCGTCGGGCGCGATTACCGCGATGCCATGGCCAAGCATGAGGCCTTCGCCGATCTCGTGGATTACGAAGCCGGGCTTTCGCGTCTCGCCTATCACGTCAACGTCGATCTGACGCAATACGACCTTGATGGACCGCTGCCGCCCTTGGACGTCGTCGGCGTCGAAGGCCACTACCGCGAAGTCGTCGAATTTGCCGAACGCGAAAAGCTCAGCATTCGCGACATCGGCAAATGGTATGGCGCACGCACGGAAGGCAGCATGATCGGCTCGGCGCGCGACATCGCTGACAATATGGAGCGTTGGATGGACCAGGGCGCCGCCGATGGTTTCATGATTCAGGCGACGCATGTGCCCGCCGCCTTCGAGGATTTTGCCCGCGAGGTGGTGCCGGAATTGCAGCGGCGCGGGCTGTTCCGTACGTCGTATGAGGGTCGCACGACGCGCGAAAATCTCGGCATCAAACGTCCTGAGCGCGGTGAGTGGCGCCACCGCGTGCGCAAGATGGCGGTGGGATCATGAGAGTTGTGCGATCACCGCTCGTCACCGCCGATTGGCTGGCCGCGCAAACCGGGGGGATCGTGGTGCTGGATGCCACGATCGACCGCGGTATCGATGCCATCGGCAAGACGACATTTCAGAAAGGGCAAAGCCTTTATGAGGCCGGCCATATTCCCGGTGCGCGATTCGCCGATCTGTTCGACGGCTTCTCAGACCCTGACGCACCGTTCCTGTTTACCCGTCCCTCACCCGGCCAATTGCAGGCGGCGGCGCGCAGCCTGGGCATACACCGTGACACGATCGTCGTCGTTTATGATGGGTTGAGCGGTGCTTGGGCCGCCCGCGTCTGGTGGGTGCTCCGGTCTTTCGGGTGCCAATCGGTCTATGTGCTGGATGGTGGCCTGAACGCCTGGACACGCAGCGGCCGACCGCTGGAGACGGGCGGCGCCACAATGTCCTGGCTGGAAGGGGATTTCGTGGCGGATACTCAAGACGGATTCTTCGTCGATCTGTCCGAAGTTCGCGGGATTGCCTTGGCATCGCAGGCCAGCGGCGACCCGCTGGTTTGTGCGACGCGCCGGGTTGAGTTCCTGGGCCAGGCAAGTGACGGTACGCGCGCCGGGCATATTCCGGGCAGCGTCAATCTGCCCTATTCGGATCTGCTAGACGCGGAGGGCTGCGTGGACGCGGCCAAGGGCCGCGACGCCTGGCGCGCACTCGGTTGCGCGGACAAATCCCGGCCGATCCTCTATTGCGGCGGCGGCATCAATGCGGCGGGCCTCGCCCTGGTTCTCACGGCCGCAGGCTTTGAGGGCATGACGATCTTTGACGGGTCACTCAATGAGTGGCGTGCCGACGCAACCTTGCCGATGGCGACGGGCGAGTAGGAATGACACCATCATGACCAAGCGCGACATGCTCGCGATGACCGCAACAGAGATGAGTGCTGGCTTCGCGCACGGGGATATCAGCCCCGTGGAGGTTGTCGATGCATCCTTGGCGGCGGCGGCTTGGGTCAGCGAGCGGCTGAATGCGATCGCGAGTCTGGATGCCGACCGTGCCCGGGCCGATGCGGCCTTGAGTGCGGCGCGCTGGCGCGCCCACGCGCCGCTCGGGCCGCTCGACGGCGTGCCGATCACCTTCAAGGACAGTTTTCACGTTATAGGTCTGCCGCGTTGGCTCGGCACCGCCGTGAATGCCGGCGTGGTCTCTACAATTGACGCGGCGCCGGTGCGGCGCGCACGGGACGAGGGCATGATCGTTATCGCGAAAACGACGATGCCGGATTATGCGCTGATCATGTCGGGCGTCAGTTCGCAACACGGCATTATTCGCAACGCCTGGGACCTGGACACGAATCCGGGTGGATCAAGCGCAGGGGCCGGACCGTCTGTCACGGCGGGCGTCGCCCCCATCGCCGTCGGCACCGATATGGTTGGATCCGTGCGCCTGCCGGCCGCGTTGAGCGGTCTTGCCTCGATCAAACCGACGCAAGGGCGGATCGCCTATGACCCTGCGGGCAATTATCGTAGCGCCGGTCCGATGGCCAAAAGTGTCGATGATGTCGAGCAGGCTTTGCGCGTCCTCGGCCAGACGGACGCCGCCGATCACGTCGCGCTGGACGGTCGCTACATGCCGGGTGCTCACTTTACGTCTCTTTCAGGCAAGACGGTCGGCGTCCTCCGGGCACTCAGTTTTGGCGACACTGTCGATGACGACACAGCTGCGGCCGTGGATCTGCAAGCGAGTCGCCTCGCGGATTTAGGGGCCGCGATCACGGACATCGACGATCTCGCAGCTAAAACTGCAGACTATGACGCGATCTACTGGTTCATGGTCTATAAGGGCATAGCCGATTTCTATGCCGCCGATAGCGCCGCCAGGGAACGCATTCTGCCTGAGATCGGCGCCATGATGGATCAAACGCTTCAGCAATCGGCGCTTTTCGCAGCACAGGTAGGCAAGAGGCTGGCCCTCGGCACGGAGGCTGTCCGCCAGCAACTCGCTCCCTTCGATTACATCCTGTCGCCCGCGCTTCCGATGCGCGCCTTCGCCGCCACCGATATCCGCCCGTCGAAGGCGGGGGGCCCAATGGGGCATATGGGTTTCGCCTGCTGGTTCAATCAGCTTGGCTGGCCCGCGGGCACCGTGCCTGTTCTCGCCGCTCGCCACGGTGGCTGCCCGGTCAGCGTGCAAATCGCCGGTCAGCGCTTCGACGATGCCGGCGTGCTGCAGGTGATGCGGTTGCTTGAAGCAGCGCGCGGTTTCGACATCGCCTATCCGATCGTGTCGCTATGAGCCTGCGCTTTGCGCGATCATCTCGCGCATAGGCCGTTGCATAAGAGTTCAGGCGTAGCAGGCGAACACCGTTATGCCCGCACCTGCCGTTTCGGGACCGCGAGGCCGAGATGATCGCGCAAGGTGCGACCGGTATACTCGGTGCGAAACAAGCCGCGTCGCTGCAACTCCGGTATCACGCCGTCGATGATATCGACCAGGCCGCCCGGATAGGTCGCAGGCATCAGGTTGAAGCCGTCCGCCGCCTTGCCGGTAAATCGCTCCTCCAACTGGTCAGCGACCTGCGTCGGCGTGCCGCGCACAGACCAATGACCATAGCCGCCGGCCGCGACGTGTGTTCCGAGTTGACGCAAGGTCAGATTGCGAGCCCGCGCGATTGACGCCATCTGCTTTAGATGCGTCGTGCCTGCATTCGTCGTGAGGTCCTGCGGCACTGGCCCGTCGGGATCGTAGCCGCTCAGATCGTGTCCGCCCATGCACCAGGAGAGCAATGACATGGCAACGCCGCCATCGACCAGTTCATTGAGGGCGCCGTATTTGTCCTCCGCCTCCTGGACCGTGCTTCCAACAATTGTGTAGACGCCAGGCATGATCTTCAAGGAATCGGGGTGTCTGCCGTAGGTCGCCATGCGGCCCTTCACATCCGCATAGAAGGCCTTCGCCTCCTCCAGGTCGTCCTGCACGGAATAGATCATGTCGGCCGTTTCGGCTGCGAGTTCGCGCCCGGCCTCCGATCCGCCGGCTTGCACCATGACCGGCTGGCCCTGAGGCGAGCGCGGCACGCACATCGGGCTGCGCACGGAAAAATGCGCACCCTGATGATCGAGCATCTGGACACCGGCGGGGTCGAAGAAGCGGCCCGTGTCCTTTTGCATAACGAAGGCGTCGTCACTCCAACTGTCCCACAAGCCGCGCACGACTTCGGCGAATTCGCGCGCACGCGCGTAGCGATCGGCATGCGCCATCAACGGTGCGCCGAAGTTGAGCGCTTCCGCTGTGTTCACGCCCGTCACCATGTTCCAGGCCGCGCGACCGCCGCTGAGATGATCGAGCGACAGGTAGCGTCGCGCCACGTAATAGGGCTGGTCATAGGTGGTGCTGCTGGTGGAGACGAGGCCGATGCGGTCAGTCACCACCGCGAGCGCCGGAAGCAATGTCATCGGATCGAAGAAGGTCACGCGGTCCATGCGGCTCATCGGCTCAAGGTCCATGGCCGGAAGTGCCGCGCCGTCATAGAGAAACAACGCATCGAGTTTACCGCGCTCGCAGAGCTGCGCCAGATCCTTCCAATACTGGAAGTCGGTTCCGTTCTGCAGCGGCACGTCAGGATGGCGCCAACTCGCCACATGGTGCCCTGTTGAGAACAGGAATGCGCAAAGATGCATCTGCGGTGTCGGCGACATGATCAGTCCGCGATCACGGCGTCGGGCCAACCGATATCCCAGAAATCCGCTTCCAGCAGCGATGCGGTGCGGAAGGTCTTGAGCAGGGACGGATAGCGCGCCTCCGCACCGCGACGCGCACCCAGCACGTCCAATGCCTCGATCGAAGCCTGCACGGCTTGGAGGTACTCGTGGCCCGTATAGGCCTCGATCCAGGGTCGGTAGGGATTGCCCTCCAGCACCGTCTGGGGATCCGCCAAAAGCCGTGCGGCGATTTCGGCGTAGCCGACGATGCATGGGATGAGCGCGACGTCGAGGTCGAGCTTGTCACCCGCCATGCCGCGCTCCAGGAAGAAGCTTGTATAGGCAATCATGCGCATATCTTCAGGCGCGGCCGCCATCTCCGCCTCGGTCAGACCCCATTCGGCGCAATAGCTGACATGAAGCGGCATTTCGACATCGAGGATCGCCGTCATCATACGTCCGGCCCCGCGCAGCTCGGCAAGGCTCTCACTCTTATAGCCACCCAGGGCATAACCCCGCGCATATTGAATGAGATAGAGGTAGTCCTGCACGAGGAAGTTCTTGAACTGTTCAAGTGGCAAAGTGCCCGCGCCCAAGGCTGTGAGGAAAGGGTGGCGCACATAACGCTGCCAAGCATCCCCAGACTCACGGCGCAGTCGGCCGAACAAACCGAAGTCTAAGTCGATCACGGGTGTCCCATCGGGGGAGGATTGGTTCATCATCTAGACCTCGAAGATGTGCGGATGAAGGAATCGGCGCACGACATTGGCGGTGATTCTGGACACCGCATTGACGCCGCCCTCATGCGACAGGCTGCCGGCCCAGGCAATGGATCCGGTGGAGAAGACCGCGCCCCCAGAGGGTGTTTCAAAGAACACCATGTCGGCATGGACCATGGTGTTCTGCTGCGCGCCCTGGCCGGGATAGTTGATGAGCAGAGCTTCGACTGTCGGCAAATAGGTGTTCGTATGGTTCTCGGATTGCGCAAGCACCAGCACATGGGGCGGCGTGCCGCGCTCAGGATCGGCGCTGTCCAGCTCGATGCCGGCAGCCCCGCCGCCGATGAGGCCGAAATCGCCAATGATCTCCTCCGTTACGCCGTCGAAGATGAAGGCGGCGCGCGGATCGTGGCTGCCTGGCATTCGTCTGTAATGGGAGCAGATATCAAAGCCCTGGCCAATGAAGCCGATGCCCAGAGTCATTTGTGGCGGCCGCCCAATCCGTCGCCACAAGCCGCCATATTCGCCGTTGAAAGCATGGTAGGATTCGCCCGGCGGCGTGATCCATCCATTGCCGACTTCGCAGCGCCGCACTTCGATGATGCCACGGATCGTGGGATGGAAGGCGATCCGCCAATAGAATCCATTACCGCCCATATAGATCAAGCGGCCGCCACGCCCCTGAAAGGTATTGATGGAATCGAGCATCGCGGTCGAAATGTATTCCGGATGAGTGCCCGTCATAACGCAGCGATAGCGTGCTAGAATGGCATCGCCGTCCTCATGCAGATCCTCATCCGTCACCACATCATAGGCGATGCCCTGCTGTTCGAGCCAACCGATGATATGGGTATCGGCGTTGAGCTGCCACAGTGAGGAACCGACGCCCCCGCCGAGCCAGGACTGATATTTTGCCCGCATGTTCAGCACCGGTCGTAGACGCGACGACGTCATGATGCCGCTGCCGTCCGAGTGGCGGTCATACAGCGAACCGCCAAGCTCCCTGTGTTCAGCGAGATAGATATCCTCAGGCGTGAAGACCGGCAGATGATCGTGAATGCGTTCCGCAAGGGCCGCATCCATCGCAAGATGTTCATTGGCATAGGCGATGTAGCTAGCACTGGGCAGGACCAGCAGCAGCCTGTCGGAGAGGCCTGCCGTCGGTGTGGGGCGAATGACGAAGGGAATTGCATCCTCATCCGTCCCGGTCGTCAGCCGCGCGACATAGAGACCGCTGCGCAAACCTGCCGGCACGGTCCAGACAGCGGACTCCGTCCAGCCGGCATCGGCGATGTCATCATCGTGAAAATGAATGGCGCCATAGAGGGAGGGCGCATCGGTCCAGGCGCGCGTCTCCGTACGCCAGTTCGACCCGGTGACGGCGCGCGAGGGCAGTTGCACGATGGTGCCGTGGCAAGCGTTGGGTGAGGTGTCGACAATGGTTTCGCATGACATTTGCTGCGAAAAGTCCCAGGCGCCGATTGAGGCATCGCGGGTGCCGTAGAGGCGTGGCGCTTCGATCTTGCCGTTGTAGAAGCCGGTCTCACCGCCACCTGAGGTCCGTGGCATCGCGGCAAACAGCAGGTCTGCAGCAGGATCGCCGAGGCTACGCAACGCCACCTTCTCCTCTGCTGGGTGTTCCGCCACGCAAAGAGATGCGGTTCCGTTTGCGGCATCAAAGCGCGCGGTGATGTGGCACCAGGTCCGCGCCGCGACAGCGCTCGGAAATGTCAGCTCAGCCATCGCGCCGGTGCCGTCCCCTAGCCGCAAGCGGAGCAGCCCAGCATCGAGCAACAGGACAAAGCCCGCCGACCGAGGCGCATCCCAGAGGCTCGCAATGGCCTGGCCCGGCTTCTCGACCGTGGTCGGCCAGAGAGACAGGTCAAGTCGAAAGCTGGCCAGTCCATCGAAGGCCTTGTGTCGTGGAATACGAATGAAGGACCCCGCCTGAACGGTCTGCCGCCGACCCGGATAGCGGCCCGCAACGGCGCTTGGCACCGCCTCATCCTGGTAACCCGGCCCCGCCGGATTGACGTCGCCATGAATGATGCGGCGGATATCGAGGTCGAAAGGCTCCTCGCGCTCGCTACTGATCTTGAAGGCGATGCTGTCACCCGCCCCGACGGTGAAGCGGTCGCTATAGCCCAGAATTGTCTTCACGCCTCAAAGCTCCGCATCGTCGATGGTATGGCCCGTGGCGTCAAACCAGCGACGCTTAAAAACGTCCCACTCGGCTTCAACGATGGAATGATAGACCCGATTGTGCAGGATCTCGGGCGGTACCCCGCGCGTGCCCGAAAGCCGCGCGAGACGCCATTCCTGAAAAGGCTTGGTGCAAACAAGACAATACTTTCCCTGGATCGACCCAGCCCGCAACACATTGAGCACCAGTTCCAGATCGGGGCTGTGATGCCCGATCGGGTTGTCGCGGAACTCACGCGCAAGATGCAGGGCCTTGGGGTCGATCCGATACATGGAAAGCCTACTTCTGCTCGATCTGCGTGGCGTAGTCGGCGAGCGGCAGATCCTTGTCGACGAGATGGCTCTTAAACATGAAGGTCTCGTAGGTCTTGTAGCGATATTCGTCGAGCAGGAAGGGGTTCTTGGCGAACATCGGAATGGTCTGGAACCATGCCTTCTTGTTCAAGTCGTTATTGAGATCGGGGTGATCCTTGGCAAACCGATCCCACATTTCCTGCGGGTGATCAATGAGATAGCGCGTGCCGATCTGCACGGCCGAGAGGAAGCGTTCGATACGCGGATCGTTGACGTTCTTCTTGTTGGCAATGAGGATCAACTCGTCATTCATCGGCAGGCCGTTTTCTTCGGGGTAGAAGACGACGGGCGTGAAGCCCTTCTCCTTCAACTCATTGACCTCGAAGTTGCGATAGGCGCCGATGACGCCATCGACCTGATGGGACATCAACGCCGTCACCAGAGCGAAGTTCACGTTGACCATCGTCACGTCCGAAAGCTTCAGGCCGGCATGCTCCAGCATGGCGCCGACTTCGGCATCTTCGACGCCGCTCACCGAGAAGCCGATCTTCTTGCCCTTGAAATCGGCCATCGTCTTGATGCCGGTCGTGGACGTTGCCGTCAGCGTATTCAGCGGCATGTCGATCAGCGTGCCGATGCGAATGACGGGCAGGCCCTGCGCCGCCAGAAGCGACAGCTGCGCCTGGTAGCTGAGGGCGATGTCACCCTGCCCGGCCGCGATCTGGCGCGGCGGCATGGACGGATCGGCGGGGGCGATAAACTTTACGTCCAAGCCCTCTGCCTTGTAGGCGCCGATATACTGCGCCACGAAGAGCGGGGCGTGGTCTGGGTTGACGAACCAATCCAGCAAAACCGTCAGCTTGTCATCAGCGCGGGCCGCTCCCGAAGCCAAGGGGGCGACACCGAGCAGCAGCGCGACTATGAGACCGAATTTCCGCAGCACGGAACCATCCTTAGGTTTGAGTTGATCGCCACAACACCACAATGTTGTATACAAAGAACGATGCAGGAAGCATGCCATACTGGTTCGGTCGCGTTTAGCGAGACTTTTGCATACACTCGTCAGTCTTCAGGATTCGACAGGCGTAATGTCTTCCTGCACGGAGCCGGCCTGCACGACATGGGCACGCATGGCGTGAAAAGCCATTTCGGCGTCCCCGCGTACAATCGCCCGCACGATGGTGTCATGCTCGGAAAAGGACGCCGCCGCACGATCGTGGCTGCTGATGAATTCCATGCGCGTGTAGGGAATTGTGCGAAGCCGCATATTCTCGATCTGCTCTCGCAAAACCAGATTCTGTGATCCTTGATGGACAAGCTTATGGAAGGTGACGTTCAGTCGGTCGAACTCATGCACGTCATCTGCTTTAACGATGGCGCCCATGCTTTCATGCACCGTCCGCAAGGCCTGCCGCGCGTCTGCATTCATGCGCAGCGCGGCATAGCGCGCGGCCATCGCCTCCAGATCCGCGACGACTTCGAGAATGTCGCGCAGATGCGCTTTACTGAGATCGACGACAATCGCGCCGCGACGTGGCCGGATTTCCACCACACCAGTCACAGCGAGATTTCTCAGCGCCTCCCGCACCGGCGTACGCGACACGTTGTAGCGGCTTGCCAGTTCGATCTCCTCCAGCCGCGCACCCGGCACGATTTTGCCGGAATGAATCTCGCTGATGATCTCGTTATAAAGAGAGACCGCCAATGTCGGGGCAGAGGCCGGACTGGGCTTGGAATCGTGAGTGCTCATGGCGCGATGCTAGCCCGATCCGCGTCAAAGCGAAATCGGGCCAGAGCCTGATGCCTAGAGTTTCGCCACCACACCCTTCACTTCCGTGTAATGCTCGATCGCCTGGAAGCCAGACGCGCGGCCCCAGCCGGATTGCTTGTATCCGCCCATCGGGAAAGCCGGATCGAAGAAGTTATGCGTATTGATGCAGACATTCCCGGCCTTGACCTTGCGTGCCATCATATGGGCAAGGCGCAGATTCTGCGTCCATATGCTGGCATGGAGGCCATAGACCGTATCATTCGCCATGGCAGCAACGCGGTCCATATCATCATCGTCGAAAGGTACCGCGCAGAGCACGGGTCCGAACACCTCCTCGCGATAGATCGACATCTGCGCTGAGGTATTGGTGATCACCGTCGGCTGCATGTAATAGCCTTCGGTGCCGACCCGATGGCCGCCCGTGACGATGGTGACGCCGTCGCGCCGTCCCGCATCGAGATAGCCGCTGACACGGTCCATCTGATCGGAGGAGACGAGCGGCCCGAGCTGCGTGCCAGCCGCAAGGCCGTGGCCGAGCGTCATAGTGGCGGCAATCTCCGCGACACCCGCGACCACGCGGTCGAAGATCGAGGCATGCACCAACAAACGCGAGCCCGCTGTACAAACCTGGCCGGCGCTGAAGAAGATCGATCCCGCAACACCGGGAATAGCGGCAGTGAGATCGGCATCCGCAAAGACGATGGCCGGGGATTTGCCGCCGAGTTCGAGGAACACTCGCTTCATATTGCCGGCGGCGGCCTTGACGATGAGGCGGCCGGTCTCGGTCGAGCCCGTGAAGGAGATTGCGTCCACATCCATATGCGCGGACAGCGCGGCACCGGCCGTCTCCCCGTAGCCCGTCACGACATTGATGACGCCGGGCGGGAAGCCGCATTCCTGCGCCAATTGTCCCAGACGGATGGCATTGAGCGGTGTCTGCTCGGCCGGCTTGAGGATGATGGTGCAACCGGCGGCGAGTGCCGGTGCCATCCGCCAGACCGCGAGTTCCAGCGGATAGTTCCAGGGCACGATGATGGCGACGACGCCGACCGCTTCCCGCACCGTATAGGTATGGAAGTCGCACGGCATGGCGACATTCATCGTCTCGCCGTTGATCTTGCTCGCCCAGCCCGCCATGTAGCGCAGCATCTCGACCGAGCCTGGCACGTCCACAATCTGGCATTCATACAGCGCGCGGCCGGTGTCGAGCGATTCGACTTCGGCGAGTGATCGCGCATTCGCCTCGATCAAATCGGCGAATTGCCAGATCAGCTTGCCCCGCGCGGAGGCCGTCA
Source organism: Acidisoma sp. PAMC 29798 (assembly GCF_030252425.1). Taxonomy (GTDB): domain Bacteria; phylum Pseudomonadota; class Alphaproteobacteria; order Acetobacterales; family Acetobacteraceae; genus Acidisoma; species Acidisoma cladoniae. Next base: position 295,962 of record NZ_CP126994.1, on the reverse strand, counting down.
TCCTGCTCCAGGGACCGTTGTCGAAGGCCTCGCGTGCGGCCGCCACGGCAAGATCGACATCGGCGCTGTCGGCTGCCGGCACTTTGGCGATCACCCGGCCCGTGCCGGGGTCGATGACATCGACGGTTGCGCCGCTTTGCGCATCCAACCAGCGATCGCCGATGAGCAGCTTGTGACTCTCATTGACGAAGCGGAACGCCGCTTCGCTCATCAAGGTCTTAGGATCGGGGATCAGCATGATGGCGTCTTTCCAAAATCAGTCGGGTCGCAACCGGCCAGCGATGATACCCCGGGCCTCACCCACACGCTAAAGTTTTGTATACATATTTGCCCCCAAACAGTGTCAAGGAATCATATTATGCCGTTTTTGCATGCAATTCCTCCGGCACGAGTCGGGTTTTGAGGCAATTTCCTCGGCACCGTCTTTGCACCGCTTATGCATGACGAAACGATCGAAGGCGGTATTGCGAAATGAAAACAATGTCAGCGGTGCGCTATCGCGGGCCGGGCGAGGCCTTCGTGCTCAGTGCGGTGGCAATCCCCGAGCCTGGTCCTGGGCAGGTGCGCATTCGCGTCGCCGCTTGCGGCATGTGCCACACGGAATTGCATCTGCGTGACGGATTGCTCGATCTCGGGCGCCGCGACTTTACCATCGGCCATGAGGTCGCCGGCGTCATCGACGCCGTCGGCGAGGATGTGGATGCAACGCGAATCGGTGAGCGTGTGGTGGTCTATTACTACGAGGGTTGCATGCACTGCGCCTATTGCGCGGCGGGGGACGAGCATCTTTGCCCGCAAGTCGCGGCGCAGCCAGGTTTCATCAGTGATGGCGGTTACGCCGAGTATATGGTTGTGCGCGCCCGCAACTGCGTGACGGTTCCCGATCACGTCTCCCTCACCGATATCGCGCCGATGGGTTGTGCCGGCACCACGGCGGTTCACGCCGGCAAGCTTGCCGATATCACGCCTGGCGACTGGGTCGTCGTCCATGGCGCCGGTGGCGTCGGTCTCGCGGTGTTGCAATATGCGCGACATCTCGGCGGGCGTGTCATTGCCATCGGCCTGGGCGCGGAGCGTTTGGCCCTCGCGATGTCTCTCGGTGCAGAGGCGACGATCGATGCTGCCGCAATCGCCGATCCCGCCGCCGAAGTCATGCGCGTGACCGGCGAAGGCGCCGATGTCGTCTTTGAACTCGTCGGGAAGGAGAGCACGATGCGGACCTCCGTCGCGATGCTGCGACGGCGCGGTCGTTTGGTGCTGATCGGTTATTCCACCGATGAGTTTCGCGTCCATCCCATCGGCATCATCGTGCGGGAAGCCCATGTCATCGGCTCTGTCGGCGCGACGTTGACCGATCTCCACGAAATCGTCGATCTGGTGGCAAAGGGCGTGGTGCGGCCGTTGATCGACCGCACCCTGCCGCTCACCGCTTTCGCGGAAGGCTTCTCGGCCATGGAAGCACAGAGCATCCTTGGCCGGATCGTCTTGGTTCCCTAAAGGAGAGAGGCGATGAAGGCCACGACCGGCGCGTCGAAAGCCGCCGGCTGTTCGAAATAGGGCGCGTGGGCGGCGCCATCGATCAACACCAGATCCGGGCCGCCCAGCGCCTGCTGACAGGCGTGCCCAACGCTCACAGGCACCGCCTTGTCCTCACTACCCCAGACCAGCAGCAGTTTCTCGGGCGGATACAGCGCCGAAAGCTGCTCCGCGACATAGTCATTCGCGATGCCGTCGGCGAGATAATCGCCGATGACGGTGAAACTCTCCAATGCGCCCGGCGATCCGTTCATGCGCCACTCTTCCTCAACCAAAGCAGGCGTGATGAGCGCGGGATCGGCAATGACGAAAGACAGTTTGGCGCGAATACGCACCTTGTCCTGCGCCTTCACATTGATGCGGATCGACTCGGCAACCTCCTGCGCCAGAGGCGCGATGCCGAGGGCGCCGACGAGCACGAGGCCCGGCACCATCGCGGGTTTTTTGCAAGCGACGGTTGCGACGATATGCGCACCGAGTGATGTGCCGACAAGCACGACCGTCTCGATGCCAAGTTCACTTAAGACCGCCAGCACGAAATCGGCGATCTTCGGCACGGTGTTGGGAACACCGGCGCCCTTTGTCGCAAGACCATGACCGGGAAGATCGAAAGCCACGGCGCGATAGCCGAGAGCCGCAAAGCGCGCGACCGTTCCGTGCCAACGGTCGGCGCGCGCGCCGAGGCCGTGCAGAAACAGGATCGCCGGCCCATCGCCCGCTTCGATGACGCGTGTGATCTGCCCGGCAACGGCGAGCGGATAGGTTATGACTTGCATGACAGTCTCGTCTTTATGAGGCGGAAGGAATGACGGCGATGGCTTCGACCTCGACGAGGGCGCCGGGGATCACCAGGCGGCTGATCTCGACCAGGCTGCTCGCCGGCTTATGCGCGCCGAAGACCGCTTTGCGGATTTCGTTGACCGCACGACGATCCTCGATATCGGTCAAGAACACCGTCACCTTCGCGACATCGACGAAACTGGCGCCGACTGCCGCCAAGGCCTTGGCGATGAGGTCGAAGATGAAGGCAGCTTGCGCGCCGGCATCACCCGCGCCGACCAACTCACCCTTCGCATCGGCCGCGATCATGCCGGACACGAACAGAAAGCCGTTGGCGATGGTGGCATCGGCATAATGGCTGACCGGCGGCGGCAATCCCGGCACCAGCAGCGGCGTGACCGTGTTCATATAGGCGTCGCCAACAGTGTCAGAATGGCGCTGGTATCGACGGTCACAACCTGCTTGCGAATCTTTAGCCGCCCGTCGCTCTCGACGAGCAGCATGCTGTAGCGGCCGACGCTGAACAGGCGGGACACGCCCTCAGGCGTGCTCTGATACAGCGAATAGGCGCAGCTCACCTGAATCTCGCCAGTCTCCAAAGGTGCGGCGCGCGGCAGGCCGAGAATGTGGCAATCGTAATGAAGATTGTAGATATTCGCTTCGCGGAGCGAGAAGATACGATCGTAGATCATATCCTTGTTGTCGCACAGCATCAGGGCCAGCAGCAGACCCTGCTCCACATTCTCGCGACTGAGGATTTCGTAATGGGCCTGAGTGTCAAAAAGCTCGATCCAGTCTTCGAGCCTGTCTTCGTCCAAGAGCCGGCCATAGGATTCGAGCAGCATGACGACGTCATAATAGCGTTCGAGGGACAATGTGCGGGGTGCGGCGGTTACATCCATCATGCGGATGCTCCCGTTTCGATGCCCATGAGCTTGCAGTAATGAATCCAGAACCCGCGCATCGGCACGTCTGTCACCAGGTTTTCCTGATCCTTCACCGCACCCACGCCGCCGAAGGCCACGACGGAATGCTTGTCCGTGTCACGCACGATGGCACGGTGAACGAGTTCCACCGCCTCACCGTCTTCCATGGAGACGAGGCCGGCGGGACCGGCGAGATTCGCCATGCGCAACCGGTGCCGCGCCATGCCCTCGTCATCATCCTCATAGCCATAGAAGGTCGACACCACTTCGCATTCATCGGCCGATGTCGTGCGGAACTGGCGGATAGCCAGGGTATTGCCGATCTGCTGAAAGCAGCAATTGGGAAAGATGGAGGCGATGGTCAGTGTCAGATCATCGGGATATTCATGCCGATAGGTGAGGAGGGACGGGTCGCGCAGCTTGATGTTCATGTCGCCGCGCCCAGTATCGCCATAGCCCGCATCCTTGGCGGGTTCGGGCTCGCCGTCCTTGCGGCCACCCTGCGCCGCCCAGGACATATTGTGCTTGCCTTCACTGTCCAAAGTCGCACCGCCTTTGCCATTGAGCCGCGCGATACCGAAGGTGATCTGGAACATATGCAGCAATCCGCCGTGATTAGGGTCGCGCAGATTTTCAGAATAGAGCTTCCAATTGCCGAAGATGCGCTGGCGCTGATAGCCGAGCACGCGCACCGGCTTATGGAACAAGCGCTTCAACTGAGTGACGAAGGGCACATCGAGAAATTCGACTAAAGGCGCGGTCTCATCGGAGAAGGTGCCGAAGATGACGCCATTGAGCGTCTCGATCCGCAGACGCTGCAGCGAGTGACAGGATTTGTCGAAATCGGCGGGCAGGCCGCCGATGCCATTGACGCCGCGCTGAAAGGGAATGCCGACCAGCTTTCCGGTCAGATCGAAGGACCATTGATGATAACAGCAGGTATGGACCTTGGTATTGCCGTGCAACTGCCGCTGCACCGTCGCACCGCGATGGGCGCAGCGATTGACCACAGCATGGATCGACCCGTCTTTCGCGCGATTGACGATGACCGGCGTGTCCCCCACGGCGATGACCCGAAAATCACCCGGCTTGGGCACTTCGCATTCCAGAGCGAGGTAGTTCCAAACTGGCCCGCGAAAAATCTTCTCCTGCTCCAGAGCGTAGATGTCGGGATCGCGATACATGCCATAGGGGATCTGGCTGCAATCGCTTTGCGGAAAACTATAGCGATGGAGCAGATCCGCCGCGGGTTCTTGCGTGACCAGGGCGCTCATTCTGCGGCCTCCGAAATGATGGTGCTTTCGACTTTGCTCATGCCGTCCATGCCGAGTGGATTCGGCGTATATCCACGCGCGACCTCACGCGTATAGGTGCGGTTCCAGAAGCCCTGGCTCGCCTCGCGCTGATGGCGCGGGATTTCAACCGGCGTCTCCGGCAGGTCGATACGCGCGCCATCCATCCAGACATCGGTGATTTGGCTGCGTTCCTGCAAGACTGTGATATCTGCGAGCGGATCGCCATCCACGACGATGAAATCGGCACGTTTACCGGCCACCAACGAATCATGCTCATCGCCATCACGCAGCATGGCGCGGTTACCATGGGTCGCCATGCGCAACACCTCTGCGGTGGACATGCCGAGATGATTGACCATGATCTCGAACTCCTTGGCCGACCACTCGCCGTAAGGTGTGATGCCGAAACCGGTCTCGGAGCCAGTGAGGAAAGGAATTCCGGCGTCATAGGCCTTCCGCAGATTGATCTTGGCGTCCGCCAATTCGCGGCGGTTGATGCCCGGCCACCAGTCATATGACGGATCGTCCGGCTGCGCGTATTCGATATTGTTGACGAGCAGCAATAGCGAGGGGCAGATCGACACGCCCATATCCTTGGCGGCGCGAATGCCTTCATTATCGATCCGCGACGCATGATACAGAATGTCCACGCCGGCGCGGGCGGCATACATGGCACCCTCGCGCCCGCGCACATGCACGACCACCTTGCGGCCGAGGCGCTTCGCCTCCCGCACCATGGCCGTGGTTTCCTCTTGCGTGAAGCCGGCATAGAGACCGCTTTTGCGGTCGCCCTGAATGCCATCCATCGCAAGTTTGATGACGTCCACGCCCTCTTTCGTCTGGCGGCGAATTTCCTCGATGGCTTCAGTGGGTGACCGCACCAGCGCGCCGGTGGAGACCGAGGGGCAGCCGATCCAACTCGGGTAGTAATCGTAAAGCCCCTGGCGCGAGGTCAGGGATTGTCCGGCGGCAGTGATACGAGGACCGGCGAACATGCCGGTGAACAGGGCATCACGCAGCGCCGGCGTCACATGGCCGGCGGTTGCCGGGTCAAGAATGGCGGTATAGCCGGCTTTGAGCATGCGCTGGGCGGCAGCAAGCGAGCGGATGGCGCGGTATTCGAGGCTGGCATAGAGATCAACCTCCTCCTCCGACCGCGCATTGCCGTAACTCAGATGCGTGTGCAAATCGCTGAGGCCGGGCATCACGAAGCGCGCCGCATGATCGACGAAGCGATCGCCCGCTTCGGGATTGGGCGCGGCGGCATAAGCGCCGGTCCACACGATCCGACCGCCTTCAATGACCAGGGCCTGGTCGGCCTCGGCCGTATCCGCGAGGCCCGTAAAGAGTTTCCCGCAACGGATGATGGTTTTCATGGCTTCGCTCCAAATCGGAGGTTCACAAGGGTAATGAGCGCGTCCCCACGCTCGAAGGCGACGTTGTGGCCGCAACTGCCCAGCAGCACGGCATCCGCGCCCGGCAGCAGCGGTGTCACCTGCGGCAGGATGAGGTCGGGCGGGCAGGCACGATCGTCACGCCCATAGACCAGGGTAACAGGGCAGATGATGGCCGCAGCCTCGGCCTCTGTCAGCACCGCGTGACCGAGGCCGGCGCGGCCCTCCGCCACCAAGGCCCCGAAATGCGCGCTGAAGGCCGCATCGGCGAACAAAGCGAAGCGCTGCGCGACCAGCGCCGGGTCAGGCTCCTTCTGCGCCGCGGTCATCGGTCGCATGGCGGCGGCCAGGCCCGCCTCGTCCTGCGGTACGGACCAGAAGGCGCGCAGTGCCGCCGGCATCTCAAACGGCGCGATCGGGCCGCCGACCGCGACCACGGCGCGCACGCGCGGGTTGCCGGATGCCGCCTTCAACGCCAGTGCGGCGCCGATGGAATTGCCGAGCACGAAGGCAGGTTGGCCGATGGCGTTCAGCACGACGCCGATCTGCCGCAGCCAGAGGGCCACGTCGAAATAGGGCCCCACCGGCTTGCGGCCGGAGGCGCCGAAACCGATCAGGTCGATCATATGCAGGGTGAAATGCGCCGCGAGCCTATCCACGATCGGGCCGAAATTCGCGAGGCCCATGGTGCCCGGCCCGACACCGTGGATGAGGAGCAGCGGTGGCCCCTCCCCCTGCGTCTTGTGGGCGAAGGAAATGCCGTCGATCTCCGCAGGATGCTGGTTCCAGGTCATCAGTGCGTCGTCATCGTATCGGGCGCCCAGTAGAGCAGCCGCTTGAGCACGCGGTCGACGATCACCCACAGCAGGATCGCGACTACCGACAGCACGAACAGCGCTGCGAACATGACATCCGTCTGAATACGCGCGTTGGAGTTCATCATGACGTAGCCGAGGCCCGCTGAGGACCCGACCCATTCGCCGAGGATGGCGCCGATCGGCGCGATGGCGGCGGCGACGCGCAGGCCCGCCCCGAAGGAGGGCAGCGCCGCCATCAACCGGACATGGCGCAACATCGCCCAGGGCGACGCCCCCATGGTCCGCGACAGGTCGAGCCAGCCGATATCGGTGCGGCGCAGCCCATCGAAGAAGGAGGCGGTTATCGGGAAGAAGATCACCAGCACGGCCATCACCACCTTGGAGCTGATGCCGAAGCCGAACCAAAGCACCAGCAACGGCGCCAGGGCGAAGACCGGGATCGCCTGGCTGAGCAGCAGCAGCGGCATAAGCCAACGCTGCAACAACGGCGAGAACACCATGACCAAGGCGAGGCCCGCGCCCAGGACGGTGCCAATGACGAGGCCGAGCATGATCTCCAGCAGGGTCGTCAGCGTGCTCCAAAACAGCAACTGCCATTGCGAGACAAGAGCCTTCGCGACGGCGCTGGGGTCAGGCAGCATGAAGGACGGAATGCCGGTGAAGCGCGTGATGCACCACCAGACCACGATCAGGCCGACCAGCGTCACGATGGGGCGGGAGAGAGTCCTGAAGTGGGTCATTCGGTTTCGAGCTCCGTCAACACGCGCATCAAATGGCCCTGGGTGGTCAGCAAATCGGGGTCATCGGGGGCACGCGGAATCGTGCCGGGCACGAAGATCGGCGGCCCGAGCGTCGCCGGATGGCCGGACAGGACCACAAGGTGATGGCCGAGGCGGCAGGCTTCCAGCGGGTCATGGGTGATGAGCAGCGCCGTGCGGCCCTGCAGCATCTCGGCGGCGAGGTCCTGAACCTTGGCGCGGGTGAAGGTGTCGAGCGCCGAAAACGGCTCGTCCATGAGCACGATCGGCCGGTCCTCATAGAGGGTACGGGCGAGGGCGCTGCGTTGGCGCATGCCGCCCGACAGCTCCATCGGCAAGGCAAGGGCGCGGTCGGCGAGGCCGACACGCTCCAGGATATGCATCGCCCGGTCACGGTCCGGTTTCTCGCCGCGCAGCCGGCTGCCGAGCATGACGTTTTCGATCACGCGCAGCCAGGGATAGAGCAGGTCTTGCTGGCCCATATAGGCGATGCGGCCCTTGATCGGCCCGCCATCGCTGGCGCGCACGGTGCCGGCGCTGGGTTTGGACAGCCCTGCGAGAATCTTCAGCAGGCTGCTTTTCCCGACGCCACTGGTGCCGAGCAGGGCAACAAACTGGCCGCCGATGATTTCGAGGGAAAGGTTCTCGAAGATCGGCCGCGTGCCGAAGCGCAGCGTCAAATTCTCGATAATGATGCCCGGGCAGACGAGCGGCGGCGCATCCGAGAACGCGCCCGTCTTCTTGCTGATCGGCTGGATGACACTATCCACGCCGCGGGTCTCGGGCCGATGTCCGCATCAAAAAGGCAATCCTCCATCCACTACACCGATGCACCGCTGCCGCCATGCATACAAAATTCCTGAATGCTTCCGATGCATAGTTCATGCCATCCTAGGAATCGGAGAGCTCCGGGTATCGCGGCGATATTTTGTATACATTTTGCGCTATCGCAGCCGTTTCTGCCCGATTTGGAGCCTCTGTCCCCCATCCTTGGCCGGCGGCGCCCTATATCGTCATAGAGCCAATCGACTGAGAGGCGACGATTTGTGGTTATAGGACGCTTTACCGAAAGCGGCTTCTTGGCGGCCGTACGCACGGCCTACTGTCGCCTTCGGCAGCCATGCCATCGACCTTTGGATGACGATGATCGTGACGCAATGATAACGCAAGCAAGCCTCTATTGCGCCGGGGCGGCGCTGATCGCCGCGCTATATTTCAAGTTCATTTTGCGTTTCGCCGTAATTTTGAAACGAAAGTTTCATCTTCCGACGACAGGCTTGGCAATGCTGCCCCTGATCGGATTGACGATCGGGCTGCTTTATCTTGAAGGTGTGGTGATTCATTCTTGCCTGCCCGCACTGGAAGGCGATATCGGCGGCGCGACCTTGCTGGGCTTAGGCATCGGGCAGCTCGTATCCGGCCCGAGGGGCGTCTTCCGCACAGGGTTTGGGCCTGATGGCGACGACAGCGATATCGGTGGCGGAGATAGCAGTGATGGCGGCGATGGCGGCGGCGGACATTGACCGCTGCTCTCGCGACGAAGTTTATGGTTCACCGGTGGTCGCGGAGCGCGACCACCGGTGAAGGTCCTAACCCTCGTTTGGATGAGGATGGGCGAAGAGCAGAACAGACCGCCCCGTCGCCAAATACACTTCACCCGTCTTGAAGGGGGCCTCATCAAGCTCCGGCTGATTGGTGTCGATCAGCAGGGTCCAGTCATCGCTGCCAGGGCTTTCCGGTAGCGTGAAATTCACCCCGTCTGCCGCAGCGTTAAAGACCAGCAGCATGGTGGAATCGCCACCGCGCTTTTTGATGCCGGACGGCTGCGCGCGACCATCGATCAGCATGCCGAAGCAGCGCATGCCCTCATCATGCCACTGCTCATCTTCCATTTCGATGCCGGCAGCGTTGATCCAGGTGACGTCCTTGAGGTCGAGCGCCTCATTATGGCCGCCACGCAGGAACAGGTTGCGGCGCAGAATCGCATGGCCATGCCGCAGCTTGGTCAGCTTCTGCACGAAGGCAATCAGGGACTGGCCTTTTTCCTCGATATCCCAATTGACCCAGCTGATATCGCTGTCCTGGCAATAGGCATTGTTATTGCCATTCTGGGTCCGACCGAACTCGTCCCCGGCCAGTAGCATCGGCGTGCCTTGCGACAGCAACAGCGTCGTCAGCATATTCCGAATCTGGCGATCCCGCTGCGCATTGATGTCCGCATCGTCGGTCGGACCTTCCACACCCATATTCCAGGATCGGTTGTCGGAACTTCCGTCACGACCGTCCTCGCCATTCGCCTCGTTGTGCTTCTCGTTGTACGTGACGATGTCGTTCAGCGTGAAGCCGTCATGAGCGGTGATGAAGTTGACGCAGGCCCAGGGGCGACGCCCGTCATGATCGAACATATCGCCGGAGCCGCAAAGGCGCGGCGCCAAGGCGTTGGCGGAGGCCTCGCCTTTCCAGAAGTCGCGCACAGTATCGCGGAACTTGTCATTCCACTCAGCCCATCCGGGCGGGAATTGACCGACCTGATAGCCACCCGGCCCAATATCCCAAGGCTCGGCGATCAGCTTCACCGAGTTAAGCAAAGGGTCCTGTCCGCAGGCCTTGAGAAAGCCGCTCTGGTCATCGAAACCGTTCGGTTCACGGGCCAGAATGGTGCCAAGGTCGAAGCGGAAGCCATCGACATGCGTCTCCGTCACCCAGTAGCGCAGGCTGTCGGTCACCAGTTGAATGACCTTCGGGTGACTGAGATTGACCGTGTTTCCGGTGCCGGTATCGTTGATGTAATAGCGTTTCTGGTCCGGCAGGAGACGATAGTAATTGGCATTGTCGATACCCTTGAAGGACAGGGTTGGGCCGAGTTCATTGCCTTCGGCGGTATGATTATAGACCACGTCGAGAATGACTTCGAGACCGCCATCATGGATGCTCGCCACCATCTCCTTGAACTCGCGCAGACTGTTCGCGCGGTCGGAGGCATAGCGGGGCGTGGGGGCGAAAAAGCCGATGCTGTTGTAACCCCAATAGTTCTTGAGGCCACGCTCCAAAAGCTGACTGTCATTGATGAAGCTATGAATCGGCAGCAATTCTACCGAGGTCACGCCGAGGGATTTGATATAGTCGACGACGGGCTTCTGACCCAGACCGGCATAGGTGCCGCGGAGTTTTTCCGGCACCTTCGGGTGCTTCATGGTGAAGCCCTTCACATGCGTTTCGTACAGGATGGTATGATCCCATGCGACCGGGTTGCGATTGGGCTCACCCTTCCAATCGAAATTGGGATCGATGACGACGCATTTCGGCATGAAGGGCGCACTATCGCGCTCGTCATAGGTGGTGTCGTCGCCGGTTTCCATTTGATAGCCGAAGATCGCCGGATTCCACTCCAACTCGCCGATATGCGCCTTCGCATAGGGGTCGAGCAGCAGTTTATTGGGATTGAAGCGGTGGCCGTTTTCCGGCTCGTACGGACCGTGAACGCGGTAGCCATAAACCTGTCCTGGCCCAATGCCTTCGATCCAGCCATGAAAGATTTGATCTGTATATTCGGGCAGTTCGATGCGTTCTAATTCGGTCTTGCCATCGGAATCGAAAAGGCAGACCTCGACCTTCGTCGCATTGGCTGAGAACAAGCAGAAATTGACGCCTTCCCCCGTCCAGGTTGCACCACGCGGGTGCGGAAGGCCTTCGCGAAGACGCGGCATGGTTGTGCTCGACACTGATGGATTTCCAATGACGCTAGAATGAATTGAGACCAAAATATGGGAGCCTCGTCAGGCCGAACAAGGAGCATGGCCTGGGCATCCGTCTTACGGCTGAGACCGCCTTGTGCTAAGTCTTTGTCCGTGCTGAACGACAGAGGCCGACACCGTGGATATGCATGATCGGCCGAAGCCGAAACTCGCCGAAACCTTCATCCATCCAAGTGTTACGCTGAGGGAAGCGCGGATCGGAACCTCCTGCGAGGTGCTTGAGGGGACAGCCATCGAATATGCAGCGCTTGGCGACTATTCCTATCTCGGCCCCAATTGCAGCGTTGCCGACACCGAAATCGGAAAATTTTCGGCCATCGCGGCGCAAGTGCGCATCGGGCCGCCCAACCATCCGATGGATCGGCCGAGCCTGCACCGCTTCACCTATTGCCCGGAATATTATTCCGCCGACGCGCATCGCGATGAGACATTTTTCGCGAACCGGCGCGGGGACCGCGTGATCATCGGTCATGATGTCTGGATCGGCCATGCCGTGATCGTGTTGCCCGGCGTCACCGTCGGCACCGGCGCGGTGCTCGCCGCCGGCGCCGTCGTCACACGGGATGTGGCACCCTATACGATCGTCGGCGGCGTGCCTGGACGCCCGATCCGCGAACGCTTCAGCCGCGAGATCACGGCGCGGCTGCTGCGGATTGCCTGGTGGGACTGGCCTTTCGAGACCATCATGGCGCGCCTCCCCGACTTCCAGTCCGGCGATATCGAGGCCTTCTGCGCCCGCTGGGACACCGCCGCCTAAACCCCTCTCGCGGCGCGCATCGGAAACTGCCATCCTCCCGATCATGGCGTCGATCGATCGGGAGAACGCGGAGATGTTGAGTTGCGCGGGCGGGTCGCTCGATCTTGTCTTGCCGGACGGTCAGCGCCTGACGCGTCATCCGATTTGGCTACGCGAGCGCCTGCCCGACCCCCGGATCACCGATCCGACGACGGGGCAGCGGTTGATAGAGGCGGCGGAGCTGCCGCTCGACCTCACGATCACGGATGCCCACCTCGCCGATGGGCAGGTATCGCTCGTCTTCTCCGATGGGTTTGAGGCGGCCGTGCCACTGGCCTGGTTTGCGGGGTCACAAGACCGCGCGGAGGACGATTTCACCGATGACATCATCCTCTGGGATAGCGGCCTCAACCCGCTGCCGTTCATGGACTTCGACACTCTGCGCCGCTCCGACACGGCTTTGGCCGCGTTCCTGGACACGCTGCATGCCCATGGCTTCGCGGTGGTGCGCGGCGTCCCGGTTGAGATGGATGGCGCACTCGATTTCGCTGCCCTCATCGGACCGATCCGGCAGACCAATTGGGGCGGCCTCGCGGATGTGAAGGCCATCGCCAATGCCTATGACCTGACAATGACGCCGCGCCATCTGGAGCCGCACAGTGACAATCCCTATCGCAATCCGATCCCCGGCTACATTCTTTTGCACTGCCTGATCAACGATGCGGTGGGTGGCTCATCAACAGTTGTCGATGGTTTCCATGCCGCGAAACACCTCAAGGAACAGGACCCTGCTGCTTTCGCATCCCTAACGCGCACGGAGGTGAAATTCCGCTATGCGGATGCCGATACCGTACTCGAAAATCGCGGCAGCCTGATCGAGCTGGATGATCTCGGCCGCATCGTTCGGACGCGCTACTCGAATCGCACCGAAAATGTCGCGCCCGCGCCGGTCGCCGAACTCGATGCCTTCTATCGCGCCAGACAGGCGTTCTACAGCCTCATTCAAAAAGACTCAGCCCTGACGCTCACCTTCAAGCTGGAACCGGGTGACCTCATGATGATGGACAACTACCGGCTGTTCCACGGCCGCACCGCCTATCGGCTGGAAACGGGTTCGCGCCATATGCGCCAATGCTACATGGACCGTGACGTCGTACAAAGCCGTCGCAGCGTCCTACGCACGCAGACCACATCGAAGGAACTGGCATCATGAGCGCTGTGGAGCAGATTGCCGATTGGCGAATCTTCCAAACCGCCGAAACGATCGCCACCGTGTCATCGACAGCGGATACCATCCACCTCACCTGGAGCGACGGGCGGCAAAGCCCCTATGATCGCTTCTGGCTGCGCGACAATTGCAGTTGTGCCGCCTGTTATCTTGCCAGCACACGCGAGCAGACTTTTGAAATCGTCGATGCACCCGACACCCTCGCGGTGCAGGAAACGGAACTCGACGCCGAAAAGGCGCTCCTCGTGCTGTGGTCGGATGGTCATCGCAGCCGCTATGACTCCGGTTGGCTGCGCATCAATGCCTATGATGACGCAAGGCGCGCCGAGCGTCGCAGCGCCAGTCCCAGCCCCGTGCTATGGGGCGCGGCGCGGGCGGATGTGCTGCCCACCTTCGCCTATGACAGCGTCATGTCAGATGACGGCGAACTATTGCGCTGGCTGGTCGCGGTCCGCGACATCGGCCTGACCCTTATCCAGGGCGTGCCGACGGAGCCGAAGACGCTGCTGGGTGTTGCACATCGCATCTCCCATATTCGGGAGACGAATTTCGGCACCGTCTTCAACGTCGCCTCGAAGCCGAACCCGGACAGTTCCGCCTACACCGCCGTCAACCTGCCGCCGCATACAGATCTGCCCACCCGTGAATTGCAGCCGGGGGTGCAATTTCTGCATTGCCTGGTCAATGAGACGACCGGAGGGGAAAGCATCTTCGTCGATGGATTCGCCATCGCCGATGCCATGGCGCAGGAAGCGCCGGCCGAACTCGCGATGCTGACCGATACGCCCATGGAGTTCTGGAATCGCGACAGCCGCACCGATTATCGGTGGTCCGGCCCGCTCATTTCGCGAGACGGCGAGGGGCATTTCAGCGAAGTGCGTTTCGCAAATTTCCTGCGTGGTCCGATCGACGCGCCGACAGACATCATGCCGGGGCTGTATCGCGCGCTGCGGCTGTTCCAAAGCATGAGCCGCGACGCGCGCTTTCGGGTCGAGCGCAAGCTCGCACCCGGGGACATGTGGGTTTTCGACAATCGGCGTGTGCTGCATGCCCGCCGCGCCTTCGACCCCATGAGTGGCAACCGCCATCTTCAGGGCGTCTATGTCGATCGGGATGAGTTGCGCTCCCGCATCCGGGTGCTGGAACGCGAGCTTGGGGCATAAATGGCATTTGAAGCCATAAATCTCTGGACGCGACTCATCCGACATTGTACCATTTTACGATAGCATCGCGGTGACCGAGCGTGCCGAAGGCGAAAAGGGCATCGGATACGATCCGCCTTTTCGAGGATGGCCATATTCTGCGCATTCGCGTTTTTGAGGTTCCGGAACCCGTTCCGCCTTCGGAGCATCGCTTCAAATACAGCTGCTTCTACGGCCGCCCTGGCGAACGCCTTGTGCTTTATGACAATGAGCGCGGCAAAGGCGATCATCGGCATTACGGCGAGCGAGAAGAGACCTACGCGTTCGAGGATATCGAGACTTTGATCGCCGACTTTCTGTCGGATGTCCGAAGGCTGAGAGGAGACCGAGCATGACCAAGGATCTTCAAATCCACGTCGGTGACAGTCTGGAGGATGTTGGCGCCCGGGCGATCGACGCCTGGAACCGGATGGGACGCGGCCAGGCCGTCGATGAAAAGCACATCTCCTTCGAAAGCTGGGACACGATGGTGCGGGTCTTGTCCCCGAAGCGAGTCGAGCTTCTGAAGCACCTTCACCGGACGCCTGCGAAGAACATCCGAATGCTCGCCCAGGCGCTCGGCCGTGATTATCGGCGCGTCCACGAGGATGTGGAAGCTCTGGAGGCAGCCGGGCTTCTAGACCGCGACAAGGACGGTCTCCGCGCTGACTACGACGCCTTCGACGTTCAGATGCGAATGGCGCTTTAGGCGCCATGCAGGATCCGCCGCAAGACCCACCCGAAGACAGCAAGCTAACGCGGACCAAGCAGCGCTGGGCGAAGGACGGTCGTGGCCTCGTCGGGCAAGTGTCAGATCCTGCACGAAGCCGCCTACCGCCCGGCCAGCATCTGGTCAAGGACTGGCCGGTTCTCGATCTCGGTGAGCAGCCCGAGATCGATCCTCGCACCTGGACCCTGCGCGTCACCGGCCTCGTCGCACATCCGATCGTCTGGGATTGGGCAGCGTTTCAAAACGCGCCGCAAACGGATGAGGTGTCCGACATCCATTGCGTCACCACATGGTCCCGCTACGACAACAGCTTCCGAGGCGTCTCGACGCGGCATCTGCTCGACGTCGTTGCGCCCGAAACGACGGCACGATTTGTGATGCTCTACGCCTCGGACGGCTACACCACGAACCTGGCAATCGAGGATTTCGCGGCGCCCGGCGCGCTTCTCGCCCATGCCTGGGAGGAACTGCCTCTCACGCGGGAGCATGGCGGCCCCGTCCGGCTCATCCTGCCGCATTTGTATTTGTGGAAGAGCGCCAAGTGGCTGCGGGCGATCGAATTCATGGCTGAGGACGAAGCCGGCTTCTGGGAAGATCGCGGCTACCACAACCGTGGCGACCCCTGGCGCGAGGAACGTTACGGCTGATTGAGGATTACGTCCCATTCTCCAGCCGCAGGCGTGGCGCCGCCGGCTGGCGCAACGCCCGCTCGGTCGAGACGAAGCCCAGCGCGATCATGCCCAGAATGCTCAGTGCCACCGTCAGCAGCATGATCCCCGGCAGAAACTGCCAATCGGTATGAAAGACCTGCCGGATGGCCAAGGCCGCCGCCACATCGCCTAGGATGGCGGCCGCGAGACCCGCAATACCGCCGGCGACAGCGAATTCCGTCAGCCAGGCGAGCCGGATCTGCGCGCGGGTCGCGCCCAGCGTCTTCAGCACCACCGCCTCGGCAATGCGCCGCTCGCGCTCTGCGGCGATGGCGCTCACCAGCACCAAACCGCCCGCAAGCAAAGCCACCAGCCCGACGAGGCTGACCGCCGTGCCGATCTGGCCGAGCAGCCGGCTCAACGCCGCCAAGACCTGACCGACATCGATGCCGGTCACGCCGGGCAGCGCATCGGTCACCGCTGCCAGGACAGTGCCCTCGTGGCCCGGATCGGCCTTCACCGTCGCGATCACCGTATGCGGTGCGCCGGCAAAGGGATCGGGCGTGCCAATGAGCAGGAAGTTCAGTTGCAGCGACTGCCAGCGGATATCGCGCAGATTGGCAATGCGCAGGTCGAACCGCCGCCCCAAAACGCTGACGCTGAGGCTGTCACCGAGTTTCAGCCCCCAGGCCTTGGCGATGCGCGCGTCGAAGGACACTTCCGGCGGCCCACGGTAATCGGCGGGCCACCAGGTGCCGGCGGTCAATTTGGTGCCCGGCGGCGGCGTGGCGGCATAGGTGAGGCCGGTATCGCCCCGCAGCGGCCAACCGTTCTGGCCCTCGGCATGAAAATCTGCCGTCGGCACGCCATTCACTGCCACGATCCGCGCCCGCAGGCTTGGCAGTTCGTGCAGGTCATGGGCCGCGCCCGAGGATTTCACCACCGCCTCGAACTTCGGAAGATCGGGCGGCTGGATGTCGATGAAGTAGAAGCTGGGCGCCGCGCTGGGCAATTGGCTGGTGAATTCGGCGAGCAGATTGGCGCGGATTTCAGCCACCGCCACCAGCACCGTGAGCCCTGCCCCCGCCGACATCAGCATCAGCGGCAAGGGCGAACCGGGACCGTGCAGGCGTCTCAGAGCGAGCGATATGGCCACGTTTCCCGAGGCCGGCAGCCATGGCAAGGCGCGCTGCACCAGCCAGGCGATGCCGCGCAACAGCAGCAGCGTGCCGATCGACCCGAGACAGAATCCGATGGCGAGGGAGGGGCGCGGCACGGACGCCGCCGCGAGGGCGATCAGGGCCGCGATGCACAGCAGTTCCGCGAAGGCGGCGCCCAAACTCCAGGGGACGCGGCCCGGCAAGGCGGCGGCGCGGAATAGCGCGGCGCCTGAAATGGCCGCCGCCCGGCGCAGCGGCCGCATGGCGAAGACCACCCCCACCAACAGGCCGAAGCCAGCCGCCAGCACCAACGGCTGCGCATAGAGCCCGATGTGGTCGGGCACCGGCAGCTTGCCCCGCAAGATCGGCAGAACCAGCACCGGCAAGACCGCGCCAATCGCCAGACCGATCCCGATGCCGGGAATGCCGAGGATGGCCAGTTGCAGAGCGTGGACAGTCGTGACCATCCGGGCGGAGGCGCCGAGGCAGCGCAGCGTCGCGATGCTCCGCGCGCGCCCGGCGAGCCAGGCCTCGACGCCATTGGCGACGCCGATGCCGCCGACCAGCAGCGCGGCAAGGCCGAGCAGCGTCATGAACAGTGCCGCCTGATCGACGAAGCGGGACAGATCCGGCGCTGCCTCCCCCGTCGTGCGGACCCGCCACACCGCTTGCGGGAATTTTACCTTGAGTGCAGCGATGGTCGCGGGCACGGAAGCGCCGGGCGCCAAGGCCGCCTGCAGATTGAAGGTCACCAACCCGCCCGGCATGATGAGCGGCGTGCCCGCCAGAGCCGGCAGAGCCACGAAGGCCTTCACGCCGAACAGCCGGCTGTCGCCGATGCTGTCGGGCGAATCGATGATGGTGCCGCGATAGACCAGCTTGGTGCCGCCGAGTGTGATGGCATCGCCCGGCACCAGCTTCAGCGTCTGCGCCGCAGTCGGGTCCAGCAACAATCCACGCCCTTGGCCGAGCGTCGGGAATTGCCCGGCCGGCGCGCTAGTAACCGTGCCCAATAGCGGCCAGTTCGGGCTCACCGCCTTGGCGGCGGCCAGCAACCGGCGGCCGGACGGCGCCACCAGGATCGATCGTGTCTCCACGGTTTCCGACACCCGCGCGCCCCGCGCCATGAACCAGTCCCGCAGCGCGGGCGGAAAGGGCCCAAGACTGGTGGACAGGGCGAGATCGCCGCCGAGGATGGCCCTGCTATGCTCGGCCAGCCCCTGGCCCAAAGAGGCGCGCAGGGAACCGATGCCGGCGATGGAGGCGACGCCGACACCGAGGCACAGCAGCACGATGATCAGGCCGCGGGTGCCGCCGCGCAGATCCCGCAGCGCCAGCCGCCAGGCGAGACGCATCAAACGAGCAAGCCGTTCTTGATCGTCACGCCGCGATCGCAGCGCGCCGCGAGCGCCGGATCATGGGTGATCAGCAGTAGCGTGGCGCCGCCCTGGCCGCAGAGATCGAACAGTAGATCCATCACCAGCCGGCCAGTGTCACCGTCCAGATTGCCGGTCGGCTCATCCGCCAGCAGCAGGCGCGGCGCTGGGGCGAAGGCGCGCGCGAGGGCCACACGCTGTTGCTCGCCGCCGGACAGCTGGGATGGCCGATGCGTCAACCGATGCCCGAGGCCGACACGGCCCAGCGCCTCGGCCGCCACTCGCGCCGCATCCGCGCGCGCCGCCAGTTCCAGCGGCACGGCGACGTTCTCCTGCGCCGTCATCGTCGGGATCAGGTGGAAGGACTGGAACACGATGC
Organism: Acidisoma sp. PAMC 29798; assembly: GCF_030252425.1. Lineage (GTDB taxonomy): Bacteria > Pseudomonadota > Alphaproteobacteria > Acetobacterales > Acetobacteraceae > Acidisoma > Acidisoma cladoniae. The sequence continues at coordinate 277,260 of NZ_CP126994.1, read as the reverse complement.
CAAGGTTCCGCCTGCGGAACCTCGCCCGCGCGTCCTCGTCCATCGGGCCGAGGTCCTCGCCCGCGACGGTGATGCTGCCGGAACTCGCCCGCTCCAGCCCCGCCAGCAGCATGAGCAGGCTGGTCTTGCCCGAGCCCGAGGGACCCACGATGCCGATCCGCTCCCCGGCTTCGACGTCCAGATCGATGCCCCGGAGGATATTGACCGGACCTGCGGCGGCGGGAATGCTAAGTGTGAGATCGCGTATCCTGATGATCGGCGCGCGCGGCGCCGCAGCCTGGGGGAGATCGTCGGTCATGCAGCGCACATATAGGGATGGCGTGAGGCATAGGCACCGCGCGTTTCTCATGACACTCACCCTCATTGCCGGGGTTTCTTTTTTCATGAGGCATGCCGTCGCCGCACCCGTCCGTCTGCTTGTGCTCGGCGATTCTCTCACGGCGGGCTACGGGCTGCCGGCCGAGGAGGGCTTTCAGGCCAAGCTTGCCGCCGCGCTCAAGGCCAAGGGCGCCGATGTGGTGCTGGTCGATGCCGCCGTCTCGGGCGATACGACGGCGGATGCCGCCGCCCGGCTCGACTGGGCGCTCGGCGGCGGAGAGGTCGATGCGGCGCTGGTCGAACTCGGCGGCAATGACGGTCTGCGCGCCCTGGACCCGAAGCAGATGCGGGCTAATCTCACGCATATCCTCGACACCTTTCAGGCCAAGCATATTCCGGTTCTGTTGAGCGGCATGATCGCGCCGCCGAACCTAGGCACGGAATACGGTGACCAGTTCACGGCAGTTTTCACCGATCTCGGACGGCGCCCTGGCCTGATCTACGACCCCTTCTTTTTGGAGGGACTCGTCGGCCACCCCGATCTCGCCCAGGCGGACGGCCTGCATCCCAATGCGGCGGGCGTCGATATCGAAGTCGCGCGGCTGACCCCGATCATTCTCACGCTCGTGGCCCAAGCCCAAGCCCAGATGAAAGATCTGCCGAAGGCCGGGCAGGGATGAGACTCTTCGCGGCCATCGACCTTCCCTGGTCGCTGCGGGACCGGCTCGCCGGCCTCACCACCGGCCTCTATGGCATGCGCTGGATGCGCCGCGAGAATCTCCATCTGACGCTGCGCTTCATCGGCGAAATCCCTCCGTTTCGCGCAGAAGACGTCGATCTCGCCTTGCTCGCGGTCAAGGCACGCAGCTTTCCGCTGACGATCGCGGGCGTCGGGCTCTTCGAGAAAGCCGGCCGCGTCACCGCCCTCTGGGCGGGTGTCGAGCGCAACCCCCAACTCGATCATCTTCAAGCCAAGATCGAAACCGCGCTGCAACGCGCCGGGCTGGAGCCAGAGCGGCGGCGATTCGTACCGCACATCACGCTCGCCCGCACGGACCAGCCGGCGAACGAGAAAATCGCCAGCTTCATTCAGACGAACAATCTGCTGCGGGCGGAGCCGTTCCAGGTCGAGCATTTTACGCTCTTTAGTTCGCAGCTTGGTCATGATGGTTCCGTCTATACGGCGGAAAGCGAGTACGCCTTATCCTGATGCAAGTGTTTTCCAACGCTTGTGCAACGGGCATCACGCTGTCTAGAAGGCTTCATGCCTGTTCGCGCCTCCCGCATTCGTTTGTCGTCCGAGTCCGCCCTCGCGGTGCCCTGCCACGCCTGTGATCCGCGAGCGGGTCTATGAGCGGACGTGAGTCCGGCGGCTGGATGCGCGGCGTCCGCCAGACCTTCGCACGGCTGCCCAGTCTGCGGATGTCGCGGGTGCCGGATGCGCCCACGCTGCCGGTGCGTGACCTCTGGCCCGGCGATCCCACCCTCGGTGCGCGGCTCCTCAAGGGTGAGTTGACAGCCGGCAACTCGGTGCGGGTTTTGCAGCCGGGGGGCTGGAACGACTCCTCGGGCTCCGCCGTGCTGCGCGCCGCCGCCCATAGTTTCACCTGGCTGCGCGACCTGCGCGCCCTCGGCACCGATGCCGCCCGGCAGCGGGCGCGGATGCTGGTGTCGGAATGGATCGCCGCCTCTCAGCTCGATGCCGTCGCCTCGCGCCCGGATGTCATGGGCGCGCGAATCGCCGCCTGGCTCGGCCATTACGATTTCTTCGCCGCCAGCGCCGATGACGCCTTTCGTCAGCGCCTCATGGGCCGGCTGGTGGGGGATGCGCGCGCCCTCGCGGCGGCCCTTCCCGCCGAGGAAGGCCAGGCCCGCGCCCTCACCGCGCTCAAGGGTCTCGTCGCGGCGGCCGTGGCGCTCCCCGACCAGGGGTCTTTCCTCACCCGCGCGCTGCGTTTCCTGCCGCAGGAACTGAACCGGCAGATTCTGCCCGACGGCAGCCATATCGAGCGCAGCCCCGCGAGCCACCTCGCCGCCTTGCAGGACTTGACGGAGATCCGCGCCTTGCTCCAGGCGGCGCAGGCAACCCCGCCGGCGGGCCTTGGGCCGTCGATCGAAAAGCTCGCTGTCGCATTGCGGATGCTGCGCCATGGCGATGGCGGCCTCGCGTTGTTCAACGGCACCAAGGAAGAAACCTCCAGCCTCGTCGATCTCGTCCTGACCCAGGCGGGCCGCGCCGCCCGCGCGCCGAGCCAATTGGTCGAGGGTGGGTTCCACCGCCTTCAGGCCGGGCGCAGCGTGCTGTTGCTGGATACCGGCGCGCCACCGCCGCCCGGGCTCGATGCCAATGCCCATGCCGGAACGCTCTCGTTCGAGCTGTCGATCGGGCGTGACCGGCTGATCGTCAATTGCGGCGCGGCACCAGCGGCGATGAGCGAGTGGCGCGATGCCCTGCGCGCCACGGCCGCCCACTCGACGCTCATCATTGGCGATATGAGTTCGTCCGAGATCAAGCCCGAGGGCCTGGGTCGCCGGCCGGAGCGGGTCGAGGTGCAGCGCCAGGAAGCCAGTGGTGCCCATTGGCTGGAAGCGAGCCATGACGGCTGGCTGAAGCCGCTCGGCGCCCTGCATCGCCGGCGCCTCTATGTCGCCGAAAGCGGGGACGATATTCGCGGTGAGGATGTGGTGGAGGCGGCGACGCCGCAGGCCTTCACGATCCGGTTCCATCTCCACCCGACCGTGCAGGCGAGCTTGCAGCAGGACGGAGAGGCGGCGTTGCTGCGTCTTCCGGGCGGCGCCGGCTGGCGCTTTCGGGCCGAGGGCGCGCAGGTCACGCTGGAGGAAAGCATCTACATGGGCGGCACCGAGCCGCGCCGGACCGAGCAGATCGTGCTGTCCTGCGATGCCGGTGAGGTGCAGCAGGTCAAATGGGCGATCACCAAGGTCGGCTGACGCTGCCGGCTATGGTGGTGTCGTCCAATCACAGTTCGTGTAGCGGTTGAAAATAGTCGAAATCACGAACACCGACTTCGCGATGCGCCATTTCCTGGCGCCGCTGCTGCGGGAAGGCCGTGCCCGTGGCCATGAGATGGTCGGCGTCTGCCCCGAAGGCCCATTGCTGGCGCCCTTGAGGGCGGAAGGGTTTCGCATCGTGACGCTGCCGCTGCCGCGCAGTGCCTCCCCGGTTGCCCAGGCGCGGGCCTTCGCGGGCCTCGTGCGCTTTCTGCGAACCGAAAAACCCGATCTCGTCCATGCTCATATGCCGATCAGCGGCTTCCTCGGCCGGATGGCGGCGAAGGCCGCCGGCGTGCCCCGCGTCGCCTATACCTGCCACGGCTTCCTGTTCAACCAGCCGAGCCCCTGGCCGCGCCGCGCGGCGTCCCTGGCGATGGAGCTATCGGCCGGCCAGATCACCGACCTGTTCATGACGGTGTCGGAGGAAGAGGCGGCCGACGCCAAGCGCCTTCACATCGCCCGCAACCCGATCGCCATCGGCAATGGCCGTGACCCTGCACTGTTTCACCCCGATCCGGAAGCGCGCGCGCGCATGCGCGCAACTCTCGGCGTGCCAGACGATCGTGTGGTGGTCGTCATCGTCTCGCGCCTAGTCCGTCACAAAGGCCATCCCGAATTGCTGGCCGCCATGGCGGCCGTGCCGGACGCGGAGCTATGGGTGGTGGGGGACCGCCTCGCCTCCGATCACGGCGAAGATCTCGAAACCTATTTTGTCGCGAGTGGCCTCGGGCCCCGTCTGCGGCGGCTGGGCTATCGGGAGGATACGGCGGCGGTTCTGGCGGCGGCCGATATCTTTGCGTTGCCAAGCCATTTCGAGGGGCTGCCGATGTCGGTCATTGAGGCGATGCTGACCGGCCTGCCGGTGGTCGCGACCGACATTCGCGGCCCGCGCGAGCAGGTGGTGCAGGGCGAGACGGGCTTTCTGGTGCCGCCGCGTTCGATTGAACCCCTTGGCGATGCGTTGACCACGCTTGTCCGCGATCCCGCGCTCCGTGCGGCGATGGGCGCCGCCGGCATGGCGCGTGCGAGGGTTCGCTTCGACGAGCCGCGCATCATTGCCCGAACGCTGGATCTGCTGACAGCCCTTAACGGAACGGGTTGAGGATCGTTAGGTTCCCCTCGATAACGCGACCATGTTGCATATCCTCTGACAGTAATGTCGAGCACTCGGCTTCAAGGGCCGCCGCGATGATCAGCGCGTCGTAGAATGCAACTCCGTCTCGCTCCGCGATGGTCAGCGCCAAACGATGGGTCGAAAAGCCGACCGGCCTCGCTCCGGGCACAATTGTATCAAAAGAAGCCAGATCGGCTCGAATTCGTGACCAAGGCCGAGCTAACTTACGATGGGAGACGTTCGTGAACTCATTGAGCACCTGCGCGCTGATAACACCGCCACGCCGAAGCCAAGCGAGGGCTAAGCCCGCCCGAGGATCGTCAATGGTTGTCGCGTAAACGAGTATGTTGGTGTCGAAGAAGACCTCAGCGCTCATTCGCCTCGTCACGATTGAACCTATAGTCAGGAGGAAGCGGTGTCGCGCGCGCGCGTAATTCCGCTATGGCTAGGCCACGTTCGTCCTGAAGCGAGACGCGGAGGGTTTGGTCGTCGCCGACCTCAATCTCGACGGCATCACCTTCTTTGAGGCCAAGTCTTTCGACGACGCTCACCGGCAGATCAACCGCAAGCCCACCGGCGGATTTTCGAACGTGCATACCGGGCCCCCATCGCTACTAGACAACTCTTGTATGCTTCTCCACGCCCAAATTCCACGTCCTTCGCTCTGGACGCGCCGTGCGAGGGCGCCCTATCTCCGCCCCATCCGCTGGAGAGCCCGCCATGACCGACCTCGTTCCCGTCTGCCGCGCCTTGATCTCGGTCTCGGACAAGACCGGCCTCATTGCCTTCGCGCAGGCCCTGGTGGCGGCAGGCGCGGAGATCCTCTCGACCGGCGGTACTGCCCGCGCGCTCCGTGACGCCGGCATCGCGGTGGTTGAAGTGTCCGACCACACCGGCTTCCCCGAAATCATGGACGGCCGGGTGAAAACCCTGGTGCCGCAAATCCATGGCGGCATCCTCGCCCGGCGTGACCTGCCCGCGCATATGGCGCAGATGGCCGAGCACAGCATCGCCCCGATCGATCTGGTCGCCGTGACCCTCTATCCCTTCGAGGAGACGGTCGCGCGCGGCGCGGACGCCGAGACGACGGTCGAGAATATCGACATCGGTGGCCCCGCCATGATCCGCGCCGCCGCCAAGAACCACGACTTCGTGGCCGTGCTCACCGATCCCGCACAATACACCCAAGTGGCGGAAGCCCTCGCCGCCGGCGGCACTGACATCGCGCTGCGTCGCCGCCTGGCAGGCGAGGCCTATGCCCGCACCGCCGCCTATGACGCCGCCATCGCCGCCTGGTTCGCCGCCGAGCGGCAAGAAAGCTTCCCCGACCGCTTCGCGATCAGCGGCCGGCTGCGGCAGACGCTGCGCTATGGCGAGAATCCGCACCAGACCGCCGCCTTCTATGTGACGGACAGCCGCCCTGGCGTCGCCACCGCCCGGCAGGCCCAGGGCAAGGAACTCTCCTACAACAACCTCAACGATACCGACGCCGCCTTCGAATGTGTGGCCGAATTTGCGGGTCCCACCGTCGTCATCGTCAAGCACGCCAATCCCTGCGGCGTCGCCTCTGCCGCCACCTTCGCTGGGGCCTGGGATGCGGCCCTCGCCTGCGACCCGGTCAGCGCCTTCGGCGGTATCGTGGCACTCAACGGCACGCTGGACGCCGAGACCGCCGCCAAGATCGCCACCATCTTCACCGAGGTCATCGTCGCCCCCGACGCGACGGCTGAGGCGCAGGCCATTCTCGCGGGCAAGAAGAACCTCCGCCTTTTGCTGACCGGCGGACTGCCTGACCCGGCGGCCAAGGCCCTGACCCTCCGGACCCTGTCAGGCGGATTCCTGGTGCAGGACCGCGATGCCGGGCGGATCACCGCCGCCGACCTCCAGATCGTGACCAAGCGCGCGCCGACCGAAGCTGAAGTGATCGACCTCATCTTCGCGTTCCGCGTCGCCAAGCACGTCAAGTCCAACGCCATCATCTATGCCAAGGGTTCGGCGACCGTCGGCATCGGCGCCGGGCAGATGAGCCGCGTGGACAGCGCGCGCATCGCCGCCTGGAAGGCCACCGAAGCCGCGAAGGCCGCCGGCCTGCCGGCGCCGCTGACGCAGGGCAGCGTCGCCGCCTCCGACGCCTTCTTCCCCTTCGCGGATGGGCTGGAGACGATCATCGCGGCCGGCGCGACGGCGGTCATCCAGCCCGGCGGGTCGATGCGCGACAGCGAGGTGATCGCGGCGGCCGATGCCGCCGGCATCGCCATGGTCATGACCGGGATGCGCCACTTCCGCCATTGATCGCTCAGCCTGCCATCGGTTGAGTTGTCTGCTCAAGCCGATGCAATTGCGACCCAGTCGCATCGTTACGAAACCGACTTGATCGTTCCGCTTCCGATCGTCAAAATAAGGACATGCGGAACTTTTCTGATCTGACGGAACGCGAAATCCTCGCCTTGGCGATTGGCAACGAGGAGGAAGACGGGCGCATCTATATCGACTTCGCTGAAGGCCTGAGGCAGGATTTTCCCGCCAGCGCCCGCGTCTTCATGGAGATGGCGGAGGAGGAAAGCGGCCACAGGCGCGATCTTCTAACACTGTATCAAGAGAAATTCGGCGAACATATTCCGCTGGTGCGCCGACAGGATGTGCGCGGATTCATGACGCGCAAGCCGGTCTGGCAAATCCGCCCGCTCAGTGTCGCCACGGCGCGGCAGCATATGCAGGCGATGGAAATCGAGGCGGAGCAGTTCTACAGCCGCGCCGCCGCGCGCAGCCAGGACGCCTCCATCCGCAAGCTCCTTGGCGATCTCGCGCTTGCCGAGAGCACGCATGAGAATAAGGCCGATCAACTGGTCGAAAAGAACCTCGGCGCACATGAGTTGCTGGACGAGGCGGAGACCGGGCGCCGCAACCTGCTGCTGCGCTTCGTCCAGCCCGGTCTCGCGGGATTGATGGATGGCTCGGTCTCAACACTGGCGCCGCTCTTCGCCTCGGCCTTTGCGACGGGCCATAGTTGGGACGCCTTCCTCGTCGGCATCTCCGCCTCCCTCGGCGCCGGCATCTCGATGGCGTTTGCCGAAGCCCTGTCGGACAATGGCAGCCTCACTGGCCGCGGCTCGCCGGTGGTGCGCGGCCTGGTCTGCGGATTGATGACGACGATCGGCGGCCTCGGTCACAGCCTGCCGTTTCTCATCCACGATTTCCGCACGGCAGTCGCCGTGGCCATTTGCGTCGTGCTGGTGGAACTGGCGGCAATCAGCTGGATCCGCTGGAAATACATGGACACGCCGCCCTTGGCCGCGACGCTTCAGGTGGCCTTCGGCGGCGCCCTGGTCTTCGCGACCGGCGTCCTCATCGGAAATAGCTGACCGAGGCCGCGAGGGCGATCACCGCCAGTTCCACACCGCAGGCGAGCCGATACAACCCCAGCGCGCGGCGGATATCGGCGGCCGTCGCCTCGGCGCGGCCATTGCCCATCCAGCCGTCCTCGACGCGGGTCTCACCATAGACGCGCGGGCCGGCCAGCCGCAGGCCCAGCGCACCGGCCATCGCGGCCTCCGGCCAGCCGGCATTGGGGGAACGGTGATGACCTGCGTCGCGACGAATTGCCCGCGCGGCGCCGCGCCAATCCTCACGGCGAAGGGCGGCCGCGACAAGAATGAACAGCGCCGCGAGGCGTGAGGCCGGCAGGTTGATGACATCGTCGAAGCGCGCGGCGGCCCAGCCGAAGGCCTGATGGCGCGGCGTGCGGTGGCCGATCATGCTGTCCGCCGTATTCGCGGCCTTGTAGGCGGCCATGCCCGGCAGGCCCAGCAGCGCGCCCCAGAAGGCGGGCGCCACCACACCGTCGGAGAAGTTCTCCGCCAGACTTTCGATCGCGGCGCGGGCGACCCCCGCCTTGTCGAGGTTTGCGGGATTGCGGCCGACGATCTGCGAGACGGCGGCGCGACCCCCGGCAAGGCCCCGCTGCTCCAGCCCTTCGGCGACCGCCGCGACATGGATGTAAAGGCTGCGTTGGGCGAGCAGACTCGATGCCAGGATCGCCAAAATCACCATGGCGACGACACGGCCGAACCAGATCAGGGCGGCGATCTGGATCAGCGTGCAGACCAGAAACACCACGCCGATGAGGAACACGAGCGCGATGATTCCCCGCAGCCGGCGATGCCTGTCGGATAGAGCCGCAAGGTTCAGTCGCCGGTCGAGCCAACCGATCAGCGCGCCGATCCAGACGACGGGATGGCTGAGGATGCGAAACAGCCAATCGGGATAGCCGAGCGCCGCCTCCACGAGCAGGGCGACGAGGGTCGTCAGCAGCGGGGCCATCATGGCAGGAAACGGCCGAGCAGAGCGTCCAGCGCGACCTCATCCTCCCAGGCCAGGGCGACACCCGCGACGGCGATGCCCGCGCGGTCGGCCAGCGGCAGCCGCACCTGGTCCTTGGGGGTCGTGAGCAGCGTCGCGCCGCGCGCGGCGGCGGCCGCGCGTAGGCTGGCAAGCTCCGCCAACGACAGCCGGTGATGATCCGGAAAGGCGCGCGTCTCGCTCAGCACCAGCCCCGCCGCGCGCAGTCCGGTGAAGAATTTTTCGGGTCGGCCGATCCCGGCGAAGGCAACATACTGCCCGCTGAGATCGAGATGCCCGACCTCGGGCACCAAACTCGCCCGCAGCACCGGCAGCCCTGGCGGCAAATGGCACAGCGCATCATGCGCGTCCGCGCCGATCAGCACGGCCGCCTGACAGCGCCCGGCTGCCAGAGCCACCGGCTCGCGCAGCGGTCCGGCGGGGAGAAGATGGCCATTGCCGAAGCCCGCGCCGCCATCAATGACAAGGAAGCTGCAATCCTTCACCAGGCCCGGATTCTGCAACCCGTCATCCATGACGATCGCCCCGGCACCGGCTTCGGTCGCCGCACGCGCCCCCGTGGCCCGATCGGCCGAAACCCAGGTCGGCGCGACTGCGGCGAGCAACAGCGCCTCATCGCCGACCAGTCGGGCATCGTGGAGGGTGGGCTGGACGCGCAGCGGGCCGCGCTCAGTGCCGCCATAGCCGCGCAGCAACGCATGCGGCGAAGCGCCCCGGTCTTGCAGGCGGCGCAGCAGATCGAGGGCAAGTGTGGTCTTACCGGCCCCGCCCACGCCCGGATTGCCGCAGCAGAACACCGGCACCGGCGCCCGGAAGCCGGGTTTGGCGATGCGCCGTGCCGTCAGCCAAGCGGTCACGCCGCCCAGCGGCGCCATCAGGCGGGGCAGCAGGCCGTCCTCCGCCCAGAAGGCGGGCGCCCGCATCGTCATTCCTGGCCCCGGGACGCCGCACCCTTCTCGGCGAGACCCGCCAGCATATCGGCGATTTCCGTTGGCAATGACGAAAAGCCGTCCAGCAGCCTGACCCCCTTGTCGCCCATCGCCGTGGTGCCCCAGGGGTCGCGCAACCGTGCATCGATCCAGGTCGTCAGCGCTTCCCCATCCGCGATTTCGATGAGGGCACCGCCGTCGCGCAGCAACGCGACCGTGTCGGCGAAATTCGTGGTGAAGGGCCCCACCGCGACGGCGCGGCCGAGGCGCGCGGCCTCCGCCGGGTTTTGCCCACCGTGCCGCACCAGGCTGCCGCCGACGAAGGCGACAGGCGCCAACCGGTAGATCAGACCCAGCTCCCCCACCGTATCGGCGATCCAAACGCCGCCGCTGCGGGGTGGCGGCTGGCCCATAGACCGGCGCGGCGCACCGCCCGCGAGGGCGGCGATAGCCTCCCCCCGCTCGGGATGACGCGGCACGATGATGGTCAGCAGGCCGGGATGCGTGGCCGCGAGACGCCTATGCGCGGCCAGCACGATCTCATCCTCACCGCGATGCAGGCTGGCCGCGACCCAGGTGGGACCGCCGATGAGGCTGGACAGATGATTGAGTTCCCGCCCGTCGGCCGGCAGCGGCGGCGCCGCGAGCTTGAGATTGCCGGCGGGCAGGACGCGCACCGGACTGAGGGACGAAAAACGGTCCCCATCGACCGTGCTTTGGGGATGGATCATCGCGAACCAGCCCAGGATCGTACGCGCGGATTTTGGCGCCATCTGCCAGCGGGCGAGGCTGCGGGCGGACAGGCGGGCATTGATCAGCATCAGCGGAATGCCCCGGCGCGAGGCGGCGCTGAGCGTGTTCGGCCAGATCTCGCTTTCCACGAAACCCGCGACATCGGGCTTCCAATGATCGAGGAAGCGCGCCACCCAGGCCGGCACATCCAGCGGCACGAAGCGCTGGATCACCCGGCCGGTGAGGCCCAGGTCGGGCAGCCGCTGGGCGAGCAGCCGCTGCGCCGTGACCGTGCCGGTCGTGAGCAGAACTGTGCCCGGCTGCCGCGCCAGGGCACAGAGCACGGGCAGGATGGAGATGGTTTCGCCCAGGCTCGCGGCATGCAGCCAAATCAGCCGGCCCGCCGGGCGCGCCATGGTTTCGATCGCCTCACGCTCGGGCAGGCGGGTGGCGATTTCCTTACCGCGCGTCACCCTCCGCCGCAGCATGGCGCGCAGCGCCGGGGCCGAGACCCGGGTGAGCCCGGCCCAGGCGGCGAGGGGCAAGGTCATGACGGTCTTGTCATGACGATCGAGGCGTCACGGCGATGCCGCACAGGCGGTCGGCCTCGTCGCAGGCGTCATCGAGAGCCGCGACGATGATCGGCAGATAGGCGGCCCATTCGGCGCGCGGCACGCTGATCGGCGGCCCGCAGACCACGGCGCCGCGTCCGAAGGGCAGCGGCACGATCATGCGGTCCCAGCTCGGCGCGCGGAGATGCGGGCGGCACTGGGCCGAAACCGGATAGATACGCATGCCGGTGGCGGCCGCGAGCTGCGCGATGCCGCCGGCCGCGACACGCGCCGGGCCGCGCGGGCCATCGGGCGTAATGGCGATGTTATGGCCTTCATGCAGCAGCCGTAGCATGTTCCGCAGGCTGGCTGCGGCGCCTTTGGAGGAGGAGCCGACGACGGTATCCAATCCGAACCGGCCCACGGCCTGGCCGATGAAACGCCCGTCATTGTGGCGGCTGACGAGAACATGGGTGCGCATCATCGCCCCCTCCTCCCGCGCGCGAACGGCCAGCAGCGGCATCATCGGCAGACGCTCGTGCCAGAAGCATACGAGGCCTGCCTGGCCCTCCTTGGTCGTCGGCGCGATGTTCTCCAGGCCGACGAAGGTCCAGCGCGTGGTGCGCATAGTGAGCCCAAGATACCAGCCGACCAGGCGCGCGAAGCTGTCCTTGAGGCGGGGATGCCGCACAAGCCACTTGAACGTTTTCGGGGTGCGGAATTTTCGGGTTCGGCTCTCAGCCATAGGCGGGGCCGGTAGCACGCCCCCGCCCCTCCGGCAAACAAACCGATAATCGTTTCGATATTGCACTTACTCCGGGGGATGCACGATAAGGGGCAATGCCCCGCTTCCGCCCCGCCATCGCGCTCGTGCTGCCTCTGGCCGCCATTGTGCTGGTGACGGCGGCAGTCCTGCGCGACCCTGAATATGACGAAGGCTATACCGCCACCGTCACCAGCCTGGCCGCACGGCCGATCTGGCCCGACAGGCCCTTCCGCGTCGGGGAAGCACGCGCCGCCTTCGCGCCGGCCCCCACCCCCTGGGCGATTGGGGGCAATCTCCGCCGCACGGATGTGCATCCGCCGCTGTATTTCTGGCTCGCCTGGGCCTGGCGTCGCTGCCTGGGGCCAAGCCTGATCGGCACGCGCCTGCTGTCGGTCGCCTTCAGCCTCGGCGCGCTGGCACTGGTGGCCGCTTTGGCGACCGAGGCCGCCATCCCGGTCGTGCCGGCGGTGCTGCTCACCCTGGGGTGCTACGGCTTCGTCGAAACCGGAATCGTGGCGCGCGGCTTCGCGATGGCGCAATGCCTGACCGTCGCCGGCGTATTGCTGACGCTCCGCGCCGCGCGGGCGCCACGCGGCGAGCGGTTCGCATTGGCGGCGGGGCTGGTTCTGGGCGCCGCGTCCTTCACCAATTACCTGACCGCCTTCCAGGGTGCCGCCGCGCTCGTCTGGCTGCTGATCCATCGCCGCCGCATCGCCGTGCCGATGTTGGCCGGAATGCTGCCCTTCCTGCTCGCCGATGCCAGCTTCTTCGCCGCCCAGCGCAGCAGCCGGATCGGCCAGTTCGATCCTTTCGCCTGGGACCGCATGGCCAACGCCCTCAGCCACGCCCTGGGCAGCGCGACGCTGGGTGGATTGCCGCTCTACGTGCCGGCAGGCGCAACGCGGAACCTGGCCTCGGGCCTGCTCGCCCTGTTTCTTCTGGCGCTGCTGGCGCTGCCGATCCTGCGCTGGCGACATATCGGCGGCGAAGGCGCCCGATCCCTCCTGGCCATGGCCGCACTGGCGGCGCCAGTCGGCCTCCTGCTCCTGGGCCTCGCCGCCCATTCCGTGCCTGTGGAGATGCGATATCTCGCCTTCGCCCTGCCGCCGGTCATGCTGCTGATCGCCGGCAGCCTGCCGTCCCCCTGGCTGGCGGTCATACCCCTGGCGGTCCAAACCGCCGCGATCCTCGGACTGATGACGCAGCCCGCCACCATGCAGCCCGAGGGCGCCGCCGCACGCGCGGCCTTCGCGGCCGTGGGCGATACCGGCCTCGTCCTTCTCCCGCGCGGGAATGATGGCGTCGGCCTCGTCTCGGCATTTCTCGACGCCGCGCCGGACCGGCTCCATGTTCTGATCGTCCGACCTGAGACGTCGATGATCACGATCTGCGACCGGCTGGATGATTGGCCGAAGGTAACGGCGGCGCTCCTTGCGGTGGATCGCGCGAGCATCGCCACGCGTCCCATGCTAGAGATTGCGCTGCGCTGCGGTAACCAAATTCGTTGACGCATTGCAGCGACGGCTTCTACGCTTCATCGATCGCGTTTGGGCAGGACATCAAAATTTGCGCAGTGAGATTCGGTTTCTGCTCGGCGACGAACGACAGGATCTCGTTGGCGTCGACCCGACCCGAACCGTTCTCCAATATCTCCGCGAGGATGCCGGTCTGCCTGGGACCAAGGAAGGCTGCGCCGAAGGCGATTGCGGCGCTTGTACGGTCATCCTCGCCGAACGGGACGAGACAGGCGGCATCCGTTACCGGCCCGTGAACAGCTGCATCATGTTCATGCCGGCGCTGGATGGAAAGCAATTGCTCGCGGTCGAGCATGTGCGCGCGCCCAACGGCACATTGCATCCCGTGCAGAAAGCCATGGTCGATCATCATGCCTCCCAATGCGGCTTCTGCACGCCCGGCTTCGTCATGTCCCTGACGGCCCTTCACATAGCCGGGCATGCGCCTGAGCGGCACGAATTGGCGGAAGCTTTGGCCGGCAATCTGTGCCGATGCACCGGCTATAGGCCCATCCTGGATGCTGGCCGCGCCGCATTGTCCAATACGCGCCCGAGCAGCCATGTCCCGGCATTGCGCCACAGCCTGGATATGTTGAACACGGATGCCGAAACCCTGAACACCGCGGGCGCTGGGCGCCGCTTCATCGCCCCGCGCTCGCTTGCCGAACTGACTGCCATCCTGGCCGCCGAGCCCACGGCGCTGATTCTGGGCGGCGGCACGGATGTCGGCCTCTGGGTTACCAAGCAACATCGTGATCTGCCGCTGCTCGTCGCGACGGAGCATGTGACGAAACTGCGGCAGCTGGTGGTCTCAGACACCCACCTCACGATCGGTGCGGCGGTGACTTATGCGGATGCGATGGACAGCCTGGCCGCCCTGCATTCCGGCATGGGCGCATGGCTGCGGCGGATCGGCTCCCGCCAGATCCGCGAACGCGGAACCATCGGCGGCAATATCGCCAATGCCTCCCCCATCGGGGATATGCCACCGCTTCTGCTGGCGCTGGACGCGACGCTGATCCTGGCAAGCGCCAAAGGCGAGCGCAGACTGCCCCTCGACGATTTTTTCCAAGCCTATCGCCAGACCGCGCTCGCGGCCGGGGAGGTTCTGGTCGCCATCGAGATTCTCCGACCGGCGGCCGATATTCGCTTCGGGGCCTACAAGGTTGCCAAACGATTCGACCAGGACATTTCCGCCGTCTGCGCCGTCTTCGCACTCCAGGTCGATGGTCAGAAGGTCGCGCGCATCCGCATCGCTTATGGCGGCATGGCCGCCATTCCCCTCCGCGCGACGGCGGCGGAAGCCGCCCTGATGGGCAAGGCCTGGACCGAGGATACGGTTCACACGGCCATGGCCGCGATTGACACGGCGTTCAGGCCGCTCAGCGATATGCGCGCGACCGCCCATTACCGCAGCCTGGTCGCTCGCAATCTGTTGTTGAAATTCCACCTGGAGCATCCGGTGTCATCCGGGCTCGGTGCCGCCGCGTGAACACCAGCATCGGCATCTCGGTTCCCCATGACAGTGCATTGCTGCATGTCAGCGGCGAAGCGATCTACATCGACGACATGCCCGAGCCGCGGGCGCTGCTCCATGCCTATATCGGCTTGAGCACGCAGGCCCATGCGCGTATCGCCACACTCGACCTCGCAGCCGTCCGTGCCGCGCCAGGTGTTGTCGCCGTGATCGCGGCGGCGGACGTTCCGGGCGTGAACGACATCGGACCGACGATGCTTGGCGACCCGATCTTCGCAGATAAGGTCTGCGAATATTATGGACAGGCGCTGTTCGCCGTGGCCGCGACAAGCCTTGCCGCCGCGCGCGCCGCCGCCGCGCTCGCCCATATCGTCTACGAACCGCTCGAAGCGATTCTGACACTGGATGAGGCCCTGGCGCGGGAGGATCAGCGCGTGCTGCCGACACGCATCATGCGGCGCGGCGATGCGGATGCGGCCCTCGCTGCTGCGTCACATCGGCTGCGCGGCACCCTGAACATCGGCGGCCAGGATCATTTCTACCTCGAAGGCCAGATCGCGATGTCGATCCCCGGCGAGGGCGGCGAAATGCTGATCTATAGCTCGACGCAGAATCCGTCCGAAGTGCAGCACCTCGTCGCGCGGGCGCTGACCGTGCCCGATCACTGCGTAACGTGTGAGACGCGCCGTATGGGCGGCGGCTTCGGCGGCAAGGAAAGCCAGGCAACCATCCCCGCCGCGATCTCGGCACTCCTCGCCGCGAAAACGCATCGCCCGGTGAAGCTCAGACTCGATCGCGACGATGACATGGTGCTGACCGGAAAGCGCCACCCATTCCGCATCGACTATGACGTGGGCTTTGACGACACAGGGCTGATCGGCGGCCTGAACTTCATGTTCGCGGGCGACTGCGGCTACTCGCCTGATCTATCGCACGGCATCAACGACCGTGCGATGCTGCATGCCGACAACTGCTACTTTCTGGAAAACGTCACCGTCGTCTCGCATCGCTGCAAGACGAATACGGTGTCGCATACCGCGTTTCGTGGCTTCGGAGGCCCGCAGGGCATCATGGGCATCGAGACCGTCATCGATGAAATCGCGCGCCACCTGAAGCGCGACGCGCTGGAGATTCGGCGCCGCAACTTCTACGGCGTGACGCAACGCAACGTCACCCATTACGGCATGATGGTCGAGGATAACATCATCCAAGAATTGGTGACCGAACTCGCAACCACGGCGCGGTATAAGGAACGCCGGAAGGAGATCGAAGGTTTCAATGCTGGCAGCCGCTGGATCAAGCGTGGCCTGGCGCTGACGCCAGTCAAGTTCGGCATCTCCTTCACCGCAATCCACCTCAATCAGGCCGGTGCGCTGGTACAGCTCTACACCGATGGCAGCGTGTTGCTGAACCACGGCGGCACCGAAATGGGTCAGGGCCTGTTCATCAAAGTCGCGCAGGTCGTGGCGGAGGAATTCGGCATTCCGGTGGCGCGTGTGCGGGTCAGTGCGACCAATACATCGAAGGTACCCAATACCTCGCCGACCGCCGCCTCGGCCGGCACCGACCTGAACGCGAAGGCGGCACAGGTGGCGGCCCATACGATCAAGCAGCGGCTGGCCCATGTCGCAGCGACGGAGTTCGGTGTGCCTGCAACCGCCGTGATCTTCGCGGACGGCGAAGTAATCGGCGGGCGGCGGCGCATGAGCTTCGCGGACCTTGCCAAGATGGCACGGATGCAGCGCGTGTCGCTGTCCTCCACAGGCTTTTACGCGACGCCCAAGATCAATTTCGATTCCGCGACGCAGACCGGTCGTGCCTTCTACTACTTCGCCTATGGCGCGGCGGTGAGTGAGGTCGAGGTCGATGGCCTGACCGGCGAATATCGCCAGCGCCGCGTGGACATCCTGCATGACTGCGGCAAGTCCCTGAATCCGGCGATCGATATCGGCCAAGTCGAGGGCGGCTTTGTGCAGGGGGCCGGCTGGCTGACGACCGAGGAGCTGTGGTGGGACGGTGCCGGCCAGCTTCGGACCCATGCCCCCTCCACATACAAGATTCCCACGGCGGGCGATCTCGCACCGTCCTTCCATTGCCGACTCTACGAAGGCGGGCGCAACCGCGAGAATTCCATCTTCCGGTCAAAGGCCGTGGGCGAACCGCCGCTTAACCTGGGCATTTCGGTGTTCCAGGCGCTCAAGGATGCGGTCGCCGCCTTCAGCGCGGTCGGCCTGTCACCCGTGCTCGACGCACCCGCGACACCGGAGCGTGTGCTGCTGGCAATCGAAGCCCTGCGCCAGGCCGAAGCCGTGCCGCGTTCCGAGGCCGCGGAGGCGGCCGAGTAATGGCCGCCTGGCTCGATGCCTTGGCCGCGCTCGACCGTGACGGGGCGCCGGCGGTGCTGGTCAGCGTCATCGCCATTCGCGGCTCGGCACCCCGGGATGCCGGCGCCAAAATGGTGGTCTCGGCCGCACGCAGCTTCGACACCATCGGCGGCGGCAACTTGGAATATCAGAGCATCCTGGACGCCCGCGCGATGCTCGCGGCGGGCGAAACCAAGCCCTCGCAACGGGATTTTCCGCTCGGCCCCGCGCTCGGCCAGTGCTGCGGCGGCGCGACCACTATCCTGTTCGAGCCGGTCCGCCCGCCGGACTGGACGGTGGCGCTGTTCGGCGCCGGCCATGTCGGCCGGGCGATCGCGAAGCTCATGGGCGACCTGCCCTGTCGGCTGCTGTGGTTCGACAGCCGCAACGACGCCTTCCCCGAAACGGTCGCGTCCAATACCCGCCTGCGCCGGACGACAGCGGCGAGCGATATCCTGGCACTCCCCGCCGGGGCGACCGTGCTGATCATGACCCATGACCATGGCACCGACTTCACGCTGACCGAGGCCGCCTTGCACCGCACCGATCTCGGCTTTATCGGCACGATCGGTTCGCACACGAAAGAGGCACGTTTTCGCAGTCGGCTGCGCCGCGCGGGCCTGGACGAGACGGCCCTCGACCGGTTGATCTGCCCCGTGGGCCTGCCCGGCGTCGGCAGCAAGCTGCCCGCCGAGATCGCCATCGCCGTCGCGGCCCAGATCTTGCTCGTTAGACCGACAGGAAAGACGGGGGAAAAGGAAACGCGAATGACGGAAGCGCCGACACTGCGCGCCGAGACGCAAACCGGCTGCGGGCAGACCGGATGCGACGCCTGCGCCGCCGCCATACCCGTGGCCGCCGAGGCGCACTGATACCGGATGGCGATTACCCCACCCCTTTGCCTTCAGCTGCGCGGCATCACCAAGCGCTACAGTGCGAATGTGGCCAATAACGCCATCGACCTGGAGATCGGGCAGCGTCAAATCCACGCCCTGCTGGGTGAGAACGGCGCCGGCAAAAGCACGTTGGTGAAAATCATCTACGGCGTCATCGCCCCCGATGAGGGCGAGATCCTTTGGCAGGGCAAGCCCGTGCGCATCCCGAGCCCCCGTGCCGCGCGGTCCTTGGGCATCGGCATGGTTTTCCAGCACTTCTCGCTGTTCGAGAGCCTGACGGTCGCCGAGAACATCTCCCTCGGGCTCGACGATCCACCGCCGCTGCGCGAGTTGGTGGCAAGCCTGCGGGAGGTTTCCGAGCGCTATGGCATGGCGGTCGATCCCCATCGCCACGTGCATCATCTGTCAGTCGGTGAGCGCCAGCGGATCGAGATTTTGCGTTGCCTGCTGCAGAACCCGAAGCTGCTCATCCTCGATGAACCGACCTCTGTGCTGACGCCGCAGGAGGCCGACAATCTCGCCGTCATGCTGCGCCGGCTGGCGGCCGAGGGCTGCAGCATCCTTTATATCTCCCACAAGTTGGAGGAAGTGACGGCGCTGTGCGAAGCCGCGACCGTGCTGCGCGGCGGCCGGCGCGTCGCTGCCTGCGACCCGCGTGAGGTCACCCCCACGGCGCTGGCGGAAATGATGGTGGGGTCGACCCTGCCCGAATGCCGGCGGG
Source organism: Acidisoma sp. PAMC 29798 (assembly GCF_030252425.1). GTDB lineage: Bacteria > Pseudomonadota > Alphaproteobacteria > Acetobacterales > Acetobacteraceae > Acidisoma > Acidisoma cladoniae. The sequence goes on along the minus strand of NZ_CP126994.1, from coordinate 258,505 downwards.
CAATAACGACGGAGTTCGGGCCGGTCTGCCTGGAAGCCAAGTCCCTGTCCCTGCCATCAGACGAGCCCTTCGGCACCGCGCTCAAAGACATTTCCATCGCGTTGCGCCGGGGCGAAATCCTCGGCATCGCGGGCGTCGCCGGCAATGGCCAGAAGGAGCTGCTCGCGGCCCTGTCCGGTGAGCGGCAGGTGACGCCGGCCGCGACCATCGCTATCGACGGAAAAGCCTGCGGCGATCTCGGCCCAATCGGTCGGCGCCGCCTCGGCCTCAGCTTCATCCCCGAGGAACGGCTGGGGCGCGGCGCGGTGGCCGAGCTGTCGCTGTCGGATAATCTGCTGCTGACCGCCGAAGGCGCGCGGAGGGAGAAGGATGCGGTCGTCACGCGCGGCTTCATCTCCCCCGCCGCCCTGCGCCGCCGCGCGACTGCGATCATCGCGCGCTTGAAGGTCAAAGCTTCGGGCAGCGAGGCGCTCGCTTCCAGCCTCTCGGGCGGCAATATGCAAAAGTTCATCGTCGGCCGGGAAATGGGCGCGGCGCCGCTGGTGCTGCTCGCCGCACACCCGACCTGGGGCGTCGATATCGGCGCGGCACTCGCCATCCGGCAAGCGATCATGGATCTGGCCAGCAGCGGTGCTGGCGTCCTGATCGTGTCGGAGGATCTGGGCGAGCTGTTCGAAATCACCGACAGCATCGCCGTGCTGTCCGAAGGGCGGCTGTCCCGGCCGACGCCCACGCGCCTGACCGGCATCGAGGAGATCGGCCGCCTGATGGGCGGCATGCAGGACAGCATGCAAGACGGGGAGACGCCCGTTGCAGCTTAGATTGATCGCTCGTCCGCAACCGTCGCGGACCATGTATTACCTGTCACCGTTGCTGGCCGTGGTGTTCGCCATCATCGGCAGCGGCGTCATTTTCGCACTGATGGGCAAGCCGCCGATCAAGGCGCTGGAGATCATGTTCATCTCGCCGTTGATTGGCTTGAACAACCTCGCCGAACTCGGCCTGAAGGCGACGCCGCTGCTGCTGTGTGCCATCGGCATTGCCATCGGTTGCCGGGCGAGCGTGTGGAACATCGGCGCGGAGGGTCAGCTCACCCTCGGCGCCCTCGCAGGCTCCTGGGTCGCCTTGCGCTTCGGCGGTGCCGGCCATGTCTGGGCGCTGCCGCTGATGATGATCGCAGGCGTGGTCGGCGGCGCCGCCTGGGCGGCCATCCCGGCCTTCCTGCGAACCCGCTTCAACGCGCATGAAATCCTGACGACGCTCATGCTGAGCTATGTCGCCATCCAACTGCTGAACTTCTTGGTGCGCGGCCCCTGGCGCGATCCGGCAGGTTTCAATTTCCCGCAGAGCAAGGAATTCGCCGATGACGTGACCATGCCGATCCTGATCGCCAATACGCGCCTGCATATGGGCGCCGTGATCGCCCTGATCTGCGTGCCGGTGGCGGAGATCCTGATGCGCCGCAGCCTGATCGGCTACCATGTCCGCGTCGTGGGTCTGGCGCCCGGCGCCGCGCGCTACGCGGGCTTCAGCGAGAAACGCACCGTGTGGTTCTGCCTCCTGGTCAGCGGCGGGCTGGCGGGCTTCGCCGGCATCGGCGAGGTGGCGGGGCCGCTCGGCCAGCTCCAGCCTGTGATCTCCCCCGGTTATGGTTTCGCGGCGATCATCGTGGCTTACCTGGGTCGGCTGAACCCCTTCGGCATCCTGCTCGCGAGCCTGCTGATGGCGCTGGTCTATCTCGGCGGCGACACGCTGCAGGTTTCTCTCCAGATGCCGGATGCGACCGCTGGGGTGATCCAGGGCATGCTGCTGTTCTTCCTGCTCGGCATGGACCTCTTCATCGGTTTCCGCCCGCGCCTGTCACCGACGCCGCGCGGCGTGCCGACACCCGGCACCGCCGTCACCGCAGGGGCATTGTCCGATGCATGACGTCATCCTGATGGTCGCGATCCTGGTCGCGACGCTGCGCGCGGCGACGCCCCTCATTTTGGCGGGCTGCGGCGAACTCATCACCGAAAAAAGCGGCGTCCTCAATCTCGGTGTCGAGGGCACCATGCTGATGGGCGCCGTCACCGGCTTCATCGGCACGGTCACCACCCATAGCCTGATCGGCGGCTTCATCTTCGCCATGATCACCGGCGTGATGATGTCCCTGCTGTTCGGCTTCCTGACCCTGACGTTGCTGGCCAACCAGACCGCCAGCGGATTGGCGCTGACGATCTTCGGCTCCGGCCTCAGCACGCTGGTCGGCAATGCCTATGAGAGCCAGACGCTCCCGGGGTTTCAAAACACGCTGATCCCCGGCCTGTCCACCATGCCGCCGCTGTGGCAGCAGATCTTGCAGATCGATCCGCTGGTGATCGTCGCCTTCGTCATCGCCTTTGCCGTCTATCGCTTTCTCAACCGCAGCCGCGCCGGCCTGATTCTGCGCGCGGTCGGGGAAAGCCATGACGTCGCCCATGCGTTGGGTCATTCGGTGCTGACGGTGCGCTATGGCGCGCTTTGTTTCGGGGGCGCCATGAGCGGCCTGGCCGGTGCCTATCTCAGCATGGTCTACACGCCGCTGTGGAACCAGGGCATGACATCGGGGCGCGGCTGGATTGCCCTCGCCCTGGTTACCTTCTCAACCTGGAAGCCGGGCTATCTCGTGCTCGGCGCGCTGCTGTTCGGCTTTGTCACCATCGCCCAGTTCCAGGCCGAGGCCTTCGGCTTGCAGGTCTCGGGCAATCTGCTCGCCATGCTTCCCTATCTTGCAACCGTCGTCGTGCTGGTGCTGATCTCACGCGATTCCACGCGGCTCAAGCTCAATGCCCCAGCCGCGCTGGGCCGCACCTTCCATGCGACGGCTTGATTGCAGGCACTCGCCAATCCCCTCACCGGAGAACACCGTGACATGACAGCTTCTCGTCGTACCGTAATGCTGGGAGCCCTTGGTGGTGGCGCCGCTTTGAGCCTCGGCCTGGGTGGCCGCCGCGCCTTCGCCGCCGATCCGCTGGGCATCGGCTTCATCTATGTCGGACCGATCAGCAATGCGGGCTGGACCTATCAACACAATCTCGGCCGCCTCGCGGTGGAGAAGGAATTCGGCGACAAGGTGAAGACCGCCTATGTCGAAAGCGTGCCCGAGGGCGCCGATTCCCAGCGCGTCATCAGCCAGCTTTCGCAGACCAACAAGCTGCTGTTCACGACCTCATTCGGCTATATGGAGCCGACCATCAAGGCCGCGAAGCAGTTCCCCGGCGTGAAATACGAGCATTGCACGGGCTTCAAGACCGCCAAGAACGTCGGCATCTACAATGCCCGCTTCTACGAGGGCCGTTATCTGTCCGGCATGATCGCCGGCGCGATGAGCAAGTCCGGCGTGCTCGGCCATGTCGTGCCCTTCCCGATTCCAGAAGTCGCCCAGGGCATCAATGCACTGATCCTCGGCGCGCAGGCGGTGAACCCGAACATCAAGGTCAAGCTGGTCTGGACCTCGTCCTGGTTCGATCCGGGCAAGGAGAAGGAAGCCACCGACACCCTAATCGGCCAGGGCTGCGACGTCATCTCCGACCATTGCGATTCGACGGCGACCAACCAGGCGGCCGACGAAAAGGGCGTGTGGAACATCGGCTACAATTCCGACATGGCGCCCTTCGCGCCGAAGACCTGCCTGACCTCGGTCACCAACGACTGGTCCGACTATTACATCTCCCGCGTCAAGGCGGTGATGGACGGCACCTGGACGAGCGACAATGTCTGGGGCGGCATCCAGGCCGGGATGGTCAAGATGACGCCATATAACAAGGCGATTCCCGATCACGTCGTGCAGATGGTGGAGGCGAAGAAGGCCGCCATTGCGTCCGGCGTCTTCTCCCCCTTCCAGGGACCGATCAAGGATCAGTCGGGCGCGGTGAAGGTCGCATCGGGCGCCAAACTGTCGGATGACGACATCCTGAGCATGGACTGGCTCGTGCAGGGTGTAGAAGGTAAGCTCGGCTAGAGCTTGCCCGCGCGGGCGGCTTCGGCCGCCCGCCATCCTGCCTGGATAGATCATGACAACTGCTGAAAAGATTCGCCTGTCCGACCGTCAGTTCACCTTGATCGGCAAGGCCCTGGCGGAACCGCGACGGTATGAAATCCTCAAGCAGATCGGCGGCTGCGACAAGTCCATGCCCTGCAGCGTCCTCAGCGAGGCGCATTGCGTCAGCGCAGCGACCATCTCCCATCACATCAAAGAACTGGAAGCGGCTGGGCTGATCCAAATCCAGCGCGAAGGGAAGTTCGCGAACCTCATCCTCCAGCGCGACGTGCTCCGCGCCTATTTGGAGCAGATGGCAGAGATTTAGGGTGGCGGTGGATGACGCTGCGCTCATCCACCCTACGCGTGGCAGACTTGTAGGGCGGATAAGCGCAGCGTCATCCGCCAACCCACCGCTCCTCTTGCCAACGATTAGACAATCATCTAAATGTCTAATGGACAGGCTTCAACAGGAGATGTGACATGAGCAAATTGACCGGTAAGGTTGCCGTCGTGACCGGTGCCTCCAAGGGCATCGGCGCCGCCATCGCCAAGGCTTTGGCGGCCGAAGGCGCCGCCGTTGTCGTGAACTACGCATCCAGCCGCGAAGGCGCGGATAAGGTCGTGGCCGACATCACCGCCGCGGGCGGTCGCGCCACCGCCGTTCAGGCGAGCGTTGCCAAGACCGCCGATGTGACGCGGCTCTTCGCCGAAGCGAACGCCGCCTATGGCGCCGTCGACATCCTCGTGAACAATGCCGGCGTCTATGCCTTCGGAACGATCGAGGAGCTGACGGAAGAAGAGTTCTATCGCCAGTTCAACACCAACGTGCTCGGCCTTCTGCTCGCCACCCAGGCTGCGGTGAAGCAATTTCCTGAGGCGGGCGGAAGCATCATCAACATCAGCTCGGCCGTCACGTCGATCAATCCGCCGGGTTCGGTGGTCTATACCGCGACCAAAGGCGCGGTCGATTCCGCGACCCATGTGCTCGCCAAGGACCTCGGTGGCCGAAAGATCCGCGTGAACGCGATCAACCCCGGCATGATCGTGACCGAGGGCACGGTCGATCAGGGCTTCATTGGCAGCGACTTCGAAAAGCATTTCGTGTCCATCACCCCGCTCGGGCGCATCGGCCAGCCGAATGATATCGCAACCGTCGCGGTGTTCCTGGCGTCCGAGGATTCGGGTTGGATGACGGGCGAAATTCTGACCGCCTCTGGCGGCCTCCGCTAAACGCACCTCTTCGGCGTGGTTTCCCGCCACGCCGAAACCGGGCATCCTGGTTTGGTGAACATCCCAGGACATACGGATTGAGTGGAACTGCCCCGACGTTCTTTCGCGTCGTCTCATCGCATTTCACGGTGCTCGCGGCGGCGCGCAATGGCGCAGTTGCGAGCATATCACCGACAGCGCGCCCACCGGGCTACACCCCCTTGCTGGCCTTCAGGCCCCATCCTGAAAGCCAACTGTGGTTCCTGATGGCCCCGAACTTCCCTGCCGGGGTCACGCTTTCCGTTCATGGCGGCCAAGGCTACGGCGCTGTGATGCCGGTGATCGCGAACGAAAAAGGCACCACGCTCCAGGCCGTGGCAGACGGCCGGTTCCTGACCATCGCCCCCCTCGACCCCAGGACGGGGACAGGCACAGTAAGCTTTGTCGCGACGCGCGCCCAAGCTTATGAACAGGTGAGTTTCAAAACGCTCAGCAAGCCTGAAATCCCGGCGCAACTTCTGGCCTGGGCGCAGGTCTTGACGCGTGTATGTGTGCCGAATGTCGATCCGGTTGCGCTCGCCGCGCAGTTCGACACCCAAGCCCCTGACCCGATCTTGGCACCTGCTTTGGATGCCGCAGCCTCGCGTTTCAGTGCCGGCGATATCGCGATCTTCGCCGCCGCGATCTTGGAAAAGGGACCGGCCGCCCTCGCCCATCTTCGCGCCACCTACCCCGATGATCTGTCAGCCACCCACGCATTGCCGGCGATGGCGGAGTGGCTCACGCACCGACAACCGCCGCCCCGCCTGCGCACACTCGGACCCGACCTCGATCAGCTTGATCAGGACGGCATCAATGGCGCCTTCGTCTCCATCCCCTTTGCGTGCAACACCGCATGGCGGCGCATGGCCAAGCCCCGCCGCCGCGCCTGCGTCGTCGCGACGGCGCGGAACGAGGGTCTGTATTTTCTGGAATGGATCGCGCACCACAAGGTCTTGGGCTTCGATCACCTGTTCATCTACAGCAATGGCAATACGGATGGGTCGGACGATCTGCTCCGCGCCCTGGCGGACGCCGGCGAAATCACCTGGATCGACAATCATGTGGGCGCCGGCCGCCGCGCACAATGGAAGGCCTATGGTCATGCGCTGCGGGTGATGCCGGACCTGCTCGACTATGACTGGGCCTTGTTCATCGACCTTGATGAGTTCTTCGTGCCGAACCCCGCGCTATACTCCTCGCTGGGTGCTTTCCTTGACGATCATGAGCGGCGAGACGTCGATGCCATTGCCATCAACTGGATGATGGTCGGCGCCAATGGACAGACCCAGTGGCGGGACGATGTCATGCGCCGCCGCTTCCCGACCGGCCCGAACGCTGCGGATGCACATATCAAGACGATGATGCGCCCGGCCCGCTTCATTCACAGCTTTCCGCATGATCCGGTCTCCTACCGCGACGAGCCATGGATCTTCCGCAATAGCCGCGGCGGGCTCCATGTTCATAATCCCGATGCCTCCCGCCGCGCGCTTTCGCTCGATCCGGATTTCACGGCGGCGCGGATCGTTCATTTCTTCTATAAATCGGCCGCCGAATTTCTGTGGAAGGCGTCACGCAATCGCGGCGATTATGCGGTGTCTAATGATGTCGGACTTGTCGCGTTCAACCCCGGCTTCATGATCGGGCTCGTCAACAGTTTCGACGAGCCGGGGGAACCGACTCTGATGGACCATTGGGCTACCGAGGTCGATGCTCGGATCACGGCTTTGCTTGATCTGCCCGGTGTGCGCACGGCGGCGGAGGCCTGCAAGCAGACATATGCGCGCCAGATCCCCAGCATCCTGCGCCTTGCGGAAGACAGCGCCGCCATTCGTGAGACCGGCGCCGCGGGAGAGACGTTCCTCGCCATGCTCCGGCGAGACATCACCCCCGTCTGAGGACGAACAATCCTTGCTCGCCGAAAAGATTGGCGAATTTGGGGAAGCGCCGCCAGGGCGCGCGATGGCCTTCGTCATCCACCGCCAGCCATTGCTCCACAACATAGCCCTCGGCCGCGCAGAGATCGAAAAAGTCTTGAATGGTGCAGGGATGGATGTTCGGTGTCTCGTACCACATCCGATTCCAGCTATTGGTCATCGGCATGCGGCCCTTGAGCAGCAGTTGCGCACGCAAATACCAATGACCGAAATTGGGAAAGCTCACCACCGCATGGGCGCCGATGCGCAGCATCTGGCGCAGCACTTCCAACGGCCGTTCCACCGCCTGCAAGGTGCGGGACAACACCACGTAATCGAAGGCCTGATCGGGGTAATGCACCAGATCGGTATCGGCATCGCCTTGCATCACTGGCAGACCATGCGCCACCGCGCGCGTCACCAGCGCCATGTCGAGTTCAATGCCCCGCGCGTCACAGCCCTGGGTGCGAAACAGATGATCGATCAAGGCTCCATCGCCGCAGCCGATATCCAGCACGCGGGATTTCGGCGCCACCAGCCCGGCGATGAGTTGTAGATCGACGCGCATGCTGCGCGTGCCGCCACCAAGCCGCTCCGCCCGCTGCGCGCCGTCCGGCATTAGGAAATCGCCCGCGTGCGCAAGCCGCGATGTTCAGCGCAGCCGGCGATGAAGCCCGCCAGGGTGCGATGGAAATCGGGCTCGTCGAGCAGGAAGGCGTCATGCCCCTTGTCGCTCGGGATTTCGACGAAACTCACATTGGCGGCGCCGCGAATAAGGGCGTTGACGACCTGCCGGCTGGCCGATGTCGGGAATAGCCAGTCCGAGCTGAAGGACACCAGGCAGAAGCGCGTCCGGGTGCCCGCGAAAGCGCGCGCCAGGTCACCGTCATGCTCTGCCGCGAGATCGAAGAAATCCATCGCGCGCGTGATGCTCAAATAGGAATTGGCATCGAACCGCCGCACGAAGGCGCTGCCCTGGTATTGCAGGTAGCTCTCCACCTCGAAGCGGTCGTCTAGCAGGGTCAGGCTGCCGGCATCGCGCAGGCGGCGGCCGAACTTACGGGTGAGCGCCTGTTCACTGAGATAGGTGATGTGCGCGACCATGCGCGCGACCGCCAAGCCCCGTGCCGGCGTCGCGCCACGCCGCCAGTATTCGCCGTCATGCCAGTCTGGATCGGCGAAAACCGCCTGCCGCCCGACTTCGTTGAAGGCGATGTTCTGCGCCGAATGATGCGCGGCGGTCGCGATCGGAACGGCGGCGAAGACCTGCTCGGGATAGGTCGATGCCCATTCCAGCACTTGCATGCCGCCCATGGACCCGCCGACCACGGCGAAAAGCTGGCGGATGCCGAAGTGATCGACCAGCTTCTTCTGCGCCCGCACCATGTCGCGCATGGTGACAGGTGGGAAATCATGACCCCAGGGCTCGTTCGGCCGATCGTCATGCGGGCTGCGCGGCCCGGTAGAGCCCATGCAGCCGCCCAGGACATTGGCACAAATGACGAAATAGCGGTCGGTGTCGATCGTCAGGCCAGGACCCACGACATTAGACCACCAGCCGGCCCTGCCGGTCAGCGGATGCGTGTCCGCGACATATTGGTCAGCCGTCAGGGCATGGCAAACGAGGATGGCATTGGCCCGTGCCGCATCAAGGGTGCCGTAGGTGCGGAACGCGACGGTGACACTGCGGAGCGTCCGACCGCAATCGAGCGTCAACCCCTCGGGGAAAACGACCTTCTCATGCGCGATCTCGGCAAGAGTCTCGATCTGATCCATCATCGTCTGATAAGGCCGCCGCCTTCGGCCCGCAATGATCGGCGGACCGCCCTGGCGGGAATGCACGGATGTTTGCAGCGCGGGGCGGTTCGGCTATCAGTCTGGCCTTCCTAAGGATGCGGTCAGCCAAAGATGTCGAGTTCTGTCGAGGTTGCGCCAGGCGCAGACGCCCCCCCCAATCTGCCCTCCGATAATCTTCCTGCGCTTCGTCAGGCGCTCGATGCGCTGGACGACCGCATTCTCGGCCTGCTCATGGAACGCGCCGCCGTCGTGGAGCGGGTCGCCGCCATTAAAACCGGGGGGCCTTTGCGCCCAGGGCGGGAGGCCGCAATCCTCCGCCGGCTTCTATCGCAGCATCGCGGCGCCCTGCCGCGGGCCGCCGTGGTCCGCATCTGGCGCGAAATCTTCGCTTCCTCCATCGCGCAGCAGCAGAATTTTTCGGTCGCCGTCTGTGACCCCGCGATGGATGGCCGCTTCCCCGCCGCCGCGCGTGAGCATCTGGGCGCGCTGACACCCCTGCGGGTCTATCGCAGCAGTGCGCAAGCAATCGGCGAAGTCTCGGAAGGCCGCGCCAGCGCCGCCATCCTGCCTCTGCCCAGCGAAGCCCCGGCCGAGGGCAGCGGCCCAGGTTGGTGGCCAGGCTTGTTGCAGCAGCACCAGAAGGGCCGCATCCACGTCGTGGCCAAGCTCCCCTTCTGGGGTGTGCGGCCGGACGGCGCGCCCAGCGTTCAGGCGCTGGTCGTCGCGGCCTCCCCCGCCGACCCCTCAGGCGATGACATGTCCTTGATCGCGCTGGAGATGGAGGCGCAGATCAGCCGGGCCACCCTCTCCAACGCCATGACCGCCGCCGGCTTCAAGCCGGTCTCCATCCTGCTCTATCGCCCGCCCGGCGGGCCGGTGGCGCTGATCCTGGTCGAGGTCATGGGCTTCGTGGCGTTGGACGACCCCCGCCTGTCCCAAATTCGCGGCTTGCAGGCATCGCCCCTGCTGGTCGGCGCCTATGCCGTGGCGATCGGCGAGGAGACTGCGTCGTCATGAACGCCCCGCCGAGCAAGAGTCCGCGTCCGCGTCCCGAGATCATGGCCATCGCCCCCTATGTCGGTGGCGAATCGAAGCTGCCCGGCGTCAGCCGCGTGATCAAACTCTCCTCTAACGAGGGCGCCTTCGGGCCACCGCCGGCGGCCCAGGCCGCCATCGCGCAAGGCGCCGAGGCGATGCACCGCTATCCGGACGGCGGTGCCCTGGCCTTACGGCAGGCAATCGGCGCGCGCTTCGGGCTCGACCCCGCGCGCATCGTTTGTGGCAATGGCTCGGATGAGATCATCAGCCTGCTGATCCAGGGTTACGGCGGCCCCGGCACCGAGCTGCTGATGTCGGCGCATGGCTTCTCGATCTATGAAATCGCAGGCACGCTCGCCGGCGGCACGGTGCGCAAGCTGCCGGAGCGCGATCTGGTGGCCGATGTCGATGCCATTCTCGGCGCGGTCACACCGGCCACGCGCCTTGTGTTCCTCGCCAATCCGAACAACCCGACCGGCACCCTGGTGCCCAATACCGATATCATCCGCCTGCGCGCCGGATTGCCGCCGGATGTGCTTCTCGTGCTCGACGCCGCCTACGCCGAATATGTCGATCTGCCGGATTACGACGGCGGCGCCAGCCTGGTCGAAGCCGGCGAGAATACGGTGATGACGCGGACCTTCAGCAAGATGTGGGGTCTTGGTGGCGCGCGCTTGGGCTGGATGTACGGACCGGCCGCCATCGTGGATGTGATGAACCGGCTGCGGCCACCTTTCAACATCAACAGCACCGCCGTCGCGGCCGGCATCGCCGCCCTCTCCGAGCCCGGCTGGATCGAGCATTGCCGCGCCCATAACCTGGCCGCACGCACACGCGTGTCGCAAGCGTTGGAGGCCGCCGGCATCCGCGTCTGGCCGAGCCAGGCGAATTTCATCCTCGCCGACTTCGGCACCGACACGGTCGCGAAAGCGGCGGATGCGTCGTTGCGGGGCGACGGCATCATCACCCGCGCCCTCGCCTCCTATGCCCTGCCGCATTGCCTGCGGATCACCATCGGCACGGACGAGGAATGCGCGCTCCTGATTGCGAGCCTTCAGGCCTTCATGAAAACGGCGTCGCGTGCCTGATCCTGTTTTTCAGCGTCTGACGCTCATTGGCCTCGGGCTGATCGGAAGTTCCGTCGCGCGCGCTGCGCGAGACTCGGGTGCCGCCGCAGAAATTATCGCCTGCGATGCGAGCGCCGAGGTGCTGGCGCGTGTCACCGACCTCGGCATCGCCGACCGGGTGGAAGATGATCCCGCGCGCGCCGTGCTGGGCGCCGATTGCGTTATGCTTTGCGCGCCGGTCGGTGCCCTTGCCGAGATCGCGGCCACCATCGCGCTTAATCTCGCGCCCGGTGCCGTGCTGACCGACGTCGGCTCGACCAAGCTGTCAGTGATCCGCGACGTCGGACCCTTGGTGCCGGCGGGCGTTCACTTCGTGCCGGGCCATCCTCTGGCGGGCACCGAATTCTCAGGCCCCGACGCGGGCTTTTCGACCTTGTTCGAGGGTCGCTGGACCCTGGTCGTGCCGCCGGCTGGCACCAATGCCCAGGCGGTCGATAAGGTCGCGGCCCTGTGGCGTCGCTTCGGCGCGATGGTCGAGGTGATGGAGCCCGCGCATCATGATCGCGTGCTCGCCATGGTCAGCCATCTGCCCCATCTCATTGCTTTCACGATCTGCGGCACGGCGGATGATCTGGAAGATGAAAGCCGGCGGGAGGTGCTGCAATTCGCCGCGTCCGGCTTTCGCGATTTCACGCGCATCGCGGCATCGGACCCCACCATGTGGCGGGACATCTTCCTCAATAACCGGGAGGCGCTGCTGGAGATGCTGGCGCGCTTCACCGAGGATGCGCAAGCCATGGCGCGCGCCATTCGCTGGGGCGACGCCGCCTATATCGAGGACAAGGTCATGCGCGGGCGGAAAATCCGCCGCAGCCTGATCGACCTCAATCAGGCTTAGTACCGCCGCCTCATCCTATGATCCGTCATTCGCGGACTTGATCCGCGAACCTAACCATTGCGGCGCCACGACGGCGTCTGGGTGCCGCAGGGGGTAGGTGCGCGGGTCAAGCCCGCGCATGACGGTTAATTTTACGGGGTGCCGGTCGCACTCGCTGTCGCCGCCTGCTTCGCAAGCCACTGGCCGGGAGACATCCCGGCGGTCTGCGCCGTCGTTGCAATCGCCTGGGCCTGGGCGCTCGTCAGTGTCGCGGTAATCAGCACCTTGGACGGCCCGGCGGGCGCCGAAGTGTCCTGCAACAGCACACCCACCTTCTGGTTGAACGCGGTCAGCCGATCGAACTTCTGGCCGCGGCTGAGGGTTTGGTTATTCGCGATGGTCGGGCAATAGGCCGCGACCATGGCGTTGGAGATGTCGGTCACCGAAGCGTCGGCATTATCCGTCCGGATCTGCTGGATAACGCCGGTGATGCGGTTGAGCATATCCGCGTCCGTGCCGCTCGCCAGGATATTGGCCTGGTCCGGGGTTGCCAGCGTGCCCGCGATGAGGGAGGCGCCCACTTTGGGGCAGCCGAAGGCACGCGCCGCATTGGTGCCGCCGGCGCCCGTCACGTCATCGGTCGCCAGGGCCCGCAAGCCTGCGACACCGGCCGGTGTCGCATTGGCGGAGGCGTTGTTGTTCCAGCTCACGCGCGTGTAATTGGCGATCGCCGCCATGTCGTGGTTGTCGAGGGCGCCGGCGAAGCTCGGCATCGCGCCATAGCCATAGCCGCCGGCCAGTCCATTGATCATCGGCGCGATCACGCTGTCAGGCAGGGTAGCGCGGACGGCGGCATTCATTGCGAGATTGGGAATGGCGCCCGGCACGCCGCTGCCATCGGCCTTGTGGCACTGGGCGCAATTGCCGTCATACAGCGCCTTCCCGGCGGCAAGCTGCTCCGGTTTGATGGCGACAACCGTCGCCGTCACGGGCCGCTTCTCCGCACCCTTTAGATAGGTCGCGATGCCTGTGAGATCGGCATCGGTCATATAGGCCATGCTCTCATGCACAACCGCTTCCATAGGGCCGTAGGCGACGCCGAGACTGGGCTCCGCGCCCGTGCGGAGGAACTGCTTGATCTGGTCGATCGAGCGCGCACCGATGCCGCCATTTGGGTCGGCCGAGATATTGGGCGCGTAGTAGTTATCGACGATGCCACCCGACAGCGAGCGGCCGAGCTGCATCGCGCCGAGCATGTTGCGTGGCGAGTGACATTCGCCGCAATGGCCCGGACCCTGCACGAGATAGGCACCGCGATTCCAGGACACCGACTGGGTCGGATCGTTTTGATAGGTGCCGGGTTGGAAGAACATGATGCGCCAGCCCAGCAGCGACAGGCGCTGGTTGAAGGGGAAGGCGAGCTGGTTCACGTGCCGCACGGCATGGACGGGCTTCAGCGAATCCAGATAGGCCTTCACCGACAAGACATCCGGCCGCGTCATTTTGGTGTACGAGGTGAAGGACATCACCGGGTAGATGTATTCGCCGTGCTGCCCGATTCCGTTATGCAGAATCCGGTAGAACTGGGCGTCGGTCCAGGTGCCGATGCCGGTCTCTTTGTCCGGGGTGATGTTGGGCGACACCATCGGCCCGAACGGCGTGTTCAGCCGCAAGCCGCCCGAGAACGCAACCTGGCCTGGGCCGGTATGGCAGGGCATGCAATCCGCAGCGTGTACCAGATAATCGCCGTGGCCCACGGGGTCCGACAGACCCGGATCATGCGGAACGATCTTGCTGCTATCGGTGGCCCTGGCCAAGCCACCGCCCAGCGTGAGCGACAGCACCAGGACAGCGCCCGAAAGAACCCGTCTGCCCCACCATCCGCTCATTCACGTCCACCTTTTCCATAGTCGAGCTATGAGCGGGGCCTTGCGGCGCGCCCACACTCTCCGCCGTCCGGCTTTATACCGATCCGCCCGTGATTTGAAGGCATGCGCGGCAATGACATGTGCCTGCAATGGCGCGTCACGCCTTGGGCAGCATCACGACGAAGCGCGCCCCGCAGACGGCGCCGGCCTCATCATGGCGATTCTCGGCGCGGATGCGGCCGTTCAGTGCTTCGATGATCTGCTTGCTGATCGACAGGCCAAGGCCAGAATGCTTGCCGAAGCTCTCGCCCTGGGGTCGCTCGGAATAGAAGCGCTCGAAGACATCGGCGAGCTTGCCTTCGGGAATGCCCGGCCCTTCGTCGGACACGCTGATCTCCACCATGCCCGCACCATCATCTTGGGCCGCGAGTTCGATGCGACCGCCAGGCGGGCTGAAGGACCGGGCATTGCCGATCAAATTACCGAGCACCTGCACCAACCGACCCTCGACCCCGGCGACCGCGAGGCCGGGCTGCATCTCCCCCACTGCCAGAACCGGCGCACCGGGCGCGCGGGTCGCATCGTCGATATCCGCGAGGGCACCGAGCATCGCGACGATATCGAGCCGTTCCGGCGCGGTGCGCGAAATTTCGGCATCGACGCGCGATGCGTCTGAGATATCGGTGATGAGGCGATCGAGGCGCATCACATCATCGGCCATGATCGCCAATAACCGGCGTTGCTGCTTGGGATCCTCGACCCTGCGCAGCGTCTCAATGGCACTGCGCATGGAGGTCAGCGGATTCTTGATTTCGTGGGACACATCGGCCGCGAAACGCTCGATCGCGTCCATCCGGCCCCAGAGTGCGGTTGCGGAGTCCGACAGGGCGCGGGCCAGGATACTGATCTCGTCGCCCCGGTTCATCAGCGCGGGTGGCACGGCGCCGACGCGCCCATGGCCTTCGCGCATATCCTGCGCCGCGATGGCGAGGCCCAGGATCGGCCGGGCGATGGTCTGTGCCAGATACCAGGACAGCAGCACCGTTAGGATCAGGGCGACCAGGAACAGGCTGAGGATGGAGATGCGGACGGAGAAGACCGCCTCATCGACGCGGCGCGCATCATGCGTCAGCAGCACCATGCCGACGGCCTGGTTGTCGTGGACGACAGGCTCGGCCACCGTCACCAGCAGCCGCCCATCCGGCGTGCGGCGGATATAGGGCGGCACTTCCTGCCCGTCATTGCCGCGTAGACTGAGCACGGCCTTGAGATCTGGCTGCCAGTCCGCGCCTTCGGCCTTGTCGATCTGGCGCACCGGAATGCCGCCGGCAGAAGGCGCCCAGGCCAGCAGATGGTCATACAACCAGCTCACGACGCTGATCACCGCGCCGGAATTGACCGGCGGTGGCAAAGGCTCGGTCACGATGGCGCCGCCTGAACCCGCGCGAACTTGGCTGTCGGCCAACAGATTGCCATCCGGTCCGAACAGCCGAGCCTGGGCGAAGGGCGTGGGATCGGTGAGGCGATACAGCAACGGCCGAGCGAGATCGGGCACCAAGGCGGCGTGATCGCCGGTCGTGGCCTGGACCGCGCTTTCCCCGAGCGCACCGGCATAGATGCGCGCCTGTTCGCGGAGCGCCGCGACATCCGCGTCCATCAAGCCGTTCTGATATTGATCGAGATACAGCAGGCCGATCACCAGCAGCGCCAGCGGCAGCGCATTCACCAGAAGAATCCGCCGCAGGAACGGGGAGACGAGTTGCCGCTTGGGCACAAGGGCAGCGGATGGGGCGGTCGCCGCCCCCGTCACCGCCGGCTGCGCGAGGGTCGCCCCGTCGGGCATCAATTCTCCTTGTAGCGGTAGCCGATGCCGTACAGCGTCTCGATCTGGTCGAAGCTCTCATCCTCGACGCGGAACTTCTTGCGCACCCGCTTGATGTGGCTGTCGATGGTACGGTCATCGACGTAGATGTTTTCGCCGTAAGCGGCGTCGATGAGCTGATCGCGGGACTTCACCATGCCCGGCCGCGCCGCCAGGGCCTTGACCAGCAGAAACTCGGTCACGGTCAACTGGATGTCCTTGCCCTTCCACAGGCACTGATGCTTGGTCTCGTCCAAGGTCAGGTCGCTGCGGACCATGACGCCGGTCGGCGCGGCACCCGAGCCTTCGGCACGGCTGACCTCGTTGCGGCGCAGCAGGGTGCGAATACGCTCCAGCAGCAGGCGCTGGCTGAAGGGCTTGGTGATATAGTCATCGGCGCCGAGGCGCAGGCCCATAAGCTCATCCACCTCCTCGTCCTTGCTGGTGAGGAAGATCACCGGCAGGGCGCTGCGCTGGCGCAGCCGCTGGAGCAATTCCATGCCATCCATCCGTGGCATCTTGATGTCGAGCACAGCGAGGTCGACTGGCCGGGCGATGATGCCCTGCAAGGCACTTTCCCCGTCCGTATAGGTGCGGACCTGGAAGCCTTCCTGCTCCAGCGTCATCGAAACGCTCGCGAGGATATTGCGGTCGTCGTCCACGAGCGCGATGGTGTGCTTCATGATAAGCTTTCGAGTGTTCTTGCCGGACCGGCCGGGACCGCTGGAAATGGTCTTTAAGACTTAGCGGCTTGTACCTCGGCGCGCCAATGCGCCCTGAAGCGAGACTATGGTGACGACGCGCCCTTTGTCGACCGCAGGCGAAACCGTTGGGGAACTTCGCCGCCAGGCGCGGCATCTGCTGCGCGCGGCGCGGAGCGGATCGCTCGGTACGCTGGGCGTGGGCGGTCTGCCGACCGTTACGCTCGTGACGCCCGCTACCGCGCCGGACCTCTCCGTGCTGTTGCTGCTGTCCAGCCTTTCGGACCATCGCCGCAATCTCGCGGAAGATCCGCGCTGTGGCGTGATGGTGACGGGCACGGCGGTTTCGGAAAATCCGCAGACGGCGCCGCGACTGAGCCTCAGCGGTCGCGCTTTCCTCGTGCCGGAGACGGAGGAGGCCTATGGCCGGCAGCGCTGGTTGGCGGCGCATCCCTATGCCGCGGCCTATGCTGGCTTCACGGATTTCGCCCTGTGGCGGTTCGTGCCCGAGCGGGCGCAGTTCATTGGCGGTTTCGCCGCCGCCCATCGCCTGGACCTTGCGGCCTTCCTGCCGCCGACCGAAGCGGTCGCGGCCATCGCCGCAATCGAGGACGCGATGGTCGCCGCCTTTAACGAGGCGCATGCAGAGGCATTGGCGCCATGGCGCGTCACCGCCCTCGATGTCGATGGTTGCGATCTTGTCGCGGAGGACCGCGCGGTCAGGGTGCCCTTCGCCGTGACGGTGGCGACGCCGGACGCGCTTCGCGCCGCTCTGGAGGATGTGGTTCATAATGTAGGGCGGATAAGCGAAGCGTCATCCACCGCTCCTATGTGACGGTGAATGACGCTTCGCTTATCCGCCCTACAAAATGTGCCGGATCTTCAGCATCCCATAGACCGCGATGGTGACCACATCGCGAATGACGCCGTCACGGATCATCCTCTCGAACTCCGCCACTGGAAAAGCACAGGTGACCATGTCCTGCTCCTCATGCTCCAGGGCATGGCCGACGGCCGTCAGGTCGGTGGCGTAGAAGGCCCGCCCGGCCTGGGACGAATAGCCCGCCGCCTGAAACAGACTGCCGATCTCCGTCAGGGTTCCGGCACGCAGCCCGGTTTCCTCCTGCAACTCCCCCGCCGCCAGCTCATGCGGATCGACATCGCTGCGCGTCTCCCAGGTCCCCATCGGGAATTCCCAGCAGCGCTTCCCCACCGGGTAGCGAAACTGCTCTACCAAATGCACCATGCCGTCCTGAATGGGGGCGATGACCGCGAATTCAGCGCGTTCGAGAACGGAATAAATGCCCTCGGACCCATCCGCCCGACGCACCAAATCTTCCCGCAGCCGCAGCCACCGGTTTTCGTAAACCAGCCGCGTACTGAGTTGGATGATCGCGTCCTGCGGCATGCTCTATCGCGCCTTGCGGAAGGTCAGGTTGTAGCGAAATGGCCCGAACACAGGATCAAGCCCGGCTTTGACGGGCCGGATGCCATGAAACAGCAGCCGCGCCGGGCCACCGAAGACCAGAACATCGCCGCTCCGCACCGGCAGCGGTGCCGCGCGCATCGTTCGGTCGGCGCCGCCGATGAGAAAGACCGCAGGCAGACCCAGGGACACGGACACCACCGGCTGGCCGAGGTCCGCCTCATCCCGATCCTGGTGCAGGCCCATGCCGGCGCCCACGGCATAGCGGTTGATCAGGCACGCGTCTGGCGCGAAATCGGCAAAGCCCGCCTCGGCCGCCGTCTCGACCGCGAGCCGCCGGAAGACCAACGGCATGTCGGGCCAGGCACGTCCCGTCTCGGGGTCAAGCGTCTCATACCGATACCCCCGCCGGTCACTGACCCAGCCGCAGGCGCCCACGCTGGTCATCGCCGCCGCGAGCCGTCCGCCGCTGCGCGTTGTCATGACACGGAACGGGGCCAGATCGGCGATGGCGGCGATCAAGGGGGCAAGCGCGTCCGGATCGGCGCGACCCGGGAACAGCACCATCCCCGCTGGTAAGGCTCCTTCAGGCGGTTCCAATCCGGGAAGAAACGCGCTCAGACGAGTTGGGGCAGCGTGAACAGCCGGGAAACTTCGTGCAGATCGCCGGCCGTGACATGGCGCAAGGACGCCACGGTCGCATCTTCCTCGCGCACGATCTGGCACGTCCGCATCCCCACCGCCGCCGCCGCGTCTAGCTCGGCCTCGATATCGGACAGGAACAGGATAAAGCCGGCCGGCATGCCGATGTGCGTGCGAATGGCCTCATAGCTCGCAGTCTCCCGCTTCGGCCCGATGCGGGTATCGAAGAAGCCCGAAAAGAGCGGCGTCAGATCGCCTGACTTGGTATGGCCGAAGATGCCGCGCTGCGCCTCCTCCGAGCCGGAGGAATAGACATAGAGCGGCAGCCCTTCCCGCTTCCAGAAAGACAGGCTTTCCGGCGCATCGGGGTAGAATGTCGCCATCAGGTCCCCCGCCGCATAGCCTTCGCGCCAGATCAGCCCCTGGATCGTCTTGAGCGGCGTGACCTTCTCGTCCAGATCGCTCCAGCGCAGCAGTGTCGTGACCGGATCGGCCTCGGGCACCAGCGCCTGAGTGTCCGCAAGCACCTGCGTGACCTCAGGATCCGTCCCATGCGCGGCGACGAAACGCGCCAATCGTGCACGCGCATAAGGAAACAGCGTGTCGCGGATGGCGCTGATCGGCGTCACCGTGCCCTCGATGTCGATCAGGATGGCCTCGACCGGGTGGGTCACCACCAGATCGGTCGGGTCCAAAGCGTCGATCATGCGGCCGGGAAGCGGGCGCTGATGTCGTCGCCGGTAAAATGCGGCACCCAGCCGGAGGTATCGGTGAATACGCGCAGCGCGGTGAAGAACGGCCGCTCCCCGGCATCAAACCAATGGCGGATATTAGCGGGCACGCTGATCAGGTCTCCGGCGGTGCAATGGGCGTCATAGATGCGGCCATCGAGATGCAGAATGAAATTCCCGGAGCCATGGACGAAGAAGCGGATCTCATCCTCGGTATGGCTGTGCTCGTTGATGAACTTCGCCCGCAATGTCGGCCCCGCGGGATTGTCGGGCGTCAGCTTGATGACATCGGCCGAACCCGCACCAGAACTGCCCATCAGCCCATCGAGATAGGGGCGATAGGCTGCCAGGATCGTCTCAGCGTCGTCATCCGGCGACAGGACAACGGGCGATTCCCAACGCTCGAACCGCACGCCGATGGCGTTCAGCTCACGCGTGATCGTGTCCACATCTTCGGCGCGGAGCACGGCGCTATCAGGAGCGTCGTCATTATAGATTGTGAGACGGCTCATAGGAGCTTCCTCCGCTCGATTTCGGCGGCCAGGAGAAATTCCAAGGCCTCCATGCGGTTGAGGGTCGAGATCACGTCCGGTCCCCAGACATAGACGCCGTGACCGCGCAGAACATAACCGATCGGCGCCTGCCCGGCCTCCAGCATCGGCGCAATCCGGCCCGCCAGGCGCTGCATATCCTGGTCATTGTCGATGACCGGCAAAGGCACATCGGCATCATGCGTGCCCGCGCCATTCCAGGCCTTGACGATCTCATAGCCCTGGAACTGGATCGTGCGCGCCCGCGGCAAGGCCAAGGTCAGCGCCGTGGCCGCAATCGAATGGCCATGCAGGACAGCGCCTACGGACGGCCACAACCGATAGATCTGGCAATGGAGCAGGGTTTCTGCACTCGATCGCATGGCCGGATCGACAGGGCGGCCGTCGAAATCCACAGCGATGATGTCGAGCTCGGCCAGGAAGCCTTTATGGACGCCACTGCGGGTGATCGCCATCAGATCGGGCCCGATGCGCGCACTCAGATTCCCGCTCGTCGCCGGCACCCAGCCCCGCAGATCCATACGCCGACCAGCGGAGACGAGCGCGCGCGCGACATCGTTCGATACGGCAGCGACATCCGTCGCCACCGCTGCCGCAGTCATGACGCGATCGGCCATGTCGATGTCCCCGTGCCGACCAGGTCAGCCTGTCAGCAGGCTCAGCCCTGCGTGTGGACCGTCGTGGTCGGGCGAACCGTCGTGGTCGGCGGCACGTCCGTGCCGGGGGCCGAGAGTGTCGACGGTTTGTCGGACGCCATCGATGCGTCGCCCTCGTTCTCGTCCGCCATATTCTTCTTGAAGGATTTGATCCCCTTGGCGAAGTCGCCCATCAAATGGCTAACCTTGCCGCTGCCAAACAGCAGCAGAAGCACCAGAATGACGATCAACCAATGCCAGATGCTCAACGAGCCCATTTTTGCCTCCCTCGGGGCGAATGCCCAAGCGTTATGCCAGATGTAGCAGCCCGGCAATCCGCCCGACGAGCGCCATCATAGTCGCAGCCGGACCTCTTCACCAGTTGCTCTCGAAATTCAACCAGAAACGACTTGTCCACAGCTTTCTGAGCGGCGTCCCATGACAACCATTGGCGGCAGGTCTCTGACCGTATACCGTATCTAGTAGTTACATGGGCGGGGGACCACGAGATGGAGTGGAGCGACACGACGATCACGGAGCTCAAGGGGCTCTGGCAGGAAGGTCATTCGACGGCTGAAATCGGCCGGCGGCTCGGCATCTCAAAAAATGCGGTCGTCGGAAAAGCCCATCGGCTCGAACTTTCGCCGCGCCCATCACCCATCCGTCGGCAGGAAGGTGGCACGGTGTCGCCGCCACCCGTGCCGCGTGCCAATGGCCCAACGCTCGCGCCATTGCCGACCCGCGCCCCACCGGCCGCGCCGATGCATGCGCCCAAGCCGATGGCCCCGCCGCGACGGCTGGCCGCAGTCGCGGCCCCCGTGCTTCGGGTTTCGGCCTGCTGCTGGCCGATCGGTGAGCCCGGAAAACCGAGCTTTCATTTCTGCGACGCCGTCGCTGTGCATGGGAAGCCTTACTGCACCACCCATGCCGCCCTGGCTTATGTGAAGATCCGCGATCGCCGCGAAGACGCTGCCTGATCATGGGGTTTCCGTCCCCATGACGGACGGACCGATCGGGCCGGCAGTGGACACCACACCGCGCCCCCTGCCCGTTCGCCAAACGGTGCGTGGACGCACGGTTGTGCTGGAACCGCTGCATCCACGCCACACGGACGATCTATGGGCAGCGGCCCAGGGCGCTGACGACAGTTGGGCCTATCTCTCCTATGGGCCTTTCCCAACGCGAGAGGCGATGGCCCTGCAAGTCTCGGCCATGGCCGCCGACCATGATCCCATGCTTTGGGCGGTTCGGCCTGTCGCCACCGGTGTGGTTGCCGGCTGGATGTCGCTTCTGGACATTCAGCCGCGCCATGCGGCGGTCGAACTCGGCCATATCTGGCTCTCTCCAAGCTTGCAGAAGACCGAGACCGCCACCGAGGCGATGTTCCTGCTCTTGCGCTTGGCGGCCGAAGACCTCGGCTACCGCCGGCTCGTCTGGAAGTGCAATGCGCTGAATGCGCCGTCTCGCCGCGCCGCCGCCCGGCTCGGCTTCACCTTTGAGGGCACGCTGCGGTCCCATATGGTTGTCAAAGGGCGCCTGCGCGACACCGCCATGTTCAGCATCGTCGCAGCGGAGTGGCCGGCCGCGCGGGATGCCCTGGTGGCTTGGCTGGATCCGAGCAACTTCGATGGGACGGGTTCGCAAAAGACGAGCCTCGCCGCGTTTCGCCCAGGATAGAGCCTGTCGTTGCTAAACCGACATGGATTTGCGGCTGATGGTGGAGTATGCGTCCAGGCTGAAGGGCGCCGCAGAGCGCTTTCCGCATAGAACACAGGTGAAAACGACGAATGGCTGACCAACGGCCAAGCTTTCTGTGGGCAGAGGAAGCGAGCGCGCGCATCGACCTCAACCAAGATTGCCCGACCTGTGGCAATGCCGCCGCCAAGACCGCGATCTGCCTTTCCGTGCCGGGCGCGGTGCCGCCTTGGTGTCTGCTCGGCTGCAGCGCCTGTGGCTGCGGCTTTTACGATGATCAATCCATCCCTGATTACGGCGCGCCAGACCTCATCGGGTCGACCGCCTATTACCTTCAGCAGGGCATGGGTGTGGCCATGTCAGCGGGGGTGCTCGCCCGTATTCGAAAGCCGCCCGGCGCCTCTTATGTCGAAATCGGTTGCGGCTTCGGCCTCGCGCTCGATATGGCGGTGCATGCCATGGGCTGGGTTGGCAGGGGCATGGATCCTGCCGCGCAGGCGGCCGTGGGGCGGGATCTGCTCGGCCTTGACATCGATCTCGCCTATTTCGACCCGACCACCGTGGCCGATGCAAGCTGCGACATCGTCATGGCCAGCGAGGTGCTGGAGCATCTGCCGGCGCCTGTGCCCTTCCTGCGCGAGATCCGTCGCGGCTTGAAAGCGGATGGCGTGGTGGTCGTCACGACCCCCGATGTCGGCGCGCTGCATCCGCCGATCGACAAGCGCGCACTGACCGCCACTCTGTCAGTCGGGCTTCACGTCATTCTTCACAGCGCCGCAAGCCTGGAATGGGCGCTGCGGGAAGCGGGCTTTGCCCATGTCAGGGTACAGTCCGTCGAATGGCAGTTGATCGGCTTCGGCTCGTCCGCTCCGCTCGATCTGCGGGAGGATGATGAGGACACGCACCAAATCGTGACCAGGTATCTGGCGGACCGCGCACAGGCGCGAATCCCGCCGGATGACCTCTATTTCGGCTATGCTGGGCGCGCCCTCTTCGAAGCCGGGCGTATCATGGACTGGACAACCGCAGAGCGAGTGTGGTCGAAGCTCGACCCCGCGCTTCGCGAACGATACGGCATCAGCGTGGACGAGATCACCGCGCCGCCGCCCGGGTCGGAGGCCGCGCCGTTCGAGGAACTGGCGACCATTATGCCATTCAACCTGGCGCCCATTATGTTGGCGCGGGCTTATCAGCGCCTCGCCGCTGGCGTCTCTCGCTCCGCTCTCCGTCCGCGCTTCGCGGCGATCCGTGCAGTGTGCGCGCCCATTTGGGCGGCACTGTCGCGGCACAATCTTGGCGATGGCCTCACCGAGCAGATTCTGTGGCTTGCTCAAACCGAGGAGGTCCTGTGTGCTGCCTATGCCGGCTGCGCGGAGGTGGTGCCCATGATGAGCGCCGTGCCGGAATCGCCGCGGGGTGTCGGCCTTCATGCGCTCCAGGCCCGGACGGTTGTGACCTTGATGAATATGGAACGCCCCTATCTCGCCTCCGTCATCGCCCGGCGCGCTGGACTCTCCCATGCGCGTAGGCCCGGTGATCTCTCTTTGCCGAATCGCATGAAGGCCTATCTGTATGAGCAGTCCTATCGGTTAAGGCAGATGCTTCGTGCTTGATGACACCCCGATCCGAACGGTCTTTGGAGAGCCGATCACCTGGGCCCTGCTAGTCAGGCGGTTCCGGCATTCGAAGAACCGTTGGCTTGCGGCCAGACAGCTCATGCGCCATCTGGTGCGCGCGGTCCTCGCGCGTGGCCTCGGCATCAGCCGACCGTTTCGGGGCGTCGGCCGCGAGATTTGGGTGCAGGTCGTGATGGCGGTCAACTATCCGCTCGGCTGGCTAAGGTCCCCGCATCAGATTGTGGAGCGATGGGAAGCGCCGGATCGTCCGTTAAGCGAAAAAGTCGTGCTTTTCGTGCATTTCGACGCGAATGGGCGCGTGATCCCAGCGACCCGAGAGTTCCTGCAGAGCCTTTGCGCGGCGGGACTGTCCGTCGTCTTCGTGACCAACTCGGAACATATCCTTGATGAGGATAAGGCGTTTCTGCGCAACCATTGCAGCGCCATCCTGATCCGCCACAACATCGGCTACGACTTCGGCGCATGGCGCGATGCGCTCGATACCTTGCAGCTTCCCCGCCCACAGACCCGCGCCATCTATATGGTCAATGACAGCGTCTATGGCCCCTTCGGTGACCTTGGCTCGGTGCTGGCAGGCGTGGATTTCAAGCGCGCCGATCTTTGGGGCCTGACCGAGAGTTGGCAGCACCAGTATCATTTGCAGTCGTTTTTTCTTGCCTGTGGTGAAGGCGCCATCAGAAGCCGCGCCTGGCGGCGGTTCTGGCGCTCCGTGCGGCCGGTGCCGTGCAAGGATTGGATTATCCGGCACTGCGAAATCGGCTTCACCAGCGCCCTCAGCCGCGGGGGCATCCGGCCTGCGGCGCTCTTTCCGCAATCGGCCCTTCTTGATGAGGCGGAGATCGAACGATTGGAAGCCGTGCTGAAGGACGGTCAAGCCCAACACGGCGCCAATGAGCGCCTCCAGGCTCAAGCTACGCATGCGCATCGCATTCTGCGTTCGGCCCGGCTCGGCAAACAGGATCTCAACCCGTCGATCGATTTATGGCGGCAATTGCTGTGCGCGGGATACCCGTTCGTGAAGCGCGAGTTGCTGCTCGCCAATCCCAGCAAGGTCACCGATGTCTTCGACTGGGAAAGCGTCGTTTCGCATCGCTTGCATGCGGACCCGCAACCTCTCGCGGCGCAGATCCGCCTGTCTCTCGGCGATCGCTTGCCCGTGGTGTGGAATTCACCGACCGATGAACCCTATTACGCCAAGGTCGAGCAGGACTGAGGGCCGCAGACCGATCGGGCGTCATAATTGAATTGACTCCGTAACGATTAGCCTCCAGCGTCGCGCGGCCCGACTGGAGCCGCCATGCCTGACAATTCGGCCCCCTTCATCGCTGCGCGGCGCGACACGCCTCGCGACTTCGCCCCCGGATATCGCCCGCAATTGGCGGCGACGGCGCAGACTGAGCAAGCACGGCTTGAACCCCTCCTGAAGCGCTTGGTGGAAGAACGCGACCAGGCGATCGCCGATCGCAAGGCGGATAAGACGCGTCACGCGGCGCAGCTGGCGAACGCGATCGCGACGCTTGAAGCCGATCTCTTCGCCGCGCGCGATGCAAGCCGGGCGGCCGAGGCGGAACGCGATATCATCCTGTCCTCGACGGCCTGGCTGACCACCGCGCCGATGCGCGGCATCGGGGCGACCCTGCCACCGTCATGGCGCCTCAGGCTGCGGCGTATCCTGCGCTCCCTCTATGGGTGGGCGAGCGTGCAGGGTCCTCGGCGACTGGAAGCGCGCCACGCCCGCGCCGCGATCGCGGCCTCGGCGCTTCCTCCGTCCGAACCGGCCCCGCCGCTGGAAACCGAGTATGGCCGTTGGATCCGCGAGCATGACACGCTGACGGACAGCGACCGTGATGCGATCCGCGCCCATATCGGGTGCTTTACCCATCATCCGTTGATCTCCGTGATCATGCCGACCTATGAGACGCCCGAAGACCTGTTGCGGCAGGCCATCGCCTCGGTCCGCGCACAGCTGTATCCCTATTGGGAACTCTGCGTCGCGGACGACGCCTCACCCTCGACGGCTGTCGTGCGGATACTGCGGGAGGCGGCCGCCGAGGACCCGCGCATCAACTGGATGCGGCGCGACAGCCACGGCCATATCGCGGCCACCACAAACGCCGCCTTGTCTCTAACGACGGGCAGCTTCGTGGCGCTGATGGACCATGACGACCTGCTGCCGGAACAGGCGCTTTACGAAGTCGCAGCCGAGATCGACGCACACCCCGATGTCGATCTCATCTACAGCGACGAGGATCAAATCGATGGCAGCGGGCGGCGGAGCGCGCCCTATTTCAAGACCGACTGGAATATAGACCTGCTGCTCGGCCATAATATGATCAGTCATCTTGGCGTCTATCGCCGGTCGTTGCTGGTGCAGGTTGGCGGTATTCGCGGCGGCGCCCTGACCGGCAGCCAGGATTACGATCTCGCCTTGCGGATGGCGGCGGCGAGTGCGCCGGAGCGTATTCGCCATATCCCTTCGGTGCTCTATCACTGGCGCCGCACGGCAGACACGGCCACGTCCTTCTCCGACGCGCAGCCCGAACGCTGTATCATGGCTGCGCGCCGGGCGGTCGCCGACTATCTCGGCAGCCAGGGCCTGGATGCCGTCACGCTGCTGCCAGCGCCATCGGCCAAGAATTGGACCCGCTTGCGCTGGCCGGTGCCCGATCCGGCGCCCCGCGTCACCCTGATCATGCCCATCCGTGATCATCCGCAGCTTCTGGCACGCTGTGCCGCCGGCATTCTGCACCGGACCGACTATCCCGATATCGCGCTGTTGATCGTCGACAATGACAGCACCGACCCGGAAACCGTCGCCCTTTTGGCAAGACTGCAAGCCGCCGACACACGGGTCCGCGTCATGCGCGTCCCCGGCCCGTTCAACTATTCCGCCCTCAACAACGCCGCCGTCTCCCGCGCGCAGGGCGACATCATCGTCCTGGTCAATAACGATATCGACGTGATCGAAAGCGGCTGGCTGCGGGAAATGGTTTCGCACGCAGTCCGGCCGGATGTCGGGGCTGTGGGCGCGAAGTTGCTGTACGCCGACGGACGTATCCAGCATGCGGGGATTGTCCTGGGCGTAGGTCGGCATGGGGATGGACCGGGCGTCGCCGGCCATTTCGGCCATGGCGCGGTGGGCGATGCGATCGGCTATTTCGGCCAGTTCGCCCTGACGCGAGAGGTGGCTGCCGTCACAGGCGCCTGCCTCGCCATGCGTCGCGCGGTCTTCGAGGCTGTCGGAGGCCTGGACGACACGCATCTGCCGGTCTCGTTCAACGATGTCGATCTATGCCTGCGCATTCGCGAGACGGGGCTACGGGTGATCTGGACGCCCTTCGCGGAACTCTATCATCTCGAATCGCATTCGCGGGGCGCGGATCTCAGCCCGGAGCAGGTCACGCGCGCGGCTGGTGAGGCCGCCTATATGCGCGCGCGATGGGGCCCTGTGCTCGACCGCGACCCGTTCTACAACCCGAACTTCGATCATGTGGATCATCAGTTCCGGCTGGCGACGGGGCCGCGCCGGGAAAAACGGTGGCATGCCTATCGTGAGGCGAGCCTTGAGTAGGGTGGAAAAGCGGAGCGCATTCCACCAGCCCATCAACGTACCCGAATAACGACGAGAGACTTAGCGCGCCGTCCAACGCTCTGCCGCCGCGTCATCCGCGCCACGGGCCTCCACCCAATGGGATGCGCCTTCGGCGAAATGTTCCTGCTTCCAAAAGGGCGCGCCGACCTTCAACCAGTCGATCAGGAAGGCCGTAGACTCCAAAGCCGCCTGCCGGTGTCGCGATGCCGTCATCACAAGCACGATGCGGCCGCCGACGGGAATGCGGCCGGTGCGGTGGATGATCCGGCACCCGTCCAGCGGCCAGCGGGTCTCCGCCTCAGCCGCCATGCGAGCGATGGCGCGCTCCGTCATGCCGGGATAATGCTCCAGCGTCATCGCGTCGATCGGCCGCGCCCGGCCACGACGGACAATGCCCAGGAAGGAGGCGATGCCGCCCACGTCGCCATCGCCGGCGAGCAGCGCATCCATTTCGACCGTTGGGTCGAAATCCTTGGGGCCGACGGTGATCACCGCCATGTCTCAGCCGCCGGTGATCGGGGGAAAGAAGGCGATTTCATCGCCGGGCTGGACCGCCGCTTCGACCGAGGCGAATTCCTGATTGACCGCACAACGCACGCGGGCATTGTCGGCCAGCGCCTCGGCATACCGCGTGCCACGCGCCCGCAGCCAGACGATCAAGGCGCCGACGCTACGCACGTCCAACGGCGGATCGACCCGTTCCTCCGCGACGCCGATGCGCTCACGAACCCAGGCGAAATACAGAATCTGCATGGTCGTGCGCGCGCTCGCTCAACGCGGCGCGCCGATGGTGCTGATCGTGCCGTTCGGCATGACGAGCGTGCTGGTGCCGTTGCCATTCGGAATCAGGATGCCGCCGCCCTGCCCGGCGATGGGCCCAAGCGTTTGATAATTGGCCGTGCCACCTTCCACCGTCGTCGGTCCGCCCGGTGTCTGAATGACGGTGCCGATCTTCGGCATCGTCAGCTCCGGCGCCAGGGTATAGGGCGACCTCACAGGCGGCGTCATGCCTTGCAACGGCACGTTCATGGTGCCGACACCCGGCAGAGGGGCGCCCGGGGCCGTCCTCATGCCTGGCAGGGTGCCGAGGCCAGGCATCATTCCGGGAGTCGTCGGGATCGGACCAAGCTGGGGTGCCGTGCCGCCACTCAGATCCATCTGTTTCTGAATTTCGGCGAGCGTCGGCATGGCGGGGATCGACGTCGGCCAGACATTGCCGGTCTCGGGGATCAAGGCCAGTTGCGTGCCGGAGCCGCCATTCGCGCGTGCCATATTGGCGCCGTCGCCCGCCGGCTTGTTGGGATTGGTGTTGAACGTATGGGTATCGCCGACGAAATGGCCGAACCCCGTGCAGCCGGAGAGAAGAAGAAGGCCTGAGATCGCAATCCGCCGCATGAGGGTCGCATCCTTGAGGGTGGCCGGAGATCGAACGTGCATCGTTTGGAATGAATGCCGCGACGTGTCCCTGGTCATGCCACGGGACAGGTCAAGGCATCAAGAAACGTGTATCTTCGGAGCCTCGCCACCGCTCTTGCGGCGGGCGCTGCCATCTGCATGGCGCAGCCCGGCCACGAGATAATCCCAGCCCGTGACGATTGTCAGCAAGGCGGAAATCCACAGCAGGATGGTGCCCAGAAGCCAGACCGGCAGCCAGGAGATATGAAGCAGTGCCGCGGTGGAATTGCCCGCCAGCAGCATACCCAGCGCCCCCATCTGCACCCCAGTCTTCCATTTGGCGAGGCGCGTGACCGGCAGACCCACCCTTATCTCGGCCAGAAATTCGCGCAGCCCGCTGACCAGGATTTCGCGCAGCATGATGACGATGGCCGGATAAAGACCCCAGGCGCCGAGCCGCCCGTCCCCCGCCAGCATGATCAGAACAGCGCCCACCAACAGCTTGTCGGCGATCGGGTCCAGCATCCGACCGAGGTCGGAGAACTGCTGGCGCGAGCGCGCCAGCCGGCCGTCAAGGTAGTCGGTAATCGCGGCCGCCGCGAACACGAGGCAGGCGGCAAGATCCCCAACCGGCGTGCGCAAGGAGGCGAGCACGATCAGCACCGGGATCGCGGCCACGCGGGACAAGGTCAGGACATTGGGCAGATCTGTGAGCATGCCGGATGAGACTAGGCTTCCATGGCCTGTCAGGAAACGGGTTCCATGCGAACACCGGGATGAAAATGCGCATAAACCCGCCGCGCCGTCTCCCGGTTGATGCCGGGGACCGCCGCGAGGTCCGTCAACCCCGCCTGTTTGACCCCGCGGGCCGAGCCGAAATGGTGCAGAAGGGCGCGTTTGCGCGCCGCCCCGATGCCATCGATCTCATCGAGTTCACTCTGCGTCAGCCCTTTGGACCGGCCGGCCCGGTGGGTGGTGATGGCGAAGCGATGCGCCTCGTCTCGCAATCGCTGGAGGAAATAGAGCACCGGATCGCGGGACGGCAGCTGAAACGGCGCCGCCCATGCGGAATGAAACCACTCCCGCCCCGCATCGCGGTCGGGACCCTTGGCGATCGCCACCAGGGGAATCTCCGATACCCCCAGCTCCTCCATCACCGCGCGGGCCGCGCTGAGTTGCCCGGCACCGCCATCGATCAGAACTAGGTCGGGCCAATGGGGATCGTCCCGATCCGCATGCTCCTTCAAGGCGCGGCCGAAGCGGCGCTGCAGCACTTCCTTCATCATCGCGAAATCGTCGCCCGGCGCGATCGGCCCCTTGATGCCGAATTTTCGATAGGCCTGTTTCATGGGGCCATCGGGTCCCGCGACCACCATGACGCCGTAAGGGTTGGTGCCCATAATGTGACTGTTGTCGTAAATCTCGATCCGCTCGGGCGGCCCCGGCAGACCAAACAGCTCGGCGGTCGCTTCCATGAGCTTCGCCTGTCCCGCGCTTTCCGCGAGCTTCCGCTCCAGGCTTTCGCGTGCATTCAACTCGGCATGGGCGACCACGGCGCGCTTCTCCCCCCGCTGGGGCACGGCCAGCGTCACCTGCCGCCCGGCGCGTAGCGCCAAGGCCTCTGCGATCAGCGCTTCCTCGGGCAGTTCGTGATTGAGCAGCAGCAGCGGCGGCGGCGGCTTGTCCTCGTAGAACTGACCGATGAAGGCGGCGAGGACCTCGGCCGTTTCCTCGATCTTGGCATGGCTCGGGAAAAACGCCCGGTTGCCGTTATTGCGGCCGCCCCGCACGAAGAACACCTGAACACAGGTCTGGCCGGCGATCTGCCAGGCCGCCACCACATCCGCGTCGGTTAGGCTCGCCGGGTTCATAATACCCGTGCCCTGCACATGCGTCAGACCGCGAATGCGGTCGCGCAGCGTCGCCGCACGCTCGAACTCCATGGCGGCCGAAGCCTGTTCCATCTCCGCCGCCAATTCCTTCTGCACGGTAGCGGCTTTGCCGGTCAGGAAGCCTTTGGCCTGATCGACGAGCTGCCGGTAATCGGCGGGCCCGATCTTGCCGACGCAGGGCGCCGAGCAGCGCTTGATCTGGAACAGCAGGCATGGCCGCGTCCGGTTCGCGAAAACGCTGTCGGAGCAGGAGCGCAGCAGGAACAGCCGTTCCAGCGCCGTCAGCGTCTGATTGACCGACCAAGCCGAAGCGAAGGGCCCCCAATAACTGCCCTTGCGGGTCTGCGCGCCGCGATGTTTCACGATTTGCGGGAACTCATGATCCTCGGCCAGCATTAGCCAGGGGTAGCTCTTGTCGTCACGCAGAACGATGTTGAAGCGCGGGCGCAACCGCTTGATGAGATTGGCCTCCAGCAGCAGCGCCTCGGCCTCGGTATGCGTCGTGACGATTTCCATCGACGCCGTTTCCGACACCATGCGCCGCAGACGCTCAGGCAGGCGGCCGAGCTGCGTATAGGAGGTGACGCGCTTCTTGAGGCTGCGCGCCTTGCCGACATAGACGGCGTCCCCCTTCTCATCGAGCATCCGATACACGCCAGGGCTCCGCGGCATGGTCTCCAACGCGGCCTCGATGACGGCCACCCCTCGGAGGGGCGGAATAGCCGGCAGGCTGGTTGTATCAGGCGCGGTGTCAGCCTCGATCATCATGGGAACTACTGTCGGCACTCCAAATAAAAGGTGACATAGGCCTGTGGATATCTCTGTGGGGCAATCGCGGTCGCCTTAGGGCGTCCTCGGTTACGCGACCTGCGCGAGCTGGGGATAACATTTTGGAAATTCTGATTTAAGTTGTTGAAATTAAACATTTTATACAGCTGATCACGCAAACGAAGTCAATATGAGCTGTCATGACACTGTAACTATTGAGCCTTCGGGATATTGGTGGAAAAGATTTGCCCACGGGAGCGCTCGATCTCCACACCCGCCGATGCGGCGTCCCGAAAAACTGTGAGCTTTTCCACACGGATACGGACGCGAACGACACGCGGGTCCTTCAGGCAGAGTTGAGCGATCTTCTCCGCCATGGTTTCCACCAGGGCGACATGAGCCTTCGCGATCATCGACCGTACCCGCCGCGTCATGCCATCGTAATCGACCACGCGGTCAAAGCTATCCGGGCCGACGCCGTCCGGATGGTCGAGACCGTCATCCGCCACCCAATAGGACATGTTCACCCGGATCGGTTGGCGGCCATCCTGCTCCTCGGCATAGACGCCGATCCGCGCATCCAGACACAGATCGCGAACGAAGACCCGGCGCAGGGCCGCGTCGGGCTGGGTCACTCCAGAATGCCTGACGAGGCGGCGCCCCATTGCAGATGCTGCCCGCCATCCAGCGCCAGCATCTGACCGGTCATCGATGGCAACGACAGAATGGCCATCATCGCTGCCGCCACTTCCTCGGCCGAGGTGCCGACGCCCAGCGGCAGGGATTCGCATTGGCGGGCGAACTCGGCCTCCGTCTGCCTGGGGCTTGGCAGGGCCGGCCCCGGCCCGATGCCCATGACGCGAATGCGCGGCGCAAGCGCAAGCGCCATGCTTTGGGTCAGGGACCACAATGCGGCTTTGCTCACGGTATAGGACACGAAATGCGGGGTCAGCGACCACACCCGCTCGTCGAGCATATTAATCACGACGCCATGCGCCTCCGCCGGCAGGGCCCGCGCGAAATCCTGCGTGAGCAGGAAGGGCGCCCGCAGATTGGGTTCGATATGCCGGTCCCAGCTCTCGCGCGTCGCATCCTGCCACTCATCGCGCTCGAAGACACTCGCATTGTTCACGAGCAGGCCGAGCGGCCCGAGGGCCGTTTCGGCCGCAGCCACCAAACCGGCGACCGCACGCTCCTCCCCCAGATCGGCCCCAAGGGCGACAGCTTGGCCGCCTGCGTCGCGAATGTCTTGGCACAGGGCCTCCGCCGCCTCGTCACTCGTGTTGTAGTGGACTGCAACGGCAAAGCCGGCGGTGGCCAGCGCCTCGACCATGGCGCGACCGAGCCGCTTCGCGCCACCGGTGACGAGGGCGGTCCGTGGAATCCGATGGTCGATCATCATTTTTTCCCGCGCGCTGCTGAACGTTTCGGGCCGGAGCGACCGCGTCGCTTTTCGGGGTCGTAACCGCCGCCACCCGGCCCCATGGGTTCTGGCATAAAGTCTCGCTTGCCAATGCGCTGCGCATTGGGCGGCGGCGCCAGGCCGAGGTCCAGAGCTTCCAGGCGCTTCAACTCATCCCGCAGCCGGGCCGCCTGCTCGAACTCAAGATCGGCCGCCGCGGCGCGCATGCGCTTCTCGATTTCCGCGATCGCCGACCGCAGATCCTTGCCGACGAAATCACCGATGCCCCCATCTTTGACCGGCGCGACCGTCACGTAATCCTGCTCGAAGACTGAATCGAGCACCTCGGTGATGTGCTTGCGCACCGAGGTCGGCGTGATGCCGTGATCCTGGTTCCACTCGTGCTGCTTCTGCCGCCGCCGGTCGGTTTCTTCCAAGGCCGCGCGCAGGCTGCGCGTCATGACATCGGCGTAGCAGATGACACGACCATCGACGTTACGCGCGGCGCGACCGATGGTCTGGATCAACGATGTCTGGGAGCGGAGGAACCCTTCCTTATCGGCATCCAGAATGGCGACCAGCATGCATTCTGGAATATCGAGCCCCTCGCGCAGCAGGTTGATGCCGACGAGCACGTCGAACACGCCGAGGCGCAGGTTGCGAATGATCTCGATGCGTTCCAGCGTATCGATATCCGAATGAAGGTAGCGCACCTTCACGCCCTGCTCGGTCAGGTATTCGGTCAAATCCTCAGACATGCGCTTGGTCAAAGTCGTGACCAGAACGCGGCCCCCCAGATCGCGCACGATGCGGATTTCGGCGAGCAGATCGTCCACCTGCTTCTCGACTGGCCGGATTTCCACCACCGGATCGATCAGGCCGGTGGGGCGGATCACCTGCTCGGCAAAACTGCCGCCCGTCCGCTCCATCTCCCAGGGACCGGGGGTCGCCGAGACGAACATGCTTTGCGGCCGGAACCGCTCCCATTCCTCGAACTTTAGCGGCCGGTTGTCGGCGCAGCTCGGCAGCCGGAAGCCGAAGTCGCTAAGCACGGTCTTGCGCGCCGCATCGCCGCGCGACATGCCACCGATCTGCGGCACCGTGACGTGGCTTTCATCGACGATGAGCAGCGCATTCTCGGGCAGATACTCGAAGAAGGTCGGCGGCGGCTCACCGGGTGCGCGGCCGGTGAGATAGCGGGAGTAATTTTCGATCCCTTTGCAGGAGCCGGTGGTCTCCATCATTTCGATATCGAAGGTCGTGCGCTGATTGAGACGCTCGACCTCCAGCAGCTTGCCCTCGGCCTGCAATTCGTCGAGCCGCTCTTTCAGCTCGTGCTTGATGCGAATCACTGCTTGGCTAAGCGTCGGGCGCGGCGTCACGTAATGGCTATTGGCGTAGATCGTGACTTGCTCCAGCGAGCCGGCGATGGTGCCGGTCAGGGGATCGAATTCGCTGATCGCCTCGATTTCATCCCCGAACAGGGTGATGCGCCAGGCGCGGTCCTCGTAATGACTGGGGTAGATGTCCACGGTCTCGCCCCGCAGCCGGAAGGTGCCGCGCGCGAAGGCGATGTCGTTCCGGCGATACTGCAGTTCGACCAGCGCCTTGGCCAGAATATCGCGGTCGATCTTACCGCCCACCTCCAGCTTAACAATCATCTTGGCATAGGTCTCGACCGAGCCGATGCCATAGATGCAGGAGACAGAGGCGACGATGATGACGTCGTTGCGTTCCAGCACCGCCCGCGTCGCCGAATGGCGCATGCGGTCGATCTGTTCGTTGATCTGCGCGTCCTTCTCGATATAGGTGTCGGTGCGCGCGACATAGGCTTCTGGCTGGTAGTAGTCGTAGTAGCTGACGAAGTATTCCACCGCATTGTCGGGGAAAAAGCTCTTCATCTCTGCAAAGAGCTGGGCCGCCAGCGTCTTATTGGGTGCCAGGATCAGCGTCGGGCGCTGGATCGCCTCGATGACCTTGGCCATGGTGAAGGTCTTGCCAGAGCCGGTGACGCCGAGCAGCACCTGGTCCCGCTCGCCGGCTTCCATGCCGCGCACGAGTTCGGTGATGGCGGTCGGCTGATCGCCCGCCGGCTCGAATTCGGAGACGACGCGGAAGGGCTTATCGACCGGCCGAGGCGGCTGCTTCTGCGGCATGAAGCCGAGCACGGGCTGGACGATAGACGGCGGGGACGGCGGGGCGAGCACCTGGGACATAGTGAGAACATAGTCGCCCAGGCGGCGGTAATCGAGGGGGTCCGGCGAGGCTAGATGCCACGTGAGTGCATGGCGGATGACGCTACGCTTATCCGCCCTACAAGGCGACGACTCGTAGGGTGGATAAGCGTAGCGTCATCCGCCAATTTTACCCGCGTCACGGCTGCCGATCGACCTCGAACCCCAACTGCGCGCGCGAAACACCGATGTCGGACAGCATATGGTCGTCCATCCGCTCCAAGTCGCGGCGAAGGTTTGCGTCACGCCGTAGCCGACGAAGCACCGAAACCACACCACGCCAGAGCGTGACGACAGGCAGCCTGGGCACCGCAAAACGGCTGGTTCGGAGAGTGAGCGACATGACGTTTTCCTTTTCTGCGATGACCACAGTCGGACAGTGAGCCGCCCCTCGGAATTAGAAAAACGAATTGTTTTCATCGCACTCATCACGTAAATTGATGCGGATGAACCATCCGGCATCGCTCGATCCCGATCTGCTCCGCGTCTTCGTCTATATCGCCGAGGAGCGGAGCTTCACCCGCGCCGCCCAATTGGTGGGGCGCACGCAATCCGCCGTCTCCATGCAGGTGCAGCGCCTGGAAGCCGTGCTCGGCCAACAGCTTCTGCATCGGGGGCGCGGCGGCAGCGTGGAGCTGACGCGTCATGGCCAGTTCCTGCTGCAGCGCGCCCGCGACATGCTCGCCCTCAATGACGACGTCTGGCGGACCTTCCATCAGCCCTCCGTCAGCGGCACCGTCTGCATCGGCACGCCAGACGACTATGCCTTGCGCTTTCTGCCGGACGCTTTGATGCGCTTCGCGCAGAGCCATCCGAATGTCGAAGTGGAGGTGGTCTGCGCGCCGTCCGATGAACTGGTGCCGCGCCTTAAGGCCGGCACGCTGGATCTGACGCTGCTCTCCGACGGCTATCAGCCGGAGCAGTTCCCCACGACCGAACTCTGGCGCGGTCCACTCGTCTGGATCACCTCGGATCGTCACACGGCGCATCGCATCGATCCGCTGCCCGTGGCTTTAGCGAGCAGCCTTTGTCATTGGCGAAAGGCGGCCGTGGCACAGCTTGAGCGGAGCGGCCGGGCCTATCGCGTCGCCTATACCTCGGCGACACAGACCGGCACTCTGGCACCTGTCTTGGCCGGTCTTGCCGTGGGGGTTTCGCCCTCGACCATGCTGCCGCCGGGGGTTCGCGTTCTCGGACCGGAGGACAACGTGCCATCCCTGCCGGATTTTCGCGTCGTCATGGTCAAGGGGCGGGATGCGCGGCAGCCGGTGACGGATGTTCTGGGCGATTACATCGCCGAGACATTCGCACGCGAGACGGAGAAGGCCGGCGGTATGCGGACCGGGCTGGCCGCTTAAGCCGCGGGCTCGCGTGTGTCCGGCGCGGTGCCGAGTGATTTGATCAGGTCCAAGACCCGCGTGCGGACGCTGGGATCGCTGATCCGGTAATAGGCAACAATCAGGTCCTGGGCTTCGCGCTTATCCGGCGCATCCAACGAGAACTCTTCCTGCGATTCGGCGAAGCCAAAAGCGGGGGCTGCGCGCGGCGGGGTCGGCGGACTGGCCCCATATCCCCCGGGGATTCCTTCATAGAAAAAGCCGATCTCAACACCCAGGGCGCGTGACAGGTCGAGCAGGCGCGACGCCCCGACCCTGTTCATGCCCCGTTCGTATTTCTGGATTTGCTGAAAGCTCACACGGAGCGCGTCTCCGAGCTTCTCCTGCGACATGCCGAGCTGTGTGCGGCGCAAGCGGATGCGGGCACCAACGTTGACATCGATCGGGCTCGGGCTCGAGGTCGGGCTCTGGCGGTTCTCTCGGATCACGAGGCCGGTATTAACAGATTCGGTCACGTTTCGTTAAAACTCCTCCGTTTGGCCACGCTTCGGAAAGAGTTTGTTAGCTTTGGACAACGGCCTGTAAATACCCAACTGGGCCTTGACAGATCATCTTAATTGTGAAATTGCCGGCGCACCGCTCCAAGAAACCAGCCCGCTATCAAAAAGATCATTGCCAGAGCGGTGGGGGCCCAAAGTCCACAGCGCGAAAACAGGGTCGGCGGCAGGTCGCCCGGCAGTCTGCCAACCCAAACGCCTTGACGTCTCATGCCAATACGGCCGATTTCGCGCCCGGAGGCATCGAAAAGGCCCGAAATCCCCGTATTGGCGGCGCGGGCCAAAGGAAGACCTTCTTCCACCGCACGCAGCCGCGCCGCCGCCAGATGCTGACGCGGGCCACTGCTATTGCCGAACCAGGCATCGTTGGTGATCAGCGCCATCCAATCCGGCCGATCCGCCTCCCGAATGATCTGGCCGGAGAAAATCGATTCATAGCAAATGAGCGGACCGACCGGCGGCAGGCCCGCGATATGAAGCGTGCGCGGCCCCGGCCCACGCGAAAACCCCTCGCCGGGCAGGATCTGCATCGGCAACCAGGCCGGCTGATACTCCCCAAACGGCACGAGATGCCATTTGTCGTAGATGGCCGCCAAAGGCCCAGGCCCCTGCACGGCGCCGAGGCTATTATAGATTCGGTTGCCGGTGCCGAACCGCAGCATTCCGGCCAGGACCGTGACGCCAGGCCCCACCGTCTCGGCAATGGCCTGCCGCGCGGCGGCATCACTCTCCAACAGGAACGGCGACGCGGTTTCGGGCCAGAGCAGCACGATCGGCGCCGAAGGGTCACGGCCCGCTCGGGCCTCAGCCACCGCCTTGGCACTGAGTGTCAGGTAGCGCCGGAACAAGGCCAGCGCGGCGGCGCGGTCCGAGACGAATTGCGCGTCCCCGTTTCCCTGGATGACGCCCACCGTCACGCCCGACGGCTTGGGATGCGCCTCCGACAAGCGCCATCCGCCCGCCCCAGCCCAAAGCAGCATAAGGACGGCCGAGGCAATCACGCCCCGCCTGCCAAGGACCGGCAGTGAGGCGGCAAAAACAATCCCGAGCGTCAGCCCCAAGACACCGATCCAGGCAGCAGGCTGAATGAGGAGCGTGCCGACGATGCCAGGCAAAGCCACGTCGGTTCCCCAGAGGTTCCAGGGAAAGCCGGTGACCGCGAATTGGAGGGCGAGATCGGCCAGCGTCCAGGCGCCTGTCAGCACCAGAACCCTCGGGAGACCTGCTGGTGCATACCAGGCCAAGGCACAGGGGACTGCGATGAACATGCCGATCAGCAGGGCAAGGCCCGGAACGGCGAAGGGCACAAGCCACCAGAAGTCTGCCGCCTCCAACAAGATCGGCTCGGTGATCCAGTAGAGACCAATGAGGAGGTGGCCGAAGCCGAAGGCCAGGCCGAGCGTACCGGCGCGGCGGGCGCTGGGCGCGCGACCGATCAACCATAGCAGACCGGGGAGGCTAATCCACAACACCGGCAAGAGGTAGGTTGGGGGTAAGGCAAGGGCGGAGATGAGGCCGAGCAAAAAGGCGAGGACCAGGGGCTTCCGCATGATCAGGCGGCTACAGGGCTGCAGAAGGCTTGGCAAGGCACCTTCCGCGCCAAGACGCGTGAGGTCTGGTGGTGATTGACCCAAATGTCATCTAGTGGACACCTCCACGTGCCTGCAGACTTCGCAAGAAAGTTCCCCGCGCCGATGCCCGTCGCCAATCCGCGCCTCATCCTGGCTCTGGACGCCACATCGGCCCGTTGCTCGGCCGTGCTGTGGCGCGACGGTGCGGCCCTGGCGAGCGAGGCGCGTTCAGGATCAACGGGCGAGGCAGCCCTGTTACCGCGCATGGTGACCGACCTGCTCGCCTCGCAAGGCATCATGGCGGGCGCGCTGCATGCAATCGCGGTCGCCATCGGGCCCGGCAGCTTCACCGGCCTGCGGGCGAGCCTCGCGCTGGCGCAGGGTCTCTCCACGGGGGCGAATGTTCCGGTCATCGCGGTGACGGTCGCCGAGGCGCTGGCAATGGCGGTGACCCCTACCGAGGGGCGGCCGATCTGGTGTGCCTTGGATGCCCGTCAGGGGCGCCTCTTCCTCCAGCGCTCCCGCCTGCCTGAGGTTTGGGAGGTGGTGACCTTGGACAATCCGCCCCTGCCGGAGGGGCGCGTGCTGCTGACCGGCGACGCCGCCGAGGCTCTGGCGCTAAGGCTGCGGGCTGCCGATGTCGATGCTGTGGCCAGCACCGCGTATCAGACCCATGCACGCGACGTCGCGATGGCGGCGGTCCTCAGGCTCGACGGCGCGCTGCCGCCGCTGGATCTGGCGCCGCTCTACATCGATCCGCCACGTGCCCTGCTGCCGCGGGGCGGCTTGAGACCGCCGCCTCAAGCGCTGACCCCGGTGCCATGAGCGTTCTGCGCGTCGGTCCCCAATATGCGACGGTCTTCGCCAGCATCCACGCCAATGCCTTCGCGCTGAAGGAGGCGTGGTCTGTCGGCGCCTTCCAGGTGCAGCTTGAAATGCACGGCGTCATCGGTCTGCTGGAACCGCGCGGTGGCCTCGCCCTTATCCGCGTCACGGCCGATGAGGCGGAGTTGCTGACAATCGCGGTCACCCGGTCCGCGCGCCGTCAGGGCCTTGGCCGCGCCCTGCTCACGGAGGCGATGCGCATCGCCTCCGGTCTCGGGGCCGCAGCGATGTTCCTGGAAGTCGGCTTTCGCAATGCGGCTGCGCGCGCCCTCTATGCCGAGATGGGCTTCGTCCAGGTCGGCAACCGACGCGGCTATTATGCCAATGGCGAGGATGCCCTGGTGCTGCGAGCGCCGCTTTCCGGCGCACTGGCCCCGGTTGCCACGTCGTAGAACACACGGCAGTCTTCCGGCCATGAGAATTCACATCCAGAACCCGGCCGAGCCCTCGGTCTTCACCGTCACCCCGTCGCAATGGTCCGAAGCCATGCACCGCGCCGGGCAGGACCATGCCGGCCATACCGTGAGTTTCGGAACGACGGAGGCCGAGTTCAAAGCGGCCGCGCCGGGGATCGAGGTGCTCGTCAGCGGGCCTGGCCCACTGAAACCGCTGATCCCGGCGATGCAGCCGGATCATGCCCCCGCGCTGCGCCTGATCTTCAGCGTGGCGGCCGGCATCGACACCCTGCCGCGTGACGCGCTGCCGCCGGTGCCCTTCCTCAACAATCGCGGCGCGCATACCGAAAAGGCGGCCGAATTCGTCATCATGGCCCTGCTCATGCTGACCAACGGCATGCCGGACTGCATCGAGGATCAGCGCAACCACCGCTGGGAGCAGCGCTTCACGCGGGGTCTGCGCGGCCGGCGGCTGACCGTTCTGGGTCTCGGTCAGATGGGCGGCGCCTCGGCCGAACAGGCCGCGCATTTCGGCATGCGCGTCACCGGCATTCGCCACACGCCGGCGCCGCATCCCGCCTGTGAAAGCGTGGTCGGCATGGACGCGCTGGACGCGGTCCTGGCTGAGACGGAGTTCCTGTTGCTGTCCTGCCCGCTCACCGATGCGACGCGCCGCATCCTGGACCGACGGCGGATTGCCCTGCTGCCGCAGGGCGCGACGGTGATCAATATCGGGCGCGGCCCGCTGATCGAGCAGGAGGCGCTGTGCGACGCCCTCGATGACGGCCATTTGGCCGGCACGATCCTGGACGTTTTCGATCCCGAGCCGGTACCGGAGGATGACCGCGTCTGGACCACCCGCAATCTGGTCATGACTCCGCATGTCTCGGTCGATGATATCGTGACCTATATTCCCCGGTCGCTCGACATCTTCTGGGCAAACTTCGCGGCCTTTGAAAAAGGCGCGCCGCTGTTGACCCCGGTGGATTTCAAGAAAGGGTATTGAGGGGACGCTTGATGGTGGAATGCGCTGCGCTTTTCCACCCTGCGTGGTGTGCCTCGTCCCTACGCAGGTGACTTGTCGCCAATTTGCTGAACCCCACACAATCTACATCGTTACCCGCGCACTTGATGCGCGGGTAACGATGTACTTTGGACGGCGCTATCGTCCGCCCGACGCCGTGATCACCGTGCCGGTGACGTAAGACGCGGCCGGAGACAGCAGCCATACCACCGCCTCGGCGATTTCCTGGGCTTCACCGATGCGCCCCATGGGCGTGATCCGACGTGCGGTGTCGCGCATCGCATCGCTCGCCATATCCGTCGCGGTCATGCCCGGCGCCACGGCATTCACCCGAATGCCCTCGCTGCCGACTTCGGTGGCCAGGCCCTTGGTGAAACTCTCCACCGCGCCTTTAGTCGCCGCATAGGGACACAGACCGCTGAGGCCACCCAGCCGCGCGGCGATGGAGGAGAGATTGACGATGCTGCCGCCCGCGCCGCCATGTCCGGTCGACATCCGCCGCACGGCTTCGCGCGCGCAATACATCGTGCCGAGGACATTGACGGCGAAAAGCCGCTCCAGATCCTCCGGCGTCTGCATGTCGATCCGCGCCGCCGTGCCGATGATGCCGGCATTGTTCACGAGGCCGATAATCGGCCCCAGGGCCTGTTCCGCCGCGTCGAACATCGCCACGACCTGACGCGAATCCGCCACGTCCCCCGCGATGCAAGCGGCCCGGCCGCCCTGCGCCTGGATGGCCGCCGCCACGCGCTCCGCTGCCGCGCTGTCCCGCGCATAATTGACTGCCACAGCATAGCCGCGCTCAGCCAAAAGGCGACAGACGGCGGCGCCGATGCCCCGGCTGCCGCCAGTCACGATCACGGTTCCAAGGGCCACGGTGCTCTCCTTTACGGACGTTTTAGACTTTGGCGACGTGCAGCATATTGGTGCCGCCGGACTGGCGGAACGGCACGCCGGCGGTCACCACGATCTGATCGCCCGGCTGGGTGAAGCCTTCCTGACGGCTGATTTCGCCGGAACGCTCGGCGGCGTCGGTAAAGGAGTCGATCTCCTTGGTGACGACCGCATGCACGCCCCAGACCACGGCGAGACGGCGGGCCGTCTCCGGTCGCGGCGTCAAACCGATGATCGGGCAGTCCGGCCGTTCCCGCGCGACGCGCAGCACGGTGCCGCCGCTATCAGTGAAGGCGGCGATCACGGGGGCGCCGATGGTATGCGCCACCTGCTGGGCAGCGGCCGCGATGGCATCCGACGAATAGCCCTCAGGCGCGGGGCGGCTGGCATTGGTGATGTGCCGCCAGCCTTCGTCCTGCTCCACGCGGGCAACGATCCGGTCCATGATATTCACCGCCTCGAAGGGATATTGGCCCGCAGCGGTTTCGGCCGAGAGCATCACGGCATCGGCGCCATCGAAGACCGCGGTCGCGACGTCGGAGGCTTCGGCGCGGGTCGGCGCGGGCGCCGTGATCATGCTTTCCAGCATCTGGGTCGCGACCACCACGGGCTTGCCCATCTGGCGGGCGGTGCGAACGATGCGCTTCTGCGCCAGCGGCACTTCCTCGGGCGGCAGTTCGACGCCGAGATCGCCACGCGCGACCATGACGGCGTCGGACAGGCGAATGATTTCGTCCAGGTTATCCAGCGCCTGCGGCTTCTCGATCTTCACCATGATCCAGGCGCGACCATCGGCGATTTCCTTGGCCTCGATCACGTCCTCAGGACGCTGCACGAAGGACAGGCCGATATAATCGACGCCATTGGCGAGGGCGAAGTCCAGATCGATGCGGTCCTTGGCGGTCAAGGCGGGGATTGGCAGGATCACGTCCGGCACATTGACGCCCTTACGGTCCGAGAGCGGGCC
This sequence comes from Acidisoma sp. PAMC 29798, assembly GCF_030252425.1. Taxonomy (GTDB): domain Bacteria; phylum Pseudomonadota; class Alphaproteobacteria; order Acetobacterales; family Acetobacteraceae; genus Acidisoma; species Acidisoma cladoniae. The sequence continues at coordinate 215,899 of NZ_CP126994.1, read as the reverse complement.
GCCGAAGACGACTTCGCATTCCAGGTGATCGTCCCGCTTATGCGTGATGCGAAGGCGCAGCTTGCCGTCATCGAGCAGCAGGTTGGTATTGACCATCGCGGCGGCGATGATTTCGGGATGCGGCAGATTGACCCGGCGGACATCGCCCGGCGTCGGATTGAGGTCGAGGCGGAAGGCCTGGCCGGCGGTCAGATGCACCTTGCCGGCAGCGAAACGGCCGACGCGCAGCTTGGGGCCCTGGACATCGGCCAGGATGCCGATGGGACGATCAAACCGCTTCTCGATCTCCCGGATGGAGGCGATGCGGGCCGCGTGATCCTCGTGGCTGCCATGGCTGAAATTGAGGCGGAACACGTCCGCGCCGGTCTGGAACAGCTTGGTGATGATCTCGGTCGTTGAGCTGGCCGGCCCGAGCGTCGCGATGATCTTCGTGCGGCGGCGGCGGCGCAGCCGCTGTGAAGCGATCGGCGTTCGTGAAAGCGACATTCCGGGCGTCCCAGCTTGAGATGAACGGGACCAAAGGTCCCTGGAGGCAAGGCGGACCTGAGAAGGCCCGTGCGCCTAAGGCCGAACGATAGACGATCCGGTCGGCAGGCGGCCCATGAGCCATAATAGCGGGGAGCGAATCAACCCCCTCCGCGCGCCCGGCTGCTGCCGGCTGCGACCCAGGCGGTCAAGCGCCCGACGATCGCGCCACCGTCGCCGGCAAGATAAAGGATTTTGAGCCGCGCCTTGTCGCCCGACCGGATCTCAATATCGGCCTTCCGTAGGCCAAGGCTCTGCGCCAGGAAGGCGACCAGCACCGTGTTCGCCGCACCTTCGATAGGCGGCGCGGCGACCCGCACTTGCAGGACGGCTCGTCCGTCCGCTCCTCGGATCACGCCTTCGACGGCGTTCTTGCTGGCGCGTGGCGTCAGCCGCACCGCGAGGCGAACACCGCCTGCCTCCGCCGCGAAGGGTAGATCGCTCAGCGTCATCGGTATCCGTCTCTCCCGCTGAACTGGTGCGTGGTGGAATGCGCTCCGCTTTTCCACCCTACGAGGATCCGTAGGGCGGATGAGCGCAGCGTTATCCGCTGTGGACCACCCGGCGCGCTCGACTTCCGCGAATCTTTAAATTACGTTATCGTTATGAATAAGCCTCATGATGACGCTGAAACAGACGCGCGTGCCGCCCTTGCGACGGATCGCAACGATCTTGCCGCCACCAATGCGCTGGCGCTGCTGCTGTTTGCGCGCGGTAATCTCGCCGAGGCGGAACTCCATGCCCGTAACGCCATTCGCATCGGTCCCGAAAATCCGCAGGCCCATAACCTCATGGGCATGATCCTGACCGAGTCCAACCGGCCACAGACCGGCGAGTTCCATTACCGGCAAGTGCTCGACCTGACGGAGGCACGGGACCCGGTTCTGCTCGCCAACCTCGCCTGGAACCTCAAAAGCCAGGGGCGAATGGACGAAGCGCGCGCCCTCTATCGGGAATCGCGCGCCGCCCGCCCCGACATTCGCCAAACCCTGTTCGGCTTCGCCCGCCTTGAGGAGGCCGATCGCCGCTTCGATGCCGCCGCGGACATCTTGGATGAGATGGAGGGACGGTTCCCCGACGACCCCAACCTGAAACTCACCCGCGCCGTGCTGCTCGGCCGCATGCGTCGCTTCGATGAGGCGATCGCCCTGATCGACACGATGGGCGAGCGGGAGAGCGGGCTCGGCCCGACGGAGCTGCTCGAAAAGGGGCGGCTGCTCGATCAGCTCGGCCGCTACGACGATGCCTGGACCGCCTTCGAGGCAGGCAAGCGCCTGGCCCGCGAGCGCTCTGGCAAGGCCTACCTCGATGAGGAGGCCGGCCGCGAGAGCGCGCGTCTCACCCGCTTCTTCGTGGCGCCCCGCCTGAACCTGTTGCCGCGCGCCGCGCCGCGCCGCGATGTGCCGCAGCCGATCTTCATCCTGGGCTTTCCCCGCTCCGGCACCACCCTGGTGGAACAGACGCTGTCGGCTCATCCCGCTATCGCGGCGGGGGACGAACTGCCCCTCATTCACGAAATCACCCGGATCATGCCGCGCATGCTCGCGAGCCCCCTCGCCTATCCCCAAGCCCTGGCCGAGCTTTGGATGGGCGATCATCGCGATGGGCTGGAGACGCTGCGCGACCACTACCTGCAGAAGGTGCGCCAGCTTGGCGTCCTCCGCCCTGGGGCCACTCGCTTTACAGACAAGATGCCGCTGAACGAGACCCATCTCGGCCTCATCGCCCTGCTCTTCCCCGAAGCGCCTCTGCTCCATGTCCTGCGTCATCCGCTGGACGTGATGGTGTCCTGCATGTCCAACCACTTCACCCATGGCTTCTTCTGCGCGAGCGCGTTGGAGACTGCGGCCCGCCATTATGTCCGTGTCACGGACCTGGTGGCGCACTACCGTGCCGAGATGTCCCTGCGATATCTGGCCATTCGCTACGAGGAGATCGTGCGTCACCACACCGCCAGCGTCGCCGCCATGCTGGCCTTCGTGGGGGAGGCGTTCGACCCCGCCTGCCTGACATTTCACGACAATCGCCGCTACGCCCGCACCGCGAGCTACGCTCAGGTGACCGAGCCGCTGTATGATCGCTCGGTCGAACGCTGGCGCCATTACCGCCGACAGTTGGAGCCGGCGATGGCCATCCTGGCGCCGGCCATCGAACGCCTGGGCTATGACGTCGTTTGATCGGCGAGCGTGACCTTGAAACCGACGCGGTTCCGGCCCGACATCTTCGCCTCATAAAGGGCGAGATCGGCACGCTTGAGCAGGGGGTCGAGACTATGGTCGTCGTCGATCCGCGTCGTGGCGCCGATGCTGACCGTCACCGATATCGCCGCATCATCGGCCTCGAAGGCAGCGCCGCCGACTGCGCTGCACAGCCGCTCGGCGATGCCGCGTGCCTCCTCCGCGCCCGTTCCGGGCAGCAGCACGGCGAACTCCTCCCCGCCCATGCGCGCCATGACATCGCGCTGGCGCAACACGGACTGGCAGCGCAGCGCGAAGTCATGCAGCACCGCATCCCCCGCGGGATGACCGTGACGGTCGTTGATCGCTTTGAAATGGTCGATGTCGAGCAGCAAGATCGACATACCGCTGCCGGCGCCATACGCCAGGGTGGCCTTCTGCAAGGCGGCGGTGCTGACCTCGAAGAACCGTCGGCGATTGGCAAGTCCGGTCAGCGCGTCGGTGTCCGCGCGGCGACGCAGTTCGTCGTCCAGCCTCTCGCGCGCCGTGACATCGTGAAAGAGCCAGATGCGCCCATTCCTGCCATGCCCCAGAACGGGATGGGTATCGACTTCGATATGGCTTGCCTCCGACACCCATATCGCCGTGGAGGCGTAATCGAGCGTCGTCTGAAGATCGGCATAAAGTATCTCCAACGCATCGCGGTTGCGGCAGCCTTCCCGCATTGCCCGCATCCGGGCACCGACCTCCGCCGCCTCCACTTCGCCTGCCGCCATGTCCAGCAAAACGGCAGCGCGCTCATTGACCAAGGCATGCGACGCGTTCCGGTCCATGAAAACGATGCCGGTCGGCACCGTCTCAAACAGATCATGAAACCGATCATTGGTCAGTGTGCGACGGACCCTGTCTTGCTGACCGGCCAGCATCTGGCCGAATGCGGATTGCAGCAGAATGACGCTGCCTTCCATATCGTCGCGAAAGGGGCATTCGCAGCGCCAGGCGCGATTGGCGACCCATAGGAGCAAGACGCCGCTGCGCGGTGCGTCCGCAAACGGCGTCGGAATGAACAGCGCCTGCTGAACGGGACGGTCGATCGCGAGCAGAACCGAGCTCGGCAAAGCGAGGGGTGCCGCAGCCTTCGGTCCGCCCGACCAGTCCAGCGACTCGAACCGCGTCCGGCCGAGGGAGAAGGCGCGCGGCAAAGGTCCGGGATCGGACGCCAGGGGAACGGCCAATCCATCCGCACCGGCCTGGAAGGCCAGGGCAAAGTCAGCCCCGGCGGCGCGCCGCGCGAAGCGCGTCAATGCCTCCAGGCCCGCGCCACCCGATGGTTCCGCCTGGATCGAATCCATCGGTCCGGCCAGGATCAGTGCGGCCGGCCGGCGGGCTGCAAGCGACGCTCAAGCACGCGAATAACCTCCGCCGGCGCCGTCATGTGAGGGAGATGCCCTTCTGCATCCAGCGTATCGAGCGTCGCGCCCTCAATATGCGTTTTGAGCCATATCGCGACCTCCCCTGGCACGGCCAGGTCACGGGCCGTCTGCAGAAGATGCACTGGCCGCTCCAGCCGCTCGGCGATCTGGCGCATGTCCGACTGAAAAATCGTCCGCGACGTGGCCAAGGCGATGTCCGGGCGCACCATGAACAAGGTCCGGCAGAACTCGTTAATGGCCTCGTTGTCGGGAACGCCGACCACCGCAGGGGCGAACCCAGCCCCCCAGGCTTGGAAGTTGGTGGCCATGCTGTCGAACACGCCATCGAGGTCGGACTGGTCAAAGCCGCCACGATAGCCCTCGTCGTTCAGATAGCGGGGCGACGCACCGATCATGATGAGCTTGGTGAAGACCTCGGGCTGCGCCACGGCCGCCGCCGCGCCGATCATGCCGCTGACGGAATGACCGATGTAGATGCAGCGGTCCACGGCGTTAGCCGCCAGCAGATCCAAAAGGTCATCAGCGAAGCCGAACAAGGTGTTGTGCCGCCGGGAATCGTAGCTTTGCGCCCCATTCGGCCCGGCCCCGGCGAGATCATAGGATAACACGCGAAAATGAGTCTCAAGCCAGGGCCGGATGGCGTTCCACGCCGTTTGGTCGGTTCCGAATCCATGCGATAGCACAACTAACTCTTCTCCGACGCCAGTGATCACGCACCCAACTCCATTAATAGTTGTTTCACATTGTCACGTTCTGACCGCATGTGGCGGATTTTATTAACGCCTCTTGAGAGTCGTTACGACCACACCCATCGCTCGGATGCAGCGGGCAGACCGCCGAGATCCTGCGGCTTGCGCCTGATGGGCCCCAGGGGCATCAGTGCATCCTCGTGCGTTTGCTCAGGAAAAAAGGCCGGCCATGCAGCGGGAATCGATGGAGTTCGACGTCGTCATCGTCGGTGCCGGACCGGCGGGACTGGCGGCCGCCATCCGGCTGAAGCAGCTCGACCCCGACATGACCGTCTGCGTGGTGGAAAAAGGCGGTGAAGTCGGCGCCCATATCCTGTCCGGCGCGGTGATCGAGCCGCGCGCCCTGGATGAGTTGCTGCCCGCCTGGCGGGAAACCGAGAGCCCGCTGAAGACCGAGGCCCGCGACGACCGCTTCCTCTTCCTGACCGAAAAGCGCGCCTTCAAATTGCCGACGCCGCCGCAGATGCACAATCACGGCAATTATATCGCGAGCCTCGGGGATGTCGTGCGCTGGCTTGGCACCCAAGCCGAAGCCCTTGGCGTCGAAATCTACCCCGGTTTCGCGGCTGCCGAGCTGCTGGAGGAAGACGGCCGCATCCTCGGCATCGCGACCGGCGACATGGGTATCGATAAAAATGGCGAACCGGGTCCCAATCATCAGCCGGGCATGGAGCTGCGCGCGCCCTACACGCTGTTCGCCGAAGGCTGCCGGGGCAGCCTGTCCAAGCAGCTCATGGCGCGGTTCAATCTGCGCCAGGGCATCGACCCGCAGACCTACGGCCTTGGCATCAAGGAGCTATGGGAAATCCCGGCCGCCAACCACAAGCCGGGCCTGATCGAACACAGCTTCGGCTGGCCGATGGACCGCCGCACCTATGGCGGCTCGTGGCTCTATCATTTCGGTGACAATCTCGTCTCCTACGGCTTCGTCATCGGCCTCGACTATCGCAACACCTGGATCTCGCCCTTCGACGAAATGCAGCGGCTGAAGACCCATCCGCAGGTGCGCCCGCATTTCGAGGGTGGCCGCCGCATCAGCTATGGCGCACGCGCGCTCAGCGAAGGCGGTTTACAATCCATTCCCCGCCTCACCTTCCCCGGCGGCGCAATGCTGGGGGATGCCGCCGGCTTCCTCAACGTGCCCAAGATCAAGGGCACCCACGCCGCCATGAAGTCGGGCATGCTGGCGGCCGAAGCGGTGGCGGAGGCGCGGGCGGCCGGCGCCGCCGAGCCCACCACCTTCACCGACAAACTGCGCGCGAGCTGGCTGCACACGGAACTGTCTTCTGTGCGGAACATCCGGCCGTCTTTCGCGAAGTTCGGCAATCTGGGCGGCTTCGTCTATTCGGCGCTCGATACCGTGCTGCTGCGGGGCCGCGCCCCTTGGACCTTCCATCATCCCCATGCCGATCATGAGGTGTTGGAGCCAGCGCGCGACGACCAGAAGATCGCCTATCCCAAGCCGGACGGCGTCTTGACCTTCGACCGTCTGTCCTCGGTCTTCATCAGCAATACCAATCATGAGGAGCACCAGCCGGTTCACCTCAAACTCCGCGACCCAGCGAAATGGCTGCCGGTGAATTGGGACACCTATCGCAGCCCCGAAAGCCGCTATTGTCCGGCCGGCGTCTATGAGGCGGTGGGCGTCGCGGAGGGTACCCCGCATCTACAGATCAACACCCAGAACTGCGTGCATTGCAAAACCTGCGACATCAAGGACCCGACGCAGAACATCGATTGGGACGCGCCCGAAGGCGGCGGCGGCCCCAACTATCCAGGAGGCATGTGATGACGATCCCCGATATGGATGACGCGACCCGCACGGCGTTGGAAGCGGCGGCCTTTCGCAGCCTGGTCGCGCATCTGCGCGACCGCAGCGATGTCCAAAACATCGACCTGATGACCCTCGCCGGCTTCTGCCGGAATTGCCTGTCGCGCTGGTATCGGGAAGCCGCCGAGTCGCAGGGCGTCGCTCTCGCGGATTCGGACGCACGGGAAATCGTCTACGGCATGCCTTACAAGGACTGGCAGGCGCTGCATCAGGCGCCCGCGACCGCAGAACAGAAGGCCGCCTTCGCGCAGAGCCAAAGCGGGCATTAGGTTCATTGACCGGAGGGGGCGGTGCGCGCTAGGTCGCCCGCCTCGCTACCCGATCAAGGAGATCGCCCATGGCGCTCGACAGCACTGAGACCACCGATGATGTCGCCTCGCAGGGCAATATCGCCGCCGACCGCCTGCGCAGCCTGATCGAGAGAATCGAGCGGTTGGAAGAAGAACGCAAGGCGCTGGGCAGCGACATCAAGGACATCTATGCCGAGGCGAAATCTGCCGGCTTCGACGTCGCCGTGCTGCGCCAGCTGATTCGCATCCGCAAGCAGGAACCGGCGGATGTCGAGGAGCAGGAGACGCTGCTCGACGTCTATCGCCGCGCCCTCGGCATGTAATCGTGGCGCTGGGTGAACCCGATCGGTCCGCCCAGCGCCGTCTTCCTTAAAGCGCTTCGAGAACGGCTTCCGCGCGGCTCGCCTCGAAGCCGCCCGCTTCCTCGACACCCAGGAAGATGACCTTCTCGTCCTCGGCGATCAGAGCATAGCGCTCGGACCGAATGCCCAGGCCGCGCGAAATGAGATCAAGCTCAAGGCCCATCGCCTTGGCGAAGGTGCCGGAGCCGTCTGCGAGCATCAGGATAGCATCACTGATGCCCTGATCCTTCGCCCAGGCCTGCATGACGAACACGTCGTTGACGGCGACGCAGGCGATGGTGTCGACGCCCTTTTCCTTCAGCGCCTCGGCATGCTCCACAAAGCCCGGCAGGTGGCGTGCGCTGCAGGTGGGCGTGAAAGCGCCGGGGACGGCAAACAGCACGACCTTCTTGCCCTTGAAGATCTCGTCCGTCGTCATCTGCTTCGGCCCCTCGGCCGTCACAGCGGTCAGCGTCAGGCTGGGGATCGTGTCGCCAACTTTGATCATGGGCCGGAATCCTCTCAAGAATTTAAGGAACACTGGCCTTAGTCCTAAACGTGAAGCCCGAACCTGTCACCCAACCGGAAAGCGCATGTCATGAAGTTGACGTCCTGCTTGCGTGCCGACCAGGGACACGCCAGATAATTGTCGATGACAACGCGCCCCCGTAAAACCACCAAGGTTCTGAAAGCCTCCAACCCGATCATGGATGAGGGGTCCGTGTCGCGGGCGTTCGATTTGGCGAACCGCACGGCGGACAGCCTGACGGGACAGATCCTGGTTGCCATGCCGGCGCTGGACGATCCGAATTTCTCTCACAGCGTCATTCTGGTCTGCGCCCATACGGCGGAAGGTGCGATGGGCATCATCCTCAATCGCGCCGTGGAACGGCCGAGCTTCGGCGGTATCCTCGAACAGCTTGAGATCACACCGATGCCGCCGCAGCGCGAAATCCGGCTGTGCTCGGGGGGTCCGGTGGAAACCGTCCGTGGCTTCGTGCTCCATACCTCCGACTGGACCGCCGATAGCACGCTTCGGGTCGATGAGGGTCTGGGGCTGACGACGAGCCTGGATATCCTGAAAGCGGTGGCCGAAGGCCGCGGGCCGCGTGAATGTCTGCTGGCCTTGGGCTATGCCGGCTGGGGTCCTGGTCAACTCGATCTGGAGTTTGGCAATAATTCGTGGCTCTCGGTGCCCGCCGATGAAGCGCTTGTCTTTGACGCCGATAATGACACGCGCTGGCGCCGCGCTCTTGGCAAGCTGCGCATTGACCCCGCTTTGCTGTCACCGACGGCAGGTCACGCCTAAGCGGGCGTTCAGCCGTGCGTGCAGCCGCAGGTTTCATAGCCGAGGGGATGACGAGACGCGTCATCCCCGTTTGACGGGCAGAGCCTAAGGACGCGGCGCGCCGTTCGCGCCGTAACTCGCCGCTGATCCATTCGACGCGACGGCCTTCATGCGACGCGCAGGCTTCGCGAAAGCATCCGTCAGACCTGACGCGGACTTTCCGAGTTGCGTCAGCAGCGCGACCAGCGCCTCGACCTGCTTGGGAGAGAAGTCGGACAGAAGTTCCTCTTCTCGCGTCAGCGCGGCCTGGGCAATCTTGTCATGCAAGCGGCGCCCTTTGGCGGTCAGCGCCGTGGCGCGGCAACGCCCCGTGGTGTCGCGTGAGACGATGAGGCCCTGCTGTTCCATCCGCCCAAGGCTGCGGCTGACGGCCGCCTTGTCGAGCCCGGCCGCCTTGCACAGAACCGGTGATGTCATCCACGGGTCGGTCGCGAGCGCAACCAGGATATGCCACTCGGACAGACCGATCGCGTAGTGCCGGCGGTAGAAGCGCGATGCCCCACCCTCCAACTTATTCGCGACGGCCCGGATCAGCCCAGGCACGTAGCGATCGACCGCGATGCGCGCCGATAGAGGCGGCCCTCGTGTTGCCTGTTGGTCATCATCCGCCTGCCCGGGGTCGATGCGCTTAGTTGCCCGTGATTGCCGCTCCAACATGATCTTGTTCCCCTACCTTCTGAATTCGTAACGTTATCTTAGAACACCAAACCGACGTTGATATGACCTGATTTCGACTATGACACAAAACACTTACTTGCACCGAAGATTAAAAAGGAGACAGGCGAAAGAAACATTGTTTGAGATTAAACCAGTCAATTCTGAATCTCGAGTTTCAAAAGAGTAAAAGTTGATCCCTCATGGGCGAAACTGCCCGAGCATGACCTGAAAATCCTTCGTAAAGTGCAAAGGCATGCGCGTGGCGCGCCAGTGGCGCATATCCCGCCGCCGTGACATAGGCGACCGACGAACGTTTCATGTAGTCAAAGACCGAAAGGGGGGACGCCGTTCGTGCCGCGCCGCCCGTCGGCAGAACCGCGTTCGGGCCAAGCATGTAGTTGCCGAGCGTCACCGGTGTGTGCGGCCCGAGCAAAACCTCGCCCGCGTTGCGGATGCGACCCAGAATGCCCAGCGGCTCCTTGACCAGTATTTCGAGATGCTCGGGCGCATAAGCGTTCACGAAGTCTATGGCCTGATCGAGGTCACGGGTCAGAACCACACCGCCGCGCGGCCCGGTCAGCACCGTGCGGGAGAAGGCAGCACGGCCCGGCTCCATCTCCGACCAATGACCTGGCAAAGACTCCAGTGCTTGTCTGACAACCTCTTCACTGGACGTGACAAGATAGGCGGAGGAGTCTGGGCCGTGTTCGGACTCGACGATCAAATCCAATGCCGCCAGAGCACCGTTCACACTGTCATCCGCGAGGATAATGGATTCGCTCGGTCCCGCTGGCACACCAGGGTCAATGCGCGTTGACAGCAGCCGCTTGGCCGCGACCACCCAGGGGCTGCCCGGCCCCACGATCTTGAGGCAACGGGGTACCGTTTCGGTGCCGAAGGCGACCGCCGCGACACCCTGGGCGCCGCCACACTTATAGATCTCCGTGATGCCGGCAAGACGCGCCGCGACCAGTGTCCCGGCATCGACCTCTCCATCTGCGCCGGGCGGCGTGATGATGATCGGTCGACGCACACCCGCCACGACCGCTGGAACGGCGGTCATGATCGTCACGCTGGGAAAGGCGCCCTTGCCGCGCGGCACGTAGCAGGCCACCGAATCGATCGGCAAAACGCGGTCGCCCGCCCAGGCACCGGGATGGATCTCCTTCATCCACATCTCTTCCGGCTTCTGCGCCTCGTGGAAGCGCCGCACAGCGTCAATCGCAACCTCGATGGCGCGGATGACGTCGGGTGGCACCCGTTTGAAGGCGCGGTCGAAATCCTCAGGCGAGGCACGAAGCGTCATCGTCTCCGTGGTGACGCGGTCGAACTGGCGGGCGAATCGCAGCAGTGCCGCGTCCCCTTCAGTCCGCACCGCTTCGATGATGCTTGCCGCACCATCCATGAAGGGTCCGAGATCCGCCTCCGTCCGCGCAAGCAGCGCCGGCGGGAACTCAACCAGATCACGGACATCGTGGAACGTTACCCGCGCAGCGGGTAATTCAGGCGTGGACACATCATTCATAACTGCATCATCCTTCGACGCTTCAAGAATACCGGCGTATCAGGAATGGCCAAAAATCAAGAATCAATGCAATCCAGATACCCTTACGAACGAGATACTATTTCAGATGCGCTCCCAGCTTCAGATGGACAGCGGCGCCCTGTTCCCCCGCAACCCACCACCCCAACCCGCCGGGTGACACGGAGCCGCATGATGAAGACACCCAGCTTCTCTTTCGATGGCAAAAGAGCCCTGGTTACCGGTGCCTCTCGTGGCATCGGGCAGGCGATCGCGATTGCTCTGGCGCAAGCCGGTGCGACCGTCGTCATCGCCGCGCGCAGCCTGCCGGGGCTTGAGGAAACCCGTGCGCTCATCACAGCCGAAGGCGGACAGGTGCTGATCCAGACGCTTGATGTCGCCGACACGGACAGCATCGCCCGCTGTTTTGCGGCGATCGGCGGGCCGCTCGATATCCTGGTCAATAATGCCGGCATGGAAGAGGTGCGGCCGTCACTGGATGTCGATCCCCCGCTCTGGGACCGGATCATGGATGTCAATCTTCGCGGTGCCTTCTTCTGCGCGCAGGCTGCGGCGACGGCGATGACCGCGCATCCAGACGGTCGCCGTGGCGGTGTGATCCTCAACCTGTGCTCACTCACGTCGGAAGTCGGGGTGCCAACAGCGGCGGCCTATGGCGCCTCCAAAACCGGCCTGGTCGGCATGACACGCGCACTCGCGGTCGAATGGGCACCACTCGGCATTCGCGTGAACGGAATCGGGCCGGGCTATTTCCAGACGGCGCTGACCGAGCCTTTCTATGCCGATCCAGCCTGGCGCGATGCGATGCTGGCGAAAATCCCAATGGGGCGATTCGGCCGCATGGAGGATCTGATGGGCGCTGCGGTCTTCCTGTGTTCGGATGCTGCCGCCTATATCACCGGCCAGGTGCTCTATATCGACGGCGGCACCCTCGCGGCACTTTAGCCCCGCCGCATGTGCCGGTTCAGCCGACGCTCAGCGAGGGTGAAACCGCGCGTGATGAGGAAGGTCAGCACCACGTAAATCGCTCCCGCCACCAGAAGCGGATTGGTGGAATAGGTGACGTCGACGAGTCGGCGGGCGACACCGGTCAGTTCCATGAGGGTGATCGTGCTGGCGAGTGCCGTCGATTTCAGTTGGATGACCACCTCGCTGCTCAGCGCCGGCAGCATCAGGCGATAGGCGCGCGGCAAGATGATCCGGCGATAGGCGAGGCTGCGGCCCATGCCGATGGCAAAAGCGGCCTCCCGCTCCCCCGCCGGCACGGCCAGGATGCCGCCCCGCACGATCTCTGCCAGGTAGGCGGCCATGTTCAGCGCGAGGGCGATGAGGGCGCAGGGATAAGCATCGCGCAGGAAGAACCACAGGACGGAATGGCGGATCACGGCAAACTGACCCAGGCCATAATAGATGAGGAAGATCTGAATCAGCAGCGGCGTGCCCCGGAAGAAGGCGCCGTAGGAAAAGGCCAGCCCGCGCAACAAGGGATTGGCGGACAGCCGAGCCATTGCCAAAGGAAGGCTGAGCACAGCGGCGGCGACGCAGGACAGGGCGACGAGCTGGATCGTCAGCAATGTCCCCGCCAGATAGCGGCCAATGTGCATGCCGTGAATCAGGGGCAGAAGCTGGCTCATACCCGCGCCACGCCCCGGCTGCTGATACGTTCGAGGATGTGAAAGACGGGCGCCGAGGCGCCCAGCATCAGCAGGTAGAGGAAGGCCGCCGTCAGAAAGAAGGTGAAGGGCTGGCGCGTGACCTGCGCCCCGATATTCGCCTTCTCCATCAATTCCTGCAGGCCGAGGACGGAGACGAGCGAGGTATCCTTGAGCAGGTTCTGCCAAAGATTGCCCAGGCTCGGCAAAGCGATCCGCCAGGCCTGCGGCAGATGGATGCGCAAGAACACCTGCCGCCGCCGCATCCCGAAGGCGCGTGCAGCCTCCATCTGGCCGGGCGCCACGGCAATGAAGGCGCCCCGGAAGGTCTCGGATGAATTGGCCCCCAGCACTATGGACAGCGCGAAGACACCGCCGGCGAAGGGGCTGAGATTGGCATTCGAGCCTGTCGCCACATAGATCAGATGGGTGAGGCCGAAATAGCAGATCAGCAGGATGACGAATTCCGGAACGCCCCGAATGAGGTTCGTGACAGCGGTGACACTGCGGCTCAGCCAGCGGCGGCGAGAGAGTTTGGCGCCTGCCGCCAGCATGCCCAGCGCCAGACCGCAGACCAGGCAGGTGAAGGCCAGCTCCAGGGTGATCGCGACACCCTGGAGCAACTGCCAGCCATAGCCGTGCAGATCGATCATCCGCCTAGGCCCGATCGGGGCCCGATGGGGCCGCGTTACTTCGGCATCATGCTGAAGGGAAAATACAAGCCATTGATCTTGGCGAAGGTGCCGTCCTGGCGAACCGCATCGATGGCAGGGTTGAGCGCCGCCAGCAGCTTCGTGTCGTCCTTACGGACCGCGATCGCCGTGTCGCCAGAACCGAGCGTTGCGGGGTCATTCAGCGGCTTGCCGAGATAGGTAAACTCGGCCTTGCCGCCCTTGCGCAGAAAATCATAGGCGACGGGCTGATCGCAGATCGTGGCATCGATGCGCTGCGCCTGCAGATCCTGAAAGACCTGATCCTGACCGTCATAGAGCTTCACGGTGGCGATGCCCTTGAGATGCTTGTCGGCCCAGGCCTCTTCGATCGTGCCGCTTTGAATGCCGATCGTCTTGCCCTTCATCGTGGCCGTGTCATCGGTGATCGCCGAGCCGTTCGGCCCGAGCACAATGACGCTGTTGTAGGTCACGGGCGCGCTGAAGCTGACGCTTTTTTTGCGTTCGGCCGTGATGCCCATCTGGGACAGGATAGCGTCGATTTTATGGGCATCGAGCGCCGCGATCATCGCGTCGAAGCTCATATTGACCCATTTGCAATTCAACTTGGCGGCCGCGCAGTATTTGTCGCCGAGTTCGATCTCCATGCCCTTCATGTCGCCACTGGCAGAGGTGTATTCGAACGGCGGATAATCGGCTTCGGTCGCGATGCGCACGATATCCTGTGCCCGCGCCTCGCCGCAAACCACGACGGTGCTCGCGCAGAGCACGGCGAGAAGCCATTTTTTCATGACAAGACCGTCCGGTGCCAAGCGAGGTTGATGGGGCGCACCCTATTGGTGGAATACGCTGCGCTCTTCCACCCTACGAGAGATGGGCTTGCCATTGTAGCTGTCAGACGATGGCCCCTACTCCGGCCGGGGCGCGGTCTCATCCAGGTCGCGGGCGACCTCAGGCCGGTGCAGCAAGGTGCTGACCTGCATCGCATAGTCGATCGAGGTATCGGCCTGGAAGGACAGGTCGGGCGATACCCGCAACCGGATCGCCTTGGCCACCTGGCCGCGCAGGAAGGGCGCCGCGCGCTTGAGCGCCGGAAGCAGCTTGTCCGCATCGTTGCGGCCAAGGCGCGTGACGAAAGCCGTCGCGTTGCGAAGATCCGGGCTGACCCGAACCTCCGTCACCGTGATCGCCACGCCCGCGAGTTGGTAGTCGCGGATCATATCCCGCCGAAAGATGTCGGACAGGATATGCCGAATTTCCTCGCCGACGCGAAGCTGGCGCTGGGTGGGAGCCTCTGTTCTCACGCCGGCACCAGTTCCCGCTCGTAGCACTCGACCACGTCGCCTTCGCGCAGATCCTGGAAGCCCGCGAAGGACAGGCCGCATTCGTAGCCACGGGCCACTTCGCGGACATCGTCCTTGAAGCGCTTGAGCTGCGACAGATCGCCGGTGTGAATAACGATATTGTCGCGCAGCAGGCGCACGCCGGCGCCACGGCGGACCAGGCCTTCGGTGACCATGCAACCAGCGACCTTGCCGGACTTGGTGATGTCGAAGACCTTGCGGATCTGGGCATAGCCCAGGAAGTTCTCGCGCACCTTCGGCGCCATGCGGCCCCGCACCAGCTTCTCGATGTCGTCAGCGACGTCATAGATGATGCTGTAGTAGCGGATATCGATGCTCTCACGCGTCGCCAGATCCCGCGCCTGCGCGGTCGCGCGGACGTTGAAGGCGACGATGACGCCGCTGGAGGCGCGTGCGAGCTGGATGTCGCTTTCCGAAATCTGGCCGACGCCGGCCAGCAGAATGCGCACCTTCACTTCTTCGTTGGCGAGCTTCATGACCACCGACTGGATGGCCTCGGCACTGCCTTGCATGTCCGCCTTGATGAGGACACCGACTTCCTTCTGAACACCGGCCTGAATGCGGGCCAGCATCTGATCGAGCGTACCGCGTCCGGCAATCTGGCCGGCGGCCGCCTTGTCACGCAGCTTGCGCTGACGGAACTCGGCCACTTCACGGGCGCGCGCCTCATCCTCGACCACCACGAAGGGTTCGCCCGCAGACGGCACCGCCGACAGGCCAAGCACTTCGACAGGGATCGACGGACCGGCGGTCTTCACATTCTGGCCGCTGGCATCGATCAGTGCGCGGACACGGCCGTATTCGGCACCGGCGACGATGATGTCCCCAGTCCACAGCGTGCCCTTCTGCACCAGCACGGTCGCGACCGGGCCCCGGCCACGATCGAGCCGGCTTTCGATGACCGTGCCCTCCGCGTCGCGAGACGGATTGGCACGCAGATCGAGGATTTCGGCCTGGACGAGGATCGCCTCCTCCAGCTTGTCGAGGCCGGTATGCTTCAGCGCCGAAACATGCACTTCCTGCGTGTCGCCGCCGAGGCTTTCCACCACGATCTCGTGCTGCAACAGCTCGTTGCGCACGCGCTCGGGGTTGGCGCCGGGCTTGTCCATCTTGTTGATGGCGACAATGATCGGCACATTCGCGGCCTTGGCGTGGCTGATCGCCTCGATCGTCTGGGGCATGACGCCGTCATCGGCGGCGACGACCAGCACCACGATATCCGTGACGCTCGCGCCGCGCGACCGCATGGCGGTGAAGGCGGCATGGCCCGGCGTATCGATGAAGGTGATCTTCTCGCCACCTTCGGTCGTGATCTGATAGGCGCCGATATGCTGGGTGATGCCACCCGCTTCCCCGGCCGCGACATCGGTCTTGCGCAGGGCGTCGAGCAGGCTGGTCTTGCCGTGATCGACATGGCCCATGATCGTGACGACGGGCGGACGCTTGATGAGATCGTCGTCCTCATCGACCTCGCCTTCCAGACCGATTTCAACATCGCTCTCGGACACGCGCTTCACGCGATGGCCGAATTCCTGAACGACCAGCTCGGCCGTATCAGCATCGATGTTCTGGGTGATGGTCGCCATCACGCCCATCTTCATCAGCGTCTTCACGACTTCGCCGGCCCGCGCGGCCATACGATTCGCGAGTTCCTGAACCGAGATGGATTCCGGCAGGATCACGTCACGCACGACCTTCACCTGGTCGGCGCGCAGACGCTCCAGCTCGGCCTGACGACGCTCACGGTCGCGCTGGCGACGCATCGAGGCGATGCTGCGGACGCGCTCGTCATCGCCTTCGATGGCGGCCTGGACATTGATCTTGCCCGTACGACGACGATCGGCGTCACCCTTCTTGGGGGCAACAAGCGGCGCCTTACGCGGCGGCACGGCGGCGCCGAGGCGACGGACGGGACGCTGATCCTCATCCTCTTCACCGGCGCGCGGGGTCTTGAGACGTAGCGTCTCCCCCGGACTCGTACGCGGCGCTGCTGGCGCGGCGGGGGCCGCCACAGGCGCAGGCGCCGCCGAGGCGGGCGAAGCCGCCGCACGTTTGGCGGAGTCTTCGGCCGCACGACGATCGGATTCTTCAAGCGCCTTGCGGGTCGCTTCTTCCTTGGCCGCGCGCACGGCCTCTTCTTCGGCCTTGCGGGCGTCATCCTCGCGGCGGCGCGCTTCTTCGGCGGCGGAGAGGATGGAGATTTTCTCCCGTTCCTCACGCGCCTCGGATTCACGCTTCGCGGCATCGCGCTGCTGATCGGCCAGAACGCGCTGGCGGGTGGCGAGTTCGCTCGCCGTCAGGGCACGCGAACCAACGCCGCTGCTGCCCGGACGACCGGAGCCGCCGGAGGGGCGTGTGCCCCCGCCTGCGGGTGTCGCGGTGACAGGTGGCGGCGTGCCGGGCGCGCGCTTTTTGCGCACCTCGACCTGCACCACCTTAGAACGGCCATGGCTGAAGCTCTGTCGGACGGACCCTGCATCCACGGTCCGCCCAAGCTCCAAACGTCCTGCCGGCCGCAGAGACAGTCTCGCCTTGCCGTCTTGGTCTTTAGTATCGCTCATTCATCCGCCCGCTTGATCAGCATCGGACCTGGTCCGGCGAATACCGGTCAGGCGCTCATTTTCTACTCGCAGCATCGTCGCCAGACGTCCGGCCGACACCGCAACATGCACGACATTCTCACGCCCGAATATCTGACCGAGTGTTTGGCCAGGAAACGGGGTGATCACGGGCACGTCACGTCCATTCAACACTCTGGCGCGCTCGTCGATGCTTCCGTCCATTGCCTGGACGATGAGCCCGACCCGATCTGCAACCAGCCACTCGCGCACCTTGGCGAAGCCGCTGACGGCCTGGCCCGCGCGCCGGGTCAGACCTAAAATATCGATCACTCTCCGCGTGAGAGCTGCTTCGATCATGGCCGGCAGGTCATCCGGAACCAAGACCTCCGCGCGAGCAGCTCGCGAGAAGGCTTTTCGAGCAACGGCAGTTTCTACCACATCCCGGCGCGCGCTCAACCACAATCCCCGGCCGGGCAGGGTTGCCGTAAGATCTGGAACGATTTTGCGATCAGGGCCCACGACGAAGCGGATCATGCCCTCTGCCGGATGGCTTGTGCGCGTGACGATGCAACGACGAAGTGGCCCCTTCTCAGGGTCCTCTTCATCATCCGACTCGGCCGCAGCCGGGGTCAGCTCATCGGGACGAACGAGGCCGAGGCTGCCAATGACAGGCGCCAGGGCCGCGTTCGTTACGCCTGAAGCGGGCTCATTCTGGTGCGGGCTCAGCGTCATCTTCTCCCGCGAACCAATGCGCCCGCGCCCGCATGATGATCTCGTTGGCGGCCTGCTCGTCGATGCCGGTGCCCACGATTTCAATCAGCTCATCCGACGCGAGGTCGGCCAGATCGTCCAGCGTCTTCACGCCCTTCTCGCCCAGCGCCACCAGGGCCGCCGGGGTAAAGACGTCGAAGGATGCGACGTCATCGGTCACGCCCAAGGCGAGGCGCTTATCTTCCATTTCGACATCGCGACGCGTCAGGAATTCCTCGGCGCGACGGATCAATTCGCCGGCGACATTCTCGTCGAAGCCCTCAATGTCGGACATTTCCTCAACGGGCGTGAAGGCCAGCTCTTCGACGGTCGTGAAGCCTTCCGTCACCAGCAGCCCGGCAATAACGTCATCGACGTCCAGCGCCTCGACGAACAGGCCGGAACGGCGGCGGAACTCTTCCTGCCGGCGCTCGCTCTCCTCGGCCTCGGTCAGGATGTCGATGTCCCACCGGGTCAATTGGCTGGCAAGGCGCACGTTCTGGCCACGACGGCCGATGGCGAGCGAAAGCTGCGTATCGGGCACCACGACTTCGACGCGGCCGGTCTCCTCCTCCATCACCACCTTGGTGACTTCGGCGGGGGCGAGCGCATTCACGACGAAGGTCGCGGCCTGGGCGCTCCAGGGAATAATGTCGATCTTCTCGCCCTGCAGTTCCTGCACCACGGCCTGCACGCGCGAACCGCGCATACCGACGCAGGCACCGACCGGATCGATCGAGCTGTCGCGGCTGATCACCGCCATCTTGGCGCGGCTTCCGGGGTCGCGGGCCACGGCCTTGATTTCGATGATGCCGTCATAGATTTCCGGCACTTCCTGGGCAAAGAGCTTGGCAAGGAAGCCGGGATGCGTGCGGGACAGGAAAATCTGGGGGCCCCGCGGTTCTTCCCGCACGTCATAGATATAGGCGCGCACACGATCGCCGTTACGGAAGCTTTCGCGCGCGATCAACTCATCACGGCGCAACAGCGCCTCGGCGCGGCCGAGATCGACCATGAGGTTGCCGTATTCGGTGCGCTTCACGACGCCGTTGATGATTTCGCCAACGCGGTCCTTGAACTCGGCGAACTGCCGCTTACGCTCATATTCGCGCACGCGCTGAACGATCACCTGCTTGGCGGTCTGCGCCGCGATGCGCCCGAAGTCGATCGGCGGCAGCGGATCGACGATGAACTCGCCGAGCTTGATCTCAGGCTTGAACTTTAGCGCGATATGCAGCGGAATCTGGGTATCTTCGTTTTCGGCGGCCTCGACGACTTCGGTCCAGCGAGACAGCCGAACGTCACCGGTCTTGCGGTCGATGGTGGCGCGGATGTCCTTCTCATGGCCGTATTTGGCGCGGCCGGCCTTTTGAATGGCCTGTTCCATGGCTTCCAGCACTTCGTCACGGTCGATCGATTTCTCGCGGGCGACGGCATCGGCAACCAGCAGAAGCTCGGGGCGGGCTATCGCGGTATCCATGATCGGGGCCTTTCCGTAACGGCGGTGTCTTTAGTCAAATCAAACAAGCGATCAGTTCATCTCGTCAGGCGTGGCAGTCTGCCCTGCCGTCGCCTCGATCAGCGCGTCCGTCAAAATCAGGCGGGCGGCCTTCACGTCAACCAAGGTCACGGTAACCTCGGATCCGTCTTCGAGCTTCAAGCGACCCTGGCCGTTCTCGGCCCCCAAAATGGTTCCCGAGAAACGCTTGCGTCCCTCCAGGGTGGGGATCGACATTTCGACCTTGGCGATATGGCCCGCGAAGCGGTTCCAATCCTTGGGTCGTGTGAGAGGACGATCGATACCGGCCGAGCTTACTTCAAGCGTCCAGGCGCCGGGCACGATATCCTCGACATCCAGCACGGCGCCGATCTGATGGCTGATCGCCTCGCAATCATCGACCGTGATCTGCGATCCATCGGCGCGGTCCGCCATGATCTGCACGGTCGGTCGTTCACGCCCGAGCACGCGCACGCGCACCAACTCATATCCCATCGCAGCGATGCGCGGCAGGATGATATCGGCCAAGCGGGCGTCGAAACCAGTGTGATGCGGAATGTTCTCGGTCAAAACAAAAAAGGCGGCCTTTTGGGCCACCCCCGTAATCAGCGGTGAAGTGAAGAGCGGCATATAGGCGCCGTACCCGGCAGGCGCAAGCGCCAAGGTTGCCGCTAAGGTCTCCACGCATTGCTGGTGGTCTACCCGTGCTTAAACGGGTGTGGCGTCTTGCCAAGCGCGGCGGGTCATCGCTAAACCGCAGGTAAGAAGAAATAAAAAAGGCGGCCAATGGGCCACCCTTTTAGTCTTTGGACGTTTTGCCCCACTGACCGCGGGAGTTATCGTTGCGTGATCTATAGACCGCAACCCATCATCATGCCAACTCCCTCACATCACATTTTCCGATGCGTCCGCACCGGCGCATTGGCTTTGGCGCTTGCTATCTCGTCGGTCGCGGGCGTCACGGTCCAGGCGCGGGCCGCAAGCCTGACCATCGCCAGCCCGACCTTTCGCAATGGCGATGAAATTCCGCTCGCGGATGTCTACGACCATGACGGATGCAAAGGCGCCAATCAGTCGCCACCCTTGGTATGGCTGCATCCCCCCGCAGGTACCAATAGCTACGCGGTGACCATGGCGGATCTCGATGCCAAGGTCGGCGTCGTCTGGCTATGGGTCCTGTTCGGCATTCCGGTCTCGACTACCGCACTGCAGCAGAATGCGGATGCGACGCCCGCCCTGCGCCCCCCCGGCGCGCACCAGACCCGCAATGGGTTGGGCAGCATGGGGTATCAAGGCCCCTGCCCTCGGCGTGGCAGCTCGGCCCATCATTATCTGATCACCGTCTGGGCCGTCGATCAGGCGCAGCTTCCCTTCAAGGACCAAGCGCCGGCGCAGGCCGTGGCCATCTTCCTGCGCAAGCACGCCTTGGCGCATGCGAGCCTGACCCCGCATTACGGGCACCATTGAGCCGCGACGATGTGGGATGGCTCCGCCGTCCAAGTTCCTCGCCATGGCACGCGAAGGCAGAGTATGACGTAGCTTACAAACCCAGCTCCTAACCGTTACCGCTCGTCAAATCGCAATCGTCCGGTTATCATTGCATAATGACAACGATAACCGGACGATTGCGGGCGCTCGATGGCCTACGCGGGGCACTGGCGCTCTATATCCTGCTCGGCCACACGGTCCCCTTTCTGTGGCTTCCGAGCGCGGCCGCCTGGCTCCGGCCGGCAGTATCGCATGGCCTGGCGGCCGTGGACCTGTTCTTCGTTCTGAGCGGATTGGTGATCCTGCGTTCCCTCGATGGACAGCCCAGTGCGGCCGGCTTCCTGATCGCGCGCGCGGGCCGGCTGCTTCCCGTCTATGGCGTCGCCCTAGTCCTGGCGGCCTTGGTTCTGGCGGCAGGTGACCCACTGACCGCCATGCCGTGGCTGCCGCAGGCGGGCGCCGCGCGGGACATTTGCGAAGCAGCATGGCCGCAGCCATGGCTCGCGCATCTCGCCGCCCATCTGACCATGACCCACGGGCTTTGGCCGCGCGCCGTGCTGCCGGATGCGGAATTCGCGATCCTGGGACCGGCCTGGAGTCTGAGTACCGAATGGCAATTCTATGCGGTGATCGCCGGTCTGCTGGCCTTCGGCCGATCTGCCGCGCAGCCGCTCACCGTTTTCTTCATCCTCCTCGGCGTCGCGGGTGCAGCGCTCGACCTGCTGCCTTTGCCTTGGCAATTCGGCCGCGCCTTTCTGCCGCATGAGGCCGGCTATTTTGCCCTCGGCATCGCGAGTTATGGCTTGCTCTCCTCAGGCGGGGACCGCGCGGCCTGGCGCTTCTACCGTTTGACCCTCATCCTGCTCTGCCTGCTGTGCGTGGCCCAGGGCGCCATCGAGAAACTGGCCGTCCCGCTCGTCTGGACGGTCTGCATCCTTGGCGAAGCGATGACCTTGTCATGGGGCGCCCTGCCTTGGCCGGGTCTTTTCCAACCCGCGCTTTTGCTGCGACAAATCCTGACACGCCCGCTGCTGCTGTGGTTCGGCCGTGTGTCCTACCCGCTCTATCTCATTCACGCGCCAATCCAGCGGTTGCTCATGCTGGTAATCACCCCCGAGTCCCGCGGGCATTGGTGGGCGTTTTCCGTCTTTTGGATCATGCCCGCCTTAGGGCTGCCGATCCTCGCGGCCTGGGCGCTGCATCACTGGGTGGAGACGCCCTGCTGGCGCGCGAGCCGGGGATTCGCCGCCGGCCTGGGGGAGGTTCAGCTGCCGCTGCGGCGGATCAGACTCCAATAGAGGCAGGGGCGGCCGGCGAGCAGCGCCTTGGCCTCATAGCGCGTCGGCGGCCAATCCTCGGGCCGCAGCGTCGCGGGTGGCGGCACGTCGAAGGCGTGTTGCGCCGCCAGCACATCCGCCGTCCAGGCCTGATAGGTCGGGTCGTCCGTCGCAATCCGCCACAACCCGCCGGGCTTCACGGCCCGCGCGGCGAGGGCGATGTTTTCAGGATGCATGAAGCGCCGCTTCACATGGCGGGACTTCGGCCAGGGATCGGGGAACATGAGATAGAGACGCGACAGTGACGCGGGCGGCAAGCGCGCGAGCAAACCCCGCGCATCCTGGTCCCAAAGCCGCAAATTGGGCGGCAACGCCGGCACATCCTCGGTGCCGTCATCGGGCACCAGGGCAGACAGAATCGAGCAGATGCCGTTCTCGAAGACCTCGCAGGCGATCAGCCCGATGGCGGGATTGGCAGCGGCGAGTGCGCGCGCATGCTCCCCGCCCCCGAACCCGACCTCCATCCACAGCGACTCGATGGCGCCCTCGAAGGACCGCGACGGCGCTTCGATGAAGGCGTCATCGAAGCGGAGGCGCGGCAGCACGGCTTGCATCAGCCAGGCCTGTCGCGCCCGTAGCGGGTGGCTCCTTTGCCGGCCGTAAAGCCGGTTCGGCTGGGGCTTCGGCGGAATCAGCGGCCGAAGGCGGACTTCAGCGCCGGCACCAGATCCGTGCGTTCCCAGGTGAAGGTGCCCTTCTCCTCATCCGGCGTGCGGCCAAAATGGCCATAGGCCGAGGTCACCGCATAGATCGGGCGGTTGAGGCGAAGATGCTCGCGAATGCCACGGGGCGACAGATTGACCAGCTCGCGCAACACCTGCTCAAGCTTGGTCTCGCTCACGTCATGGCCGGTGCCATGCAGATCGACATAGACCGAAAGGGGATGCGACACGCCGATGGCGTAGCTGATCTGCAGCGTGCATTTCTCGGCGAGGCCGGCAGCGACGACGTTCTTCGCGAGATAGCGGCAGACATAGGCCGCGGAGCGATCGACCTTGGTCGGGTCCTTGCCGCTGAAGGCGCCGCCGCCATGCGGGGCCGCACCGCCGTAGGTGTCCACGATGATCTTGCGGCCGGTCAGGCCGCAATCACCGTCCGGTCCACCCACGACGAAGGTTCCGGTCGGATTGACGTAGATGTCGGACTCATTGGGCATCCAGCCGGGCGGCAGGCTGCTCTCAATAATCGGGAGCAACATCCCCTTGATGCGCTCCTGGCTGACACCCTCATCATGCTGCGTCGAGACGACGATGCTGGTGGCACCCACCGGCTTGCCGTCGATATAGCGCAGCGTGACCTGGCTCTTCGCGTCGGGCTGCAGCCCCTCGACGCTGAGATCCTTGTTCCGGCGCAGCTCGCTCACCCGGCGCAGGATGAGATGCGAGTAGAACAGCGGCGCGGGCATCAGCTCTTCGGTCTCGCGGCAGGCATAACCGAACATGATGCCCTGGTCGCCGGCGCCCTCGTCCTTATTGCCGGCCGCGTCCACGCCGACTGCGATATCGGCGGACTGGCCGTGGAGATGAACCTGGATATCTGCCGTCTTCCAGGAAAAGCCAGACTGGTCGTAGCCAATGTCATGCACCGCGAGGCGCGCGAGATGGGCGAGATATTCGTGGGTGATGGTGTCCGGCCCGCGTGTTTCGCCGGCTAGCACGATGCGGTTGGTCGTCACCAAGGTCTCACAGGCAACGCGGGCATAGGGGTCGGCTGCGAGGAACGCATCCACCACCGTATCGCTGATCCGGTCGGCGACCTTGTCGGGATGACCTTCGGAAACGGATTCCGACGTGAAGAGATATTCGCCGCTGTCGCGCATTCTGGGCCTCACACTGCCTGGAAGTGACCTCGCCGGGCGGCGAGGACTGGCGGTTTGGCCGAAACTCCCGAGGGGGTCAACACGTAAGGCGTCAATGCAGACCCAGAACGTCCCGCATCGCATAGAGGCCTGGTGGCTGAGTAGAAGCCCATAGCGCGGCGCGCACAGCCCCCGACGCGAAGGTTCTGCGGTCGAATGCCTTGTGCGTGAGAATGATATGCTCGTCGGCACCGGCGAATAGAAGGCTATGCTCGCCCACCACCTGGCCGCCGCGCAAGGCCGCGAAACCGATCGTGCCCATTTCGCGCGGGCCGGTATGGCCGTCCCGGCCGCTCTGCATGACATCCGCAAGATCGACGCCACGCCCGGTGGCGACCGCCCGACCGAGGCCAATGGCGGTGCCGGACGGCGCATCGACCTTCTGGCGGTGATGCATTTCGACGATCTCGGCATCGTATTGCGCTGCCGGCAGGGCCGCCGCCATGCGCTCGGCGAGGGCCAGCACCAGGGTGACGCCGGGTGAGAAGTTTGCCGCGTAGACGACGGCGATGCGCTTGGACGCCTCGGCGACCGCCATCTCATCCGCCGCGCTGAGGCCCGAGGTGCCGAGCACCCAGGCAGTGACGGAATCGGCCAGGGCGGCGGCATGGGCCTGAACCGCCTCGGCGCGGGTGAAGTCGATCACCACGTCGCTCGCGGCGGCGACCGGCCCAAGGTCGTCGCCACGCCGTGTTCCGCCCGCCATATCGGCGCCGGCGGCGGCCACTTCTTCCACCAGAAGGCGCCCCATCCGACCGCTGATGCCGGCGATTCCAATCCGCAACGTCATCGCGTGCCTTTCGGGCTGTACTGACCCAAGGGTCAGTACATATGTTGGCCACCATTGATGGAGAGCGTCGATCCGGTGATGAAGTCGCCGGCATCGGCGGTCAGGAAGACCACCCCGCGTGCGATATCTTCGGCATGGCCGAGGCGACCCACGGGAATCCGCGCCACGATCTTGGCGAGCACATCCTCAGGCACCGCGCGCACCATATCGGTATCGACATAGCCCGGCGCGATGGCGTTGACGGTAATGCCGAAGCGCGCGCCCTCCTGCGCCAGGGCCTTGGTGAAGCCATGGATGCCGGATTTGGCGGCGGCGTAATTGACCTGGCCGTATTGCCCGGCCTGCCCGTTGATGCTGCCGATATTGACCACCCGGCCGAATTTCTTCGCCTTCATGCCGTCGAAGGTGAGCTTGCACAGGTTGAAGCAGGATCCGAGGTTGGTATCGATCACCGCATCCCACATATCGCGCGTCATGCGGTTCATCGTGCCGTCCCGCGTAATGCCGGCATTGTTCACCAGCACCTCGATCGCGCCATGTGCCTCGGTGATCTCCGCGACGGCGGCCTCGCATTCCGGAAAGCTCCCGGCGTCGAACTTGATCGTGGGAATGCCCGTGGAGGCCGTGAAGGCCTCCGCCGCCTCGACATTCCCGGCATAGCTCGCAATCACGTGGCGGCCGGCCTCCTTCAGCGCGATGCTGATCGCCGCGCCGATCCCGCGTGAACCGCCCGTTACCAATGCAACCCGTGTCATGCGCAGCCTCCCCGTTTTGGGCTTTTGTGGATGCTTTGGTCCCGTGCCGAGCCCTTCGGTCACGGAACTGAAAGATTGTAGGCGGAATTAAGCAGCCGAACAGTCTGAAGAGGTGTTTTGCTGCCGTATCACTGCGACCAGCGGCCGACATCCGTCAGCCTGGCGCGGTGGATGACATAAAGGGTCCAGATCATCGGCGGCACCAGCGGCACGAGCACGATCACCGGCTTGTAGAGGGACGGGGCGGCCAGGAAACACCAAGCGGCAGCAGCGCCGAACAGGGTGAAGCCCCAGTAGATGAGCGTGATCAGGCGCGGGTCCATGCCGGCGCGCTGGGCGACCTGGAACAGGTGGCCGCGATGGGCGCGGGTGATGTTCTCCCCGCGCAGCAGCCGCCGGACCAGAGTGAAACCGACGTCATACAGGGCGCCGGTCAGCATCATCGGCACCAGCACGAAGGACAGGTCGGCGCCCTCGAAGCGGGAGGAGGCGACCGCCAGCATGGCCAGCACGAAGCCGCAGAACTGGCTGCCGACATCGCCCATGAAGATGCGCGCGCGGGGATAGTTGAATGGCAGGAAACCGACCACGCCCGCCGCCAACAAGGCCGCCGCGAGATAGGTGAACCAGGCGCCCGCATGCATCGCAAACAGGCTGAGAAAGACGCAGGTAATCAGCGTGACCCCGGCCGCGAGGCCGTTCATGCCATCGATGAAGTTCATGCCATTGGTCGCGAACATGATCCAACACAGGGTGAAGGGGATCGCGAAAGGACCGACATCGACGCCGCCGACATAGGGAATGCGATAGAAGGTGACGAAAAGACCGCCGCCCACGGCGGTCAGCGCCGCCACGATCTGGGCGCCGAGCTTCACGATGAAGGGGTAATCGTAAAGATCGTCCAGCAGCGCAACCAAGGCGATGGCGAAGGCCGAGAGGATCATGCCCCGGAAATAGGGATCGGCGATGCGGGCGAAGCCGGCATAGTGATAGAGGATCGCGATCCCGAGAAGATAGGCGAGCACGATACCGACCCCGCCCATCTTGGGCGTGGGCGCATCATGCGCCTTGCGGCCGGAGGGGTGATCCATCACGCCCACGCCGATCATCGCCCGCACCGCCGCCGCCGAAAGCATCGCGAGGCCAGCCAGGAAAACGAGATGAACGAGGGAGGCGTGGAGCGTCATAGGGTCCGGCGCGTTGGGCGGCGGACCATGGCGGAAGCGCTCCGACGGGGCAAGCTACCCCACTCAATTGGCGGCGGCGCTCCCATCCTGCTTTTCAGCCGGGCTTGGCCCCGCGCCCTTCAAACGCACGAAGCCTTGCAGCATATCGAACCAGAAGGGCGCGCCGAACAGGGTGGCGAAGGCCGTCACCAGCCAACCTAGCAAAGCTTCCCACGGATAGCCCTCGAACGTCTGGAGCCGGCCGGGCGGCCAACCGATAGGCAGGGTATTATCGAGCGCTGCTATGACATCGGCGGCGGACTTGGCCATGTCAGGGCAATCTTTGTCGGCGCAAGCAAGCACCTGGAGATGATTGGCCACGGTCGGCTGCGCCCAGAGGACGGTCGCCACATTTATCGTGTCCACATTTAGCGCGCCGGCGAGGAGGAAGGCGATCATGAACGAAATCAACTGCGTCCAGCGCTTGAACGCGCCGCCCACGCGATCCATCGCGCCATCGAACCAAGCCGCTGTCTCCGTCCTCACTTGCTCGATATCACCCCGTGTGCGCTGCACGATATCGGTTAATAGCTGCTTGATCTGCGGGTTGGTCGCGTCCGCGAGACTCGTATCGAGCGCGTTGGTCAGCGCCTCGACAGCCTGCGGCCCAGGGGCCCGGGCCGCCTCCGTGGCGCTCGCTGCGGAAAGCCCCGTGATGTCGAGCAAGGCATTGGCGAATTGCCGCGGCTGGATATAGGCCGGTGTATTTTTGAGCGGCGCGTCCGTGCCGCCGGCGGTCGAGGCCCCGCCGCTGCGCGGATTGACGGCCGCGTGTCTGTAAAGTGCAATCGCCAAGCCGGTGAAGTTCGGGTCATTGACCAGTGCCTTCACCCCACTCAGCAATGACCGCGACCTTAGCTTGAAGATCGAATTGATCGCCTCGACCACGGCGCTGGTGATCAGGCTGACCGCCAGGAAGGCGAAAACCACGCCGAGCGCCACGTCAAGCACCGAACTATTGAACATGGGACCGCATCCCAAAGGGGTGGCACCGGCTCATCCACCGGTGCAGACGCCGCGTTAAGCCAGGGCCAGGATCGTGGGGATGCTGACGGCGAGGAAGAACTCGCCGCCTTTGTTCGTAACGAACTGGCCGAAATCCGGCAGCGTCTTGGTGTTTGGCCCGCCCCAGGGATCGGCCCAGACCTGTGCCTGGGTGTGGCTGCCCTGGCCGATGACGGCATCCTGTCCAGGCAGCGGATCGCCGCGCCCGAAACCGTCATTATTGACCCAGTTCTTCTGCATGAAGGCGAACTGGTCGGCGATATTCGCCTGATAACACATAAAGAGCAGTCCGACCCCCGTCTCCGGGGCATCGGTCAGGCCCGGCGCACGATCGCCGTAGGTGATGCCCCGGCGCGCAATGCGGCGGTCGCGCTCACCGGGCGTCAGCTTACCGTCCCCTTTACCGAAGTTGCGGTCTGTGTCGCCACGGGGGTTCGCCTTCCGGATATGGCCGTGATACGGGCATTTAAGCCCGGCCACGTCCTCGGCATAAGTGAAGTTGTTCGGCGGGCTCGGCTGCGGAAAGGGACCCGTCGGCGCATCCGCCTCCACCACCGGATCGCCGTTCTGAAAACGCCCCACTGCCATGGCGCCGGCAAGGCCGGGATCCGCATCCAGGTCTTTCGCGGTTGTTTCTACCGCCGCACGCCACCCTTTGACGTTCTGCTCCAACTTTCGGAACACGAAGAAGCTCGCGAAGGCATCCGTGGAACCGCCCGGCGCGCAGGGATCGGCGATCAAAAGGTTGATCAGCCCGGCCGCAGGATCGAAGAGGTCAGTCGGGCCAGCGCCAGCGATATCCTTGACACGGAAGAGCGGCTGGCTGATCCCGTCCACGAAGCCGAAATGCTCGCGCGGCTCGTTGTCGATGACATGGGCATGGCCGGTCTCGACCTTCGCAACCACAGCCCCCTTCTCCAGGATCTCGCGTGCCTTCTTCGCCTGAGCGAAGAGTTCGTCGAGGATCGGTTGCGTGTTGTCGGTCGGCTGATTGCCGTAGGCGACGATGAGCACACCGTCGATGTCCTCAAGATATTCAGGGTCCCACAGGTTCAGTTTGTCGCCTAACTCAGCCGCCGCAGCACGCATCGGTTGTGCAAAGGTCAGGTTGACGGCAGGTCCTGGTGCGATGCTGCCGCCCGGCGGCACGGTGAGCCCTAGCGCCGCCAAACCGTGGGCGCTGAACAGTATCGTGCCGAAGACTTCCTGTATTGTGTCGCCGTCAGCGACGAAGCGGGCAGTCTGGGCAGCTTGCTCCGCAGCCGAATGGATG
The DNA here is from genome assembly GCF_030252425.1 of Acidisoma sp. PAMC 29798. Lineage (GTDB taxonomy): Bacteria > Pseudomonadota > Alphaproteobacteria > Acetobacterales > Acetobacteraceae > Acidisoma > Acidisoma cladoniae. The sequence continues at coordinate 186,777 of NZ_CP126994.1, read as the reverse complement.
TAACCCGAGGTTCGCAGCGCGACGATGGCAGCCTTGGCGGCCGCAAGATCCGGCTTGAACTTGAAAAAAATGTGCATGGCGAAATGGCGGCCATGCGAGGTGAGGATATTACCTTGCAAATTGTTCATGAGTTGAGCGTATTTTTGTAAGCTCTCGTCGATCGGGGTGTTTTCTTGAGAAAGATCAATCGCGGGCTGCTGTGTATCTGGCATGACCGTCTCCCTTTGAAGATTTCTTGGTTTTAAAGACCCTAAAGATATTGCTCCAATGGCGCATCTTCAGGTTGTAGATACAACTTTGCCGATCCGCATTAAAATCGAAACCGGAAGATTCCGCAACAGGATGTATCGATGTTTGCAACAGAAAGTTGCGGCCATCGGCTTGTCGCACCGGACGTGCGCAGGCCGCGGTTGCGCGGGGTCTGGGCTTCCGCTACATCGCCCGCGTAACGTCGGCACCCCTGGAGGCCGGCGTTTTAGTGTTTTCCGATAGGAGCGAGTTATGGCCAATTTCACGACTATTCCGGCCGAGCTGCGCGAGCATGCAGGTAAGGGGGCAGCACGCGCGACACGCCGGGCCGGGAAGGTTCCCGCCGTCATCTACGGGGCGAAGCAGACGCCGACCCTGATCTCCCTTGAGCCGCGCGCGGTCATGAAGGAGCTTCATCGCGGTGGCTGGCGGTCACGCCTGTACGAGCTTTCGTACGGTACCGATACCACGCGCGCCCTGATCCGCGACGTGCAGTTCCATCCCGTGACCGACCAGCCCGAGCATGTCGATTTTCAGCGCCTTGCGCCGGGCGAGCAGATTCGCGTCGCCGTGCAAGTGGTGTTCGAGAATGAAGCCACCTCCCCCGGCCTCAAGCGCGGTGGCGTGCTGAACGTCGTCCGCCACACGGTCGAAGTCTATGCCGATCCCGAGACGGTGCCGGAAGCCTTCCACGGCGATCTCGGCACGCTCGACATCAACGACAACATCCGCTTTTCGGACCTTCGCGGCACCGAGGGCACGCGCCCGATCATTCTGGAGCGTGACTTCGTGATCGCGACCGTCGCACCGCCTACGCAGATTTCGGAAACCGATGCCGCCGAGGATGCCGCCGCCGCTGCGGCCGCCACGCCCGCGCCCGCCGCCACCAAGGCTGGCGGCAAGGCACCCGCCAAGGGCGCCGCTCCGGCCAAGGGTGCGGCACCGGCCAAGGGCTCGACCCCCGGTCCGGCGCAGAAGCCCGCGAAGAAGAAGTAAGGGGCTCCTCCGCAAGGGGAGGTCCATCCGCCTATGCAGCTCTGGGTCGGGCTCGGCAATCCAGAGCCGGGCATGGCCCGGCAGCGCCACAATATTGGCTTCATGGCGCTGGATACGATTGCGAGCCGCCACGGCTTCGGGCCGTGGCGGCCGCGTTTCAAGGGTCTTGTGGCCGAGGGGCGCATCGGCACAACACGCATTCTTGCCCTCAAGCCGATGACCTATATGAACGCCTCCGGCCAGTCGGTGCAGGCGGCGGCGGCGTTCTTTAAGCTCACGCCCGATGTGATGACGGTGTTTCACGACGAACTCGACCTCATTCCCGGCAAGCTGCGCATCAAGCAGGGTGGCGGGGCGGCCGGGCATAACGGGCTGCGCAGCATCGACCAGTGCCTCGGCACGCCGGACTATCGGCGTGTGCGGCTGGGCATCGGGCATCCTGGCCATAAGGATCGCGTTCTGGGCTATGTGCTGGGGGATTTTCCGGCCGCCGACCGGAGCTGGCTGATCCCCTTCCTGGGCGCGGTCGCCGACCGTGCGCCACAGCTTGCCGACAACCGGCCAGAGGATTTCATGACAAGTGTCGCCGAAGACATGCGGAAGGTAGGCTGATGGGGTTCAACTGCGGCATCGTCGGGCTGCCGAATGTCGGCAAATCGACTCTCTTCAACGCCTTGACGGCGACCGCCGCCGCCCAGGCCGCGAACTATCCCTTCTGCACCATCGAGCCCAATGTCGGCCGTGTCGCGGTGCCGGATAAGCGGCTTCAGGCGCTGGCCGCCATCGGCAAATCCGCCAAGATCCTGCCGACGAGCCTGGAGTTTGTGGACATCGCCGGTCTGGTGCGCGGCGCCTCCAAGGGGGAAGGCCTCGGCAACCAATTCCTCGCCAATATTCGCGAGACCGACGCCATCATCCACGTCCTGCGGTGTTTCGAGGACAGCGACATCACCCATGTCGAAGGCAATATCGATCCTGTGCGGGATGCCGAGGTAGTCGAGACCGAGCTGATGCTCACCGATCTCGAAAGCCTGGAGAAGCGCCTCATCGGCTTGCAGAAGCGTGCGCGTGGCGGCGACAAGGAGAGCGTGACCTTGCTCGCCTTGGTCGAGCCGATCATCGCGGCGCTGACCGAGGGTAAAGCCGCCCGCACCGCCATCCCCGAAGCCGACCGCCGCATTGCCGAGCGTCTACAACTGCTGACGGCCAAGCCCGTCCTCTATGTCTGCAACGTCGAGGAAGCCTCGGCCGCCGAGGGCAATGCCTTCTCCGCCAAGGTCGCGGAGATGGCCGAACGCCAGGGCGCCGCCCATGTCGTGGTCTCGGCAGCCATCGAAGCTGAGGTCAGCCAATTGCCGGATGCCGATCGCGGCGACTATCTCGAAGGTCTGGGCCTGACGGATAGCGGCCTCGACCGCGTGATTAGTGCCGGCTATGGGCTTTTGGGCCTGATCACCTACTTCACCGTGGGCCCTAAGGAAACGCGGGCCTGGACCATTCTCAAGGGCACCAAGGGACCGGGCGCGGCTGGCGCCATCCATGGCGATTTCGAACGCGGCTTCATTGCGGTGGAGACCACGGCCTACGAGGATTACATCGCTTACAAGGGTGAAGCCGGCGCGCGCGACGCGGGCAAGCTGCGGATTGAAGGCAAGGAATACGTGGTGAAGGACGGTGACGTGCTGCTCTTCCGCTTCAACGTTTAGGCACGCGATGATGGTAAGGTTGGTCATTGCTAGTGACCGTCATCCGCGCACTTGATGCGGGGATGACGATTTTGGATTTGGATTCGGGCCAATCTTGTTCTGCTCCTAGGGGTCTTCTCTTCCATGCCACTTACCGCGCTGATCTTCATGGGCGTCTCTGGCTGCGGCAAATCGACCATTGCGGCGGCAGTGGCCAAGGATCTCGGCTGGCCGATGATCGAAGGGGACGATCTTCATCCCCCCGCCAATATCGAGAAGATGTCGCATGGTACGCCGCTTGACGATGATGACCGGCGTCCCTGGCTTCAAGCGATCGCGGCGCGCATTGCCGAATGGCGCGACGAAGGTGTGAGAGGCGTCGTCACCTGTTCCTCGCTCAAGCACACCTATCGCGACATCCTGCGCAATCGCCACAAGGACGTGCACTTCATCTATTTGAAGGGCAGTTACGAGCTTCTGCTGTCCCGCATGCAGCATCGCGAGCGGCATTTCATGCCGCCGTCCCTGCTTCAGAGTCAGTTCGCGACGCTAGAAGCGCCCGGACCGGAAGAGGCCATCACGGTCGAGATCGGTCGCCCCGTCGATGAGATCGTGGCCGAAGTGCTAGCAAAACTCAAACCGATGTTGGAACAGAGCGCTTCGCCAACACCGTGAGCTGCATCGTCTGACGATGAGTGAAGCCCGAGCGGAGATAGAGCGCGATCGCCTGGGTGTTGTGCGAGAAGACGTGCAGGAACGGCGTCTCGCCGCGCGCCCGCACACGCCGCGCCACCGCGCCGAGAAGCAAGCTGCCATAGCCCTTCCCGCAATGATCGGGATGGGTGCAGACGGCCGTCACCTCCGTGAAGCCATTTAGCCTCATGCGTTCGCCGGCCATAGCGACGAGCTGGCCACCGACCCGCACACCGAGAAAAGCACCCAGCTCATGCGTGCGGAGATAATAGGGTCCAGGCTTCGTCAGCTCGGCGAGGTCCAGCATCTCCGGCGCATCGGCGACGCCGAGCGGACTTAGCGCCGACTCGTCGGCCTCCACGAGCTCCGTTCCGAGCATCTGCTCCAGCGTGGTCGCGAGCGTCACCTCAAAATCATCCGGCGGCGTCACCGGCGCGATCGTGAACAAGGCAACCGTACCGCCATCGGGGATGAGCCGACGGAGCGAAGCGAAGCTGTCCGGCGTGCGATCGGCGATTGCCGCAAACAGCGAGATTTCGGGCCGATAACGCCGGGCGAGGCCATCCGCCTCGGCGAAGCCGCTCTGTCGCGTTGTCAAGGCGTTCCAGATCGGATGGTCCAGGATGTGAGCGGTCATGACCTCCCCTTAGCCTGCGTCAGGGTGTAGGGACAGACGGCCAAGACACGCCTCCGGTGGGACATTATGAGCAATCGCGCCCTTCTCGTCGTCGATATGCAGAACGACTTCATGCCCGGTGGCGCACTGGCTGTTGCCGGCGGCCACGACATCGTGGCGACCATCAATAAGCTCGCGACGCAGTTCTCGAACGTCGTGCTGACGCAGGATTGGCATACGCCGGGCCATGCGTCCTTCGCGTCCAGCCATCCCGGAAAAGATGTCTATGAGACCTTCGACGCCTTTTACGGCCCGCAGGTTCTATGGCCGGATCATTGCGTCATGGGCACCGAGGGCGCTGCGTTTCACCCTGATCTCGATATTCCGCATGCCGGCCTGGTCCTGCGCAAAGGCTATCACCCGGCTGTCGATAGCTACTCCGCCTTCCTCGAAGCCGATCGGACGACCCGAACGGGCCTTGACGGTTGGCTGGCGAGCCGGGGCATTACCGAGGTCGTGGTCTGCGGCGTCGCGACCGACTTCTGCGTCGGCTGGACCGCCTGCGATGCCCGACACTTCGGCCTGACGGTGTCCATGGTCGATGACGCCAGCCGAGGCATCGATCTCGATGGATCGCTCGCCAGGGCGCATCGAAATATGGACATCGCTGGTGTCGATATCGTAACGATAGGGCAATTGCTGGTCGTTTAAGACCAAAGCTCCACCCCGCCGGTGTTGCGTATTTGTTCTTATTTGGCCAGACTCAGATTCACCTGATTCGGGCAGCCGAGTCGCGCCCTGATTCCGCCTTTTGAGGACCAAAATGGAAAAGACCAAGGCTCTCGACGCGGCTCTCCTGCAGATCGAACGGGCATTCGGCAAGGGCTCCATCATGCGCATGGGCTCCCGCCCCGGTGATGAGCACATCGAAACGATTCCCTCGGGTTCGATCGGCCTCGACCTCGCACTCGGCATCGGCGGCCTGCCCCGCGGCCGGATCGTAGAAATCTACGGCCCGGAAAGCTCGGGCAAGACCACACTCGCCCTCCACGCCATTGCCGAGGCCCAGAAGCGCGGCGGCACCTGCGCCTTCATCGATGCCGAGCACGCGCTCGACCCGATCTATGCCCGCCGCCTGGGCGTCGATGTCGACAACCTGCTGATCAGCCAGCCGGACGCGGGTGAGCAGGCGCTGGAAATCGCCGATACCCTGGTGCGATCGGGCGCGATCGACGTGCTGGTGGTCGATAGCGTCGCGGCCCTGGTGCCCCGCGCCGAATTGGAAGGCGAAATGGGCGATACCCATGTCGGCCTTCATGCGCGGCTGATGAGCCAGGCGCTGCGAAAGCTCACCGGTTCGGTCTCGAAGTCCAAGACGACCTTCATCTTCCTGAACCAGATTCGCCTCAAGATCGGCGTCATGTTCGGCAATCCGGAAACCACCACGGGCGGCAATGCCCTGAAGTTCTACGCCTCCATCCGCCTCGACATCCGTCGCATCGGCCAGATCAAGGAGAAGGACGAGGTCGTCGGCAACCAGACCCGCGTGAAGGTGGTCAAGAACAAGCTGGCCCCGCCCTTCCGTCAGGTCGAGTTCGACATCATGTATGGTGAGGGTATCAGCAAGATGGGCGAGTTGATCGATCTCGGCGTGAAAGCCGCCGTGGTCGAGAAATCGGGCTCCTGGTTCAGCTACGACAGCCAGCGCATCGGCCAAGGCCGCAACAACGCCCGGCAGTTTTTGCTGGATCACCCTGATGTCGCGGAGGCTTTGGAATTGAAGCTGCGCGATCACTCGGGCATCGTGGTGAATGCCATGATGTCCGATCCGACGGGAGATGAGGTTGAGGCTGCCGAATGAGACGATCGCGCCCGAGCATGAGATTCCCGTCGAGACACTGACGCCCGCGGATCATGAGCTGATCGCCGCAGCGCGGGCGGTCATCTCCAAGCATTACCGGCCCTTCTGGCATATGGTCTCGGCCGCATTGCGCGGTCGGGACGGACGTATATGGACCGGCATCCACCTCGGCGCGACCGTCGGCCGCCTCCAAATTTGCGCGGAGGCGGTCGCTCTCGGGCGAGCGATCCTGGACGGCGACGGCACGATCGAAACGGCGGTCGCCATCCGTCATCCGAAGACCGGCGAGGAGGATCAAAGCCTCGCCATCGTTTCCCCCTGCGGGGCCTGCCGGGAGATGATCCTGGACTATGACTCCGATGCCCGTATCATCGTTCCAGGCATTCTCGCGCCGCTCAAGATGCCGATCCGCGCGCTGTTGCCGCTGCCGTATCGACGGTAACTGACGTCGCACCAACAGGTTCCACAATGCGATTCCAGCCTCATTGGATTCGTGGCAAGATGGCCCAATGGAACCCGATCCACCCAACCTGGTCCTCGATCTATTGCGCGCCATCCGCAGCGATATCGGCAGCCTCAAAGCGGATGGCATCGAAATCAAGGAGCGCCTCGGCTTGCTGGAGGGGCAATCCGCCTCAATCTCCCGCCGGGTCGATCGCATGGCGGGCGACGTCGAGGTGATCAAGCGCCGCCTCGATCTGGTGGATGCGGGGTCCTGAGACTCCGCAAATGGTGGAATGCGCTTCGCTTTTCCACCCTACATCCCGCCTCGTAGGGCGGATGAGCGCAGCGTTATCCGTAGCAAGACAGCGCACGCCGCGAATCTGCCCCGCCATGCGGCGATCCTGCTGGCGAAGGCGCCCTCATTGGGATAGCTGAGACAGATGCGTTATATCTCGACACGCGGCCAAGCTGAGCCGCGCGACTTCAATGGCGTGCTTCTGGCGGGTCTGGCGGAAGACGGCGGCCTATTCATGCCGGAAGTCTGGCCGGAACGCTCCGCCGCCGAATGGCGCTCCCTCCGGGGGCTGCCCTATGCGGAACTCGCGGCGCGGGTCATGCACCCCTTCATGGGCTCGGCGATCGACCTCGATACGCTGCGCGATTTGTGTGGCCTCGCCTATGCCGGCTTCGACCATCCCGCGACTGTGCCGCTGGTTCAGCTCGATGACGGGCTATGGGTGCAGGAGCTGTTTCACGGCCCCACCCTCGCTTTCAAGGACATGGCGCTCCAGCTTCTCGGCCATCTGTTCCAGCATGTGCTGGAACAGCGCGACGAGACTCTGACCATTGTCGGCGCGACCTCGGGCGATACCGGCTCAGCCGCCATCGAAGCCTGCCGGGACCGCGCCCGCATCAAGATCGCCATCCTCCATCCCGAAGGCCGCACCAGTGAGGTGCAGCGCCGGCAGATGACGACGGTCACCGCCGCCAATGTCTTCAACATCGCCGTGGACGGCACCTTCGACGATTGCCAGGACATGGTGAAGTCGCTGTTCGCTGATCAGCGCTTTCGGACCGAGATGCGGCTGTCCGCCGTGAATTCCATCAACTGGGCGCGGATCGCGGCCCAAATCCCTTATTACGTCGCCTCCGCCCTCGCTCTCGGCGCGCCGGACCGTGAGGTCGCCTTCGCCGTGCCCACCGGCAATTTCGGCAATGTCCTCGCCGCCTGGGCGGCCAAGCGCATGGGCCTGCCGATCTCGCGCCTGATCATCGGCTCCAACCATAACGACATTCTGACACGCTTCCTGGCCGCGAATGACATGACGGCGCGGGGTGTCGATCCCAGCATGTCGCCGAGCATGGACATCCAGGTCAGCTCCAATTTCGAGCGTCTGCTGTTCGAGTTGATGGGTCGCGATGCCGTCGCCACCGCCGGTCTGATGCGCGACTTCCGCGCCACCGGCCGCATGCCGGTGCCGGATGCCGCCTGGTCGAAGGCGACCGAATTGTTCCAGGGCCTCGCCCTGAGCGACGCGGAGACCTCCGCCGCCATCCGCCAGATCCATGACACAACCGGCTATCTCACCGATCCCCATACCGCCATCGGGATCGAGGCGGCCCGCGCCGCCCGCCTGCCGCATTCGACGCCGATCATCGCCATGGCGACGGCCCATCCGGCCAAGTTTCCGGATGCCGTGGAGCAGGCAACCGGAATCCGCCCTTCCCTCCCGCCGCGCCTCGCCCATTTGATGAGTGGCACCGAACACTTCACGCGCGCCCCGAACGACCTTGCTGCGGTCGAGACGCTGCTTCGTGCCTTTGTTCAACGCAATGACGCTTGGGGAACTGCCGCATGAGCGACGCCATTCGAGTCGAGACCCTGCCCTCGGGCCTGACCGTGGTGACGGAGGAGATGACGCGCGTCGAAACCGTGTCCTTCGGCGCCTATGTCAACGCCGGCACGCGTCATGAAAGCGCTGAGGAAAACGGCGTTTCCCACTTCCTCGAACACATGGCCTTCAAGGGCACCGAAACCCGCAGCGCCGCCGCGATCGCCGAGGAAATCGAAGCCGTCGGCGGCCATATCAACGCCTATACCGCCCGCGAGCAGACCGCCTATTACGTCAAGCTGCTCAAGGAAGACCTTGCCCTCGGCGCTGATATCATCGGCGACATCCTGACCCATAGCAGCTTCGAGCCCGAAGAGCTGGAGCGGGAGCGCGGCGTGATCCTGCAGGAGATCGGTCAGGCGAACGACACGCCCGACGACATCATCTTCGATCATTTCCAGGAAGCGGCCTTCCCCGACCAGGCGATGGGCCGCCCGACGCTGGGCACCGAAGCCGTCATCCGCTCGATGCCGCGCAACGCGCTTACCAATTACATGCGCGCCCATTACGGCACGCGGAACGTGGTAGTGGCCGCCGCCGGCAACCTCAAGCATGAGGAGGTGATGCGCCTCGCCGCCCAGCATTTCGCCGATCTGCCGACCACCGTGGTCGGTGAGCCGACGCAGGCGGAGTATCATGGCGGCGAATTCCGCGAAGCGCGGGATCTCGACCAGGTCCATATCGTTCTTGGCTTTCCGTCGGTCTCCTATACCGACCCCGACTTCTATCCCTCGATGATGCTGTCCAACCTGCTCGGCGGTGGCATGTCCTCCCGCTTGTTCCAGGAAGTGCGTGAGAAGCGAGGCCTCGTCTATTCCATCTATTCCTTCACCGCGCCCTCCACCGATTCGGGCCTGTTCGGCATCTATGCTGGCACCGGCGAGAGCGAGGCGGCGGAGCTGATGCCCGTGACGCTGGAGGAGCTTCGCCGCGTGCAGCATGACGTGACGGAGGTCGAGCTGCATCGCGCCCGCGCCCAGGCCAAGGCCGGCATCCTCATGTCCCTCGAGAGCACCGGCAGCCGCTGCGAGCAGCTTGCGCGCCAAATCCAGATCTTCGGCCGCATCGTCTCGGTGCCGGAAATGGTCGCCAAGATCGAAGCCGTGCGGACGGAAGATGTCTGTCGCGCTGCCGCCCGCCTGTTCCGCGCGAAGCCGACCCTTGCGGTGCTGGGGCCGGCCGGCAAGGTTCCGGGCCTGACGACGATTGCCGAAAAGCTTGCGGCATGAGCGCCGCTTTCGATCCGCGCGAGCGGCTGGCCGATCTTCTGGCCCATGCCCGCCGCGCCGGTGCGGACGAAGCCGACGCCGTGCTTTTCTCCGGCACCTCCCTCTCCGTCAGCCGTCGCATGGGTCAGATCGAGCATGTCGAGCGCTCCGAAGGCCGTGACCTCGGCCTGCGCGTGTTCGTCGGCGAGCGTTCGGCCATCGTCTCGGCTTCGGCTATCGATGAGGCCGCCTTCGCCGATATGGCGCAGCGCGCGGTCGCCATGGCCCGCGTCGTGCCCGCCGATCCGCTGAGCAGTGTCGCGCCCTTGCGGGAGATTCCCCCCGCCGATCTCGACCTCGACGATCCGTCCGAGCCTGACGCGCAGGCGCTCGGCGAACTGGCGGGCATTGCGGAGGATGCGGCGCGGTCGATGCCGGGCATCACCAATACCGAAGGCGCGGACGCGGGCTTCAGCCGTAGTGAAGCGGTGCTCGCGACCAGCCGGGGCTTCTCTGGCTCCTATCGCCGCACCGGCCATTCGGTCTCCGCGACAGCCCTCGCCGGCGCCGGCACGGGCATGCAGCGTGACTATGATTATTCCAGCGCCGTCTATGCGGCCGACCTCGAAGATCCGGCGGGCATCGGCCGCCGCGCCGCCGAACAGGCCCTGGCGCGTCTCAATCCGACGCGGCCAAAAACCGCCCGGATGTCCGTGGTGTATGACCCGCGCGTCTCCGCCAGCCTGCTCGGCCATTTGTCAGGTGCGGTGAACGGCGCCAGCGTCGTGCGCGGCACAAGCTTCCTGAAGGAACGGATGGGCCAGCGCATCTTCGCCCATGGCGTGACAGTGCGTGACGATCCGCGTCGCCGCCGTGGCCTGCGCTCCCGCCCCTTCGATGGAGAAGGCCAGCCGACTGCGCCGCTCGACATCATCGCCGACGGCATCCTGACGAGCTGGATCCTCGATAGCCGCAGCGCGCGCCAGCTCGGCCTGACCTCAACCGGTCATGCCGCGCGTGGCACATCCGGGCCGCCGGGCCCTTCCGCGACGAACCTTTATTTGGAGCCCGGCCCGCTCAGCCCCACCGAGCTGATGGCCGATATCACTGAAGGCCTGTACGTGACCGAGCTGATCGGCTCCGGCGTCAATGGCATTACCGGCGATTACAGCCGGGGCGCAGCCGGCTTCCTGATCCGCAACGGTGCGCTGGCCGAGCCGGTGGCGGAAATCACCATCGCCGGCAACCTGACCGACATGTTCGCCACGCTCACGCCCGCGAATGACCTGCGGTTCCGTCGCGGAACGGACGCCCCGACAATTCGCATTGACGGTATGATGCTCGCGGGGGCGTGATGCGCCCTCGGCGTCACCATATCATTAGCTCCTTTTGATGGAGTTCAAGCGCGTCATGCGCCGCTATCTCATGTTGCTCGCCGCTCTTCTCCCCCTGATGGGGGCGCTCGGCGCGGTTCCAGCGGAAGCCCGGCTCGGCGGCGGCCATTCCTTCGGCAGCCGTGGCAGCCAAAGCTATTTCTCGCCCCGCCCGACGGGTCTCGCGCCTGGCGCGGCGCCCTTTGAGCGCAGCCAGGCGCCGGTCGGCGGTATGAACAATTACGGCCGCCCCGCCGGCTACGGCATGGGCGGCACGATGTTCGGGCGCCATCCCTTCGCCAGCGGCTTGATGGGCGGCCTGATCGGGGCCGGCATCTTCGGCATGCTGTTCGGTGGCGGCTTCTTCCATTCCGGCCTGGGCTTCGGCGGTTTGTTCGGCACGCTCATTCAGCTTCTGATCCTGTTCTTCGTCATCCGCTTCCTGTTCCGGATGTTCGTGGGCAACCGAGGCGGCGGCATGGCGCGCCCGAATGTCGCACCGACCGGCGGAACACCGGGCGGATGGCAAGGCGTCAATTCCGGCATGGGGGGCGGCATGAACGCCGCCCAACCTCTGCAGATCACGGCCGCCGATCAGTCCGCGTTCGAGCAGTGCCTGGTCTATGTGCAGCAGGCCTGGGGCAATCAGGACATCGCGGCCATCAGCCGCGCCGCCACGCCCGAGATGGTCGGCTATTTCAATGAGCAGCTCGCCAACCTCACGCGTCAGGGCCTGCGCAACCGGGTCGCCGATATTCGGGTCGAGACCATGGAATTGTCCGACGCCTGGTCTGAGGGCGATACCGACTATGCCACTGCGGCCATGCGCTTCTCGATGCTGGACATGACCGAAAATGGGCGCGGTCAGGTCGTCGATGGCAGCGCCACGACGCGCGCTCTGGTGACAGAGATCTGGACGTTTACGCGCCGGCGTGGCGGCCACTGGATGCTCGCCGCGATCCAGCAGACGCGGTAACAAATCCCCTACACACCGTCACCCGCGCGCTTGATGCGCGGGCTTCCCCTTTCCGTCGCCTACACGCCGTTGGGCGTCACAACGGGTAGGTCCCCGGGTCAAGCCCGAGGATGACGAAATAGGCAAACCTGTCGTAATCAACGCCGGGGCGCGGTGGCGCGCCAAGGTTTTCTGCCATAAGGAACGCTCCGCAATCAGAACGGAGACGACCGATGTCCGGCAGCCCCTATAACGCACCGCTCACAGTCGGGCGTGGCGCCCCCGGTCATCGCTGGAGCTGGTTCGTCGCCCTCGGCATCGTGCAGATCATCATCGGCATCCTGTGCTGGCTCGATGTCGTGGCCGCCAGCATCGCGGGCGTCGTCGTCATCGGCGCGCTTCTTCTCGTCGGTGGCGTTCTTCAGGTGGTGCATGCCTTCGCCGTGCGCGGCTGGAGCCATTTCCTGCTCCATGTGCTGATGGGCGTCGTTTACGTCGTGGGCGGCCTGTTCCTGATGGAGGAGCCGCTGCGCGGTTCCCTGATCGTCACGATCGTCATCTCCGTCATGCTCATCTTCGCCGGCATCGCCCGTCTCGTCATGGCGGCCACGCATCGGCATATCCCCGGCCTCTGGCTGGTCGTGCTGAGCGGCATCATCAGCCTCGCCGTTGGAATACTCCTCTACCTGAGCCTGCCCTGGGCGAGTCTTTGGGTCGTCGGCACGCTGATTGCCGTCGAACTCGTCTTTCACGGCATTTCCTGGGTGCAGTTCGGCCTCAGCTTGAAGCACACCCGGTAAACCACGCCGCAAATTCGCTGAATAAGGAAACCACTTCTCTTCCAGGGCATTGCGCTCTATCCTCTCCGCTCTAAGACGAGAGGAAGCTTGCGCGATGACCATTGAAAACGGAGCCATATCTTCATCCGGTGCGCCTCCGGCGACCGAGGCGGACGTGTTGTGGTTCCTGCCGACGCATGGTGATGGGCGATACCTCGCGACGGATGTCGGGGCGCGTCATGTCACCATGGGCTATCTCAGTCAGATTGCCCGCGCCGCCGATGAACTCGGCTATTTCGGCGTCTTGCTCCCCACCGGTCGGTCCTGCGAAGATTCCTGGGTCGTGGCCTCGGCCATGGTCCCGCTGACCGAACGGCTGCGCTTCCTGGTCGCGGTGCGTCCCGGTCTATCTGAGCCCGCGATGACCGCGCGCATGGCCGCGACGCTCGACCGGATGTCGGATGGGCGCCTGCTTGTGAACGTGGTGGCCGGCGGCGATCCCACCGAAATGCACGGCGATGGCGTTTGGTTCGAGCATGGTGACCGCTATGAGGCGACGGACGAGTATCTCACTGTCTGGCGCCGCATGCTCGCGGGCGAAACCTTCGACTTCGACGGCAAGCATGTGAAGGTGGAGGGCGCTAAGCTGCTCTATCCGCCGATCCAGCAGCCGCATCCGCAACTCTATTTCGGCGGCTCTTCCGGCGACGGCCAGAAGGTCGCCGCGAAACACGCCGATGTTTATCTGACCTGGGGCGAACCGCCAGCCGATGTTGCCGCGAAGATCGCGTCGGCTCGCGAGGCGGCTGCGGTCGAGGGCCGCACCTTCAGTTACGGCATTCGCCTGCATGTCATCGTGCGTGAGACGGAGGAAGAAGCCTGGGCAGCGGCTGACTCGCTCATCAAATACGTCGATGAGGAAGCGATCGCCACGGCGCAGAAGGCCTTCTCGAAGTTCGATTCCGTCGGTCAGCAGCGCATGAGCGCACTGCATGGCGGCCGCAAGGACAAGCTGGAAGTCAGCCCCAATCTTTGGGCGGGCGTCGGTCTGGTCCGTGGCGGTGCCGGCACCGCGCTGGTCGGCAGCCCGCAGCAGGTCGCCGACCGGATGAAGGAATATATGGCTCTCGGTATCGACCGGTTCATTCTGTCCGGCTATCCGCATTTGGAGGAATGCTACCGCTTCGCGGAGCTGGTCTTCCCGCTGCTGCCGTTGAAGAATACCACGGGCAAAGACCTCGGCGCCGCCCGCAATGCGGGGCCTTTCGGTGAGGTCATCGCGAACGTGGTGGCGCCGTCACGGATGAAGGTCGCGGCAGGTTAGGCGGGTAAAAATTCATCGTCACCCGCGGACTTGATCCGCAGATGACGAGCGAGAGTTCGAGCCTGAACCCGAGGAGACTTACTCGACCTCCTCCGGCTCTTTCTCCGTGCCGCCCTCTTCGCCGCCGGGCCGCGAAACCACCGGGGGCGTCGCTTCCGTGACGTCGAAGTCGAGCTTGCCGTCCTTCATCGTGACCTTCACCGATCCACCCTTGGCGAGACGGCCGAACAATAGCTCCTCCGCCAGCGGCTTCTTGATGTGCTCCTGGATGACTCGGGCCAGCGGCCGCGCCCCATACAGCTTGTCGTAGCCGCGCTCCGCGAGCCATTCCTTCGCGGCCGAGGACAGCTCGATCGTCACGTTGCGGTCGGCAAGCTGCGCTTCCAGCTGCATGACGAACTTCTCGACGACGCGGCCCACCACGTCCTGCGTCAGGGCCGCGAAGGGGATGATCGCATCGAGACGGTTGCGGAATTCCGGTGTGAACATGCGCTTGATCGCATCCTCATCCTCGCCCGTCCGCATATCCCGCTCAAAGCCGATCGCGGCCTTCGCCATGTCGGACGCGCCGGCATTGGTCGTCATGATCAGGATGACGTTGCGGAAATCCACGGTCTTGCCGTTGTGGTCCGTGAGTTTGCCGTGGTCCATGACCTGCAACAGGATGTTGTAGAGGTCGGGATGCGCCTTCTCGATTTCGTCCAGCAGCAGCACGCAATGCGGATGCTGGTCGATGGCGTCGGTCAACATGCCGCCCTGGTCAAAGCCGACATAGCCCGGCGGCGCGCCGATCAGGCGTGAGACCGAATGCCGCTCCATGTATTCGCTCATGTCGAAGCGGACGAGCTGGATGCCGAGCACGCTCGCCAACTGGCGGGCGACCTCGGTCTTGCCCACGCCGGTCGGGCCGCTGAACAGGTAGTTGCCGATCGGCTTCTCCGGGTCGCGCAGCCCAGCGCGGGACAGCTTGATCGCGGCGGCCAAGTTTTCGATCGCCTTGTCCTGGCCAAAGACCATGGAGCGCACATCCCGCTCCAAATGGCGCAGGATCTCCTTGTCGTCGGCCGACACCGATTTCGCAGGGATGCGGGCGATCTTGGCCACGATCTCCTCAATGTCACGCAGCGTCACGGTCTTGCGGCGCTTATGCTCGGGCAGCAGCATCCGGCTGGCGCCGACTTCGTCGATCACGTCGATCGCCTTGTCCGGCAGTTTACGGTCGTGAATGTATTTCGAGGAAAGATCGACCGCCGCGCGGATCGCCTCATCGGTATAACGAACCTTGTGGTGCTTTTCGTAGACGGTCTTGAGGCCGCGAAGGATCTTCACGGCGTCCTCGGCATTCGGCTCGGGCACGTCGATCTTCTGGAACCGGCGCACCAGGGCGCGGTCCTTCTCAAAGTAGTTGCGGAATTCCTTATAGGTCGTGCTGCCGATGCAGCGCAGCGTGCCCGCCGCAAGCGCCGGCTTCAGCAGGTTGGACGCATCCATGGCGCCGCCACTCGTGGCACCCGCGCCGATGACGGTGTGGATTTCGTCGATGAACAGAATGCCGCCGGCATGGTTTTCCAGCTCGGTGACAACCGCCTTCAGACGCTCCTCGAAATCACCCCGATACCGCGTGCCCGCCAGCAACGCGCCCATGTCGAGCGAGAAGATGGTGCACTTGGCCAGAACCTCTGGCACATCGCCTTCGACAATGCGCTTGGCCAGGCCCTCGGCGATGGCTGTCTTGCCTACGCCCGGATCGCCCACATAAAGCGGATTGTTCTTGGTCCGCCGGCAGAGAATTTGGATGGTGCGCTCGATCTCGTTCTCGCGACCGATCAGCGGATCGATTTTGCCGGCGATGGCCTTCTTATTAAGGTTGACGCAGTAGTTGGTCAGCGCATCCTGACCACGACGGCCGCTCTTTTCTTCCTGCTCGGGCGTATCCTGCGACGAGGCTTTCTCAGTGCGCGGCGCGCTTTTGCCGGGCGCCTTGGCAATGCCGTGGCTGATGAAGTTGACGGCATCCAGGCGCGTCATGTCCTGAAGCTGGAGGAAATAGACGGCGTGACTCTCGCGCTCACTGAACAGGGCGACAAGCACATTGGCGCCGGTCACCTCATCACGGCCGGAGGATTGAACATGGATGGCGGCACGCTGAACGACACGCTGAAAGCCTGCGGTGGGCTTCGGGTCGCCAGGGCGATCGGTCGCGAGGCCCGCCAAATCCTTGTCGAGAAACTCAGTGAGGTCACCGCGCAATTTATCGAGATCGACCCCGCAGGCGCGCAGCACAGTCGCCGCATCGGTGTCTTCCGTGAGCCCCAGGAGCAGATGCTCCAGTGTCGCGTATTCATGTTTCCGCTCGCTGGCGAGGGAGAGCGCGCGGTGAAGGGTCTGCTCAAGATTCCGGGACAACATTCCGACGCTCCTTTACTTCGTCATCACTGGCTGTGGCCCGCGGCGGTAAGGCCTGAAGGGAGCCAGCGAAGTCTCGACTCTCTACGCATCGGCCGAGTGCGCAGACGCAGCAAACCAATCGACGGGGTATCCTGCACCAAGATTCCGCGCCGACGCATTAACTTTTGATCAGGCTCACTCTTTTTCGATGGTGCATTGCAGGGGGTGCTGGTTTTGACGGGCCAGATCCATCACCTGCGTCACCTTCGTCTCCGCCACCTCATAGGTGAAGACGCCACACACGCCCACGCCGCGCCGATGGACGTGAAGCATGATGCGAGTCGCCTCGTCGCGGTTCTTCTGGAAGAACCGCTCAAGCACATGCACGACGAATTCCATGGGCGTGTAATCGTCGTTCAACATCAGAACTTTGTACATGGCGGGCTTGCGCGTCTTCGTCCGCGTCTTGACCACTACGCCTGTACCGGGGCCATCCGCGCCGCCGCCGTTGCGCCTGTCGCTGTCGCTCATCGCGCTATCGTTAATCCCCGAGTGATACCGAAACGTGAACCTCTCTGGAGGATGCGTCCACCCAGGAAGGCCGCGCGACCGGCTAGTCCCTCCTCTGACCATAGAAGCAGGAGGCAGCGCTGGAAAAGACCAGAATTGAATGTCCCGCTAAGGCGACATCCTTAAGTGAAAGATGGGGAAAGCTGGGCTGCGAAAGAAGGGGGCGGCTCGCGGAGCATCAATGCACCACGGGCGGGCATGGCTGATCCCCATGTGGCGCGGGCACGAGCGGCTAGGCCTTACGCGTAACGATCGGGCACAAAAAAAGCCCAGACCGAACGGCCTGGGCTTTTTTGAGGTCGCCGGATCAAACGGATCAGGCGGTCTTGGAGAAGTTCTCAACAGCCAGGGTCATGCGGCCGGAGATCGGCGCGATCGCCTGCTCGGCGAGCTTCATGGAGGCATCGGTATATTTGCTGGTTTCAGCGACGCTCTTTTCGAGGGTCGAGCGGGCCAGACCGACCTGAAGGTCAACGGCCTCTTTCAGGGACTTGACGGTGGTCATCGCCTTGAACGCGGTCATGGCGTCTTCGTATGAAGCCTGCATCGACGAGGCCATCTGCTTGGAAAGATCCTGCCAGCCGGTCGACCAGATCTGGCCGGACTTGATCACGGCCTCAAGATTGCCCTGTCCGAAAGCCACAACGTCTTCAGCGGTTTTCATCGTCTTGGTCACCCCTTCTTTGAATTTCGACTGTGAGGCCGCGAAGGTCGATGCCGCCTTCGTCATGCCGTTCTTCATATCCGCAACTGTCGTATCGAAGGCCTTCGTGGACGCAGCGCCAGCTTGCTCCAGCACCTCATGCGTCACGGCGGCGGCCTGCTCAAGCCCAGCCTCGGTCGTCGTGTTCATGTCATCCTGCATCGACGCCACTCCCAACTTCTGTTTCACGCGTGCCAAATCACATGCTCCATGTCGGTCATGACGCGCATCCGGCTCAGGTGACGCTCAGGAGCGACGAAAACCAAGTATGACCTGGTTTGCTGCGGTGCAGCACAGCTCATCTACTGCGGTCGCCAGCCCGATTCAAGCGAATTTGTGCAGTGCACCATATTTGTTTTTCAGCATCAGAGGCCCGCCAAGCGGGCGGCGTGTGAGCGCATGAGCGTAAGTGATTGCAATTCCGGTAGATCTGGGCCAAACCTGCCGCGTCGTGACTGTCGTTTGACGGCAGCTATCGCACCACGATGGAGGCCTCCGATGGGCAGGAACACGCACGTATGAGGGCTTGCCTTCGCTGGCCCCTGGCCCTTTGCCTCGCGGTGGCAGGCGCCCTCACGCTCCCGTCGCGCGCCACACGCGCTGACGTTCTGCCGCCGATGAGCTCGATCATCGTCGACGCCCATAGCGGTCAGACCCTGTTCCAGGCCCAGGCCGACGCCCCGCGCTATCCTGCCAGCCTGACCAAGCTCATGACGCTGTATATGCTGTTCGAGGCGCTGCGTGATCATCGCATCACCCTCAATCAGATGATGCCGGTGTCCGAACACGCCGCCGACGTGCAGCCCGTGAAGCTCGGCGTGCGCCCCGGCGCGCGCCTGTCTGTCGAGGAATCGATCCTCGGAATGGTGACACTCTCGGCGAATGACGCGGCGACGGCTGCGGGCGAATTCCTTGCCGGCGGCGACGAAACGCGGTTCGGCGCCCTGATGACCTTGAAGGCCCATACCCTTGGTATGGACGACACCGTGTTCCGCAACGCGTCTGGCCTGCCCGACCCCGCGCAGATCACGACGGCGCATGACCTCGCCATTCTGGCGCGCCGCCTGATTCAGGACTTCCCGGACGAGTATCACTACTTCTCGACGCCCAGCTTCCTGTTCCATGGCCGCGTGATCTTCAATCACGACAATCTGCTGAAATACTATCCCGGTGCGGATGGCATGAAGACCGGCTATACGAATGCCGCCGGACATAATCTGGTCAGCAGCGCCCTGCGCGGCGGCGTCCGCCTCATCGGCGTGGTCATGGCGGCGCCCTCCAATGGCTTCCGCGACCATCAGATGATGAGCATGCTCGATGATGGCTTCGCCACCGAGCTGGGGCCGGCCGCCGGGCTATCGGCCGTGGCCGCCACGGTGGCGATGCGACGCGCCCAGCAAGTCGCCGGCACAGGTCCGGTCGTGCCTGTCCCCGCCACGCTTCCCAATGGTCAGCGTCAGGTCGGCAGCCAGGTCGGGCTGGCAATGCGCGGGCCTTCGAACTGGAGCCTCGACCTCGGCAGCTACCCGAGCAAAGCCGCCGCCAGCACGGCTTTGCGCATCGGCATGCGCTCCGCCGGCGGCGGTGTCATGCATCTCGCCTCCGCCAAGGTCGGCGCGCATCGCAAGTGGCATGCCTGGATTGCCTCTGTGAGCCCGGCCCATGCCCGCGCCGCCTGTAGTGCCATGAACCATTACGGTCGGGCCTGCACCGCGATCCGCCCGGCCGGCCGGGAATTGGCGGAGCGTTAAAGCGCGTCCGACGGGGGGAATATCACCCCCGGATTGAGCGTTCCGCGCGGATCGAGGCTCGCCTTGATCGCCCGCATCAGCCCGAGTTCCACCCCGCCGCGCCAGCTTTCCATCAAATCGGTCTTGAGCCGGCCGACGCCGTGCTCGGCTGAAAAGCTGCCGCCCAGGCGCAGCACCACGCCATTGACGAGGTCCATCAGCGCCTCCGACTGAGCGAGAAACGCCGCAGCATCCGCGCCGACCGGCTGCACCAGATTGAGGTGGATATTGCCGTCACCGAGATGACCGAAGGGTGCGACGCGGATGCCCGACACTGCAGCGGCACAGGCGGCCTCGGCCTGCCGCAGCAGGTCCGGCACACGCGACAGGGGCACGGAAACGTCGTTCTTCACCGAAGCGCCGGCACGCTTCTGGGCCTCGGCATGCTCTTCCCGAATCTGCCAGAAGGCACGGCGCTGCGCCTCGTTGCGGGCAATGGCGGCGTCGATCACCTCGCCCGCTTCCATGGCCTCGGCCAATGGCTCCTCCAAGGCGGAGTCGAGATCGCCCGCGACGCTCGTTGCCAATGCGATGAGGACATAATGGTCGGCGGCGGCCACAGGCAGCCGGGTGCCGGCGATATGGTGCAGCACCAGCGCGACGGAGAGTCCGCTCATATACTCGAAGGCATGCAGCTCGGCCGCGTTCCATTGCCGCAGCCTGCCGAGCAAGGCGAGCGCCGCCTCAGAAGACGGTACAGCGCAGAAGGCGGCTGCGCGGGCGCGAATACCGGGTTGCAGGCGCAGCACGGCCGCCGTGATGATGCCGAGCGTGCCTTCCGAGCCGACAAAAAGCTGACGCAGGCAATAGCCGGTATTGTCCTTATGCAAGTGCCGCAGCCCGTCCCACACCGCGCCGTCGGCCAGCACGACCTCCAGCCCCAGCACCAGATCCCGCGCATTGCCGAAACGAAGCGTATTGTTGCCGCCGGCATTGGTCGCGAGCACCCCGCCGATCTGGGCGCTGCCCTCCGAGGCGATCGACAGCGGCAGCAACAGGCCCGCCGCCTCGGCCGCCGCCTGCGCGGATGCGAGCGTCATCCCAGCCTCGACCGTCATGGTCATGTCGATCGGGTCTAGGTCACGCACCTGCCGCAGGCGCTCCAGGCTGAGCACCACGGTGCGGCCGTCATCCGAAGGCGTGGCGCCGCCGACCAGGGAGGTATTGCCGCCTTGCGGCACAACGGCCGCGCCCGCCTCGGCGCAGAGACGAAGACACTCAGCGACCTCCGCCGTGGAG
Organism: Acidisoma sp. PAMC 29798; assembly: GCF_030252425.1. Classification (GTDB taxonomy): domain Bacteria; phylum Pseudomonadota; class Alphaproteobacteria; order Acetobacterales; family Acetobacteraceae; genus Acidisoma; species Acidisoma cladoniae. The sequence continues at coordinate 166,012 of NZ_CP126994.1, read as the reverse complement.
GATGGCCGGACCACCGCGAGCGGCCGGCCATGATAGAGGCCGCGCCAATCTTCGGCATAACGCGCGACGTCGGCGGCCTCCGTCAGCACCGCGCCCGCCCCAAGGCAGGCGGCAAGGCGCGACGGAAGCCCTGCCGTCACGCAGTCTGCTCGATCAGGGCATGCTCCGCACCGGTGAAGGGGTCGAGGCCAAGCACGGCGGCGAGCCGGCCGAGACGGCGAATGACGCTCTCCCCCGCGAAGACGCCGGCATTCTCGTTGAGGTCGAGGATCAGGCGGCCATCGGCAATCGATAGCGAGGTGCCGGCGAGCAGATCGGGCGTGCCGCCGGACAGCGCATAGGCCAGTTGCAGGGCGACGCCGAGCGCCTCGGCCCGCTGCGCCGATGCCATGTCGAGCAGCATGCGCGCCGGCGCCAGGAAAGGCGCATCGGGCTCTGCCTCGTACCGCATCGCGATCGTCAGCGCGAGGAAGGCGCGGGCGTGATGGTCGATGCCGGTGCCGGGCTGACGCAAGACCCGCAGGAAGCCCTGCTCGGCGCGATATTCCGGATGATCGTGGCTCGCGACGTCGGAGAACCAGCACGCGGCCTCGCGCAGCCTGCGCTGCTCGGCCGTTTCCCGGAAGGCGAGCACACTGGTCCATGCCATCAGGGCGGGCGGCAGCGTCGCGTCCCGGCTGAAATGCTCCGCCATGTCGCGCGCGGCCGCCACCACCGGCTCCTCGTTGCGAATGCTCTCAGGCATCATCTCCATCAGCCAGCCCTCGCGCAGGCCATTGGCGCTGAAGACCACCCGCGCCGCGCCGGTGATGCGCAGCAGGCGACGCAGAACCACGGCGGCAAAGGGCAAATCGTCGATGCGGCGGCGCGGCAAGCCGGGCAGCCGCTCCAGCGCACGGCGGCTGGCGCCGGCGACGACACCGGCCAGATCCCGCGCCTCGTCACGCGCGATGGTGTAGTGGTGGATCATGTTCAGCGGATAGCTGGTCTGGGCCATATGGATCCGCGCCAGCGCCCGGAAGGCGCCGCCCACAAGATACAGGTCCTGGCCCGCACCCTGGGCCAGCCACGGCACCGAGGCCGTATCTTCCTCGACGATCGTCCGCGCCCTGAGAAGATCATTGCCCGCACGGTCCGCCAGGCGAATGACACCCAGCTTCATCGTCTCACTATGGGTCTGCTGTCCGGCGAGAAGCCGCACCGCTTCCAACGAGCCGCCGCCGATATCGAGCAGGATGCCCTCGGCATTGGGAATGCCGCACAGCACGCCCTCAGCCGATAGCCGCGCCTCCTCCTTGCCGGGCAGGATGCGGATCGGCACGCCCGGCATGCGCGCTTCCAGCCCAGCGACGAACTCCGCGCCATTGCTGGCATCCCGCACGGCGGCGGTCGCCAGCACCTCGAAGGGATCGGCGTGCATCGCCCGCGCCACGGCATGGTAGCGGCTCATCACCGTGAGCGCCTGCTGCACGCCCTCTTCGTTCAGCCGCCCGGTTTGCTGCAGGCCACGACCGAGGCGCAGCACCGCCTTTTCATTGAAGATACTGACGGGGTTGCGCGATTCCCCCTCGAAGACGACGAGGCGGACGGAGTTGGAGCCGAGATCGACAACGGCGCAGCGATGGAGGGTCAGTGGACTCAATCCCTCATACCATGCGGTATCCGGTGCGCCGCATGCTGGACCAGGGCCGGCCCATGAAGGGCGGACCCACGACCCGACAGCGACGGGTTGGTCATGAAATAGTTATGGGCGGAAATCGGCTTACGCCCACTCTGCACGCGGCGCCACGCCTTGTCGCCGCCTAGCTCCCAGGACTGCATATTGTCCTTGAGATCGACGACCATGATCTGGTCCAGCACCTGGGCATGCACCGTCGGGTTGCGGATCGGCACCAGCGTCTCGACCCGCATATCGAGGTTGCGCGCCATCCAATCGGCGCTGCTGATGAAGACCTTGGCCTCTCGGCTCGGCAGGGAATGGCCGTTGGCGAAGACGCAGATGCGGGCGTGTTCCAGGAAGCGCCCGACGATCGACTTCACGCGAATATTCTCGGACAGGCCCGGCAGGCCCGGACGCAGGCAGCAGATGCCGCGAATGACGCATTTCACCGCAACGCCGGCGGCGGAGGCCTCATAGAGAAGGTCGATCATGCGCTCATCGACCAGGGAATTGACCTTGAGCCATATGCCGGACGGACGACCGGCCTTGGCATTCACGATCTCCTCACGAATCAGATGCTCCAGCGTCAGGCGCGTGGTCAGCGGGCTGAAGCCGATGGCGTCCATCTTCTCAGGGCGCGCATAGCCGGTGATGAAGTTGAACAGCCGCGCGGCGTCCCGCGTCAGGTCGGGATCAGAGGTGAAGAAGCTGAGGTCGGTATAGATGCGGGCCGTGATGGGGTGATAATTGCCGGTGCCGAAATGCGCATAGGACCGCACTGAGCCGCCCTCGCGCCGCACCACCAGGGAGATCTTGGCATGGGTCTTCAGCTCGGTGAAGCCGAAGACGACCTGCACGCCCGCTGCCTCCAACGCGCGCGACAGGCGAATATTGGCTTCCTCGTCGAACCGCGCCCGCAGCTCGACCAGGGCTGTGACCGACTTCCCGGCCTCCGCCGCCTCGATCAGCGCCTTGACGATCGGGCTGTCCTTGCTGGTGCGATACAGCGTCTGCTTGACGGCGATGACATTGGGGTCGCCGGCCGCCTGGCGCAGGAACTGCACCACCACATCGAAGCTCTCGAAGGGATGGTGGACGATGATGTCCTTGGCGCGGATTGCGGCGAAGCAATCGCCGCCGAAATCGCGGATCCGCTCGGGGAAGCGCGGCGTATAGGGCGTGAACAGCAGATCCGGCCGGTCATCGACGATGAGCTGCTTGAGATCGACGGTGCCGAGAATGCCGGCTTCCTCGAAAATCTCCTCCGGCGGGGCCATCACCGCTTCGGACACGAAGCGCTTCAGCGCGTCTGGCATCGAGGCCTGAAGCGTCAGGTTGATGGCCACGCCCCGGCGACGGCGCTTGAGCGCCGTCTCATAGGACAGAACCAGATCCTCGGCCTCATCCTCAAACTCGACATCGGTGTCGCGAATGACCCGGAACAGGCCCTGCCCGTCTGCCGCATAGCCGGGGAACAGCCGCTCCATGGACAGGCCGACCAGCTCCTCCAGCATGACGAAGCGGATCGGGCCGCCGGGCTCGGTCGGCAGGCGAATGAAGCGCTCGACCTGCGCCGGCAGGGGAATCAAGGACCGCATCACATGCCGGTCGTGGTTGGAGACCAGCAGCAGCGCCAGCACCAGACCCATGTTCGGGATGAATGGAAAGGGATGCGCCGGGTCGATCGCCAGCGGCGTCAGCACCGGGAAAACCCGCTCCATGAAATAAGCTTCAAGCCAGTCGCGGTCTGCGGCGGACAGCGACTTGACCTCGGCCACCACCAACCCGGCCTGGGCCAGCTCGCCTTTCACCTTGTGCCAGGCATGCTGCTGATCCGCGATCAGGCGCCGGGCGCGCAGATTGATTTCGACCAATTGCTGGGCCGGCGTCATTCCATCCGGCGACTGGACGACGACGCCCGCTTTCGCCTGGCCGACCAGGCCGGCCACGCGCACGGAATAGAACTCATCGAGGTTGGAGGCGCTGATGGAAATGAAGCGCAACCGCTCCAGCAAAGGATGGTGGCGATTCTCGGCCTCTTCCACCACGCGATGGTTGAAATCCAGCCAGGACAGCTCCCGGTTGATGAAGCGCGAGGGCGAATCCCGCGCGACGATCTCGGTCGACATCGTTTCCGCTTCGGACTCGTTGGCCGGGGTGGTGTGTGCTGCTGAGTTCATAACGATATCCTACAGGAGCGCTTCGCCGTTTGGGGAGGGTCGTGCCGTCGCGGTCTCGTAATCTTCATGCGATCGCGCGCCCATTTCGGCGACGATAGAGGCGGCCAAGGTCCGCGTCACCCTGCCGCCGGCCGCGAGGGCCTGCCGATCAAGCCGCGCCGCCGCTTCGCGTAGAGCACCGGGATGGCGCGGCAAGCGGGTCAATAGCCAATCCTGAAGGTTTTCGCCCAGAACCAATTGCCGATCCGACAGCAGCCGGGCGAGCAGGGTGCGCAGCAGTGGCGCCTCTGCCGGACGCAGGCCGACGGCGGTCATCGCGCGCAGGCGGCTGACGAGATCGGGCAACCGCACGGGCCAATGCGCGGGCGGGGCGCGGCCGGTCAGCAACAAGGGCAGCCGCATCTCCGCCGCCATATTGATCAGGTGCAGCAAGGTCACCTCATCCGGCGCGGCATCGGCATCATCCAACGCCACGGTTCCGCTCCCTGAAAGATCGGGCAGGCGGCGAAGCTCCGGGCCAGACAGCAGCAGGGCGCCGGGGCGCGCCGCCCAAAGCTGCAACAGATGCGTCTTGCCGCAGCCTTCCCCGCCGTACAGCGCCAGACGGTTCGCGGGCCAATCCTCCGTCCGCGCGAGCCAGGCGCGGGCCTCGGCATTCGAGGGAGCCGCGATGAAATCCTCGGCGCAAAATCGCGGCACATAAGCAAAGGGCAGCGCCAGTTGACGTTCCGCCGCACTCATGCGGACGGCCCCCCTTTGGACGCAGCGTCATCGGGGGACAGGCGGTCGAGATAGAGCGGGCTACGCAGATAGCGGCGGATCCAGAACCGCGCGAGAACGCCGAGGACGGCGGTCACCGGCACCGCCAACAGCACACCGAGGAAGCCGAAGGCCGCACCCCCCGCGAGCAGCGCGAAGATCACCAGCACGTCGTGCAGCTCGACGCGATTGCCGAGCAGGCGCGGGTAGATGACATAGCCTTCCAGGATCTGGCCGAGCAGAAACACCCCGCCCACCATAATGACGCCGTGCCAGGTCGGAAACTGCGCCAGGGCGAGACCGAGCGACGTCACTGCCCCGGTAATGGTGCCGACATAGGGAATGAAGGACAGCAGACCCGCCGTCATGCCCACGATGAGGCCGAGATCCAGGCCGACCACGGTAAGTCCCACGGCATAGAAGACCGCGAGCATCAGGCAGCACAGCAATTGGCCGCGTAGCCAGGCCGACAGGATGCGGTCCACCTCAAGCGCCTGGGCGCGGATCACCCCAGCATAGCGCAGCGGCAGCAGCGCATCGATCCGGCGCACGATGAAGGACCAGTCGCGCAGGAGATAGAAAGCGACGATCGGCGTAATCACCAGCACCGTCAGGGCGTTGACGATGGCGAAGCCGCCGCCGATGACCTGCGCCAGGGCGCCGACGGCATAGGGGATCATGGCGCCGGCATGGGCACTGACGATTTCGCGCAGCTTATTGTCCACGAAGTCGGGACCGAGATGCTCCTGCAGATGCGACAGCGTGCCGTTCGCCCAGGCCTGCACCTCCACCACATAGGCCGGCATCCGCTGCAACAGCAGCCCGACCTGGGCCAGGATGATCGGATAGAGCAGCAGGGCAAAGGTCAGCATCACCGCGAGCAGGGCAACCACGAGGATCAGCGCCGCCAGCCATCGCGGAATACCGATCCGGTGCAGCCGGACAGCGACAGGATGCATGAAATAGGCGATGCCGGCCGCCGCCACGAAGGGCAGCATGACAGAGCGAAACAGAAAGAAGAACACGCAGGCCAGCAGCGCGAGGCCGATGCCCAGCGCCATCCGCTGCGCGCGGGTGGCGCGGCCGAGCCGGCGCGGATCCTCCGGCGGCAGCAGGACCACGGGTCCGCCGTCCACGCCTGTCATGCGCGGTCGCCGATCGGGGCGCCCGCCGTCACGGCTGCCGGTCGATGACACTCGGTTGCGCCGTGAACACGGCTGTGATTGTGTCCGCGCCTCTTCACAGATTTGCCTTGCATCGATCGGCGCCGCGCCACCCCGCGTGGCTGCCCCGAGCGCTGCAAGGCCTACCCTATCGAGGGCCTTGATGACCAGAGCGGCAAACCCCGGCAATGGTGCCACCTACCGCGACGCCGGCGTCGATATCCACGCCGGCGATGCCCTGGTCGAGGCGATCAAACCGCTTGCCCGCGCAACCACCCGTGCGGGCGTGCTGGGCGGCCTGGGCGGCTTCGGCGCCCTGTTCGACCTCAAGGCCGCCGGGTTCACCGACCCGGTTCTTGTTTCGACCACAGACGGCGTCGGCACCAAGCTGAAGATCGCCATCGACCATGACCTGCATGACACGGTCGGCATCGACCTCGTCGCGATGTGCGTGAACGACCTCATCGTTCAGGGCGCCGAGCCGCTGTTCTTCCTCGACTATTTCGCCACGGGAAGCCTGGATGTGGCGGCTGCGCGGCGGGTGATCACCGGCATCGCCGAGGGCTGTCGCCAGTCCGGCTGCGCCCTGGTGGGCGGGGAGACGGCAGAAATGCCGGGCATGTATCACGGCGGCGATTATGATCTCGCAGGCTTTTCAGTCGGCGCCGCCGAGCGGGACAGGCTGCTGCCGCGTGGCGTGGCACCGGGGGACGTGGTGCTCGGCCTCGCGAGTTCCGGCGTCCATTCCAACGGCTTTTCCCTCGTTCGCCGGGTGGCCGAACAGGCCGGCGTTGCCCTTGGCGGCCCCGCCCCCTTCGCGGACGGCATGAGCCTCGCCCAGGCGCTGATGACGCCGACCAAGCTTTATGTGCGCTCCGTGCTGGCGCTGCACCGCGCTGATCTCCTCAAGGCGGCGGCGCATATCACTGGCGGCGGCCTGCCCGGCAATCTGCCGCGCGCGCTGCCCGAAGGGACGGTCGCCCGCCTCGACGCGACACGCTGGACGGTGCCGGCAGTCTTCCGCTGGCTGGCCGAGGCCGGCGGCGTCACGGCCGATGAGATGCTGCGCGTGTTCAACTGCGGCATCGGCATGACCTTGATCGTCGCGGCCGCGCATGAGGCGGAGGCGACGCGGATCCTTCAAGCCGAGGGTGAGACGGTTTTCACCATCGGCCGCGTGGAGGCAGGGTCCGGCACTGCCGTGGCCGAGATCGAGACGCCGGCCAACTGGCCGCTTTAACGATGGTAACGAAGCGCCGCGTCGGCATTCTGATCAGCGGTCGCGGCTCGAACATGGCCTGCCTGGTCGAAGCCGCCCGCGCCCCCGACTACCCCGCCGAAATCGTGCTGGTGCTCGCGAACAAGCCGGAGGCCGGCGGCTTGGCCACGGCTGCCGCCGCCGGCATCGCCACGGTCGCGATCGACCATCGGCCGTTCGGACAGGACCGCGCGGCGCATGAGGCGGCGGTGGATGCTGCCTTGCGCGCCCATGATGTCGAGATCGTGTGCCTCGCCGGCTATATGCGGCTGCTGACGCCCTATTTGGTGTCGCGGTGGGCCGGCCGGATGCTCAATATCCATCCGAGTTTGCTGCCGGAGTTCAAGGGGCTGCACACCCATGCCCGCGCCATCGCGGCGGGTGAGACCGAGCACGGCTGCACGGTGCATCTGGTGACCGAGGATCTGGATTCGGGTCCCGTCCTCATGCAGGCACGGGTCGATGTGCGGCCGGATGACACCGAGGCGACGCTGTCGGCGCGCGTTCTGGCGGCAGAGCATCGGCTCTATCCGGAGGCGCTGCGGAAGCTCGCATCGCAACCCTTGCCGACCGCCGACCTCACGTCCTAAATGCGGCCTCAGCAACGACCAATGGATTGATCATGGCCGAACACGACGTGGCCGCGCACCAGGTGGCCGCAGAGCCCGCACCCTATGTGCCCGACACGATGGTGGCGGCACATCGCAGCCTGTGGGACCAGTTCGGCAAGCTGCTTCTCGGCAATGTCATCGTCATTGCCGCCGTGCTGATCCTGATGGCGATTTTTCTGACGTAGTCCAACGCGATTGGTGATGACGCTGCGCTCATACACTCCTACGGAGCTTACCGGGGCGACCCGTGATACGTCACCCGCGCACGTGATGCGCGGGCCTACCCGTCCCGGGGCCGAAACGCTGTATGGGCGCCAAAACGGGTAGTTCCCCGGGTCGAGCCCGGGGATGACGGTGATTTTGCTTAAGCGACGATGTCGATCTCGGCGAAGAAGAAGCTGATCTCCGTCGCGGCATTCTCGGCGCTGTCCGAACCATGCACCGAATTCGCTTCGATGCTCTCGGCATACTGGGCGCGGATGGTGCCTTCGGCGGCCTTCTTCGGGTCCGTGGCGCCCATCAGTTCGCGATTCTTCAGGACCGCATCCTCGCCGCTCAGGACCTGCGCCACGACGGGGCCGGAGATCATGTAGCTGACGAGATCGTTGAAGAAGCCGCGCTCGCGATGCACGCCGTAGAAGGACTCGGCCTGGGCGCGGGTCAGCAGGATGCGCTTCTGCGCGAGCACGGCGAGGCCGGCATCTTCGAAGATCGCGTTGATGTGGCCGGTTAAGTTGCGACGCGTGGCGTCCGGCTTGAGGATGGAAAGCGTGCGCTCGATGGCCATGGTTGGTTTTCTTTCTTGACGATTTAGGATTGGCGTGGTCGGCGCGCCATTAAAGGGTACCGCCACAGGCGGCAACCCACACCGTTCCGCCGCCGGCAATTTCCGGTTAGATGACGCCGCATGAGTGTACTTGTCATCCGCGACCTCTCGATATCGATCAAGGGCCGTCCCCTGCTGGAGAATGCCGACCTCACGGTCGATACCGGCCGCCGTATCGGCCTGATCGGCCGCAATGGCGCCGGCAAATCGACGCTGCTCCGCGCCATCTCCGGCGAGCTGCGGCCGGACGGCGGCGATATCCGCCTCGCCGCCCGCGCGCGCATGGGCGCGGTCGCGCAGGAAGCGCCCGGCGGGGACATCACGCCCCTCGCCGTCGTGCTCGCCGCCGACAAGGAACGCACCGCCCTTCTCGCCGAGGCGGAGCGGGAAACCGCGGATCCGCTCCGTCTCGCAGAGGTGCATGAACGCCTGCGGACCATTGGCGCCGAAGGCGCGCCCGCCCGCGCCGGCGCTATTCTCGGCGGTCTGGGCTTCAGCCGCGAGCGACAGGAGGGGCCAACCAGCGCCCTTTCCGGCGGCTGGCGCATGCGCGTGGCGCTGGCCGCCGCCCTGTTCGGCAACCCGGACTTGCTGCTGCTCGACGAGCCAACCAACCATCTCGACCTTGAGGCCTCGCTGTGGCTCGAAGGCTGGCTCGCCAAATTCCCCGGCGCGGCGCTGATCGTGTCCCATGATCGCGGTCTGCTCGATCGCTCGGTCGAGGCCATCGCCCATCTCGATCGCGGCAAGATTACGCTCAGTACGGGCGGTTTCGCCGAGTTCCTGCGTCTGCGGGCTGAGCGCACGGCCCAGCAGCGCCGCATGGTGGAAAAGGTGTCGGCCGAGCGCGAGCGCATCCAGGCCTTCGTCGATCGCTTCCGCGCCAAGGCCACCAAGGCGCGCCAGGCGCAGAGCCGGCTGAAGGCGTTGGAACGGCTGCCGCCGGTCGAAAACGTCATTGAAGATTCGCCGACACGCTTCGCTTTTCCCGAGCCGACGCGGCTGTCACCGCCCATCCTGACGCTGGATCGCGTCTCTGCCGGCTATGGCGGCAAGGCGATCCTGCGCAACATTTCCCTGAGCATGGATATGGACGACCGCATCGCCCTGCTCGGCGCCAACGGCAATGGCAAGTCCACTCTCGCCAAGCTCGTCGGCGGCTCGCTGCCCGCCATGTCGGGCGAAATGCGGCGCGCACCCGGCCTGAAGGTTGGCTATTTCGCGCAGGATCAGGCCGAGGCGCTGGTGCCGGGCGAAAGCCCGATCGACCATATGCAGCGCGCCCTGCCTCGCGCCCTGCCGCCGCAAGTGCGCGCCCAACTGGCGCGCTTCGGCCTCGATTCCGCTCGCGCGGAGACCAAGGTGTCCGAATTGTCGGGCGGCGAGAAGGGCCGCCTGCTGCTGGCCCTAGCGACACGCGATGCGCCGCATCTGCTGATTTTGGACGAGCCGACCAACCATCTCGACATCGACGCCAAGGAAGCGCTGATCCGCGCGCTGGCCGATTACACCGGCGCGGTGCTGCTCATTACCCATGATCCGCATCTGGTGGAGCTGGTGGCGGATAGTCTGTGGCTGGTGGCGGAGGGCACAGCCAGCGCCTTCGACGGCGACATGGATGACTATCGCGCGCGGCTGTCTGGCATCATCGCCGCCCAGAATGGCCGGCCGGAGGTGTCGGTCACCCGCCAGGATGACCGGCGGGAGAGGGCCGAAGCGCGCGCGGCTCTCGCGCCTTTGCGGAAAGTCGCGCAGGAGGCCGAGAAGCGCATCGCCAAACTGACGGCGGAACGCACCCGCGTGGAAGCGATTCTGGCAGATCCCAACTTCTACGCCACCAAGACCGGCGCCGACGTGACTAAGGCACAGATGCGGATGGCGGCGCTGAACCGGGATATCGAGAGCGCCGAGGAGGAATGGCTGGAAGCCTCAGGCGCAATGGAAGCCGCGCAATAGACGCATAGGCCCGTAGTTAACGGCTTCTTCTCCTTCTGCTAGGGTCGCGCCATGTCCTTCCGCTCGCTCTATCGCCATGGCTTCGCCCGCGTCGCCGCCTGCACGATCGACAGCAGCGTGGCGGACCCGAGCTCCAATGCCCGCGCCATCCTGGATGAGGCCCGCGCCTGCGATGCCGAGGGCGCGGTGCTCGCCGTCTTCCCGGAACTCAGCGTCTCCGGCTACGCGATCGACGATCTTTTGCTCCAGGATGTTCTGCTCGACGCGGTAGTTGCGGCGCTGGTGACCATCGCCGAGGGCAGCCGGGACCTGCTGCCGATCCTGCTGGTCGGCGCACCGCTGCGGGTCGGCAGCCGGTTGTTCAACACGGCGGTGGTGATCCATCGCGGTCGTATCCTGGGCGTCGTGCCCAAGATCCACCTGCCCAACTATCGCGAGTTCTACGAAAAGCGGCACTTCGCCTCGGGCGCCGGCATGGAAGGCGGCACCGTCCTTCTGGGCGGCGAGGAGGTGCCCTTCGGCCCTGACCTGCTGTTCGAGGCGGAGGATCTGCCCGGCTTCGTGCTGCATGTGGAAATTTGCGAAGATGTCTGGGTGCCGGTGCCGCCGAGTTCGCATGGCGCGCTGGCCGGGGCCACGGTTCTCGCGAACCTTTCGGCCAGCAATATTACCATCGGCAAGGCGGATACGCGCAGCCTGCTCTCTGCCTCGCAATCCGCGCGCTGCAACGCGGCCTATCTCTATGCCGCGGCCGGCGCCGGCGAATCCACCACCGACGTCGCCTGGGACGGTCAGGCCTCCATCTTCGAGATGGGCAATATCCTCGCCGAGACTGAGCGTTTCCCGCTCGGGCCGCAGCGGGCGGTGGCCGATATCGACCTCGACATGCTGCGCCAGGAACGGCTGCGCATGGGCAGCTTTGACGATAACCGCCGTGCCATCGGGCTTGAGCCCGAGGATTTCCGCCGCATCCCGCTGCGGCTCGATCCGCCGCAAGACGATATCGGCCTAAAGCGCCCGCTCGCGCGCTTTCCCTTCGTGCCCGCCGACCCCGCGCGTCTCCACCAGGATTGCTATGAGGGGTACAATATCCAGATCGCCGGCCTGGTGCAGCGGCTGCGCGGCATCGGCGGCAAGCGCATGGTCATCGGCGTTTCCGGTGGTCTCGATTCCACCCATGCGCTGATCGTGGCCGCCCGCGCGGCCGACCGCCTGGACCTACCCCGCGCCAATATCCTCGCCTTCACCATGCCGGGCTTCGCCACCAGCGACCACACCAAGGCCAATGCCATCCGCCTGATGGAGGCGCTGGGCGTGACCTGGAAGGAACTCGATATCCGGCCGGCGGCGCGGCAGATGCTGGCCGATATGGACCATCCTTTCGGGCGCGGCGAACCGGTCTATGATGTGACCTTTGAGAATGTGCAGGCCGGGCTGCGCACCGACTATCTGTTCCGTCTCGCCAACCATAACGACGGCATCGTCATCGGCACCGGCGATCTGTCGGAGCTGGCGCTCGGCTGGTGTACCTATGGCGTCGGCGACCAGATGTCGCATTACAACGTCAATGGCGGCATTCCTAAGACCCTCATCCAGCATCTCATTCGCTGGGTGATCAGTTCTGGCCAGTTCGACGCGGAGGTCGGTGCGACGCTCGACGCTATCCTCGCGACCGAAATTTCGCCGGAGCTGGTGCCGGTCGCGGCGGGCGAGAAGCCGCAGAGCACCGAGGCCAAGATCGGTCCCTATGCCTTGCAGGACTTCACCCTGTTCCATGTCCTGCGGTTCGGCTTCCGTCCGTCCAAGATCGCCTATCTCGCGCTGATGGCCTGGGAAGATGCGTCGGTCGGCGCCTGGCCGCCGGGCTTCCCGGAGGATCGGCGCCCGGAATACGACCTGGCCGAGATCCGCCATTGGCTGGAGGTCTTCATTCGCCGCTTCTTCGGCTTCAGCCAGTTCAAGCGTTCGGCCATGCCCAATGGCCCCAAGGTCAGCGCCGGCGGCAGCCTGTCGCCGCGTGGGGATTGGCGCGCGCCCTCAGACGGCAATGCCCGCGCTTGGCTGAGCGAGCTGGCGCGCGAAGTGCCGTCTGAGGATGTGTCGTCATCGCAACTCTTGCCAGAGCCTCGATAGTCTGGTGGAAACGCTGTGATGGACCAGCCTGTACGATTGAATGGCCTTCGCGTCCTCATTCTTGAGGATGAGGCTTTGCTGGCGATGTTGCTGGAGGATGTGCTGGCAGAATTCGGCTGTTCGGTCGCCGGCACCTTTTCCCAGAATGACGCCGCCCTGGCCTTTCTGGCCACCAACGCGGCCGATGTCGATTTCGGCATTCTGGACGTCAATATCGGCGGTCAGCGCAGCGACCCCGTGGCGCGTGAGTTCGACCGGCTCGGCCTGCCCTTCGTCTTCAGCACCGGCTATGACGATTCGGCCCTGAACCAGACGTGGCGCGGCAAGCCGAGCCTGAAGAAGCCGTTTCGGCCGATCGACCTGGAACGCATTCTGACGGACGCAGCGGCCGCCCGGGGGCCATAGGGATTTCGTCATCCGCGCACGTGATGCGCGGATCCATGGGCGCCAGAGCGGTTGGATCCGTTGTGCGTTACGGCAGCGGGCAAGGCGCCCATGGATCCCCCGATCAAGTCGGGGGATGTCGGGGATAAGAAGCCCCGCTCAATCGTCGTCGTTATTCGTCCGGCGGACCAGAACCTCGCGCTTGCCGACATGGTTGGCGGGACCCACGATCCCCTCCTTCTCCATCTGCTCGATCAGCCGCGCGGCACGGTTGTACCCGATCTGGAGATGGCGCTGGATGAAGCTGGTGCTGGCCTTGCCCTCCCGCGCGACCAAAGCGACCGCCTGGTCGAACAAGCCCTTCTCGCCCTCGCTCGCGCCAGGCATGGTCGCGGTGGAATTGCCGCCGCCATTGTCTTCCTCCGTCGCCTCGGTCACTTCGTCGAGGTAGTTCGGCTCGCCCTGCTCACGCAGGAAGGCGACCGCATCCTCGACCTCCCGATCCGTGACGAAGGGGCCATGAACGCGGGTGATGCGCCCGCCGCCGGCCATGTAGAGCATGTCGCCCTGGCCCAGGAGCTGCTCGGAGCCCTGCTCGCCCAAAATGGTGCGGCTGTCGAACTTGCTGATCACCTGGAAGCTGATGCGGGTCGGGAAATTCGCCTTGATGGTGCCGGTGATGACATCCACGGACGGCCGCTGCGTCGCCATGATGACGTGAATGCCAGCGGCGCGCGCCATCTGCGCCAGCCGTTGCACCGTAATCTCGATCTCCTTGCCGGCGACCATCATCAGATCCGCCATCTCGTCGATGATGACCACCAGGAAGGGCAGCGGCTCCAGCGCCAAAGGCTGCTCTTCGAAGATCGGGCGTCCGGTCTCGGCGTCGAAGCCGGTCTGGACCTTGCGGGTGACCACTTCGCCGCGCGACCGCGCCTCAATCACCCGCTCATTGTAGCCGCCGATATTGCGGACGCTGAGCTGGCTCATGGCACGGTAGCGGCGTTCCATCTCCCGCACCGTCCATTTCAACGCCTGAACCGCCTTCGCAGGCTCCGTCACCACCGGCGCCATCAGATGCGGAATACCGTCATAGACGGAGAGTTCCAGCATCTTCGGGTCGATCAGGATCAGGCGGCAGTCTTCCGGGGACATGCGGAACAGCAGCGACAGGATCATCGCATTGATGCCGACGGACTTGCCCGAGCCGGTGGTGCCGGCAACGAGCAGATGCGGCATCCGCGCCAGATCGACGATCACCGGTGACCCGCTGATGTCCTTGCCCAAAGCCAATGGCAGGCGGCCGGTATGGCTCGACCATTCATCGACCTGCATCAGTTCGCGCAGGAACACCGTCTCGCGCTTGTCGTTCGGCACCTCGATGCCGATCACGTTGCGACCGGGGACGGTCGCGATGCGGACGGCCGTGACGGACAGGCTGCGGGCGACGTCATCCGCCAGGCCGATGACGCGGGCCGAGCGAATGCCGGGCGCCGGCTCCAGCTCATAGAGCGTCACCACCGGTCCGGGGCGGATTTCCACGATGCTACCCTGAACGCCGTAATCGGACAGCACGGTTTCGAGCAGCCGAGCATTGGCCTGCATCGCCTCGGCGCTGATGCCGACTTCATGGCGGGCCGGCGGCTCCTTCAGCAGGGACAGCGGCGGCAGACGCCAACCGGCATTGGAAATCGGTGCCGGCACCTCGGCCACCACCTGGCGGCGCTGCTTCTGGGCGCGGATGCGGCTGTCACCGGGCGCCTCGGCGACAGGCTCGCGGTCACGGCCCATGTCGCGTGGCGTCTCACGTCCAAGCGGGGCAGCGCGCGGCGCGGCACTCGGCGCGGCGCCGTCACGACGCGCAAAGGGGCCGCTCGTGGCGGTGCGGCGGTCGTCATCCTCCGGGTCCATCGGCGGCAGGCGCGTTGCCGGATGCGGCGCGCGTTCGTCGCTGTGGCGCGTCTGTCCCCAGTCGGGCAGCAGTCTGAAGATCGCGCCCATGCTGCGGCCGAGACCGCCCATGCCGCCGGCCATCGTCTGGCTGGACCGCATCGACAGGGCGGCGGCACTCACGGCGCCGGTGCGGGCTTGGCGGCCAGCGGCACGCCATTCCATGGCCGTCAGGCCGAAACCAAAGGCGGCGAGGCCAAGACCCAGGATCATTTCGAGCACCCAGCCGAGCGCGATCCCCAAAGGGCCGAGGGCGGAGTGGGCGGCACCGATCAGGGTATTGCCGACGGCATAGCCGGTCGCGCCACCCCAACCGGCAGCGAGCCAGACCGAACTATCGGCCATCGGCACGGGCAGATTGGCAAGGCCGCCGGCAAGCAGCGGCATCGCGATCGCCAAGGCCATGAGGCGAAGGGCGAGGTGGCTGAGGCGCCGGCTCTCGGCCATGCGCCATCCCCAAACGAGCAGGACGAAGGCCGGCAGCAAGCCGATGACGCCAAATCCCTGCCAGGCAAGATCAGCAACCATGGCGCCGGCCGGTCCGGCGAGGTTGCGCACGACGGTTCCCGCCGTATCGAGGGATGCATCGGTGGGATGGTAGGAGGCGAGCGCCACCAAAAGGCCGATTCCGAGCAAGCCGAGCAACAAGCCGCCGAGCCCGGCCAACCGGCGGCGCAGCATGGCCAGCAGGGTCGGCGAAATCAGCCGACGTGCATCAGCGAGAGCGGCCATCGGGATCTTTCACAGAGACGCGGGCCGCGACTCGAAGCCCGACGCGCCGATGGAGATTAGAAGATGCCGCCGATGCCGTGTGCGATATTTCCGAAAAAGCCACGCTTTTGCGTAGCGGGCGCCGCCGTGGTGGACTGCTGGGCGACAACGGTCTGGCCAGCGACGGGGGTCGCGGGCGTCGCGGCCGCCTGCACCAGCACGGGCGGCTGATACACGTGCTTACGCGTCACACCGCAGACTTCGTAGGTGATCGGCTGCACCATCGGCTGGCCATCCGCGAAGTCGGTCAGCTGCTGCGCCGTCTTCAGCGAGAGAACCTGATTGAACAGACCGACATTCTGCTGGCAGAACAAAGTGCCCTGCTTGATCCCGTTCTCAGACTGCACATTGGCGAGCTGCGTGATGTAGTCGTCATGCTCCGAGCGCCAGCCGCGGCCGTAGTGATGCAGGAAATAGGAATTGAGAGCCGAATCCTGCCGCATCAGCGTCGGCCGGAAGGTCATGACGAAGTCATTATAGCGGTCCCGGGTGTCGCAGGAGAGTGCGGTCACCATGAGCTGGCTTTTAAGCCCCGCCATGTTGAGGGCCGTGCCTTCGATTGGCTTCAGGCAAGCGGCCAGGGCGATGCTTGGAGCGAGGAGAACAGTGGCCGTGAGGGCAGCGAACAGGCGGCTCATGGTGAACTCCGGGCCATTAAATGTTTATCAAGCGAGATGACGCGACCCGCTGCCGGGTCGTTAACGGTGTGAGGTAAACCCTGTATTCCACGGATTTGCAAATAAATTTCTGCTACAGCGACGTGTTTTGACGGGGCGCCAGACAGGATCGATGTCGCCTCATGAAGGCGTTTCCAACCCACTGGCAGAGGCCAAACAAAACCCCTATAGCCGAAGAGGCTCCTCTTTAGTGCAGGGATGGCGGAAATTCCACAGGATCTCTTTCGCGACTGCGACCCCGGCCCATATATCTGCGAGCTGCAACCAGGTCGCCCAGGCGATAACGGCGCGGCACAAACGGTACGAGACCGTATCTGCGCCATCGGACTTGACGGGCTCCGCGCCCGCGCGACGGCCGCCGAAAACGATTTGATGAGCCTGGGCGTCACGTTCACCGTGTATTCCGAGGCGACCGCCATCGATCGCATTCTTCCGTTCGATTGCATCCCCCGCATCATCACCGCAGCGGAATGGCGCAAGCTGGAAACCGGCGTACAGCAGCGCGTCGCGGCCATAAACTGCTTCCTCAGTGACATCTACCACGAACGCCGCATCATCCGCGATGGCATCGTGCCGGCGGACCTGATCCTGGGAAATCCGAATTACCGGCCTGAGATGGAAGGCTTCCCGGTCCGATTCGGGACCTACGTCCATATCTGCGGCATCGACATCATCCGCGACCAGGAAGGCGAGTTTCGCGTCCTGGAAGACAATGCCCGGACGCCCTCCGGCGTCTCCTACGTCATCGAGAACCGCCACCTGATGCGGCGCGCCTTCCCCGATCTGCTCGCGGGCATGTCCCTCATGCCGGTGGATGATTACGGCCGCCGCCTGCGCGAGGCACTGACCGAAATTGCGCCCGAGAGCGTGCTGGACCCGCAGGTCGTGCTGCTATCCCCCGGGATCTACAACTCGGCCTATTTCGAGCATGTCTTCCTGGCGCGTGAAATGGGCGTGCCGCTGGTCGAAGGCGCGGATCTGACGGTCGAGAACGACCGCGTGTTCATGCGCACCACTGCCGGGCTGCGCGCTGTCCATTCCATCTACCGGCGCCTGGGCGATGATTTCCTCGATCCGACCGTCTTCCGGCCGGATAGCATGCTCGGCGTTCCGGGCCTGATCCAGGCCTGGCGCAAGGGCAATGTCGCCCTCGCCAATGCGGTCGGCACAGGCGTTGCGGATGACAAGGCCGTCTATGCCTACATGCCGCGCATCATCAAATATTACCTCGACCAGGAGCCGATCCTGGCCAATGTGCAGACCCATATCTGTCGGGAAGCTGAGGGCCTCGCCTATACGCTCGATCATCTGCACGAATTGGTGACCAAGCCGGTCGGCGAGTCCGGTGGCTATGGCATCACCATCGGGCCGCGTGCCAGCAAGACCGAACTGGATGATGCGCGTGCCGCCCTGATTGCCAATCCGTCGAATTGGATCAGCCAGCCGATGATCGGGCTATCGGTCGGACCGACGCTGACCGATGAGGGCATTCGCCCGCGCCATCTCGACCTTCGCCCTTTTGCCGTCACCGGCCGCAGCACCTGGGTGCTGCCGGGCGGCCTGTCTCGTGTGGCGCTCAAATCTGGCAGCTTGATCGTGAATTCGTCCCAGGGCGGCGGCTCGAAAGATACCTGGGTGCTGGCCGAGGATAGCCGGCGATGAACCAGAACGGCCCTTTGCTCGCCCGCTATGCCGAAAGCCTGTTCTGGATGGCGCGCTATATGGAGCGCCTGGAGAATCTGGCGCGCCTGATCGATGTGACGCAGACCTTCGAGAGCCCGGGCTTCGAGACGGAGGCTTGGGATGCGCTGATCCGCATCCATGCCGATGAGGCTGATTTCGCCAAGAAATACGGCACGCCTGACCCGGAGACCGTGAAGCATTACTACCTGCTTGCTCGTGACAATCCGAATTCCATCTATGGCTCGATCGAGGGCGCGCGAACCAATGCGCGGACCTTGCGGCCGCTGATCAGCACCGAGATGTGGAAGCACCTCAATGTGTTCCACCGCGACCTCGCCCTGGTGCAGGAGGATGAGTTGAGCGGCGACAGCCTGTCCCGCCTCTGCTCGCGCATCAAGGAAGGCGTGCAGACCCATACCGGCATCACTGAAGGTACGCTGTTCCGCGACCAGGGCTGGCATTTCTACGAAATCGGCCGGCTGATCGAGCGCGCCGACCAGACCACGCGCCTGCTCGACATCAAGTTCCATCGCCTTGCGCCGCGCGGCCAGGAAGAGAAGCGGCAGGAGGAGCGGACGCAATGGGGCGGCATCCTGCGCGCCGTGGCTGGTTACCACGCCTTCCGCCGGGTCGCCCCGGTCGATTTCGGGCCCAGCGACGTCTGTTCCTTTCTTCTGGCCGATGCGAGCTTCCCGCGCAGCGTTCTTCTGTGCGTCAGCCAGGCGGAATGGCATCTGACGCAGCTCCGCACGAGCTACAACCTGCGCGGCACATTGACGGCGCTGGAGCAGATCGAGGAAGTCCGTGCCGCCCTGCGTGATTTCCGGTCGGAGGAGCTAGTGCATGAGGGGCTGCACGATTTCCTTGACCGCCTGCAACGCGACCTGATCGCCCTCGCGGCCGATATCGGCACCGCCTTCTTCCGCGATTGGCGACCGAACGCCGAACCAGTCGCACCCCCGACGCAGACGCAAACCGAGCCTGCCGCCGCGGAGGCGGAAGCCCCCTCATCCTCCTAGGACCGTAGGGTTTTCATCTTCGGCCGGGACCTCGCGGGGATGTTTATTCTGAAACCGCGACGGCGCTTGTGGCACGCGGCAAAATCTCCTTTATGACGCCGCATGATTCCTGTTTCGCTTGATCCCCAGGCGCTGCGACTGGCCCTGGCTGGTCATGGCGCGGCGGCGCTGCGCCGGTGGCGACTGCTGGTCGAAGGCGGGGCCGCATCGGCCCTTTGCTTCTGTGACGAAGCCGACCCGGCCTTGCAGGCAGAGGCCGGCGACCGCTACCGGCTGGGCCCACCGGATGACGCGGCCCTGGCGGAGATCGATGTGCTTTGGGTCGTGGGCATCCCCGATGCCGAAGCCGCCGCCCTCGGACGTCAGGCAAGACGGCACAAGGTTCTGGTCAATGTCGAAGACCGGCGGGAGCATTGCTTCTTCCACAATACCTCCGAGCTGCGGCGTGGAGCATTATTGATGACCGTCTCGACCGGTGGCAAAAGCCCTGGCCTTGCCCAAACCATTCGCGCGCGCCTCGCCCGCGAATATGGTTCGGAATGGGGCGACAGGCTGGAGGAAATCAGCCGCAATCGGGACATATGGCGGCGCGAGGGGCATGATTTGCCGATACTCGCCGCCAAGACCCGTGCATTGGTGAAGCAGAACGGCTGGCTTGATGAGCCGGGCGCGAACGAAGAGTGACACGAGCAACCATGGCCAGCCTGCCCCAACTGCCCCCTACCGCGCCCTTCCGACCGGAGGAGATTGCGGCTCTCAATGGCGTCTTTGCCAAGACGACGCCGGAGCAGCGGACCTGGCTGAGCGGCTTCCTGGCCGGCTATCAAGCCGCGACCGGCGCCGCCGGTATCGCGCCAGCGGCGGCAACTGCCCCTGCCAAGAAGGTCCCGCTGCTCATTCTGTTCGCGACCGAATCGGGAAATGCGGAGACGCTCGCGGCGACCGTTCGCAAGGCGGCGCAGAAGATGGGCTTCGCGCCCCGCGTCGCAGATGTCGCGACGATCACCGTGGCAGAGGCGGCGAAAGCCGAAAACCTGCTGATGATCGCCAGCACCTGGGGCGAGGGTGACCCACCGCAGCGCGCCATCGATTTTCATCAGGCCCTGATGGCGCCGGATGCGGCGCGTTTCGACAAGACGCGCTTCAGCGTCCTGGCGCTGGGCGACCGGGCCTATGTCAATTTCTGCTCGACGGGGCGCGACTTTGACGCCCGCATCGCCGCACTCGGCGGCACGCGGCTCGCTCCTGTCGTGGAATGCGACGTGGATTACGACGCGCCGGCGACTGCCTGGATCAAATCCAGCCTCGACCTCCTGAAACAGGAGACAGATGGCGCAGTCATCCATGTCGATTTCGCGCGCGCCGCGCCCGCGAGCCTGGACGACGATGACGATGCCGAGCCCGCCTATACCCGCAACCACCCCTTCGAGGCGGAAATCCGCGAGCTGATCAACCTCAATGGCAGCGGCTCCTCCAGCGAGACCTTCCATATCGAGCTGTCTCTGGAAGGCTCCGGCCTCGCCCATGAGCCGGGTGACGCGCTGGGTGTCGTGCCGCAGAACGATCCTGTCCTCGTCGATGAAATTCTCGGCGTGACCGGTCTGGCCGGAAACGCCGAGATGCGCACGGCACTGATCGAAGCGCAGGACATCACGACCCTCACGCGGCCGCAGATCGAGGCCTATGCCAAGTTGACCTACAGCAGCAGGCTGAACGCGCTGCTTGCCGATGCGGATGCTTTGAAGGCCTGGCTGCCGGGCCGCCATGTCATCGACTTGCTGGAAACGGCCCCGATGAAACTCGACGCGGGCCAACTCACCGGCCTGCTGCGGTCTCTGCCCGGCCGACTGTATTCCATCGCCTCCAGCCGGCTCTATGCCGAGGAGGAGGCGCATCTCCTGGTTTCCGCCGTGCGCTATGAGACCCATGGCCGCACGCGCGCCGGCGTCGCCTCCGTCGATCTGGCTGAACGCCGCAAGGCGGGAGAGACGCTGAAGGTCTATCTGAAGCCGAATGCGCATTTCCGCCTGCCGGCCGACCCGGATCGCGCCGTGATCATGATCGGACCGGGCACGGGCGTCGCCCCCTTCCGCGCCTTCATGCAGCAGCGCGAGGCGTCCGGTGCCACCGGCCGCAACTGGCTGTTCTTTGGCAACCGCCACTTCACCAATGATTTTCTCTACCAGCTTGAATGGCAGGATTGTAAAGCATCGGGCCTGCTGACGCGCATCGATACTGCCTTCTCCCGCGATCAGCGCGAGAAAATCTATGTCCAGCATCGCATCTGGGAGCAGCGCGCCGAACTGTTCCGTTGGATCGAGGACGGCGCCGCCCTCTATGTCTGCGGTGACGCCAATGCCATGGCGAAGGACGTCCACACCGCCCTCATTCGCGCCATTGCCGACCAGAGCGGTGGTGACGAAGTGGCGGCGACCGCCAAGCTCGATAGCCTGCGACGCGACAACCGCTACCTCCGCGACGTTTACTGAGGTTCAGATCATGGCCGATACGACCGACAGACCGTCGCTTTCCCGCAACGAGGGCATCAAGGAAGCCAGCCGTGGCTTGCGCGGTGGCATCGCCGAGGGCCTGAATGACGTCATCACCGGCCAGCTCGCCGAAGATGACACGCAGCTTACGAAGTTCCACGGCATCTATCAGCAGGACGATCGCGACATCCGCGCCGAACGTGGGCGCAAGAAGATGGAGAAGGCCTTCAGCTTCATGGCGCGCGTGCGCGTGCCCGGTGGGCAGATGACGCCGGCGCAGTGGCTGGCGCTGGACGATATTGCCGAGGAGCGCGCCAACGGCACGCTGCGCATCACCACGCGCCAGGCAATTCAGTTCCACGGCATCATTAAAAGCAACCTGCGGCCGGCCATCAACAGCATCAACACGGCGCTGCTCGACACGCTCGCTGCCTGCGGCGATGTCAATCGCAACGTCATGTGCGCCGTAAACCCCTATCAAAGTGCCATTCACGCGGCGGCGCTGAAGCTCAGCCAGGATATCAGCGACCACCTGACACCCAAGACCAGCGCCTATCACGAGATCTGGGTGGATGGCGAAAAGGTCGCGGGTGCGGATGAGGTGGTCGAGGAGCCGATCTACGGCCGCACCTATCTGCCCCGGAAGTTCAAGATCACCGTCGCCGTGCCGCCGCAAAACGATGTCGATGTCTACGCCCACGACCTGTCCTTCGTCGCAGTGCTGGATAACGGCGTCATCAAAGGCTGGGACGTTTTGGTCGGCGGCGGCATGGGCATGACGCATGGCGAGCCCGACACCTTCCCTCGCACCGCCGACCACCTCGGCTTCTGCACCACCGAACAGGCGGTCGAAGTCGCGGAGAAAGTGGTGATCGTGCAGCGCGATAATGGCAACCGCTCGGTCCGCAAGCATGCACGGCTGAAATACACCATCGAGACGATGGGCCTCGACCTGTTTCGGTCGGAGGTGGAGCGCCATCTCGGCTATTCGCTCGGCGCGGCGCATGTGCCGGTCTTCGCCGGGCGCGGTGACCGCTATGGATGGACCGAGGGCGATGACGGCCGCTGGCATGTCACGCTGTTTATCGAAAGCGGACGCGTGAAGGATTGGCCGGAGAAGCGGCTGCAAACCGGTATGCGCGAAATCGCGCGTATGCTGGAGGGCAGTGAGGGCGTGATCATCCTGTCGCCCAACCAGAACCTCATGGTCGCGAATATTTCGACTGCGCAGAAGCCGGCGGTGGAAGCCCTGCTCGCCGAACACGGCATGGCGACGAGTGCCGATAGCGGATTGCGGCGCAATGCCATGGCCTGTGTCGCGCTGCCGACCTGCGGCCTCGCCCTCGCCGAGAGCGAGCGCTACATGCCCGAACTGCTCACCGCGCTGGAAGGCGCGCTGGACGCGGCGGGCCTGCGGCAGGATGAGATCGTCATTCGCATGACCGGCTGCCCGAATGGATGTGCGCGGCCCTATCTCGCCGAGATCGCCTTCGTCGGCCGTGGTCCGGGCACCTACAACCTCTATCTGGGCGGCAGCTTCGCGGGCGAGCGGCTGAACAAGCTGTATCGACCCGATATTGGGCATGACGCGATCCTCGGCGCCCTCGGGCCGCTGTTCCGCGAGTATGCAGAAGCGCGCGAGGAGGAGGAAAGCTTCGGCGACTTCGTCATTCGTGCCGGCCACATCAAGCCGACCACGGCGGGCAACACCTTCCACGCCGACATCACGTCCTAGCGCCTGTGGCCTGGCTGACCTGGCTCGTCGTGATCGTCGCGACAGCCGGAGTCATCATCCGCCCCTGGCGCCTGCCTGAAGCGGTCTGGGCGGTGGCGGGCGCCGTGATCCTGGTCATCGGCGGCCTGCTGCCATGGCGCGCCGCCGCCGAAGCGGTTGGGCGCGGCACCGACGTGTATTTGTTCCTCATTGGCATGATGCTTTTGAGCGAAATTGCCCGACGCGAAGGCCTGTTTGACTGGTTGGCGGCCTTCGCCGTCCGCCAGTCCAAGGGCTCCGCGCAGCGGCTTTTCCTGCTCATCTATGCCGTCGGAACCATCGTGACGGCCTTCCTATCGAATGACGCGACCGCCGTGGTGCTAACACCCGCGGTCTTCGCCGCCGCTCGCAGTGCGAAGGCCGATCCGCTGCCTTGTCTGTTCATCTGCGCCTTCATCGCCAATGCGGCGAGTTTCATTCTGCCCATCTCCAACCCCGCCAACCTAGTGCTGTACGGCCATCACCTGCCGCCGCTGTTTTCCTGGCTGGCGCATTTCCTGCTGCCCTCGGCCTTGGCGGTCGGTGCCACGCTCGCGGCTCTTTTGCTGATCGAGCGACGAAATCTTGCCGTCAGAATCACCTCTGACATCCCGCAGCCGCCCCTTTCCCAGGGCGGGCTGACGGCCGCCATCGGCATCGGCCTGACGGCGGTGGTGTTGCTCACGGCCTCGGCGGCCGATGTGTCGCTCGGCCCCCCGACGGCGCTGGCGGGCGTGGCGACGGCGGGTTTCGTGCTGTGGCGCAAGCGCGAGACGCCATGGGCGACGCTGCGTGGTGTCTCCTGGCTGGTGCTGCCACTGGTCGCGGGGCTGTTCGTGCTGGTCGAGGGTCTGGGGCATACCGGCGTCATCGCGGCCCTCGCCGGCTGGCTGCAGGCTCAGGCGCAGCATTCCGCTCAGGCGACCGCCTGGGGCGCAGGCATTGCAGTCGCCCTGGTCTGCAACATCATGAACAACCTGCCGGCCGGGCTGATCGCCAGCCAGACCGTAACCGCCGGGCATCTGCCGCAGACGGTGACAGACGCGCTGCTGGTGGGTGTCGATCTTGGCCCAAATCTGTCGATCACCGGGTCGCTCGCGACAATCCTATGGCTGACGGCGATCCGGCGGGAGGGGGCGGATGTGAGCTTCGGGGCCTTCCTGAGGCGCGGCGCCATCGTCATGCCGCCCGCGCTCGTTTTGGCCCTGGCGGGGCTTTTTCTGTAGTTCGATCTGCGCGTTGTGTATACGTTGTGTATTAATAGCGGGAGCCTGCCCATGGCAGCCAATGGACCTGCGGCGCCGACCGTCAATATGCGCGTGTCTCGGTCAGACCTGGACCTGATCGACCGTGCGGCTAAAGCGCATGGCACGAATAGGTCCGCCTTCATGATCGAGGCAGCCATGGCCAAGGCCGAAGCGGTGTTGCTCGACAAGCGCCTTTTCGCCGTCGATGACGCGATCTACGAGCGTTTCATGGCAAGGCTCGACGAACCGCCCCGGATCGACAGCAGGCTCCAGCGATTGCTGTCCACGCCCGCCCCATGGGAGCTGTAATCCAGCCCCCGACACGTCTCACGGCTGCGCATGACGTTTCAAACTTTACCTGTCGCGAAAGCGCGCTGAACGAATGGCTTCTCAAGCAAGCCCTTCGCAATGAAGGCCGGTTATCGCGCAGCTATGTCACCTGCGTGGATCATCAGGTGGTCGGTTTCTACTGCCTCGTGAACGGTGCTGTGCGTCGGGATGCCGCCGTATCGAAACTACGCCGCAATGCGCCGGACCCCGTTCCGGTCATGATCATAGGCAGGCTGGCGGTGGATCAAGCCTGGGAAGGTCGCGGTCTTGGTCGGGGTCTTCTGCGAGACGCGATCCTGCGGACGCTTGGGGCCAGCGAGATCGCCGGCATCGCGGCTCTGCTTGTTCATGCCATCTCACCTGGCGCACGGCGCTTCTACGAGGGCAGTGGCTTCGTTGCCTCCGAACTCGAACGGATGACGCTGATGATTAGTCTGAAGGATGCCGCGGCGCTCCTTGGCTGATCCACAGGGGACGGTTGCGCGGGCGTTCCAATCGATTTACGCCTCCGGAAAAGGGGGCCGCCGGTGAACCGTACCTTCGACATGCTGCCCTTCTTCGCGGCGCTGTTCATCGACCTCTTCTCCTTCGGGCTGATGTATCCGGTGATCATCGCCTTCTTCCATCAACCCAGTGTCGCGCACCTCTATCCGCCGCAGACCTTGGCCCTGCTTCTGTCGGCCACCTTCTCGCTCTTCCCCCTCGGCATGTTCTTCGGGGCGTCCCTGTTGGGTGACATTTCGGATGCGATCGGGCGAAAGCGCACGCTGCTGATTTGCATGGGTGGGCTGACGGTCTCCTACGGGCTGATGGTCCTCGGCGTGCAGACCATGATCCTGAGCTTCTTCCTGGCCGGCCGGTTGCTATCGGGCCTGATGGCGGGCTCCGGCCCCATCGCACAGGCGGCGATGATGGACCGCAGCGCGCCAGAAGATCGCGGGCGCAACCTGTCCCATGTCGTGCTGGTGAATTGCGTTGCCCTGACGTCGGCCCCGGCGGTGGGCGGCATTCTGGCCCGGTTCGACATGCGGGCGCCGCTGCTCGCCACCGTGGTGCTGTGCATCGGCGCCTTCATCCTGATCCAGCGCGCCCATTTCACCGAAGTCGCCCCCGCCACGCGCTTTTCCTTCAGCTGGCAACGCCCGATCGAGAACTTCGTGCATGCCGCGCGCCATCCGCACATCCGCTGGATCACGCTGTCTTTCTTTCTCTTCCAACTCGGATTTTCGATTTATTTCGTCTACGTGCTGTTGCTCATGCAGCGGCAATACGGCCTCGACCCCGCCGGCATCGGCCTATTCTCGGCCACCATCGGCGCCGGCTTCGTAGTGGGATCGACGCTCGGCTACCCTTGGCTTGCCCGGCATCTCCCCAACGAGGCGGGGTTGGCTGCCGTCTCCCTGCTCGTCTGCGGCGGCTTCGTGGTGATGTCGGCCTTCGTCCCGCAACTGGCCCAATGGCCGGTGGCCCTGCTCGCGGCGATGTTCAACGTCACCGCCTATGTCACGCTCTTCGCGCTGATCAGCGGCTCGGCCTCGAAGACCGAGCAAGGCTGGGCGCTCGGCATCGGCACATCGGCGATCGCCCTCGCCTTCTTCCTGTCCGGCTTGCTCGCCAATGTTCTGACAGTGGTGCCGATCGGGCCGATCCTGGCGGCCGGCGGCCTGATCGTGACCATCGGGGCTTTGCCGTTGTGGCGCGTGCGGCGAGCGGCGGTGGCGATTGGCGGATGAGCGAAGCGTTATCCGCCGTTCTGGGACTGCAACTTCGCCGCTGTCAGCGTATTGCGCAGCAAGCAGGCGATGGTCATCGGCCCGACGCCGCCCGGCACTGGCGTGATGCGACCGGCAACCTCCACAGCCTCGGCGAAGGCAACGTCGCCCACTAGGCGCATCTTGCCCGCTTCGCCGGGCACGCGGTTGATGCCGACGTCAATCACCGTGCCACCCGGCTTGATCCAATCGCCCCGCACCATCTCCGGCTGACCCACGGCCGCCACCAGAATATCCGCGCGGCGGCATTCCTCGGGCAGATCGCGCGTGCGGGAATGCGCGATCGTCACCGTGCAGCTTTCCCGCAGCAGCAGCGCCGCCATCGGCTTGCCGACGATATTGGAGCGCCCGAGCACCACGGCGCGCAGACCTGACAGGTCGCCAAGTTCGGCCTTCAGCATGAGCAGGCAGCCGAGCGGCGTGCAGGGCACCAGACCCGGGAGGCCCGTACTCAACCGGCCGGCGTTGATGACGTGGAAGCCATCGACATCCTTATCCGGCGCGACGGCATCGAGCACGCGGTTGGTGTCGATGTGCTTGGGCAGCGGCAGTTGCACCAGGATGCCATGCACGGCCGGATCGGCATTAAGCTGCGCCACCAGTGCCAATAGCGTGGACTCGGTGGTCTCCGCCGGCAGCCGATGCTCGAAGGACGCCATCCCGGCCTCGACCGTGGTGCGTGCCTTGTTGCGCACATAGACCTGGCTCGCCGGATCCTCGCCGACCAGCACCACCGCCAGACCGGGGATGATGCCGGAGGCCGCACGGAAGCCCGCGACCTCGGCCGTCACCGTGGCCAGGATGCCGGCCGCGAAGGCGCGACCGTCGATGATCTTGGCAGCCATGAGCGTCTATTCCGTAAAGACGACGGTCTTGCCGCCATTGAGGATGACGCGCCCATCGAGATGGAAGCGCACGGCGCGCGCCAGCACGCGACGCTCGATATCGCGACCCTTGCGCACCAGGTCCTCGGGCGTATCGGCGTGGCTGATCCGCTCGACGTCCTGGTCGATGATCGGACCCTCATCGAGATCGCTGGTCACGTAGTGGGCGGTCGCCCCGATCAGCTTCACGCCGCGCGTATGCGCTTGGTGATAGGGCTTGGCGCCCTTGAAGCCGGGCAGGAAGGAATGGTGGATGTTGATGCATTTGCCATTCAGCTTGGCGGTCAGCCCATCCGACAGAACCTGCATATAGCGCGCGAGCACGACGAGATCGGTCTTGGTCTCCCGCACCAGGTCCCACAGCTCGGCTTCTTGCTCCATCTTGGTCTGGCGGGTGACGGGCAAATGGTGAAAGCGGATGCCGGAGAAATCGACGCCGGCATAGGTGTCGCGCGGATGGTTGGCGACGATGGCAGTGATCTCCATCGGCAACTCGCCATTGCGCCAACGATACAGGAGATCGACGAGGCAATGGTCGAAGCGCGAGACCAGGATCATCACCCGGCGCTTCTCAAGCCGATCACGCAGCGACCACTCCATGCCGAAACGCTCGGCGACATCCTTGAACGCGGCGCGGAAGCGCTCGGCGAAGCTGTCGCCCTCTTCTGGATCACCTGACACGAAGACCACGCGCATGAAGAAGCGGTTGCTCTCCAGGTCGTCGAACTGCTGCGCCTCCAGAATATTGCCGCCAGCCTCGAACAGGAAGGTGGTGACGGCGGCCACGATACCCGGCTGATCGGGGGACGCGATCGTCAGGACATAGCGTGGCTGCGGGCGCGCGGGCGGGATCATAGGATGTCTTTCGCGAGGATCATAAATCTTTACAGACAATAACAGTGGGCCATTGTCTGTCGAGGGCCGCGAACGGCCGCGACGGCGACTTAGGCTGATTCCGCCACGACATCGCCCTCACGCGGTGTCTCGACGCCTTTCAAAGGGACGAGGAATTTCGTGGGATCGAGCAGATGCCGATGCTCGAACTTGGCCTGGAGATAGGCGCGATTCGCCTCAGTTACATAGACGCCGGTGCGGCGGATTTCCGCGACATCGATGCCGGCGGCGCGAAGCTGGGCGACCTTGTCGGGATTATTCGTGAGCAAGCGAATGCGCTCAACCCCTAGGGCCTGGAGCATCCGCGCGCCGACGGTGTAATTGCGCGCGTCCTCCGGCAGGTTCAGCCAGCGGTTGGCAGTATAGGTGTCGATGCCCTTGTCTTGCAGCCGATAGGCGTCGAGCTTGGCGTAGAGGCCGATGCCGCGCCCTTCCTGCCGCAGATACAGCAGCACGCCGCCTTCCTCGGACAGCAATTCGATCGCCTCGTGCAATTGGCGACCACAGTCGCAGCGAGCGGAGGCGAAGACGTCGCCGGTGAGGCATTCGGAATGCAGCCGGACCAGGGTGGGCTTGGTCGCGTCTGGATGCCGTCCGGCGAAGCGGATGGCGACATGCTCTTCATGGTCCGCCAATCCGTCGAAGCCCAGGAACTCGGCCTCGACGCCGGCAGGGCCCATCGGGATCATCACACTCGGGCGCGGTTGGCAGGCGCCCATTGGCTCTTCCTCGGCGTGGCCGGCCGCGCGCACGACGGGCTGCAGATGGGTCATGAAGAAATCCCAGTCAGTATTTCACGCCCAGATCGGGGCAATAAGACTTCATACGTTTCCAACACGTCCTCTTCATACGCTTCTCGCGTTAAAAGGCGCAGGCGAAATGCGTCTGCCAGCCTTTCGACGCCGAGGCCTTGGATCGCCGGCATCCCGCTATCACCGAGCAGAGTAGGCGCCCGATGCCAGGCGAGCCGATCGACCAAACCGGCACGCAGAAGCGCGCCCGCCATATGCGCGCCCCCTTCGCTGAGCACGCTCGTCAGGCCGAGATCGCCAAGCCGGCGCAGCGCATCGCGCAGGTCGATGCGACCGGCATCATCGGCGGCGCAGCGCAACACGGTAATGCCGGTGCCCTGCAGGGCCGTGGCATCAGCCGCCTCTGTAGCCAGCAGGATAAGCGGATGAGCCTCGGCGTTCCGCACCAGCTTGCTGGCTAGGGGGATCCGCAAGTGGCTGTCCGCGACCACGCGCCAGCGCGGCCGGTCTCCCAGCCCTTCCAACCCGCAGATCAGGCCGGGATCATCGGCGAGCACGGTGCCAATGCCAACCAGCACGCCATCATGCTCGGCGCGCATACGCTGCACCACGCCACGGGCGGCCGGGCCCGTGATCCATCGGCTTTCGCCTGACTTGGTGGCGATGCAACCATCGAGCGTGACGCCCAGCTTCAACGTCACCCAGGGCAGGCCTTCGGTCACGCGCTTGGCGAAGCCCGCGACGATGGCGCGGGCTTCCGCTTCCATTAGACCCGTCTCGACCAGGATCCCGGCCGCCCTCAGTCGGGCGATACCCCGGCCCTGGACCCTTGGATCGGGGTCGTGGGCATGGGCGACCACCACACGGGCGACACCCGCAGCGATCAGGGCGTCCACACAGGGCGGCGTGCACCCGTGATGAGCGCAGGGTTCCAACGTGACATAGGCGGTGGCGCCGCGCGCCGCCGCGCCCGCTTCCGCCAGGGCCATGACCTCGGCATGCGGACGACCGCCAGGTTGGGTCGCGCCGCGCCCGATGATGCTATCCCCCACGGCAATGACGCAGCCGACCGCCGGATTAGGCGCTGTACTGCCTAGAACGCCACGCGCGAGGCCGATTGCCTTGGCCATCATGCAGGCGTCGGTTGTCACGCGGGCGCGCAGGCGGCGGCCATGGTCAGCCGCCCTTGTTGCGCAGCAGCCGGGCCTTGTCGCGCTGCCAATCCCGGGCCGCGACGGCGTGGCGCTTGTCGGCCTTCTGCCGCCCCTCACCCACGCCCAGCAACACCTTGGCGCGGCCGCGATCGTTGAAATGGATTTGCAAGGGAACGAGCGTGACGCCGTTGCGGGCGATTTGTCCGGTGAGGTTGTTGATCTGCTTGTGCTTGAGCAGCAGCTTGCGCGGCGCGCGCGGCTCGAAACGTGACAGCACGCCGCCCTGGTATTCGGGGATATAAGCGTTGAATAGCCACAACTCCCCATCCCGCTCGCCAGCCCAGGCTTCGGTCAAAGTCGCGCGGCCATGGCGCAGGGATTTCACCTCCGCGCCCTTCAGCACGAGGCCAGCCTCGACCGTTTCCTTGATCGTATAGTCGAACCGCGCCTTGCGGTTCTGCGATGCGATGCCGTGGGAAATCAGCCCCGACTTCGACTTGTCCTTGGGGGTCTCCGCCATGATCAGTTGAGCAGGCCGACCTCGACCATCGCAGCGCGCACCTGGGCGCGCGTCGCCTCGGTGATCGGCGCGAGGGGCAGGCGGCAATTGGGCTCGCCGAAGCCCAGGACATGGGCGGCGTATTTCACCGGCGCCGGATTGGTTTCCGCGAACATCGCATCATGCAGCGGCACCATGCGGTGCTGGATGGCGATGGCCTCGGCCATCTCACCGCGCTGCCAGGCATTGTGCATCTCACTCAACAGGCGTGGCGCGACATTACCCGTGACGCTGATGCAGCCGACGCCGCCCGAGGCCAGGTGCGCGACGGCCGTGTGGTCCTCACCCGAGAGCTGGCAGAACGCCGGCCCGCAGGCGCGGCGCACATGCAACGGACGCACCAGATTCGCGGTCGCGTCCTTCACGCCGACGATATTGGGATGCTGCGCCAACCGCGCCATGGTCTCGACGCTCATATCGACCACGCTGCGGGCGGGAACATTATAGATGAGGATCGGGATCTCGGCGGCATCCGCGATCGTCTTGTAGTGGAGATACAGACCCTCCTGCGTCGGCCTGTTGTAATAGGGCGTGACGACGAGCGCCGCATCCGCACCGGCCCGCTTCGCATGGCGGGCGAGATCGGTTGCCTCAGCCGTGCTGTTGGAACCCGCGCCGG
Source organism: Acidisoma sp. PAMC 29798 (assembly GCF_030252425.1). GTDB lineage: Bacteria > Pseudomonadota > Alphaproteobacteria > Acetobacterales > Acetobacteraceae > Acidisoma > Acidisoma cladoniae. The sequence goes on along the minus strand of NZ_CP126994.1, from coordinate 134,529 downwards.
CGATCACCGGCACACGGCCGCTCGCCACGGCGATGGTGATCTCGACCACACGACGATGTTCGGCATGGGTGAGGGTCGGCGACTCGCCGGTGGTGCCGACGGGAACCAGGCCATGGGTGCCTTCGGTGATCTGCCATTCGACGAAGCGCTCCAGCGCGTCTTCATCGACGGCACCATCGGCCCGCATGGGGGTAATCAGGGCAACGAGCGAGCCCTTGAACATGGACGTATCCTCGGCGTGGGGGACTGAAACTAGGACCGGCGGCTGCGGGTCGCAAGTGATGGGCCTGGGGACCTGATTACGGTGGAATGCGCTGCGCTTTTCCACCCTACGATGTTGGGCGAATTCGTAGGGTGGATGAGCGTAGCGTCATCCACCCTCCCTTTCCGAACCGCCATCCTTGGGCGATGATGGCGCGACACGAAAGGATTGCGCCCGCTGTGACGAGACTTCTGGTGGCTCTGATCTGCGCGTCCGTCCTCGGCCTTCGTGTCGCCGAGGCCCAGGTCTCCACCCCCATGGACGCGGTCGCGGCCTATAATTGGGACCAGGCGAATAGCATGGCCGCGCAATATGCCGATCCCGTCGCGGCCAAGGTCGTGACCTACTACCGCCTGCTGACGCGCGACGCCGCCAGCACCACCGACATTGATGCCTTCATGCGCACGAGCCCGGACTGGCCGCAGCAAGCCCTGCTCGAAACCCGTTGGGAACAGGCTTTGACCGAGGAGCCCGACCAGGCGACGGCCCTCGCCCAATGTCAGACTCGGTGGCCGATGGGCGCGCCAGCGCTGCTTCGCTGCGCCGCCGTTTTCACGGCCGCCAATGACACCAAGGATGCGACCGAAGCCGCCCGCCGCGCCTGGACCGGCACGGGCATCACCGACCCCGGCCAGATCACCGCTTTCCTTGACCAATGGGCGACTGTCCTGCAGCCGGCCGACGAATGGGCGCGGTTCGCGGCACTTGCCCGCCAAAGCTCCCCGGCCGCCGCCGCCGAGATCCCACGCCTGGCCGCCGCCGACCAACCCTCGGCCGTGGTCTGGGTCGCCCTCAATGCCGGCCAGCCCGATGCCGCCGCCATGATCACGGCGCTGCCGCAGCCGCGCCAGCAGGATCCGGGCCTGTTCCTGGCCGCCGCCCGCTATTTGCGGAAATATTCCACCGATCCCGACGCCCTCGCCTTCTGGATGAGCAACGGCAATGCCGCCCTGGCCGCCGGCCAGACGGCGCAGCAGCATGCGCTCTGGACCGAAGCTGCACGGCTAACGCGCGGCCTGATCACCGACGGCGATGCCGCCCACGCCTATATCCTCGCCGAATTGATCAAGCCGCCTGCGCCGGCCGATCGCGGCGACGAGGAATTCTTGGCAGGTTTCATCGCCCTGCGTCTGCTGCATGATCCCGGCAAGGCGATCGGCCATTTCCAGGCCCTCGCCAGCCTATCCTCTGCCGTCATCACCCAGTCCCGGGCGCATTACTGGCTCGGCCGCACGCTCGCGGCCCAGGGCAGCACGATGCAGGCGGCAGGTGAATACACGAAGGCCGCCGCTTGGCCGACGACCTTCTACGGCCAACTCGCGGCCCTGGCCTTGGGGGAGACCCCAGCGGCGCTCAATGCGCGCATCCTCGCGACGCCGGCACCCGGCTGGACCACCGACCAGGCGCTCGATTTCGCGGGGCGGGAAGTGGCCCGGGCCAGCGCCTTCCTCGTCGCCTGGGGCGAGCCGCGCCGCGCCTATAACTTCCTGATGGATCTGGGCCCCATCGCGCCGGACGCGCCCGATATGGCCATGGCCGGGCAGCTTGCCCTCGGCTTCCAGGTCACGCCCGCCGCCGTGGGCATCGCGCGCTATGCCGGGTTGCACGGGCAGATGCTGCTCGCGGCCGGCTGGCCGATCCCCTTCCAGCCGCCGACATCCTCGCCGATCGAGGCGGCGGTGACGCTCGCTTTGATCCGGCAGGAGAGCAGCTTCGACGTCGCGGCCGTGAGCCCGGTCGGCGCCCTCGGCCTGATGCAGTTGATGCCGGCGACGGCGCGGCTGGTGGCGCAGAAACAGGGACTTTCGGTGTCGCAGGGGCAACTCACCAGCGACCCGGATGCGAATATGGCCCTCGGCACCGCCTATTTCGCGAGCGTCCTTCAGCATTTCGACGATTGCCTGCCGCTCGCCGTGGCCGCCTATAATGCCGGACCCAATCGGGTCGACCAATGGTTGCAGCAGAATGGCGATTTCCGCACCCCAGCCACGGCTGCCGCAGCGCCGGATGTGCTGGACTGGATCGAACTGATCCCCTTCGACGAGACGCGCAACTACGTTGAGCGCGTAACCGAAGGCGTGGAGATTTATCGCGCCAAAGAGGGCGTGACGCTGGCGCATCCTCTGCAGCCGTGGCTGCATTGACCGCCCCGGGACGCTGGATCGCGAGCGCGGGCGGCGTCGGCTATTTCCCCTGGGCGCCCGGCACCGCCGGCTCGGCCGTCGCCCTGGTTCTCGGCATCGGCATCCTGCACTACGCCGGACACGGCGTGCTGGCATTGGCGTCGCTGATCGCGGCGCTCGGGGGCATCTGGGCGATCCGCGCGGCGAAGGCGGCGGACGATCCCGGCTGGGTGGTGATCGACGAAGTGGCCGGCCAGTGGATCACGCTCTTGGGGCTCGGTCATGTCAGCCTCGGCGGCGCGGTCGCGGCCTTCGCGCTGTTCCGACTGCTCGATATCAGCAAACCCGGCCCTATCGGCTGGGCGGACCGCCAGAACACGCCCTTTGGGATCATGGCGGATGACGTGCTGGCCGGTCTCACCGGCGGCGTGATCCTGTGGGCACTGCTGCTGTGGCGCCCGATGCTGCTCGGTTGAGGAGAAGAGGATGTTTCCGCAGGATATGCTCGATGAGGCGGCGGCCCTGCTGGCGGCGGCCCGCGCACGCGGCTGGCGCATCACCACCGCCGAAAGCTGCACCGGCGGGCTGATCGCCGGGCTGCTCACCGCCCTCGCCGGCTCCTCCGACGTCGTGGACGGTGGCGCGGTCACCTATTCCAACGCCGCCAAGACGCGGGTGCTGGGCGTGCCGGCTGAGACGATCACCACGCATGGCGCCGTGAGCCAGCCGGTCGCCCGCGCCATGGCAGCCGGTGCACGACAGACGGCCGAGGTGGATCTCGCGGTCGCGGTCACCGGCGTCGCGGGTCCGGGCGGCGGCACGGCGACCAAGCCGGTGGGTCTGGTCTGGTTCGGTGTCGCGTCACCGGAGGGTGTGATTGCCGAGTCGATGATCTTTCCCGGCGACCGCACGGCCGTGCGCATGGCGACAGTGCGCCACGCTGTGGCGCTGCTGCGGAAGGCCATCATGCAGCAGACCCGCTACGCATGACGTGATGGCGGTGCGGCGATCAGACGCGTATGATGCCACGACAAAAGCGTTTCATTATCGCACCAATCGCGGTAGCTTTGGTCTCCGCCCTCTGGGAGACGATCGGCGATGGCGAATTTGGCGCCAGCACCCGCTGGGAGAGGAGGAGGCGTGAGTGAAAGCGACCGCGTAACCCGCCTCGAAACGCATTTCGAATATGTGAAGGTCGATCTGACGGACCTCAAAGTTGGTCAGAAGGATCTGGCGGACAAGATGAACGCCATACTCTTCACCCTCCAGGAGCTCCCGACCAAGAACGACCTGTGGTCCTGGAAAATCCAATGGCTCGCCATCGGCCTGGGTGCCATGGCCCTGATCGTTGGCGGCATCATCGGCGGCCTCGACTGGATCAAGCCGCGCTGACCGCCAAGCCTCAGGCGTTTTGCAACAGATAGACGTCGAGCTTTGCCAGCACATCCTTGGTGTCCGCCACGAAAGACTGCAGAGCCGCGCCCTTGCCATGAGCATCCAACGCGGCCTGATCGCGCCACTTTTCGATGACGACGACGCAGTCCTCACCGAATTTCAGCGGCGATGAGTCGAGATCGATCACCGGCGCATAGTCCAGGCAGCCGTCCTCTGCCTGTACCGCCGGCACGGCGGCCTTGAAGCGAGTCAGCAGGGCTTCGCGCTGGCCCGGCTGCGCCGTCAGAATAGCGACGATATGGATCATCACGGTCTCTCTCAAAGCGGGTCCGCACCATCCGACTGTGCGTCGAGATAGGCAAGCAGAGCCGCGCGATAGGGCATGAGGCTCTTGTAGCGTTCCAGCTCTGCTGGGATCCCCCGCACGGCGGTGGCGAGGCGCGCGGCCTCACCCGGAACGGCAACCACCTCGGCCAGCGGCGTCACATGGGTACGAATACCGAAAGCGACGACACCGCTCGCGGGCAGCACCCGGAAGGTCTGGCGCTCGACCCGCAGCCACAACGTGTCACCGGCATTGTCCGGCGCGATGGAGTAGTCTAGATCGCCGCGACCATGGCCGGTCGGCTGAAACAACGTCGGGTCCTCATGGACCGACCAATTGTAGCGCACCGCCAGCTTGCCGGGCTTCAACGCGCCCATGAAGCGATCCACCGGGCGGCCCAGCGTCTCCCCATAGGTCGGCACCGGCTTGTGGATCGCCATCATCGGACGGCCGATCTTGTCGGAGAGGCGCCACCGGCTCGGAAAGCACAGGATGGCGGCGATCAACACCGGACCCTCGGGTCCCGATTTGAGGAGACAGAAATCCTCGGCAACCCAGGGGCAGATGACGGCCAGCGGATGCGCGGCAGCGTCCCAATGCGGTGCCGCCCAGCCGGGACGAAAGGCAGTGAGATGGGCCGCCAGCATCGCTTGTAGTTCGGCGGAGGCATCCTCGGCGCCGGGCACATCGGCCAAGACCTCCGCCCGACGCTCGGCGAGCAGACGACACCGTTCCGTAATCTGCCCCGGCGTGGTGCTGTCGGCCTCGATCCAGTCGCGCTCGGGAATGGCGGTGATGCCCAAGGTCATCCTGAACGGCCCCGCCTCATAGGGCAGGTGCAGCGCCGGCGGCGGGAGGGACGCCTCAGGCACCGCCGGCCGTCATGCCTTCGATCGGGCCGTCGAGCGGGAAGTGGCAGGCGACGCGCCGCTGGTCACCGTACGGCCGCAACAACGGCACTTCTGCCGCACAACGCTCCTGCGCGATGGGGCAGCGCGTATGGAAGCGGCAACCGGACGGTGGATTGGTCGGGCTCGGCGGTTCCCCGCGCAAAATTGTCCGCGCGCGAATATTGCCATGCGGATCGGGCTCCGGCACCGCCGAGATCAGCGCCGCCGTATAAGGATGCGCCGGATGATGAAGCACCCGATCCGTCTCACCCAGTTCGACGATGCCACCGAGATACATGACGGCGGTGCGGTTCGCGATCTGGCGCACCACGCTGAGGTCATGGGCGATGAAGACATAGGTAAGACCGAGCTTCTGCTGCAAATCCATGAACAGATTCACGATCTGGGCCTGGACCGAAACGTCCAAGGCAGAAACCGGCTCATCCGCCACGATCAGGCTGGGTGACATGGCAATGGCCCGCGCGATACCGATCCGCTGGCGCTGCCCACCCGAAAACTCATGCGGAAAGCGCGTCAAGAAATCGGCAGACAGGTTCACCAACTCCATGAGTTCGCGCAATCGGCCCTGGACATCGGCCTCGCTGCGCTTGCCGTGAACGCGCAGCGGGTCGGCGATCAGGTCCCCCACGCGACGGCGCGGATTGAGCGAGGCATAAGGGTCTTGGAAGACCATCTGCATCTCGGCGCGCAAAGGTCGCAGGTCGCGTTGGCTCAGCCGGGTGATGTCGCGCCCCTGGAAGGCGATGCGGCCATCATCGATATCATAAAGACGCAGCAGGCATCGGCCGAGAGTCGATTTGCCGCAACCGGATTCGCCGACAAGGCCGACCGTCTCCCCCGGATAGACATCGAGCGACACATTCGTCAGGGCTTGAACGGTCTGCACGCCGCCGGCGCGAAACCGGCTGCCGACACGGAAGGTTTTGGTCACGCTGGCCGCGTGCAGCATCGGTGCGGTGGTCATGCCGCCGTGCCCTGCGCGCGGATGGCGCGTTCATGCGACCAGTCAGGCAGCGCGTTTTGGGCGAGATAGCAGGATGCCTCCTGCGCGCCATTGCGGAACAAAGGTGGCCGCACGTCGCAAGGCTCGAAACGGAAGTCGCAGCGCGGCTGAAAGGGGCAGCCGACCGGCCGGGCCAAAGGCGATGGCGGGCTGCCCGCTATAGAGGGCAGCCTGAAGGGCTTGGGCCCATGCATCGGCGGGATCGATTGCAATAGGCCCAGCGTATAAGGATGGCTCGGCTGGGCCAGCACGACGGATTTCGGGCCACGCTCGGCGATGATGCCGGCATACATCACCATCACCCGGTCCGACACGGTCGCCACCACGCCCATGTCATGGGTGATGAGAATGACCGATGATCCGAAGTCCGCGCGCAGGCGCTGGATCAATTCCAGAATTTGGGCCTGCACGGTGACGTCCAACGCCGTCGTCGGCTCATCCGCGATCAGCAGGGACGGGTTGCAGGACAGGGCCATGGCAATCATCGCCCGCTGCCGCATGCCGCCCGATAGCTGATGCGGATAGCGCGTCGCGACCCGCGCCGGGGACGGTATGCCCATCTCGCCCAGCAGCTCGATCGCACGGGCCTTCGCCGCTTTGCGCGACACGGCCTGATGGGCGCGGATCTGCTCCTCGATCTGCCAGCCGATGGTGTAAACGGGCGTCATCGCCGTCATCGGATCCTGAAAGATCATCGCAATGTCGCTGCCGCGCAGACCGCGCATGGCGCGCTGATCGAGCGTGAGCAGGTCACGCCCCTTGTAGAGGATGCTGCCGGTGATGATCGCATTCGGATCGGTGATGAGACGCATGACGGCGAGCGAGGTCATGCTTTTCCCGGACCCGGATTCGCCGACGATGCTGAGGATTTCGCGGTTGCCCACCGTGAAGGAGACATCTTCGATGATGCGGATGATGCCCTTTTCCGACCGGAAGGAGACGCAGAGGTTCCGAACGTCGAGCAGCGGCGCTTCGGTCACGACAGATTCAGCGGGCATCGCGCACTCTCGGGTCAAGCCAGGCATAGGCGATATCGACGATCGCATTTGCGACGACGACGAAGAATGAGGAATACATCACTGTCGCCATGATGAAGGGCAGGTCGAGGTTCTGCAGCGCCTCATAGGTCAGCCGGCCGACACCCGGCAGGTCGAAGACAACCTCCGTCAGCAAAGCCCCGCCACCGACCAGGGCGCCAAAGTCGAGACCGAACATGGAGACGAAGGTGATGAGAGAGGTGCGCAGCGCATGGCGAAACATGATCCGCGTCTCGGACAGGCCTTTCGCCCGCGCGGTGCGGATGAAATCCTCCTGATAGGCTTCGACCAGATTGGCGCGCAGCACGCGGCCGTAGAGACCGATATAGAGAATGGCGAGCGTGACCCACGGAATGACCAGACTCTTGAACCAGAGCCAAGGATTTTGCGTGAGCGGCGTATAGCCGAGGCCGGGCACCCAGTGGAACAGCCAGGTGTTGTGAAACCGTGATTGCGTCACGAGGTTCAGCACTGAGCCCACCCAGAAGACGGGCATCGAAACGCCGACCAGCCCAAGGAACATCAGCATGCGGTCCGTGATGCCACCGCGCGTCGCCGCCGCGACGACACCCACCAGTATGCCGAAGACCACCCAAATGACGGCGGCACCCAGAACGAGTGACAGCGTCACCGGCGTCGATTCGATCACGGCGGGAATGACGCGCTGGCCGCGATTGACGAAGGAGGTCAGATCCCGCGTGACGAAGAGCTTCTCCATCACCTTGACGTATTGAATGGGCAAAGGTCGATCGAGCCCGAAGGAATGGCGCACCTGCGCCAGCGTCTCGGGTGTCGCGTTGCGACCAGCGATGCGGGCCGATGGGTCGGCGCCCGGTGTCGCGAAGAAAATGAGGAAAACGACGATGCTGATGCCCAGCATCACAAACAGCATTTCCGCGAGGCGGCGCAGGATGGGGAGAAGCATCGTCCCTATCCTTTCCGCACGCGCAGCTTGGCGCGCGGATCGAAGGCATCGCGCACGCCGTCACCCAAAAAGTTCAGCGCCAACACGGTGATGATGATGGCCAGGCCAGGGGCGATCGCGACCCAGGGCCGGGTGTAGAGGAGATCCTCGCCGTCCTGGATGATCGTGCCCCAGCTCGCGGCCGGCGGCTGTACGCCGATGGACAGGAAGGACAGCGCCGATTCCGTCAGCATGTTCAGCGCCATCATGAGCGGCGCGAAGACGATGATGGTGGTCGTCACATTCGGCAGGATGTCGCGCAACAGAATGCGCGCGGCCGGCACGCCAAGGCAGCGGGAGGCGAGCACGAAGTCGCTGCGTGTCAGCGACAGCACCTGCCCACGGATGGGGCGCGCGACATAGGGCACGTAGACGATGCCGATGATGGCGATCGGGATCAGCAGACTGTTCGAAGGGATGTTGATCGGGCCGATCTGCAATCCCTTGCTGATCAGCACGATGGAAAGCGAAATCGCCAGAAGATAGATGGGAAACGCCCACAGCACGTCGAGCAATCGGGCGAGGATGGTATCCGTCAACCCGCCCGCGAAGCCCGCGATAGTGCCGACGATGGCAGCGAGCACGAGGCAAACCACTGTGGCCGAGAAGGAGATCAGCAGAGAATTCTGCCCGCCATACAGCATCCGCGCCGCGACATCGCGACCCTGATTGTCGGCGCCGAAGAAATACTGACCGTGCCAGGTCGGCCCGATCGGCGTGACGCCGAGGCCGAGGCCCGCAGTATCGGCCGCCATCACGTCGAGCGTATTGGACCCGATCGTGATCTGGCCATCGAGATTCGACTGAAAGGGATCGCTTTGCGAAATGCGGTTCGCGAAGAGCGATGCGCTGCAGCAGGCGAGCACGACGATGATCAGCACGATCACCGAACCCATCGCAGTGCGGTCCTGCCGCAGCTTGCGCAAGCCTGCACGCCAGGGGCCCTCCGCCTTGCGCGCACGCACGGTGACCGGATCACCCATGCCGCCGCCGGACAGATCGGCGGGCGCGGGCGTATCGATGACGGACTCAGACATTGTGCTGATTTCACCCATGCCTGAAACAAGAGGAGAGAATGGCCATAGTGGAGGCGGCGCGGCCGAAGCCGCACCGCCGATCCTTCACAAACGTGCTTACTTCACCGTCACTTGCGACAGAACCATCTTGAACTGGTCGCTATAGGGGAAGTTCGTCACGTTTTTGGACACGAAGTCGAGCTGCTTCGGCGTGAACAGCGTCGCCCAGGGGGCATCGTCCACGGCGTCATGATCGATTTCAGCCCACGTCTTGTTGGCAGCCGCAGGATCCGTGACGGCCGTGATCAGGTTCTTATTGATCTTGGCGTCCAGACTCTTGGAGCAATAGCCGGAGATGTTGATCGAAGCATCGGAGCCCGGATGGAAGGCGCCGCAGCTCAGCAGCACGTTCAGGAAGTCCGACGCCGCCGGATAATCCTGATACCACTGGCTGATGCTGATCTGAACGTTGTTCTTGGTGTTCTGGATATAGGTGAACTGGATGTTCGCCGAAATCACCTTCACCGTCGCCTTGAAGCCCAGCTCGTTCAGCACGCTAACGAGATAGGTGCCGAGGGCAGGATCGACGTTCTGGTCATCGGTGATGACCGTGACCTTCTGGCCCATCTGGCCGGACTTCGCCATCAGCGCCTTGGCCTTCACCATGTCAGGCGCGGACCACTTGGTGCCGGGGTTCTTGGTGTAAGGGCAATAGGCCTTGTAGCCGGGGAAGCCCGGCGGCAGGACCTGGCAGTTCGGCACCGCCAGGCGCGGGCCGCCATAGATGCCGACGGTGGATTTCCGGTTGACGGCGTAGTTCAGCGCAAGACGCGCGTCCTTGTTATTGAAGGGCGCGATATTGACGTTCATCGGTGCGTAGAAGATCGCGAACAACGGATTGATGTGGATCTGGCTCGCGTATTTGGTGCTCATCTCGCCCAGACGATCGGACGGGGGGGTATCGAACATCCAATCCTGCTGGCCGTTCTCGATGGCCGTGATCGCGTCTTCCGGCTTGGTGCCGAAGGTATAGTCCATCTCGTCGACCATGCCGGCAGGCTGCGCGGCGGCGCTCCATTCCTTGAAATACGGATTGCGCTTGATGGTCATCGACTTCTGGGGATCGTAGCTGGTGACCATATAGGGACCGGTCGCGGCCACGGGAACGGTGCCCATGTCCTTGGCGGGCGTATCGGACGGCAGGATCGAGCCGAAGGGCGTGGCGAGCTTGTAGAAGAACTCGGAATCTGGCTGCGTCAGATGGAAGGTGATGGTGCTGGCCGCGTCATCGGCAACAACGCCGCCGGCGAGGGTGCAGGTCGCGGGCGTCTTGATGCAGGCATCGGCACCGACGATCCAATTATACCAGGAACCGGCATTCGGGTTGCTGATCTTGAACAGGCGCTGGAAGCTGGCGACGACATCATCCGGCGTAATCTCTTTGCCGGTGGAGAACTTGATCCCCTTGCGCAGCGTGAAGACATAGGTCTTGCCGCCATCCTGCGGCTTGGGCATTTCGGTGGCCAGATCGGCGACGACCACGTTGCTCGCGGAGCCTGCCTTTTTCTGGAACTCCACCAACCCATCATTGGTGACGTAGAAGATCTGCCAGAACTGCGCGGTGTAATTGATCTGGGGATCGAGCGTGCCGGCGGCGGCGGCAGATACCAGCTTCAGCGTGCCGCCCGTGGCCGCCTGGGCCGTCGGCAGCGCGAGGGCCGTGAGGCCGGTCGCTGCCAGCAGCGCAACGGCAGAGGATTGGAGCCATCGTCGCAGGGTCATGGGCGTCTCTCCGATCGAATTTTGGGACGATTGTAACAAGGCGTCAGACCGCATCGAGAAAGTCCGCGACGGCCAAGAGGCACGCCTCTTTTTCCTCGACATGCGGCATGTGGCTGGAATGCTCGAAGACACGCCAGCGAACATCGGGGATGAAGTCGGCATAAGGCTGCACGCAAAGCGTCGTCGCTTCGTCATACTGCCCCGAAATCAACAAGGTTGGAACGATGATGGAATGCAAGCGACTTTCGATCGTCCAGTCCTTCATCGTGCCGACAACGTGAAATTCGGTGGGGCCGTTCATGGCGTGATAGACGGTCGGGTCATCCGCAATGGCCGCGAAGGTGCGGGCAACCTCTGGCGGATTGGGCACAATCCGACACACATGGCGGGCGTAGAAAGCCTCTGCGGCCTTCTGGTATTCGGGGCTCTCAATCGTTCCGGCCGCTTCATGTCGCGACAACGTATCTTGTACGTCGGCGGGAAGGTCCAGCCGCAGACGGTTCGCCTCCGCCACCCAGGTGTGCATCGACGCCGGTGAATCGGCGATGACGAGCTTACGCAGCCCCGCCGGCTGCCGCACGGCGTGCTCGGCCGCCAGCATCCCGCCCCAGGACTGACCAAAGACGTCGTAACGATCAGCGATGCCAAGATGCCGCAGCAACCGATCCAGTTCTTCCAGGAAAAGCTCAACCGTCCAGAACGCCGGTCCCTTGTCACGCAAATGGGTCGAGCGCCCGTTACCGATTTGGTCGTAATGCACGACAGCGCGGCCGGTGTCGGCCAGCCCGGAGAGTGAATCGACGTAGTCGTGGGTGCAGCCGGGGCCGCCGTGGAGAATGACGACGGGCGGCTTGGTGCTGCCGAGATCGCCTGTCACCTTGTACCAGGTGCGACCGAACGCGCCCGGAACGTATCCATCCGTAAAATCCATCGAACCTCGTAGTGCCCTAGCGGCGGGGCAAGTCATTTGAAAATCGTTAGCGAAGCTGGTCTAGCAAAAGCTGTTCCACAAGCTGACCGCCCTTGGCAAGGCGGCCTCCCACCGCCAAGGTGGGTGATCGCGGGCGATGACGCTGCAAACTGGCGCATTTCGCGCCATCTGCCATTCTCTGATCCCCCCGAAAGGACGGCCTTCATGGACCATCGCGACCTCGGCGCCTCCGGTATCCTCATCCCGCCGCTGGTTTTCGGCGGCAATGTCTTTGGCTGGTCTGCCGATGAGGCGACCTCCTTCAAGCTGCTTGACGCGCTAGTCGCCGGCGGCCTGAACGCCATCGACACGGCCGATATGTATTCGACCTGGGTGCCGGGCCATAAGGGTGGCGAGTCGGAAACCATCATCGGCAAGTGGCTCGCTTCGCGCGGCGGGCGCGACAAGCTGGTCATCATGACGAAGGTCGGCATGGATATGGGCGACGGCAAAGGCCTCTCCGCCGCCTGGATCAAGACCTCGGTCGAACGCTCCCTCAAGCGGCTCCAGACCGATGTCATCGACCTGTATCAGGCCCATAAGGACGACGAGGAGACCCCGCTGGAAGAAACGCTCGCGGCTTTCGGCGACCTGATAAAGGAGGGCAAGGTTCGCGCCATCGGCGCGTCCAACTATACGGCGGAGCGGTTGACGGCGGCGCTCAAGGTGAGTTCGGACCACGGGCTGGCGCGCTATGTCAGCCTGCAGCCGCATTACAATCTGGTCGATCGCCCGCTGTTCGAGGCTGATTTGGAAACCGTTTGCCTGGAGCACGGCCTGGGCGTCATTCCCTATTACTCCCTCGCCAGCGGCTTCCTGACGGGCAAATACCGGTCCGAGGCCGATCTCGGCAAAAGCGCCCATCGTGGCGAGGGCGCGGCAAAGTATCTGAAGGCGAACGGCCCCCGCGTGCTCGCAGCGCTGGATGACGTGGCGGCGGAAACGAAGTCCACCCCGGCTCAGGTGGCATTGGCCTGGCTTATGGCCCGGCCGAGTATCACGGCGCCGATCGCCAGCGCGTCCCGCCCTCAGCAGATGGACGATCTGATCAAGGCTTGCGACCTGCACCTGACAGCGGCGCAGATTTCGGCTCTGGACGAGGCGAGCGCCTAGTTTCGCCGTCTCGTAGGGCGGATGAGCGAAGCGTTATCCGCCATTCTACGTTGGATGGCGGATAACGCTTCGCTCATCCGCCCTACGCCATACGCTATACCGACATGGCGGATCGTGCTTGACTCACGACGCCCCTGGGGCCATTAGCCCGCTCCTCTGATCCGTCGCTCCGCGAGTGTTCGCGCAGCGGCGCGATTTGTTATGGAAGCCCGATGTTCGACAGCCTATCCTCCCGATTGACCTCCGTCTTCGACCGCCTGCGCGGTCGTGGCGCTTTGAGCGAGACCGAGGTCTTGGAGGCTATGCGCGAGGTGCGTCTGGCGCTGCTGGAGGCGGATGTCGCCCTCCCGGTGGTCAAGGACTTCATCACCAAGGTGCGCGACCGCGCCGTGGGTGCCGAGGTGCTGCGCTCCGTCACGCCCGGCCAGCAGGTCGTCAAGATCGTCAATGACGTTCTGATCGAAAGTCTGGGCGGCGAAGGTGCCGTTCCGCTCAATCTCAATGCCGTCGCGCCGATCCCGATCCTGATGGTCGGCCTCCAGGGCTCCGGCAAGACCACCACGGCCGGCAAGATCGGCCTCATGCTGCGCACGAAGGAGAAGCGCCGCATCCTGCTGGCGAGCCTCGACACCCAGCGGCCGGCCGCCCAGTTGCAACTTGCCCAGCTCGCCGAGCGCGCCGGCGTCAATAGCCTGCCGATCGTACAGGGCCAGACTCCGGTCGAAATCGCCCATCGCGCCATGGAGACCGGGCGCCGCGAGGGCTTCGACGTCGTTATCCTCGACACCGCCGGCCGGCTGTCCATCGACGAAGCGCTGATGGCCGAGGTCAAGGCCATCCGTGACGCGACCAACCCGGCCGAGACGCTGTTGGTGGTCGATGCCATGACCGGCCAGGACGCCGTCAATACCGCCCGCGCCTTCAATGATGCATTGGGCGTGACCGGCATCGTCATGACCCGGATGGACGGCGATGCCCGTGGCGGCGCTGCCCTGTCCATGCGCGCCATCACCGGCGCGCCGATCAAGCTCACCGGTTCGGGCGAAAAGCTCGATGCGCTGGAAGCCTTCCATCCCGAGCGTGTCGCCGGCCGCATCCTCGGCATGGGCGATATCGTCAGCCTAGTCGAGCGCGCGTCCGAGACCATCGACCGCGACGATGCTGAAAAGCTCGCCGCCAAGATGGCGAAGGGCAAGTTCGACCTGGAAGACTATGCCTCTCAGCTTCGCCAGATCACCAAGATGGGCAGCCTGTCCGGCATCATGGGCATGCTTCCCGGCATGGGGAAGATGAAGGAACAACTCGCCGGGGCGAACCTCGATACCAAGATTCTCAAGCACCAGGCGGCCATCATCGGCTCGATGACGGCCAAGGAACGCCGCGACCCCGATATCATCAAGGCCAGCCGCAAGAAGCGGATTGCCGCCGGCTCGGGATCGACGGTGCAGGAAGTGAACCAGTTGCTCAAGCAGTTCGAGCAGATGACCACGATGATGAAGCGCATGAACAAGATGGGCCAAAAGGGCCTCATGCGGAACGGACTTGGCGCCCTGATGGGCGGCATGGGTGGCAAAGGCGGCCAACAAGGCGGCGGCGGCCGGCGACCTTATTGATTGCGGAGTGTGCTGGGGCCTTCGGGTGCGCGGCGCAGAGTGTTCATTTAGAGAGAGATTGAAGAAAAATGTCTGTGAAAATTCGGTTGGCTCGCGCTGGCGCCCACAAGCGCCCCTTCTACCACATCGTTGTGGCCGACAGCCGTAGCCCGCGCGATGGCCGTTTCATCGAGAAGGTTGGCAGCTACAACCCGATGCTGCCGCAGGAACATGCGGATCGCATCAAGCTGGTGCCCGAGCGGATCACCCATTGGCTGAGCAACGGCGCCCTGCCGACCGATCGCGTTGCCCGCTTCATCGGCCATGCCGGCCTCGCCCCGATGCCCGCCTATCGTGAGCAGCCGGTGCAGTCCGCGCCGAAGAAGAAGGCGCAGGAGCGCGCCAAGGCCGAAGCTGACGCCGCTGCCGCGTCGGCCTGAGCCTAAGCCTTGCCTGACGAGCGCATCCTGATGGGCGTGATCGGCCGGCCGCACGGCGTGCGGGGGCTTGTTCACGTCCAGAGCTATACGGCCGATCCCGCCGCCCTCGCCGACTATGGCGGGTTGGAGGATGAGCGCGGCCGTGTGTTCAGTCTGCGCTGGCATAGCGAGGGCGTGGCCCGCCTCACGGAAAAGACCAGCGGGCGGGATGTGCCCGTCGCCGATCGCAATGCGGCCGAGGCAATGACCAATCTGCGCCTGTTCGTGCCACGCGCCGCTCTGCCTGCCGCCGAGGAAGACGAGTATTACCTCGCCGACCTCATCGGCCTGCGCGCAGAGGCGGTGTCGGGCGAGGCCCTCGGTACCGTTACCGTCGTCCATGACTATGGCGCCGGCACCAGCCTGGAAATTGCCCTTGCCGCCGGCGGGCCGCCGCTGATCCTGCCCTTCACCGCGCGCGTCGTGCCGGTGGTGGATGTGGCCGGCGGCCGGATTGTGGTCGATCCGCCCGAAGCCCTGGCGGGCGAGCCCGAGAACGTCCGCCGTGAGCACCAGGACCAAGGGGCGCGGCCATGACCTGGCACGCCACCGTCTTGACGCTGTTTCCAGCCATGTTCCCTGGCCCCTTGGGGGCGTCCCTCGCCGGACGCGCCCTGGAAGAAGGGCTATGGCGGCTCGACGCGCATGACATTCGCGAACACGGCCTCGGCCGCCATCGCAATGTCGATGACACGCCCTTCGGCGGTGGCGCCGGAATGGTCATGCGGCCCGATGTGATCGACACCGCTCTGGCCGCTCATCGCGCGCCAGACGATGCCCGGCCGCTGATCTATCTGACACCGCGCGGCCGGCTGCTAACCCAGGCGGATGCCGCCCGCTGGGCAAAGGGTCCTGGCCTTGTGCTGCTCTGCGGCCGTTACGAAGGCCTCGATCAGCGTGTCATCGAGTCGACCGGCGCCGAAGAGGTCAGCGTCGGCGACTATGTTCTGTCGGGCGGGGAGCCTGCGGCCCTGGTGCTGCTCGACGCCTGCCTGCGTCTGCTGCCCGGTGTTATGGGCGGAGCGGGCAGCGCAGAGGAAGAAAGCTTCACGGACGGCTTGCTCGAATATCCGCATTACACGCGCCCCGCCGAGTGGCAGGGCCGTGCCGTGCCGCCCGTTCTGCTCTCCGGCGACCATGGGGCGATCCGCGACTGGCGTCGCGACCGCGCCGAGGATGCCACCCGAACCCGCCGCCCCGATCTATGGGCGGCTCATCTTTCCCAACGCATGGCAGGGCGCCGATCACCCGCCGATGCGACCGGATCTGTTGCAACGGCCTCGGCCGGCCCCTAAGAACCGCTTTACGTAGAGGATTTTCCACATGAACCTGATTCAGACCATTGAGGCCGAGCAGGTCGCTCGCCTGCTTGAGACGCGCGCCGTTCCCGAGTTCGAGGCCGGCGACACGCTGCGCATCTCCGTTCGCGTGGTCGAGGGTGAGCGCACGCGCACCCAGGCTTTCGAGGGCGTTTGCATCGCACGGTCCAACAAGGGACTGAACAGCAACTTCACGGTCCGCAAGATCAGCTATGGCGAAGGCGTCGAGCGCGTTTTCCCGCTGTATGCGCCGAGCATTGCCGAGATCGCCGTTGTCCGTCGGGGCAAGGTGCGCCGCGCGAAGCTGTATTACCTGCGCGATCGCAGCGGCAAGTCGGCCCGTATCGCCGAGCGCCCGCGTGATGTTCCCGCCGCCCCCAAGGGCCCGGCGACCACCGCCAAGCGCGACGAAACCGAGACCGCAGCCGACGCCGGCTGATAAACCGACCCGGCCCGCCGTTACGGTGGGCCGGGTTTGTCATTTTGCTCCTGGCCGCCGGGAACAACGTCACCCATCTTACAAGGCCGCGTGTTGACGCGGCTGGTTCCGGCACAAAATCCAGGACCGTCATTTGGGAGAGTTGTGATGTCTGCACCCCGTCCTCGCACCCTGTTCGACAAGATCTGGGATGATCATGTCGTCGAGCGGCTTGAGGACGAGACATGCCTCCTCTACATCGACCGCCATATCGTCCATGAAGTGACAAGCCCGCAGGCCTTCGAGGGTCTGCGGATGGCCGGCCGCCGCGTGCGCGCGCCCGAGGCCACCATCGCCACGGTCGATCATAACGTGCCGACCAGTGACCGCCGGAACGGCATCGCCGAACCGCAGAGCCGCCTGCAGGTCGAGACGCTGGAGGCCAATGTCGCCGAGTTCGGCGTGCCCTTCTTCCCCGTACTGGATCGCCGCCAGGGCATCGTCCATATCATCGGGCCGGAGCAGGGCATCAGCCTGCCGGGCATGACCATCGTTTGCGGTGACAGCCACACCTCCACCCATGGTGCCATGGGTGCGCTCGCCTTCGGCATCGGAACGTCAGAGGTGGAGCATGTGCTCGCCACCCAGACCCTGTCGCAGAAGCCGGCCAAGAACATGTTGGTTCAGGTCGAAGGCACGCTGCCCCCGGGCTGCACGGCGAAGGACGTGGTGCTCGCCATCATCGGGCGGATCGGCACGGCCGGCGGCAATGGCCATGTCATCGAATATACCGGCTCGGTGATCCGAGGGCTCGACATGGCCGGCCGCCTGACGGTCTGCAACATGTCGATCGAAGGCGGTGCCCGCGCCGGGCTGATCGCGCCCGACCAGACCACATTCGACTATATCAAGGGCCGCCCGATGGCGCCGCAGGGCGAGGCTTTCGACGAAGCGGTCGCCTATTGGAAGACCCTGCCCTCCGATCCCGGTGCGCATTACGACACCGTCGTCACTATGGACGGGGCTGAGATCGCGCCGATGGTGACCTGGGGCACCAGCCCCGAGGCCGTGCTGCCGATCACCGGCATTGTGCCCGATCCGGCCGATACGACCGACGAAGCCGCTCGCGCCCAGGTGCAGCGCATGCTCGACTATATGGGCCTGACCCCCGGCACGCGCCTGACCGATATCCCTGTGGATGTCGTCTTCATCGGCAGCTGCACGAATTCGCGGATCGAGGATATGCGCGCCGCCGCCCATGTCGCCCGTGGCCGCCGCGTCGCCGATCATGTCCGTGCCCTGGTGGTTCCAGGCTCCGGCCTGGTCAAGCAGCAGGCGGAGGAGGAAGGCTTGGCGCAAATCTTCCTCGACGCCGGCTTCGAATGGCGCGAGCCCGGCTGTTCCATGTGTCTGGGCATGAACCCCGACAAGCTGATGCCCGGTCAGCGCTGCGCCAGCACCTCGAACCGCAATTTCGAAGGGCGCCAGGGCCAGGGTGGCCGCACGCATCTTGTCTCTCCCGCCATGGCCGCCGCCGCCGCCGTGACCGGCCATCTGACCGATATCCGGGAGTTGGTGTGATGCAGGCCTTCACCACGCTCAGCAGCGTCGCGGCCCCGCTGCCGCTCGCCAATGTCGATACCGACAAGATCATCCCGGCGCGTTTCCTCAAGACCATCAAGCGCAGCGGCCTCGGCAAATCGCTGTTTTCGCCCTTGCGCTATGACGAGGCGGGCGCCGAGCGGCCCGAGTTCATCCTCAATCAGGAGCCGTTCCGCCATGCGGAGATCCTGATCGCGCATGAGAATTTCGGCTGCGGATCTTCGCGCGAGCACGCGCCATGGGCCCTGCTCGATTTCGGGATTCGCTGCGTTATCGCGCCCAGTTTCGCCGACATCTTCCACGGCAACTGCTTCAAGAACGGCATCCTGCCCGTCGCCCTGTCCCGCGCGGACTGCGACAGCCTCATGGAAGACGCCAGGCTCGGCGCCAATGCGCGAATCACGGTCGATCTCGCACGGCAGATGGTGGTCCGCCCCAGCGGCGAGGAGATCGGCTTCACCACCGACCCCTTCTGGCGGCACATGCTGCTCAACGGACTCGATGAAATTGGCCAGACGATGCAGCACACCGCGCAGATCGACAGCTACGAACATGCGCGGACGCAGACGAAATCCTGGATGCCCTCAATCTCGGTCTAAAAGGCGAACGCCCCATGCCCGCCAATAAAAAACTGCTCATCCTGCCCGGCGACGGGATCGGACCCGAGGTCATGCAGGAAGTGACCGGCATCCTCGAGTTTCTCGATCGCCGTAATATCGCGACCTTCGACACCTCCGAAGGACTGGTGGGCGGCGCTTCCATTGAGGCCGAGGGCGTGCCGATCACGCCCGAGGTGGTGGCCCGCGCGAAGGGCAGCGACGCCGTACTGTTCGGCGCGGTTGGCGGCCCGCAATGGGACAAGCTGGGCTTCGACTGCCGGCCGGAGCTCGCCATCCTGACGCTCCGCCGCGAGCTGGGCCTGTTTGCCAACCTCCGGCCGGCGACGGTGCTGGATGCGCTGATCGACGCCAGCACGTTGAAACCCGATATCGTGCGCGGTCTCGACATCATGATCGTGCGTGAGAGCACGGGTGGCATCTATTTCGGTGAGCCGCGCGGCATCGAGACGATGGCAGACGGTCAACAGCGCGGCATCAATACCGAAGTCTACACGACGAGCGAGATCGAACGCGTCGCACGCGTCGCCTTCGACCTCGCCCGCCAGCGCCAAGGTCGCGTCTGTAGCGTCGAGAAGGCCAATGTCATGGAAAGCGGCCTGCTGTGGCGGCAGGTGGTGACGGCGCTGGGCGCCCGCGACTACCCAGACGTCGCGCTGAGCCACATGTATGCCGACAACTGCGCTATGCAGTTGGTGCGTAACCCGCGCCAGTTCGACGTCATCGTGACCGGCAATCTGTTCGGCGACATCCTGTCCGATCTCGCCTCCATGTGCACGGGCAGCCTTGGGATGCTGCCATCGGCGACGCTGGGCGCGCCTGACGAGAGCGGGCGCCGCCTCGCCCTCTATGAGCCGATCCATGGCTCGGCGCCGGACATTGCCGGCAAGGGCATCGCCAATCCTTTGGCGCAGACCTTCAGCCTGGCAATGCTGCTGCGCTATTCCTTCGACATGACGGAGGAGGCCGCGATGATCGAGGCCGCCTGCCGCAGCGTGCTGGAGCAGGGTTTGCGGACCGGTGACATCATGCAGCCAGGCATGACCCGCGTGACGACGAACGAGATGGGCGCGGCCGTTCGTGCGGCCTTGGAGCGTTTGGCGGCCTGACCTGCGTCACGGAACTGTCGCGGCCTCTTGCGGCGCCGGGCGGGTTTGGCTAAACCCCCGCTCGGCAGGCACCCGTAGCTCAATTGGATAGAGCACCAGACTACGAATCTGGGGGTTAGGAGTTCGAGTCTCTTCGGGTGCGCCAATCCTTTCAAATAGTCAGCCGAGATTTCCACTTAATATCTGAGTTGTGGTAACGACTTGGGTAACAAGAGGTCCAGCCAGTGTCAGTAGATGATGGCGCCGCATCGGCCGTGACAATTATGCCCGTCACACCCGAGCAGGCGGAGGCTGTGAAGGCTGCAGCGGAGTTTGGCACCACGGTTGTCACTGAGGGCAGCAACTTCGTACGATATATGGGCGCGATCATCGGGACGGTGCCTAATGATCTCGTCGGCATTGTGCTAGGCGATCCCCTCCGCGCCGCTCGCGAGGCAATCGCTGCAAAGCTATATGGCCAGTCTGGGGCAATTATAGAGCGCCGAGGTGCCAAAACTGAGCCTGTCAGCCCTTCCGTCGCCATTCCGCTTATTCGGGCCGCTTATGACGAGTCACGCCCCGAATTGCAGCGGGTTTGGGCCGAGCTCATAGCTGCCGCAATGGACCCAACGCGAGCTGACAGGGTAAGAGTGCGCTTCATTGAGACGGTGAAGGGCTTTGATCCCTTAGACGCGCTCCTTTTGCGCGAGCGCCATCTATCGTCAGGTGGCTTCGAACCAAACGCTATCGACTATTTTGCCAATCGCCTTCGTAGGAATGGCGACCAGATAACTGTTTCCGTCGAGAATCTCGCGCGACTTGGATGCGTGGATGCAAATCCGATGAACGCCAGAAAAGAGTTCTCTCTGACCGCCTATGGGCGTGAACTGATCCGTGCCTGCTCGGATTGAAACCCCGCCGGATCAGGGCGGGGCTCTTTGACTATTTCGGCGGTCGAGGCGGCCTTGGCCTTTCGCCCAGCCGCGCGGGGGTGCCGGAGGGGGTGGGTGAATCGCCCTCCCCCTTTGACCAAGCGCAGGTTTGGTTTTTCATGCGGGTCGATTTCCGAACCGAACCGGCGGCCGAGTTCCGCGAAGTGATCCACCAGAGGGCCACGACGCCGGGCAGCTTGCCTAGCCAAAGCAACGGCAGCGTCGAGATTCCGCTGCTGTAGCCCATCAGCCATACCACGCATCATCTCTCGAAGCTCCAACGAGGCAGCCTTTTCCTTTTCTGTCTGCGGCGGCTGCGGCGGGACGATCGTCGCCACGGCCTTCTTCGCTCGCGCGGTCATGCTGTGGCTCCTTCGATCTTCTGTGCGACACGGAAGATGCATTCCCCAAGCCAGCCGACCCAGGTGCAAGGCACTTCATCGCTGTCTCGAGGCGTGTTGGAGAGCGCCTCCATAATCTCTGCGAGGACCAACGCCTCCTGAAGGGCTTCGCGGAGTGCCGGTTCCTTCTCCTTCGCGGTCATGATCTTCGCGGTCATCCCATATGCCTCCCCAGGAGGTCGCTGCACAGCGAAGCGACCAACCGCTTTCCAGTGCGATGACGTCGGCCAGCACCGCTGCCTTGCCTCGCTGCCTTCAGGAGTGCGCGCTGGAAGCTCGGCAATCTGGGCGCAGACCTCGTGCCAACGATTGACCCGCAGATACATGGCCTCGTGATCGGCCTGCTGATCGCCTCCGTGCCGCTTGAGGAAGTCATTGGCCCGCACGCTCTCCGCGTGGTTCTCCTCGCGTCTGGTCCGGTAGCGCCGGGGAAGGCGGCGGCGGATTGCCGTCTTAGGTCGGATTCGGGATATGCAGGCCGCCCCGGCTCGCCCGAAGGTGGTTGAGGGCATGAACCTGGCCCGTCATTTCTAACGCGCCACGATAAACAGGGTCGTGCCACCCTTCGATCGTGAGATGGCCCTTGTAGCCGCCCTGCCGCAGGTCGCTGATGATGCCGGTCCAATTGCTATCCCCGAAGCCAGGCGTTCGGTGAAACGCAAAGGGCTCCTTGCCGAAGACCCCGTTCCGACGCACCACATCCCAGCGGATCGTCGCGTCCTTGCCATGGACATGAAATATCTTCGGGATCCAACGGCGCAGCTGCGGCACCGGATCGATCAACATCAGCATCTGGTGGCACGGTTCCCATTCCAGGCCCAGATTCTCATCCGGCAGGGCATCGAACATCATCTCCCAGGCGTCTGGGGTATGGGCGATGTTGAAATCCCCGCTCTGCCAGGTGCCCTCCATGGCGCAATTCTCGAAGGCGATGCGAAGGCCGCGGTCGGCGGCCCGTTTGGCGAGCGGGCCAAAGACCTCCTTGAACCGCGGCAGGCTGGCCGGAATCGGCTGGCCCAGAACGCGGCCGGTAAAACCCGTCACGAGGTTCGTTCCGAACAGATGCGCGTGGTCGATCAAGGCCTCGAATCCGGCCAGCGTCTCCCGGTTGAGGGCGCTGCCCTCCAGCGGATTGCCGTAGATGCCCACGGCACTGATCGGAATGTCCCGTTCGGCCAGAACCTCGCGCAGCTCCCCGGCCAGGCGCACCAGATCCCGCCCGCCCAAGCTCTGCCAGAAGGTCAGTTGGATGCTTTCAAACCCATGCGGCAGGATCTGGCGCGTGTAGGAGACCGGGTCTTGAGACGGCGTGGAGACCTCGACCATCGTGCCGATCCGGATATCGCGCAGCGGATCGATCATCGGGCCTTGTCCCACGTCACAGATGGATCAATGTCGCAGCTTCGGCCTCGGTCAGTGCGGCCGGCTGGCTCATCGGCACAGTGATCTCGACCGCCCGCTGTTCCAACGCCGCCTCCACCATCCCGAGCATGACGGCCAGGGCGTGGAGGCCGAGATCGCCGGACGCTCGATGCGGCCGCCCCGTGCGAATGCCTGCCGCCATGTCTGCGAGACCGAGGCCGCGATAATTGGCGCGCGGTCCCTCCGTCGTCTCGTTGATGCGGCCGAAGATCTTGTCGTTCAGCGCGTGGCTGGACCATCCGGTGGCATCCGTCGCGAGTTCAATCGGGCCGCCGAAGTAATCCGGGTCTGGCACGCGCATCGAGGCTTCCATGCCATGCAACTCGATGGGCAGCAGGCCGTGGTTGCGCACGTCCCAACTGGTCAGGACCGCGATCTCGGCCCCCGACTGGAAGCTGAGGAGGGCGTTGAGGGTGGTGAAGGTCTCCACCTTGATCCTTTGGCCCTGCTGCGGTCCTGGCGCCGTCACCAGCCGCTCAGGGCGGGCAATGACGCCCGTCGCCTGCACGCGCCTGACAGGGCCGAGCAAATTGAGCAAGGCGGTCACGTAATAGGGCCCCATGTCCAATGCCGGGCCCGCACCGGGCCGGAAGAAAAAGGCGGGGTTGGGGTGCCAATGCTCCATGCCGTTGGACATGAACGCCGCCACGCCACTGGTGATCCGGCCCGTGATCCCGCTTTCGATGAAGTGGCGCGCGGTCTGAATGCCGGCGCCGAGGAAGGTGTCGGGTGCCACGCCCACGTGCACGCCGCGCGCTTTCGCGGCATCCACCACGGCCTGTGCGTCCGCCATGGAGGTGGCGAGTGGCTTTTCGGAATAGACGTGCTTGCCGGCCGCGATGGCCGCGAGCGATACCTCGGCATGGGCCGCCGGCACGGTCAGGTTGAGGATGGCGTCCACATCGTCCCGCCGCAGCATCTCCTGCGGCGTCCAGGCCGGGATGCCGTAAAGGGCGGCCTTGGCCTTGGCCGCTGCCGGATAAAGGTCGGCACAGCCGACGATCTCATAGCCCGGATACAGGGCCGCATTTTGAAAATAGATGTCGGAGATATTGCCGCAGCCGACCAGACCGACGCGCAGCGGCGCCACCGAAGGGATTGCCATGATCGGTCTCTACTCCTGATCGCTGAAGGATCGCATCGCGGCCGCACTGCGGCGGGCGAAACGGGCGAAATCCGATGGAAGATCATGCTCGGCGATCGCAAGCCTGGCGCCCGCCGCGATGGCCTGCGTCCAAAGCGTGGCCCAGGGCAGGATGCCGGCACCGACATCGGCCCACCCCTCCTCCTCCAGGTTCTCGCCCGCTGGCGCGATGTCCTTGACGTGGAAGGCAGCAACGCGACCGGACAGGCGGTCCAGCCACAGCACCGGATCGGCCTCCGCGCGGGCGATCCAGGCGAGGTCGAGCTCGAAATTCAGCGCCGCGTCCTCGGCGAGAATCTCGATCGGCAGGGCGCCGTCTGCAAGGGACTGAAACTCGAAGTCATGATTGTGCCACGCGAAGTCGAAGCCTTCGCCGCGCAGCCGATCGCCGACGGCGGTCAGCCGACGGCCCAGCGCCCGCCAGCCGGCGGTGTCGGTCGGCCGTTCCTCCGGCTCCAACCACGGCGCGACGATCAGGCTCATACCAAGAGTGCGGCCGATGGCGATAACGCGCTCCGGCTCCGCTTCGAGGACGGCTAGGTCGAAATGGCCACTGGCGGCCGATAGCCCATGCGCCGCCAGAAGGGGAGGGAGCCGGTCATTTTCATAGAGACCCTGGTAAGGCTCGACGTGGGTGAAGACGGCCTCTGTCACCGACGTCAATTGCGCCTCCAACGATCCCGCAAGACGCGCGGAATAAAGCTGGAGCGAAAGCTTGGGCGCACATGCCATCATTGATATCCGATTGCGAGTGCGACGGCCTAAAGCCGGTCGCCGCTCTTCGTGTCGAAAAAAGACGCGCGGGCAAGATCGAAGTCCAGCATCAGGGGGGTGCCGGCCGCGAAACCCGCATCCGCCTCCGCGCGCACGGAAATCCGCCGGCCTGCGCACCGCGCCCAGACGATGGTTTCGGAACCGATCGGCTCCAGCACCAGAACCTCCGCCGGCACCGCATGCCGCGCGATTGTGGGATCGGAAACGATGCGCATCTGCTCCGGCCGCAACCCCAGGGTGATGGGCTGACCGGCGGTCGGTGGCTGCGCCATGGCTTCCACGGGCAGCGGCAGCCGGATCTCCCCAAGGTCGAGCATCGGCATGTCGGCCGCGAGGACAACCTGGCCTTCGAAGAAGTTCATGGCGGGCGAGCCGAGGAAGCCGGCAACGAATCGATTGGCGGGACGCTGATAGATTTCAGACGGGCTGGCGAGTTGCTGGATCGTGCCGCTTTTCATGACGGCCACGCGATCCGCCAGCACCATCGCCTCGACCTGATCGTGGGTGACGTAGATCATGGTATTTCCGAGCGTCTGGTGCAGTTGCTTGATCTCGACACGTAGTTCGGAGCGCAGCTGCGCGTCGAGATTGGACAGCGGTTCGTCGAATAGGAAGACATCAACCTTGCGCACCAGGGCGCGACCGATCGCCACGCGCTGGCGCTGGCCACCCGAAAGATCCGCCGGGCGCCGATCCAGCAGATGCTCGATCTGCAGGGTGCGCGCCGTCTCAGCCACGCGTTGCTTGACCTCAGCACGCGGCATGCCCGCGACGCGCAGACCGAAGCCGATATTCTGCGCCACGGTCATGCGCGGATAGAGTGCGTAGGACTGGAACACCATGCCGATGCCGCGATCCTTGGGTTCGGCCCAGGTCACGTTCTTGCCCGAAATCCAAACCTCTCCGTCGGTAATGTCCATCAGCCCGGCGATGGCATTGAGGAGGGTGGATTTTCCGCAGCCGGAGGACCCGAGCAGCACCAGGAACTCGCCACGGCCGACATCGATGTTCAAGCGATCAAGGATGGTGAGCCGGCCGTACGATACGGTCAGGTCGCGCACGGACACGCTGGTTCGTGAGGGTTCGATGTCGGTCATCCTTTGACGGCTCCTGCCGCGATGCCGCGCACGAACCAGCGCCCCGACACGAAATAGGTGATCAGCGGCACCGCGCCGCTCAGCAGAGTGGCCGCCATGAAAATGTTGTAGGGCTTGTCGCCGAAGGTAGAACTGACAAGCGTGTTCAGCGCGACCGTCATCGGCTGATGATCGTTACCGGCGAAGATAAGACCGAACAAGAAGTCGTTCCAAATGCCCGTGACCTGCAGAATGACAGCGACGATGCCGATCGGCCCTGACATGGGCAACAGGATTTCGATCAGGATTCGCCAGAACCCGGCGCCATCGACACGCGCCGCCTTGAACAGTTCCATCGGCAGACCGGCGTAGTAGTTGCGGAACATCAGCGTCATCACCGGTAGGCCGAAGATGATATGCACGAGGATGACGCAAGGCAGCGTGCCGTAGAGTCCCAGCACGTTGGAAATACGCAGCAAGGGATAGAGGAAGACCTGGAACGGCAGGAAGGCACCGATCAGCAGGATGGCGAACAGCGCCTCGCTGCCGCGTACCCGCCAGAAGGACAAGGCATAGCCGTTTAACGCACCCAAGAGCACCGACAGGATCGTGCTGGGGATGGTGATCTGGACCGAATTCCAAAAGCCCGGGCTGATTCCTCGGCAATCCATGCCGATACAGGCCTTCGACCAGGCCTGTATCCAGGGCGCGATCGTGGGATGCCTGGGTAAGGCGAAAATGGCACCGTTGCTAATCTCGGGCATCGTTTTGAAAGAGGTTACGATCATCACATAGAGCGGCATGAGGAAGAACGCCGCTGAGACGATGGCAAAGGCATAAAGTCCGATCCGGGCCGGACCCAGGCGTGTCGGCTTCGGCCCGCGCGCCGTGGGTACGCCGACCACGGCGCTCATCGGCCACCGCCGGGTTTGCGCATGTATTGGAAATAAATCCAAGGCATCAGCACGACGACCACGACCACCAGCATGACGGTGGACGCCGCCATGGCGAGGGCCACATTGGTCCGCACGAACAGGTAATCAATGATGAACTTCGCCGGCACGTCGGTCGAGACGCCGGGGCCGCCATTCGTCAAAGCCACGATAAGATCATAAGATTTCACGACCGACATGGCGAGCAGCACGATGGACGTGATGACCATCGGCCAGGTCTGAGGAATGATGATGGAGACATAGGTCCGCCACACGGGAATGCCATCGACCCGCGCGGCCTTCCAGATTTCTCCGTCCACGCCGCGCAGCCCGGCCAGCATGAGCGCCATGACCAGGCCGGCCGATTGCCATATCCCTGAGACGACGACGGCATAGATCGCCAGCTGTTCACTGCCCAGCCAGTTGATCGCAAGGCCGGGCAGCCCCATGGCAGCGAAGCTGCGACCGATGCCGAGTGTGGGGTCCAATATCCAACGCCAGACGATACCGGTGACGATGAAGGACAGGGCATAGGGATAGAGAAAGATGGTGCGCAGCAACCCCTCCCCTCGCATGCGTCGGTCGAGCAGAATAGCGAGGACACTGCCGATGACCAGACAGCCGACGACGTAGAGCACACCAAATAACAGTAGATTGCCGACCGAAATTAGCCAGACATCGGATCGGAACAGGCGGACATACTGATGCCAGCCAACGAATTCGAAAACCGGCAACAACTTCGAGCGGGTGAAGGACAGTTCGACCGTCGCCGCCATCGTGCCGAGATAGGCGACGATGGCGATGATCCAGCTCGGAGTCAGCGCGACATGCGGCATCCAGGCGATGCGCCGCCCGCGACGCGGACGCGACACGGGGGTCGTGCCGCCCGGCCCCGCCAAGACGTCGCTCACTGGCTGTGTCGCGCTCATGCCCGCAGCCGCCTTCCGTTAGTCATCCGCGTCCTTGATGGCCGCTGCAAACTTCTCGATGAATTGGTCCGAGGTCATGGTCGGGGAAGACCAGAAGCGCGTCACGACATCAGTAAGCGATCCCATGAGATCCGCAGACAGCACCATCTCCGGCCCCGCAAGCTGATTGCCCGGCACCTTCAGTGCCTCATAACCCTTGCGGGCGCAGGGATCGAGCTTCGTGGAGTCGATGTCGAGGCGTGCGGGCACGCCACCCTTGGCATTGTTGAAGGCGAGTTGTGCGTCCTTCGACATAGCGACCTTCGCCAGCAAGTCCTGCGCGGCGATACGGTCGGCGCCCTTGCCCTTGGGCATGATGAGAACGTCTGTGCTCATCATGAAGTAATGGTCGTTGGCGCCGAGGCCGAGATAGCAGCCGTAATCCTGCCCTTCCTTCATATGGGCGACCGTGAACTCGCCCTTGGCGAAATCGCCCATGAACTGCACGCCGCCGGTGCCCTTGATGAGCATGGCAGTGGCATCGTTCCAATTCCGATTGGGCGAGCCGGCATCAACATAAGCGCGCATCTTGCCGAAGGTATCGACAGCATCCTTGAAGGCGGCGCTGTTCACGGCATCGATCTTCTTGTCACGGAAGACGGCGTTATAGAGATCCGGCCCTTCTTTGCTCAGCAGCACCGTGTAGAAGGCGCCGAACTCCTGCCAATCTTGGCCACCCCAGGCAATGGGGGTGATGCCAGCGGCCTTGAGCTTGTCCATCGCGGGAAAGAACGCGTCCCAGGTCGTCGGGACCGCGACGCCCGCCTTTTTGAAAGCGGCCGAGGAGGTATACATCCAGGTCTCGCCATGATCGTCGATCGGCACACCGTAGTAATGGCCGTCGCGGGAGATCGAGGCGCCGAGTGCCGGCGGCAGGACTTTCGTCCAGTCCTGCTCGGCGGCGACGCCATCGATGGTGTTCAAAAGCCCACGCTCAGCCAGATCGTCAAATTGCTTGCCGCCGTTGAATTGCAGCGCGGTTGGCGGGTTTCCGCCCGCGGCAGCCGATTGTGCTGCGGCCACGCCTTGGTCGAAGCCCGCGATCGTCACGTTCTGCCAGTCACCGCCCGCCGCGTTGACCTTCGCGACCAACTCCCGCAGGGCGGCGGTTTCGCTGCTGGAAGTGAACCAATCCATCACCTCGATCTTGATCGGCGCCGCGGCATGGGCGGTTGTGGCAGGTCCGATCGGTAAAGCCGCAAGACCGAGCAGGAAGGTGGCGCCCATGAGGGCGCAGCGAACATGACGCATAGACAGGTTCCCATTCCAGTTGACGTTCATCGGAGGCAGGCGAAAGCGCGCGTGGGTTGCTCCCACTGCATGGCGGACATACTATGTAATCGATTACATTCGTCAAGCCTTTCATGACGGGCGTATGACATGGGCCGTGAAGGCCCATCGGAGTGAGGGAAGAGATGACAAGCAAGACGGCCCCTCGGATGAAGGAGGTCGCGGAAAAGGCTGGCGTTTCCACAGCGACGGTGAGCCGCGTTCTGTCCACGCCGGAGCGGGTCTCCACCGATGTTCGTGCGCGCGTCATGAGTGCCATCGAGGCGCTGGACTACACGCGGAACATGGCCGCCCGCAGCCTGCGGCGCAGCGATACCGGCATGGTGCTGGTTCTGGTGCCCGACATCGGCAACCCCTTCTACTCCAAGCTGCTGAAGGGGATCGACGATCAGGCCCGCCTCAGCGGTCTCTCGCTCCTCATCGGGGACGCCGGCCCAGCGAATACGCGGCTGGCGGATTTTCGGCACAAGCTGGACGGGCGCCGTGCGGACGGGATAATCCTGTTAAACGGGCAACTGCCTGAATTTCCGCGTTACAACGGCAGCCAGCCGATGCCGATCGTCATCGCCTCGGAACTCATCGAGGGTGTCGAACTATCGACCGTGAGCGTCGATAATCGCGACGCGTCTCGGATCGCGACACGCCATCTTCTGGATCTCGGCCATCGCCGGATTGCCCATATCACTGGCCCAAGCGTCATGTCCTACCACGACTACACGACAGAGGAACGTCTGGCGGGATACGAGGAGGAGATGATGTCAGCGGGCGTAAGGCCCATGCTCGTCCATACCAAATTCACGATGGATGGCGGCCGTGAGGCGATCGATTTGATGATTTCCGATCCTCGAAAGTTCCCGATGCCAACAGCCATTTTCGTGACGAATGATGAAATGGCCGTCGGCGCGATTGCCGGCCTACGAGCGGCCGGCCTTCGCGTACCCCAAGACGTTTCGATCATCGGCTTCGACGACATCGAGGTCGCAGGCTTCTATGACCCGCCGCTGACGACGATCGGCCAGCCGCGCTACGAGATGGGCCAGGTCGCGATGCAGCTTCTGGAGGAACGCCTGCGCGATCCTCATGGGCCCGTGCGCCACGTTTCGTTGCCCACAACCCTCATCGTTCGTAACAGTACGCGGCAAGTGGGAATGGAACGATAATGTCCCCATTCCTGTCTACCCATTTGCACGCGATGCCGTTTCATCCACATGCTTGCGCGGCATATTATCGGTTTCGTCTCCACACCTCTTCCTGAAGGAACGAGGCAAAGACCACCCAAGCCGCAAGCGGTGCGCTCGCAATCGCGGCTTTGCGGTCAACCGCCTCCGCTGTGGCAACAAGGCCAACCGACGTGACGATCATCCCTGCGGTCACGCCCAATGCCTCATCCAACCGTTTGCGGCCAAAGAGCACCCAGGAGAAGCCGCCGACGCCGAGGATGCTTAATCCCCAAAAGCCAAGTGCTGCATTGCGACTTGGCGACGCGCGTTGAACCAGGAGTCGCGAGCCCCCATACCAGAGGAGTCCGTCGATGATCGTCCAGGCTGCTGCGAAGACAGGACCCGGCGGTGTCAACGGCGACTTGCGAAGCCGCGCGTACCAGGCGGCCGTTCTCGGATGCGCGGGGGTGGGGCCGAACCTACCGCCTGCAACCGCCGCAGCGGCAACGGCGGAGCCGGCAAGGAGTATCGCTGTGCTATTCCGCATGTTCTTTCCTCATTCTTCAACCTATGGACGATCACGGCGATTGCCGGGATGCGTGGGATCTGGACCCCATATGGCCTGATAGGTGCCGATCCGCCTCGACATGCGAAGGAGAACGGCGAAGAGGCCGGCCTGGAGTGCCAGGAGCC
Source organism: Acidisoma sp. PAMC 29798 (assembly GCF_030252425.1). Lineage (GTDB taxonomy): Bacteria > Pseudomonadota > Alphaproteobacteria > Acetobacterales > Acetobacteraceae > Acidisoma > Acidisoma cladoniae. The sequence goes on along the minus strand of NZ_CP126994.1, from coordinate 103,721 downwards.
CGATGAAAAGCCATGACAGCCCCAGCGGCCAGTTCAGGAGTTGCAGGCCGAGGAGCACCGTCACGAGGGCGATGCCGACCGAGATCCACCCGAAGGTCTTGTGCCACTCCTCAAACATCTGCCGCCGCCGCGTCATATCATAGTGGTCCCCCCGCCATGTCTCAGGCCGCGCCGGGTCTGCACCCATGTCGCTTGGGCCACCCTTGCTGCCGCGAAACCAGGTGCTGACGATCTGCATCAGCACGAGGAAAAGCACGACCAGTCCCGCTTGGACATGCAACATCTCGAGAGGCACGCGGCCGGTTGCACGATAAGCGATCAAGACGCCAACCAGCATCATCGCCGCGCCGCTATATTGGAGGGCGCGATGCACCCTCCACCAGAAAAGGTTGTCGATGACATGCGGCCAATTCTGCCGCCACGTCACCTTGCAAAAACGCGCAACCATGGCGCCGGCTGGCAGCAAGATCACCCAGGCGACAATCATCACGATGGCGTGGATCAAGAAGAGATTGGCCACCTACAACTCCCCGGCTGAGCGGCACGCTAGACCGTCTCGATGCCCGTCTCGACGCGCGTCGTCAACGGAGGATGCCACAGAGGCCGCACCATCTGGCTCGTGCGGATGACTTGCATCCCCGCGGGAAAGCAACGTTGGAAGCGTCCTTTTACGTGTGCTCCGTCCCGAGCGTCGCGCGGACCTTATGCAGGATATCGGTCTTCATGCGGAAGAAGGGCTCGCTGTCACGCAGCGCAAGCGTGCGCTCCGCACCCAAGCCCGCATTGACATCGATATCATCCAGAATACGTGCCGGACGCCGCGAAAAGACGATGATTCGGTCTGCGAGGAACACGGCTTCCTCGACATCATGGGTGACGAAGATGACGGTTTTCGCCTCCTCACTCTGGATGCGACGCAGCTCGACCTGAAGCTGCTCGCGCCGCTGCGCATCCAGCGCGCCGAACGGCTCATCCATCAGCAGAACCTCCGACCCGGCCGCCAAAGTTCGGGCGATCGCCACGCGCTGGCGCATACCCCCCGAGATGCGATTGGGGAACGCATTCGCAAACTCGGCAAGGCCGACGAGATCAAGATAATGCTGAGTGCGGCGCTTCTTTTCCTCGGTCGTCAGATCCGGCCGATAGCGCATGCCGAACGCGACGTTCTGCCCCACTGTCAGCCATGGGAAGGAGGAATAGGATTGGAACACCATGCCGCGCCGCTGGTCCGGCGCACCAACCGCCTCGCCTTCCAGCCGGATGACGCCGGAGCTCGGCTGATCCAATCCGCCAGACATGCGCATCAGGGTGGTCTTGCCGCAGCCGGAAGGGCCGAGGAACACAACAAACTGACCGCGCGGAATAACGAGGGTGACCGGCGGATCTACCACCGGCAAGTCGCCGAAGCGCTTCGTCACCTGGTCAAAAACGAGATATTCGCTGGTGCGGACACTCACGCGTCGCTGCTCCGCAAATAGCGGAACAACCGGCGATGCAGAGCGCGCATGGCCTGGTCACTGCAAAGCCCGATCAGCCCGATGACGAAGACGCCGGCCATGACCTGATCCGTCTGCATATAGCGCCGCGCTGTCCAGATAACATAGCCGAGGCCACTATCCGCCGCGACGATTTCTGCGATGATGAGATAGGTCCAGCACCAGCCGAGGGTAATGCGCAAATGATCGATGAGGCTTGGCAACATGGAGCGCCAAGCGACATCAATCAAAATCTGCCACGGGCGCGCGCCGAGGGTGCGGGCGATCTCGACGTATTCATGGGGGACCTGGTTCGCGTCATCGACGACGAGAAGCACGAGTTGAAAAAAGGTGCCGAGCCACAGGAGAAAGATCTTTGTCTCCTCACCGATGCCGAACCAGATGATGCTGATCGGAACCAGCGCCGGGGTCGGAAGGTAGCGGATGAAATCGATGATCGGTTCGAGCGCGGCATTGACCGGCTTGTAGCTGCTCATCAACATGCCGATGGGGATGGCCATGACGGCCGATAGCGCAAAGGCTGCGAGGATGCGCCCGATCGAAATCAGCGCATTGCCGACGATCTGCCCCGCGACCGTCATCGCCCAGAGCGTACTGGCGATGGCGATCGGGGATGGCAGGAAGGTCGGGTCCAGCATCCCGCACCACGACGACGCTTGCCAGACGAGCAGCACGAAAGCGCTGCTACCGAGCGAAACCGACAGGTTCGCGCGGCGGCTGAGCGTGCCCCGAAAGGCGAAGGCGTCGTGGAGCGGCTTTCTCACTTCAGGTCAGCGTCCGTGATGGAAGCGAGGACGGCGTCATCGAAGGACGGCTTCGCCGCGAGCGTGTGATCTGAAGCGCCGTTGGCGAGATTCAGCTTCATCAGCGTGTCGAAGACGCCGTAGATCGGGCCGGGCGTTGCCGCCGTGCCGAAATATTTCTGCGCCATCGTCAGCGTCGTATAGGTCAGGCTGCCGTCGATGCTAGCCTGGAAGTCTTTCGGCGACAGGTTGAAGTGCGGCGCCGACAGTTTGATGAAGTCGGCGGGATTCGTGGTGTAATAAGCGATGGCCTTGTAGACCCCGATGAGGAAGTTCTTGTAGGCGGCCGGGTCGGCCGCAAGAGCCTTCTGATTGACGATGATGGCGTCGATGATGGTGCCGGGATAGCTTGCTGACGAGACCAGGATATGGGCGCCGCGCTTGGCGTCGATTTTGACCGCCTGATCCATGAAGGGCTGGAAGGTGCCGATGGCGGCCACACTGGGATCCGCAAAGACGGACAGCGCGTCCGAGCCCGCAACTTGCTTGATCTTGAGATCGCTGTAGCTCAGGCCGGCCTTGCTCAGTTCCAGCTGCAACAGGAGATAGGCGGGGATGTCTGTCTCCATCGCCACCACTTTCCCCTTGAGGTCGGCGACCGTCTTGATGCTGCCATCGGCCACCACACCGTCCCCGCCATCGGACTCATCGATCGTTCCGATCATCACACCGGGCGTTGCAGGCGTGCGCGGGCGGCGCTGATAGTCGTCCACCGTGCGCATATCCACGTCGATGTCTCCGCGCTCGATGCCGGCCAGGGCGTCGGACTGCTCGTCATCGACCTTGACCGTGACCTTCAAGCCGAGCGCCTTGAAGTAGCCGAGGTCGCTCGCGACGAAGACCGGCGCGAAGCCCGACCAGTTGTTGCAGATAACGCGGATGGTCTTGTCGGCCGCATGGGCGGGACCGCCGAAGGTCATCAGACCGGCAGCGATCAGGGATGTGGCACCGGCAAGCATTGAGGTGAAACGACGGGTCATGCGGCAGAACTCCTCGAAGGGGATGAAGGGTGTTTCGGAACGCCAACGCGGGACGCCGTGGGATCGGCATCGCCGACCCAACGGTTCATCCCGACATCATGGGTGAGCATCTTTCGATACATGGCGCGGTAGTGCGGCAGCCATTCGGCGGCATCCCGCATCAAGGCGTCCCGTTGCGGGGTGGCTGTGGCCATGATGGCGCGTGCCTCACTGCGAAGTGCTGCCTCGTCGATGGTGAGAAGCCTGCCGCCCTGCATCACGACCTGCCCGGCCACCATCGTCATCACAACAGCGCGGCCCGCGTCGCAGTAGATCAACTGCCGCGCGACATCGTTGAGCGGCGTAAAGGGCAGGCTGTCGAGATCGAGCATGACGAGATCGGCCTGATAGCCGACGGCGATTTTGCCCAGCCGGTCGGACTGGCGCATGGCTGCGGCACCCCCGGCAAAGAGGCATCGGAGAATCTCCCCCGCGACAGGCCAGCTGTCTGGATCGGGATCCCCAATGGTATGGACCAGGGCAGCCGTTTTCGCGACAGACCACATGTTCACCGCGTCATCTGCGATGATCTCATCCGAACCCAGACCGATGGGAACGCCAGCCTGCGCAAGACGCCGGAAGGGCATGATGCCGCTGCCGAGGCGCAGATTGCTGATCGGGTTGTGGATCACCTGTGCGCCGGATGTGGCGATAAGCGCGATGTCCGCATCATCGATCCAGACAGCATGAATGACGTTCATGCGGTCCGACAACAAGCCAAGGTCATGGACATAGCGAACCAAGGAACGGCCATCGAGACAGACCTCCCCGAAGACGCGTTGGAGCCGCGTCTCCAGGATATGAATGTAGAAGGGCAGATCATGTCGGCGGCTCAACGCATCCAGCGCAGTCAGATAGTCGGTGGAGACGCGCTGCGGCGCAGAACAGGACACGGCGGCGCGCAGGCGGCCTTCTGCCGCGCCATGCCATGTCTCGAGTAGATAATCGTAATGCCGCAGAAGGTCTTGCGTGGCCATCGGCGCGGGTGCGCGTAGCCTGCGCTGTAGATCAGGCGGCACGAGGTCTGCCAGGAAGGGGAGTTTCGCCGCTTCGGGAAGGTTTGGCTGATCAAGCGCGACCGTCGCGCGAATGCCAATGTCGCGATAGGCGCTCATTACGGCATCAATTTCGTCGCGTGTGGGCGCGGGAAGAAAGAAGGCATCATCTTGCACGGAGGTGACGCCGAGCTTCAGCATCTCGGCCGCACCCAGCAGCGTGCGGATATAGGCGGCACGCGGCGGAACGGCCGCCTCGGGCGTGCTGGGAACTTCATAGAGCATGAACAACTCAAGCGGCAGGCTGTCGAGCGCGCCTTTGAGAAAGTTCACCGGCGAATGGAAATGCGCATTGATCAGACCTGGCAAAACCAGATGACCGGAGGCATCGATCCGCAGATCCGCATCCGTGACCCGGTCGGATAGATCCGGCCCGATAGCGGTGATGACGCCATTTTCGATCAGGATGTCTGCACAAGCCCATTCCGGCTGTGGCGGATCCATTGTCAGAATCCGTCCGCGCGAAATCAGGCTTCGCCTTGACGTGTCATCCTTCGATTGAGCCGGACGCGATCGCACCGGCCCAACACGGTCGTCGCTCATCGCGATCACCATTTGCTGGACGGGCACGCCAACCCGAGATCCTCTCAATAGGGCGGAGAGGAGCGCTTGGTCTAACGAACGGTCACTAACGTGGATCGCGCACCCTGTGCAAGCCTAGAAATAAGGCTCAAGAGAGGAAAAATGCGCGATGGACGACACTTTGCCTAATTTATACGCAGGCCGCTGAAAGGCGGCCAACACAGAGTCCAAGACGGGAGGAGTGTTCAGAGCTTTGAAACGAAGCCCGCCGCAGCTTGTAGCGCGGCAGATGGCATGACCACTTGCCGCAAGACGCCATCATATTTGCCAATTTCGATACTAGGTGCGCGGCTGGTGCATTTATAGGCTTTCTGGTCACGAAACGCGCAATCCCGCTCGTCTTGACAACTTGCGTGCAGCCACCGTCACTGGCGCCGCGCAAGGAGCCCATCGCGATGAACGACTTCCAGATCTTTAAGACCCGTGGCTTCGCTCTGCAATGACGTTGCGCGCATCCCCAACGCAGTATGACGCGCGATTCTTTCCATCTGGGGCCACATGACGATCTGGAACGACACAGACCGTGCCTTCATCGATGCGGGCCTCTGCGCGCTGATCGAAGGCTCGGCGTGACATCTGCGGCAAGCGTTATGCATGCACAAGCCATTCAAAACCAGAGGACCAATCGATGACGAAGACATGCCTTGCCCGTCGCTGGCGCGTTCTGGCGGCCAGCGCCGCTATTCTCGCGGGTGGGGCCTTCGCCACTTCGGCGAACGCCGCCGATAAAGCCGCCATCCTTCTGCCGGGCAGTATCAACGATCAGAGCTGGAATGCCCTCGGCTATGCGATCGTCAAAAGCCTGGAGCCGCGCGGCTTCAAGACCGCCTATTCGGAAAATGTTGCGGACGCCGATGAGGCCGATGCGCTGCGTGACTACGCGAGCCAAGGATACACCATCGTGCTCGGCCATTCTGGACGTTTCGTCTCGGCCATGGATGAGGTCGCACCGGATTTCCCGAAGGTCCAGTTCATCGCCGTCAGCGGCAATGAAGGCCAGGCGCCGAACGTGATGTCGATCGACTGGAACAATGCCCAGTTCGGTTGCCAACTCGGCGTGCTCGCCGCCCGCATGAGCAAGACCCATAAGGTCGCCGGCGTCTATGGCCTGCAGGGCGTACCCAACATCACCGCCCAGGCTGGCGGCTTCCGCATCTGTGCCACCAAGGCCGGAGCCAAGGTCACCATCATCTACATCAAGGACATGGAGGATTCCGCCGAAGCCAAGGAAGCCGCCCTCTCCCTGATCGACCAGGGCGCCGACGTCATCACGGGCAAGCTCAACGCGGCCGAAGCCGGTCTCGTCCAGGCCGCCAAGGAGCGTCATGTCTATGTCACCGGCCGCGGCTTCGACCAGACCAAGATCGCGCCCGATCTGGTGCTGACCAATATTCTCGAGGATTGGCCTGCGATGATCGGCAACGTCGCCGATCAGGTGAAGGCCGGGAAGCTTCTGGGGAGCTTCGTGCAATACGGCTACAACACCGCCCCGGTGACGGGCGCCACCTTCGGCTACACGGCCGGTGCCGCCTTCAATCCGGCGGTTCCGGCTGCGGTCGTGACGGAGGTCGAGGCGATGGGCAAGGATTTCGCATCCGGCACGCTCACGGTCGTGCCGACCGATCACGACGCCCGCCCCGGCAGCTGACACGCCAGAGACAGACGGGCACGATCACGGACCAATGACGGCCCTTCTGGAGATGCGCGGCATCGTGCGCTGCTACGGCACGGTCCGCGCCAATGATGGCATCGATCTCGACGTCCATGCCGGCGAGATCGTGGGCCTGCTGGGGGAGAACGGCTCCGGCAAAAGCACGCTGATGAAAGTGCTCTTCGGCATGACACCGCCGGACGGCGGCGGCATCGTGTTTCGCGGCAGCGAGCTTTCGGGTCATCGTCCGCGTGAGGCGATGGCCGCCGGAATGGCGATGATCCATCAACATTTTATGCTGATCGAGGCCATGACGGTGGTCGAGAACGTCATGCTGGGTTGGGAGGAGGCGGGATGGCGCCTCGATCGAAGCGCCATGGCCGAGCGTATCCGCGACGCCAGCCGCCGGTTCGGCTTGTCGCTCGATCCTTTCGCGCGCGTCGCGGACCTTCCGCTCGGTCGTCGTCAACGCATCGAAATCCTGAAAGCCGTTCTGCGCCGGGCTGAGTTGCTGATCCTGGATGAGCCGACGTCGAACCTCGCACCGTCCGAGGTCGGCGAATTGCTCGGCATCCTTCGCAGTCTGCGCCGCGAAGGGAAGGGCATCGTCTTCATCACCCATAAGTTGCCGGAGGTTCTGGAGGTCTGCGACACGGTGGTCGTGCTGCGGGCCGGACGGGTGTCGGGCCGCGCACCCGTCGCCGGCGCGAACCGGGCGCAGCTCGCCGAAATGATGGTGGGTCGTGATGTCTCCGCGCCGCAGCTCCTGGCCCCTTCGCCGCCCGGTCGCACACGGCTCGCCATCACGGCGCTGCGCGGTGCGGCGCTCGGCCCGGTGGATCTCGCCATCCGCGGCGGCGAAATCCTGGGCATCGCCGGCGTCGACGGCAACGGCCAACTCGAACTCGCCGAGACCTTGGCCGGCATGCGCCGCGCCGCCGCAGGCTCCATAAGCCTCGACGGTCGCGACATGACGCGCGCCTCCGTCGCCGCGCGCATGCGGGCCGGCCTCGCCTATATGCCCGCCGATCGTGCGAGCACGGCGCTGGTGCGCAGCATGACCATCACCGACAATTTGCGTCTGCGGGACAGCAAAGCTCCGCCCTATGCCCGCCACGGCTTCCTCGCCGGTCGCGCCGCCGTCGCCCAAGCGCGGACCCTCATGCAGCGCTTCGACATCCGCGCGCCCTCGCCCGCGACCATCGCGGGGCGGCTTTCCGGCGGCAATCAGCAGAAGATCGTCATCGCCCGTGAACTGGATAGAAATCCCGCCGTGCTGATCGCCCACCAGCCGACCTGGGGGCTGGATCCTGGCGCCACGCATTTCGTGTTGGAGCGCATGATCGCGCTTCGCGACGCGGGCGCCGCCGTCCTCTACATCTCCTCGGAACTGGAGGAGGTGCTGTCGATCAGCGACCGCATCGCCGTCCTCGCCGGCGGCACCGTCGCCGGCATCATGCCCCGCACGGCGATCGACATGGCGCAACTCGGCCTCTGGATGTCGGGGCGCGCGGCATGAGCGACAGCGCCGTCTCGCCGCGCGCGTCGCGCTACGGCCTCCGCCTGCGGACGGACGGAATTTTCCTGCGCATCCTCGCCGCGATCGGCCTGTCCATGGTTTGCGCCGCCCTGCTGGTCGCCGTGGCCGGCCACAACCCGCTCACCGCATTCCAGGCCATGGTCATGGGCGCACTTGGATCGCCGTACCAGATCGGTGTCGTGCTGAACCGCACCTCGCCCTATCTTCTGGCCGGGGCCGGGGTTGCCCTCTGCTTCCGCGCGGGCGTCATCAATATCGGCGCGGACGGCCAGATCGCGCTGGGCGGCATCGGCGCCACGGCGACGGTTCTGGCATGGCCGGGACCCCCGACGGCCATCACCGCCATTGCCGCCCTGATCGGCGCAGCCCTGTGCGGCGCCCTCTGGTCCGGCATCGCCACCGCCATCAATCTCGGCCGCCGCGTGAATGAGGTGCTGGTCACGCTGCTCCTTAACTTCGTGGCCCTCCTCCTCGTGCAGCTCCTCCTGTCCGGTCCGCTCGGCCAGCGGGGCGCAGGCTTCCTGCAATCGCCGCCGATGCCGCGCGCCGTTTGGCTTTGGCGCGTGCCGGGGTTCTATTTCCACTCCGGCATCCTGATCGGCGTCATCGCCGCCATCACCCTCTCCGTCCTGCTCTGGAAGACGCCCTTCGGCTTCGCGGTCCGGGTCACCGGCCGCTCGCGCCCCGCCGCCGCCTATGCCGGTTTTTCCGTGGCTGGGGTGACCTGGGGAGTCATGCTCACCGCAGGCGCCCTGGCCGGCCTTGGCGGCGGGGTGGAAGTGCTCGGCCTGCATCACCGCCTGATCGAAGGCTTCTCCACCGGCTTTGGCTTCAAGGCGGTCACCGTGGCGCTGCTCGGCGCGCTGGAACCCGCCGCTGTCATTCCCGCCGCCCTCTTTGTCGGGCTGTTGGAAACGGGCGCGCTGGCCATGCAACGGCAGATCGGCGTGCCCTCTGCCCTGGTCGTCGTCATTGAGGGCATCACGATGCTGTTCATCCTGACCGCCACGGTGCGCCGCGCATGATCGATTTCCTCGCCGCCGCGATCCGCATCGCGACGCCGCTGGTCTTCGCGGCCTTGGGCGGCATTTTGTCCGAACGGGCCGGGGTCTTCGCCGTCGGTCTCGAAGGCATGATGCTGATGGGCGCCTTCGCGGCCGTCATGGGCGCCTGGGCTGCGGGAAGCGCCGTCGTGGGGCTGCTGCTCGCCGTTCTAGGCGGCGGCGCAATGGGCCTGACCGTTGCCATCGTCACCGTGCGCTGTCGTGCCGACAATATGGTGACGGGCCTCACTGCCAATATCCTCGCCCTTGGATTGACCACCTACCTGCTGCACGTTCTGGCCGGCAGCGTGGCCATTGATGTCACCCCGCTGGGCGCCTTGCCCATTCCCGGCCTTGCGCGCATTCCCGTCCTCGGTCCCTTGCTCTTCTCGCAGCCGCCGCTCACCTATTTGGCCGTCGCCGGCTGCGCCGCCTTGTCGTTCCTCCTGTATCGCACACAGACCGGCCTGATGCTGCGCGCGACGGGCGAGAATCCGGAGGCGGTCTTCGTGGCCGGCGCCAACCCCCTGCGCCTGCGGATGGTCGCCGTCATCTGCTGCGGCGCCATCGCCGGCCTCGGCGGTGCTGTGCTCTCGCTCCAGCAAGTTGGCACCTTCACGGATGGCATGACGGGCGGTCGCGGCTACCTTGCCCTCGCCTCCCTCATTGTCGGCCGCTGGAACCCCTGGGGGGCCGCCGCCGCATGCCTCGTCTTCGGTGCGGCTGAGGCGCTGGAGTTTCGGCTACAAAGCTTTGGCATCCCGCTCAGCTCCTACGTCGTGCAGATGATGCCTTATCTCATCGCCATCGCCGTGCTGGCCGGCCTCGGCCGTTCCACGAAACTCCCTGCCGCCATCGGCAAGCCCTTGTAGGACTGTCGGATTCTCTTAAGTCGCGGCGCGCCTATAGGCCCAGATGGCGAGGATCGCGCCCAAGGCGGCCGGAATACTGAACCACGCAAACGTCTCGGAATAGCTGCCGAGATGGGCATAGATGAGTGCGAAAACCGAAGGGCCGATCACGACACCGATGAAGGTGTAGACCATGACATCGCCTGTCATGGTGCCGGACCCGCTGGCGGCATTCAGTGAACTCAGACGGGCGGTTTCGGCCAGCATGACGCCGTTCCAGCCCACGGCACAGGCGCCCAATGCGCAGAGGACGCCGACCTCCACCATGATCGGCATCATGCCGCTCCAGAGCAGCAAGATGCAGCAGAGGCCCGTCACCAACCCCAGCATGCACAGGACCAGAAACCCCGCCTGCAGCACATCGGCGACGATCCCCCACAATACCCGTCCGCCTGCACCGAACACCTGGACGATCGCGGCGACACTGCCCGCTTGCACGGCCGTCCAACCAAGGTCGGTGACCAGCATCGTGATGGTGAAGGCCGAGACGCACAGTTGGATGGCCGAGTAGAAGAAACCGAGAAATGAGATTGCGAGGAGGCCGGGCTTGGACCAGATCAGAGCCTGGCCCGCCCAGATCGCCCGGCCGCCAATCGGCGTCTCGGGCTTGCGGTCATCATCCCACCATTCTCGCAGGACGCCGAAGAGCATGGCGAGCAGCAGGCACGGGATGGCGCTCAATGCCAGGGCGGCCCTGAAGCCGAAGGCTGCCGTGAGCTGGGGATCGACCAGAGCCGCGAGCACGCCGCCGGCCGGCACGCCTGCCTGCTTGACCGAAAAAATGATGTTGCGCAGCCGCGCCGGCGTCTGTCTGTGCAGCATATGCGACGAGCAGGGGTTGTTGAACGCGTATCCGATGCCGATCAAAACCGATCCGACGATCATGACCGGGAGAAGTCCCGTCGCGAGGCCAAGCATTCCGCCGGCGGCGCATAGCAGCGCGATCTGGTTCAACCGTGCCGCGCCCCAGCGTTTCACAAGGCTGCCGGCGATGGCGGAGGCGAAGATACCCGCGAAGTATATCAGGCTGACCTGGTAGCCGATCCAGTAGGTGTGGATCGACAATTTCGCCGCGACGACCGGCGAGATCGTCGCAAGCCCAAGCACCGTGGATGTGGCGAGAACCTGGGATGCGGTGCAAACGCACAGCGTCACCGCAAGGCTGGGTGGCCGCTCAAGCGCATGAGCCAATGCCGACGGTGCGCTCATCCCCGGCACCATCGATAGCGGCACGAAAGCGTGACCGCGGACCCCACCTGCCTGTCCATATGTACGGACTTAATCCAAGATTGCCACGCTCGCAAGCATGCCTGGGCAGGCCGCCGTCAGTCGCGCGAAATGGCGACGGAGTAGAAAAACCGATCGGACGGCAGCGTATTGACCGACACCATGATGAGGCGGCGGCCCGTGCTGAAATAACGCCGCGTGATCTCAAGCGCCGTGCTGCCGGGCACACTGCCGAGCTGCTTGGCCATGGCGGGAGTGAGAACGGTTGCCCTGATCTCCTGAAGGATCTCGATGAAGGTCTCACCCGACTGTTGTTCCACCAATCGAAACAGGGCCGGACGAAGAAGTTTGGGGATTTTGAGACGCGGCGCGATCCGACCGTCGATATAGACGTTGATCCAGGACAGGGGCAGGTTCTCGCCATCCACCCGGCGCGTGCTGGACAGATGAAGCCAGCGGTGATTTGCGCGACATCCGAGCTGCGCCGCGAGCGCCCCCCTGACGGCGACCATCTTGGACGACTGGAAGGACATTTCCGTGCCCTCGACGATTTCCACCAGATCGGTCTCGGACAGAGCGGAATAGCTGAAGCGCCGCGGCGGCTGCTTGGAATCGACGCGCGTTCCAACGCCCTTGCGCGCGCTCAGCAGCCCCTGCTGCCGAAGTTGCCCAATCGCCTGACGCACGGTCTGGCGGCTGACGCCATACTGGGCCGCAAGTTCGACTTCGGTCGGAAGCAGGGTTCCAACCTTATGCGTATTATCCTGGATCGCGCCGAGCAGGGTGTGGGCCAATTGAAGATACCGTGGCGTGGCGGACCGAGGGTCCGATTGCGGCGGTAGATCGGACTGGTCGATAGCAAGCAGGCCCTTGACGCTTCCGCGCGACGGACCCCTCGCTTTCGTGGCCATTTCCGAGCCGCTCCTGTTCTTGTTGTTACAACCCGTCAGCCGCTCTCTTCGCATGGACAGGTCCTCCAAGGAAGCCGTTCGGCACGCCTTCGCGACCGCTGCTCAGCGTCTGGGCAGACCATTCCAGCCCTGCCGGAATGTACGCCAGTAATCCAAGGTTGTCCGTACTTATGCTCGATTCACGAGCGGGCCTCTTGGCACGGAAGCTGCAAGACTCACTCTGCTAGTCTGGAGATGCCAAGGTTTCCGCGGCGCTGCTCTCGCTCCCCGGCCTCGCTTTCCTATTCCAGGCACATCTCACTATGGAGGAGGTCACGTTGCGCAGGTTCATTCTCGCTTCGGCAGCCGTCATCGGCAGTCTCGCTCTCACCGTCGTGGGTCAACGTGCGAACGCCGCAACACCGGATCTTGCGCATGCGCAAGCGATCATCGACGCGCATTCGCAGATGCCGGCATTCACGCCGCCCGGGCCGCCCTTCGACGCCCGCAAGTGCATGGCCGGAAAAAGCCTGCTGTCCATACCGACATCGAGCGCGATCCCCTTCGTGGATGGCATCGAAAGCTCAATGGGCACCGTCGCCAAGCAAGTCGGCTTCAAGTTCTCGCAATGGAAGAACCAGGGCCGGCCGACCCAGTGGGTGCAAGGCATGGCCTTCGGCACGGACAACAAGTTCACCGGCATCGACCTGATGGGCGGCATCATCCCGAATGCGCTCGCCCCACAGGTGGCGGCCGCCAACAAGGCCGGCGTAAAGGTCTTTGCGACCCATTACTCCGACACGACGCAGCCGGTCGATCCCGCCGTTGCGGTCACGCTCCGGATCCCGTTCCACGAAGTGGGCGAGATCATCGCCAACTGGATCACGCTGAAGTCCGGCGGGAAGGCCAATGTCCTGATCGTCGGTTCCAGCGACATCCTACCGAGCAAGCCCTATGCGGACATGCTCGGCAAGACGCTCGACACCGTGTGCGGACCCGGCTGCAAGCATCGCTATGTCACGGTAACGGTTGCCGACTGGTCGACCAAGATCCAGACGACCGTGCAGTCGTCGCTGATCGCAGACCCGACCATCAACTACATCGTTCCGCTCTATGACAGCATGTCGCAGTTCGTGATCCCGGCCCTGACCATCACCGGCCATCGTAAGGACGTGAAGATCGCCACCTTCAACGGCACGCCCTTCATCATCGACATGGTGCGTCGCGGCGATGTGGAGATGGATGTGGGCGAAAGCCTCGGCTGGATCGCCCGCTCCATCCTGGACGGTGAGATGCGGAATATGTGCGGCCTGCCGTCGATCGGACAGACGCTCTATGTGCCGCTCTATATCTTCAGCGGCGCGAACGCCAAGGATGCCGGCATTCCGGCGAACTTCGACCAGGGCTACGGCGACAAGCACGTGGCGGGCTACGAGGCGCTCTGGGGGATGCATTAGTGAGCGCGGTCGCTCGCCGCTATCCCGGTGAAGCGCCCGCACTCGCTGTCACCCATCTGTCGAAGCGCTTCGGCACCTCGACAGTACTGAACGACGTGGCGCTTGAGGTCATGCCTGGGGAGGTCCATGGCCTCCTCGGCCAGAACGGTTCGGGCAAGTCGACCCTCATCAAGATACTGGCCGGGTTTCATGACCCCGAGCCAGGCGCCGAGCTGATTATGTATGGTGAGAGCGTTCCCTTACCCATGGCGCCAGGGGCCGCCCGCAAGCTCGGCATCGCCTTCGTTCATCAGCATCTGGGCCTGGTGCCGACGCTCAGCGTGCTGGAAAACCTGCTGATTGGCGACATCGCAAGCCAATCCCGCTGGCGGATCGACTGGCGGCGGGAGGAGGCGAAGGCCCGCGAAACCTTCGCGCGCTTCGGGCTCACCATCGACCCCACCAGCCGGATCGCCGATCTGCCCCAGGTCGAACGCGCCCTGGTCGCCATCGTTCGCGCTTTCGAGGATATCCGCACCGCCTCTAGCCGGGGTCGCGGTGTGCTGATCCTGGATGAGCCGACACCCTTCTTGCCGAAGGTCGGCGTCGACAAGCTCTTCGATCTGGTCCGCACGATCGTTCGGGAGGGCGCCGCTGTCATTTTCGTCTCCCATGACATCGACGAGATTCGGGAGATCACCGATCGCGCCACGGTATTGCGGGATGGCAATCTGGCCGGCACCCTCACGTCCCGCGGAGCGACGGCGGAGGCGTTCGTGGAACTCATCATAGGCCGCCGCGTCAGCCTGTATCGAACGGCGGTGAAGGATCTGGCGAAGGTGCCTGTCGCCGTTTCGGCCCGCAATGTCGCGGGCAAAATCCTGCGCGACGTTTCCTTCGACATCCGACGCGGTGAGATCCTGGGCCTCACCGGCCTGATCGGCTCCGGCTTCGACGAATTGCCCTATACGCTGTATGGCGCGCAGCCGGCACGGGCCGGTACCATCTTGATCGACGGCGAGACGCGGCCGCTCGCGAAGATGTCGCCGCCGGCGGCCTTGCAGGCCAGGCTGGCGCTTCTACCCTCCGACCGTCTCGGCGCTGCCGGGGTCGGCAATCTCACCATCGCCGAGAATATGCTCCTCCCGGTGTTGCAGGATTTCGTGCGCTGGTTCCGTCTGGACTGGTCTGAAATGACCGACCGCGCGACCCAGCTCGGCCGGCAGTATGACGTGCGGCCGAACCGACCCCTGCAGGCGCTGTCATCGCTCAGCGGCGGCAACGCGCAGAAGGTACTGATGGCGAAATGGCTGCAGACCTCGCCACGGCTGCTCATGCTGGACGAGCCGACCCAAGGCGTCGATGTCGGTGCGCGTCAGCAGCTTTTTGCGGCCCTGGATCATGCGGCGGCGGACGGCACGTCGATCATGGTCGCCAGCACGGACTATGAGCAGCTCGCGCAGATCTGCGACCGGGTGCTCATCTTCGCGCGCGGCCAGATCGTCGAAACGCTTGAAGGCGCCGCAATCAGCAAAGACGCCATTGCCGAACGCTGCCTGCTCAGCGTCGGCGCCAATGCCTTTTCCAGACTTCCGGAGGTGGTCGCGGCATGAGCCAAATACCCGAGCAGGTGGGTACCGATACCCACGTCTCCCCGGCCGGATCGGCCGCCCGCACGTTCAACCTGGCGGGCGTCGCGGAATCCTTCGCCCTGCTGGCGGCGACCATCGCCCTGGCGGCGCTCTTCGGTGTGCTGGTGCCGCATGCCTTTCTGTCATGGGCGAATATCTCGACCATGCTCGGTTCGCAGGCCGTTCTGGTGGTTTTGAGTCTCGCCCTCATCATTCCACTGACAGCGGGGGACTTCGATCTTTCGATCGCCTCGATGCTGACACTGTCATCGATGCTCATTGCCGTCCTGAATGCGCAGCTCGGCTGGTCGATCTATGCGGCGATGGCCGTTGCCCTCGTCACGGGGGCCGTGGTCGGCGTGATCAATGCCGGATTCATCCTGTATTTTCGCATCCCCTCGCTGATCGTGACCTTGGGCACGGGCACCTTCATCAGCGGCGTGGTGCTCTGGATCAGTGATTCCAACACCATCAGCGGTATCGATAATGGCCTGGTGTCCTGGGTGGTCGTGCGGCGCCTGTTCGGCATCCCGTTGGCCTTCTACTACGCGCTCATCCTCTGCGTCGCGATCTGGTATTTCCTAGGCTATACCACGGCGGGACGGCGCCTGCTGTTCGTCGGCCGCAGCCGTGAGGTTGCGAGGCTTTCTGGCATCCGGGTCGATCGGGTGCGCCTGCTTTGCCTCATCGCATCGGGTGTGATCAGCGCCGCGACGGGAATCCTGTATGCCGGAACGATCGGCGCGGCGGACCCCCTGTCCGGCACCACCTTCCTGCTGCCCGCCTTCGCCGCCGCCTTCCTGGGGGCGACGAGTATCACGCCCGGCCGCTTCAATGCCTGGGGCACGTTGATCGCGGTCTATTTCCTCGTCATCGGCATTACGGGCCTGACGATGCTCGGCATCCAGACCTTCGTGCAAAACCTGTTCTACGGCGGTGCTCTGGTCCTGGCCGTTGCGCTTTCGCAGCTTGTGCGCAAGCGGGAGCCGCAGGAATTCACCTGAGCGCCACACCGTGCAGCACAAAGACATGCGCCGGTTCCAGCGTCTTCGCCAGCCCGCGCGGCAGCCGGTCCGCGGTCGCGCGGGCGATGGCCGCAATTTCCTCGTAACGGGTCGCCTGCGCGGGCGATAAGCCCGGCGGCAAAGACGGGATCAGCCGCGTCGTCTGGGTTTCTGCCATCCCAGCCTATCCCTTCAAAACCGGAAACGCCGTGCGCCAGGGCGTCGCGGTTTCGTAAGCGAAAGCGGCGCGCAGCAACGCCGCCTCCCCGAACCATTGCCCGACGAGCTGGATATTGGTCGGCAGCCCCTCCGCATCGAAGCCGCTGCAGAGCGAGATGGCAGGATGGCCGCTAATGCTGAAGGGCGTCATCGCCGTATCCGCCGTATAGGCCGCCACCTTTGACGGATCATCCAACGGCGGCGCGACATGGAAGGCACCCGGCAGCAGCAACAGATCAACCTCCGCCATCAGCGCCGCATTGGCCTCGGTCAAAACACGGCGGTCGCGCAGCGCGGCGATATAATCCACCGCCGGCAGGCTGAGGCCCGCCATCATCTTGTCCCGCAGCGCCTGCCCCATCATGGCACCGCGCTCGCAAAAATCCGCCTCATGAATCGCGAAGGATTCCGCCCAGTTGATGACCGAGGCCGCCAAGCGGTAGCGGATGAAGGACGCCGGCATCGCGACCGTCTTCACCACGGCGCCGGCTGCAACGAAGACCTCGGCGGCCTGAACCAGATTGGCCAGAATGGCCGCGTCCGGATGCACTCCGTCGCAGTCACCGTCAGCAATGAGGCCAATCGTCATGCCGGCCACGCCATCCGCCAGATGCGTCATATAGTCGTCGGCCTGGCCGGCCGACACGGGATCCAGCGGATCCGGTCCGGCGATCGCCTGCAGAATTGCCGCGCAGTCCCAAACGTTCCAGCACAGCGGCCCGACCGTATCGAAAGCCCAGCAGTTCGGCAGCATCCCGTAGCGGCTCACCAATCCGAAGGTCGGCTTCAGCCCCTGCAGCCCGCATGCCGCTGCGGGCAACCGCACCGAGCCGCCGGTATCGCTGCCGATTGCGAAGATCGCCGTGCGCGCCTCTTCCGCCATCACGAGAATATAGCTCGTGATCTGTGAGTCGATTGCCGTGATCCGCGCAAGATAGGCGTCCACCAGGGCGACGGGCGACACCGACCGCTGCCGCACGGCCTCGGACGCCTCCCGCAGCGTCAAGCCCAAGAGATCGGTCACGGTCGTTAGACCGCCGGCCCTTGCAGGATCTCCGGGGCGATGGCGCGGGGCACGAATTCGCCGTCCGTCAGTTCGCCGTTGAACTGGCCGCCTTCGACCATGACCTTGCCGCGCAGCACCGTCATGCTCGGCCAGATCGAGACGTCCCAGCCGTCCCACGGCGAATAATCCACCGAATGCAGCGCCGATCCGTCGATCTTATGAGCGAGTTTCGGATCCAGCAGCACAATGTCTGCGTCCGATCCAACCGCGAGCACACCCTTGCGCGGATAAAGTCCCATGAGTTTGGCAGCATTGGTGGAAATCAGATCGACGAAATGTTCGAGCGAGAAGCCGCGCTTGGTGACCATTTCCGTGTACATCAGCGCGACCCGCGGTTCGACGCCGCTATTGCCGCCGGTGGTATCGTCGATACGGTTGCCGACGAGTTTCACATCAAGCGGGCAGCACAGCTCATCGGTCGCCACGCATTGCAAGGCGCCGGATTCCATACCTGCCCACAGCGCCTTCTGATCCTCCGGATATTTCAGGGATGGATAGGTGTGATAGATCTGGCCGTTGGGCCGCTTATAGTCTTCGGCATTGAACAGCACATATTGATGCAGCGTCTCACCGTAGATCGGGAAGCCCCGCGCCCGCGATTTCGCAATGGCGTCCACGCCAGTGCGTGCGCTGGTATGGACCATGTACATCGCAGCCCCCGGCACGCTTTCCGCCAGGCCAATGACGCGGTTGAAGGACAGCGCCTCAGACAGCACCGTATGCGCTTCAGCGAGATATTCGAAACCGGTCTTGTCCTCGGAAATGAGCTTTTCATACATGTGCATGACCAGATCATTGTCCTCGGCATGGATCAGCGCCATGCCGCCCTCTTTCGCGAGGATCTTCAACACTTCCCAGATCTCGCCAAAATTCGTCAGATGCGCCATCCGGCCGGGCGTAATGTCCGTAGTGAACATCTTGATCGTCGGATAGCCGGCCTGGACCATGGCGGGGATCTCGGCCAGGATCTCCTTCGACATCGGGCTCTCGACTGCGATGTGGAGCGTATAGTCAGCGAAACACAGATCGTCGAACAGCGTGCGCCGGGCGTCGGCCGCTGCCGCCAAACTCTCCCCGTTCCGCCAGAAGATGAAGTCGCACATCATGGTGGTGCCGCCGAACAGGCAGGCCTTGCTCACCACGGCAGGCAGTTCGCTGGTCATGGTCGTGCCGCCTGGCCCTGGCAGCGTCAGGCCCGAATGGATATGCGGATCAATGCCGCCGGGCACCACGATCTGCCCGGTGGCGTCCACCACGCGCTTGGCCCCTGCGGCCGCCAGCGTGCCAGGGGCGCCGATGGCGGAGATGATACCCCCTGTGACGGCGATATCGACCGTCGCCGTGCCACTCGGCAACACGGCCTGGCCGTTGCTGATGACCAAATCGAACATGGGCGGTTCCTTTCGAGATCAGGCCGCGACGAGACGGCCAGGGCCATGCGCGGCCTCGCCTGCATCGATCGGCGTCCAGAGGATGGGTCCGGCGGCGGCGAAATGCGTGGTGATGGCCGCGGGCGCCATGTCACGCACCACGAAAACAAGCCGGCTGCGGGTGTCGCCGTCCGGCCATCCGTCCAGCCAGTCAGGGCGATAGATCGTGTGCTGCACGGCGTGGATGACGGCGATGCGGTCCGGCCGATCGGCGAAGGCCATCAGACCTTTGACCCGCAGCAGATCCTCACCGTGCCTGGACGCGAGCGCCCCGAGCGCCACGGCGAATTCCAGTCGAGTGATGGGGTGCGCCAGGACCAGCGACAATGTGGTGATCTTCGCCGTATGCATCGCGGCCGGGACCGCTTGTGCGACGAAGCGCTGTTTGCCGATCGTCGGAACCGTTCCGAACATCAGGTCCGCAGGGTCATGATCGCCCGGCAGGCTAATGCGGTCCGCCCAGGCATTCAGGCCGTCGATCGCGCTCAGCAAGGCGGGATCGGGGCTGGCCAGATCGGTCTTGGTGATCAGAATGCGATCGGCGACCGCGACTTGGCTCGCGGCTTCCGGATGCCGCGCGAGTGTGTTTGCGCCAGCCACGGCATCGACAAGCGTCACCACCGCGCGGAAGCTCAGCACATGCCCCAGCATGGGGTCGGCCGCGAGGGTGTACAAAATGGGCGCCGGATCGGCCAGGCCGCTAGTCTCGATCACGATACGGCTGAAAGCGCGGATCTCGCCGCGGTCGCGCCGCTCGATCAGGCTGCGGACGGTGGTGACGATGTCGAGCCGGCGCAGACAGCACAGACAGCCGCTCGGCATTTCCAGCACCTGCTCGTCCACCGCTTCGACCAGCAGGTGATCGAGGCCCATATCGCCGGCTTCGTTGATGATGACGGCGGTATCCGCCATGCCGGGCGAGGCCAGCACCCGCTTCAGCAGGCTCGTCTTGCCACTGCCGAGAAAGCCCGTCAGCACCGTCACGGGCGTCTTGGCATTCATGATGCGACCGGCTCCGGCTCCGGCGGCGCATTGAGGTGGAAGGTCGTGGCCGTCTGGAAGGCGGCGCCGACGCTCAGGCACAGCGCGTCGTCATAGGGTTTCCCCACCATCTGGATGGCGACCGGCAGGCCGGAGGTGCCGAGGCCGGAAGGCAGCATCAGCGCGGGCATGCCCGTGTAGTCGAAGATCATCGTGTTGCGAGGCACGATGAGTTGCAGCGGATGGCGTGTGCGATCCACAGCGACCGTCAGATCTTCCAGGAAGGCCGCTTCCCCGCCCGGCCCCGGCGTCACCAGCACATCCACAGCTTCCATAGCCTTCAGCATGCGCTGCAGCACCACGGGGCGACTGCGGAGCGCGCGCAGATACGCGGTGGCGGAGAAGGCCTGTCCCTGCTCCAGCCGCGCGCGGGTGCCGACATCGAAAAGGTCGATCGTGTCGAGCGTCGGCTCCTGCAGGCTGGCGAGTTCCGACATCAGGACCAGGTAGCCGTCTGCGTGTGGCCCCGCGATGTCGCCGAGGTCGATCGGCACCAGGCGCGCACCCAGCCCCTCCAGCGTGGCCAGGGCGGCCCGCCAGGCGGTCAGAACCGCATCGTCCTGCAAGGTGACGAACCAGCCGGCCGGCACGCCGATCCGCAGACCCATGATATCCGGCCGCGCGCGACCGGTGTCGTAGACACCGACGGCCGTCGGATCCACGCCGTCCGGCCCCGCGATCAGCGGCATGACGCGCGCGAGATCGTCGACCGAGCGGGCCATCGGCCCAATGTGGTCCAGCGTCCAGGACAGCGGCGCCACGCCCGTGCGCGGCACCAGACCGCGGGTCGGCTTCAGCCCGGTGACGCCGCACCAAGCCGCGGGGATGCGGATGGAGCCGCCCGTATCCGTGCCCAGTGCCAGCGGCAGCATCCGGGCCGCCAGCATCGCGCCGGAGCCGGTGGAGGAGCCGCCGGTCCATCGCCCCTTGTCCCAAGGGTTAGGCACGGCCCCGTAACGCGGATTGAGCGCGGAGCCGCAGGCGAACTCCGTCGTCGCCAGCATGGCGACGGGAATGGCGCCGGCGTTGCGCAAACGCGCGACGACTTCCGCATCCGAGCCCGCCACGCGATCCTTCGTCTGGAAGGACCCGCAGGTCACCGGCGTATCGCGGACGTCGATGATGTCCTTGACGCCGATGGGAATGCCCTCGAGCGGCCGCGCCCGGCCTTCCCGAATGCGCAGCGCGCTGTCCTCCGCCATGGCCTCGCGACCTTCGATCATCGCCAGGATCGCAGCCTTGCCAGTTGGGTGCGTCGCGATCCGCGCGTGGAGGGCGGCGAGGACCGCCACCGGGTCTGTCTGCCCACTGCGGTAAGCAGTTTGTAGGTCGCCCACACCGAGCAGATGCAGCGGGAAACGACGTCCCGTCTCGGGCGGAGACGGAGGCTCCATCGCGACCGGCGATACCCTGGGCGCGAGGGCCGCGAAATCGCGCTCGAAATAGCCCGGTTCGGGCGTCCCCTCCCACGCCTTCGGAAGGTCACGCGCCGGACCTGAGGGCGCCGCCACGGTGCCGGCCAAAAGCGTGGCGCGGATGGTGTCCTCCGCGATGGGCCGGCTCATGCGGCGACGTGGACCAGCGCATCCTGCCGGGAGGCCATCAGCGGCTGGATGTATTGGCCGAAGGCCTCGATGCCAACGAGGAAGTCGTCGAAGGTCAGCATGATGCCTTTGACGCCGGAGATGCTCGCCGCCTGGTCCAGCAAGCGGGCGCAGGTCGCGTAGGAGCCCACGATGGTGCCCATGTTGAAGTTCACCGCGCCCTCTGGAAGGTTGATGTGGCGGGCCGTGCTCGTCTCTCCGGCGGTGTGGTCCTTGCCGCCCTGGTCTGCCATCCAAGACAGCGCACCGACATCGGCACCGTCGCGATACAGGGTCCACTTCGCCTGGGCGCGCTCATCGGTTTCGTCGGCAATCACCATGCAGAGGATGTAGGAGCCGACGTCCCGGCCCGTCTTCGCTGCCGCTTCCACCAAGCGCTGCACCGTCGGCGCGCAGGCGGTCGGCGTATTGACACCGACGCCATTGACGAAGTTGAAATCAGCGAAGTCCGCCGCGAATTCGACGCCGCGGCCGCTCTGGCCGGCGACGACAAGCTTAATATCGGCCGAGGGCATCGGCTTCATCATACAGTCCGTCATCTGGAAGAATTCGCCGGTGTGGTTGGACTGTCCCGTGGTCCAGAGATCCTTCATGACGGTCACATATTCGGTCGCGTAATCGTAGCGCTTGCCGAAGTAGTGGTCGCCCGGCCATAGGCCCATCTGCTCGTATTCGACCTTCTGCCAACCCGTCACGATGTTGATGCCGAAGCGACCCGGCGCGATGGAATCGATGGTGGTCGCCATGCGCGCGACGAGTGCCGGCGGCAAGGTCAGGATCGCGGTCGAGGCATAGAGTTTGATACGGCTCGTGACCGCGGCCAGCCCCGCCATCAAGGTGAAGGATTCGAGGTTATAGTCCCAGAACTCGGTCTTGCCGCCGAAGCCATGCAACTTGATCATGGAGAGCGCAAAATCGAATCCGTAATGTTCCGCCTTCTGCACTACGGCCTTGTTCAAGGCAAAGCTCGGCTTGTACTGCGGCGAGGTTTCAGAAATCAGCCACCCGTTGTTTCCGATCGGGATGAAAATACCGATATCCATGACGCTTGGCTCCTCAACTGACCTGTCACGTCTCTGCAAGATCGGTGCCACGTCATGTATAAGTCCGTACAAGCGGCTCCGCGTGATCGTCTCGACAGAAGGGGCAGACGATGCCTGCGGATTAGGCGCTTGTCCGTACATGAACAAGTTTACGCGGCAGCCGGGAACGCGCATGGTTTGTGCGCACGCTCAGCCAGACGAGGGTTCCCATCATGGACGACCGGCTCCCGCTCATGCATCGGCTTGAGGACTGCATTGGCAGGATCGCGACTTACAATGACACGCTCCATGCGATGATCACGCCGCTGCCCGAGCCCGCGCGCGCGGTCGCGGCGCGCCAGCAGGAGCAAAGGGCGGGCGGCGCCCTGGCAGGCGTCATCCTCTCGGTGAAGGACAATATCGATACCGCCGGCGTTCGCACCACCCGTGGTTCGAAATGGTTTGCCGATCGCGTGCCACATCATGATGCGACGGTGGTGGCGCGGCTGCGCCGGGCTGGCGCGGTTATCATCGGCAAGGACAATCTGCACGAATTCGCCTTCGGCGCGACATCGCAGAACCCGCATCATGGCGCCTGCCGCAATCCGTGGAACATCAATGCAATCCCCGGTGGCTCCAGCGGGGGTGCGGGTGTCTCCGTGGCGGCCGGCTTCAGCGAGATCGCGATCGGCAGCGATACGGGCGGCTCCGTCCGTATTCCCGCCGCGCTGAACGGCGTCTCTGGCCTGCGCCCCACGGTCGGCCGCATCTCGAATGATGGGACCATGCCGGTCAGCGCCGCCTTCGACACCATCGGCCCCCTCGCCCGCCGGATGCGTGACGTTGCGACCGCTTATGAGGTGATCGCAGGCTACGACGCCCGCGACCCGCGCAGCATCGACCGCCATGTGGAAAGCTGGGCCAGCCTGCACGCGGGCGGGTTGAGTGGCATGAGGATCGGGGTGCCATGGGCTTTGGCCGAGACGGAAGCGATTCCGGAGGTCGTCACTTTGCTCCGCGCCGCGATGGCCGTCTTCGTGCACCTCGGCGCCGTCGTCACAAACGCCCAGATCGACAGCATCGAAGACGTTCATGTCGCCATGCAGACCTGTGCGCAGGCCGATGCCGCGGCGGTGCATCAGGCACGCTTCGAGAGCGATCCTGCGATGTTCGGCGCGGATGTCGAACGGCGGTTGCGGCTCGGCCGCGCCATTACGGGTGCCGCCTATTCGGCTGCGATCTCCCAGCAAGCGGCGTGGCAGCGTCGGGTGGAGGATGTCTTCGCCGACGCAGATGTCTTGGCAATGCCGACTGTGGGGTTTCCCGCGCCACTGGTTTCCGATGCCGCGGATATGATTGCCGCCACACATCGCCTGACCCGGCTGAGCACGCCCTGGTCTTTTGCGGCGCTGCCGGCGGTATCGGTGCCTTGCGGTTTCGTGAACGGCCTGCCGATCGGCCTGCAACTCGTGGGCCCTCCGTGGTCCGAGGCGCGGCTGCTGGCCGCCGGCGTCGCTTTCCAGGAAGTGACCGACCATCACCACTGCACCCCAAAACTCTTTGCGGAATGGACACAGGTATGAGTGACAGGATCGACCGCGACACCGCCACGCGGCTGACCGCGACCGAAGCCGCCGCCGCCATCGCGTCGGGCGCGCTGGACGCTGAAACGCTCGCGCGCGGCTGTCTCGACAAGATGGCGGCGCGGGAGGATGTGCTGAAAGCCTGGGCCTATGTTGATCCGGCTGCCGTGTTGCGGCAGGCACGGGAACTGGATCAGACACCGAGCTTTGGGCTGCTGCACGGCATACCGGTCGCCATCAAGGATGTCATCGACACGCGGGACATGCCGACGTGCCACAACTCGCCGATCTTCTTCGGTCATCGGCCCGGCGCCGATGCCGGCTGCGTCGAGACCTTGCGTGCGGCGGGTGCACTGATCATCGGCAAGACCGAGACGACGGAATTCGCCGCCGCAGGCCGCCATCCACCGACCCGCAACCCGCATGATCCGCGTCGCATCTCCGGCGGCTCATCCGCCGGATCGGCCGCTGCGGTGGGTGACGGGCAGGTGCCGCTTGCCTTGGGAACACAGACGGGCGGGTCACTGATCCGGCCTGCCTCCTTCTGCGGCGCCTATGCATGCAAGCCGACCTGGGGTGCCGTCAGCCGGGAGGGCGCCCGCGTCTATTCCATCACCTTGGACACCATCGGCTGGTACGGCCGATCGGTGGCCGACCTCGATCTGATGGCGGAGGTCTATGGCATCGGCCGGGCGCAACCGGCACCAGCCTCGCTCGATGGCGTGCGGATCGCCTTCTGCCGCTCCCCAGCATGGGCTGCGACCGAACCCGCGATGCGGGATGCCTTCGCGGCGGCGGAGCGCATCCTCACCGATGCCGGTGCCACCGTAACCACCCTGGAGTTGCCGGAGGCGTTCTCAGGCCTTGCCGCAGCCCACCAGGTCATCCTGTTCCGCGAAGGACGCGCAGCCTTCCTCAACCTGTATCGCGCGCATAAGGATCTGCTGCACGACGAATTCCGCCATCGCGTCGAGAATCGGGACGGCTTTACCGACCAGGCGCTGGTGGCAGCCTATGATCTCGCCGCGCGCTGCCGCACCGAATTTGACGCCATCGCCTCGGGTTTTGACGCGATCGTCACGCCCAGCGCACCGGGCGAGGCGCCGATGGGAATTGGCGGTGGCAGCCCGGCCCTTAACTTGATCTGGACCCTGCTGCATGTGCCGTGCATCAACCTGCCGGCGATGCGCAGCCCCGCCGGCATGCCGCTGGGGCTGACCGTCACCGGCCCCCGCTTCTCAGACCGCCGTCTGCTCGCCTGCGCCAAGGTCCTGGACCAAGCCTTCATCGCGAAACAGCCGCAGGGTCAGGGCAAGGTGGCGTAAAAGGCGAGGACCTCGGACACCGGCAGAACATCCGCGTATTTCTTGTGCATGTCGTAAAGATTGGCGAAATGCGGACTTTCATGCAGATCCGCGACGCATTCCTCCGGCACGATCATCCGGTAACCGCGCGACACGCCGTCCACCACCGTCGCGCGCACGCAACCGGATGTCGAGCCACCGGCGACGATCACCGTATCGCACCCATGCCAGACCAGGAGGGACTGCAGACAGGTCTCGTGAAAGGCTGATGGCATGAGCTTGTTGACGATATAATCTCGCTCGACGTCGATGGAGAGTCGTTCGTCGAACGACGCGCGGCGTGATCCGCGTTTGATGTTCTTAAGACCGTCGGGCGTGTCGTCACGGATTCCGAAAACGCCGCAATCCACCCCATCCGGGCGATACGCGACATAGGTCCACATCACTGGCAGCGCTTTTGCGCGGGCGGCTTCGGCCAGGGCATTGACGTAGTCCATCTGCCGTGGATCGGTGGCGTAAGCGGTGACGAATTCATCGACAGAGGTGTAGGCATTCTGCGGATCGACATTGACGAGCATGGCCTTGCGACCGAAGCCGAAGCGCTTGCGTGCGGGATCGGCACGCAGTTCGGCGAACATCTGCCTCGCGGTCTTATCCGAAACTTCCATTCCTCACCTTTCACGTCGGATTATACACCGCCATACTATAGCCGCATCTTGATCCAAGAAAGATAGGCGCCCGATCATAGACGTCTCCTTTGATTTATCACGCCCTATGGGCTCCTCTATCGCATGAAGCGCCCGGCAGGGCGTGGCGCCTCAGAGTTGCGCGAGGCCGCGATCTCCGCCGGATCGGCCATGCGCTGGAGCGGAACGCTCTCGCTTCTCACTCAGGGGAGACACGCAAGACGAAGCGCGTGCGGCTCTTTACTGAGTTCGTATCCCGCAGACTTGACGCCTACGCTCCGCGCCTCTCGGGGCTAGCCCTATCGCGCGACTGACGCGCGGCGGGTCGTAGAGAGCGTGACGTTCTTCCTGTCGAAATTAGGAACGCGTTTTTCCACGGTCTTCCCGAAATCCACGACAATCGCGTCTCTTAGCGATAACCGATGCTGATCGCCCCGAGCGCTACCACGATGCAAGCCGCGACACGCCGAGGCGTTAGCGTTTCTTTGAGAAAAAGCCAACCAATCAATGCTGCAAACACGACGCTCGTTTCCCTGATTGCTATAATCGGGCCGGCGGGCCCTAGGGCGAAGGCAGCAACCACGACACCGTAGGCCACGAGCGCGACCAATCCACCCCCCAAAGCCTTCACGGTTTCCATTGTCCGAAAATCTACGGAGAGTTTCCCCCGAAAAGCGACAAAGGTGGCCGGTAGCAGAGTGCCGTAGATCACCAGAACCCACGCGATATAGCTTTCGCTACTTCCAGCCTGTCGCACGCCGATGGCATCGACCGTTGCATAACTCGCAATGACAATGCCTGTTGCAAGAGCAAAGAGGATCGATCTTGTGGCGACCCTTCCTTCTCCCAGAGAGAGGCTCATGATGCCGATGGCAACAAGAATGACACCAACGGTCTGCGCGATGGTCGGGTGTTGGTGGGCTATCAAGGCGCCGCCGAGCGTGACCAGCAATGGCACACTGCCACGGATAATCGGATAGACCTGTCCCAATTCGCCGTCTCTGTAAGCCGCAACAAGGAACAGGCTGTAAGCGACCTGAAGGCAGGCCGACAGGATGATATAGAGCCAGGCCTGCGTCGCCGGAAGATGGAAGACTGCAAACGGAACAGCGACGATCGTACCCGAAAAGCTCATGACGGTAACGGACCACAGTCGATCCGCACCCGTGCGAAGAAAGGCATTCCACGTCGCATGCATGATTGCCGCAAAAAGCGCGAGCCCGATGACGATCACACTCATCGTGGCGGCCCGGGCGAAGCAATGATCATGGCCGCAGCCTTCCACGCACTCCGAATGGCGGCATCCCCCTGCCCCATCTCGGCCATCAGGGTTGCTCCTTCGATGAGCATCAAAAGTGCCGCCGCGATGCTCTCGGCCCGATGGTTTGGCATGGCGTCTTCCAGTATTTGCCGCAGCCGCTGTTTGAGGGTGTTCTTCTGCTTGGAGGCGACCTGGAATACCGGATGCGCAGGATCACCGAATTCAGCAAGGGCATGCGCGAACAGGCATCCATGGAAATCGGCACTCCGAAACCAGCCCTTGTACCAGCCAAAGATCGTCTCGATTTTCCTTTCCGGGTTCATGGGTTTTGCAACGAGACGGTCTAGCTGGCGATCGAACCGTTTGGCGCGATAGTTGAGCACCTCGACAATCAGACCATCCTTGTTTGGGAAATGACGATACATCGTCATTTTAGCGACCTTGGCCTCGGCGATGATCCGATCGATGCCCGTGGCGTGAAAGCCTGCGCGTTTGAACAACGAGTAGGCAGTTTCGATGATGTGTTGGCGCTTGTCCGAGCTAGCTGGAGGCGATGGCATGGGAGCACCTAGAGGTGAGACCGGTCTGTCTCTTTTTAGGCTTGGAGCGTCCACCCGTCAAGGTCTCGCTCACCCAAAGGCAATCGCCCTGTCAGCCGTCGCGTGTGCCGCCAAAGCCCGCGACAGCCGAGCGTGGCGCTCTACCGCACCCACTTGACTTGGCCCTTGGGGTCGCGTCGATAAGGGCGGCGATCAGCAACCGACGAGGTGCTTCGTGAGCTCTTCCGCCCCATTTTTGAACCCTTCCGAAGCCTCCAAGCGGCTTGGTGTCTCGACCAAGGCGCTGAGGTTGTATGAGCAGCGCGGCTTGGTCTCCCCGGTCCGCACCGCGGCCGGGTGGCGTGTCTACGGTCCCCACGACATGGCCCGGGCCACAGAGGTCGTGGCGCTGCGTGCGCTCGGCCTCAGCCTCGCCCAGGTGGCGCGGGTATGCGCGGGTGACGCAAAGGACTTGGAGCCGGCCCTGGCAATCCACCAGACGATGTTGGAAGCTCGGGTCCGCGATCTTGCCGCCACTGTGGCGCAGGTACGCGACCTGCGGACTGATCTATGCAAGGGCAAAGCCCTGGCAGCCGGCGCATTGACGCGTCTTATGGAACCGGCCGCCGGGCCCACCGTCACTTTCAACCTTCCTTGGCCTTGGGGTGGCGAACGGTTCGAGCTGCATGACATCCGACCCCTGACCTACATCATTGGCCCCCTGGGCAGCGGCAAGACCAGATTTGCCCAGCGTCTGGCCGAAACCCTGCCCAACGCCGTGTTCCTCGGTCTGGAGCGGTTGCGCGACGAAGGCGCAATGCGCGGGCAATTAGACGCGGACCCAGCCCTCAAAGCACGGGTCAACGAGCGCTTGGCGTGGGTCGTCGAGGACGGTGCCATCGTGTCGGAGGCTTTGCTCGCCCTGCTCGTCGGTTTGGAAACCGAAGGCCCGACCAGTTTGGTGATCGACATGATCGAACAGGGGCTCGATCAAGCCAGCCAGGAGGCCGTCAGCGCTCACCTCCGCCGCCGAGCACCCGGCCGCCGTCAACTCTTCCTGCTCACACGCTCCAACGCAATCCTGGACCTGACTATAATCGGAACAGATGAGGCCATCATTCTATGCCCGGCCAATCACAGCCCACCGACGCGCGTTGCCCCCTATGCCGGTGCGCCCGGCTATGAAGCCGTCGCCACGTGCCTCGCCTCGCCCGAGGTCCGGGCACGAACAGAAGGCACCATCGCGTGGCGGCCGTAGGGAGAGGTGTGATCTGCTCGGCGCCGCAAAGCGTTGGACAGGCTCGGCGTTCCGGCAAGCCGGTCAAACGGTAATCCACATTCGTCATCAGGACAGCGACCCAGCATCGCCGATTCGTCCGGGTGCGCCCGGTCACCAGACGATGAGATGTGGGGAGGCTCCGGACGGCGAGCCGGTTTTCATCAGTCCACCTCGTCACCCTTCGCGTCTACCGAACTGGACCGATACCTCCGCGACAATGATATCGCGGGCCTCGTTGTGACGGGAGCGCGCACGAATTTTTTGGTTACCATGGCGCATCTAAAGTCATATTTTGCTACGTCGGTCATCAGAACCGTTGCCAGGCGTTCCCCGTACATGCGGGGATGAACCGGGTGGAGATCGTCTTGTGAGGGCTGTGATCCTTCGGAGCGTCCCGCCAGCGTAGGCCATGGCGGATCACAAAGATTATGCCGTTGATGACGCGTCGTGACCGCGGAAAATAAGACTCTATCCGATGCATCTGCGCCTCGGATCACCAGATCAGGTCACTCATGGCGGCACCTCTCGATGCCGCCATGAGTCAACCGATCGCGGCTACCCGCAATCGATCTAAGAGGTCTGGCGTTAGTTGTAGTTCCAGTAGCCACGCGGGTGGTTATGATCCTTCACCCAATGGCGGTGATGGAAATGGTGGTGATGGTAATAATACTGCGCACTGGCCGCATTGATCGAACCAAGGGCGGCCCCAACAAAAACGATCGACAGCGCGGCGGCTCTCAGAAAATGAAACTTGGTCTTCAAAATACTGTCCCCATCCGTTACTGCCCAAAGACGACGAAGACCTGAAGATCTTGGCGACTTTTGACGGACGTGGACGTGAGGTCTGCGTATCGATCGTCAAGATCACAACAGCCCTGTGTAACACTTAGTTACGTGAGGGCCGTGTTGGCTCAGCGATACGGATCCTCGGTATCGAGATGGGTCGTCACGAAATGACCCACCGCTGCTTCGAGAGCCATGCCCGGTCGATTGTATCCGGCAGCGCGCAGACGCGTGCCGTCTGACTGCGTGAAATACTGGTAGCGCCGGCGCATCGCCTCCGGCATGTCCACGAACTGCACCTTCCGCTCCAGACTAAGCGTATCGAAGATCGACCCCACCAGGTCGAGGAAGCTGCGCGCCCGGCCCGACCCCAGGTTGAGCAGCCGCACACCCGCACTCTGGTCAAGCAGCCACAGGACCACGTCGGTGATATCCGTTACATAGACGAAATCACGCACCTGCTCGCCGTCCGCATAGTCGGGCCGATAGCTGCGGAACAGGTCGATGGTCTCCCCCCGCCGGATCGCCCCGAAATACTTCGAGACCAAGCTCATCATCGGACCCTTGTGGTATTCGTTCGGTCCGAAAACGTTAAAGAATTTCAGCCCGATGCAGAGTGGCGGCAAAGCCTGCCCCGCCTCCAGCCGCGTCGCGACCACCTGGTCGAAGAGATGCTTGCTCCAGCCATACAGATTGAGCGGCCGCAGCGTCTGGAGATGAGACAGCGCGATATCGTCGTCAAAGCCCCGCGCGCCGTCCCCATAGGTCGCGGCCGAGGAGGCGTAGATGAACTTCACGCCGCGCGCGGTGCACCAGTCCAGCAAGCGCCGCGAAAAGCGGAAATTGCTCTCGATCACCTCATCCGCGTCGAACGCCAGGGTCGAGGCATTGGCGCCCATATGGACGATCGCCTCGATATCATGGCGGCCTTCCAGCCAGGCCATGAGATCCGACGGGGGAACCACGTCCTGCACCGTGCGCTTGCGCAGGTTGAGCCATTTGCCCTCCGCACCGAGGGAGTCGCAGACGACGACATCCCAGCGGCCCGCCTCGTTCAGCGCGGCGACGATGTTGGAACCGATGAAACCGGCCCCGCCAGTGACCACGATCATGCTTGGGATCTCTCAGACAGGGTCTGGTGCGCGAGGATAATCGCCGTCGTCAGGTGATACAGGCTGCTGGCGGGCGCTGGGTCGCGCAGGAAACTGCCGTCCGCGCCGCGTCGCTCCAGCCAAAGCCCCGGGGGTGCCGGGGTGATGTAGGAGTCCAGCACGCCATAGGCCTCCAGGACGAGGCTCTCCGTCGCATCAGGACGCAGGATCTCGGCCTTCAGCCGCTCGGTCTGCGGCCACAGGCGCTGGCTGCTGGTCCGCATCGCGCCGTCACTCCACAACTCATCGACCACGGCGCCCGTCTCGGGATGAAGGCCGTGGCGATCGACGAAGCGCAGCAGCCGGGGGATGGCCGCCGCACTGCCCGGCATCGGCGGCCGCCCGGCCGCCGCGCGGCGCTTCGCATGCCAATCGAGCAGGCAGGCCCATTCGCAGTGATGCCCGGGCTCGGTCACGAAGCGGCCGGCCTCGCGATGCGGCACCAGGGCGTCATCGAAATATTCCGGCAGCGCGCCCTCCTCGGCCTGGAACATTCGGATGAGGAACAGGTCCACGATCCCATCCGCACGGTCGAGAAAGGGATCGTCACCGAAGACCTCGGCCGCGGCGAGGCAGGCCTCCAGCAGATGCATATGCGGATTCTGCCGCCGAGGAAGACTGGCGGGAATGCTCTCCCCATAGCCACCTTCGGGATGGGGAAAGACGTCGTGCAAGTAAGCGTCCAGCACCATCGCCTCCTCCCGCAGGAGCGGGCTTGGCATGGCGCGCATGGCGCTGGCCAGGGCCAGCAGCACGAAGGCATGGTCATAGAGGTCGCGCCTGGGGTCGATGACGCAGCCGGTGAGATCGAAGCGCCAGTGGTAGCCGCCCGCCGCATCGAAGGCATGGCGGCGCAAATAGCCGAGGCCCAGTGTCACGGCGTCCTCCGCGCCGGGCAGGCCGGCGGCCATCGCCTCACTGAAGACCATGATCTGGCGGGTGACGACGCGCAGCCGGCGGAATTCCGCCGCGCAATCATGGGCGTCCAGCGTCAGATGCTCGTGGAATCCGGTCGGCGCGCCGGTGCGGCGATCGATGCCGCGCGCAAGCCAAAGGGGCCAGGCCTGATCCCGCAGCCAGGCCATGGCGCGATCGGTGGCGGCTTGAACGGCGGCGGTCATCACGTCAGCGCCGGAACGACACTACCCGTGCCGATGCCCCCCTCGGAGGCTACGGCAGAGAGGCCCATGCGCTGGATCATCAGGGTGGTGCTGGTATTAGGCAGGTAGTCGATCAGCTCGACCCGGCCGCCATAGGCCTCGACCGCGTCACGACCGACCACCGTCTCGGGCCGATAGTCGCCGCCCTTGAACAGCACGTTCGGCCGCAGCGCGACGATCAGGTCGAGCGGCGTCTCGGTATCGAAGAGGATGACGGCATCCACCGCTTCCAAGGCGGCGGCCACCGTCAGGCGCGCCGTCTCGTTCTGCACCGGCCGGCTGGGGCCCTTCAGCGTGCGGACGGAGGCATCGGTGTTGAGCGCCAACACCAGCCGATCGACGCGGTTACGCGCCTCGGTCAGGACGAAGACATGGCCAGGATGGAGCAGGTCGAAGCAGCCATTGGTGAAGCCGACCGAAAACCCATCCCGCTGCCAGGCCCGCACCCGCGCCTGAAGTGCGGTTTCGTCGGTAAAGATCTTGGGCGAGATGCGATGCTCCCGCCGATGCAGAAGCGTTTCCGCAAGTTCCGCCGGCGTGGCGGAGGCGGTGCCCTTCTTGCCAACGGCAATGCCCGCTGCCGCATTGGCGATGCGCGTCGCGTTCCCGAGGGAGGCGCCGGCCGCCAGCGCCATGCCAAAAGCGGCGACCAAGGTATCGCCGGCACCCGACACATCCGTTACGTGCCGCGCCAGCGTGGGGAAGCGCGCCGTGGTCTGCCCGGCCTCGACCAGTTGCACGCCGGCCTGGCTGCGCTTGACGACGATGGCCGCGACGCCGGAACGGGCCGTGATCTCGGCCGCGGCGATCGCCACCTCCGCATCATCCTGTCCAACCGTCCGGCCAATCGCCGAGGAAACCTCATGCAGATTGGGGGCAATGACGGTCGCCCCCCGATAGCGGCCAAAGTCACCCCCTTTGGGATCGACCACCACGGGCACGCCCCGCACGGCGGCGGCGGCGGTCACCGCCGCGATCAAGGCCGGCTGCAACACGCCTTTGAGGTAATCGGACAGGATGACGACATCAGCACAGGCCACCGCCGCCACCGCTCGGCGGCTCATCTCCGCCAAGACCGCGCCTTCGGCGGCCGTCGTGACTTCCCAGTCCAGCCGCAGCAGA
This sequence comes from Acidisoma sp. PAMC 29798, assembly GCF_030252425.1. Classification (GTDB taxonomy): domain Bacteria; phylum Pseudomonadota; class Alphaproteobacteria; order Acetobacterales; family Acetobacteraceae; genus Acidisoma; species Acidisoma cladoniae. Next base: position 70,183 of record NZ_CP126994.1, on the reverse strand, counting down.
TGCGTATTGTATTGCGGATTGACCATGCGGACCTTGAGCGTCGTCATGCGCGCGGGGTCGGGCGTCAGGTCCGACAGGATGCCCGGGAATTGGGCGATCTCCGCCGCCAGCTCTCGCGCGATGTCATCCGTGCCGCAGAGGCCGATGAGATGGCACTGCCCGCCCAGAGCCACGACGTTGACCGCGACATTGGCGGCACCGCCCAGCATCTGCTCCTGCCGATCCGCCGCCAGGACCAACGACGGCGCTTCGGGCGACACCCGCTCGGTGCGGCCATAGACGAAGCGGTCAAGCATCACATCGCCCACAACAAGGATGCGCTTGCCCGCCATCGCACGAAGGGTATCCGCAATTGGCATGCTCATCAGGACGCGCTCCGAGGGAAAGGCCACCTCTATCGACCAAACCCGTCAGTAAAGGATTAATCGGCGGGGCAGAAATGGCCAAGCGACGGGTTCTTCGTTAGGCCTTCGGCATGGAGCGTCTCGATCCCTCATCCGTGCTCGTGCTGCCCGGCGTCCAAGACGTTCTGGCGGCCCTGGGCGAAGCCCGCATCGTCGGCGGTGCGGTGCGCGATCTGCTCGCCGGACTGCCCGTGCGGGATGTGGATATCGCCACGCCTCTGACACCGAATGAGGTGACGGCGGCCCTCGGCGCCGCCGGCATCCGGGCCATCCCGACCGGCATCGCCCATGGTACGATCACCGCCGCCCTGCACGGCGCGACGATCGAAGTCACCACGCTGCGTCGTGATGTCGAAACCGATGGTCGCCATGCCGTGGTCGCCTTTACCGATGACTGGACGGCGGACGCCGCACGGCGCGACTTCACGATCAACGCCATGTCCATGGCCGCCGACGGCACCCTGCACGACTATTTCGGCGGCTGCACGGATCTGGCGGAAGGCCGGCTGCGCTTTGTCGGCGAGGCGGCCGCGCGGATCGCCGAGGACTATTTGCGCATCCTCCGCTTCTTCCGGTTCCAGGCGCGCTATGCCCGGCGTCTGCCGGATGTGAAAACGGCGCGCGCCCTGAGCGATGGAGCACCGAAACTCATCGGTCTGTCCGCCGAGAGGCTGTGGTCGGAACTGTCTAAAATCCTTGCCGTGCCGGACCCCGCGCCGATCCTGGGCCTGATGTCCGATCTCGCTGTGCTGCCCGTCCTGCTGCCGGGGAGTGACGAGACGCTCGCCACCATTGATCGGCTTGTCGCCGCGAAGGCGCCGGCGGAACCGGTCTTGCGGCTAGCGGCCCTGCTGCCCGGTCGCGGCGTGGCGGCCGAGACGGCGGCGCGGCTGAAGCTGTCGAACGCCGAGCGGGAACGGCTCCTCGCCCTGCTGGACGGCCCTTTGCCGGCGCCGGACGCGGATGGGGTGACGCTGCGCCGCGCCTTGGCCGATATCCCGGAGGACCTGCTCACGGGCCGATCCTTCCTGCGGCATGAGCCGGTCGTGGGCGGGCCGCTGTTTCGCGACCATCTCGCCGCGATCGAGGCGCCGATCTTTCCCCTGAAAGGGGCCGATGCCCTGTCCCTCGGCCTGCCGCCCGGACCTGCTATCGGTGAGGCTTTGCGCATCGTGCGGGAGTGGTGGCTGGCACAGGGCTGCCCCGATGACGCGGACGCCTGCCGCACGGAACTGGCGAGGGTGGTCGGCCGACCATCTTCTTGATACACGCGCCCGTGATGAGAGCTCCCATCCCGACGGACGAATCGACGCGCGCCCTGGTCTCCCGCCTGTGGCGCGAGCATTTGCGCGACTATAAGGGTCGGCTGATCGTCGTGGGTATCCTGACTCTGCTGGTGGCCGGCACCACCGCCCTCTACCCGGCGGTCATCGACCAGGCCTTCGACATGTTCGTGCGCAAGGACCGGCGCATCCTCTATCAGATCCCGATCCAGGTTCTGATCGTCACCGGCTTCAAGGCGGCGGTGCAATACGGTCAGTCGGTTGCGACGCAGAACCTGGTCCTGGTCGTCATCCGCGATTTGCAAATCCGCATGTTCGGCCATTTGATGGATTCCGACCTCGAACGCATGGAGCGGGAGGCGCCGGCCCAGCTCGCTGCCCGCTTCACGACCGATGCGGCGACGATCCGGGAGGCACTGACACGCGCCGTCAATGGCGTATCGGATGCCATGACAGTGGTCGGCCTCGTCTGCTCCATGGTCTATATGGATTGGCTGCTCAGCCTGCTGGCGCTGGCGCTGTATCCGCTCGCAGCCGTGCCCATGCAGCGCATCGGCAAACGCGTCCGCCGCGCCTCCGGCAGCATGCAGGAACGCATGGGCGAAACGGCGATGATGCTCAACGAGAGCTTCTCCCAAAGCCGCACCATTCGCGCCTATCGGCTGGAGGAGGCAGAGCGCCGTCGGGCCGAGGCGGTTTTCGCCCAGCTGTATCGGGCGCTGCTCCGCATGGTGCGGTCGCGCGCGCGGGTCGATCCCGTGCTGGAAGTGCTGGGCGGCGTGACGGTCGCCCTGGTCATCGGCTTCGCCGGTTGGCGCGCGGCAGCGGGTGCCGCCACGCTCGGCAATTTCTCGGGCTTCGTCGCAGCGCTGATGCTCGCCTCACGGCCGCTGCGCGCCCTCGGCTCTCTCAATGCAGCGGTGCAGGAAGGCTTGGCCGGCCTCGCGCGGTCCTTCGCCGTGATCGACGAGCCCCCTGGCATCATCGACAAGCCGGGCGTCGGCACCCTGCCGCCCGGCCCAGGCGCGCTGTGCTTCAAGGACGTCGCCTTCAACTATCCCGATGGACGACCCGGACTTCAGGGCCTGTCCTTCGAAGCCCGACCTGGACAGACGATCGCCTTGGTCGGCGCCTCCGGCGGCGGCAAATCCACGGCGCTGGCGCTGATTCCGCGCCTATACGAAGTCTTGCGCGGCGCCATCGAAGTCGACGGCGTCGATATCCGTCAGGTCAGCCTTGCCAGCCTGCGGGACGCCATTGCCTATGTCGGGCAGGATTCCCTGCTGTTTGACGATACAGTCGCCGCCAATATCCGCATGGGCCGCCCTGACTCTACGGCGGCCGACATTGCGGCGGCGGCGGAAGCTGCGGCGGCGGCGGGCTTTATCGGCGCCCTGCCGGACGGGGAAGACACGCAAGTCGGGCATAGCGGCGGTCGCTTGTCCGGCGGTCAGCGCCAGAGGGTCGCACTCGCCCGCGCCTTCCTGCGCGATCCCCGCATTCTCTTGCTGGACGAGGCGACCAGTGCGCTGGACGCGGAGAGTGAGGCCGCCGTTCAATCCGCGCTGTCCCGGCTCCGGACAGGCCGCACCACCGTCATCGTTGCCCATCGCCTCTCGACCGTGCGCGACGCCGATCTGGTGGTGGTGATGGCGGATGGCCGCGCCATGGAAAGCGGCACGCATGCCGAGCTTTTGGCGCAGGACGGCATCTATGCCCGGCTCGTGCGCACCCAGGGACTGATGCCATAAAAAAAGCGGCCCCGGGTTGCCCCGGGACCGCTTTTCCAGTCGTTCAGACTTAGAGTTTCTGCTGAACGTCGGTCGCCGTATTGCTCACCGCACTGCCCGTCGCGGTGCCGGCGTTCGACAGGTCCTTGCCCGCACCGTTGACGGTATTGCATGCCGACAGGCTGAGTACGGCAACGCCCAGTAAGACTGCCGCGAATGCCGAGCGGATCACTGCAGTATTCGGCTGAAATGCTTTCGTCATCATGAAGGTCCTCATAGTTGATGGAGCCTATGTAGGTTCTTGGTCCATGCTTGTCAGGGGCATGTCGCTCTGCGTGGAGCAGGGCTCTCCCATCACTTTCGCGGCATTCAAAAATCCGCGTTTTGCTCATCGGCAAAATCTGCCGTGGCTTCGGCCAGAGCCAGAATTTCGGGGTCCAGGCGGAAGGCCGCCTTCTGGTCCTCCGTCATGAGCCGCCAGGCGACGCGGGCGATGTCTTCAAGGTCACCGACCCAGTCGCGCGTGTCCGCGGTTTCCCCGTGCGCGCGGGCCATCGCGAGATAAGCGTCGATGTCAGCTGATCCGTTTGCCGCGTCGGTCGCCATGACAATCCCCCATAATGCGCTGGCTTTTTGCGCATAGCGGCCAAGCTAATCGCTCCGCCTTGCCGCGCAAGCCCGGTTTCCTGCAGAAAATCCAGCAAAGATGAACACTTCGTTACAGCGAATACGTGTCGCTATTTCGTAGACTCTCTCAAGGTTCATTGCTATGGTGCGCCGCAGCATAACCCAGAGGAGCACTTATCATGGTGTCTTTCGCGGACTACCCCGAGATTCAGGCCGACCGCACCGCACCCGCAGCGGCGATCGATTTCCTCGGCTTCACCGTCTTCCTGCGCGCCATCAATCACCGGCGCGATGCCTTTGCCGCCGGCCGGGCCGAGCGGCTTGAGCGCCGTCAGGTCGCACGCGAACTGTCTATGTTTTCAGACCGTGAGTTGAGCGAGCTTGGTTTCAGCCGCGCCGATCTCGGTTCGATCGAGGCCGGTTCCTACCGCCGTTAACAAAGCGATAGGACGTATAGATGATATTCGTAGCGGACGCTTGCTGAACGCGCCGCACGACGACATTTTGCCGGAACTCACGGGAGAGGCCATTCCTCCAGTTTGGGCAGGGCGGCCCAACACAAGGCGATCCTCCCTAACCGCAGCGTTCCTTTGAGCTACGCACGTTGCGGCATGGGTAAAGGCAGGCCTCCTAAGATAAAGCGCCTAAGGATCGCCGCCGCCCACTGTGGCTGTTTCAGCCAGGAACCAGCATTGTGTCGCCATAGCCGTGCGGGTGGCTTTCGCGCCAGCGGAAGGCACTTTCCACGATAGCATCGCGATCCGTGAAGTTCGGCGCCCAACCGGTGTCCGCGCGAAGCCGGTCCGCGCCCGCGATCAGTATCGCCGGATCGCCGAGCCGGCCTGCGGACATAATGGTGGGGACCGGCCGCCCGGCGATCCGGCCGACGGATTCGATGATTTCCATCACGGAATAGCCACGGCCCGTCCCGAGATTGTACCGTACGCTGCGATGGTCGAGCTGGTCGATGACCCGCACATGGGCATCCGCCAAATCCGTGACATGAACATAGTCGCGAATGCAGGTGCCGTCTGGCGTTTCATACTCCGATCCAAATATGCTGAGTGGCGGTCGCCGCCCCAGCGCCGCGTCGATCGTCAGTGGAATCAAATGCGTCTGCGGGTCGTGATCCTCGCCGAGCCTTCCCGCCGTATCGCAGCCGGCAGCATTGAAATAGCGGAGGCCGGCACTTCGAAGTCCGTGAATTTCGCCTTAGGCGGCGCGATCATCCGGCAGCGTGTCATGCACCAGGTCGTGGATGAAGCCCATTTTGCGGATCACCGCCTCGCTCAGGATAAAGGGATAAAGGTCGCCGATGCCCATGCTGCGGTTCAGGCTGTTCACCGCAAAGGTCAGAGGCAGCCAGGCGTCGATCAGCCCCTCTACCTTGCCTTCCCCGTATGCGTTGAGGGTGATGTCGGCATGCAGCGCCGGCTCCTCTGCATTGGTGGGATGGACCCCCAGCCGGAAGGCCGCCGCCGTCTCTAACGTGTCGATGATATGCAGGTAATGGGCCCAGGTTTCCGCGAAATCTTCCCAGGGATGGGTCGTCGCGTATTGAGAGATGAAGTTGCCCTGCCAGTTGGCTGGCGCGCCGTCCCGATAATGGCGCTGTAGGGCCCCGTTATAATCCTCCGAGTCATCGCCGAAGACGACGCGGCATTGATCTAGCTTGCCGCCGTCCCGCACCAGAATGTCCCAGTAGAAATGGCCGATTTCGTGCCGAAAATGACCCAGCAAGGTGCGGTAGGGCTCATGCATCTGGGCCCGCAGCCGCTCGCGCGCCACGTCATCGGCTTCCTGGAGGTTGAGGGTAATGACCCCATCGTCATGCCCGGTCATGACCTTGGCGGCGCCGGCCTGCGGCGGCTGTTCCAGAAAGTCGAACACCAGCCCGTGGCCGGGCAGTTCGGCATTGGTGGGGGTCGGCAGACGGAGCTTGAGAAGCTGATAGAACAGCCGGTGTTTGGCGTATTCGAGCTTGCGCCAAGCGAGACGATGCTCCCTGTCCGACAAATCGGGGATGGTGCGGTTATGCCGGCAGGCCGTGCAGAATTGGTCGGGACTTTCGGCCGGGATCAGCCAATTGCAGACATCGTATTTGGCATTGGCACAGAAGCGATAGGGCTGCTCAGCGCCTGCCATGGGCAGCCAGGTGTCCCCATTGTCCCGCAATGCGGTGAGCGTGGCGCCGAAGGGCTCATAGCCCAGGGGGGCGCCGCAGGTCTCGCATCGCGTATTTTCGAAATAGAGCAATTGCCCGCAGTTCTGGCATTTGAAGAGTTGCATCGTGATCCCTGGGCCTTGAAGGCGCGTTCCATGCTTGATTTATGATGAACGGCGCCATGCAAAAGATGCAAGCGGCCGCGGGAAGGCCGAATTGGGCCGCGTGGCCTTGCTGGAATTGGTGCGAGAGGGGGGATTCGAACCCCCATGACTTGCGCCGGTCGATTTTGAGTCGACTGCGTCTACCGTTCCGCCACTCTCGCACGCGGGCGGAGAGTTAGCATGGCTGCCGCCCGACGAGAAGGCGGCATGGCGCCCGGCTGGCGTTGCGTGCCTGAACGGCCTCGGCTATAGGGTGCGCCGCCCAATGGTCCCGGATAGCTCAGTTGGTAGAGCAAGCGACTGTTAATCGCTCGGTCGTAGGTTCGAGTCCTACTCCGGGAGCCAGGGGGCGATTGTCCGTGTCGGTGACACGCCCGCCCCCGTGACCTGACGGTCATGCGCTTTCCCCCCGCTTCAAGCCGGTCCATCATGGACCACGAAGCAGGAGATCGCCATGAAACGGGAAAACCTCACCGAAAAGCTCCTCGACATTAAGCGTGAGCGCGACTGGACCTGGACATACATCACCGAGCAAATCGGCGGTCTGTCGCCGGTCCTGGTCGTCGGCGCCTTGCTCGGGCAGATGCGCCTGCCGAAAGCCCTGGCCGAGACAGCCGGCACGCTGTTCGGATTGTCGGTCATCGAGCAGCGCATGCTGACCGAGGTGCCGATGCGCGGCATGCCGATGCCGCCGACCGATCCCTTGCTCTACCGATTCTATGAAATGGTGATGGTCAATGGGCCAGCTTGGAAGGCCCTGATCGAGGAGGAGTTCGGCGACGGCATCATGTCCGCGATCGACTTCGATCTTAACATCGAGCGTCTGCCGAACGCCAAGGGCGACCGTGTTCAAATGACGATGTCCGGCAAGTTCCTGCCCTATAAATACTATGGCAATGAGCAAGGCGTGCCGGAGAATGGGATAAAGGAAGAGTAACGTCTTTCGATCCGAACACGAGGAAACGACCATGGCTCAGCATCACCATCTGCCGACAACGATCGACACCATAGCCTGGGGCTTCTTCGATGCCACCCGGCCTGCCGTCCTGACAATCGACTCCGGTGACACAGTCTCCGTCGATACCCTGCCGGCCGGTGATTTTCCGGACCTGCCGGCCGATGGCACACGCGTCCGCGCCGATCATCGCCTGCTGCTCGATACGGCAGTGCGTGGGCCCGGCCCTCATCCGGTGAACGGTCCGGTTTATATACGCGGTGCCGAGGTTGGCGACGTCTTGCAAATCGACATTCTCGACATCAAGCCAAACCAGGATTGGGGATTCTGCGCCGTGCTGCCCCTGCTCGGTACGCTGCCCGACGAATTCACCGATTACGAGCGCATCATCATCGATATCGATGCGAGCACGAACATGGCCCATCTGCCCTGGGGCATGGCGCTTCCGCTGGAGCCCTTTTTCGGCATCATGGCCGTGGCGCCGCCACCCGCTTGGGGCCGGCAGAGCACCGTCATTCCCCGCGCCTTCGGCGGCAACATGGACAACAAGGCGCTGATCGCCGGCACGACGCTCTATCTGCCGGTGTTCAATGACGGCGCCCTATTCTCGGTCGGTGACGGCCACGGCATGCAGGGTGATGGCGAAGTAAGTGTCACGGCACTGGAAACCGGATTGACCGGCACCTTCCGCCTCACAGTGCGCAAGGATCTCTCCCTCACAGGTCCCTTCGCAGAAAGCCCCACGCATCTCATTTCTATCGGCATCGACGAAGATCTCGATGACGCCGCAAAGCAAGCGGTGCGGGAAATGGTGCGCGAACTGTGCCAGCGAACCAATCTCAGCCGCAACCAGGCCTATATGCTGTGCAGCCTGATCGGCGACCTGAAGGTGACGCAGTTGGTCGATGTGCATAAGGGCATTCACATGATGCTGCCGAAATCGGCCTTCCGCTCCGGCTGAGCCTCTTTGCAGGCAATCCGTTAAGGTAGAGCACGATGCGTTTAAGTCGGCTCAACGACCAAGTCATTGGTCATGGCATGCGAAGGCATGCCATCCACGCCTTGCCTTCGTCCCGCAAGGAAGGCGTGGATGCTCGGCCTTCGCCGAGCATGACGGGGTGTGTGCAGAGCGCTTCAGACTTAACGCATCCCGGTTCAGACCGCCTTTAGCCAGCCATCCCAGCGCGGATCATCCAGAACTGCGCGCGCCCGCCGGTATCTCCAAACGCCGTATTTGAAGAAGTCGAAGTCCAGAACAGACATTTTTAGCTGGACCATGGACCATGCCGCCCATGTGAGATCGGCGAGCGCCTGATGCACCGTCACACGCGCGACGATGGCGGGATCGGCGCGGCCAAAATAATGCGCGATCAGGGCGCGCTCGGTCGGCTCGTCGAAGAACATCTCCGCGAACCAGACGCCGAGGTCGTAGCAGCGGTCGTTGTTGGAAGCGAATTCATAGTCGATCATCATGATGGTGCCGGCATCATCCGTCATAAAATTGCCCGCCATCGGATCGTTAAAGCAAGGCACAAGGTCGAGGCCAGACGCCTCCAATGCCGCGCGGGCGCGCCGATATTGATGATCCAATTTTAAGAAATCGGGCGGCTGCCAGCCGCCGAGCATGCGCACCTGTTCGTGGGTCTCGTCGATCCTATCAAAGACCGTCTTGGTTTGGCTCAGCATGGCACCGCCATGCAGGGTGCGATAGCAATCGATCGCGGTGCGGGATAGGGTCAGATTACGGAAATCGGCATGGGTGCAGGACCGCCGGGTTTCGACGAAGTCGCTGATCTCGATTCCGTCGGCCGCCAGAAAATCATAGACGCGCGGCCCTATGCCAAGATCGGCTGCCTGACGGCTGGCATGCATTGCAACCGCGCGGTCGACGAACATCTCCGTGCCCTTGCCGGGGATCTTGACGAAAAAGGTGGCTGGATCGTCATCGACCCAGACCCGCCAATTGGCATTGTTGATGCCGCCGCTCACGGACCGATAGCGCAGGCGATGACCCTGCCATGGCGACACGCGGCTGATCGCCGCTTCCAGATCGCGCTCGGCCGCGGTTGTGGCCTCACCCAGACTGCGTTCCATCTGTCTCGCCTAAAGCCGATGCAGCCGGGCCGCGAAATCAGGCGCCCGCAAGGCCATGCGCGCGCGCAGCAACCGCCATTCGCCAAATTTCAAAAACGCCAGATCTTTCCTGCATGATGTATGCGACAGCAGCAGGCCCCATAAGCCCCAGAGAAGATCGTCCGCCACCCCATAGGCGCGACAACGATTGAGCACGACCTCGTCACACCGGCCGTCCTGCATTTCGATCCCAAGCCGCCAGCTATCCTCGAAATCCTGAACCTCGTTCAACAGTACGGCGAGATCGTAATGGGGATCGCCCTGGCCGGCACAATCGAAATCCACCAGCAAGACGCCACCATCGGGTGCCAGCATGATGTTGGAGGATTGGCCGTCATTGTGGCACGGCGCGCTGTCCCGGCCCGCCGCCACCAGCGCCGCCTCGATCGTCCAGGCGTGGTCGAGCAAAGCGGCCATATCGCCCGGCAGGAGTGTATCGGTCGCATCCGCCCGCGCGGCCATGAACCGCAGACGCGAAAATACGTCCCAAATTTGGGGCAGAACCGGCCCCTGGCGGAAGGACTTCTTGGCGGCAATGACGGCCTGAAGCACCGCCGGCCTGCCGAAGTCACTAAGGCGCGCGCCCCGCCACGGCGGCGGCAGATGGGAGAAGGCGAGCGCCTGCTGCTCGGGGAGAAAGAACGCCACGGCAGGCCCGACGCCGGCCTGCTCGGCCGCCCGTGCGCCGGCATGGGCTGCCACGGGGTCGATGAGGCCCGCCATTTCGGGCGGGAGGATCTTGAGGAACAGCGCCGCCGGCTCGTCCGCTGCCGTCACGATCCAATTGGACCATTCCACCGCCTGATACATGGGGGAGGCGACAGCGGTGACGCCCGTTTGCCAGGTCAAGCCGGGCTTGCCGGCCCAAGGCGAGGCGGCCAGCACCGCCGCGACATCAGCCATCATGCCGAAAGCCCTTCCGCGCAGAGCCGCCGCAGCAGACGCTCCGCGCGGATCAGGGAAATCTCCGTCATTCCTCATAGCCTCTCGTATGCGGGGGTCCCTATATCAGATCGACGCACGGGGGCATGAGAGCCCAAACCTTTGTCGGTGCTCCATGCTGCTCTGCTTCCTCCTTGGCGTCTTGCTCACGGGCCTTCTCGGCCTTGCCCAATCGCGGGACGTGCTGGACGGCGCGCTCCTCGATCCGGACAGCTACATGCGTCTTGTGCGCCTGCATGACATGGTCGCGGCGCATGCGACGCTGCAAGGCGTGGCGCGCGATGCGTCAGGTACCGGAACGGTTCTGGCCTGGTCGCATCTCTTGGATTCGATCCTTTTGCTAGCCGCTTGGCCGATCGGGTGGTTTCTGTCCCCTGAGGCCTCACTGCGCTGGGCCGGCGTTCTGGTCGGGCCGTTGAGCGTCGGCTTGCTCTGCGCGGCTATCGCCTGGGCCACTGCGCCACTCACCGATCGCGCCTGGCGTTGGACGACGCCGCTCGTCGCCGTCAGCTACGCGCCGATCGTCGATTACGGCTTTCCGGGCGTGATCCACCATCACATCCTGCTCGCTGTCACCTCGATCATGACGCTCGGCTGGGCCTTTCGTGCCACCCGTGGCAGCGCATCGGCCGGATGGCGAGCGGGCGTATGGGCCGCGATCGGGCTGTGGTTCAGCCCGGAAACGATGCCCTTCACCTTGATGGCCTTCGGTGCCTTGGGACTTGCCTGGCTGACGGAGGGGTCAGCGCGTCTCGCGGCGCGCAGCCTCCGCGCCATGGGCAGTGCACTGGTGCTGCTGGTCGCCCTCATCGTCACCATCGATCCGCCGCAGGGCGGGCTCTGGGCGTCGCAGATCGATCGGGTTTCCATCGTCTATGTCTGGATGGGCCTGGCGTGCTGTGGGATTGGATGGGTGACCTGGGCGCTGGACCGAACCTCTCTCGCGGATACTGGGCGGAAGGCGCTGGGCGGTGGCTTGGCGGTCTTGCTGCTGGGGGCCTGGATCCTCGGCAACCCGGTGCTGCTCCTCGGACCGTCCGGGCTGCTGACGCCCAAACAGAGCCACGCCTTTTTTGGTATCATTTCGGAGATGGCGCCGCCCGACACGGTACCAGAATTGCTCAGCGCCGCGCTGCCCGGCCTTCTCGGCGCCATGGTGGTCCTTGGAATGGCGATGCGCCATCGCACCGTCTTGTGGGGGTATGCGGTGGCCTGCGCCATTGTGGTCGTCGCACTCGGCCTCGCGCATTTCCGGTTCGATACCTATGGCGCGGTGCTCGCGGCGGGTGCCTTGCCTGTCGCCCTGTCCCGCCTTCGCGTCAGCACGGCACGCGCCCGAGCGGCGCTTCGCATGGGCGTCCTCGCCGTCTTCCTGCTTGGACCCTTCGCCGGTCTGTGGGCCGCGACGGGTTCCGATGAGGATGACGATGCGGTCTGCTCGGTGCAGGCCGACATCCCTCTGCTCGCTCCCTTCTCCGGCCGCGTCGTCCTCGCCGATGTCGATGACACGCCCGAGCTTCTGTACCGCACCGGCGTGCTGACGGTCGGCTCTCTCTACCACACCAATATCGCCGCCTTCATGCGCCTGCGCGCCGCATGGCGAAGCCGCGCATCCCCTGTGGAGCCGGGGGCGGTGCGCGCCACCGGCGCTGTCGCCATTCTGGCCTGTCCCGGCGCGGCGCGCGCGGCCCTCGTGCAGGATCTGCCGCCGGTGACTTTGTTCGACCAACTCGACCAGGACCAACCACCGCCCTGGGTCACGCTTGTCGGTCGCGGCGCGGATGGATCGGCCTTGTACCGTATACGGTGAGAGGTCCCTGCGCGCAGTCATCGCAACGGTATTCACGTTCTTGGGAAAACGCCGATCGCGCAGGGCGCGCCGTTGGAAACATCCCCGGATCGAACTATTTCTCATGAGGAACTCGGCCAAGAATCGAGGAGTCAATCGCCGTGAGAATCTCCAAGGACAAGACCGACAGCCTGTCCATCGGGATCATGAAACCTCTGATCCAACCAGCGGCGGCCCCGCGTAAAAAGGAATTGCTCTGCGTTATTCAATCCGCGCTGCGGGTGGGGGCAGACCTCTCTGCGCGCGAGGCAGGCCGAAAGGCTTTCTCGGAATATGTGAAGCTGGAGATGGGCGACAGCGCCCCTGCCTCCCCGCCCGCGCCGATCCTCTTCAGCCGTGAGAGGCGCCGAAAGACCCGCGCCTTCCAGTAAGGGCGAGAGCGTCGCGATAGGCGTCAATGGCCGCCGACCATCCCATGATCAGGGCGTCGGCGGTCAATTCATGTCCAATGGACGCTTCACTCAGCGTCGGCATGGCGGAGACGAGTGCCGGCAGATTGTCGAGATTAAGGTCGTGGCCGACATTCACGACGAGCCCAAGTCGCGCAGCCTCCGCCGCCGTTGCGGCGCAGAGGTGCAGCATCTCCTCAGGCCGCCCCTCCCGACACGCTGCGGCGTAGCCACCCGTGTAGATTTCGATGCCATCGGCGCCGGAATCCTGCGCCCGCGACACCACCTCGGGGTCGGGATCGACGAACAGGATCGCGCGGCAACCGCTGCCGTGCAACGCAGCCACCGCGTCCCGCACGATCGGCCGCTGCGCGGCATCCAGGCGCCAACCCTCGTCGGAGGTCAGTACCCCCGGCGCATCCGGCACCAGGGTGCATTGCTCGGGCCGAATTTCGGCGATCAGATCCAGGAACCGCGCATCGGGATAGCCCTCGATGTTGAATTCGAAGTCCGGCCGCCAAGGCGCCATCAGCTCCGCCATCCGATACACATCCTCACCCCGGATATGGCGCTGATCCGGCCTCGGATGTACCGTCAGCCCATGGGCGCCGGCCTCATGGGCCAGCGCGGCGAGCCGCAAAAGGTCGGGCACGCCGGTGCGGCGCGTGTTCCGCAGCAGGGCGATCTTGTTCACATTGACGCTCAGGCGGGCCATGGCGGCTCCTATTGTCGGCGGAAGGTGATGACCAGAACATCGCGGAAGGACGGCCGGGACGGGTCCAGCGGATGGATCGCCGTGACGCCGTGATAGACCCGGCTATCATCGACCAGCGCCGCATCCAAGGGGTCGGCCAGCGTGAAGCTGGACAGCGGCTGGCGCCGGAGGTCAGTGATGGTCGTCTCCCCGCTCGCGACATTCTCGCGCCGGACCAGAAGCACCAGGACCCAGTCCACCCCGTCCCGATGCAGGCCTTCCGGCGTCGGCTGACCGACCTGATCCGGCTGCGCTTCGATGCGAAACTGGTGCATCTCGACATGCCAGGCCTCAGGCCGCAGATCCACCGGCGTCAGGCCCGTGAACAGGCTGTCGCACAGACGCAGAATGGCACGGGTCGTGGGATGCGCGCCGATCCCCTCACTCACCGGATCGAACCAGCGGGCAATGCCGCCGTTCAGGGCATTGTAGTCGCGGCTCTGGTAATGCGGCTGGTGCGGCTTGCGGCGGATGCCTTGATTGGACACCGCAAAAGCCGCGAAGCGCCGCCGCCGATAACGACCGCCATCGGCCATGAACTGGTCCAGGCCAAGGTCGTTCCAGCTCTCCGCGAAGCGTGGCCACGCCGTGAGACCGGCCTCGTCCAGCACTTGCCGCGTCAGGGCGCTACGAAGTTGGGCGAAGCCATCCTCGCCGAGCGATTGCGCGATCCCGGCCAGTGTCGAGACCTGGGGCGGCGGGTCGTTCATGGTCCATCACTCCTCGTCCCGGCCGCGTCTGCCCGAAGCGCGCCCGCCAGGGGTTTGTATCCGACCCCGGCCGGTCTACGTGATCGTCCGCCGCAGGGGAGTCATGTTCATGGCACAGCGACCGATTGCGATCACCATGGGCGACCCGGCCGGCATTGGGCCGGAGATTGTCGCCCGCCTCTTCGCGGAGGGTGCCGGTAACGGCTGCATCGTGATCGGCGACGTCACCATGATGCGCCGCGCGGTCACTCTGGTGGGCGCGCCCCTCACCGTCATTCAAATCGATGGGCCCGCCGCCCATCCGGGTCCCGGCCGGATTGCGGTGATCGCTGCGAGCGACCTACCGGCGGACTTCGCCTTGGGCCGCATTGACGCGCGCGCGGGCGCCGCCGCCTTCGCCGCGATCGTGCGGGCGATCGATGAGGTGATGGCGGGGCGGATCGCCGCCATCGTGACCGCGCCGATCAGCAAGAAGGCGATGAACCTGGCGGGGATCGACTATCCCGGCCATACGGAAATCCTGGCCGAACGCTCGGGCACGCGGGATTTCGCCATGATGCTGGCGAATGACGAACTGCGCGTCCTGCTCGTCAGCATTCACCTGTCCCTGGCGGACGCCGTGCGTGCGGTGACGCCGGAGGCGGAGCTGCGGGCCATTCGCCTCGCGCACCGCGCCGTGCGCCGGTTCGGTATCGCGGCGCCGCGCGTGGCCGTTGCGGGCCTCAATCCCCATGCGGGGGAGGATGGCATGTTCGGCACGGAAGATGCCGCCATCATCGCGCCTGCCATCGCACAGGCCCGGCAGGAGGGGATCGACGCCACCGGCCCCTATCCGGGCGATACCGTGTTCATGCGCGCCCGCCAGGGAGAGTTCGACGTGGTGGTGGCGCAGTACCACGATCAGGGATTGATCCCGATCAAGTATCTCGGCCTCGATCACGGCGTGAATATCACCGTGGGGCTGCCCTTCGTGCGCACTAGCGTCGATCACGGCACGGCCTTCGACATTGCGGGAAAAGGGATTGCGAGTGCGGCCAGCCTGCGCGCCGCCGTGGCCCAGGCGTCGGCCATGGTTGCCGCTCAGGAGGGCGCGTGCGCTTCCATTTCAACGTCAAGCTCGGGCCGGCAGACGTCACTCTGAAGCCATGCGACCGGCGCCGAAAGTCCGGCGTCGTAAAGGCGCGACGCAACGGCCGGTTGGTCACGCGCATGGCGCAGATAGACCTTCAGACGCAGGGCCTGCCGATCGACCTGCACGTTCAAGCGCCGCGCTTCCGCCAGAAGCGCGTCGAGATTGCGCAGCGTCTCATCCGCCTGCGCCGCGACATCGCCGATATGGACCGTCTCATGCCCGACGATGCTCGACGTGCCGGAGATGAGGAGCATTCCCGCGGCGACTGTCGCCCGTGCGAACAAGGGCGGCGTCTCCCCATACTGTTTTGGATAGTCGAAGGCGCTGATCTGGCGCGGATTTTCGATGTTATGTCCGGGCGTTTCGGACGCGAGGAAGAACAGGCGCAAGGCATCACCGCCACAGCCTAATCCGCAGGCCGCCGGCGCCTGGGTGGAGCGGCGATTGCGCGACTCGAAGGCCGCCTGCCTTCCCGCATTGAAGGCGCGATACCGCTCCTCCCCATTCTCATCCCGGGTGATATCGGCGATGTAATTGGAGACGCGCACCAGATGCGGACATCCCTCCGCCGCGATCAGGTCGAGCATCGCGTCATAGGCCGCCTTTGCGGCCTCCGCCGTTCCACCGTTCGGCAAGGTTTGCTCCAGCACCCCGAACAGAAGCGCGCCGGCCCGCGCGTAACGCAGGTTGCCCGTGGCACCGCGCCGCGTCACGTCTTCATCCGCGCGCCAGACTTCGCGCAGGCCGCCGGAATCCGGCCCCACAGCCGGCAGACCGATGGACAGGTCCGCCGGTGATGAACCGGACAGGGCGATCACGCCGAGAACCCTGTCCGGAGCCGCGATCCCCTGTCCGTCGCCGAGATAGTCGAGCGAAATGCGCGTCATGCTGATGACCCTCCTCAAGCGCCCGGAGGCGGCAGCCGCAGCCCGTCCATCAGGATATCGATCAAACGTCGCGCGCTGGCCACCCAATCCTGACCGGTCTCTATGGTGGTGAAGCCGACCACGGCGCGCAGCAGATCGAGGGGATCGACAGGCCGGATGGCGCCGCCAGCCACTGCCCGATCCACCAAGAGCGACATGGCGCCGGTGATCAGGACCGTGGAGGCGGCATAGAGTTCGGACCATCCCCCGACGATGGTGGCGAGTGCCGGCACAATGACCTTCTTGGTCGCGACATAGTCGATGAACAGCCGCATCCATGCGTGAAGGGCGTCGCCGGGCGGCACCGTTTCCACCAGGCGCGTGGCGGCTTCCGCCAATTGCTGAACTTCGCGCCGGTACACCGCCTCAACGATCGCGGTGCGGGTCGGGAAATGCCGATACAGCGTGCCAATTCCCACGTCCGCCCGGCGGGCGATTTCATCGAGGCTGACATCCGGCCCGACATCGGCAAAGGCGCGTTTCGCGACTTCGAGCAGCCGTTCGCGGTTGCGCCGCGCATCCGCGCGTGGCTTGCGGACAGGGTCGGGACCCTTGGACTCGACGCTCACCGTCACTCGCCCCTTGTTAAACGGAGGATACCTCCGTATATAAATCGGAGACGCCCTCCGTTTACAGGCCGCGCCATGCGCTTTGCAATGACGAAGCGACCCTCGGCACCGGACAGAGGCCCGATCTTCAATAAGTAAGACGCGAGGACACCATCATGGCGGACGCATTTGGAGCGACATCGACGACGGACGAGGTGCTCGCCGGCGTGGATTTGACCGGCAAGCGCATTCTTGTCACGGGCGTTTCGGCCGGGCTCGGCGTTGAAACCGCCCGCACCCTGGCGGCCCACGGGGCCCAGGTTGTGGGCGCCGCGCGGAACCTGGACAAGGCCAGGGGCGCGACCGAGCTGGTACGCGCCCAGGCGGCACCGGGCGGCGGATTGGAACTGGTGGAGCTTGATCTGGCGTCGCTGGCCAGTGTGCGCGCCTGCGCGGACGCCTTGGTCGCCGATGGGCGGCCCTTCGATCTGATCATTGCCAATGCCGGCGTCATGGCCTGCCCGAAGGGTCAGACCGCCGATGGCTTCGAGACTCAGTTCGGGACCAATCACCTCGGCCACTTCGTTTTAGTCAATCGCATCGCCACGCTGATGACGCCCGGTGCGCGTCTGGTCAACCTGGCCTCCGCCGGCCATCGCTTTTCAGACGTCGATCTTGAGGATCCGAATTTCGAGCACACGGAGTATACCGAGTTCGGGGCCTATGGCCGCTCGAAGACCGCCAATATCCTGTTCGCGGTCGAGTTCGATCGCCGGCACAAGGCGCACGGCGTGCGGGCCACGGCCGTTCATCCCGGCGGCATTCGCACGGAACTCGGCCGCCACATGAACCCCGCGCATTTCCAGGTCATGCTGGACGGGATCAACGCGGCCAATGCGGCGGCGGGCAAACCGCCCTTCGCCTTCAAAACCATCCCGCAGGGCGCCGCGACCTCGGTCTGGAGTGGCATCGTCGCCTCAGCCGATGAAGTCGGTGGCCTCTATTGCGAGGACTGCCATGTGGCGGAACCGAGCGAAGGCACCGATCTTGTCGGCATCCGCTCCTATGCGCTCGACCCCGATCGCGCCCGCGCGCTTTGGGCGAAAAGCGAGCAGATGGTCGGCGAGCAGTTCTAGATCGGAAAGCGTCGTCGCTTGGCGGAGTGGGCTGCGCTTTTCCGCTCTACCAATTCGTGCATATGTAGGGTGGAAAAGCGCAGCGTATTCCACCAATCGCGCCGTGCATCATAAGATCGATTCAGGAACGACTCCCAGATGACCGCACGCACCTTCACGGACCGCTTCGCAGGCCAGATCGCGATCGTGACGGGGGGTGCGGCCGGCATCGGGCTTGATGTCGCAGCGCGGATCACGCGGGAAGGTGGCACAGTCAGCCTGTGGGACCGTGACGCCGACCGCCTTGCCGCAGCGCAATCCGAAATCGGCGCCGCCCATATCCACAGGCTCGACATCGCGGACGCCGATCAGGTCGCGGACGCGGTGCAGGCGACCGTGGCGGCGCTTGGCAAGATCGATGTTCTCGTCTGCAGCGCCGGCATCACCGGGCCGAATGTGCCGCTCGCCGACTATCCAGTCGAGGATTGGCGCCGCGTCATCGACGTCAATCTCAACGGTATCTTCTACTGCAACAAATTCGCCGTGCCCTTCATGGTAGCGAACGGCTACGGTCGTATTGTCAACATCGCCTCCGTCGCCGGCAAGGAAGGCAATCCCAACGCTTCCGCCTATAGCACGTCCAAGGCGGGCGTGATCGGATTGACGAAATCGCTCGGCAAGGAATTGGCCAAGACGGAAATCCGCGTGAACTGCGTCACACCGGCGGCGGTACGCACCGCGATTTTCGACCAGATGTCGCAAGAGCATATCGACTTCATGCTGTCGAAGATTCCCATCGGCCGTTTCGGCGGCATCGATGAGGTGTCATCGCTCGTTTGTTGGCTGGCGAGCAGCGAATGTTCGTTCAGCACGGGTGCGGTGTTTGACGTGTCGGGCGGCCGCGCGACGTATTGATTCAAGAACATCGTCATCCCCGGATCAAGTCCGGGGATGACGATAGTGGACAAGGACGAGGCTCGCTTACAAGCTCCCCAGCGCCTTGCCGATCCCGTCCTGCGCTTCCTGCTGAATCCGCTTCAGATGCGCCTCATCCTGAAAACTTTCAGCATAGATCTTGTACACGTCTTCCGTCCCGGAAGGACGCACGGCAAACCAGCCACTTTCCGTCACGACTTTCACACCGCCGAAGGCAGCGCCATTGCCCGGCGCGGTGGTGAGCTTGGCCAGAACCGGCTCCCCCGCCAGTTCCGTCATCGGCAGCTGCTCCGGCGTCAACGCGGACAGCTTTTTCTTCTGCTCCGCATTGGCCGGCGCATCCGTCCGCTCATAATGGGAAACACCGAGCGCCTGTGTGAAACCGTCATACAGCGCGGCGGGGGTCTTCTGCGTGCAAGCGGTGATCTCGGCCGCGAGCAACCCGAGAATGAGGCCGTCCTTATCCGTCGTCCATGTCGTGCCGTCGCGCCGCAAGAAGGACGCGCCGGCACTCTCCTCACCACCGAAACCCAGCGAACCCTCCAACAGCCCATCGACGAACCATTTGAATCCGACAGGCACTTCGACCATCGGCCGGTCGATGCTCTGTGCCACGCGATCGATCATACTGCTGCTGACGATGGTCTTGCCGATGCCGCACGCCTTGCCCCAAGCGGGGCGATGGCCGAACAGATAGCCGATCGAGGCAGCGAGGAACTGGTTCGGCTTCATCAGCCCGGTCGCACCACTGACGATGCCATGGCGATCCGCATCAGTATCATTGGCGAAGGCGACGTCGAAATCGTCCCGCATGGCAATCAGCTGCGCCATGGCATAGGGCGATGAGCAATCCATACGGATCTTGCCGTCCCAATCGGCGGGCATGAAGCGAAACGTCGGATCCACGACATCATTCGTGATCGTCGCGGCGATGCCGTATGTTTCGATGATCGGGCCCCAATACCCGACACTAGCGCCGCCCAGCGGATCGATGCCGATTTTAACGCCGGAAGATCGGATCGCCTCCATGTCGATGACATTCGCCAGATCGGCGACATAGGGTCCGACATAGTCATAGCGATGAACGCAAGGCGATTTCAGCGCCCGGTCATAGGGAATGCGCTTCAAACCCGACAGATCGTTTTCGAGCAGCGTATTGGCCAGGCGCGCAATCGTGCCGGTCGCCTTGGTATCGGCCGGACCACCGGAGGGCGGATTGTATTTGAACCCGCCGTCCTCAGGCGGGTTGTGTGACGGTGTGATGACAACGCCGTCCGCCAGACCGCTCGTGCGGCCCTTGTTGTACGTCAGGATCGCATGGGAAATCACCGGCGTCGGCGTATAGCCACCTGTCTCATCGATCATCACCTCCACGTCATTGGCGGCGAAAACCTCGATGGCGGAGGCGAGTGCCGCCTCGGACAAAGCATGCGTGTCGATGCCGATGAACAGCGGGCCGTCGATCCCCTCGCTTGCACGGTAACTGCAGATCGCCTGGCTGATCGCGAGGATATGCGCCTCGTTGAAGGAATGGTCGAAGGCGGACCCGCGATGGCCGGATGTGCCGAAGGCCACGCGCTGCGTGGCAATCGCGGGGTCCGGCCGATGGGCGTAATAGGCCGTCACCAAGCGGGGCAGATTGACAAGGAGATGCGCGGGCAGCGGCTTCCCGGCGAGGGGACTGACATGAGCGGCCATCGACGTGTGTCCTTTTTCAGATCCGGCGTTTTCTCTCAACTGCGGCGTAACGCGGATTTCGGCAATGGGCTTGCGTTCGATTTGCGCCGCTCCAATCTTCAACGGATCAGGCAGCCCCCGATTGCAAAACGGAGGCATCCTCCGTATAACAGTGATGCCTCTCAATAGCTCTGATTGGAGCCGCGCATGAGCCTCTCGATCACCCTCACCATCAATGGCGTCGAGCGGATGCTCGCCCTGGACGACCCTCGGGTCACCCTCCTCGATCTGCTTCGCGAACGCCTGGAGCTGACCGGCACCAAAAAGGGGTGCGATCGCGGCCAATGCGGGGCCTGCACGGTCATTCTCGATGGACGGCGCACGAATTCCTGTCTCGCGCTCGCCATCAGTTTGGACGGCGCCGATGTGCGCACCATCGAGGGTGTGGCGAACGGGCCCGACCTCCATGCGGTGCAAGCCGCCTTCATCGCGCATGACGGGTTTCAGTGCGGCTTCTGTACCCCCGGCCAGATCATGAGCGCGATCGGTCTGATCGAGGAAGGCCAGGCCGGTGACGATGCCGAGCGGGTGCGCGAAGGCATGAGCGGCAATCTGTGTCGCTGCGGCGCCTATGCCGGCATCACCGAGGCGATCCTGGAGGCCCAGGCACATATGGCCAACGCCGAGCGAAAGCTGGTCGCATGAAGAGCTTCGAATACATCCGGCCAAAGACGGTTCAGGACGCGGTGGCCGCCGCGTCGATGCCCGGCGCCGCCTATCTCGCCGCCGGCACCAATCTGGTCGATTTGATGAAGGGCGGCGTCATCGGCCCAGATCGTCTCGTCGATGTCACGCATCTTCCGGGTCTCGATCGGATCGAGACCCTTGGCGATGGCAGCGTGCGGATCGGCGCCCTCGTGCGTAATGCCGATCTTGCCCATGACGCGGCGTTTGCCCGCAGCTTCCCCTCGGTTGCGGAAGCGCTGCTGTCCGGCGCCTCCGCCCAGCTTCGCAATGCGGCGACGGTCGGCGGCAACCTGCTGCAACGAACCCGGTGTGCCTATTTCTATGACGTCGCCAGCGCCTGCAACAAACGCGACCCGGGCGCGGGGTGCGAGGCGCGCGGCGGTGACACGCGCTTGCACGCCGTATTGGGATGGAGCGAGAGCTGCATTGCGACGCATCCGTCCGATTTCTGCGTGCCTCTGGTCGCTCTCGATGCCGTCGTGGAGATCGAAGGACAGACCGGCCACCGTGAGGTGCCGCTGGAAGCCTTTCATCGCCTGCCCGGCATCACACCCGACGTTGAAACCGTACTCGCGCCCGGCGACATGATCGTGGCGGTGCGGCTGCCGGCGGAAGCTGCGCGCTTCGCCAAACATACTCGCTACCTCAAGGTACGAGACCGCACATCCTACGCCTTCGCGGTTGTCTCCGCCGCAGCCGCTTTGCACCTCGACGGGGACCGCATCATCGCGGCGCGATTGGCACTCGGCAGTGTCGCGATGAAACCCTGGCGCGCTTGGGCGGCTGAGGACTCGCTGGCCGGCGCCGTGTCAGGACCGGAGAGCTTCCGCCGCGCAGCCGAGATCGCCCTGGCGGATGCGAAACCATCCGGCGACAACGCCTTCAAGATCGAACTGGCGCGCCGCATCATTATCCGCGCCTGCACGCTCGCGGCGGCTGGCACGCCGGATCGCGTCTCGGCCCTGCCCGCCTCCCCCTTTGCCTCCATTCCGGGAGTCCATCTCCATGCCTGAGATCACACTGACCCAGGCGCCCGCGCATCAGCGCCATGGCTCCAACATCGGCCAGCCCATGACCCGGCGGGAGGGTGTGCTGAAGGTGACCGGCGCGGCGCGGTATGCGGC
Organism: Acidisoma sp. PAMC 29798; assembly: GCF_030252425.1. Lineage (GTDB taxonomy): Bacteria > Pseudomonadota > Alphaproteobacteria > Acetobacterales > Acetobacteraceae > Acidisoma > Acidisoma cladoniae. The sequence continues at coordinate 47,874 of NZ_CP126994.1, read as the reverse complement.
GGATAATCACCCGCCGGGCATGCTCTACGCCGTGCTGGCCGTCAGCAGCATCGCCCGTGGCAAAGTGGTCGGGCTGGATATCACGGCGGCGAAGGCGCATCCCGGCGTCGTCGATGTCATGACGCCCGAGAACGCCCCGCCGCTGGCGATGGATGCAGATGCGAAGCTGCATCCCTTCATGTTCCGACTCGACCTTCTGCAGAATGACGGTGTGCGCTACGCCAACCAGGCGATCGCCGTGGTGATTGCCGAAACGCTGGAAGCCGCCACCGAAGGCGCACGACTGCTGGCGCCCCGCTACGATATCGAGCCGGCGCGCGTCGGCCTCGATTCCAATACGCAAATCACCCCGCCGGCCGTGGGCGTCGGCAGCCCGCCCGAGGAACATCACGGTGATGTCGAAGCGGGCCTTACGGCCGCGTCGCAGCGGATCGAGGCGACGTATGAGACGCCGGCGCAATATCACAACGCCATGGAGCCGCATGCCATCGTCGCGGCCTGGGACGGCGATACCCTGTCGATCGATACGCCCAGCCAGGGCCTCGCCATGGCGCAAGGTCGCATCGCCGGCCTGTTCGGCATCCCCGGCGAGAACATCCATATCCGCAGCCCCTTCCTCGGCGGTGGCTTCGGCTCCAAGGGCATGATCTCCGGCCCGCAGATCCTGGGCATCATGGCCGCGCGTCTCGTCGGCCGGCCCGTCAAGCTCGTACTACGTCGCGAGCAGATGTACGGCCCGGTCGGCCACCGCGCCCCAACGCGCCAGACAATTCGCCTCGGCACCGACAGCGCCGGCAGCCTGACCGCGATCGATCATCACGTGAAGACGGCGTCGAGCACCTTCGATGATTTCTTCGAGCCTGCCGCCGGGGTCACCCACACCCTCTATGCGAGCCCGGCCATCGCGACACGCTATGACGCCGTCCGGCTCGACACCGGCACACCGCTGTTCATGCGCGCGCCGGGTGAGGCCACGGGGAGCATCGCCCTGGACAGTGCGATGGACGAAATGGCCCTGGCCTGCGGCATGGACCCGCTGGACTTCCGGTTGAAGAACTATGCCGAAACGGAGCCGATGTCCGGCAAGCCCTTCTCTTCCAAGGCGCTGCGGGAATGCTACGCCCAGGGCGCGGCCCGCTTCGGCTGGGCGTCCCGCCCGTTGGCGCCCCGGCAGATGCGTGACGAGGCCGGCCTGCTCGTCGGATGGGGCGTCGGCACCGCGACCTTCCCGGCGCTGATGTTCCAGGCGCAGGCGCGCGCGGTTTTGCGCAGTGACGGCAGCGGCATCATGGAAAGCGGCGCCCATGACATGGGCCAGGGCGCCTGGACCGCCTTCGCCCAGATCGCCGCCGACGGGCTGGGCCTCGACATCGATCAGGTCGAGTTCCGGGCTGGCAGTTCGGATCTGCCGGATGCCGGCATCGCCGGCGGGTCCGCCCATACGGCGACCGTTGGCATGGCGATCCACAGCGCCGGCGCCGATGTCATCGCCAAACTGGCAGATCTCGCCATGGGCGATGAGCGGTCGCCGCTATACGGAGCCGGCAATACCGGCGTCATTGCACGGGGCGGACGCCTGTCCCGTCGCGACGATGAAAGCCGGGGCGAAAGCTACGCGGACATCCTGGTCCGTGCCGGCCTCACGGAAATCGATGGTGAGGGCTCGGGCGCGTCAGACCCGGCCGCCATGGCCGCCTATGCCATGCATGCGCATGGCGCTGTCTTCGCCGAGGTCAAGGTCGATCCCGATCTCGGCCAGATTCGCGTCACGCGTCTGGTCGGCGCTTTCGCGGCCGGCACGATCATCAATCCGAGGTTGGTGGAGAGCCAGTATTATGGCGGCATGATCTGGGGAGTCTCCTTCGCCTTGCATGAGAATGCCATCACGGACCAGCGGTCCGGCCGCATCATGAACCCGAACCTCGCCGAGTATCATGTGCCGGTGAATGCGGATGTGCCGTCGCTGGAAGCGATTCTGGTCGAGGAGCGCGATGCGCATGTCAATGCGCTTGGCATCAAGGGCGTAGGTGAGATCGGCGTCACGGGAACGGCAGCGGCGATTGCCAACGCCGTTTGGCACGCGACGGGCGTGCGCGTGCGTGAGTTTCCGATCACGCTGGATCGGTTGATCTCGTAGCGGGCTCAGTCTCCGTCGCGCTGCGGCGGCAGCATGCGATTCAACACACCGTCTCGCCGCACAGCCACATGCCAGGCTGTCGCGGCGAGATGAAGGAGAATGAGCGCATAGACCAGCCACTGCCCAACCGCGACATGCAGCCAGAACGCCGCGTTGGATAGCTCTGGCGATTTTGGCAGACCGGGGAGCGTGAACACGCCGAAATAGGTGATGGGATAGCCGTTGCTGGATTCCATCACATAGCCGCTTACGGGCATACCGAGGAGGATGACATAAAGCATCCAATGCGACATCGAGGCGGCGAGCCGATCCCATCGCGCGAGGTGTCCCGGCAACGGCGGCGCCGGATGCGAGGCACGCCAGAACAGCCGGATGGCAACGATAGCGAGGATCGTGAGGCCGATCGACTTGTGCAGCGTGAAAAGCAGATGGGCGGAACGCGCCGTGTCGGGCATGTTCACCATCACCCAGGCAATCAACAGCGTCGCGGTCATCAGCGCTGCGGTGATCCAGTGCAGCGCCTGCGCTGTGGACGTATAGCGCCGTCCGGTGCTGCTCAAAGGCTGGTTCATGCGATGCCTCCCCTACACGTCAGCGAGCGGTCCAATTTCGAAGAACACGGCCGCTTGCGGCGACGCCCACAAGCAGAACGGCGACGATGAGAAGTGCGACCGACAGGCTCGTCGCATGGGCGATGAATCCGATTGCGGCCGGGCCTGCCAGAATACCCGCGTAGCCGAGCGTCGTCACAGCCGGCACGGCGATATGCTCCGGCATCGCCGTCTGGCGCCCGATCGCCGAGTAGAACACCGGTACGATGTTGGAGCATCCGGCGCCGACAAGGGCGTAGCCCAGGATCGCCGTCTCCCAAAAGGGTACCAGCGTGGCCACGGCCAGGCCGGTCGCGGCGCAAAGCCCGCCGATGGCGATCACGCGGGTGCCGCCAAGCCGTCTGGTAATCACATCCCCGGTCAGTCGGCCCACCGTCATGGTCAGGGCAAAGGCGGCATAGCCCATTCCGCCATAGGATGGTTTCACGCCCCGCATCGAGGTGAGGAAAACGGCGCTCCAGTCCAGCACCGAACCCTCAGTCAGAAAGACGATGAAGCACAACACGCCAATGAAGAGCACGATACCGTGCGGAATGGCGAAGGCCGGTCCGCCGGTCTGGCTGCCGAAGGGCAGCAGGCCAGGGCGCGCGAGCGCCAGCGCCACCAAGGTGACGGCGACCGCGCTGAGCGCCGCTACCAAAGGCGAAGCGCCTATCGTCAACAAGCCGCTGACGCCGGCGGCGCCCATAATGCCGCCCAGGCTGAACAGGCCGTGGAAGCCGGACATCATGGCGCGGCCACTGGCGCGCTCCACGATAATCGCCTGAAGATTGACGACGCAATCGACCGTGCCGATGCCGGCGCCGAACACGAACAGCGCCACGACCAGCACTGGGATCGAGGACACGGAGGCAAGCACGGGCAAGGTGATGCAGATCACCAGGCCCCCGACGAGGATGACGCGTCGGCAGCCAAAGCGCGCGGCCCAGGCGCCAGCCAGTGGCATGGCGAGGATCGACCCCGCGCCGAGGCAGAGCAGCAGCAGCCCAAGGCCGCCATCGCCGATGCCGGTGCGAAGCTTGGCGAAGACCACCAAGGATGCCCAGGCGGCGCCACCGAAGCCGGCGACGAAAAACGCGATGCGGGTCGATTGGCGCGCGGCCGGCGTCGATGCGGCGGAGGCCAGGGTTGAGGGAGCGGAGGCTGAGGTAGCGGATATCTTCGACACGCGGCGTCCCGTTTATGCGCCGCCGTTTATGTCCCGAAATCGGGCTGGGGCTTGCAGGCGCCTACAGAGACTGGGCGGGGCCGAATGTCCAGGCGCGCATGTCGCGACACCGGCCCCGCTCGCAGCGATTGCGCCTATTTCGCGAAGAGGCTGTTCAGGTCCTTGAAGGCCTTGAACTCCAAGGCATTGCCTGAGGGGTCGAGGAAGAACATCGTCGCTTGCTCGCCCACTTCGCCCTTGAACCGGACATAGGGCTCGATGACGAAGGGGGTGCCGGCAGCGCGAAGCCTCGCGGCCAGCGCCTCCCATTTCGGCATGGTCAGGACCACGCCGAAATGCGGTACAGGCACGTCGTGCCCATCGACCGGGTTGTGGTGCAGCGCCTCTGCCTGGGCCGGGGCGCGCGGCTTGTGATGGGCCACGATCTGGTGGCCGAAAAGGTCGAAGTCGATCCAGGTCTCGGAACTCCGGCCTTCGGCGCAGCCGAGCACGGTGCCGTAGAAGACGCGGGCGGCGGCAATGTCATCGACCGGAAAGGCGAGATGGAAGGGCGTCAGCATGGTGTCGCTGTCGGCCGAAGGATGCAGTGCGTCCATGAACGAGGTGTCTTCCTTGAGTGATACGTCAATCAAATCGTTCAATGTGGGCGGGCCGCAAGCGATATCTCGTCACCCAGGCCCCCCGTCAGCCGGTTGTCGCGCTGCGAGGGCTTGATGGCACGCCGAAACGTAGCTACATTCTCGTAGTACAAAAGGTGTCGGATGATCTCCCGATGGACCTGGAATTTGCGTAAGGATCAGACCAACAGACGCGACCATGGCGGGCTTTCTCTCGCAGATGGGATGCCGGTTCTGGATGGCGACCCGCATCAGCTCAGTCGGCCAGACACGCATCCGGACGGCGATCGCTGGCAAACGATTGGGATGGCTTTGGACGTTTTATTGCTGTTCGTGGTTCATACGGAGCCTGACGACAGGCGCGATGGAATCGGACGGATTATCAGTGTCAGGCGCGCGAGCCCTCAGGAAAGGAAAGCCTATGAAGAAGGCGCTTTCTAGTTTTGCAAAACCGACCGCCACGTCAGATCTCCGGAAGATCGATGACGACAGTCTGGCGCGGCTGAAAGCCGCCGCCACCCAATCCGATCAATCGATCAATCTATCGGATCCGGATGCTCCTGAGAGTCTGGATTGGTCGAATGCTACCCGAGGGCGGTTTTACAAACCCGTTAAGGTTCTGAAATCTCTGCGGATTGATGCTGATGTGCTCGATTACTACGAGTCTCAGGGTCCTGGCTATCAGACACGGATCAACCGCGATCTCCGGCTGATGATGCTTCAGAATAGCAAAAGAAAGCAGCCTGCGTGATGGCGCGGGTCATTCTGCCCCCCTACCGTTGAGCGTATCAGGGGATGGCTGGACCAACCCCATAGTGAGGCGAATATTATGCTCGACCCGGATGCCCGCAGTTTTCTGCAACGCGCGGCCGAGGCGAACCCGCCCGCGATCGAAACCCTGACGCCGGCAGAGGCGCGGGCGCAGTTCGAGATCTTCGTGCCCTTGTCGCAAGGCCCGAAGGAGGAGGTGGCGGAGGTCAGGGACTTTCATGTCCATGGCCTGCTGGGGCCTGTGCCGCTGCGCCTGTATCGCAGCGCCGGGGCACCGGCTGAGAACGCGGCCTGCCTTGTCTATTTCCACGGTGGCGGCTGGGTCATCGGCGGCCTCGACACCCATGACGGCCTTTGCCGCACGATCGCCAACCTCGCCCAAGCGGTCGTGGTCTCGGTCGATTATCGCATGGGACCGGAATTCCCCTTCCCGGCGGCGATCGAGGATGCGGCAGCGGCCTTGCGCCATACTCTGGCGGATGCCGCAAAACTTGGCATCGACCCAAACCGCATCGCCGTGGGCGGGGACAGTGCCGGCGGCAATATTGCGGCCGTGATGGCCATTGCCTCCCGCAACGGCGATGCGCCGCCCCTCACCTTCCAGATGCTGTTCTACCCCGTGACGGACCTTTCCCAGACGCAGGAGAGTTACCGCACCTATGCTGAGGGTTACGGGCTGACGACGGCGGGCATGGCCTGGTTTCGGCAGCATTACCTGGGCGATGAAGGCCATGCGAATGACTGGCGGGCGTCCCCGCTGCGGGCCCATAGCCTCGCCGATGTCGCGCCTGCCTTCGTGCTCACGGCGGGCTTCGATCCCTTGCATGATGAGGGCCGCGACTATGCGAACCGCCTGCGCGAAGAAGGCGTGCCCACGACCTTGGATGAGAATCCAGGCCAGATCCACGGCTTCGTCAGCATGGACGGTGTCATCGCCGACGCACGCCCGGCCGTCATCCGTGCCGTCGAGGCATGGCGCGCCGCCGATGCGCTCAGTGCGAGCCTGCGCGAACCTTAACTCAGACCACCTTGCCCGGATTGAGCAATCCATCCGGGTCGAGCGCGCTCTTGATCCGCCGCATCAAGGCAATCTCGGGTGCGCTGCGCGTAAAGGGCAGCCAGGGCTTCTTGCTCAGCCCGATGCCATGTTCGGCGGAAACGGTGCCGCCGAACTGCCGCACCAGGCCATAGACGATCTCCTTGATCCGCTCCTTCGGCTGCGGTTCGGCGCCGGGCAGGCAGGCCGCAACATGAAGATTGCCATCACCGATATGGCCGTAGAATAACGCGACGGCGCCCGGTAAGGCGTTCTCCAGCGCTGATCGGCAGGCCTTCACATAATTGCCGATGGCCGCCACCGGCAGCCCGATATCGAAGGGCTCATGCGGCCCGATGACGCGGTTGAATTCCGTCACGGCATCGCGGACGCTCCAGAAGGCGCCGACATCGGCCAGGGACTGCGCCACGGCGGCATCCGCCAAGACGCCCGCCTCGGCCTGGTTTTCGAGCCATGACTGAAAGCGCGGCTGATCCAGCGCTTCATCCGTGCCCTGGGCTTCCACGAGAACATACACTGCATGACCCTCGCCGATCGGCGGCCGCACTTGCGGCAGGGCAGAGATGAAGCCCCAGTAATCGGGCCACATTACCTCGAACGCCGACAGCATCGGCCCGAGGTCGCGGCGGGCGCTTTCCAGCAGCCGCAGCACGCTGTCGTAATCGGCGAGACCGCAGACCGCCGCCATGGTGCATCGCGGCTTGGGATAGAGCCGCAGAACGACGCGTGTGATCACACCGAGCGTCCCTTCGCTGCCGACGAAGAGCTGCTTGAGGTCGTATCCCGCGTTGTTCTTCAGCATCTTGTTGAGGTTGGTCACGACCGTGCCATCCATCAGCACGACTTCCAGGCCCAGCACCATGTCCCGCGCCATGCCGTAGCGAATGACACGATTGCCGCCGGCATTGGTCGATAGATTGCCGCCGATGGTGGCCGATCCGCGCGCCCCCAGATCGAGCGCCAAATACAAACCCGCCGCATCCGCCGCTTCCTGAAGCGTCTGCAAGGGCGTGCCGGCGCGCGCTGTCATGGTGGAGGAGGCCGGGTCAATCTCCTCGATGCCGCTCATACGCTCCAGCGATAGGGCAATGCCGCCCGCAACCGGCCGCGCCCCACCACAGAGCCCGGTCAATCCGCCTTGCGGCACGACGGCGACACCGTAGGCGGTGCACAGCCGCATCACCGCAGCGACGCCGGCCGTATCGGCCGGCCGCACCACGGCCAGCGGCGGCACGGGGTCCAGATTGCTCCAATCGAGGCTGTTGCGCGCCGGCATCTCGGCGCCCTCAAGCACTGCAGCGTGGCCCAGGACGGTGCGAAGATCGGCCATCAGTCCGGCCGGCTCCGCGTGCAGTGACATCATCCGGTCCACCTCTCGCAACGCGCGCCGCTACAGCCCCTTCAGAACCGCCTCGGTCACTTCCAAATCATCATCGAGACTGCGCGTCGGCACAATGCCCTCCGTCTGGAGAGCGCCATGATAGGCTCTCACGGCTTCTGCGGGCTTCATCGCGCCATCGGCCACGGCCCGCATGCACCGCACGATGGCCAGCGGCGAATCCGCGAAGTTGATCTTGCGACCGAACAGCGCGAGCCGCGCGCCATATTTCTCCGCCTGATACAGAAGCTCAAAGGTATCGCGTGTCGTGCCGGCACCGCCGCCCAACACACCCACGACGAGGGCACTGTCGAAGGCGGCGAGTTCTTCCATCGCCGCCGGCCCGTTGAAGGGTATCTTCAGGAACTGCGGCCGATCAGCTTTAGAGACGCCGCTCAGGCTCCGCAGCAGACAGTCATTGACGAAAGCCGGTATATCTTTCTTGTCGAGATCGCTCGGCGCATTGGGATTGAAGACTTCCAGAAAATACTTGAAGTCGAGGGACGCCGCCTCACGCCGGAAGGCGGCGAACGCGTTCAGCGACTCCATATCGCGGTCGAGATCATTGTTGAAGGTCATGGAGTAGAGGCCAAGGTCGGTGCCCGTGACCGGCTGGCCGGGCGTGGGATGCGCCGTGCCATGCATCACCCGGCTCAGCACCGCCGTACGGAAGGGTTGCGACGCATAGCGCTTATAGGACGCACCGCGCACGCCGCCCCAGATATCCGTCGCGTCATTGGCGCGGATGGCCGGCTTGATGGCGCTATCGGCGAAGACCTTCTCATCATGAAGGCTTTCGAGATTGCTGACGGAGACGAGCATGATATCGACGATGTCTTGCGCAATCACCGATTTAATCTGCGCGAGATAGTCATGGCGCGTTTTCCACGCGCCCATGCCGTCCGCTTTCGCGCGTCTGCCCGCCACGGTGATTCCTGAGCCCATGTCACCATCCTTGGCATCGGCGATGATGAAATCCTGGCGCGTATATTGGCCTGCCCGGATGCGAGCCAGCTTCTCGTCAAGCCTCGTCATTGTTCTGTCCTTTGAAAAACGAATGTTGCCCGAGCACCAGCATGCAGCCCGCGAGAAAGGTATCGCCCAGTCCGAGTGTCGTCGCCGGACGCTCCAGATAGGGTGACGCGCAGGAGACGAGGCTCCAGCCATGGGCGTCACGCGCATGGCCGGGCGGCGGATCGGAAAATCGTACACCGGTGGGAAGGCTGTCAGGCACCACCGGGGCCCCGTTCTCAGCGCGCGCGCTTGCCAGCAAGCAGCCGGCCAGCAGCGCATCGCGCTCTTGCGCGGCATCGCCACGGGTTGCGGACATCGCCCAGTCATCGGCATGCACGCAGACACGATCAGCCCCAAGCTGCTCGCCAAGCCGGCACATCGCCTCACCGGGATGACCTTCACCTGGCTTGAGGGCGCGGAATTCCGACAGGCTCATGCCCAGAGACGTATAGGTACCAGAGAGGCCGCTCAGAACCTTGAGGCAATAGTCCTGCTTTTCGTAGCCTGCGAGCTCCAGATGCACGATCCGGATACCGGCAGCGTGCCAGCTTTGCGCCAGGGCGCGCGCACTCCGTACTCCTTCGTCAAGGTCACGTCCGCCAAGGGCGCTGAAGCCCGACAGAATGCCCGCGCCGTTGTCCTGAACCAGGGACGGGCCGAGCGCCGCGAACTCCGTATCGTCCTCAAGGGAGAGATCATGAAGTCGCACGATGATGCGCGAGGAACGCGGCGGCAGGATGGTGCCCACGGAGCGGCCCGCCGTAAACTCGAAGACATAGACTTTGGGTGTGGCATCCGGCGATCCGGCAATCGCGCCTGCGCGCGTCGGGTGCCCGCCGGCGGCCAGAAAGATATCGGGATCGACGGTCGCCATCTGATCGGCGCTGCGACGAGCGAGCGACAATAAGGCCGGGGCGCCCAACAAAGTCAGCACACGGGCGGCATGGGCGGAGGTGCCACCCAACATCGGCTGCACCGGCAGGGCCGCATCCAGCCACGCCCCGCCGCCCGGCCATTCCACGCGGATTTCGCCACCGATGCCCGCTGCTGCACGACGCTGCAACTCGGCACCGAGCCCCTGCGCTTCGGGCGGCGCACCGCCACGCCAAAGCGCATCCGCGTCCTGCAAGGCAATGACACCATCGACGCAGACGGACATGCCGCACAGCGTCCATCCAGCCGAACGCGCATAGGCTGGCAACCGCGCGCGCATCGCCTCGTATCGATCGCGCCAGAGATTTTCCACGAGCCTCCCCCGGAAAGCGCGCCCTTCGGCGCTTCTTATTGCGAACGACGCCCGTTAGCGGGACGCCGCATCAGGCACTAGGCTTGCCAAGCGGCGCGGTCAAGCGGAATGATGCATGATGGTGCGCCGTAAAACCCGCCGTATTGCGTCAATGGTCAAACCAGATGGAGTGATGCCTTGAGCCAGTCGAACGAGGGAGACGCAGAATTTCTTCTCCCCGCGTCACGTCAACAGCGACTTCTTGAAGTGATGCGCGCGCGAGGCGAAGTAACGGTCGCTGAATTGACATCCATGTTCGGAGTATCGCGCGATACCGTGCGCCGCGATCTCTATCTCCTGGAACGACGCGGGTTGCTCAACCGGACCCATGGCGGCGCCTTGCCGGTGGAGGAGCTGGTCGGCCAGGTGATGCGCTTCCAGCTTCGCGTCAATGCGCGCACGACCGCGAAACAACGCATCGCCCGCGCCGCCGCGTCCCTCATCCAGAACGGGGAAAGCCTGATCCTGAACGGCGGCTCGACCACCTGCGCCTTTGCGGCGGAACTCGGCCATCTGCGCGACCTGACGCTCGTCACGAACAATATGATGCTGCCGGCCTGCATCCCGCCGCAGGTGGCCCGCTCGGTCTATGTGCTGGGCGGCGAATATTGGGATAGCGCGCAGATCACCGTCGGCAGTTTGAAATTCGGCACCGCCAAACCTATCAGCGTCGATACCGCCATCGTCAGTTTTACCGGCATCAACGTCAAAGGCCTGTCGATCGGCCGTCTCGAAGAAGCGGTCATCACATCGGAGATGATGGACATCGCGCGCCGCATCATCGTGGTCGCGGATCATTCGAAATTTGGTGTCGAGGCTTTCGCGCATGTCGCGGCCTTCGACCGCATTCAGTCTCTGGTGACGGACGCGCCGCCCCCCGCCGATATCGCAGCGATGATGGACGATTCGGGGATTGAGGTGGTGATCGCGCCCGCTTGACCACGTGCCGAGCGGACGCCTGACTTAGCCCTCGCTCAAGCCGTGGTGGAGTGCCACACCCGTCTTGGTGTCGAAGACATGCATCGCATCCTCCGGCACCAGGACGCCGACCTCTGATCCCACCGGCGCCGCGACATTGCGGCTCGCGACGGCGATCAGGAAACAGCCGCCCACTTGGACGCCGACATGGCTGTGATCGCCGAGCCAATGATTGGTCAAGACCTTGCCGCGCAGGACGGACGGCGCTTGCGGATCGGTCACGCGCAGCTTGTGCGGCCGCATGCCGATGGTCACGCGGTCCCCCGCCGCGATGCCCCTGTGGCCCATGGGCAGCGTGAAGGCGGGGCGGCCGTCACTATCCAGCGCCGTGATCCCATTGCCCGAGACATCGGCCGGAAACAGGTTCATCGGAGGTTCCCCGATGAAGGAGGCGACGAAGAGATTCGCCGGCCTTTCGCGCAAATCGGCGGGCGTACCGAACTGTTGCAGGATGCCCTTATCCATCACCGCGATGCGGTCGGAAATGGCGATGGCTTCGGTTTGATCATGCGTCACGATGACTGTCGTCATCTTGTTCGCGATCAGATAGTCCTTGATGCGCGCACGCAACAATGCACGAAGCTGCGGCTCCAGCTGCGACATCGGCTCGTCGAGCAGGTAGATGTCCGCACGGCGGATCAGGGCGCGGGCCAGACTGACGCGCTGCTGCTGGCCGCCCGAAAGCGAAGGCGGGAAATAGGGCAGCATCGGGCCGAGTTCCAGCATGTCGCTGATATGGGTGACGCGGCGATCGATCTCGGCCTTCGGCGTGCGGTCGCGCAACAGGCTGAAGGCGATATTGTCCCGCACCTTCAGCGGCGGATACAGGGCATAGCCCTCAAAGGCCATGGCAATGTTCCGCTCCGCCGGTCGCAGCGTATTTACCACCCGGTCGCCGAGGCGCACCGTCCCCTCCGTCACACTCTCGAAGCCCGCTACCATGCGCAGCGTCGAGGTTTTGCCGCAGCCGGAGGAGCCGAGCAGCGCCACGATCTCCCCGTCCGCGATTTGCATTGAAACGGCATCGACGGCGGGCTCATGCGCCCCGGGATAGAGTTTCGACACGCGGTCGAGATCGAGCGTGGCCATGCGATGTCTCTCTATATCCGCGCGCCGCTGGCGCTCTCGAAGAAATGGGCATGCGCGAGGTCGAGCATGGCCCAAGCATCACGCCGGCCGCGCTGGTTGCCTTCAAGGGTTCCCTGAGGCGCACTGGCGAAAATCTCGGTGCCGTCGCGTGCGCGCAGCAGCATCACCTCGCGGTCGTTCAGCGGCGTCACGGCGTCGATTTCGACTTCCATCGCGCCGGCGCGGGGTTCGAAGCCGACCGCCACATCCTCGGGCCGCAAGCCGAGCACGCAATCCTCCCGGCGCCGGGGCGCATCCAGCGGCACGCCGACATCGGTGGATGCGATGCGGATCCACTCACCGTTTGAGCCGGCAACGCTGATCGCGGGCAGCAGGTTGATTGGCGGATCGCCGAACAGGCGCGCGATGCGGCTATTGGCGGGCGTCTGGTAAATGTCGCGCGGCGTGCCGACCTGTTCTAGCTTACCGTCCACCAGCACGGCGATGCGGTCGCCGAGCGCCATCGCTTCCTTATAATCCTGCGTGACGTAGACGACCGTGGTTTCGCGTGCCCGCAACACACGCGGAAGCTCCAGCCGCATTTCATAGCGCACCTTGGCATCCACATTGCGCAGCGGATCATCGAGCAGAATGAGCGACGGCTTGGCGATCAGGCTGCGGGCGAGCGCCGTGCGCTGTTTCTGACCGTTGGAGAGGGCGCGCGGGAGATGACCCAAGACATGATCGATGCGCAGCAGCGTTGCCACTTCATGCACGCGCTGATCGAGCTCGGTCTTGCCCACGGTCTTGGCACGCAGCGGGCTCGCGATATTTTCGTAGGCCGTCATATGCGGATACAGCGCGAAGTTCTGGAAGGCCATGCCGAGATGGCGGTCCTCGGGGTTGAGATCGGTGATATCGCGGCCGCCGACGGTAATGGTGCCGCGATCGGGATGGATCATGCCCGCGATGAGCCGCAGCAGCACCGTCTTGCCGGCGCCGGAGGGGCCGAAGATCACCAGTGTTTCGAGCGGCGCCACGTCGAAGGATAGGTCATTGATGACCTCGCGCTTCTTATAGGCCTTGGATAGATGGTCGACGCTGAGAAAGGCCATGCCGCGCCCTCAACCCTTGATGGCGCCGAGGCTGAGGCCCTCGACGAGATAGCGTTGCGTGAAGATTGCCAGAACAAGCGTCGGAATCACGGACAGGACCAAGGCCGCTGCGATCTGGCCGTATTCGATGCCGGAGGCGGTGATGAAGGCGAGCGCCCCCACCGTCACGGGCTGCACTGAACTGGACCCCAGGATGAGGGCGAAGATGAAGTTGTTCCAGGCGTAGATGAAGGCGAGCAGGGCCGCCGCCGCGATGCCCGGCCGCGCCAGGGGAATGGCGATTTTGAAGAAGGTGGCGAGCCAGCTATGGCCGTCGAGCCGATAGGCGAGTTCGATATCCTCACTCACATCTTCGAAGTAACCCCGGACGATCCAGAGCACGAGCGGGAGTGTGATCAACTGGTAGACCCAGATCAGGCCGAAATAGGTGTCGTAGAGGCCGAGCACTTGGAAGTAGTTCAGCAGCGGCAGCAGCACGAGCAGCGGCGGCGCGAAGCGGAAGCTGAGCAGGGTGAAGGCCATGTCTTCACCGCCGCGGAACTTGAAGCGTGCGAAGGCATAGGCGGCCGGCACGCCGAGGATGAGCGAAACTACGACGGAACATACGCTCAGGATCACGCTGTTGAGCATATTGTGCATGTAATTGACCGTCATGGTGCCGACACCGCCGCCGATCTTGCCCGAGATCAGGGCGACGTAATTATGGATCGTCGGTGAGAAGAACAGGCGCGGCGGGCTGCGCAGAATATCCCCATTCGTCTCGAAGGACATCAGCACGACCCAGACCAGGGGGAACAGAAAGAACAGCGCCACGAGCAGCATCAGGATGCCGCGAATGGGCGAGAAGGAGGTGCCTTTCATCATCGGCTCCTAGGCCAGGCCGTGGGCGCGTTCGCGCAGCCGCGTCCAGGTGCTCATGAAATACTTGCTCAGCGCGTAGGTGATCGCCCAGAGCACCATCAGGATGGCGGAGGAGCGGCCAATATTGGTGAAGGTGAAGGCCTGAAGATAGGACTGGATCTGGAACACCATCAGTGTGTCGCCGGGGCCGCCCTGCGTCATGGCATAGATGATGTCGAACTGCTGGATGCTGTCGAGCATACGGAACAACGTCGCTGTCAGGACATAGGGCGCCAGCATCGGCAGCAGGATGCGGAAGAAGACGAAGCTCTGTGGCACGCCATCCAGCTCCGCCGCTTCGAAGGGCTGGCTGGGCAGGCCGCGCAAGCCCGCCAGCAACAGGATGGCGATGAAGGGCGTGTAGACCCAGACATCGACCAGCACGACGGTGAACAGCGCCGAGCCAGGCGCTGTCGCCCAACGGAAATTGGGAAAGCCGAGTTCGCTGACGAGATAGCTGAGGATGCCGAAATTGGCATTCGTCATCAGCTTCCACATCAGGCTGGCAATCGCAGGTGCCACCATCAGCGGCAGGATGAGCAGGATATTGAGCAGGTTCGTCACCAGCGAGCGACGCCATAGCAGCAGCGCGATGCCGAGGCCGATGAGCAGCTCGAAGCCAACGGTGAAGACGGTGTAGAGCAATGACACCTCAACCGTGCGCCAGAATTCGGAGCTTTGGGCGAGCTTGATGTAATTGCCGAACCAGATGAATTTCCGGGCCTGCGGAAAGGCCAGGTTGTAGCGCTCCAGCGAGTAGAAGACCGCCGTCACGAAGGGCACGAGGATACCGACGCAGACCAGCAAGGCGGGCAGGCTCAGCAGATAGGGAAGCAGCCCGGCGCCGCGCTTGCGCACAACACCCTTCGGTTCCGCCAGATCAGGACTCACTGCGGCATGGGAGGCGGACATCTGCAATCCTCGAAAGACGAAGGATGGCGCGGCACCATGGCCGCGCCATCCCGATTGCACGATTAGTTCGTAATGCCGGCGTCGCTGAGCTGGCTCGCGATATTGGTGGCCAACTGGTCGAGACCGTCATCGACCGAGACCTGGCCGGCATACATCTTCTGCAAAGCCGCCGCCCAATCGGTGGTGACGTTGAAGAACAGCGGCTGCGGCGTGAAGTAGATCTTCGCACCCGGCGCGGCCCCGTTGAACTCCTCCAGGAAGCCCGGATAGGTAGCGTTCAGGCGGGTCTTGAAGTCGCCGTCGTTCCAGACCGACTGGCGGACGGGATCGACCTGATTGGCCTTCGTCGCGCCGAAGGTGAGCTGCTCGGTGCCGCTTGCCCATTGCATGAACCGCCAGGCGGCATCCTGCTTGCCGGAAAAGGCGCTCATGGCCAGGCCCCAGATCCAGATGTTCGGCGTCGGTGCCTTGGCATCGGGATTCGGCGTGAAGGCCTCATATCCGATATTGCCGGCTTCCTTGGTGCCCGTCTGCTGGAAGAAGCCGATGATGTCAGCGTCGTAGATCATGGCGGAGGTGCCGGCGCCGAGATCGTTGGCGACTTCGTACCACGTGTACTGCGTCCAGTTCTTCGGGCCACCCTTGTGCAGCATGTCCAGCCAGAGCTTGGTGAAGTCCTTGCCTTCCTTGCTGTTCATGATGGGCTTCAGCGAACCGCCCTCGGTCGAAAAGTCCTTGCCACCATAGTTGGTAAAGCCCGAGAGATAGCCTGCATGGATCGTCGCCCAGCTGCGGCTGCCGCGCACGCCAATGCCGTAGGCGCCGGGAACCTTGGTCGAAATCTGCGCGGCCTTATCGATCAGGTCGGGCAGGTTCTTCGGCGGCTCCATCCCCTGCGCCGCGAGCATCTTCTTGTTGAAGCTGACGTCGTTGATCTCGAAACCCCAGGGCATTGCCCATTGCTTCGCACCCGGTCCGCCCAGGGCCTCACCCGGCTTGCCGCTCCAGGATGTGGAGCTGCGCAGATTGGGAAGGATGTCTTCCCAATCATAAGTCGGCGCGGTCTTGCTGGGGTCCTTGATGAACTGATTGAGATCGACCAGCCAGCCGGCCGGGCCGTACTGCCAGGTCTGATAGGCGCCGGTCATGAAGACGTCGTACTGGGTCGACTTGCTCGACAGGGCAGCCGTCACCTTGTCGAAATAGACATCCTCGGGGAAGACGTCATAGCTGACCTTGATGCCGGTCATCTCTTCGAAATGCTTGAGGTTGGTGATCGCGGCATCGGCATAGGGATGCTTGTTGAGCAGTAGACGAAGGGTCTGGCCCTTATTGGCCATCCAGTCGTAATCAGCGGCCATCGCGCGGCTTTGCGCGGCGTTCAGCATGGCGCTGGTCGCGGCAGCGCCGAGACCCAGTTTCGCCGCGCGGTCGAGAAGTTCACGGCGGCCGAGGTGGCGCGCTGCGAAGGCATCAAACAGGCTCTTTTCCTTATTGCTCATGGACGTAGTCCCTCTTGTTGTTCTTATCGTTGATTATTCGATTGGTCGTGACCACGGCGGTGGCTGCCGCCGTGGGTTTGGGCACGCAATGCGTGAGGCGAAAGACTTAGGGGATGAGAATCGTCTTAATCGAATTCTCGCCCTTCTTCATCAGGTCGAACCCCTTCTGAAAGTCCTTCAGCGGCAGTGTATGGGTCACGACGCCAGCGGTCGGCAGGCGGCCATCGGCGATGGCGGCGATCGTGAAGGGGTAGCAATAGGGGCCGAGATGCGCGCCATAGATGTCGAGGTGCTTGCGGTCCCCGATGATGCTCCAATCCGCCGTCACTTCCTCGCCGAAGACGCTGAACTCGACAAAGCGGCCGAGCTTGCGGATCATCTGAAGACCTTGACGAACACTGGAAGGATGTCCGGTCGCCTCGATATAGACGTCACAGCCATAGCCCTCCGTCATCTCCTTCACGCGGGCCACGACATCTTCTTCGAGCGGGTTCATCACGATATCGGCGCCGAACTTTTTGGCGAGCGCCAGACGGTCCGGCTTGGTGTCGAGCACGATGAGCTTGGTCGGGTTCTTCAAGCGTGCGGCGCCGACCATGCCAAGGCCCAGCGTGCCGGCGCCAGCCAGCACCACGATATCGTCCAGCTCGATCTTGGCGCGATTGACGGCATGGACGGAACAGGCGAACGGCTCGATCAGCGCTGCGGCATCCAGCGCCATGCTATCGGGCACATGATAGGTGCGCGAAGTTTTGGGGAAGCGCATATAGCGCGCCATGGCGCCGTTGACGTTGTTCTGGAAACCGTAAAGGTCGTGCTTCTCGCACATCCAGTATTCGCCACGCCCGCAATAGCGGCAGTTTTCGCAGGGCACGATCTGTTCCGAAATCAGCCGGTCGCCGACTTTGAACTTGCCGGCGCGTTCGATGTTCTCGCCGATTTCCACGGCGCGGCCGAGGAATTCATGGCCCGGAATCATCGGCGCTTTCACATAGACCGGCTGGCCCTTGTCGTCGCCCCAGAATGACGGTGCGCCCTGATAGCATTTGATGTCGCCGGCGCAGATACCAACGGCTTCGACTTCGATGATGATGTCGTCAGGGCCGGCGCGCGGCACCTCGACCTGTTCAAAGCGATAATCGCCGGGCGAATAGGCGACGACCGCATCCATCTTGGCAGGAAGGTCATCATTGCGGCGCGTGCTACTCATGGCATGTCTCCTCAGTTCTTGATCAGGCGCATCTTGCAGCGCCTGTGGTTCCCTTGCCAGGTTGACCATTGTGGTTTTTCATATGTCAACCACTATGGTTCCGCAACTCCGGGGCTAGGCAAGGGTCGCGGGCTAGTCTGGCTGGACAGTGTATTCGCACGGTGGTGCAGACGAAACGCGCGCGGCGCCATCGCCTTCTGCGCCATGAATTGTCGATTGAAATTGGAAAGGTTATTGAAGCCGACCTTATAGCAAATGTCAGCGATCTTTCGATCATTGTCGATCAACATCTCGCAGGCGCGATTAACTCTCAGACTATTGACGTAATGCACGAAGGTCATGCCGGTATGCCGATAAAAGGCCCGCGAAAAGGCACTCGCCCGATAGCCGCTCAGCGCCGCCAGTTCGCTTTCTCGCAGATCGCTGTCGAGATTGCGGGTGATATGATCGATCACATGGTTGAGAGGCTGCGTCATATAGGTCGAAGGACTAGGGCGATATCCCACGCTGGCCAGCATGCGCCGCCCGCGGCTGCGGTGCAGCAGCTCCACCAAACTGAAGAATGCGGCGAGGCGCGCGGCACCTTTGGCAGCCATCAGAATGCGCATGATCGGCTCGGCCTCTGCCGCCGTCTCGGTCGAAAATTCTAGACCGCGTGAGGAGCTTTCCAAAAGCTGAGGGAAGAATGCGAGTTCAGGGAAGGACACGATACAGCGTTCGGCAAACTCTGCGCTGAACTGTACGATAAGGCCACGCTCAGGAACGGTGTTCCCCGGCGGCACGTCACTGAGCCAGTTATGGGGAAGATTGGGGCCGGTCATGACCAGATTGCCGGGCGCGAAGGAGCCGACGTAGTCGCCGACGAAGGCGCGGCCGTGGGTATGCGTGATCAGATGGAATTCGTATTCGGGATGGAAGTGCCAGCGGACCGTGTGGAAGGGATAGCCATGCGCCCACACTTTAAAGGATTCGCCCGGCGGGACATCCACAAATTCGAGATCTGGGTTTACCACGCTTCCCCCACGAAGCGGTTCAGACGCGGCCGACGGATCGGATAGGTTCTGCGACGTCTGGAGCCCTTGGTGTCATCATCCGTCCCTTCTTGCGCCCTGCCTGATCGCCCGGCCGGATCATCTTTTGTTACCCCACCTCTAGCCGCATCGGCGCATTATCTCCACCAAAATGCGGCGAGAAAACCGATACTTTTTTGCTCGTCGCCCGGCCAATCGGCAGGCCAATCCGGCGCCGTCGGAGGTTGCAGTGCAGCATCTGGCTCTGCTGCAACGGCGCCACGGTCTGCCGACTGGCTCGGCCATCCTTCTTAAATCACGGTGGATTCCGGCAAGTACAAGGTCGCGCCATGGTCCAAGAATTCCGCGCTCTTGCTGCTCATTCCCTCCATGCGCGCGACCTCATCCCGCAGATCATGCGAGATCTTCATGGAGCAGAATTTCGGCCCGCACATGGAACAGAAATGCGCTGTCTTATGCGCGTCCTTCGGCATCGTCTTGTCATGAAAAGCGCGCGCCGTGTCAGGATCGAGGGCGAGGTTGAACTGATCCTCCCACCGAAATTCGAAGCGCGCCCGGCTGATGGCATCATCATGCAATCGTGCCGAAGGATGACCCTTCGCGAGATCGGCGGCATGGGCCGCAATGCGATAGGTGATGACGCCGGTTTTCACATCATCGCGGTCGGGCAGGCCAAGATGCTCCTTCGGCGTGACGTAGCACAGCATGGCGGTGCCGAACCAACCGATCATCGCTGCCCCGATCGCGGAGGTGATATGGTCGTAGCCCGGCGCCACATCCGTCGTCAGTGGCCCAAGCGTGTAGAACGGCGCTTCGCCGCATTCGCGCAACTGCTTGTCCATATTGATCTTGATCTTGTGCATCGGCACATGGCCCGGTCCTTCGATCATGACCTGACAACCGCGCGCCCAGGCAAGTTTGGTGAGTTCGCCCAGCGTCTCCAACTCCGCGAATTGCGCCGCGTCATTGGCATCCGCGAGCGAGCCCGGACGCAGCCCATCCCCCAGGGAGAAGGACACATCATAGGCGCGCATGATGTCGCAAATATCGCCGAAATGCTCATACAGGAAACTCTCGCGATGATGCGCGAGGCACCAGCGCGCCATGATCGAGCCACCGCGCGACACGATGCCCGTCACCCGCCGCGCCGTGAGTGGCACATGAGCCAGGCGAACGCCGGCATGGATGGTGAAGTAGTCGACGCCCTGCTCCGCCTGCTCGATGAGCGTATCGCGAAACACCTCCCAACTCAGTTTCTCCGGCGCGCCGCCGACCTTTTCCAAAGCCTGATAGATCGGCACGGTGCCGATGGGCACTGGCGCATTGCGCAAGATCCAGCCGCGAATATTGTGGATGTTGCGGCCGGTAGACAGATCCATCACCGTATCCGCGCCCCAGCGGATGGCCCAGACCAGCTTCTCGACCTCCTCGGCGGCGCCCGAGGTGACGGCGGAATTGCCGATATTCGCATTGACCTTCACCAGGAAATTGCGACCGATGATGGTCGGCTCCAGCTCCGGGTGATTGATATTGGCGGGGATGATGGCGCGGCCGCGCGCGATTTCGCTGCGCACGAATTCGGGCGTGATGAAACTCGGAATTTCGGCCCCGAAATCCTCTCCATCAGCGCGGCGTTCGTCTGCGCCGGGCAGTGCCGCGCGGCCCAAATTCTCCCGATGCGCGACATAGACCATCTCCTCAGTCACGAAGCCAGCACGCGCGAACTCATATTGCGTAACCAGTGACCCAGACCGCCCGACCAGCAGAGCGGGTGTCGCCGGGCATGGCGGCACCAGCCGATCCTCCGCAACGCCGCCGTTATCTTCGGGCGACACGGCGCGCGGCGTCGCCGCCACGACGCCGCGCCGCGCGATCCAATCCGTGCGCAGGGGTGCGAGGCCCTTGGCAAGATCGATGGTCACGCTGGGGTCGGTATAGGGCCCCGAGGTATCATAGAGCCGAACCGGCGCTTCTCGCGCCGAGGGATGCAGCGCCACTTCGCGGAAGGGTACCGCGATCATGGGATGTCCGGGCGGCGACGCGTGAATCTTGCGCGATCCCGTAATCGGGCCGGTGGTGACGGTATTGGGTTGCTGATGGAAATTCATGGCACTTCCTTGCGTGAAGGAAGGCGGGGCACGCCGAAAACGGATTGATGGCGTCGCATATCCCGTCCCTCCGCCGGTATGAACCGGATCAGGTGAAAGGGTCGCTGCGCTGCCGGCATGCCGGCGATCAGCCTCTCAGCCCCTTGTCGGGACCCCCCTCGGAAATGCCACTGTCCGCCCCGGGCGCGGAGTCGTCAAGCCGGTGCCGTCGAGGCGTTGACGGCGGAAGACGCTGCGCTATTCCGGCCTACAAAGCCGGACCGCTGTAGGGCGGAAAGCGCAGCGTCTTCCGCCGAATCTCGGCCTTAACTGTGGAGGTTACTTTCCAGGTTTTCGAAAGCCGTTTCCGCTTCCTCGTCCATCGGCGCCGGATCTTCAACCGCGACGCCCGGCGGCACCGCATCACCGGGATCGATGTCGCGGCTAGCGCGCTTCACCCTTGGGGCCTTCGCGCTGCGCGTGGCCGAGGTCGCTTGCGACGCGAGTTTCTTTTCGAGCTGAGCCGCATGCTCTTCCAGCTCGTCGATTTTGGCCGCCATCATCTTGGCCGCGCGATTGGCCTCACGGTTCTTGGCGCGCAACGTCGTGACGGTCAGTTCCAGCTTCGTCACCTGCGCGCGCAGATCATCCTTGCTGATCTTGGGCAAAGGCGCGACCGCAATCCGCTTTGCGGGCGGCTTCTTGGTCATCATAGTTTTCTTGGTGGTCTTTACTGCCGCACGCGCCATTGCGCATAACTCCTATTTCAATAAATCGACGGGCGTTTCTAGCCCAGCTTCCCCTGATACATCCATGCCGATCGTCGCCGCCACGGCATCATCGACCGTGTCGAGCCAAATGAATTTCAGCCGATTGCGCGCGCTTTCCGGAATGTCGTCATAATCGCGCCTATTCTTGGCCGGCAGCATCACCGTATCGATGCCGGCCCGCGCCGCTGCGATGACCTTTTCGCGAATGCCGC
Source organism: Acidisoma sp. PAMC 29798 (assembly GCF_030252425.1). Classification (GTDB taxonomy): domain Bacteria; phylum Pseudomonadota; class Alphaproteobacteria; order Acetobacterales; family Acetobacteraceae; genus Acidisoma; species Acidisoma cladoniae. The sequence goes on along the minus strand of NZ_CP126994.1, from coordinate 26,051 downwards.
CGACGGGCAGAACCAGCCCGCGCAGACTGATCTCCCCGGTCATGGCCGTGGTCGGGGGAATTGCCCGTTCCGTCATCAATGAGGCGAGGGACAGGAACATGGCGACACCCGCCGAGGGGCCGTCCTTCGGCGTGGCACCGGCCGGCACATGCACATGCACGTCCTTATCCGTGAACAGCGCGGGATCGATGCCCATCTTCGCCGCCCGCGTCTTCAGCAGGCTCATCGCCGCCTGGGCGCTTTCCTTCATCACATCGCCCAACTGGCCCGTCAGGATCAGCCGACCGTTGCCGGGCATCCGGCTCGCTTCGATGAACAGGATATCGCCGCCGACCGGCGTCCAGGCCAGACCTGTGGCGACGCCGGGGATGGAGGCATGCTGCGCCACATCGGCATCGAAACGACGCGGGCCGAGAATGCTGGCCACTTCATCGACGTCGAGATGGACATGGGCTTTCTCGCCCTCGGCCACCCGCACGGCCACATTGCGGAACACTGCGCCAATCGCACGCTCCAAGCCGCGTACGCCCGCTTCGCGCGTATAGCCGTCGATGATCAGGTTAAGCCCGGCGTCATCGAGATCGACCGCCGCCTCCGTTAAGCCATTCTGCGTGAGCTGGCGGGGGATCAGATGGCCGCGCGCGATCACCGCCTTCTCCTCGGCGGTATAGCCCGACAGGGACACCACTTCCATGCGGTCCCGCAACGGTCCTGGAATGGTATCGAGCTGATTGGCGGTCGCGATGAACAGCACCCGGCTGAGGTCGAAGGGCACGCCAAGATAGGCATCGCGGAAGGTGCCGTTCTGCTCCGGGTCCAGCACTTCGAGCATGGCGGAGGCCGGGTCGCCCTGGAAGCCGCCGGCGCCCAGCTTGTCGATCTCGTCCAGCATCATGACGCAGTCGCGCTCACCCGCGCGGCGCACCGCCTGGATGATATTACCCGGTATGGCACCGACATAGGTGCGGCGATGGCCGCGGATCTCGGCCTCGTCATGCACGCCGCCGAGGCTGACACGGATGAACTTGCGGCCCATGGCGCGGGCGATGGATTGCCCAAGAGAGGTTTTGCCCACGCCCGGCGGCCCAACGAAGCACAGGATCGGCCCGCGCCCTTCCGGATTGAGCTTGCGGACGGCGAGGAATTCCAGAATCCGCCGCTTGATCTTCTCCATTCCGAAGTGATCGGCGTCGAGCACGCGGCGCGCTTCGGGGATATCGATCGGCGCCTCATCCTTGATCACCCAAGGCAGTTCCGTCAGCCATTCGAGATAGGATCGCACCATGCCGGCCTCGGCCGCGCCCTCGGGCATCTTTTCCAGCCGGCGCATTTCGCGCCGCGCTTGAAGGGCGACATCCTCCGGCATGCCAGCCTGATCCAGCTTGCGCTTGAGGTCTGCGAGCTCAGGCGCGATGTCATCCGCCTCGCCCAGCTCCTTCTGGATGGCCTTGAGCTGCTCACGGAGCAGGAATTCCCTCTGGCGGCCTTCCATGGCGGTGCGGGTCTGCTGGCCGATGTCATGCGATAGCCGCAGAACCTCATGCCGATAGGCAAGCCGGGTAATGACCCGGTCCAGGCGCGGCACCAGTGCCACGGTTTCCAGAATCTCCTGCTTTTCGAAAGGCGTCAGATCCAGCAGGCCGGTGACGAAATCGGCCAGCGCGCCCGCAGGCTCGATCGAGCGGACGGTGGCCGCGAGTTCCGGCGGCGCCTGCTCGACGAGGCTCAGCACCTCCAGCGCACGCTCGCGCAATTGATGGACCCGCGCCTCAATCTCCGCCCCGACATCGGTCGGCTCGGGGATGCGGCTGACCAACACCACCGGATGGGGCAAGGTGCTGGCCATCGCCTCGACCCGCACCCGGCCGACGCCTTGGACGATGGCGTTATGAGATCCGTCTCGCCCGGTGAAATAGCGCAGCAGGCGCGCTTCGGTGCCGATGCTATGCAAGTCCACCAGGCCCGGCGTTTCGGCAAAGGGCTCGCGTTGTAGAATGACCGCGACATGCTTTTCGGTGCGCGCGGCTTCCTGCAACGCCGCCGCCGCCGAGGGGCGGCCGATGGCGAGAGGCACGACGAGGCCGGGCAGCAGAACCGTGTCTGTCACCGCGACGAGGATCAAGTTGTCGGCGGATAGCACGGCGTCATTGGGGGAGGCGTCCATCAGTCGAGCCTTTGCAGGGTGATGAGCAGGCAACCATCCGTGTATTCCTGGCCGAGAAGCGTATAGGCGCCGGGCGGCAGGGGCAGCCGCCGCTCGAAGCGGCCATGCGGCAATTCGATGCGATGCACCCGCGCCGGCCGTTCCAGCCCCGGCCAGCGCCGCGTGCCGCGCACGGTCAATTCGCCATGGCCGACGACGATCTCCATATCCTCGCGCTTGACGCCCGGAAGCGCGACCACCACGAGCAGATCCGTCTCCGTCTCCAGCACGTCGATCGGGGGTTCCCAGCCGATGGCCGAGGGCTGGAAGGCCTCGCGTTGCAGGCGTTCGGTGCGTGCCAGCATCGCCAGCGCCTCCGCCCACATGACATCCCTACCGGAACGCGTCATGGCAGTTCTCCCCCGACAAGCGTGCCATCAGGCCGCCCGACATAATCCAAGTATCGTGCGGCCCTTGCCAAAGCACCAGACGTCTGGGCTCGCGCTTCTGTTATGTGTAGACAAATGCCGCGCCGCCCTTGGAGCCTTCATGGCCAATCAGCTTCCCTACGAGCCCATCAACCCGACCGCCGCCGACACCACCATCACCTTGACCGGGCGCGACCTGACCATCCCACAGGTCATCGCCATCGCGCGCGGCGGCGCGAAAGTCGCTCTGAGCGCCGAAGCCACGCAGCGCTCTGCCGATGCCTATGGCCTGCTGCTCCAGGGTGCCGCCGAAGGGGTCACGATCTACTGGTTCAACCGGGGCTGCGGCGATCAGCGCGAAACCATCATCTTCTCCGGCGACCCGACGACGCCCGAGAATACGGCGCTGCTCCGCGCGCAGCAGATGGCGGCTTTCCGCGAAGGGGCGACGGCGGGATACGGCCCCGAATTGCATGAGGAAGCGCTGGTACGCGCCATGATGGCGATCCGCGCCAATACCATGACCTATGACGCGGCGAGCCCGCAACTGACGCGCATGGTGATCGCCATGCTCAACGCCCGCATTACGCCCGTCGTGCAATCGCGCGGCACGCTCGGTGAGGGCGATCTCTTGCCGATGAGCAATATCGCCGCCGCCATGATCGGGGAGGGCGAGGCCTATTACGCCGGCATGCGGATGCCGGCCGCCGAGGCCCTTCGTTTGGCGGGCTTGGCACCGTTGGAACCCTTCGGCGCGGATTGCGCGACCTTCATCAGCACCAATGCCTATGCGCAGGCGCAGGTCGTGCTTCTGGTGGAGGATGCGCGCGCCCTGCTGAACTGGGCGGATCTGGCCTATGCGATGGTTCTGCTGGGCATGAATTCCAGCGTCACGCCCATCGCGGCGCCGGTTCAGGCCATGCGGCCCTATCCCTGGCTAACCTGGAACGCGGCCCGCATCATGGACATGATCAAGGGCAGCTACCTGTTCGATGATGACGACACACGCCTGATCCAGGATCCCGAAAGCATCCGCGCTTCCAGCCAGCGGCAGGGATCCGCCTGGCAGGCCTGGGCGGATCTACGCGCCTCCGTGCTGCTGTCGATCAATGCCGCCGATCACAATCCCGCCGTGCTGCCCGGTGTGACACCGGAGGAGTCTTGGGAGCTCAGCACGCCGCAGTTCATGAAATACCACGTCAAAGGTGGCCCGCTGAGCGGTGGCAAATCCGGCTATATCCTGTCCAATGCCAATTGGGATCCTTATCCCATAGCCAATCAGATCGAGGCCTTTACGATTGCGCTGACCAATATGGGCGTTGCCGTCGCCCAGCGGATCGAGCGTTTCCGCAATCCCTTCTTCACCGTCATCCGGCCCAGCGACATTCTGTCGGCAGAGGATTGCAGCCAGCTTCCGAATCTGGATCCGTTTCTGCCGAGTGACCTGTGGCAGGAGCTGGCCGGCATGGGCGCGCCGGTCACACCCGCCGGTCTCGCGATCTTCGCGACGGTCGAAGATCTCGAAGCGCAAACCCGCATCAAGACCCAACGCGCCCGCCAGGCCGTGGAGACGGCGTTTCATCTCCTGGCGCAAGATATATTGGCGGCGAGTGTTTGGATGGATCTGCGCCGTGTCCAAAAGCCCGGCCGCGGATTTGGACGCGTACCGTCAGCGGCCCTCGCGGCGTTGCGGGTGGCGATGCCGTTTCTGCAACCGGCGGCCGAGCGGCCGAAGCAGCCGCTCGGTCAGGTGGTTTACGATTTCATGCAGCGGTGCCCGGCGACGATGTTTTATGACGCGGGGCCGGAGTTTCCCGAACAACATACCAACAATCGTCACCCGCGGACTTGATCCGCGGGTGACGGTACAGCTAGTACTTCATATTCTCCAAATCCGTAATCAACCCGGGACCCGTCGGGTGCCAACCGAGAACCTCCCGCGTCCAGGCACTCGACGCGGGAAAGTCCATGCCGATGAACATCGCGAGCCACCCGAAATGGGCCGGCGCTTCCTCCGCCGACAGGGAGACCACCGGGATCTTCAAGCCTCGGCCAAGGGCTTCCGCGATGTCGCGCGCTGAAACGCCCTCTTCGTCCACAGCGTGATATCGTGCGCCTGGTTCCCGTTTCTCCAGCGCCAGCCTATAGAGTCGGGCGACGTCAGAAATATGGGCAGCCGGCCAGCGGTTGGAACCGTCGCCCAAATAGGCGGAGATGCCCTTCTCGCGCGTCACCGCGATCAGGGGCGTGATCAGTCCCTGCTTGACCGTGTCATGGACTTGAGGAAGGCGCACCACCGACAGGTTGACGCCAGACGCCAAGACCGCGGCGCCGGCGAGTTCCGAAGCGATGCGCGGATTCGGGTGATCGGTGTTGAACACGTCCTCCGTCGCGGGTTGGCCATGCGCGCGGCTTCCCATGCCCGTCCCCGAAGTAATGACCAGGGGCCGGTTCGACCCGACAAGGGCGGCGCCGAGAGCCTCGATCGCGCGCCTGTCCTTGTCGCAATTCGCGACGAAGTTCGAAAAGTCGTGATCGAAGGCGCAATGGATGACGCCGTCCGCCTCGGCCGCCCCGCGGCGCAAACTCTCCGGGTCTTCAAGCGTGCCATGATGCACCTCGGCGCCAGCGGCAATGAGAGACTGGGCGCCGGCATCCGACCGTGTCAGGCCAAGCACCTGATGTCCTGCGTGAATGAGTTCGGGCACGAGGGCGGTGCCGATGAAGCCGGTGGCGCCCGTGACAAATACGCGCATGGTCAAACTCTCCCGTGGTGTTCGCCGGCTGATATCGGCTACGGTTGCATCCCGTTAAAGTAGTGACTTTATCCTAGTATAATCATCAACAGGATCAGCATGACCGCCGAAGCCGACAATCTGCTGGGAACCTATCTCAAGGATCGCCGCACGCGGCTCGATCCCGCCGCCTTCGGTTTTCCGGTGGCGCGCAGGCGAACGCCGGGGCTTCGCCGCGAGGAAGTCGCCCAACGCTCCAACATCAGCCCGACATGGTATACGTGGCTGGAACAAGGGCGCGGCGGCGCCCCCTCGGCTGATGTCTTGAACCGGATCGCCGCCGGCTTGATGCTGACCGAGCCCGAACGCGAACACATGTTTCTGCTTGCACTCGGTCGCCCGCCTGAGGTCCGCTACAAGGCGGCCGAAGGCGTGACACCGCGTTTGCAACGTGTGCTCGATGTCCTTGAGGTCAGTCCCGCCATCGTGAAGACCGCAACCTGGGACGTCATCGCGTGGAATCGCGCGGCCGCTGTGGTGCTCATGGACTATGGCGCGCTCCCGGTGGGTGAGCGCAACATCCTGCGCATCATGTTCGGCAAACCCCATGTCCGCGCCGCGCAACATGACTGGGACAGCATTGCCCGCTTCGTGGTCGGTGCCTTCAGGGCAGATGCGGCGCGCGCCGGCGCAGTGTCGGAAGTGGCCCAACTCGTGGATGAGCTTTGTCGACTCAGCCCCGAGTTCGAAGCGCTCTGGCGTGAAAATGACGTGGTCTCCCATGGGGAGGGGCTCAAGCGCCTCCGGCATCCGATCCTGGGCCCAATCGAGTTGGAATATTCGGCCTTCGCCGTCGATGGCCGTCCCGATCTCAGCATGCTCGTCTACAATCCAGTGACGCCTGCAATGGCCGAGCGCATCCGGTCTCTCGTCACATCACCGCCCGCAAGCGGTCTGTCATAGCGACCGCTCTCTCAAAGGCAGCATCACGCGCAAATTTTGATGCTTCTTGGATGCTGAAGAATTATGCTGTCTGTGGGCCGTAGAATGGAGGCGACGTGTCGATGCGCAAGCTGCTGAAGCTGATCGTCTTTGCCGCCATCACAGCGGCCCTGGTATTTCGGTTTCAGCCGGCGGAGGCCGCCGACACCAAGATCGTCTTCGTGACGGACTGGAAGGCCGAGGCCGAGCATGGCGGCTATTATGAGGCTTTGGCGCTCGGCCTTTATAAGAAGGCCGGTCTTGATGTCACCATTCGGCAGGGCGGCCCCGGCATCGACAATATGCAGTTGCTGGCTGCCGGCGCCATCGATTTCGCAATCGGCTCGAATAGTTTCGGCCCGCTGAATCTGGTCCAGGCTGGGGCGAAAGTCGTAGCTGTCATGGCGGTGTCCCAGAAGGACCCGCAATGTTTGATGACGCATCCGCGCAGCGACATCAAAAGCCTCGCCGATATCAAGGGCAAGCCGATCCTGATTTCCTCAGGTGCCGCCAATACCTACTTCCTCTGGCTCAAGGCCAATTACGGCTATACGGACAGCCAGATCCGTCCCTATACCTTCAACATGGCGCCTTTCCTGGTCAACGCGAAGGCCATCCAGCAGGGCTATATCTCCTCCGAACCCTATCTGGTCGCGCAGCAGGGTGGCTTCTCCCCGCAGGTCTTCCTTTTCGCCAATGCGGGGTATCCGTCCTATGCCTCACTCGTCATGGTCTCCGACAAAATGGTCGATGCTCATCCGGATGTCGTGCAGGCCTTCGTCAATGCGTCCATCGAAGGCTGGTACGACTATCTCCATGGTGACCCCTCACCCGCGAACGCGCTCATCAAGCAGAACGACCCCGATGAGAATGACGGCGTGATCGCCTATGCCATCAAGACGATGAAGGCTCAGGGCATGATCGAGGGTGGCGATGCCGCAGCCCTCGGGATCGGCGCGATGACAGACGCGCGCTGGAGCCAGTTCTTCAACGTCATGTCGCAAGAAGGCGTCTACCCGAAGACGCTTGCCTATAAGACGAGCTACACGCTGCAATTCGTCAATAAGGGTCTCAGCCTGAAAATGGCCAAGCCCTGACACGCCCAACGACCAGCATGGACCTGTCCGGCCTTGTCGCGCCTCCGCGCCCGCTCGTCGCGCAAAGACCGATCGTCACCCTCGACAGCGTCGGCAAGGCCTATGGCAACGGCACCGTGGCCCTCCGCGACGTCAACCTCACCATCGGTCGCGCCCAATTCGTCAGCCTGTTGGGGCCGAGCGGCTGTGGCAAGAGCACGCTGCTGCGCCTCATCGCCGGCCTTGGTGATCTGACGAACGGCCGGATCGACTGGCCGGACGCGCCGCAGGATGCCCAGGGCCGCCCGAAGCGGGATCTCGGTTTCGTCTTTCAGGAGCCGACGCTCATGCCCTGGGCGACGGTCTTCGACAATGTCTACCTGCCGCTGAAACTCCAGCGCCTGTCTCGCAAGGATGCCCGGCCACGAATCATGGATGCGCTCGCCATGGTCGGGTTGGAGAATTTCGCGCGCGCCTATCCGCGTGAGCTATCCGGCGGCATGAAGATGCGCGTTTCGATTGCGCGTGCACTGATCACGCGGCCTGCCGTGCTCCTCATGGATGAGCCTTTCGCGGCGCTGGACGAGATCACACGGTTTCGCCTCAATGACGATCTGCTCCGCCTCTGGGCGGGCCACGATTGGACTGTCATTTTTGTGACCCATAGCGTCTATGAATCGGTCTATCTCTCCAACCGCATCGTGGTCATGGGCGCGCGGCCGGGTCGCGTCACGGCAGATCTCAGCATCGACGCGCCCTATCCGCGCTCCGAAGCCTTCCGCATGACCACCGCCTATAACGACTATTGCCGCATGGTCTCCGCCGAGTTGCATGCCACCCTGGATGATCGGGCAACCGCATGACGGTGATCGCACCCATTCCCCAGCGCGCCGACTATCGCGGCACGGTTCTTCGCATCCTGCTGCCCATTCTCGTCGGCATCGCTTTTCTCGCCCTATGGCAATTCCTGGTCGGTTGGCTGCAGGTTCCGAAATTCGTGCTACCCAAACCGACCTTGATCTGGACGGCGCTGATCGCGAATTTCTGGAGCCTTATGGGCTCCCTCTGGTTCACGCTCACCGTGACGATCGAGGCTTTCGTGCTCGCAGTTGTCGGCGGCGTGGCACTGGCGGTTTTGTTTTCGCAATCGGAATTCATCGCCACCGCCTTCTTCCCCTATGCCGTCATCCTTCAGGTCACGCCGGTGGTGTCGATCGCGCCGCTGATCATCATCTGGGTCGGGTATGACAATGTGCGCACCGCGCTGCTCATCCTCGCTTGGATCGTCGCCTTCTTTCCCGTGTTGTCGAACACCACGCTCGGCTTGCGATCGACCGATCATAATCTGCGTAACCTGATGCAGCTTTACGGCGCCTCGCGCTGGCGCATTCTCACCGAAATCCAATTCCCGAGTGCCATGCCCTACCTCCTCGCGGGCATGAAGATCTCCGGCGGCCTGTCGCTCATCGGCGCCGTTGTGGCCGAATTCGTCGCCGGCAGCGGTACCTCCACCGGCCTCGCCTGGCGCATCATCGAATCGGGAAACCGGCTCGATATTCCACGCATGTTCGCGGCTCTCGGTCTGCTGTCCTTCCTCGGGATCGCGATTTTCGGCGCGATGAGCGCCATCGAATATCTTCTCCTCCGCCACTGGCATGAGAGCGCAGTGCGGCGTGAAAATTAGCGAAGGATGAGCATGCGCGATCTTGAGCGGCTGAAGGCGAATCTGGTGGGTCTGGTGGTGGAGGACGAGCCCGGACTCGTTCGCAAAAAGAGCCGCGACTTCTACTGGTATTCCCCGATCCTCAAGCGCGACCTCGACCACGTCACCGGCGATCTCGTAGTGAGCCCCACCACAGAAGCCGAGGTCTGCCAAGCGATCGCGGCCGCCTTTGACGCCGATGTGCCAGTGACGCCCCGCGGCAGCGGCACGGGCAATTACGGCCAGGCGATGCCACTGTCAGGCGGCATGGTACTCAGCCTCGGCGGGCTGAATGCCATCACGCATATCGGGCCGGGCACCGTGACCGCCGGTGCCGGCGCGCTGCTCGGCAAGATTGACGCCGCAACCCGCGCGCATTCCGGCCAGGAACTGCGCATGTTCCCCTCCACCCACCGCACCGCCTCCATCGGCGGCTTCATCGCCGGCGGGTCAGGCGGCGTCGGATCCATTCGCTGGGGCGGCTTGCGCAACATCGGCAATGTCACACGGTTGCGCGTCGTTACCATGGAAGCAAGCCCACGCGTGCTGGTGTTGGAGGGCGATGAGATCGCCAAGGTCGCCCATGCCTATGGCACCAACGGCATCATCACCGCATGCGAAATGCCTTTGGCGCCCGCCTATGACTGGATCGATGTCATGGTCGGCTTTGAGAGCATGGAGCGCGCGGCCGCCTTCGCCGACCGCCTGGGCAATGAGGACGGCATCCTGTTGAAGGAATTGTCCGTCATGGCGGCGCCGATCGCGCATGAGTATTTCAGCGCCCACGGTAAATTCATCCGCCACGATCAGGCGGCGGTCTTGATCATGGTGGCGCCGCACTCGGCCGCCGCGCTCGACGCCTTCGTCCGGCGGCACCAGGGCGAGACGGTGTTTCGTTCCGACCAGATCTCGGCGGAGGCGCAGCGCACGATGCCACCGCTGTTCGAATTGACCTGGAACCACACGACGCTCGTCGCCCGGCGGGTCGATCCCACGATCACCTATTTGCAGACGCTGTATCCTTTTCCCGATCATCTCGCGGCCGTCGCGCGCATGAGCGCGCTGATCGGCCCCGAGATGTCCGATCATTTGGAGTTCATCCGTTTCGACGGTCGCGTTGTCTGTTCAGGCCTGCCGCTGATCCGGTTCACAACGGAGGAACGGTTGGACGAGATCGTGCGACTGTTCGAGGCGAATGGGTGCCTCGTCTTCAATCCCCATCGCTACACGCTGGAGGAAGGCGGAATGAAGCGCTCCGACCTCGGCCAACTGGCCTTCAAGCGTGAGGTCGATCCCAAGGGATTGCTCAATCCCGGCAAGATGATCGCCTGGGACGATCCCGATTTCGACTTCAAGAGCGAGCGCAAATACCTCTTCTCCGCACCGGCAGGGTGATGCGGAATACGCTGCGCTTTTCCGCCCTACGCCACTGTCGCGTCCTCACGCCGCGCTCGGCCCCTCCGTGCTGCGCGGCGTCGCCTTCGCCAGATGGTCGAGTTCCGCATAATCCGGCAGCGTGGTGTCAATCGCGCGGCCCGATCGCAAGACCCTGCGGTCCGCCTGAGGGCGCGACACCAACTCGTCGAAACTCCGCGCGCGTGTCAGCACCAAATCCGCTGAACGCCCGACGCCTATAGCACCGATCGTGGCCAATCCCATCGTCTCCGCCGGCTGGCGCGTAATGCTGCCACCCCAGTCACCATAAGGGTGATCGAGATGTGACACCCGCACCGTAAAGCGGAAACTGTCGAGCGTGTCGTGGTCGCCATAGGGCACAAAGGCGTCGCGGCAATTGTCGGTTGCAACCGCCACCGACACGCCAGCCTGCTTGAGTTCATGCGCGAGCGTGACGCCGCGCCAACGCGGCGTCCGCCCATTCACACGATCCTGCAAATACATATTCGCAGATGGGAGCGTGACGATGGTGATGCCCAGCCGGGCGCAAGCGGCGATTGTCGCGGCGGCGACTTCCTCCGGCTGAAGTGCCAGGTTGCAGCAATGCCCGCAGGTGACACGGCCTTGGAAATCGTGGCGCTCCACAGCCGCCACAATGCGCGGCAGGGTAAAGGCCGACACGTCATCCGTCTCATCGACATGCAGATCGACATCGAGACCATGTGTTTTGGCCTGGATGAACAGGCGGTCGAGCAATCCGTCGATCTCCGTCACCGGCCCATGGTCTGCGCCACTCAACCGCGTCACGGCACCGAGAACACCGGAAGAGCGAGCCACCAACGCAGCCAGCGTCGCGCCGAAGTCTTCCGCATATTGGTCGATGGTCACCAGGGCGACGGCCTGGAGCGCGATCCGCCCCTCCCACCGCGCCCGCATGTCCCGGAAGACGCCCCAGGAAATCTCGGCCTGGTCGCCAAAACTATCGAGATGGGTGCGGATGGCACCGACGCCATGGGCATAGGCACAGCGCAGCCCGAACTCCATCCGTGCGGCGATATCCTCGGCAGTCCAGAAGGCCGCGCGATCCGCGCCCGTCGCCGTCAATGCACCGAAGAAGGTGCCGTCCGGGTTGGGCGTGCGACGCACGACATGGCCCTTGTCGAGATGCGTGTGCATATCGACGAAACACGGCCAGACGATGCCGCCGGCGAGGTCGATACCCTCCGGCGCCGTGCCAGCGGGTTCGATCGCGGCAATGACGCCGTCTTCGATGCGCAGATCGGCGTCATGCAGATAGCCCTCGCGCGGCACGCCGAGCCGCATCAATGACGGGTCATCGATCGTGCCGGCGGGAAGCGCCGCACCACGCAGCCAGACGGTGGTGGGAATTTCAGGGAGCGTCATGTCGTCAGCATCGCAGCGTGGCTCCAGGCAAAAAGGGACCGGCGAGAGGCGCACCATAAGACACCACCACGGCGGGTTGGTAAAAGCATTTGAATCCCACCTGATGCGCTGCCTAAAAGCGGACAGTCCGCGTGTTCATGCTGCCGCAGGAGAGTCACCATGCTCCATAGCCGTCTCCTGACCTATCTCGATGAGGTCGCGCGTCTCGGCTCCATGCGCAAGGCCGCAACGCGCCTCAACGTCGCCTCCTCCGCCATCAACCGCCAGATCCTGGCCCTGGAGGCGGAGCTTGGCACGCCCTTGTTTCTACGCCTGCCGCGCAAGCTGATGCCGACCACGGCCGGGGAGATCATGATCCGGCATGTGCGCCAGACACTGAAGGACATGGAGCGGGTCCAGCGCCGTATTGAGGAATTGAAGGGCCTGCGGCGCGGTGAAATCACGCTCGCCATTATGAGCGGCCTGGCCGCGAATATGGTGCCGCGTATTGCCGTGGATTTCCGCCGCAGCTCCCCCCGCGTGAAGCTCACGCTGCGATTGCTGCCGACGGGGCATGAGATCATGGCGGCCGTTGCGGCGGGGGAGGCCGATATGGGTCTCGGCTTCGATTTCCCACGCGATGCTACCTTCCGCGTGCTGGCCTCCCGCGTCGGCCGGCTGGGCGCGGTCATGGCGCCCGATCACCCTCTGGCGAGCCGCAGCCTGCTCCGCCTCAGTGATTGCGCGGATTATCCGTTGATCGTCGCGGAGGAGGGGATGGCGATCCGCCCCTACCTGAACGATGCCTTTGCCGGAACCTCCCTCCAGATCGAGCCGACCTTGGAGACGAATTCGATCGAGGTCATGCGGCATGCCGCGATGCTGGACCAGGCGATCACCTTCCTCACGCCCTTCGATATCGAATGGGAGAAGCGGGCTGGCCGGCTCGCCTATATTCCGGTGCATGAGTTGCGGGGCCGGGTGCAGACCCTGATGCTCATCGGGCGGGATCGGGGCGTCGACGCCCTCACGAGCCTCCTGGCGGAGCAGATCAAGATCGCCATCGCGGCCACGGCTGTGAGTGGATGAGGTGAATGCGCTGCGCTTTTCCACCCTACGCGACGTGCGGCATCGTAGGGCGGAAAAGCGCAGCGTATTCCGCCGTGAGACGCCAGTGCTCACCCGTTATATGCCGTCTTCGCAGTGACCGCCGCCATCGGATAGGCCTGCACTTCCGCGATCAGCCCCAAGAGCGCCTGCGCCGCGCGCTCCACCTGCACGGCACCCCGTGCCGCGTCGGCCGCAGCCGCATTGCCGCAAGCGCCGCCGGGGTGCAGATCCTGCGCCTGCCAACCGAAGCCCACGCCGCCTTCGGGCGTCAGCAGCACATTCGTACGCTCCAATTCCACCGAACGCGGCACGAAATCCGCAGCATGCGCCATTTGCACCAGATCGGGATGGAGATGCAGCATGACCGAGGTTTCGGACTCGCCGCCATGGATGCCGTGCCGGACTTCCCCCGCGCTATAGAGGTCGCTGGAGTTGATGGTGCGGAACCAACTCGCGCCCACGGCAAACATACCGAGTTCCACGCGCAATTCCCGGCAGACGATCTCCATCACCTGCGGCTGGCCGCCATGGGAATTGAACAGGATGATCTTGCGCACGCCGGCACGCCACGCGCTCTTCGCGACCTCGAACCACAGCCTCGCGAGCAGCTCATACGGCAGAGTCAGTGTGCCGGGGAACGCGATATGCTCATTGGATTTGCCGATCGGCAGCGCGGGCAGAACCAGCGCCGGCATATCGGCGGGCATCAGGGCTACCGCGCGCGCCAGGATACCGGCATTGATTGCGGCATCGACGCGCACAGGCAAATGCGGGCCGTGCTGCTCCACCGCACCCACCGGCAGGATGGCGACAATCCCGCTCATGTCGAGTTCGGCGAATTCCCTGGTGGAGAGATCCCACCACCAATGCGACGACGGCGCTTTCATCATGGATTACCTTTCACTACTCACTGACCCTCATACGACCCTTTTTCTGGCCTGACCGCTGCCGATTAGGCATCGCAACGCGCTCAAAAAAACGGTTCCCATGGCAGTCATCTTAGCGGACCATGCCCCTTCACTGCCGCGTTTCGCGGCATAGTGTGAGGGTTTTATGGTCTCTGCGACCCCCGGCGCGGCAATCCTGCCTCAATTTTCGGCTTCCGCCGCCACGACCACCAGTCGGGCGCAGACTGCGACCGTGCGGGCCGACGGGCTGTCGATCCAGAATGTCGAGATGGTCTATCGCCGCGGCAGCCAGACCGTCACGGCCCTTTCCGGTTGCGATCTTGAGGTCGCGGCCGGGTCCTGGGTGTCCCTGATCGGCGCCTCGGGCTGCGGCAAGTCCACGCTGCTGCGCATCCTGTCCGACATCGTCAAGCCGACGGCAGGCACGGCGCTGCTCGGCGGCATGACGCCCGCCCAGGCTCGCGCCTCGCGGCGCTTCGCGCTCGTTTCCCAGAACGCCGTCATGCTTCCCTGGCGCAAGGTGCTGGGTAATGTCGAACTCGGGTTGGAAGTCGCGCGTGTCGATCGTGCGGAGCGTCGGCGTCGCGCCGAAGCCGCGATCGAAATGGTTGGCTTAAAGGGTTTTGAAAAAGCCTATCCCTCGGAACTCTCTGGCGGCATGCGGCAGCGCGCCGCCATCGCGCGCGCCCTGACGCTGAAGCCCGCCTACCTGTTTATGGACGAGCCATTCGGCGCGCTGGACGAATTGACGCGCGACCGCCTCAATTTCGAGTTGCTGCGCATCCTTGAGGAGACGAAGGCGACGCTTCTGCTCGTCACCCATTCGATCAGCGAAGCGATCATTCTGTCCGACACCGTCGTTGTCATGTCACCACGACCGGGGCGGATCACGCGCCGCATCGATGTCGATTTCGGTCATCACCGCACGCCCGAGATGCGCGATGACCCACGCTTTGGCCGGTTGGAGGCGGAGGTGCGCCACGCCCTCGGCCATAGCATGACCGCCTAACGGAACCTTCACCTTGGCCATGAAAGAGGAAGTTTTAATGCGAACTCGTCATCTCTGGGTAGCGTCACTTCTCGCGGGCGCCGCTATGCTCAACATCGGCGCAGGCCATGCCGAGGCCGCCGGCATGACGAAGCTTTCTGTCGTGCTCGGCTATATTCCCAATGTCGAAATGTATGGCCCGGAATACGCGCTGCATGCCGGCTACTATAAGGCCGAAGGTCTGGACGTGACGCTGATCCCCGCCGGCCAAGGCGTCGATCAGGTGCAGATGGTCGCCGCCGGCATCGCGACGATCGGCATCGACAATCCCGAACCCATTCTCGCCGCCGAGGGACGCGGCGAAAAGTTTATGGTTTTCGCGGGCCAGTTCCAAACCCAGCCGATCGCCATGACGTGTCGCAAGGATAGCGGCGTCACCGTGCCCGCCGATCTCAAGGGTAAGACCGTCGGTGTGAAGGTCAATGCCGCACCTTATTACAAACTCTTCCTGGAGAAGAACAACGTCTCCCCGGCCGATGTGAAAACGATGACGGTCGGCCCGAATGATGTCTCCCTTTTGATCGCCGGCCGCATCGGCTGCGAAATCACCACTTTTGCGTTCAATGAGCCGCTGCTGGTGCAGCAGGCGGGCGTGCCGACCACGGTGTTGCCGCTCGGCAAATACGGCCTTAACGCGCAGGCCGATTCCTTCTTCGTGAAAAGCGCCTATTTCGCCAAAGCCGCGAACCAGGCGACGTTGGTGAAATTCCTCCGCGCCACCGGCAAAGGCTGGTCTGGTTTCTATAAGGATCCGAAGGCCGCCGCGAACTATATTATCGACGGCAACTTCGTCGACGGGCTCGACCGCGCACAGCAGATCTTTCAAGCCGAGCAGCAGGTCATTTACATGAAAAGCGCGCTGACCGCCGAAAAGGGCATTCTCTGGCTCGATCCGTCGATCTGGCAACAGACGGCGCAGAACCTCAAGGATGCCGGCGTCACGTCCACCGTCATCCCGACCGATGGTGTGCTGACAACCTCGATCCTCGAACAAGCGGATATGCCGAAGTTCTGAGCCGGAACAACCACCGATGCGCATGAGCCGCGCGGACATCACACCGACAGGGGTATCGGAATGAGGCCCGAACGCCTCACCCGCGCTGGCGCTGTCGTGCTGCCGCCGACCATGCTCGTCGTCCTGATCGTCGGCCTCTGGGCCTGGCTGAGTGCGCATGGCTTCATCGCGAATTACCTTCTGCCGGCGCCCCTGGTGCTGCTCAAGGCACTCTGCACCAGCGCGTCCGTGTTGCTGCGGCACGGAACGGCGACGACGATGGAGGCCTTGGGCGGCTTCGCCCTCGGCAGCTTCGCGGGCGTCGTCGCCGCCATTCTGCTGGCCTCCTCCCGCTGGCTACGGCAGTGCTTCTTCCCGCTGGCGCTGGCGAGCCAGGCGGTGCCCATCGCCGCCATCACGCCGCTGATCGTGCTGCTCATCGGGCGCGGCCTGCCGGCGATCCTCACCGTGGTCTCCATCGCCGCATTCTTTCCAATGCTCATCAACATGACGCGCGGCTTGCGGGAAGCCGATATCGGCTATCATGAGCTGCTGCACAGCCTATCCGCCACCAGTCCGCAGCGGCTGCGGATGGTCGAACTGCCGGCCGCCCTGCCCTATCTGTTCGCGGCGCTGAAGGTCAGCGCCTCCGCCTCCTTCATCACCGCCATCGTCGGCGAATGGATCGGATCGAATGTCGGCCTCGGCTATTTGATCGTGATCTCGGGCCAGTATTTCAAAATCCCCACACTCTGGGCGGCGGTCGTCGTCACGGCCGCATTGACGCTGATCCTCGTGGGCCTCGTTACCCTGGCGGAGCGGCTTGCTATGCCCTGGCTTGCGGCGGAGACGACCTCATGAGGCGCGTCTTCGGCCCGGTCGCGGTCTTCGTGCTTGTGCTGATCCTGTGGTGGGCCGTGACGGCCCTGCAATGGATCGACCCGCTGGTGCTGCCCTCGCCGCTCGCGGTTGTGGCGGCCTTTTGGAATGACGCCGGCGTGCTCGCCTTCAATGCCGGCATCACCGCCACCGAGGCGATCACCGGCCTCGTCATCGGCAATAGCATAGGGCTGCTGCTGGCCATTCTGTTCGTGGGATCACCGGTCAGTCGCCGCTCGGTGCTGCCCCTCGCCATGGCGGCGCAGGCGATTCCCATCGGCGCCGTCACGCCGGCGCTCATCATCGGCTTCGGAGATGGCATGGAGCCGAAGATCCTCGTCGCCATCTTCCTGGTCTTCTTTCCGATGCTGGTGAACGGCATGCGCGGATTGCGCAGCGCGGATGCCGAGGTTGGCGAGTTGCTGCACAGCCTGTCGGCGAGTGGATTTCAGCGGCTTTGGATGGTGCGGCTGCCGGCGGCATTGCCATTCATCTTCACGGCGCTGAAATTCTCGGCCTGTAGCTGCTTCGTCGCCGCCATCGTCGCCGAATGGGTCGCGGCCGACCGCGGCCTCGGTTACCTCATCGTCTTTGAGAGTTCGCAGTATCGCAATGATGAGGTCTGGGCGGCGGTGCTCATCGGCACAGCCTCCAGCATGGTGCTGGTCGGCCTCATCGTGCTGATCGAGCGCTGGGCGATGCCCTGGGCGCGCGCCACCTCCGGCCGCCTCGCATGAGCACGCGGGTCGGTATCTTCAACCAAATGTGGGCGGAGGTCGGCGTCACCGACCGCGCGGCGATCACCACGGCGCTGGACGATATCCGCCATGCCGAGGCGCATGGCTTCGCCTCCGTCTGGATCGGCGAGCATCACCTGCCGCCCGGCCTGCCCGGCACCTTCCATGGCCGCGTGCCCGCGGCCGAAGTCTTTCTCGGCTATGTCCTGGGCGCGACGACCCGCATCGCGGTCGGGACAGGCGTAAAGATCCTCTCGACCAATTCCGCGCGCCGCTCGGTCGAGGAAATGGCGATGCTGCATCTCCTCGCGCCGGGGCGCGTGGAGTTCGGTCTTGGCCAGGGTCCCACGCTTCCGGGCGCGAGCGAGACCCGCGCCGAAAAGGCGGCGCGCTACCGCGCATTGCTGGCGGAGATTCTCGGCACTCTCAAGGGCGACATCGGTTTCTCGCTTAGCCCTTGTCCCGCGCTTGTGGAAAAAATCTGGGTCGCGGCGCGGGACGAACCGACGCTCACCTTCGCGGCCGCGCACGACCTCAACCTCGTTATCGGCCAGGCCGAGATCGGGGTGCGGCAGGCCGCCTTTGTGCGCGCCTATCGGGCGGCCGGTGGCCATGGCCAGGTGCGTGGGGTGCGGGTCGCTTTCGTGGCGGAAAGCCGGGCCGAGGCCGCGGCCGAATGCGCCACGGCCACCGCGATCTACTTCGCCGCCCTCGGCCATAAGGGTTACCACGCTCAGGCGGTCGCCGACGGCCTGCTGCCACCCACCGCACCCACGCCGGCCGAGCAGCGGCGGCAACTCGATGTCTTTGCCGGCACGCCGGAGGATGTGGCCGCCGCCTTGAACGCCCATATCGCCGAAACCGGCATCGACCGGCTGGATATCATGCCGCAGCTCCCCGGCATGACGACGGCGGCGGTGCGGCGGTCGATGACCCTGTTCGAGGCGGAGGTGCGGCCCCGCCTGCGCTTCCCGGCACTGGCGGAGACCTGAGATGAGACGCGTGCTCGGACCCGAAACGATTGCCATGACCACGCAGGACGGTGTGCGGCTGGATGCCGACCTTTATCGTCCGGCGGAGGGCGGCCCCTATCCGGTTCTGCTCATGCGCCAGCCCTATGGCCGCCGCATCGCCTCCACCGTCGTCTTCGCCCATCCCCGCTGGTACGCGGCGCAAGGCTATATTGTCGTCATCCAGGATGTGCGCGGTACGGGTTCGTCGGAGGGCACCTTCCACGCCTTCGAGACGGAGCGTGAGGATGGCGCCGAGGCCGTCGCCTGGGCGGCGGCCCTGCCGGGCTCCACCGGTCGCGTGGGCATGTATGGTTTCTCCTACCAGGGCATGACGCAATTGCTCGCGCTCGCCGGTGGCGCGCCGGCTTTGGGGGCGCTGGCGCCGGTCATGGTGGGCTGGGACCTGCACGGCGACTGGGCCTATGAGGGCGGTGCGCTGCGCCTGGCCGATGGCATCGGCTGGGGCATCCAGATGGCCGCCATCCGTGCCGCGCGGGAGAGCGATACCGAGGCAGTCCGCGCCCTGTCCGGCGCCGCCCGTGCGATGCCGCTGCAGGACGAGACGCCGGCCTTCCCCGATGTGCTGCGCCGCTATCGCCACTACGGCCATTTCGCCGATTGGGTCGAGAACGACGGCCATGACGCCGCCTATTGGCGACGCACCTCGCCCCGCGCGGCCCTCGCCGGCAAGCGCATGGACGTGCCGATGCTGCATATCGGCGGCTGGTACGACACTATGCTGATGGGTACGCTGGACACTTTCGCGGCCGTGCGCGCGGCGTCCGATCAGCCGCAGCGTCTGGTGGTGGGCCCTTGGCCGCATCTGCCCTGGGGGCGGATGTCCGGCGGCGATATGGGGCCCGAGGCTGATGCGCAGATCGATCGCCTGCAACTCGCCTGGTTCGACGGCTTCCTGAAGGACTCACCGGGCGGCGATCATCTCACCACCGGCCTCGACCTGTTCGATGTGACGGCGAAAACGTGGCGGCATTTCCCCGCCTGGCCCTCGGGCGAGGGCACGCTTTACCTCGGCAGTTCCGGCCTCGCGACGCCGACCGCAACCGATGGCGTGTTGCGACATGCGCCCGCCGAGGCCGCGCGGGATGAGGTGGTGCATGACCCCTGGCGGCCGGTGCCCTCGTTTGGCGGCCATGATGCGGCACCCATGGGGCGGCAGGACCGCACCGCCCTCGATGCACGCGCTGATATCGCCTGCTTCACCTCGGCGCCGTTCGAGGCCGAGGCTGTCATGGCCGGCCGAGTCGATCTCGACCTTTGGGTCGAAGCGGATGCCGTGTGTTTCGACATCTCCGCCGTCTTGTCCGAAATCACGCCGGAGGGACGGGCGATCATCCTCACCCAAGGCTATCGCCGGGTGACCGCCGCCGAACCGCTACCGATCCGCGTGTCGCTGCGCGCGCTCTGCGCGACGATCCGGCCCGGCGTGGCGCTGCGCCTCAGCCTCGCCGGCGCCAGCTTTCCCGCGCATCCCGTAAACCCCGGCACTGGCGCAGCACCGGCCGCAACCTTTGCCACGGATTGCCAGGTTATCACGCTGACCATCGCCAGCGGCCTGGACACGCCCTCGCGCCTGATCCTGCCTATCCTCTCATCGCCCCTAAGGAGCAACCCATGATCGCCTTCGGCAAGGAGGCCGCTTCGGCGGCCAAGGTTTTCCGCATCGCGCCGACGGACACGAATTACTTCGCGGTTCTGTTCGACCCCGAGAAGGACGGCATCAAGAATGTTTTCGTGGTCGAGATCTTCACGCCCGGCGGCGCCACCCCGCCCAATACGCACAACCACGCGGACGAGTTCTTCTATGTCCTGTCCGGCGAAGGCATCGCGCGCTGCGGCACGGCCGAGACGCCGCTTAAGACCGGGGATGCGCTTCTACTGCGCCCCGGTCATGAGCACATCGTTCATAACACCGGCACCGCGAAGCTCTATTGCCTGACGGTCATGACGCCGAACGAAGGCTTCGCCGAGCTGATCCGCAGCGGCCATCCAATGGAATTGGATGCCGAGGATCTCAAGGTGCTGGGAGGCTAGCCGTGGCCGAGTCTGAAGAAGGGAGCGGCATGATTGCTTTGGGGTCGAGCGCGCGCAACCAGTGGCAGGTCTCACCAACCACGGTCGATCTGCGCCGCACGGCGCGTGAGGCACGACCGCTGACGATCGAATCGACGCCGCAGCGGATCACCCTCGATCTTGCGCGCACGGCGATGATCGTCATCGATATGCAGAACGATTTCTGTCATCCGCAGGGCTGGCTCGGGCATATCGGCGTCGATGTCGCCCCGACGCGCGCGCCAATACCGGCCCTCGCGGCGCTGCTGCCGGCGTTGCGGCGTCAAGAGGTGCCGGTGGTTTGGGTGAATTGGGGCAACCGGCCAGATCGGCTGAACCTCAGCCCCACGCTGCTGCATGTGTATAAGCCGGACGGCACGGGCGTCGGCCTCGGCGATCCGCTCCCCAGTGCGGGCGCGCATGTGTTGGAGCAGGGCAGCTGGTCCGCTGGCGTTGTCGATGAGCTGGCGCCGGAAGAGGGTGACATCCACGTGTCGAAATACCGCATGTCGGGGTTTTGGGACACGGCGCTGGACAGTATTCTACGCAACCTCGGCGTGACGACTTTGTTGTTTGCCGGGGTCAATGTCGATCAATGCGTGCTCGGCACATTGCAAGACGCCAGCTGCCTCGGTTACGACTGCGTGCTGCTGGAAGATTGCAGCGGCACGACATCGCCCGCGTATTGTGTCGCCGCCACTCTATACAATGTGCGCCAGTGTTTCGGCTTCGTCGCGCGGTCGGAGGGGTTTCTGGGTCTCGGCTAGGAGCGCTGGCACGTCGTTCGCAGGAACCGGGCGACTGAACAGATAGCCTTGCACCTGCCCGCAGCCGTTTCTGCTCAAGAAATCCCGCTGTGCTTGCGTCTCCACCCCTTCTGCGGTGACCGAAATCCCAAGGCTATTGGCCAATGCGATGATGGCCTGGACAATCGCATCGCCGCCGGCGCCATCTGGTAAATCCCGGATGAGGGATTGGTCGATCTTGATCTTGTCGAAGGGAAAGCGGCGCAGATAGCCCAGTGACGAATATCCCGTTCCGAAATCATCCATGGCAATGCGCACGCCGGTCTGCCGCAAGGCGCGCAAAAGTTTAACGTTCGCCTCATTGTCCTGAAGCAGCAGCGTCTCCGTCACTTCGAGTTCGAGACGTGTGGCCGCAAGCCCTGACTCTGACAGGGCCATGCTGATTTCGGCCTCCAAATCCTTGTTGCCGAACTGCACAGCGGAGAGATTGACGGCCACACCGACAGTCCCCGGCCATCCTGCCGCTTCACGACACGCCTCCTGCAAGGCCCAACGCCCGATCGGCACGATCCAGCCAGTTTCCTCCGCAAGGGGGATGAAGTCGGCGGGCGAAACAAGACCCCGGACCGGGTGCTGCCAGCGGATCAAAGCCTCGAAACTGATGACCATTCCAGTTTCCAGGTCGATGAGCGGTTGATAGAACAAACGAAATTCGTTTCGACTCAGCGCATCCCGCAAGTCCAGCTTCAGTTCAACCAGAACCTGCAAATGGATGTCCATGGCTTGGTCGAAATACTGGCAGCCTCCGCGACTGGTCAGCTTGGCGCGATGCAGTGCCGTATCCGCGTTCCTGAGCAATTGCTCTGGGCTGGTTGCATCGTCTGGCGCCATGGAGATGCCAATGCTGCCGCCCAAGACGACATCGGTTTCCCCAACATCAATCGGCTCCCCCAGCGATTGCAAAACCCGGCGGCTGAGAAGATCGACCTGTTCGGGTGAATTCACGTTCCCCAGAATGACCGCGAACTCGTCGCTGCCGTAGCGGGCAACCATACCCTCCTCTCCCACGCTCGCTTTCAGACGATCCGCCGCATGTTGGAGAACCTTATCACCGGCCGCATGACCGATCGCCACGTTCACGGCCTTGAAGTCGTCCAGGTCGATGCGGAGAAGCGCCACCCGTACCCCCGGCATCACAGACGCCATGGCCTCTGAAAGCCGTTGATGGAACAGCAGGCGGTTGGCGAGGCCGGTGAGGGGGTCGTGCCGCGCAAGATAGGAGATGCGGGCCTCGGCGCGCTGACGCTCCTCCTCCGCCGTACGCTCCACCGTGATATCGAGCGACAGGCCAACCAGCCTGACGGCTTTCCCGGCGATGTCCTTCGTGGGTCGACCGTTGATCCTGATCCAATGGATCGTGCCATCCGGCCAGATGCTGCGATATTCGATTTCAAGATCCTGGCCGGCTGCCCAGGCTTGTTCCACCTCCCTGCCGTATCGCTGTTCATCGTCAGGATGCATGCGTGCGAGCGCCGTGTCGTAGTCGGAGACGGCGGCGCCAAGCTGAAGGCCGAAGTTGATCACGCTCACATCCGACGCCGTCAGTCGCCGCGACGCCAGATCGAGTTCCCAGGTGCGCAAGCGACCGACATCGAGCGCCAGGCGCAGGCGGGTTTCCGTTTCAAGATGCGTGGCTTCTGCAATCTTGCGCTCGTGGATGTCTTCCACCACGCCGTACCACCGCATGATGCGGCCCGTCACGTCACGTCTCGGCGTCGCGCGCACGCGAAACCAACGATAGTTTCCAGCGGCGAGGCGCAGACGATACTCCATGTCGAGCGGCTCACCCTCCCGCAAGGAAGCCGACCACGCCGTCAACGCCGAGGAGAGATCTTCCGGGTGAACGGCCCTGACCCAATCCTGGCTATTGGAATATTCATAGGATGAGCCAATCATTTCTTGCCAACGCTCTTCCCCTTCCTCGGACTTGCCGTCCGCCGACATGGTCCAGCGCATGTGAGGATTGGAGGCGACGGCAACGCGATAGTGTTCCTTGCTCTCTCGCAATGCAGCATTCGAATGATAGAGTTCCAGGCGGGCTGAAACGCTTTCTGCCATTTCCGAAAGGATGATGCTGTCAGCGGCCGTGAAGTCGCGCGGTGCCGTGTCGATCACGCAGAGCGCGCCCAGCGCACGACCTTCGCCATCGATGATGGAAACCCCGGCGTAGAATCGAAACCGAGGCTTTCCGGTCACGAAGGGATTGTCGGCAAAACGCGTGTCCAGGGTGGCATCGCGGATAATGGTGACGTGATCGGGGGTGAGAATGGTCTGTGAGCAGAACGCCAGGTCGCGGGGCACTTCGTACCCGCGCGGCAAGCCAAAGGCGGATTTCGCCCACTGACGATCGGAGTCCAACAGGTTCACGAGCACGATCGGCACATGGAGTTTGCCCGCGGTCATGCGCGTCAAGCTGTCGAGATAGGGGTCTGCGGCCGTATCCATGATTGCATGGGCATGCAGAGACGACAATCGCTCTGCCTCGTCCCGCGGCAATTGGATCGGTTTCAAGTCGTTCTCCTGACGCCTCAACGCTACCCAGTCTACCGAGCACCTTTGTATGAAGTTGAATCGCTTGTGTCGATGGTTTCGTGGCCGTTCAGACCGGTCTCAGGGACCCTGCGATGCCGCCCTGCCGACGAAACCGCCAACTCCGGAGATTGTTTCACCGTCCGACTCGGCCTATTCGTTTGGTATTCGGATCGCCTTTGATGCGGCTCATGAGGCTTCGGACGCCACCTCGGCGGGCTTTGCGTCAAGAATTGCCTGCGGTTTGGGTGACTTGGGGCAGCCGGCCCGACCGGCTGAACCTCGGCCCACGCTGCTGCCTGCGTATAGGCCTGATGGCGGGGGCGCCGGCCTAGGCGATGCACTGACTCGGGCAAGCCCGCACGTGCTGGAGCTGGGCCACTGGCGTTGTGGATGAGTTGGCACCGGACGAGGGCGACACCCACGTCTCGAAATGGGGTTCTGTGACACCGCGCTGGACAGTATTCTGCGCAACCTCGGCGCGACGACTGTGTTGTTCACCGGCGTCAATGTGGATCAAGGCGCGCTCGGCACGCTGCAAGACGCAAGCCGCCTCGGTGACGATTATGTGCTGCTGGAGGATTGCAGTGGGACGACATCGCCGGGGTATTGTCTGGCCGCGACGCTATACAATGTGCGGCAGTGTTTCGGGTTCGTCGCAAGTCGCAGGGGTTTTGGCGGAGGCGTGGGTAAGGAGGCGAGCGTCATTAAGACGATCATCATGGGCAATTGGCGCAACATTCACGTCGGGGTTGAAGACGACGGCCTCACAATCGGGGGTGTCGCGGTGTGGCAGGCGATATGGCGCCGCACGGGAGACCCTGCCGTCGTTCTTCCTCACCCCAATTACCCAAACCAGCATCACACCTTCCGCGTCGTTGACGTCGGCAGTCTTGACCATCCCATCCGCTTCGCCGTGGCAGAACTATCGGCCGGCGTTTATGGGTTCTACGTCCCGGACTGATCGTAAGGCCTCTTGGCCGCTTCGCGCTCAGCCTGATCCATCCGTTCCGTCGCCACCTCGGCGTGACGACGTTGCTGTTTGCCGGCGTCAATGTGGATCAATGCCTTCTCGGCACGCCGCAAGACGTACGCTGCTTCGGTGACGATTGTGTGCTGCTAGAGGATTGCAGTGGCACGACATCGCCGGAGTGTTGTGTGGCCGCGACGTTGTACGATGTGCGGCAGTGTTTCGGGTTTGTCGCGCGGTCGGAGGGGTTTTTTGCGGGGGCGTAGGGCGGGAGGCGAGCGTCAGTGATCGTTTGGGTGGAACGCGGACAGGGGGCGCAAGCCGAGAAAGGTCTGGTTTACGCCCATGCAGGTCAGTCAACACGGTTCGCTGTGTTTCCTGAAGCGGACCTTTCTGCATGCACTGCAATTCCCGCCGCTGTCTCGCCAGTCGAATGCGGTCGGGCTGGTGTAGATTAACAAGAGTGTCTATTTCAACTGGGCGTTGCCCGTCCAAGTTCAACGTAAACAACTAGCCAGAAGTCTCTTCGTCATCCACCTTTTCTTGTTCGGCACACAACTTCGCCTGTAAAACTCCGCCTGGGCAGCAGTGTCCAAAGATTGGACATCCACCATATTCAAGTGGATCGACATCTCCGTCTATCGCATCTTCTGGTATAGGGTCTTCTAGCATCCCACGTAGGAAAGCAATATCCTCAGGAGTCTTGTGTGCATAAGCATCTTTATCAAACATCTCCTGCAGGTGCTTCTTGTGTTCTACGATCTGTTGCTTGGACCGCGGTGGGAGTGGCATGAATTCGATGCAATGCTCCCAAGGACAGACAAGCCCCTGCTCAGCAAACGCCATGTTCGGCCTAAAATCCGGTATATATCCGACGCTTCCAGATATGTCACGATCGTTACACAAATATATCACGAATAGAAGATCAAATGTGTCAACAATGCATTGCAGCTTTCCGTCTTTCTTACCTATGAACCCTGTTTCCACCAGGCTATGAAACCAGCCCATTTCCAACACATCTACGGGTTTATCATTATCATCGTCCACAAAATTAAACGGCGTGCCAAAGCGTTGTATTGACCAAATCGCGTCTAACTGTTCATTTGTTAATTCTATTATATCCTTCGCCCTCCCAAGATAAAAA